>CAVUYK010000015.1:0-392109 GCA_963745655.1 Terriglobales bacterium | reverse complement strand
CTCCTCGCAGACCATTCCTCGCCGGCCAGCCGCACGGCCATGTCGTCGCGCGCATCAGCAACAGCCGGTGGGCGCGCGTCGTGGCGAGCGACCACGTAGAAGGTCGGCAGCACCCATAGGCCTCGGCAGGCAGTAGTCAGGCGCTCCATGGCGATCGCTCCTCCCGCTGATCCACCCCCCACCAGTCCTGCACCACGTGCCGCGTCGGCGTCGCAGGTCTCGGTCAGCGCCACGTCGTGCCCGCCATCGGCCGCCGCCGTCGATCAGGCCATGTTTCGCTCGCACCGTCCCAGCCCGCCGCAGGCCGCCGATCCCGCGGTCGAGGAAGCACCGTCGATCACCGCTCGCTCAGGGTGCGGGTCGCGGCGGTCGGCGATGCACAGTTCCATCGAGGGCCAGTGTTCATGCCGCCCGGCACGAACATCAGCGCGTCGACGTCGGGCAGAGCGTACGTCGTCGGAGTTGGTCAGGCGGCGGGCCCATCACTTCGCGCGCCCAGGAGGGTGCCGGCCGGTCAGCGCTTCGCCACCGCGGGGTCGCCAAGGCCGGCCACCAGATCCTCGACCCGCTCGTAGAGCCGCCACTCGCTGATCGGTGCCGCCAGTAGGCCGGCGGCACCGTTGCTCGACCTCGCCTCCAGGGCGGCTACCTCTGCCGATGGGCGGAGTCGCCCTCGGCGCCGGCGTCGACCTGTCGGGCATGTTCTGCGCAGCCAGCCGGAGCAGGCGACTGGCTCGGTGGCCGACCAGGTGGCGGTGACAAGGTCAACTGGCGTATCGAGCTGCAGCGCGTCGACATCGCGTCCTGCTCGGCGCGACATGATCGTCACGGCCTGGCGGCGGCGCCGCTGTTCCGGCCGCGGTCCGCGACGCGCTGATCCTGGTCGCGTGGTGGACCGCCGCCGACGAGGCCGTGACGGGCACCGGCTCGCGCCCAACGACTACCTCGCTGAGGCCGCTGAGCCGCTGAGCGCGGCCGCACGTAGAGCTGGTCGAGATCGTGCTGGCCGACGGGCACGTCGAACCGCTACGCCTGCGCAGTCGGCGACGGTGGCAGCTCGCTGGCCGCCAACCCCGGACGACCAGACCGCGATCACCGCTGCCGTGGCAGGAGCCGCAGATCTACCTGCGCTGGGGGCGGCGGTCTGCCTCGGGCTGGGGCGTGTTCGTCACCGCCGCGGCTGAGCGCGCCTGCAGCAGCCGATTGGCCTGGCGACCAGGTGGCCAGCTTCTCGATCCGGATCACCGCCTGAACTACCACCCGTGCCGCCTTCATCATCGCGTCGATGATGAGCAGGTCGGCGATCTGGTCGAGGAGAAGTCGAAGGTCATCGACGCGGCCCCGGCGCGGCGTAGATCTCCGCACGGACTGGCGCCTCGACTTCGTCCGCGGCGGCGGTGCGCACGACCTCGGCCTCCTCAAGCCCATCGAGGTGATCTCCTCCGGGGTCAGCGTCGTCGCGCCGCGGATCGCGCAGCAACCGACACCCAGTATTATTCAGGTCGGCGTCGGCCCGTCGTAGAGCCAGACCGGTACGTCCCAGCGTCCAGCGGCTCGAACCAGCGGTCGTGCTCGACCAGAACAACGGCCTGTTGCCCCGGACGGGTACCGCCGCGGCGGATCCAGACGGCTCAGCGGGTGCGTTCGTCGTAGCGCGGCCACTGGACCTCCTCGCTCGGCGTAGGTCATGCCGGTGACGCATCAGCATGCGTACTCGTTCCAGCGCCTCGGCGCTCAGCCTCGCCCCAGTCGTACCGCTCGCCGATCTCGAAGATGGTCCACAGATCGTCGCGGCCTCCGCCAGCAGGTCCATCGCCTACGGCCGCGCGTTGAACACCTGGCTCGGTGACGCCGTGCCTGCCGTTCTTGACCAGGCCGCCGCCGCAGCAAGCGCCACGTCGGCGGGCTCGGCCATCGCCGTCGGGAGATCTCCTCGACGACCATGAACTCGAGGCACCTCGTTGGTCGAGCGGCTGCAGGAGAAGACCCCGACGTCCTGGAGCCGTGCGCCGCGCCTGCCGTTCGGAACCCTTCGGCCGCCACCCGGTCCAGTGCCTCGTCCCACGTTGCGGGGCGGAGCGGGGAGCTGCCTGCGGTCGCCGTCGCGCACGAGCGGCGTGGTGAGGCGGACGTACTCCTTCGGCACTGGCGTACCCCTGGTGGAGACTCCGACCGGGGAAGTGTAGGACGGCGGCGCAAGGGACGCGGGACGCGGGACGCGGGACGCGCGCCCGGCGATACGATCCGCCGCCGGAACCCATCGCGCGAGCCCGGCGTCGGTGTCCATCCACGACGGCCCGGCCGCGGGCACCGCATCGCGGCTCCGGGTACGCTCCGTCTCGATGACTGCCGAGGCGGGCAACCCCGACGACGGGCGCCTGTTCTGCTACCGCCACCCGGACCGCGAGACGTGGGTCCGGTGCGGCCGATGCGACCGGCCGATCTGTCCCCGATGCGCGATGCAGGGCCCGGTCGGATTCCGGTGTCGCGACTGCGGCAAGCCCGCGTTCGACCCGCTGACGTCGTTCACGCCCACGCAGGTGATCGGCGGCCTGGCCGTGGCGCTGGGGGCCGGGATCCTGGTCGCGCTGCTCGCGCCGCGGATCGGCTTCTTCTCGATCATCATCAGCTACTTCGCCGGCGGTCTCATCGTCCAGGGCGTGACCCGGGTGACCGGGTACAAGCAGGGGCCGGCGATGCAGGGCGTCGTGTTCGGCGGGATCGTGCTCGGGGCCCTGGTCGGCTTCGGCGATTCGGGCCTGCTGGACGCCCGGGCTGGCTCGATGCTGGTCGACGCGGGCCTGTGGGCGCTGGTCTCCGCCGGCGCCGCCTGCGCGGGGGCATGGACCCGGCTGCGCTGACCGCCCGTTCCTGGCGAAGCGCGACGCCGGCCGGCGATGACGACGCGGCATCGAGCCGGCGATCATGAGTCGCAGGGCTCGGCCCGCCGGCACCGCGTGACTGGCTCGACGCGATGCGTGGACCGCCTCAGGCGGATCAGCAGGACGATGGGATGCCTTCCTGGCGCAGGGCCACGCCGGGCTCGCCGCCGGCCACCGGTTCGACCAGCCCAACCCGCCACGATGTCACGCCCTCACCTGCGAGATCCGCCTCCACCGCCGCCACGTCGCCCGCCGGCACCGCCACCAGCAGCCCGCCGGAGGTCTGCGGGTCGTGGGCGAGTGCGACGGCTTCTGGCGCCACGCCGTCCGCCACCTCGAGGGACGGCGCCGTGTAGCGCCGGTTGTGGCCCGCCCCGCCGGTCTCCACGCCGGCCCGCGCCACGTCCAGCGCCCCGGCAGGGCCGGCAGAGCCGCGGCATCGAACACGAGCCGAACCCCGGACGCCCGCGCCATCTCCAGCCCATGCCCCAGCAGCCCGAACCCCGTGACGTCCGTCGCGCCCCGGATCGCGTGCCGGACGAGGACCTCCGAGGCCGCCCGGTTGAGCGTCCCCATCTGGGCGATGGCCGCGTCCATGTCCGCGTCCGAGGTCCGGCCCTGGCGTCGGCCGCTCACCAGCAGGCCGGTCCCCAGCCGCTTGGTCAGCAGCAGCACGTCGCCCGCCCTCGCACCGCCCTTCCGGAACAGGCGATCCGGGTGCGCGGCGCCGATCACGGCCAGCCCGTACTTGGGCTCGGCGTCGCGGATCGTGTGCCCGCCCGCCAGGATCCCGCCGGCCTCGCGGACCTTCGCCGCCGCAGCCTCGAACACCGCCGCCAGCGCGTCCTTCGGGAAGTCCTCGGGGAAGGCCGCGATCGAGAGTGCGAACAGCACCCTCCCACCCATCGCGAAGATGTCCGACAGGGCGTTTGCGGCCGCGATCGCGCCGAATGCGCCGGGGTCGTCCACGAGCGGTGGGAAGAAGTCCAGCGTGCCGAGGATCGCGAGATCGTCCGAGACGCGGTACGCGGCGGCGTCGTCGGGCGGCTCGAGGCCGGCGATGAGGTCGCGGGTCGGCGGCGCCGCGAACCCGTTGCCGATGCCCCGCCCCCAGGCCCGCCAGCGCTTCGGCGAGCAGGTCGGCGCCGAGCTTCGCGGCGCAGCCGCCGCATTCGGTCAGCTCGGTGAGGCGGATCGGCGGGATCGCGGGAGGCACGCGTCATCCCCGGATGATAGGCCGCGGACTGCCGGGACGGTCCGTCGCGCACCACGCTCGCCGGCCGCACCATGATCCGGCGCGCGGGAGCGGAGGGGTCCCGGTGGGCCCCCCGGTCTTCAAAACCGGTGGCGCGGCGCCCGGCGTCGCGCGGTGGGTTCGACTCCCATGCGCTCCCGCCAGATCGAGCACGTGGCCGTCCGTCAGCCGCCGACGGGCCGATCCCGCGCGACCAGGACCAGCGTCGACCTGACCGTCGCGCCATCGTCGCTCGTGACCAGCGCCCAGACCCGGCCGTCGGGTGCCATGCTCAGCCACGCGACCTCGTCGCCGGGGTTGCCGATGACCGTCTGCGCCATGGGGCGACCGCTGCGGCCCATCACGACCACCCCCGGCGCCCCCCGAGCCCCGGCTGCTGTTCGCGGCCCGTAGGCAGCCACGTAGATCCCGGCCTGGCCGACGACCGGCAGGATCGGCGCGCCGGGGCCGGGGGTGCAGGATGGGCAGGTGATGGCGATCGTGCCCGGGACGGCGGTCGGCCAGCCGTGGACGACCCTGCCCATCGACGAGACGAGCGTGGCGCGCTGGTAGCTGACGACGACCTGCCCGTCCGCACCGGCCGATACGGGAGTGGCGCCCTCGTAGCAGCCGCTCGCGACGGGCACGTTGCCTGTCCACCCGGCCAGGCGACGACCGGCGAGCGAATAGGCGAAGACGCGACCACCGCTGGTCGCGATCACCATCGAGCCGTCGGCGCGGACGAGGGGTCCTGAGCCCCAGCCGGCGACCGTCACCGGCCAGCCCGCCGCCGGGCGCCCAGTTCGAGCCGAGGACCGCATAGGTGGTCCGGATCGGCGTCCCGCACTCGCCCTCCTGGTAGTCGCGCGAGGTGACCCGGACGCGGCCCGCGGCATCGACCGCGACGTCGCTCATCGCCCCGAACGCGGGGCGCTGCCACCCGGCCGCGAGCTTGCCATCGCGCCCCAGGACCAGGACCCGCAGCGCCGGGTTGGCGTCAACCCGCAGGACGAGGCCCCCGTCGCGAAGGAACCCGACGGGGGCGGCCGCGCCCGCCACCCGCACGGGCCAGCCTGACGGCGATGTGCCGTCGGGCCGCACCAGCGCCACGGTGGTCGCGGGCGGGGACACGGTCGTCGTGGCGTCTTCCTGGCAGGCCACCACGGCGTCCCCGGACGGGTCCGCCATCAGGGCGCAGAACGAGACGGCCGGCATCGTCACCGGGAAGCCGGCCATCTCGGTCCCATCGTCGGCGAGGCGGTGGAGCGTCTCCTTCCAGTCGTCGGCCGACGACAGCGGGCCCGCACGGGCGATGACATAGACGCTGCTCGCCGGTCCCGGGGTGACGTCAGCCATCGACGCCAGGTCCGGCAGCGGCTGCCACGGCCAGCCCGCCGCCATCGAGCCGTCCGGCAGCAGCGTCACCACCCGCAACGTCTGGTTGACCGTGTCGATCTCGGTCACCAGCGCCCGGCCATCGTCGAGGAACCTGACATCGCGGATCGCGTTCGCCGTCCGGTATGGCCAGCCGGCGGCTGAGGCTGAGGGGCTCGGCGAAGGTGACGGTGCAGGCGAGGGCGAGGTGCCGGGCAACGGGCTGGCGGATGGGGTGGTCGAGGCCGCGGACGATGCAGACGCGTCATGCGACCGGGGTGACGGCGCGACGCTCGGGGCCGGGCTGCACCCGACGATCGTGAGCGTGAGCGCGACCACCGTCACCCCGCGAGAGCCACTCCATCGCTGCGCCATCGTCCGCACCCGTGATGGCGTCGGCGACCACGCGCCGGCTGCCGGGCGCATGTGACGGCGGACCGCAGGCGGGCGTGACAGCAGGCGGGCAGGGCGATCGCCCAGCTCGTCCGCGCTCGCGCTACGACCCCCTGCCCTCCGTGCGCTCGTCGGGCGGCCGCGGAATGCCGCCCCCGATCGGGCGGCGGGCCGTGCCTATCCGGCGGGCGACTCCACGCCGTCGGCGGCGCGCTCGAGCTCGGCGACGTCGAGCTTCTTCATGCGGAGCATCGCCTCGGTCGCGCGGCGCGCGCGCCCGGGGTCCGGATCGCCGAGGATCCGCCCGAGCGCAGCCGGCACGATCTGCCACGAGACGCCGAAGCGGTCCTTGAGCCAGCCGCACTGCCGGGCTTCCGGATCGCCACCCTCGCCCAGGCGATCCCAGAGCCCGTCGAGCTCCTCCTGGGTCTCACAGGTGACCATGAACGAGACCGCCTCGGTGAACCGGTGGACGGGGCCGCCGTTGAGGCCGACGAAGGGCTGCCCGCCGAGGTGGAAGTGCACCGTCATCGCGGAGCCCGGCTCGCGACCGTGCACCTCGCGACCCGCCTCGGTGTACCGGGACACGTGATCGATCCCGGAGTCGGCGATCAGCGAGGCATACAGCTCGGCGGCCTCCTCGGCCTGGCTGTCGAACCAGAGGAACGGGGTGATGGGACCGACGGGGCGGACGGGGGACGTGGTCATGGTTCGGTTCCTTTCAGGGTCGGGAGGGGAGCTCCGTGCACGGCTCAGCGGCGCTCGGCGCCGAGGCGCTCGAGCAGCGCCGACAGCCGGTCCATGCCCTCGCGGACGCCGGACTCCATGCCGCCCGCGACCATGCCGTCGCGAGCCTCGAGGGACGGGTAGATCGAGTGGGTTCGGACGATCGTCCGGTCGCCACGGTCCTCGAGCACGAGCGTGTCGAGCGCAACCATGCCCGGGGCCCCGTCGAACTCGAAGGTCTGCGTCATGCGGTCGGGGGTCTGCTCGCCGTGGAACACGCCGTGGAAGCGGTAGGCATGCCCGTCGTCGTCGCGCGAGGTGTACTGCCAGCGGCCGCCGTCGCGGACCTCGTAGCGCTCGATCGTCGTCGTGAAGCGGCGCGGACCGAGCCACTGCGCGAGCAGCTCCGGCTCCGAGTAGGCACGAAAGACGAGGTCGCGGGGCGCGTCGAGCTCGCGCTCGATGTCGACGAAGGGGAGCCCGGGGTGGGCGATCACGCGGGTCGGGTGGGTCGTGGGCATCATCGGCTCCTGTCGGGGGACGGGTCGGCGGAGGGATCGCCTGGCGGCGGGGTCGGTGCCGCCCGCGGGGCGGCGGCCGCGCGGAGGGTGGCGAGGAGCTCGTCCAGCTGGCCGAAGCGCTCCTCCCAGTGGGCGCGATAGGCGGCGAGCCAGTCGGCGACCTCGCGCATCGGCGCCGCCTCGAGATGGCTGAGGCGGGCGGTGGCGCGGCGCCTGCGCGAGATGAGCCCGGCGTCCTCGAGCACCCGGAGGTGCCGCGAGATCGCCGGCTGCGAGACCCGGAAGGGCGTGGTCAGCTCGCCGACCGTGAGGTCGCCCTCGGTCAGCCGGGCGAGGATCGCGCGCCGGGTCGGGTCCGACAGCGCGCCGAACACGGCGCTCAGCGAGTCGGTCTGCACCATACTCCATAACCAACTACATATGGAACAATGTGGTTATTGAACTCGATCCGGCGCGGGTTGTCAACGGGCCGTCGCCTGCCTCATCCGCCGCGGGCAGGGGACCGCCTCGCGAGCCGGGCATCCGCGTCCGCCACGGGGAGCGGCCGGCGATCTCTCGTGACCTGCCGCCTCCGGCAGGTCGACCTCAGCCGGGGTGGCCGTGCTCCCGTTCCGCCCCGGGTGCGCATCCGCGGCACCGTCCGCCGATGGTCACGTGGCTGAGGGTGACCTCGAAGCCCCGTGACGCGCCCAGGCGTGCCACCAGCTCCTGCGCCTCCTCGGGCTCGACCTCCCAGGACCCTCCGCAGGCGAGGCACCGCAGGTGGGCGTGCTCGCCGCCGGGGAGGACGTGGTACTCCTCGCGTCCGTCGGCGCCATGGCTGTGCCGGACGTAGCCCAGCTCCTCGAGCACGTCCAGCGTGCGGTAGACGGTCGACGGGATGGTCTCGGCGTCCCGGGCCCGGCAGCGGTCGACGAGCTCGCTGCCGGTGATGTGGCCGGTGGTGCCGGCCAGGACCTCGAGGATCAGCCGCCGTTGCGGGGTCCATCGCAGGCCCCGCGCGCGGAGGGCGTCCCGGGCGTCCGCCCACGAGCGGGCGGGAGTCGTGCCGGTCACCCGCGTGCCTCGGCGTCGCGTCGGGGTCGCGGGCGAGCGTCGTGGCGGCGGCGATCGCGGCGGGGATCGCGGCGGGATGGTCGTCGTCGTGCCCGGCCACGTCGCCGTCGTCCGGCGCATGGTGCTCGGCGTCGTGGTCGTGGGCGTGGCGCAGGCCGCCGTGCTCGTGCAGGTGCTCGTGGATCAGGTTGGCGCGGACGAGCAGCGGCGGTCGGCGAGGATCTCCGGCGTCGGGCCGTCGGCCAGCACGCGCCGGTCCTCCCCGAGCACCACGGTCCGGTCCGAGATGATCGGCACGATGTCGAGCTCGTGGGTGGCCGTCACGAGGGTCTTGCCACCCTCGCCCAGCTTGCGGATGAGGTTGACCAGCACCCACTTCGTCCGCGGGTCCAGGGCCGCCGTCGGCTCGTCTAGCAGGATGACGTCCGGGTGCAGCGACAGCACCGACGCGATGGCGGCGCGCTTCTTCTCGCCACCCGACAGCTCGAACGGCGCGCGGTCCGCGCAGGTGCCCGATCTCCATCTGCTCGAACGCCGCGTCGACCGCGGCTCGCACCTCATCCTTCGACAGCCCGAGCTGGAGCGGCCCGAACGCCACGTCGTCGCGGACGGTGGCGCGAGAACAGCTGCACGTCGGGGTCCTGGAACACCAGCCCGATCCCCCGGTGGAACCGGTACGCATCAGCCCGTCGGCGACTGCCGCCTCGCCGACCACGCCCGAGTGCGGCCACCGACGGGCAGACAGCCCGTCGAGCAGCTTGAGCAGCGTCGACTTGCCCGAGCCGTTGGCGCCCAGCAGGACGACCTGCTCACCGCGCTCGATGCGCAGGTCGATGCCGTCGAGCGCCACCTGCCGCGCGTCCGTAGACGAAGCGGACGTCGTGCAGGTCGAACGCAGGCTCGGCCGCGCCGGGTGCCGGCGTCGGTCCCGGGTCGAGGGTCGTCGTCATGGGTGGGTTCTCCTCCCGCCGCCCGATCACGGGAGGCCACGCTGGGCGACCACCGCGGCGACCGCGATGGCCAGGGTTCCGGCGAGCGCCGCCCAGTCGGCGCGCGTCATGCGGTAGTCGGCGAACGTCCGGATCGAGCCCGAGAAGCCCCGGGCGATCATGGCGGCATAGACGTCGTTGCTCATCTTCACGGAGCGGTTGAGCAGGCCGCCCATCGCGCCCGTGATCCAGCGCCGCTGCTCAGCGCCGTTGGTGCGCGCGACGATCCGGCTCTTGCGGGCCTCGAACATGCCGTTGGTGATGTGCAGGAACAGGAAGATGTACCGGTAGGCCATCGCGAGCACGAGGATGAACAGCCTGGGGACGCGTACCGCCTCGAGGCTCTTGAGCAGGTCGGCCCAGGGCGTGGTCATGACCAGCAGGACCGCCAGCGAGACGCTGACGCCGACCCGGGTCACGAACAGCACGGCGCCCTCCAGCCCGGGGATCGACGGCGCGATGGTGATCGGGCCAACCGCGAGCTCGAACAGCCGCGGGCCGGGGACGAGGAAGATGGCCGGGATGACGATCAGGCCCGCGAAGAACGGGATGCCGAGCCAAACGCGGCGGACGAAGAAGTCGAACGGGATCCGGCTCGCCCGTGCCGCCGCCAGCACGACGGCGTAGAGCGCGCACGAGCACGACGACCGAGCTCGACAGGCTCGCGGCCAGGACCGCGGCCAGGAACATGCCCAGCTTCGCCCGCGGGTCGACGCCCTGGAGCCAGCCCGCGGAGCGCGCGTGCTCCTCGGTGAAGATCGACCGCTCGACCGAGGCGGTGATGCCGGACACGGTGTGCTCGAGCCAGCCGGCGCCGTCCTGGTGCTCCGCCGCGGCGTGCTGCCGGTGGAGCAGGAGCCGCCCGAGGGCGAGCATCACGCCGCCCATCAGCAGGATCCCGAGGATGCCCGTGATCTCGTAGCCCACGGCCTGCTGCCACAGCGCCGAGCGGGCGTGGCTGAAGAACGGCAGCGGCAGGTTGTAGCCGGCGAGCGGCGCCGTGAACACGGACGACAGGTGCTGGAGGCCGGCCGGGACATAGCCGAAGGCAGCGCCGACGTCCTCCGCCGAGCCCTCGCCGTAGGCGAAGCCGGGTGCGATCAGCCCCAGCGGTGCGAGGACCGCGGCGGCGACGAACGCCGTGCCCACGCCGCGGTAGCGGCGTGGGAGCAGGACCCAGGCGAGCGGCACCAGCATCGCGGCGATCAGGGCGACGACCAGCAGCATCGTGGCCACGCTCGGCCAGTCCACCGCGGCCCAGTCGGTGCCGAAGGCGTGCGCGGGATCACCGCCACCGGTGGCGAGCGCCGCGGCACCGATGATCGCGAGGCTGACGGCGACCAGGACGGCTCCCGTCTGCCACAGCGGGCGAGGAGCGGCGTCGGGTTCGGCGTCGTCGGACGCGCCTTGATCGGGACCGGCCGTCATCCCGTCCGCCACGTCCCGGTCGTCCTCGAGCCCGCGACCGAGCGAGCCCAGGTACTCCGGGTGGCGCTGCTGGATCCAGGCCACGCCGAACGCCGTGATCAGCGCCTCGACGATCGATGCGCCGAAGGCGTGCGCGATGAGCATCGCCGGGATGGCCGCGGCCAGGCCGTACGGGCTGTACAGGGCGTGGCCATTCTCGGAGAACAGGATCGGCTGGATGCCGAGCTCGATGCCGACCGCCAGCGCCGAGGCGGTGATCCCCATGTACGCGCCGATGCCCGCGGCCCACACCCGCCTGGTGGACAGCATCGGGGAGCCGCCGGCGACGACGCGGTAGGTCGCGTAGCCGACGAACGGCAGGATGAACGCCATGTTGAGGCAGTTCGCGAAGATCGCGAGGATCCCGCCGTCGCCGAAGAACAGTGCCTGGATGATCAGGGCCACGCTGATCGCGATGGCTGCCGCCCATGGACCCAGGACGATGGCGATCAGCGTGCCGCCGACGCCATGGGCGGTGGTCCCGCCCGGCACCGGCACGTTGAACATCATCACCGTGAAGCTCATGGCCGAGAAGATGGCCAGCAGCGGGATCGTCCGGTCCGAGAGCACCTTCTGGACCCGGTTGGTGGCGACGGCCCAGCCGGGCACCGTCGCCGCGCCGAGGCCGACGGAGATGATGGGGCTGAGATAGCCATCGGGAATGTGCATGCCGGATCTCCTGCTCCCCCGAGCGCCTGGGGATGCACCGGTCGATTCGCACGGGGACGCGTTCCGGATGAGTGTCGTCGTTCTTGCAACATCTTGCAACAACGGCCCAGACACCTGAGGTCCGTGTCCGGGCCGGCGCGGCCCGGGTGGCTGCGACGGTCAGGCCGGGGTCCCGAACCGGGCCGGGTCGAGCTCCGCGGGAGTGTCCGGGCCGCGGCCGAGGACGAGGTCCGCCGCGAGCCGGGCCGACGCCGGTCCCGTCGAGATCCCCCAGGGTCCGTGCCCGGCGCACGCGACCACGTTGCGGAGCCATGGGACGCGGCCGATCAGCGGCCGGCCATCCGCGCTCCGCGGTCGGGGGCAGCAGCGGACGCCCCGGATCGGCGCGTCGGCGACGGCGGGCACGAACGTGGCGGCGCGCACCAGGATCCGCTCGATCCACGCCTCGGGCACGGGCTCGGAGGGCAGGAACGTGGAGCCCACCGACGAGGCGCCGGCCTGCGGCACCAGGCTGAACTCGAGACCGTCGTCGGCGCCCTCGCCGGCCTCCGTCGTGCCGCTCTCCGTCGTGCCGCCCGGCCCGGTCGGATCGCCCCCGGCGTCGAGGATGGCCTCGATCCCGGCTTCCTCGAGGACGTGGCCCGGTGGTGCCGCGAGCTCGGCCTCGACGACCACGCCCCACTGCGGTGCGATCGGCGCCCAGCGCCCGGACGGGTCCAGCAGGCCCGGCGTCCAGGGACCGGCCGCGACGAGGACGGCGCCGGCCGGGATCGATCGACCGTCCACCACCACCCCGGTCACCTCGTCGCCGTGCACGTCGAGCCTCGCCGCCCGCCCGACCCGCACCGATACGCCTCGCGCCTCCGCCAGCGACGCGAAGGCGTAGGTCCCGCTGCCCGGAGCCACCGGGTAGCCGATGCCCACGCGGCACGCCCACAGCCCCGGGGCGAGCGCCGGCTCGAGGCGTCGAAGCTCGTCACCGCCGAGCACGTCCACGTCCAGCTCCGGGAACGGCGCCGAGACCAGCGCCGCCTGGCGCCGGGCGGCGAGCTCGTGGGGCGTGACGTACAGCATGCCTGCCGGCGTGGCGCCGATGCGGAAGGCGTTGGAGGCGGCGGCGAGCTCGCGGTAGTGGAGGAGCGACTCGCGGTACAGGCCAGCGAGGACCGGGTCGAAGGGATGCTGGACGACGCCCGAGTTCGCGCCCGACGCCGCCGACGCCAGGCCATCGCGCTCGACGAGCAGCACCCGGGCACCTGCGCCGGCGAGGAACGCGGCCGCCGAGGTGCCGACGATGCCGCCCCCGACGACCACGACGTCCGGGTGCGGGCCGGGCGACCCGGTCGTGGTCACGCGGGCACCGGCGTCGCGAGCGACGCGGTCTGCTGGGCGTTCGGCGGTGGCCATCGGCTCGACCCTCCGTTGGGCTGCTCGTCCTGCGCGAGGCTACCTCGCGCGACGCCCGCGCACCGGTCGCGGTCGCGACGGCCGCCACCTCGTCTGCGATGATCCGCCGCATGACGCCAGCCGCCGCCTCCGGGCGCTCCCGACCGCCCAGCGTCGAGCGCGTGCTGGCGCTGGTCCGGGCCGCGCTCCCCGCGGCCGATCCGGCGTCGCTGGCGGCCCTCGTCCGGGAGGGCCTCGAGACCGAGCGGGCACGGCTGGCGGCGGGCGCCGCCCCGGCGGCGATCGACCGGCTCGCGGCGGACGTCGTCGCCCGGGCCGCCGCGTTCACGGACCCTGCCGCCGTCGACGGGCCGGTGCCGCCGCACGTGATCAACGCGACCGGCGTGGTCCTGCACACGAACCTCGGGCGGGCGCCGTGGCCGCGGGCCGCGATCGCCGCCGCGACCGGCGGCCGCCCGCGCCTACGGCTACCTGGAGCTGGACGAGGCGCACGGGTCGCCGCGGCCGCCGGTTCCCGGCCGCCGAGGAGCACCTGGTGGCGCTCACCGGCGCCGAGGACGCGCTGGTCGTCACCAACAACGCCGCGGCGCTCCTGCTCGCCGTCGGCCTGGCGGGCCGGCGAGGATCCGTGGTGGTGTCGCGCGGGGAGCTGGTGGAGATCGGCGGCGGGGTGCGGATCCCCGAGATCGTGGCCCGCGCCGGGGCCCGGCTGGTCGAGGTCGGGACGACGAACCGGACGCGTGCCGCCGACTTCGAGGCGCCGCTGGCCGAGGGCCGGGCGGCCATGGTGCTGCGTGTCCACCCGTCCAACTTCGCCCAGGCGGGCTTCACGGAGTCCGCCGACCTCGCCGAGGTCGCCGCGATCGCCCACCGCCACGGCGCGATCGTCATCGACGACCTGGGCTCCGGGGCGCTCCTCGACACCGCCGCCTTCGGGCTCGCGCACGAGCCGACGCCCGCGGAGCGCCTGGCCGCCGGCGCGGACGTGGTGCTGTTCAGCGGCGACAAGCTGGTCGGCGGGCCGCAGGCCGGGCTCATCGTCGGGCGGCGTGACCTGGTCGCGAGGCTCCGGCGCGACCCACTCGCCCGGGCGATCCGCCCGGACAAGGCGATCCTCGCCGGGGTGGCGGCGACGCTGGGGATGTACCGGGCCGGGCGGGCAGCGACCGACGTGCCGGTCTGGCGGACGATCGCCCGGGACGCTGCCGGGCTGGGGTCCGTGCGAGGGGATCCGAGAGGCCGTCGCCGCGGCCGGGCCGTCCGCCCGGTGCGTCGTGGCGCTCGAGTCGCCGGTCGGCGGCGGGTCGCTGCCGGGGCAGGCGCTGCCCTCGTTCGGCCGTGGCCGTGCCGGATACCTCCCCGGATCGTGCGCGCGGCGTCGCTCCGTCGCGGCCCGGACGGGTCCTTGCCCGGATCGAGGGCGGCGCGCTCGGCTCGACCTCCGCACGGTCGACCCGGCCGATGACGAGGTGCTCGTCCGCCGGCTGGCCGGCATCGCGGTCCGCGGGCTGACGGCGCGGTCGCGATGGGCGTCGTCGTCGGCACCGCCGGTCACATCGATCACGGCAAGACCACGCTCCTCCGCGCCCTGACGGGCATCGACGCCGACCGGCTGCCGGAGGAGCGCCGCCGCGGCATGACGATCGACGTCGGGTACGCCCACCTGGCCCTGCCCGACGGCATCGGTCCTCGACCTCGTCGACGTGCCGGGCCACGACCGGCTCGTCGGCAACATGCTGGTAAGCATGAACTGAGCCAAGCAACAAAAAAAAAAACGCGACAACAAAAGGCGGGGGCGGGGGCGGGGCGGGGCGATGATTGCTGCGCGGCGAACGGAGTGCCTTTGCGCGATCCCCGGAAGCCCAGCGAACCTGCGCTCGACCACGACACCACGTTCCCGTTCGAATCGGCGATGGTGATGATCGTGTTGTTGAAGGTGGCCTGGATGTGAACCACCCCCACGGGGATAACTTTCTTTTCCTTCTTCTTGAAAGACTTCTTTTTTCCTGCTTTGGCGGGTGCCTTTGCCATAGGTGTTAGTTTCCCGGATTATGTCTTCAACGCCGACTTCTTCTTGTTGGCGACGGTTCCGCGCCGCGGACCTTTGCGCGTGCGCGCGTTGGTGTGAGTCCGCTGACCGCGCACCGGCAGCCCGCGACGGTGCCGCGACCCCCGGTAGGAACCCATCTCGATGAGCCGCTTGATGTTCATCGAGATTTCTTTGCGAAGATCGCCTTCCACCGCCCCCTCGTCTTCAATGATCTGGCGGATCCGGGCAATCTCCTCTTCGCTCAAGTCGCTCACCCGCTTCTCCGCGCCCACCGTGGCGCGGTAGAGAATGGACTTCGAGCGCGTGCGCCCAATGCCATAAATATAGGTGAGCCCAATTTCAATTGTCTTCCTGGCCGGAAGATCGACGCCTGCGATGCGTGCCATAGATTCCTCCCGCTACCCTTGCCGCTGCTTGTGCTTGGGATTTGTGCAAATCACTCGCACCACACCATAGCGGTTGATGACTTTGCACTTCACGCACATCTTTTTAACCGAAGCCCGTACTTTCATGATCTCATTTCCCGCTGGCCGCCATCACTGGCCCATGCGCGTTACCGCGATCGTTCCCGCGCGCCTTTCGGCGGCCGCTAATCCTTGTCCAATAACTCCGTGATTCGTCCACGCGTATTGTCGTGGGGCGAAATCACCACCCGAACCTTGTCGCCCAGCCGCAGCCGGACGAAATTCACTTCCCGGCGGCCGGCCGCGTGGGCCAGCACTTGCCGGCGGTCTTCCAATTCCAGCCGGTACACCGACCGCGGCAGCAACTCCACCACGCTCGCCAACACTGCCGGCCTGGCGCTCCCGGCGCCGGTTACGGAATCCATGTCCCGTCCTCAAGGCCGCGTCAGAATCCACGGCCCGTTTTCGGTCACCGCCACGGTGTGCTCGAAGTGCGCCGCGTAACTGCCGTCCACGGTCACCGCCGTCCAGCGATCCGGGAGAACCTTGCACTCCGCCCGGCCGGCGTTCACCATCGGTTCGATGGCCAGCACCATGCCTGCCTTGAGGCGCGGATTCTCGCTCTTGCGGTCCACGTAGTTCGGAATCTGCGGCTCTTCGTGAAGCTGCGTTCCGATGCCGTGTCCCACGTAATCTCTCACCACCGAAAAACCGTTGGAAACCACGTGGCGCTCGATGGCTCCCGAAATGTCGAACAACCGGTTGCCCTGCCGCGCCTTCTCGATACCCAACTCCAGCGCCTCGGCGGTCACTTTCAACAACCGCTGGGCTGGCTCGCCGATCTCGCCCACGGGGATGGTCACCGCGGAGTCTCCGTAATATCCCTCCAGCGCCGCGCCCGTATCGATCGAAACTACGTCGCCCACCTTGAGGACCCGCTTCGCGCTGGGCATTCCGTGAATGATCTCCTCATTCACCGATGTACACAACACAAACGGATAATGGCCGCCGGCGGCCGGCACGTAATAACCCTTGAACGCGGGCCGGGCCCCGGCATCCCGGATCATCCGCTCGGCCGTGACTTCCAAATCCATGGTCGTCACGCCCTCTTTAATCATACCCGCTAGTTGCTGCAACACTTGCCAGACCAGCAAGCCGCTGCGCCGCATCTTCTCCAACTCCGCGGCGGTTTTGCGAATAATCATTCCTGCTCGACGGCTCCGATCGCGCTCGCGGCATTCTCTTCCGGCGTGGTCGCCTCGCCGCCCACCACTTCGTGGAAACGGCTCACGCGCGCCCGATAGAAATCCACCAGCGGCTGTGTTTGTTCGTCGTAGGCCGCCAAACGCTTGCGAATTACTTCTTCCTTGTCGTCGTTGCGGGTGATCAGCGCCGCGCCTTCGACATCGCACACCCCCACGCTCCTGGGGCGTTTGGAAACCAGATTGTAAACCGTTCCGCACACCGGGCAGCTGCGCCGCGCAGCCAACCGGCGCACGATAATTTCGTAGTCCACCGTGAGACTCAGGATCACCGTTTCAAGCGACAGCCTGGCCAGTACACCTTCCAGCACCTGAGCCTGTTCGAGAGTGCGCGGATAACCGTCCAGAATCACGCCCCGGGCGCAATCCGAACGCCCCAAGCGGTCTTCCACCACACGGTTCACAAGCTGGTCGCTTACCAGCTTGCCCGAGTCCATCACGGCTTTCACTTCCTGGCCCAGCCCGGTGCCTGCCTTCACATTCTCCCTGAGAATGTCGCCGGTCGAAACGTGGGGGATGGCAAAGTGCGCGCTCAGCGACTTGGCCACCGTACCCTTCCCCGAACCGGGAGGACCGAGCAGAATCAGTGCCATCGATTTCATCGAATCCTTAACCCCTACGACCACGAGGCCCGGCGCCCGCGGATTCTGCCCGCCCTCGGCGTGAAGCCCTCGTAATGCCGCATAATCAACTGCGCCTCAACCTGGTTCACCGTGTCCATGGCCACGCCCACCACAATCAGCAGCGAAGTGCCGCCGAAGTAGAACGTCACGCCCAGACCGTCCAGCAGCCAAGCGCGGAAAATACGTGTCAATCCAGTTGCCCACCAACGGCAGGTGCTGCAGCTTGATGCCCGAGATCATGATTTCGGGAATCAGCGAAAGCAACGCCAGGTACAACCCTCCCACCACCGTGATCTTGGTGAGGATCTTGTTCATGTAGTCGGCCGTGTTGCGCCCCGGACGGATGCCCGGAATAAACCCGCCATACTTGCGCATGTTGTCGGCCGCTTCGTTGGGATTGAAGATGATCGACACGTAGAAGAAGCAGAAGAAAATGATGCCGGTCACGAACAGGAGCGCGTAGAGCGGCTCGCCGAAGCGAATGGCGCTCAGCATGCCCACCACCCAACGGTTTTCTTTCAACGCCGGCACTTGCAGGAGCGTCTGCGGGAACGCCAGCATGCGAACTCGCGAAAATCACCGGAATGACGCCGCCGGCGTTGACCTTCAACGGCAGGTGGGTGGCCTGGCCGCCCATCACCCGGCGTCCCACCACGCGCTTGGCGTACTGCACCGGGATGCGGCGTTCGCCGCGCTCGACCAGCACGATGAAGGCCACCACGCGCCACCATGACCAGCAGGATGATCAGCAATCTGCAGCGCGTTCCACTGCCGGGTCACGAAGACGTTGGTGTAGATCTCCGCCATGGCGTGCGGCAGGCCCACCACGATGCCGGTGAAGATGATCAGCGACATGCCGTTGCCGATGCCGCGTTCGCTGATCTGCTCGCCCAGCCACATGATGAATGCCGTTCCGGTGGTGAGCGTCAACACGGTCATCAGAATGAAGCTGAGGCCCGGGTTGATCACGAAGTTCGCCTTCGCTCGCCTGCAAACTCATGGCGATGCCGAAGGACTGGAACAGCGACAGGCCCACCGTCAAATAGCGGGTCCACTGCGTGATCTTGCGCCGGCCCAGCTCGCCTTCCTTCTGGAGCTTTTCGAGCGTCGGGATGGCCACCGAGAGCACCTGCAGCACGATCGACGCCGTAATGTAGGGCATGATGCCCAGGGCGAAAATGGTCAGCCGCCGGAACATGCCTCCCGAGAACAGATCGATGATATCCAAACAGAGTGCCCTGGTTCTGCTTGAAGAATTCCTCCAGCAGGTTGGCGTTAATCCCCGGAGTAGGGATGTGCCCGCCCAGCCGGTAGATCGCCAGCATCCCCAACGTGAACAGCACTCTCTTCCGCAGGTCGGGAACCCGGAAGACGTTCGCTACGGCTTCGAAGAGCTTGTTCATGAGCTTCCTGCCAGACCGGCTACTTCTTGCCGGTCTCGATTACCTCTGCCACGCCGCCCGCGGCTTGAATTTTCGCCGTGGCGGCTTCGGAAAAATGGTGTGCGCGCACCGTGATCTTACGCTGCAACTCGCCCGTGGCGAGCACTTTCAGTCCGGCGCCGAGTTTCTTCACCACTCCGGCGGCCATGAGGCTCTGCGGATCGAAGGTGTCGCCCGCCAGCTTCTCCAGCACGCCCACGTTCACAATGGCGTACTCTTTCCGGAAGATGTTGGTGAAACCCCGCTTCGGCAAACGGCGGTGCAGCGGCATCTGGCCGCCTTCGAAGCCCCGCATCTGACGGAAGCCGCTGATCGACTTCTGGCCCTTCTGGCCTCGACCCGAGGTCTTGCCGCGTCCGGTGCCCATACCGCGACCCAGTCGCCGCGCGACTTTCTTTTGTCCCTTGGGAGGTTTCAGTCCGCTGAGATTCATAGGAGCCTCATCCTTCAATCCACGATCGCGACCAGGTGCGGTACCTTGGCCACCATGCCGCGAAAGCCGGCGTTGTCGGGGCGTTCGACCACCTGGTCGATTTTACGGAGCCCCAGACCGCGCACTACTTTCTTGTGCTTTTCGGGCGCGCAGATGGGACTGCGCACCAGCTTGATTCTGATCTTCGCTTCCGCCATAGTGCACTCAATCGGGCAAGACTCGGCCTCGCCCCTACACTTTCTCCACGGGAATGCCGCGCAAATCCGCCACGGCTTGCTTGTCCCGCAGTTGCTCCAGGGCCACGATGGTGGCCTTCACCACGTTGTGGGGGTTGTGCGAGCCGATGCTCTTGGTAAGTACGTTCGGAATTCCCGCGGCCTCGATGACCGCGCGAACCGGGCCGCCGGCGATGACGCCGGTGCCTTCCCGGGCCGGCTTCAACAGCACTTGCCCGCTGCCGAAACGGCCCAGCACCGGATGCGCGATGGTGGTCGCAAGCACGTTCACCCGGCGCAGATTCTTCTTGGCCGCCTCGATGCCTTTCTTGATGGCCGCGGGCACTTCGCGGGCCTTGCCCGTTCCGAAACCCACCACCTTTTGTCCCGGATCGCCTACTACCACCAGCGCCGAGAAGCTCAGGTTCTTGCCGCCCTTGACCACTTTGGTCACGCGGTTGATGGCGACCACCTGCTCTTTCAGGCTGAGTGTCGCCGGATCGATTCGCTTGATTATGCTCTTGGCTGCCATGCGCCTAAAACTCCAGTCCGGCTTCCCGCGCGGCCTCGGCCAGGGCCTTCACGCGCCCATGGTAGAGATAGCCGCCGCGGTCGAAGACGACTTTCACGATCCCGTTTTCCTTGGCCCGCGTGGCGACCATACGGCCCACCTGGCGCGCGCCTTCGAGGTTCCCGCCGCCGGCCACCGGAGATTCCTTCTCGGCCGAACTGGCCGCCACCAGCGTTTTTCCCTCGGTGTCGTCGATCACCTGCGCGTAAATGTTCTTCAGGCTGCGAAACACAGCCAGTCGAGGCTGCGCCCTCGTGCCGCGCACCTTACGCCGGATGCGGCGGTGGATCTTCTGGCGGATCTCGTCCTTGGAAATCTTACGTATCATTTTGCACTCGCCCCGGTCTTGCCGACCTTCTTACGCAGCACTTCGCCGGTATACCGGATACCCTTCTGCTTGTATGGCTCCGGCGGCCGCAGCGCGCGAATGTCGGCGGCCACCTGGCCCAACCGTTGCTTGTCGGCGCCGGAAAGAGAAATGTGCGTCTGTTTCTCGATCTTCACGTCGATTCCTACCGGCAGCAAGAACTCGATCGCATGCGAGTAGCCCAGGCTGAAGCTGATCACCCGGCCCTTGACCTCGGCTCGATAACCGATGCCGACGATGTCCAGGTCCCTGGTGAAATAGTTCGCCACGCCGTTGATGGCGTTGGCCGCCAGCGCCCGCGTGAGCCCGTGCAGCGCGGCTTTATCCTCGCCCGAACGCACCAGCTCCATCCGGCCTTCGACTTGCCGCACTTCGATCCCCGCGGGAATCGGCACCGTGAGTTTGCCCTTGGGGCCTTCCACCTGCAATGTATCGCCGATGGTCACCTTAACGCCTTTCGGCAAAGGAATCGGCTTCTTTCCCACTCTAGACATGGTTCAATCCACTCCGCTTCCCACTTGCGCGCGCCTACCAGACCTGGCAGAGAATCTCTCCGCCCAGTCCTTCCTTCTTCGCGCTGCGGCCCGTCATCACGCCCCGCGGCGTGGTGAGGATGTTGATTCCCATGCCGCCCAGCACACGCGGGATTCCTTGGCTTCCCACGTACACCCGGCTGCCGGGCCGCGATACCCGCTCGATGCGCGAGATCACCGGCTCGTTGCCCGGCGTGTACTTGAGATAGATCCGAATCAGCTTGTGAGAACCTTCCTCGGCAAGCTTGAAATTTGCGACGTATCCCTCTTCCCGCAAGATCCGCGCGATCTCCGTCTTCAGCCGCGAGGCCGGAACATCCACCTTCGTATGATGCGCCGCTAGCCCGTTGCGGATTCGGGTCAGCATGTCGGCGACCGGGTCCGATACCATCATCGTCGTCCTCTCCGCCTTTCTACCAGCTCGCCTTGATTACGCCGGGAATTTCACCGGCCAGTGCGAGTTGCCGGAAGCAAATCCGGCACAGGTTGAACTTGCCTATGTATCCACGAGGCCGCCCGCAGCGGAAGCAGCGGTTGCGCAAGCGGATCTTGTACTTGGGCTTCTTTTTCTCTTTGGCGATCTTGGCCGTTGTTGCCATCAGTGGTTCCCTCTTGTCCCGCGGCCCTATTGGCGGAACGGCATGCCGAGTTGCTTGAGCAACGCCAACCCTTCGGCATCCGTCTTCGCGGTGGTCGTGATGCAAATATTCATTCCCTTGGCCTTCTCGACCTTGTTGTAGTCGATCTCGGGAAAAACCAACTGGTCCTTCATCCCCAGCGTGTAATTGCCGCGGCCGTCGAAAGACTTGCTCGACACGCCGCGAAAGTCGCGCACGCGAGCCAGGGACACGTTGACCAGCCGGTCCAAGAACTCGTACATGCGTTCGCCGCGCAACGTGACCATGCAGCCGATCGACATGCCTTCGCGTAACTTGAACGCCGCGATCGACTTGCGCGCCTTGGTGATCACGGGACGCTGGCCGGTGATCTGGGTTAACTCGGCCACCGCGCCCTCCATCAACTTGGGGGTCTGCGTGGCCTCGCCCAAACCCACGTTGACGCAGATCTTTTCGATCTTCGGAACGGCCATCAAGTTCTTGTAGCCGAACTCCTTGACCAGCGCCGGAACTACCGTCTTCTGATATTTTTCTCTCAGCCTTGCTTTCATGGCAAAATCCCTTGTGCGTCCGCTTACGCCTTGCGGTCCAGTGCCGCACCGCACTTGCGGCAGACCCTGGTCCGCCGCGTCTTGCCCCCAACCTGGTCCACTTTGTGCGCCATGCGCACCGGTCCGCAAGCCACGCAGACCACCATGACGTTGGACACCGCGATGGGACCCTCCCGCTCGGCGATGCCGCCCTTGACCTGGTGCGCCGGGTCGGGCCGCGTGTGCCGCTTGATCATCATGACGTGCTCCACCAGCAGCTTGCCGCGCTCGCGGTCCACGCTCAACACGCGTCCCTGCTTGCCTTTGTCGCGCCCCGCGATTACCTTCACGATGTCGTTCTTCTTGATTTCAAGCCGCACCGGCGTCTCCGGCGCCTTCTTGCGAAATGGCCGGGCCATTAGATCACCTCCGGAGCGAGCGATACGATTTTCATAAATTTCTTGTCGCGCAATTCGCGCGCCACCGGCCCGAACACGCGGGTGCCCACCGGTTCGCCGGCGTCGTTGATGAGCACGGCGGCGTTGGAGTCGAAGCGGATGTAGGTGCCGTCCTTACGGCGCGTTTCCTTCCTCATCCGGACCACCACGCAGCGCACTACCGACCCTTTCTTCACCTGCGAATCCGGGGCCGCTTCCTTGACGGCGGCCGTCACCACATCGCCCAATCCCGCGCGCAGCCCCTTGTCGCCGCCGCGCGGCAGGATGCAGCACAGTCTGCGGGCGCCGCTGTTATCGGCCACCTGCAGGATTGTTCGCATTCCAATCATGACGTCCTCCTAGCCCGCTTACTTGTTCTCGTCCGCCGCGACCGGCGCCGTCGAAAGCGTGTCCAAACTCTCGGGCTCCACGCCCACCTGCGCCGCGCGCCGCACCACTTCGGCCAATTGCCATCGCTTCAACCGGCTCAGCGGCCGGCATTCCACGATGCGGACCACGTCGCCCACTTTGGCGGTGGAGTCCTCGTCGTGCGCGTAGAACTTCTTCCGCTTCGTGATGATCCGCTTGTACACCGGGTGCTGTACCCGGCGCGAAACCTGCACCACGACGGTCTTTTGCATGTTGGCCGAAACCACCTGGCCGACCTTTTCGTTCTTGTGCCCCGCGGTCTTTTCGTCGGTCATCTTATCCATCAACCTTTCTGCGCGCTCATTTCGCGCTCGCGCAGGATGCCCTGTAGGCGCGCCATATCCTTCTTCAGGGCGCGGAACTTCTTCACACCATCCATTTGACCCATGGACATCTGGAACCGCAGGCGGAACATCTGCTCGCGCATTGCATGCGTCTGCGCATCCAATTCCTTGGTGTCCAGTTCCCGGAGCTTATCGGCTTTCATCTGGATTCCTCCTCGTCCGGTTAACTCAGCTCGGGGCGCGCGACCATCTTGCAGGGGATGGGCATCTTCGCCGCCGCCAGCCGCATCGCCTCAGCGGCCGTCTCTTTCGGCACGCCTTCCATTTCGAACAAAATCTTGCCCGGACGAATCACGGCTACCCACTGTTCCGGAGCGCCCTTGCCTTTTCCCATGCGCGTTTCGGCGGGCTTCTTGGTGATGGGCTTATCCGGGAACAGCCGGATCCACACCTTGCCGCCGCGCTTGATGAAGCGCGTCATGGCGATGCGCGCGGCTTCGATCTGCCGGTCGGTGATCCAACCGCAACGCATGGCTTTCAAACCGTAGTCGCCGAAGGCCAGCTCGCATCCCCGCCAGGCTTTCCCGGCCATCCGTCCGCGCTGCTGCTTTCTGTACTTGACCTTCTTTGGCATCAACATGGCGTCGTAATCTCCGTCCTGCTAATTCTGGCCTTCCGCGCCCGGTTCGCCGCCGCCGGTGGGCGGCTCCGCGGATTCCTGCTTCAATTCCTGCTTCCAGTTCGGCTGCGGAGGCGCCAGCGGCGGCATGATGGGCGTCGTCGAACGAGCCGGTTGCGGCATGTCGGCCGGAACTGCCTGCACCGCCGGGCCCGCTTCGGCTACCACCGGCGGAGGCGCCGCCGCCACCACCGGGGCCGGGCCGCGCCGAGCGCCGCGGTTAAAGTCGCGATCGCGCCGGTCGCGCTGCGGCGCGCGGCGCGGTTCGGGGTCGCTGCTGAGCCGGCGCATGCCGCCGTCGAGCACTTCCCCCTTGTAAACCCACGTCTTGACTCCGATCACGCCGTAGGTCGTATGGGCCTCCGCGAAACCGTAGTCGATATCGGCCCGCAGCGTATGCAGCGGCAACTGCCCCTGCAGATACCATTCGCTGCGCGCGATTTCGGCGCCGTTGAGCCGTCCCGACACGCGCACCTTGATTCCCTTGCAGCCGAAACGCAGCGCCGAATCCACGGCCTTGCGCATCGCGCGGCGGAACGCCACGCGCTTCTCAAGCTGCAGCGCGATCGACTCGGACACCAGTTGCGCGTCCAGCTCGGGCTTGTGCACTTCCTGAATGTCGATAGAAGACGTCGCGCTTGGTCTTGCGCGCCAGGTCCAGCTTCAGTTTCTCGATCTCGGCGCCCTTGCGGCCGATGATGATGCCCGGACGCGACGTCTGGATGGTGATCCGAAGCTTATTACCGGGCCGGTCCACTTCGATCGAACTCACGCCGGCCGATTTCAGGCGGTCGCGCAAGGACTCTTTCAGCTCCAGATCTTCCTGGAGCAGCTTCGCGTAGTCCTGCTTGGCGAACCACCGGGAGCGCCAGGTCTTGGTGACCCCCAGCCGGAATCCGTACGGATGTACCTTCTGTCCCATTTACCTGCCTCCAGCCCTCACTTGCCGCCGACCTTCACCACGATGTGCGCCATCCGGCGCTGATAGCGGTAGGCTCGGCCCATGGGCGCCGGGCGGATGCGCTTCATGCGGGGCCCATCGTGCACGTATGCTTCCGTCACCACCAGTTGGTCCACGTCCATCTCTTCCGGCGAATTGCGCGCGTTCGAAATGGCCGACCGCAGCACCTTTTCGACGGTGGGCGCGATCCGCTTGTTGATGGTCTGCAGAATCGTGATCGCTTCGCCCGCCCGCTTACCTCGGATCTGGTCCACGACCAGCCGGGCTTTCTGCGGCGAGACCTTGATGTATCTGGCTTCCGCTTTCGCTTCCATAAAATCCTCAGTAACCGTGTCTTGCGCCAAGTACGCCGAGTCCGTCCTGATACCCGCTCCCGGCCTCGTGTCTGGGCGCAATCCTCATCTTCCGCTTAAGCCGGCTTGGCGGACTTATCTGCGGCCGCCTTGCCCGAGTGCCCCTTGAATACGCGCGTCGCGGAGAACTCGCCCAGCTTGTGGCCCACCATGTTCTCGGTAATGTACACCGGGATGAACTTCCTGCCGTTGTGAACGGCGATCGTGTGTCCGATGAATTCCGGCAGAACGGTGGAGCGCCGCGACCACGTACGGATGACTTTCTTCTCGTTCTTCTCGTTCATCACCGCCATCCTCTTTTCGAGGTGCGCGTCGACGAAAGGTCCCTTCCTCAGCGATCGGCCCATAGAATCCTCTTGCGCTATCTCTTCTTCGACCGGTGAGTGACGATCCACTTCTCGGTCCGTTTGTTATTGCGCGTCTTGAACCCGCGCGTCGGCTGGCCCCAAGGCGTCACCGGGTGACGGCCGCCGCTGGTCTTGCCCTCGCCGCCTCCGTGCGGGTGATCCACCGGGTTCATCGAGACGCCGCGATTGTGCGGACGCCGCCCCAGCCAGCGGGTACGTCCCGCCTTGCCGAACGACACGTTTTCGTGATCCAGGTTCCCCACCTGCCCGATGGTGGCCTTGCAATCCACCGGTACCCGGCGCGTTTCGCCGCTGGGTAGCTTGAGCAGGGCGAAATCGCCCTCTCGGCTGACCAACTGAGCCTGGGTGCCGGCGGCCCGCGCCATCTGGCCGCCCTTGCCGGGCTTGAGTTCGATGTTGTGCACGTACGTGCCGGCGGGCACGTTCTTGAGCGGCAGCGCGTTGCCCACCAGGATGTCGGCTTCGGCGCCCGAAAGCACTTTGCGTCCCACCACCAGTCCGTCGGGAGCCAGGATGTAACGCTTCTCGCCGTCGGCGTAATTGAGCAACGCCACGCGCGCCGAGCGGTTGGGATCGTACTCGATGGCCGCTACCGTCGCGGGAATCCCGTTCTTGTCGCGCTTGAAGTCGATGATCCGGTAGCTCTTCTTGTGCCCGCCCCCACGGAACCGCAGCGTCACGTGGCCGTCCGAATTACGTCCGCCGGTGCGCTGCTTGCCCGTGGTCAGGGATTTCTCGGGCCGGTCCTTGGTGATGCCTTCCCGCGACACTACGCTCGCGAAGCGGCGGCTCGGCGTGGTCGGTCGATATTTCTTAATCGCCATGTCAGATCTCCGCGTATTCCGGCATCTTCTCGCCGGCCTTCAGCCTCACGTAGGCTTTCTTCCAGTCCGAACGGTACCCGGCGAAGCGTCCGCGACGCCGCAGCTTGCCCACCTGGTTGGCCGTGCGAACTTCCGCCACCTTCACTTTGAACAGCTTCTCGACGGCGTTCTTGATCTGGACCTTGTTGGCTGCGGCGGCCACTTCAAAGGCCAGCGTCTGGTCGGCTTCCTTCTTGGCCACGCATTTTTCGGTGACCAGCGGCTTCAAAATGATTTGATGCAGGTTCATTTCGCCAGCACCTCCGACAGTTTCTTGGCCGCATCGAGCGACAGCAGCACCCGTTCGTGACCGAGCAGGTGATACGGCGTCACCTCGCGGCTGCCCAGCAGCGTCACACCGGCCAGGTTGCGTGAACCCCGGTCCAGGTTATGGTTGTCCGAGTTGTCCACCAGGAGAACAGTTTTGCGAGCTTCCAGCTTGGTGAGCGACGCGCGCACGCCCTTGCTCTTGTGATCGGCGAAAGCGAACGCGTCCACCACCTTCAACTCGCCGTCGCGCAGCTTGGCGGTCAGCGCCGAGCGCATCGCGCCCTTCATCATCTTCCGCGGCAGCTCGTAGCTGTAGTCGCGCGGTTGCGGCCCGTGCACCGTGCCGCCATGACGCCACAGCGGCGACCGGATCGAACCCGAGCGGGCCCGTCCGGTGCCTTTCTGCCGCCACAGCTTCTTTCCCGCACCGGAAACTTCGTGCCGCGTCTTGGTCTTGGCCGCGCCGCCGCGCGCCGAGGCCATGTACTGCCGCACAGCCTCGTACAGCAGCGCCTCGCTCACTTCCGCGGCGAATACCTCGTCGGAGAGTTCCAGCTCGCCGACCTTTTGATTGTTCAAATCCACGACATCCACTTTGGGCATGATGGTTACCTCTTGGCGCGCCGCACGACCACGTAGCCGCCGTTGGGTCCCGGCACCGCACCCTTCACCACCAGCACGTTGTCCTCCGCGTCCACCTCAATCACTTCCAGGTTCCGCACCGTCACCTGCTGCGTGCCCATGTGACCGGCCATGCGCGTCCCCGGCCACACGCGCGACGGATAGCTTGACGCGCCGATGGAGCCGGGCGCCCGGTGGTGCATGGATCCGTGAGAGGCGTCGCCTCCGCGGAAATTGTGGCGCTTTACCACGCCCGCGAAGCCGCGGCCCTTGCTCACGCCAATCACGTCCACCATGTCGGCGGCCTTGAACTCATCCAGCAACACCCGGTCGCCCGCCTTCAGGTCGCCCGCGCCCGGCGGCAAACGAAACTCGCGCAGAAACTTTACCCCGCTCGAGCCGGACTTCTTCATATGTCCGGTCATGGGCTTGTTGATGCGCTGTGGCTTGACGTACTCGAGCAACCCCAACTGCACGGCGTCGTAGCCGTCGTGGGCCGGGGTCTTGCGCTGCACCACCACGCACGGGCCAGCCTTCAGCAAGGTGACCGGAACCGCCTGCCCGTCGGCCCGGAATACCTGCGTCATACCGATCTTCTTGCCTAGAATGCCTGGGCTCATAAAAAATTCCTCAGGAGTCGGAAGTCAGAAGCCAGAAGTCAGAATGCGTCCACCCACCGGCCTTCTGACTACTGTCTCCTGTCTTCTGACTTCTACTTCCTGACTTCTACTTCCTGTCCTTCCCAAACGCCTTGATCTCGACATCCACGCCAGCCGGCAGGTCGAGCTTCATCAGCGCGTCGACAGTGTCCTGCGTAGGTTCAAGAATGTCCAGCAACCGCTTATGCGTCCGAATCTCGAACTGTTCCCGCGATTTCTTGTCGACGTGTGGAGAACGGTTCACGGTGAACCGATTCATGAGCGTCGGCAGCGGGATGGGCCCCGCCACCTGAGCCCCGGTCTTCCTGGCCGTCTCCACGATTTCTTTGGTGGATTGGTCCAGGACCCGGTGGTCGTAAGCCTTTAAACGAATTCGAATGCGTTCCTTCATGTTTAGTGCCCGTGGCCGGAATTTCTGCTCCCGGCCCGTTGCCTGCTACGCCAAAATCTCTGTGACGGTACCGGCGCCCACCGTGCGTCCGCCTTCGCGGATCGCGAACCGCAAACCTTTTTCCATGGCCACCGGCGTGATCAATTCCACTTCCAGGCTCACGTTGTCGCCCGGCATCACCATCTCCGTGCCTTCGCCCAGCGTCACCACTCCCGTCACATCCGTCGTGCGGAAGTAGAACTGCGGCCGGTACCCGTTGAAGAACGGCGTGTGCCGCCCGCCCTCTTCCCGGCTCAGCACGTATACTTCTCCCTTGAATTTCGTGTGCGGCGTGATCGAGCCCGGCTTCGCAATCACCTGCCCGCGCTCCACTTCCTCTTTTTCCACGCCTCGCAGCAACAACCCCACGTTGTCGCCCGCACGGCCTTCGTCCAGCAGCTTCTTGAACATCTCCACGCCCGTGACCACCGTCTTGCGCGTGGGCCGGAACCCCACAATCTCGGCTTCCTCGCCTACCTTCACGATCCCGCGCTCGATGCGGCCCGTCACCACCGTCCCGCGTCCCTGGATCGAGAAAATGTCCTCGATCGGCATGATGAACGGCTTGTCCACCGCGCGTTCCGGCATCGGGAAGTAGCTGTCCACCGCTTCCATCAACTCTTCGATCTTCTTTTCCCACTCCGGCGCCCCGTTCAACGCTTCCAGCGCCGATACCCGCACCACCGGCACTTCGTCGCCCGGGAATCCGTAGGTGGTCAGCAGTTCCCGCATCTCCAGCTCCACCAGGTCCAGCAGCTCCGGATCGTCCACCGCGTCCACCTTGTTCAGGCAGACCAGAATGTACGGCACGCCCACCTGCCGCGCCAGCAGCAGATGCTCGCGCGTTTGCGGCATGGGCCCGTCCGTCGCCGCCACCACCAGGATGGCCCCGTCCATCTGCGCCGCCCCCGTGATCATGTTCTTGATGTAGTCGGCGTGCCCCGGGCAATCCACGTGCGCGTAGTGCCGCTTGGCCGTCTCGTACTCCACGTGCGCCACCGCGATCGTGATCCCCCGGGCCTTCTCTTCCGGCGCGTTGTCGATCGAGTCGAAGCTCCGGAACTTCACCTTCGGGTTGTGCTTGGCCAATACCTGCGTGATCGCCGCCGTCAATGTCGTCTTGCCGTGATCGATATGCCCGATCGTCCCGATGTTGATGTGCGGTTTGCTACGGTCGAATTTCTCTTTCGCCATATCGTCGGAATCTCCTGTACGGTGTTCTCCTGCTAGTTCGCTTTCCCCTGCACCCGATCCACGATTTCCGCGGAAATCGACGCGGGCACTTCCTCGTACCGCCCGAAATGCATGGTGAAACTGCCACGGCCCTGCGTTCGACTGCGCAACTCGGTGGCGTAGCCGAACATCTGCGCCAGCGGGACCATGGATTTGATGATCTGCGTCGTACTCCGCAACTCCATACCCTCAATGCGGCCCCGGCGCGAATTCAAATCGCCGATCACATCGCCCATGTACTCTTCCGGAACCACCACCTCGATGCTCATCACCGGTTCCAGCAGCGCCGGCTGCGCCTTCCGGCTGGCCGACTTGATGGCCATGGATCCGGCGATCTTGAAGGCGATTTCGGAGGAGTCCACTTCGTGATAACTGCCGTCGTACAACGAAACCTTGATATCCGACATCGGATAGCCGGCCAGAATTCCGCCTTCCAGCGCCTCGCCGATGCCACGATCCACCGCCGAAATGTATTCCTTCGGGATGGAACCGCCGTAAGTGTCGTCCACAAATTCGTAACCCGTGCCCAGCGGCAGCGGCTCGACGCGGATCTTCACATGCCCGTACTGGCCGTGGCCGCCGGTCTGACGCACGAAGCGCCCTTCGGCTTGCGCCTTGCCGCGAATGGTCTCGCGATAAGCCACCTGCGGCTTGCCCACGTTGGCGCCCACCCCGAACTCGCGCTGCATACGGTCCACGATAATTTCCAGGTGCAGCTCGCCCATGCCGGCCAGAATGGTCTGCCCGGTGTCGGGGTCGGTGTGAATGCGCAGCGTGGGATCTTCCTGAATGAGCTTGCCGATGGCCAGCCCCAGCTTTTCCTGGTCGGCCTTGGTCTTGGGCTCGATGGCCAACTGGATCACGGGAGCCGGAAAGTCGATGGACTCCAGCACCACCGGCGCCTCTTCGTCGCAGATGGTGTCGCCGGTCGAAACGTTCTTCAATCCCACGGCGGCGGCAATGTCGCCCGCGAAAATTTCCTGGATGTCTTCGCGCTTATTGGCGTGCATCCGGACCAGGCGGCCGATGCGCTCGCGCCGGCCTTTGGCCACGTTGTAGATCGACTCGCCGCTCGAAAGCTTGCCCGAATAGCAGCGCAGGAACGCCAACTGCCCCGTGAACGGGTCGGTCATGATCTTGAAAATCAGCGCCGAAAACGGCTCGTCGTCGCTGGCGGCGCGCTGGATGGTCACGCTCGGGTCGCTCACCGAAACGCCCTCCACCGGAGGAACCTCCGGGGGCGAAGGCAGGTAGTCCACCACCGCGTCCAGCAGGTTCTGAACGCCCTTGTTCTTGAAGGCCGCCCCGCAAATCACCGGGAAGATCTTTTGCGCAATGGTGGCGCGGCGGATGGCCGCCTTCAGTTCTTCCTCGCTGACGTCGTGTTCTTGTACGTACTTATCGAAAAGCTGGTCGTCGCATTCGGCCACCGCTTCCACCATCTGGTCGTGGTACTGGCGGGCCTGCTCCACCAGATCGGCGGGGATCTCGGTGTCTTCGTATTCGGCGCCCAGGGTTTCGTCCGACCACACGCGCCCGCGCATCACCACCAGATCCACCACGCCACGAAACTGATCCTCGGCTCCGATGGGGATTTGGATGGGGACGGGACGGCACTTCAGACGGTTGACGATGGTTTCCACCGAGCGGAAGAAATCCGCGCCCACCCGGTCCATCTTGTTGATGAAGCAGATGCGTGGTACGCCATACTTGTCGGCCTGCCGCCACACGGTTTCCGATTGCGGCTGCACGCCCGCCACGGCGTCAAACACGGCCACGGCCCCGTCCAGCACCCGCAGGCTGCGCTCCACTTCGGCCGTGAAATCCACGTGGCCCGGCGTGTCGATGATGTTGATCCGGATGTCGCGCCATTCGCAGGTGGTAGCGGCGCTGGTAATGGTGATGCCGCGTTCCTGTTCCTGCTCCATCCAGTCCATCACAGCCGTGCCGTCGTGCACTTCGCCGATCTTGTAGGTCCGTCCCGTGTAATAGAGAATGCGCTCGCTGACCGTAGTCTTACCGGCATCAATGTGCGCCATGATGCCGATGTTGCGCATCTTCTCAAGTGGGACTTCGCGTGCCATTGTGTGCGTTGTAGGGGCGCGATATATCGCGCCCCTACGAATCTTTCCTTACCACCGGTAGTGCGCGAAGGCCTTGTTGGCCTCCGCCATGCGGTGTACGTCTTCCTTCTTCTTGATGGCCCCGCCGCGCATGTTGGCCGCTTCGCTCAGCTCGTTGGCCAACTTCTCCGGCATGCTCTTTTCCGGCCTCGAGCGGGCGTTGCCGATCAACCACCGCAGCGCCAGGCTGACGCGCCGGTTCTGCGGCACCTCGATGGGAACCTGGTAGTTGGCGCCGCCCACGCGCCGGGTTTTCACTTCCAGCAGCGGCTTGCAGTTCTCCACGGCCTTCTTGAAGAGCTTCAGCGGATCGTCGCCGCTGCGCTCGCGGATCTTCTCCATGGCCTCGTAGAACATCGACTGCGACGTGCTTTTCTTGCCGTCCCACGTCATCGAGTTGATGAATCTCTCCACCAACTGCGAGCTGTAGACGGGATCGGCGGCGACTTCGCGGGTTTCGGGTCTTCTTCTGCGTGACATGGTGGTTTAAGACTTGGGCCGCTTGGCCCCGTACTTGCTTCTTCCCTGTTTGCGGTCCGCGACGCCGGCGGTGTCCAGCGTGCCGCGAATCACGTGATAACGAACGCCCGGCAGGTCCTTCACACGGCCTCCGCGAATCAGCACAATGGAGTGCTCCTGGAGGTTGTGGCCCACGCCCGGAATGTACGTGGTCACCTCGATCCCGTTGGTGAGCCGCACGCGGGCCACTTTACGCAGCGCCGAGTTGGGCTTCTTCGGAGTCGTGGTATATACGCGCGTGCACACGCCCCGCTTCTGGGGGCACGATTGCAGAGCTGGGCTGGCCGTCTTAAAACGAGGCGCAAGTCGCCCTTTTCGCACGAGTTGGTTGAAAGTTGGCACGAACCTTCCTCACTCAATCCTGTTGGAGGTATTGCTCCAAACATGTACGGCGCAAAACGCCGCCAGGCCGCGACGCGTTTGCACTTCTGTTTCACGCCGCGAAAATACCGGAAACTGCCAGTTGCGAGGGTGATCCCCGGAAACCGTCACCAGCCGGACGTAGGTGCCCAGCTCATCGATCGATTTCCAGTTGCGCGGCCGCGTGTCTTGCGCGGCCACTATTGTCTGTGGACTAGCCCTTACTCCCGCGGCTTAAATCCGCCGGAACAGCGGGGCCGGCCCCTGGACGGCCCGTCACATAACGGGGGTACCACAGGGGCAGCAGAACAAACTCGCCAAACCTTCTCATGTTATCCAACCGCGCCGGACGTTGTCAACCGGCGGTTTTCGCGCAAACCGGGACAGTCAGCAATTTCCCCTTTTCCGCCCAGACAGCCTCTTTCCATCTCCGCGGGCGCCCGACGGCGGAAAAGGCTGGATGTCCCGCTTTCCCTCCACATTACTTGTAGCACGCCCATTTTCGCGCCATTATCGAAGGGTAGCCGAAAGGAGAAAGTCGCATGCTTCGCAGACACTTCCTAATGACCACGGCGGCGGCGGCCCTCGCGCGCGGCGGCGCCTCGCTCGACAAAACCGAACGGGTGCGGCGCGCGCTGGCCGGGCGCGATCTGGACCGTCCGCCGTTCAGCTTCTGGCATCACTTCGGCCTGCACACGCCCCAGGAGCACGCCGCGGCCACCCTCCAGTTCCACCGCGACTACCGCACCGACATCGTAAAAGTAATGAGCGACTTCCCGTATCCCAAGCCGGCCGGGAAGTGGTGGGAGCTGAAAACCGAGGCGAATCCCTTCGCGCCGCAAATTCACGCCCTCCACCTGATTCGCGACGGGCTCAAAGGCGCGGCGCCCTTCCTCGAGACCATCTTCAACCCCTGGAACGTCGCCGAAAAACTATCCTCGAAGGAGGAAGTGCTCCGGCTCAAGAGCGAAAACCCGCGGGCGCTGCTGGATGCGCTCGAGATCATCACCAAATCCGAGATCAATCACGTTAAACTGGCGCTGCAAGCCGGCGCGGCGGGCGTCTTCGTATCGGTAGCCAATGCCAATGCCGCCTCCCTCACCCGCGACGACTACGTGCGTTTCAGCCTGCCCTTCGACCGCCGCATTCTGCAAGCGGCCTCCGGCGGCTGGCTCAACTTCCTGCACGCGCACGTCGAATCCGGTTATCTGGACTTGTTCCGCGATTTCCCGGCCCCCGTATTCAACTACTCGACGCACGTCAGCGGAATCCCCATCGCCCAGGTCCGCAAAACGTTCGCCGCGACCATTGCCGGTGGAATCGACGAGCTGAACTACCGCACGCTCACCGCCAAAGAACTCGCCGCGCAATGGCGCGCCGCGCGGGCGGCGGCCGGGAGCAAGTTCATCCTGACGCCCGGCTGCTCGGTGCCGAACGACAGCACCCGCGAGGAACTCCTGCGCCTGCCGGATGTTCTGAAGGCCTGACTCCGCCAAATGGCAGCCCGCGAACAGAGATCGGCACGGGAAATCCGGAATTGAGGGTACTGTCCCGCCTCCGCCGTCCCGCCTCCGCCAACCTTGTCCCTAATTGATGACGCTGGATCGCGCGCCGGGCCGGGAAACGTGGGCCGTTTGCGAGGAGTGCTTGTGGTGGTGCCGCCGCCGATGGCGGGACTTTACCGCCAGCTTCTTGCCGCCACTCGGGGGCGGCACGCCCAGCGCGGTGAAACCTTGGTTCATGACCTGGGCCATCTTGCGGTCCCGGGCCCACCCGTTGGGCTCTCCCAGCACGATGCCGATGAGCCGGTGACCGCCGCGCGGAACCGACGCGGCCAGATTGTAGCCCGCCGCGCGCGTGTAGCCGGTCTTCAGCCCGTCGGCTCCGTCATAGATTTGGAGGAAATTGTTGTGCGTGTAGATGCCCTTGCCGGCGGCGTGGCTCGTGCGCAGGCTGAAGTGGTGATAATGTTCCGGGAAGCGCTGGATGAGCGCATGAGCCAGAACGGCCAGATCGCGCGCCGTGGTCACCTGCTCGTCGTCGGGTAGGCCGGAGGCGTTGCGAAAGGCCGTCGCGGTCATCCCCAGTTGGGCGGCCTTGCTCGTCATCTTCGAGGCGAAGGCGGATTCGCTGGCGGCCGAGCGTCTCCGCCACCACCACGGCGACGTCGTTGGCCGATCGGAGAATCAGCGCGTCAATGCAGTCGGCGGCGGTGATGCTGGCACCCGGCCTCAACCTGAGTTTCGTGGGAGGCTGCCGGGCCGCGTTCTTCGACACCGGAAACTTCTGGTCGAGCGTGACGCGGCCTTCCTCGACCTCCTCGAACAGCAGATACAGGGTCATCAGCTTGGTAAGCGATGCCGGGTACCTGGCCGTCTCCGCATCCTCGGCCACCAGAACGGCGCCGGTCGCGTAGTCGGTCACGATCACGGAAGGGCTGGCCGGCATCGCCGCCGGCGTGAGCCAGCTGAGAAGATCCGCGGCGGAAACAACCATGGCCCGTTCACACCAGCCACTTCGGCGATGTTGAACACTTTGCGCGATCCGTCCTGCAGGCGAAAGAGGGATGAGCAGGATATGATCGCTACTTTTTGTTCTGCTTGGTTTGGCCATCAAACCCGGCAAGCTCGCAGGCGCCGATCACGAACTCGGCGGCGCTGCTACGGAATATCTCCCGTTGTCCTTGCTACAATGGCATGGATTTTCTCATTAAGGAGGTTGTTTGCCTCGTCAGGGTACGGTGTCTTCAGCGGAACAACCCGGCATACCGGACGGGAAGGCTGTGCCGCCCGACTGGCGTGTCGCCCGAGTCATTGAAGCCCTCAAATCGAATCCCTCCCCACACACGCTCAAGCAATTAAGCGCCGGTTTCGGGTTGTCGCCAACCCACCTGGGCCGGCTATTTAAGACCTGTACCGGGTGTAGTTTCCATCGATTTGTCCGCGCTGAACGCATGCGCAAGGCTGCCCTCGCCCTGATCGAGCTAAAGCTCGAGGTCAAACAGGCCGCCGCCGCCGCCGGTTATCGCGACGCGGCGAACTTCTGCCACGATTTCAAGGCCTACTTTGGGCTGTCACCAGTCCAATTCCGAACCCAAACACTTTCTCGTCAGGTACAATTTACACAACAGAAGGCTGATTTTCACAATTGACCGAACGCCGTTCATGGTTCAACATGAATTTTGATTATCGATGTGGTAACGTACGGCGGGATCCATGAACAAATACATAGTAATTGTGACCGTGTTGGTAGGATTATTGTTGCCGTTCGAATCGGGAGCCCAAAGCGATGCCGCGGGGCAGCCGCGCGTCGGCCCTCCGCAACACATTTTGTATGGGCGGTTGTTTCGGCATGTGGCGTCGTGCCAGCGGCAAGCCATCGTGTGGGACCGCATGGGCAGGGACGGTTCCCGGTTGCGCGGACTCTACCAGCGTAAAGCCCGGCTAAGCGCCACTCACTCGGCGGCTCTCATCGCCATCGCTCAGGATTGTGAGTCCGAGGTGGCGGCGTACGATCAGAGGGCCCGGGAGATCATCCTCGCGGCGCGGAGGACGAACGCCGGAGGACAGCGGCAGCCCGTGCCTCCCCCGCCAGCCGAACTGGACGCTTTGCAGCAGAGCCGCGACAAGGCTGTCCTGCGCGCCCGCGACCGGCTGGAGGCCGCCCTTGGGCACAACGAGTTTTTGAGTTTCGAGTCTTTTGTGCAAAACTACCTGGCACCCCGGATACGGCCCCTGGATCCGTAAGAGGCCGAGGGTCCGGATGGTTCGAGCACAAAGCTGTGAAGGGGTTGTGGAGACGGAGGTTCACAAAGATGCCGAATTGGAAGCATGCCACGGTATTGCTGATCATGGCCACGCTGGCGGCTACGCCGCAGGCCGCCCAGGGAGGTGAAGCCTATTTCTACTCCCAGGTTACATATGATCCGGACTGGGGCACCGTATATGGCTATGCGGAGACGTATTATGACTACACTACGGCCTACTACTATTACGGATGCACGGTCTCCTACCTCGTGTACGATTCAACCACTGTGGACTGGGGCCAGTGCTGCGCTGAGGAAGCCTCGACAGAGGTTTGGACCTACAGCCCCACCGCAATCCCCGGGAAGACTTATTACGTAATCACCAACCACATCGTCGAGGCCGAGTACCTGTATTCGCAGGTTTTCACCCCCTGCTTTATCAATTGTGGCTACTACTACGACGCCTTCGGATTCAGCCTGCTGCCCGCGCCGCCCAGCGGTCAAAGCGACCACTGGATATCGTCCTCGGGCCCGGAGACGCCCTTGGCACAATCGGACGCGCGGATGGAACAGACGGTGGCGCCCATCTACATCGGGGCTTGTGGCGATGCTGCGAAGGATAATCTGGTGGGCGAATACATGAACCCGTATTATAATGCGCCGAATACGATCTTGTGCGACGAGTTGACGCAGTCCACCGACACCCCGCACTTCAGCTTGAACAGCGGCACGTATTCCTGGGCAGTCATCACCGGCGGTCTGTCGGGCGGGGTGGAATGCGTCTGGGACAATAGGGGTAGCTGGACCTTACAACTGAACAGCGGCTACCGGAATCCGGCTCACAACCTGTCCGTCGGAGGTGCGGCGGGCAGCCCGCACATCTACGGGAAGGCCGTGGATTTCCATTTCACTTCCACGGACCACCGGAACGCCATCTCCGACGCCGGCAAGAACAGTTGTGGCGCATGCCGGGAACCGTTTGATAGCGAGCCAAGGGTGCACTTGGACTGGGGGCGGTCGTTCTGCCCGCCGGGATGGTAGCTTCAAGGGAGGGTCACATGAGGATACGGCACAGTCAGTTCGCAATCTCGCTCGCGGGTGGTCTTCTTCTTCTGGCCGGGGGTCTCTACGCCCAGGAGGGAGCGCGCCAGCCTGACCTGGGGCGCATCCACGCCCTGTACGGCGATCTGCAATCGAATGACGACCAACTCCGGGACCTGGCGACCCTGGCGGTCCTTCGCGACCCGGATATCCTGGCCTACCCCGAGACCAAGGAACGGTTGGTTCAATTACTGGAGCGGCTGAATGAGTTGATTGAGCGGAATTTCATCTCCCGCAAGGGAATGCCGGACGGATGGGGTGAAACCATCATCAGCCCGCTGATAACAGTCATCCCGAAGCTCTATCACGACGAGTTGCCAGAGCGGGCCTTTCTTGCCCTGGCCCGCACATCTTACAACCCGGATTCGCCGTTCGCCAAATGGCTGGGAGAACACAGCAGGCCCTACCTGGCCCAGGTGATTAATCTGGCGAAGCCCGGCCCCGGCGACCCGAATAACGATGAGCTTCGCAGGCAGAATGCCGTAGCACTGCTAGCCCATCTTCTGAAAGCGGAGGGTGAGCAGAAACCTCCCCTCTCCGCTCTGGAACGATCCACAACCCTATCCGCCATTGCCTCCGCCTGCAAGGATCCGAGCGACTCGGTTCGATGGGAGTGCGCCCTTTCCCTCTCGGCAGTGGGTGATACATGGGCCATTCCCCTGCTTGAGGATCTACTCCGCAGGGAAACCGGGCCTTTCTACCGTGAGCAAGCCCAGAAGGCCCTCGAAAAACTGCGCCAGCGCACCGCGCGCAAACAGTAAGCCATCGCCGGGCTGCGTCTCTGCGCAGGGCGGGAGTCGTGGGGCAGGAGTGTAACTGCGCTCCCGCAGCGCCGCTGGTTCGTAGGCGCCATCCCCTGCGTCGGCTACAATTCGACAAGTGCGGACGGAGGGCGGTCGTCCTGCCCGCCGGGTGGGTAGCTTCAAGGGAGGAATCTCGACCGCGGGGCCGCTTTTAACCATGAAAGCCGCAACCAAGGCACAAGTGCAGCATGAGGTCAGTGACTATGGGTAGGTGGCCCGCCTGTCCCGCGTCGGCTTCGCCAGAGTGGCAGCGAAGAGAACCGCACTCCCGCAAGCCCTTTACCGCGCGTTTCTGGGCCTTGCTAATTGATGACGCTGGATCGCGCGCCGGGCCGGGAAACGTGGGCCGTTTGCGAGGAGTGCTTGTGGTGGTGCCGCCGCCGATGGCTGGACTTTACCGCCGGCTTCTTGCCGCCACTCGGGGGCGGAACGCCCAGCGCGGTGAAACCTTGGTTCATGACCTGGGCCATCTTGCGGTCCCGGGCCCGCCCGTTGGGCTCTCCCAGCACGATGCCGATGAGCCGGTGGCCGCCGCGCGGAACCGACGCGGCCAGGTTGTAGCCCGCCGCGCGCGTGTAGCCGGTCTTCAGCCCGTCGGCTCCGTCATAGATTTGGAGGAAATTGTTGTGCGTGTAAATGCCCTTGCCGGCGGCGCGGCTCGTGCGCAGGCTGAAGTGGTGGTAATGTTCCGGGAAACGCTGGATGATCGCATGAGCCAGAACCGCCAGATCGCGCGCCGTGGTCACCTGCTCGTCGTCGGGTAGGCCGGAGGCGTTGCGAAAAGCCGTCGCGGTCATCCCCAGTTGGGCGGCCTTGCGCGTCATCTTCGCGGCGAAGGCGGATTCGCTGCCGGCCAGCGCCTCCGCCACCACCACGGCGACGTCGTTGGCCGATCGGAGAATCAGCGCGTCAATGCAGTCGGCGGCGGTGATGCTGGCGCCCGGCCTCAACCTGAGTTTCGTGGGAGGCTGCCGGGCCGCGTTCTTCGACACCGGAAACTTCTGGTCGAGCGTGACGCGGCCTTCCTCGACCTCCTCGAACAGCAGATACAGGGTCATCAGCTTGGTGAGCGATGCCGGGTACCTGGCCGTCTCCGCATCCTGGGCCACCAGAACGGCGCCGGTCGCGTAGTCGGTCACGATCACGGAAGGGTTTGCCGGCATTGCCGCCGGCGCGAGCCAGCTCAGCAGAACCGCGGCGGAAACCAATATGGATGTCTTTGTATGAAAGCCCATGAACCGAAATCCCATCAAAAGCTTTGTACCGCACCTGGCTGTCACCAAAGTGTAACAGGAAATAGCGGTACGGTTTGATCGGAGTTGGTTTCTCTTAGGCGGGGTCCTCGTATCACACTCTTAGCATTCGCCTTACAGGCATCCGCCTGGACCGCCGACCTGCCATCGTGGAACGGCGTGGACTTCGGCGTCTTCCCCAATAAGCGCGTGCGTTGCGCGGCACGGCACGGCTGGAGAGAATGATCAAAACGTTTGCAGCACCCGCGCCGTCTCCCTCGACAGCACGAGCGGCCGTGCTTCCCAGCTTATAGCGGATTTCAAGGCCCAATCTGCTCTCTTCATCCGCTCAAAAAGGTTTCGTTTCTGGACGCGCTATGAATCTCGCGCCCGCTACAATTGGAAATAGAACGCTGGATGCATAAGCCCACACCACTAAAGACCCGCACGGCCCTGCTGGCCGGATTTGGCGGGGTTCTCGCGCTGATGCTCTTTGCCGGACTGGACTCCGCGCGCGTGGTCGGCCGCATCCATTCGCAAGAACGGGAAATTGGGCGCGACTATCAAAACCGCAATCGCATTCTGAATCGGATTCGATCCGATCTGTATCTATCCGGGACCTGGGTTCGCGATTATCTACTGGAACCCGAAGCGACTCGCGCGGAGTCCCACCGCAACCGGCTGGAAGCCACCAGGGAGCGCATGGACACAGACTTGGCCGCCTACCAGCGCATCCTGACGCCGAATGAGAAGCAAACCTTCCGCAGCCTCAGGTTGGGCCTCGATGCGTACTGGCGCGTGCTGGATCCGGTCTTTAGCTGGACGGCGGAGCTGAGGCGCGAACGCGGCTATCTTTTCCTTCGCGATGAAGTCTTTCCGCGCAGAATGGCGATGCTCGACATCGCCGGCCAGATTGCCGACATCAATGAAAACTTGCTAAGCGCCGGGGAGGCCAGCGTCGAAGATCTCTTCTCCGACTTCCGCCGCCGACTGCTGATCATCATGCTCGTTACGATGGGACTCGGCTTACTGCTGGCCGGCTTCGTCATCCAGCAGATCCTCCAGTTTGAACGGCAGGCCGCCGAACGCTATCGGGAAATCGTCGAGGCCCGCAAGGAACTAAAGGAGCTTTCAGCCAGCCTTGTCGCAGCGCAGGAAATCGAACGCCGGTCGCTCTCGCGCGAACTGCACGACGAAATCGGCCAGTCGCTCTCCGCGGTCCTGGTGGAGTTGGGAAACCTGACCGCGGGCCTCCCTCCGGAAATCGCGCCGGGCGTCCGCAAACACGCCGACACCATTCGATCGCTGGTCGAGAACAGCATGGCGGTGGTCCGCAACCTGTCGCTCCTGTTGCGCCCTTCCATGCTGGACGATCTGGGCCTGGTCCCGGCCTTGGAGTGGCAGGCGCGGGAAACCTCGCGACGCACCGGAATGCGCGTCACCATCGCTGCCGAGACTGTCTCGGATGAGCTCCCGGAAACCCACAAAACCTGCATCTACCGCATTGTGCAGGAGGCCCTGCACAACAGTGTCCGGCACGCGGATGCGCACAAGGTTCGCGTCACCGTGCAGCAGGATTCAAACCAGCTGCTGCTGGCGGTGCAGGATGATGGGAAGGGCTTCGATAGCAGGCGCCACAAAGGACTCGGCCTGCTTGGCATGGAAGAGCGCGTCACCCATCTGGGCGGAAGTTTTCAGATCGATTCAAAACCCGGCCGAGGTAGTGTCATCACGTGCGTCCTGCCGCTGGCTGCCCCGGAAACGGAGGAGAGGGACCAGGCATGACACGCCCCATCAGAATTCTACTCGCCGACGATCACAACGTGATCCGCACCGGCTTGCGGCTGGTGCTGGAGCGTCAGCCGCGGTTTGAAGTGGTGGGCGAAGCGGGCGATGGCCGCGAGGCTGTGGCCGCGGCGCAAACGCTCTCGCCGGACGTGGTGGTACTCGATATCGCGATGCCCAACCTGAATGGAATCGAGGCCACACGCCAGATCGCAGCCAAGCTTCCGCGCACCGGCATCGTCATCCTGAGCATGCATTCCGACGAGAGCTATGTGCTCCGCGCACTCAAGGCGGGCGCGCGCGCCTATTTGCTGAAAGATTCCGCCGAATCCGATTTGATCGGCGCCATCACAGCCGTGAATGAAGGCAAGGCGTTCTTCAGCCCGGCCATCAGCAGAATGCTCATGGACGACTACATGCGCCAGATGAAGGAGCGCGAAATTGAAGACAGTTACGAACTGCTCACCTCGCGCGAGCGGGAAATCCTCCAACTGCTGGCCGAAGGAAACTCCAACAAGCAGGTTGCCACGTTATTGAACCTTAGCCTTTATACAGTCGAAACACATCGCGGCAACATCCTTGAGAAGCTGAACATCCACAGCGTTCCGGAGTTGATCCTTTACGCGGTTCGCAAAGGAGTCATCCATTGATCAATAGCTGCGCAGGCCAAGCTGGTAGTCCAAGTATGGCGCGCTGCAATTGATAGTCATAGCGCGCGCTCACATGGCTGATCTCCGCTTTAGTCAGGTTCAACTGCGCCTGGCTTAGTTCCACAATCGAGCCCAGTCCAAGATCATAGCGGCTCTGGGCAAGATCATAAGACATGCGCGCTTCCGTGACCAACTGCTGCATGAGCCCCATTCGCTCCAGCGCCGTCTTGGTGTTGAGTTGCGCGACACGGACATCCCGCGCAACCTGGTTCTCCATTTCCTTCACCTTCTGGCCGGCGGCTTCGGCACGGTACAGCGCCTCCTTGTGCCGGGCTGAGAACAGTTTCCCGTTGAAGATGGGAAGGCCGATATTCAGGCCGGCCGCGGCCCAGCGATCGCTAAGCTGGCTCTGCCCGGCGGGAATATATCCGGTCGTGAAGAGCGCGCTGATGGTCGGATAGAGCAAGGCGTGTTCGGCCTTCGCGAATCGCACCGAGGCACTCTCTTCCAGCCGCAGCGCGGTCAGTTCCGGGCGCGCCTGTAGCGCCTGTTGCACCAGTTCATCGGTATTGCTGGAGACCTTTTCCGGCAGCGCTTGGTCCACGACGGCGAGCGCCTGCTGCGCGGAGTATCCCAGCGTAGTGGAAAGATCAGCGAGGGCGGCCTGTAGTTCATTCTCCGAACTGATCACCAACAGTTTGGCTTCCGAGAGGTTCACGTTCGCGAAGCTGACGTCCAGCGTGGATTTCAGTTTGTTCTCCGCCAGCGTCGTCACCTGGTCCGATACCAACTGTCGCGAACTGGCAGTCTGTTGGGCAACCTTCAGCACGGCCTGCGCCCGCAGTACCGCGTAGTAGGCCTGGTCCACCTGTTGCACAATTTGCGCGCGCGTGACGTCGGTTACGCTCTGCTGTGCCTTCGCCCGCAGTTTCGCGGACTCGACCAGGCTCTTCGTGCGGTTGAAATCCGTAAGCAACTGGCTGACCGTGACACCCATCGCCAGGCGATTATATACGATCGGATTGTTCAGCCCTCCGGCGGCGATCCGGCTGTTCTCCATCGATTCCACCCCTGTCAAACTGCCTGTCACTCCGGGATAGTACGCCGCCCGGAACTGGTCCGGTATTTCACCCGCGGCTTTCGCGAGAGCACGCGACACGCCGATGCTGGGATGGCTTTGCAGGGCGATCTGTTCGGCTTCCTTCAAGGTCAATACGCGCGGCGCAGTAGTCTGTCCAGCGAGCAACATCGAACCCAAGAACCACATCCCCAGCGCCGCTCTCATGCGGCCTCCGTGGTGCGCAATTCGGGCTCGCTCCCATGTACCAGCAGATACGCCGCGGGGACCAGGAATATTGTCAAAAGCACCGACACGAAAAGTCCTCCGATAATGGCGCGCGCCAGTGGCGCGTAGGATTCACTGCCTTCGCCCAGTTTCAAGGCCATGGGGAACAGACCGATAATCGTCGCCAGCGACGTCATCAGAATGGGACGCAATCGCACCCGGCAGGCCAGCGCTACGGCTTCCCGCGCCCCCATTCCATCCTGCTGCAGGCGGCGCGTGAACTCGACGATCAGGATGCTGTTCGATACCGCGATTCCGACCAGCATGATAATTCCCATCAGCGACATTACGTTCAGCGACGTGCCGCTGAAATAGAGCGTCAGAAGCACGCCCATCAGTCCCGGCGGCACCGCCAGCAGTATCAGAAACGGGTCGGCAAAGGAGCGGAACTGGGCCACCAGAATCAGGTAGAGCAGCACCACGGCAAGCCCCAAGCCCAGACCGAAGCTCTGAAACGAAGCGCGCATGCCCTGGACCATGCCGCGCAGAGTGACGGTCACTCCGTCAGGTATTTTCGTTCCAGCGATCAGCTCATCAATCGCGTTGGCGATTCGTCCCAGATCTTCGCCGGTGGGACGCACATACACATCCATGGCTCGGCGCAATTGGTAATGATCTACCTCCGTCGGCGAGTTGATCCGCCGGATTTGGCTCACAGCATCCAGCCGTGTCGAATTCTGCTGCCCCGCGGCGCGCAGCGGAATCGAACGCAGGTCTCCGAGATTCTTGATCTGCGCCTCCGGGTACTGCACGGTCAGCATATAGTCGTAACCGGTCTTCGGATCCATCCAGAAACTGGGGGCAATCATCGTATTCGAGGTCAGCGCAGTGATCACGTTATGCACAACTTCGCGTTCATTCAGTCCCAGTTCGGCGACCCGGAAGCGATCCACATTCACCATCAGCGCGGGGTAGTCGAGGTCCTGCGGGATATACACGTCGGCCACATCCGGCAGGCGCTCGATCTGGGACGCGAGTTTGCTCGCCACCGCCAGACTCCTATCCATGTTGAGTCCCGCCACCTGCACATCGATGGGGGCTGGCATGCCCATGTTCAACACGGCATCCACGAGTCCACCCGACTGGAAGTACACCCAGAGTTCCGGCAGTTCCTTCCTGATCTGGAGCTTGACGCGGCGCATGTATTCATAGCTGCCCGTGCGGTGGCCGTGTTTCAAACTGACCTGCACGACGGCCGTGTGCATGGCGGAATTCGTGGTGTAGATGGCAGAAAACCCGACGGCCGTTCCAATGTTGGACACCAACATGCCCAGTTCGTCGGGCGGCACCACACGCCGTACCAGATCTTCGACTTTGGCAACCTCGCCTTCGGTGACATCGAGCCGCGTACCCGTGGGCGCCTTCAGGCTGATTACGAACTGTCCGGCATCTGTCCGCGGGAAAAACGCGATATCCAGACCAGGCGCAAGCAGCAGACTGAATCCGAAAGCCACGGCGAAGCCTGCGAGCACCCCCACGGGGCGCTTCAGCGTAATCTCAACCAGGCGATCATATCCGCGCAGCAGCTTTTCAAACTGCGCATTGAACCAGTCATTGAAGCGTGCGCCATAGCCGTTTCGCTTGGCGTGACCATCACTGGAGTGCGCTTTGATGAATCGTGCGCAGAACAGCGGAACCACCGTCATGGCGACGAAATACGAGGCGAACAAAGACAGGACCACGGCCAGCGCCAAGGCGGAAAACAGGAACTTGCTGACTCCGAACAGAAACGTCACCGGGAAGAACACGACCACGGTTGTCAGCGTAGCCGCGAGCACAGGCAGTGCGACTTCCTGCCCGCCTTTTTCCGCCGCCACTTCTGGCGTCTCTCCCAATTCCAGATGGCGGTAAATATTCTCGAGTACCACGACGGAATTATCGATCAACCGCGAAAACGCCAGCGCCAGCCCTCCCAGCACCATGCTGTTGATCGAGTTGCCCCCGAAGTAGAGCGCGATGAAGGTGGCCAGCGCGGAGAGCGGGATGGAGAAAAAGACCGCCACCGTAGCGCGCATGCTGCCCAGAAAAACCAGAATCATCACCGAGGTGAGCAGCAACCCCAGGGCCCCCTCGTGCAGTAGCGTCTCGATGGCTGTCTTCACGAATTGGGACTGATCAAAGACTACGCGGCTGACCAGTTGCCGCGGCACGTCGACCAGGTTCTTCAGCGCCGCGCGCACGCCATCCACAACGGCGATGGTGTTCGTGTCTCCGCCTTGTTTCAGAATTGGCAGATACACGGAGCGCTGGCCGTCGACCCTCACAATGTTGGTCTGGATCATGTGCGCATCTTTCGCGACACCCACATCGGATACGCGCACAGGCGCTTGCCCGACCACCTCGATGGGCAGGTTGTCGATCTCTCGCAAGTTGGGTAATTGGCTGTTGGTATAGATGTTGTAATCCATCGCGCCAATCTGCACGTCGCCCGCGGGCAGGATCAGGTTGGCCTCATTCACGGAGCGCACTACATCCATCAGGCTGAGCTGATGTGCTTCCAGTTTGTATGGATCGACGTACACCATGATTTGGCGCAAAATGCCGCCGAACGGCACAGGCACAGAGGCGCCGGACACGCCCGCCAGTTGGTTCCGCAGGGAGTACTGTGCCAGGTCGCGAAGCCCGGTCTCATTAAGCCCCTCGCCTTTGAGTGTGACCAGACACACGGGAAGGCTCGAAGCATCGAACTTCAGCACCACCGGAGGCAGCGTGCCCTGCGGCAACTTGCGCAGATTGGCCATCGCCAGATTAGATATCGAGGTTACCGCCGAGTCCGCATTCGAGCCCGGTTGAAAGTAGATCTTGATGACGCTGACGCCCATCAGCGAGCGTGATTCAATGTGATCGATTCCGCTGGCCAGCGTAAAGAAGCGTTCGAAACGGCTGGTGATGTCGGTCTCAATCTGCTCCGGCGGCATCCCGTTGTAGAACGTAGCGACGACTACCACGGGGATGTTCATGACCGGAAACATATCCACGGGCATGCGTGCCAGGCTGGTAATCCCGACGACCGTAATCATCAGGCACAGGACGATGATCAGATACGGCGTCTTGATGGCAAAACGCGACATCTACCTTTCGCCTCCCTGCGTCGCGCCGCTCCCGGCCACCGCCATGACCACCAACTTCGGAGTCACCTCCTGGCCGGGTTTCAGTTGTGCCCGGCTGCCCATCACCACCAGTTCGTTCTCCTTCAATCCGGAAAGCACTTCCACTTGGTCCGCGGTTTCCATGCCCAGCGATACCTCACGGCGTTCCAGGAGCCGATTGACGTTCACCACCAGAACCCAGGGCCGGCCGTCCGGGCTGGCCACGGACGAAATCGGCACCGGGAGCGCGCCCTTGTGTTCTTCCATGGTCAAGGTGGCCTCCGCGAACATCCCGGGCACCAGGACAAGATCCGCATTAGGCACGTCCACCTCGGTTTCCATGGTCCGCGTAGCCAGATTCAGCGTGTCCGCAAATCGCGCGACGCGCCCCGGAAAGGACCGGTTCAAACTCGGAACATGCACGTCGATGGCTTGCCCAATGTGGATCCCAGGCACGGCGGATTCCGGCACCGGCAGTATCAAACGCAACAGGCTGATCTGCGACAAAGTGATCAGCGGCCGCGCCTGGCTTTGCGAAGCCGTTCCCGCCTGAATCATCGACCCCGTATCCGCATAGCGCTTCGTCACCACGCCGGCAAACGGCGCGACTACCTTCGCGTAGTTGAGCAAAGTCCTGGTTTTGCGTTGTTCGGCTTCGGAAACGCGGATCTGTTGTTCGGCCGCCAACAGATTGGATTGCCCGGCATCCACCTGCTCTTCGCTGCTCAGATCGCGGCTGCGAGCGTCGTCGATCTCCTGTTGGGCGAGCAGGCCGGGCCGGGCTTTCAGCACCGCAGCCAGGCGCTGATAGGACAGCTCCGCGATCTGATGCGCAGTTTCCGCCCTGCTCAGCTCATCCTTGGCCTTTTTGTATTCGGCGTTGTTACGTTGGATGGTGGCATTGGCGCGCGTGAGATCGTCAGTCATCTCCGGCACTTCCAATTCGGCCACTAATTGCCCTTGCCGGAGCTTGTCGCCCACATCCACATGGATCGCCTTTACATAGCCGGACACTTTAGCCATGAGGTCGATCTGTTGGAAGGGTTTGAACTCGGCGCTCAACGTTAACTTCCGTGCGAGGTCGTCACGAACGACCTTGGTAACTGCAACCGAAGCTGCCTCTGGCGCGGGGTCGGATTTCGCCTGCACGGTCCGTGTTCGTGCGCACGAAACCATCCAAAACACCGGTATTCCTGCGACCAGCAGGTAGAATCTGGATACGTATTTGTGGTTCATAATTTCGGCTTGTCTATTTCTCGAATGGCGGCGCGTAGCTTATCGACGGTGAACTCAGGCGACTTGCAGAGATCGATAATCCTGCGCTCTTTGCTGGTAATTTCCGCGGCAATCCTCGGCAGATCGGTGGCGCCCTCGCGCGGAATGGAAAGCACGCCGTGACAGTCGGCAAGCAGCAGGTCGCCCGACGCCACACCCAGGCCGGAGACTTGAACCGATTGCCCAAAATCCACCAAATGGCAATATCCGTGCGAAACCGTCACGTGACAGGCATAGACAGAGAACCCCAGGGCAGTCAGGCCGGGGACGTCACGGACGGACCCATTGGTGATCAACCCAGCGCAGTGTTGCGCCTGCAGAATGGCCGCATGCACCTCGCCGGCCACGGACCCCAACCCCGGTCTTTCGTCTATGTCCTGAATGACCGCGATGCGCGGCACCGGCATGTATTCCATGACGACCTGCCAATCGAACCGGTCATAGTAAGAGGTGCCTGAAACCGGTGGATTTGAAGTCTTTACACGGCTGGTAACGGCATACCCGATAATTCGTTCAGACCCGCCCGTAATGCAGCGCAGGCCCGGATTGGTGTACCCTTCGTTTCTCAAGCGCAGGCCAAGCGTTTCAATGGCATTCGCAACGGTGCAGGTGTCAAACTGGCGGATCGCTTCCAGTGTGGCGGGAACCAGTGGCCGTTCCGCGTGGCTAGTGTCCATGGGTGCTCACATCATGAGTTTAGGGTGCCGTGCCGGCCGGACCCATACCCCCCGCAGGGTATTCTCCTCGGTAGGTCGTGGTACGCCGATGTAGCACCCCACTGCGGTGCCACATCGGCGCGATGGTCCGTTCGGCGGTGGCAGGGGGGCAAGCATCCCGCCGGGGACCACAGAAGAAATTCGGGGCGCGAGTAGGGCACAATGGGGTGAGGCTCCCAGTATGGAAACCAAGCAGGCACCCGGTCAGCGCGAGACTCTGCGCACGCTGCCCGGCGACGACGCACGGCAGATTCTCTGGCGGTACGCGGACCGCTACGACTTACAGATGGTGGTGCAGGCCTCGCGTGGCGTGGCGCGCGGGCCGGTGGCGCGCCTGGTGGCCGCCGGGGGCCGCAATTCGCACGAGTGGACCGAGGGCAAGGCCGATTTGCTGAAGCACTTCGACGAATCCGGCATTACCACCGTCTACATGGAGCCGTCCCAGGGCGGCTACATCGAAGGGCCCAAGAACTTCGCCCTCGCGCTGGTGGCCTTCGAACTGGCTTGGGTGGACGCCGGCGCGGCCACCGGCAGCCTGGCCGGATGTCTGGCGCTGGCGCCCATACACGAATGCGGCACCGAGCAGCAGCGCCACCGCTATATGTCGCTGGCCGTGCCGCCGCAGCCGGGCGAGGATCGCGAGGTTTGGCGCGGCGCCTTCTGTCTCACCGAGCCCATCCCTTACGTGGGCGTCGAGACGGGCATGCTGGGCGGCAAGGTGCGCGTCGCCGAATGGAAGGACGGGGAAGAACCCCTGCTGCAGGTGGACAAGCGCGGCCGTTTCATCACCAACATGGGCTTCGCCAACTTCGTCACCGCCGCCGTGGAAAGCGACGACCCGCGCATCAAAGGCACCTGCATGGTGATCCTCGAACAAGGCGATCCCGGCCTGTTCGATCGCGGCACGCCCGCCCGCAAGCTGGTGCATCAGCTCTCCTCGACGCGCGATCCGATCTTCAGCCTGAAGGTTCCGGCCAGCCGCATCATTGGCGGCTATCAGTTGAAGGACGGCGTCATCGTTCCCAACGTGGCGCACGGCCAGGTGATTGAAGCCGTGTTCCGCCGCACGAGAGTGGCGGTGGGCATCATGACTTCGGCTAAACTGCTGAGCGCCGTGGAACCCATCATCCGCTATCAGCGCGGGCGCTTCCGCGGCGCCGAGGGCCTGGCGCCCGGCTCGCCGCGCTACGAACTCGGCCTGCAGCAGAAAGAGGACGCGCTGCACCGTTTGATCGACGTGTGGGCCGCCGGCGAGGCCGGCGCGTCGCTGGGCTTCGCCACGGCGCGGCTGTTCGACGAACTCGATCCGCTGGAGCGCGAGAAAGACAAGCTGATGGCGGAGCAGGGCGTCGGCCGCGGCAGCGCGCAGTTCAAAGCGCTGCGCCGCAAGCAGAAGGACGCGGTCGAATATCTCCAGTTGAGCTACCTGCCGGAAGCCCGGCGCGACCAGGCGCGCTTTGATGCGCTGGCCTCCGACCCGCTGGTGCATTTCCTTTTGGCGGATTCGCTCTCCAACGTGCTCTGTCCCGCCACCAAACTGTGGAACACCGGCGTCGGCGCCAACATGATGCGCGAAGCCGTCAGCCTGATGGGCGGCTACGGTGTGACCGAGGATTGCCCCGGCTTCCTCGGCCAGAAGTGGATGGACGCGCAACTGGAGGCCACCTACGAAGGTCCCGAGGTGGTGCAGCGCCGCCAGCTCACCATCACCATGACCAACGAGTTGTTCGTCGAGCAATTTCGCCACTGGATCGACGAAATGCGCGAGATCGCCGCGCGCCGTCCCGGCACGGGCGCCTGCACGCTGGCCAGCGCCATGCAGATGTGGCTGTGGACGCTGAATTATCTGCAGAAGGCCACCGACGCCGGAGGCGCCAAGCTCTACCACAGTTCGCGGCACGGCGTAACGTTCCCGCTGGCCGATGCGCTCTGCTGGCTGCTGGCTTCGCGCTGCCAGATCATGGACCTGCTGGAACTGGAAAGCCAAGGCCCCCAGAATTCCGTGCTGGCCGAAGGCCTGCCCGGGCTGCTCGATTTTCTCACCGATCTATGCCACGTGCAGGCCGCGCGGGCGGCCGGCGAAGTGGGCCGCGTTTGCGCCGCGCTGGTGTTCGGCTACAATCGCCATCCGGCTTGGGACACTCCGGGCTGCGAGAGTTGCCTCAGCGCGAGCGATGTCGCGGCGCTCGAAGGCACCATGCCGGGTTTCGCCAGCATCGCCGTGGATGTGACCGGCGACGACGGTTCGCATCCGGTCAAGGCCGGGCCCTGCGTGAGTTTCGCGGGCTATGAAACTTTCACGCGCCTGCGGACGCGGCTGGACGCTTGCCTCACCGGCGCGCAACTGGCCAAGGATCGCGCCACGCTGGGGCTGGCCGAAGTGATGATTCCCGAGGCGCTGGATTACCCGGCATGAGCGAGCAGCCCATCGAACGGCAGAGCATGGACGTCGACGTGGTGTGCGTGGGCTTCGGCCCCGCCACGGCGGGCTTTCTCTCGACGCTCGCGCCGCGGCTGCTCAACGAAGATGGCACGCCGGCCATTGAAAGCGCCGTCATGCCCGGCATGCCTCTGCAGGTGCTCTGCTACGAACGCGCCGACGACATCGGGTTCGGCGTGTCCGGCGTGGTGACGCGCGCCCGGGGAATTCGCGCATCGTTTCCGGATCTCAATGCGGCGGAAATTCCCATGGCCGCGCCCGTGGCCGCCGAGAAAGTTCTCTATCTGCTGGACCCCGTGGGCGCCTCGCGGCGCTCGGCCACGCTGCGTCTGGCCGACCGGGCCATCCGCGCGCTGCGGCCCTTGCTGCGCTACCAGGATCACGCCATCGAGTTGCCGTTCACACCCGAATTTCTGCATAAACGCGGCGGATTCGTCCTTTCCCTGGGCCAGTTCATGCAGTGGGTGGGTTCGCAACTGATGGCCACTGGCGCGGTGCAGCTCTGGCCGGGCACTCCCGTTAGCGGGGCGCTGGTGGAGGACGGCCGCGTCGCCGGTGTTCGCCTCATCGACCAAGGCACGGATCGACAGGGCAATCCCGAAGCCGGGTTCCTGCCAGGCATGGATATTCGCGCGCAACTCACCGTGGTGGGCGACGGGCCGGTGGGCGCCGTCGGCCGCCAGATCGATTCGCACGTCGGATTGCCCGCCGGGCACCACCGCGTCGATTGGGCCATCGGCGCGAAAATGGTGGTTGAATTGCCCGAGAATACCCCGCTCGAAGCCGGTATGGTGCTTCACACCTTGGGGTACCCCGAGCCCGAGATCTTCGGTTTTCTCTACGTGCACCCGGACCGGCTGGCCTCCCTGGGCATCTTCGTGCCCAGTTGGTTCGACAACCCGGTGCGCACCTCCTACCGCTATCTGCAGCACTTCATGTTGCATCCGTACCTCTGGAAATATCTGAAAGGAGGCCGGTTGCGAAGTTGGGGGGCCAAGACTTTGCAGGAATCCGGCCGCCGTGGCGAACCCTACCTGGCCGGTGACGGCTATGCCCGCATCGGCGAAGGCTCGGGTTCCACCAACGTGCTCACCGGCTCCGGCGTGGACGAAGCCTGGACCACCGGCGCGCAGCTCGCCGAAGCGGTGATTGAATTATTGAAAGACAAGAAGCCGTTTTCGCGCGAAAATCTCGAGCGCACCTACGTGCGGCGGCGGCGCGAAAGCTGGGTGGACGCGGAAGGGCGCATCGCCGAGCGCGCCCGCGATGGTTTCCAGCTCGGCCTCGTGCGCGGCCTGCTGGGTATGGCGCTCACCGGGCTGACCCGGGGCAAACTGAACATGCCGGGCAAGCCCTTGCGGCCCTATGAGCGCATCCCGGACGTCTACGAATATTTCGAAGGCCGCATTTCGGCCGAAGAGATCGCCCGCCTGCGCCAGGAATGCGCCTCCCGCGGCGCCTCATTGCACGATGCGCTGATGGAACGCTGCGGTTGGCCCGCCATTCCCTACGACGGAGAATTGCTGGTCTCCCACCAGGACGCCCTCCTGGTCGGCGGCAAGGTGCAGGCGCCGCCGGGCTACCCCGACCACGTCGTCTTCCTCTATCCCTCGCTGTGCGAGACCTGCGGCACCAAACTCTGCGTGGAGGTCTGTTCGGGCGAGGCCATCTCGGCGGGCGCGGGCGGCGTCCCGCAATTCGATCGAGACAAATGCGTGCACTGCGGCGCCTGCCTTTGGAACTGCGAGATGCCCGTGGAAGACAATCCCGACAAAACCAACATCGATTTCCGTGCCGGCGCCGGCGGTTTGCATTCGGCCGAGAATTAGATACTCCGCACCCTCTGCGCGCGCAGGGAAGAAAGGGGATCACGTAGCCTGTCCCCGAAACTTGTCCCCGAAACTGAAACTGAATCCGCACCCTCTGCGCGCGCAGGGAAAGAAGGGGGCCGGCAGGAGGTCAGCCCCCAGGGGTGTGGTGGTGCGAAATCGGGAAGGTGTCAGGCGGCTCTCAGAAGAGGCGGGATGAAAGTCACCCGCGGCGCGGGCAACCGCAGGGCCAGAACTCGCGGGTCCGGATCGCGCGGGGTTCCCGGAAGCCAGCGCGACGTCGTGCCGAAGTACTCGTCGAGCGGGTACAGGCAGTAGGGCTCGAGTTCGCGAAATGCGCGCCCCAGCTTGGTCTCGACGCGGTACACCATGTGGAAAAAGTTGCCGCGGTCCATCTTCAACTGCCGGCAGCACAGCTTCCAGTCGGCACCCAATAAAAAATGAAATTTAAAGACACGGTATTCCTCGTCGTTCAGGTACCTGCGGCTGACCAGGCAAAAATCGGCTATGTATTCTTCGTCCTTGCGGCTCCAGGTAAGTCGCTTAGAGCTCTTTCCCGTGAACTCGAGCGTGGCCCGGCTCATGAACTTCTCCTGGGTGTTGCAGTCCCGAAATCGATTGAAACACACGCGAAAAATCTCGCGGAACACACAGCCGCACGGCACATCCTGGCCGCCGCGTCCGGCTCGTAACCCGAGGCCGAAACACTGCATGCATGTGTGTTTTGCCAATCCCAACGTCTCTGATCTGGTCCATTCAAACATTTTGCATGTCCTCCCGGCGTCTCTTTCTGGTCCGGTTCGAAAAGCGCCGTGCAAACCTTTATCTAAGGTAAAGCATCTACACAAATCGTCAACCTATTGCAACGTAATATTTTCCGACATTCATTCTGAAAAAGTCACTATATATCCTCTATACGATTCATTCGCAATGACTTAACAATACATTAGAATAGTCGGAAAAATTTACGTAAAAGAACCATAGTGATGCTAATATATCTAGAGTAGTACTAGCCTATTTCAAATTGAAATAGGCCTTGGAGTACTTGGATGTACTTTCAGACGTTGCAAGCCAGGCTGTTGGCCGCCATTCGCATGAAGGTCCGCACGGGGGAACTGACCGAACGCCGCCTGGCGCGCCTGACCGGAATCTCGCAGCCGCACATCCACAACGTACTCAAGGGCGTGAGGGAGCTGTCACCCGAGATTGCGGACCTGATTCTGCGGGAACTGAAGATTTCGCTTCTGGATCTGGTCGAGCACGCAGAGCTGTCGGCGAGGGTCTCGCTGGCGCACGCGCCGCGGCGCTACCGGGAAGTCCCGCTTCTGGACGGACGAATTGGTCCCGGCTTCAAGTTTCCGGATAACCTGAGTCCGGTGGAATTCTATCCCTTTCCGAGCGCGCTGCTGGCGCCGTTGGTCCGGCCGATAGCGGCGCGCCTGGCCGGTGATCCCGGGATGCGGTCCACGGTGTCCGGGGGCGATCTGGTCTTGCTCGACCAATCCGAAGACAGACGGCGCCAGACGGACGCCGACGCGCTCTACACGGTTTCGCGCAATGGCGAGAGCCTGGTGCGCTGGGTGCGGCAGGGCGCCCGCTCCATCTATCTGGCGACGGTGGATTCGTTCCTGCGCCCGCCGGATTGGGAGCATGTCCCTCTGGCGGGCTGGCACCTGCTGGAGGTGGTGAAAGCCAGGATCGTGTGGATCGGACGGGAGATGGGTCCGGAAGCGGGAACGGTTCCCGGTCAGGACTTCCCGGCCACTTCGCGATAAGTATCCAACACCTGGCGCGCCGTAACATCCCAACTGAAGCGGGCGGCCTGGCGGAAGCCTCGGGCGATGAGTTCCTGCCGCAGCGAGCCATCCAGCAGCACCTCGCGAATGCCGCGGGCGATATCGAAAACGTTATCCGGATTCACCACCATGGCGGCGTCTCCGGTGACTTCCGGCAGCGAGCTGACGTTGGAAGTGACCACCGGCGTGCCCGAGGCCATGGCTTCGAGCGGCGGCAATCCGAAGCCTTCGTAGAGGGACGGAAACACGAAGGCGGCGGCCGATTCGTAGAACACCCGCAGAGTATCGAACGGCACGAAGCCGAGGAAGCGCACGGCCTGCTCCATGTGCGTCTTGTTCACGGCCTGACGCACGCTAGGATAACGCGACAACTCGTCGCCGATGATAATAAAGCGCAGGTCGCGGTAGGCCGGGTGGTTTTCCAGGTCGCCTCGGAGCACGGCGAACGCCTCGACCATGCGCGGAATGTTCTTCTGCTCGCGGATGCTGCCGGTGTAGAGCAGGTACGGGTAGGAGATCTGATAGCGTTCCAGAATGCGCCGGCGTTCGTGCTCGGCCGTGCCGGGGCCACCGGCTCGCGCATCGGCCGGCTGGGGATGCGCGGCGAAGCGCGGATCGGGCGCATTGTAGACGCGCCGGATGCGGGAGGCGGGGATGTTGAGAAACTGCTCGACGTCGCGGCGCGTGGCTTCGGAAACCGCAATCACCTTGTCGGCCCGCAGCAAGCCGCGGCGGAACAGGTAGTGGCGCAGGCTGTGCCGCCATCCCGACGCTTGCTCGAATAACAGGACGCTCATGTCGTGAATAGTCACCACATAGGGCTTGGGCATCCAGTAAGGCACCCGGTTGAGCGGCATGTGATAAACGTCGGCCTGAAACTGCCGCAAAAACAGGGGAAAGGCGGCTTGGTCGCGCAGACTGGAATCGCGTCCCGGGCAGGGAACCACGTGGAAGTTCGCGCCCAGGCCGTCGAGGTCCTTGACGTCTTCGGAGCGCGCGATGATGGTGTAGCGGTTCTCCTGGTCCAGAGTGCTCAGAGCGTGGACCAGGTTACGGATGTAAGTCCCGATACCGAAATCCCGCAAGTGCCGGGCGTCGAGCGCAACGTGGAAAGGCATGCTTCAAGCGGCCGGTGAGCGCTTCCATGCGTAGAGAGGAAAGCGCTGGGTCAGGGCCGCGACACGCGTGCGGACGGCGGCGGCGGTTTCTTCGGAACCGATATGGGCCAGCGCTTCGGCGATAAGGGAGGCGACTTCGAGCATCTCCGCTTCGCCGAAGCCGCGCGTGGTAACCGCGGGACTGCCCAAACGGATGCCGCTGGGATTGAGCGGCGGATTTACGTCGAACGGAATGGTGTTCTTATTGACCGTGATGTAAGCCTGGTCGAGGAACTTCTCGGCCTCGCGGCCGCGAATGCCCTTCGAGAAGACGTCGATCAGCATGACATGCGTGTCGGTGCCGCCGGAAACCACGCGGAAGCCGGCTTCGGCCATGCCGCGCGCCAGCGCCGCGGCATTCGCCAGGACGCGCTTCTGATACGCCACGAATTCACTGGTCTGGGCTTCCTTGAAGCACACCGCCTTGGCGGCGATCACATGCACCAGCGGCCCACCCTGGCGGCCCGGAAAGACGCTTTTGTCGATGGCGGCGGCGTACTGCGCCTTGGAAAGAATGAGCCCCGACCGCGGTCCGCGCAAAGTCTTGTGCGTGGTGGATGTGACGATGTCGGCGGACTCGCACGGGTTGGGATGCAGCCCGGCGGCCACCAATCCGGAGAAATGGGCCATGTCCACCAGGAAGATGGCGCCCACCGAGTTGGCGATCTGGCGGAAGCGGCGGAAATCGATGATGCGCGGATAAGCGCTCCCGCCCGCGATGATCATCTTGGGACGATGCTCTTCGGCCAGGCGAGAGAGTTCCTCGTAGTCGATGGTCTCGTCCTCGCGCCGCACGCCGTACGGCACGATGCGGTACGTCTGCCCGGAGAAGTTGAGAGGATGGCCGTGCGTGAGATGTCCGCCGTGCGAAAGGTTCATACCGAGGACCACGTCGCCCGGTTGCAGCACGGCCGCGTAGGCGGCTTCATTGGCCTGCGACCCGGAGTGGGGCTGCACGTTGGCGTGTTCGGCCTTGAACAGGGCTTTGGCGCGGTCACGCGCGAGGTTTTCCACCTCGTCCGCGAATTCGCAGCCGCCATAGTAACGCTTGGCCGGATAGCCTTCGGCGTACTTGTTCGTAAAAACACTGCCGGTGGCTTCCAGCACCGCTTCGGAAGCGAAGTTCTCGCTGGCGATCAGCTCGAGCCGCGTGTTCTGCCGATCCAGTTCCGCCGCGGATGGCGCGGTAGACATCCGGGTCGACTTCCGCCAAGGGACGGGACAAGCTCTCCTGTTCGGTCATGAGTTCGGTTCCTGATTCGCGACGCCGCAATGGCCTTGTTCGAGGGCGCCGATCTTGTTCACGCGGCGCTCATGCCGTCCGCCTTCGAAGCCGGTTTCGAGGAAGCTGTCAAGCATGGCCGAGGCCGCTTCGAAGCTGGTGTACTTGGCGCCCAGCGCCAGCACGTTGGCATTGTTGTGCGCCCTTGCCAGATGCACTTCATCCGGATTGGCGCCCCACACGGCACGCACGCCAGCCACCTTGTTCGCGGCGATGGCCATGCCGGTACCGGTAAGGCAAACCAGCACCCCCAGGTCGGCGCTCCCGCCGGCCACCTCGTGCGCCACGGCGGACGCGAAGTCGGGATAGTCGCAGGACTCCTGGTTGTGAGTGCCGTGGTCGGCGACCACGTGCCCGCGCCTGACCAACTCCTCTCTCAAACTCTCTTTGAGGAGAAAGCCAGCGTGATCCGCGCCGATGGCAATTTTCATCAGGGGTAACCCACATCTTATCATGCCGCCCTCCCGGCACTTGCCATGGCGCGGCAAAGCAGGCATGATGGCTGGCATGCCCAGTGCAAGTCTTTCGAGCCGGCGCGATTTCCTGGGCGCGGCCGTGGCGCCCGCCATTCTCCATGGCGGCCTCCGGCGCGTCGAACAGCCCAACATCCTCGTCATCATGTCGGACGAGCACAACCACCGCCTGGCGGGTTACGCCGGCAACCCCCTGGCACGCACGCCGAACCTGGACCGTTTGGCCGCCTCCGGCGTCACGTTTGAGAACTGCTACACCAACTCGCCGCTGTGCGTGCCGTCTCGATTAGTGTTCACCTCCGGCAAGTACATCCATCGCACGGGAGCCTGGAGCAACAGTTGCGAACTGCCCCGCCCGGACTATCCCTCGCTGCCGGCAATCCTAAATCGCGCGGGCTACCAATCCTACCTGTGCGGCAAGCAGCACTATGCCGCCTCGCGCCGTTACGGGTTCACCGAAATCGGCGACATGAACCGGAGCCGCAAGGACGGTCGCAACACGCGCCGCGCCGCGGACGATACCAGCCGCAATCTGGCCGGCGCGCGGCAGCGCATTGCCGGCATTGCCGTGGCGGAGAGTTCCACCGTCATGGCGCACGATCGCCACGTCACCGCCGGCGTGGTGGATTTCCTCGCCAGGCGTAAACCGTCCGGGCGGCCGTTCTTCCTGTTTGCCGGATACCTGGCGCCACACTTCCCGCTCACCGTGCCGCGCAACTACCTGGACCACTTCCGCGGTAAGGTGGGCATGCCGAACCTGCCGCCCGGATTGGTGGAACGCCTGCCACTCAACTATCAACACTTGCGCCGCGGTTTCGGGCTCGACGAATTCGACAACCCCACCACGCTGCGCGGGCGCGAGCATTACTATGCCCTCGCCGAATGGGTGGACTCCCAGGTGGGCGAGGTGCTCAACACGCTCGCGCGCAGTCCGGTGGCTCGCGACACGATCGTCATCTATACCACCGATCACGGTGAAAACATGGGCGAGCACGGACTGTGGTGGAAGAACTGCCTCTTCGAGCACGGAGCGCACATCCCGCTGGTGGCGAATTGGCCCGAGCGCTGGAAAGGCGGCACGCGCCGCGGCGGCGTCTGTTCGATGGTCGATCTGGTCCAGACCATCGCGGAGCTGGGCCGCGCCGCCGCGCCCGAGGATTGGAACGGGCATTCGCTCCTACCTGTTCTCGACGACGCCAAGGCCCGGTGGAAAGACACGGCTGTCAGCCAGTACTACGCGCACAACATCGCCTCCGGGTTCGCCATGATCCGGCAAGGCAGGTGGAAGTACATCTATCACAGCGCGCCAGACGCCGCGCATCCGGCGGTGCGCGAACTCTACGATCTCGCCGCCGACCCGGACGAGTTGCGCGACCGTGCCGGGGAGCCCCAGCAGGGCCGCCGTATCGCGGAGATGCACGCCGCCCTGGTGAAGGAACTCGGCGAGCATCCCGACCAAACCGAATCGCGCTGCCGCGCCGAAACCAGTCGCGGTTACCCACAGCCGTTGTAGCGTAGTGCGGCGAAAACGGCGCCCGGTATCGGCACAGCGCGCAAAATGGGGACTGGCTCGAATTTCGCTGCTTTTGCGAAACTTCGTACCCTGTACCCGATTTTGCCTACCGGGCATCTGGCTCCTCAGGATCTGCGCCGCACTACGCTAGAGCGTTAGAGTGGCACTATGAGCAGACTGGCGATTCTGGGTGGCCATCCTGTCCGCACCAGGCCGTTCAGTCCATGGCCGCGGTACCTTGCGGCCGACGCCGAGCGGTTACAAAAGGTGCTGGAGAGCCGCCATTGGGGCGGGTTTCCGGTACCGTCGAAGTACGCGGGCGAGTTCGCCGGGCGCTTCGCCGAATTGCACGGGGCGCGTTACGGGTTGTGTGTTACCAGCGGCACCATCGCGCTGGTGGTGGCGCTGCAGGCCGCCGGCGTGAAGTTCGGCGACGAAGTGATCGTCCCGTCCTATACCTGGGACGGCACGGCCACGGCGGTCCTGTTCGTGGGCGGCGTGCCGGTGTTCGCCGACGTCGATCCCGACACCTACTGCCTGGACGTGGACGCCATGCGCAAGGCCATCACGCGGCGCACCACGGCGGTGATTCCCGTGCATCTAGGCATGCGTTTCACCGACATGGACGCACTCGTTGAGGTGGCGCGCCATCACAAACTCAAAATCATCGAAGACTGCGCGCATGCTCACGGCGGCCAATACAAAGGTCGCGGCGCGGGTTCCATGGGCGACATCGGCTGCTTCAGCTTCCAGGAAAGTAAGCTCATGACGGCGGGTGAAGGCGGGCTGGTGCTCACCTCCGACCTGTCCTGCCACGAAGCCATGCAAAGCGTGGTCAACTGCGGCCGCGCCAGCCTGACCGATCAATACGCTCGCCGCATGCTGGGCTCCAACTATCGCATGACGGAGTTGCAGGCAGCCCTGCTCATCGGCCAGCTCGACATGTTACCGGAGTTGGCCGCGCTGCGCGCGCGCCACGCCGCGCTACTGACGGAGGCGCTGTCTTCGTGCCAGGGCATTCGACCGCTGCCCAGACAGCCGGCCATCACGCGCGACACTCTGTACAGCTACGTCTTCCAGTACCGTCCGGCGGACAAGCGCGTGCATCGCGACTTGTTTGCCGCCGCGCTCGAAACGGAAGGCATCCCTTGCGACGGGCGCTTCTACGAGCCGGTCTACAAGAGCGATCTGTTCTACGCCACCCCGGATAACGCACCGCAATTGCGCATCGGCCGCCAGGAGACCTTGCACTACGATATGGTCCACTCACCCGTCGCCGAGCGCGCCGCCTACGAGGAAGCCGTCTGGCTGCCGCAATTCATCCTGATCGGCGAGGAGGCGGACGTGCGCGACGTACATACCGCCATCCAGAAGGTGCTCGACAACCTCGACGAACTGGCCCAGGCCGACCCATCGATCGCTGGCTCGAAGGCCATGGGCCGTGCACAACGCGCCCGCCTCGAGCGGCACAAAAACTACTAGAAGAAGACAGGAGACAGAAGTCAGGAGCCGGAAGCCATTCCGCCCAGGTTGCGGGTTTCCGCCACCAGGTAGCGCGGCCGGGCCTTGATCTCGTCGAAGATGCGCGCCACGTATTCGCCGAGCACCCCGAGAGCCAGCATGTTCAGGCAGCCGATGAAGAGCAGGGGCAATAGGACGGAAGCCCAGCCGGGCAGGCCGCGACTTGTGAACAAGCGTATCCACAGCGCCCAGACGGTGATGCCGGCAAGCACCAGGAAGCCGCCCAGCGCGGTGGCGGTGATCAGCCGCAAGGGAGCTGTGGAGAAGCTGGTGATGGCCGCGAGGCTGAGGGCGAACATCTTCCGAAAGGGGTACTTGGATTCGCCGGCGATGCGGTCCACGCGGTCGTAGAACACTTGCGTGGTGGCGAAGCCGATCAGCGGCACAATGCCGCGAAGAAACAGGTTGGTTTCCCGGTAATCGCGCAGCGCGTCCAGGGCTGGCCGGCTCATCAAACGGAAGTCGGCGTGGTTGTGGACGGTGCGCGCGCCGAGCAGGTTCATCAACCGGTAGAAGGCCAGCGCGGTGAGCCGCTTGAAGGGGCTGTCCCGCTCTCGCTCGCGGCGCACGCCGTAGACCACGTCGAACCCCGAGCGGTAGTGGTCCACCATGGCTGCAATGGCTCGGACGTCGTCCTGCAGGTCCGCGTCGATACTGACGACAGCGTCGCCCGGAGCATGGTGCAATCCTGCCAGCAGCGCGGCCTGATGCCCGAAGTTCCTCGAAAGGCCCAGCCCCGAGAACATCTGGTCGCGTGCGCAGAGCGCGTCGATCAACTCCCAGGTGCGGTCCGTGCTACCGTCATCGATGAACAGAATCCGGCTATCGCGGGTCGCCTTGCCCGCGTCGATGAGCGCGATCAGGCAGGCTCTCAGGCGCGCGGCGCACTCCTCGACGACGAGTTCCTCGTTGTAACAAGGAACCGCGATGGTGAGCTGGACGGGGCTGTCTTTTCGATTCGCTAGCATGCACGCCGCAACCCCCAACAGCATACCAAAGCGTCTTAATCAGAGCGGCGTGGGCGAGACGTAGGTCACCACGTCCAACTTTGCCAGCGCCGCCAGTTTCCCGATCGGCACGCGACCGATTACGATCTTGCCGGAAAACGACTGGCTCACCAGTTCGAACCCGGCCACTGACGTCAACTGCCCGATGGTCTCCGCCGAGGCATCCTTCAGCCAGATCATCACGCCGGCTCTGCCGTCCTTCACGAACTTGGCTTCGGCGGGCGCGGGCGTGGCGAGCTTCTTTTCCAGACGATCAACTAACGCCTGCAGATCCGGATGCAACTTCGATGGGCGCGTGCTCACGTAAACTTCATTCGCGTCGGCGAAGGTCATCTCCCGCCGCATGGCGGCAGGCGCCGAACTAACAGCGGCGAATCCACCCATGCCGGAACTCTTCATGCGCACCGCCTGCATGGCTTCTCCACGCGGGCCGAAGACGCCTTCGTAACTCACGCCGTCCGGCATCTCCACTGGCACTTCGATGCGTTTGGGCTCACCGCCCACGGTGACAATGGTCTCCTCGACGGCCACGAACGAGGTGAACTGCGTCATCAAACGATATTCCATGCCGAGCTTCGTAATGGCGTCCTTCAAACCCAGATCCGCGGTACCGCGCTGGACGCCGGCGTAGTCCTGGCTCATCAGGTCGTCGATCTTGTTGCGCGCCCACAGGCTGGCCAACACGTCGTGCGCCGGCTCGACCGATGGCAGAGTGACGGCGATTTCGCGCACTACCTCGCGTCCCGCCATGCGGCCACGCAACCGCACCAGGCCGCGCCCCGGCGCCGTGTAGCGGCCGCTCACGATCACCGGTTTGGCGCCGAACAGATCGGGAATGCGTTGGGGATAGACGTCCGCGACCGCGAGGCCGCCCCAGTCGATGGAAATATCCGTGAGCAGCGGGCTGCGCACGCGCTCGTGGAAGCGGCGCGCGGCGGCCGAGCCGTCCGCGTTCAAGCCGACGTACTCCACCTCGCCCCGGCCCTCCGCAGCCATCTTATCCAGCAGGAAACGGTTCACCGAGTTGCCGATACCGAACGAGAATACGCGCGCGTTGGGATGCTTACGCACCTCGGCGACGATCTCCATGTCGTTGCCCACGTAGCCGTCGGTCATGAAGCAGACCACGCGGACGTGGTCCTGCGCGTCCGACGCCTCCAGCGCCGCGCGGATCGCCTTCATCATCTCCGTGCCGCCACTCCCACGCCGCGAGGCCAGGAATTCGCGCGCCTGGGCCAGGTTCTCCGCGGTCGCCGGTACCGGCTTCGGAAACAGGATGTGCGTGTCGCCGGCGAAGGTGATCAGGTTGAACGTGTCGCGCGGATAGAGGCCGTTCAGAGCGCAGTTGCATGGTCTCCTTGGCCTTTTCGATCGGGAAACCGGACATGGAGCCCGAAGTGTCCAGCACGAACACAAGTTCCTTGGGCGTCACCTCTTCGGCCGCGACGCGCTCGGGCGGTTGGAGAATCAGCGTGAAGAAGCCGCCGCGTTCGGCGCGATGCACCAGCACCGCATCTTGAATCTTGCGGCCCGCAACGTCGTAGCGCAGGATGAAATCCTTGTTCGGAAGGGTGGCCTGGTCCTTGAGCCGCACCACGGCCGCGCTGGCCGACGGCCGCCTCACCAGCACCTCGTGCGTCGCGCACGCCACACTATCGATGGGCACCCCGGCATCCAGCTTCACTTCGAGCGAAATGTCGTGCCCGGCGCGCGTGCCCGGCACCGCTACCGGAGGCGTGATGCGCGAAGCGTCCGGCACGCGGTTCGTATCGGGAGACCAGCCGCCGCCCTGCTTGCCCGTGGGCGCGCCCGGAATGTAGCGCGGGCCCACCACCATCGGAAAAACGAACTCGTAGGAGCCGTCTTCGAACTTCAACGTTTCGACGTAGCTGATGACGATGGTCACCTTCTCGCCCGGCATGATGTTGGCCACCGATTGCGTGAAGATGTTGGGCCGCTCCTGGTCGAGCAGGCTGGCCACGCGGCCCGAGGCGCGGGCGGCCTCGTAGATGGCGCGGGCTTCCTCGCGCGGCTTGATCTTGCCCTTCACCACGCGCGTGCCCACGTGCATGGTCATGTCGTCCACCGCGGCGTTTTGCGGCAGCGGGAACGTGTAGACCGCTTCGATCTTCTGCTGGAAGGGGTTGTGGAATTCCTGCGTGACGGTGGCGCGGGCGAGAAAGCCGCTGATTTCAGCCTGCACGGCAGTGTGTTTCAGCGGGCATGCGCCGGCGGGCTTGCCGGTAGAATCCAGCGCGGTGAGCGCGCCGGTGTTCGCCGAAGCGGCGCTCGGCGCGCGTTGCGGAAATGCGAAGAAAAGTAGAGCGCCTGCGGCGCCTGCCACAACCAACGGTTTCCAGGATGCCATGTTCGTCCTCCACCCGGGAAATGCCACCGGTCGGCGGATCCTTTCACTCGAGCGGTCTCGATTTCACGCCCAGTTGGCGGTCGGTCGGCTGGAACAGGCAGGCGGTCCTTGCGCAGACTCTCCAAGTAGGCGCGGATCGCATCGAGCGCCATCTGCACGCTTCGTCGAGCGTATCCCCTTCGGTCACCAGCCTGGGCAGCGCCGGGCAGGTCACCGCAGTGGCCGCCTTCCTCGGCAGGCTCGAATCTGACGGTGTAAGCGTATTCCACCAACAGCTCGCTCTCGCTACTTCGGCTCCCAGCGGTACTTGGCGACGGCTTCTTCGTTCAGCTCGATGCCCAGGCCGGGCTCTTGCGGGATTTCGAGCCAGCCGTCCTTGGCCACGATGCGCTGCTTAGTGATCTGGTCGCGCAGCGTGGTGCCCTCTTCGGCCACGAATTCGAGGATGAAGGAATTGGGAATGGAATTGAGATAGTGCAGCGCGGCGGCCACGTTGATGTAGGTCGTGAAGCCGTGATTCACCACCGGCAGGCCGCGGTCCTGGGCCAGGCTGGCGATCTTCATGCCTTCGGTGAATCCGCCGCAGCGCGTCAAATCCACCTGCACGATGTCGATCCGGCCGCGATCCATCAGCTCGAGATACGACTTGCGCTCGCTCTCCTGCTCGCCGGCGGCGATGCGCACATCGACCGCTTCGGAAAGCTTGCGGTATCCGTCGTAATCGTCCGGCAGGAGCGGCTCCTCCAGCCAAAAGATACGGTAGTCGGAAAAGGCGCGGGCGCGCTGGATGGCGGTCTTGGCGTCCCACACCAGGCCGGCGTCGATCATCAGGTCGGCGTCGTCGCCCAGCCCCTGGCGCGCTTCGCGGACCAGGGCGATGTCGGTCTTCTCGTCCTGGCCCATGGGGTGCCAGCCGAACTTCACCGCCGTGAAACCCTTGTCGCGGAAGCCTCGCGCCCGCTCGCCGGTTTCCTGCGGCGTCGCGCCGAACAGGGAACTGGCGTACGGGCGAATCCGCTTGTGGAACCCGCCGCCCAGCAACTTCCACACGGGCTGCCCCAGCGCCTTGCCCTTGATGTCCCAGAGCGCCATGTCGATGCCGCTCATGGCGTGTATGGCGATGCCGCGACGGCCCGAGTAACTGTTCTGGCGATACATCTTGTGCCACAGGTACTCGGTCTCGAAGGGATCTTCGCCCATCACCAGCTCGCGCAATCCGCTGGTGATGGTGTGGGAAAACGGTCCTTCGATGGCGCCTTTCACGGCCAGCGGCGACGAGTCCACTTCGCCGATTCCGGTGAGCCCCGCGTCGGTGGACACCTTCACAACCAGCGCGTCCTGCCCGCTGTCGCATTGCTCCTTCACCTGCGGCAAGCGCAGGTAGATCGCTTCCACGTTGGTGATCTTCATCTGCGCGATTCCTATTCCTTCCACAGCAGGGCGTTCGCCGCGAGCTTCATGCGGCTGCCGGTTCAAGATCACTTCCACATCGCCGTCGTTGAAGTTGTACAAGCACTGTGCGTTGCCGAACATGTAGTAAGCCACGCCCGCCGGGGCCGAAAGCGCGACGCCCAGCGGCGCCATCATACGCTGGCGCAAATCGTCGGCGAGCGCGCGCGACATTTCGGGCAGGCCGAGTTTGGCGGGGGCGAGCAAGCGCTCCTGGGTTTTCTGGTAGTCGGCTTCGCTGAACGTGCGTACGTTCCAGACCATCACCGTGCCGCGTCCATACTTGCGCGTCACCAGATAGGGAATCTTGCGGCCGCCGCTGGACGCCCATAGCGACACGTTGTCGCGCGGCGCCGCCAGGCCCAGATCCACTTCGAGCGGCACGTCCAGCTTCACGGGGCCGCTCGCCAGCAGCCACTTCGGAAACCGTACCCGGGCGCCCCTCGCCGCTGATGGCGGTGGTGGCGAATTCTTCGCCCGCGCGGCCCAGCTTACGCAGCAACGCCGGCGTGAGCACCAGCGTCGCGCCGCGCGAGAGATGCTGCTTCATCTTCAACATCAGCCGCGGGTCTCCGGAGGCCTGCACGCCCAGGATGGCCACCTTGGCCGCGCCGGGATACTGCGCCGCCGGCACAATCGGCAACCCCAGCATGCCGAGATAGTCCATCAACCACATGTTGTCTTCGCTGGTGCTGTTGACGGGCTTGTAGAACGCGATCCCGCGCAAAGGATGCGTGCGAACTTTCGCGCTCACTTCCACCAGCTTCGGCCAGTCGCGCTTCAGCAGCGCGTGCCCGGGGTGTCCCTTCACGACGTCGCCCAGGTTGAACAGCGTCAGCTCGCCGGCGCCGGCCAGCATGCTCTGCCAGGCCTGATCGACGAAGTTCTGCGGGGTGCATTCGATGTGATCGAACCAGGCGCCGTGGACTTTGGGACCCGCCACCGAGGCGATCCAGCGGAAGTTCGTGAAGCTTTCGAACGGTTGCACGTAGCCCATGCGCTGCGTCTTCGGGTTGCGCACTTCCGTGCCCACCCACACGCGATTGAAAAGGGCCGACATGCGCGCGGGCTCGTAGCCGAACAGGTGGAAACGGTCGTACCATTGCGGGTACTTCATGATCAGCTTCACGTCCGGACGCACCGAGCGTGCCGGCTCGAAGACCATGGAGGGCAGCAGGCCGACCAGCAGATCCCGACGGTATTCGCCCCAGGATCGCGCGCCGCGCGCTTTGTCGGAATCGGGCGAAGTGTCTTCGGAGCAGTAAAAATCGTCGATGATGATCTCGTCGAAGACGGTCGCGTTTTCGCGGAAGAAATCGGCGATCTGCCGCTGCGTCTTCTCGCTCTGGTAGTTCAACCATCCGTAAGGTCCGTTTTGCCGGGTGCCGAATTCCTTACCCGGAACGGTGGCAATGCCTCCGGCCACGCGGAATCCCCGGGCCCGGAAGAAATCGCGCACCGGCTTCATCTGGGCCGGCGAAACGTAGCTGTCTCCGCGGCGGCCTTCGAGGAAGATGCCGGTAATGTTCAGGTTCTTCAGCGCCGCGGCTACTTGCTCACGGCCTTCCGGCGTCGAAAGGCTATGGGTAACGTCACCCGCCGTCGCATAGACGCTCATGCGCAAGGGCGTTTGCGCGGCGGCCGGCGCGCATGCGGCGAGCGCCAGCAGAAACAGACTAAACCAGTGTTGTCTCATGAAAAAACTCCTTTTACTTACTTCCAGAATAACCCGTTCGCGGCGAGCTTCACCTTTTTCCCATGGAACACCACGTCGAGCTCGCGATCCCGGAAATTGTACAGGCAATGCGCTCCGCCCAGAATATAGTAGGCAACTCCGGCGGGCGCTTCCAGTTGGACGCCCAGCGGATCGAGCGCCATGCGGCGCAATCCGTTGGCGAGTTCTTCGGGTAGATTGCTCAGCGCCAGCGGCCTGGGAGGGAGCAGCATTTCGCCGGCCTTCTGGAAATCCGCTTCGGAGAATGTGCGCAAGTTCCACACCATCACGCGGCCCTTACCCGCTTCGTGCGACGTCACCAGCGGTACCACGCTGCCGTCGATGCGGGCCCGCATGAGCACCTTCGCGCCACGTTCGTGAACCTCCCGCTCGACGTCCAGCGGCGCCGCGAGCGCCACCGAACTTCTGTTCCACAGGGCTTCGGCGGCCTGGGCGGGTTGCGCCGTCGCGGACACGCTCACCCCGGCCAGCTCCACGCCATCGCGGCCCAGCCGCCGCAGCAGCGCCGGCGTCAAAATGAGCGTGGCGCCGGTGGCCAGGTGCCGGCGTATCTTGCTCACGAGATGCGCGTCGCCGGCAGCCTGCACGCCCAAGAATGCCACGCGGAATCCATCGGGATAGGCGGCCACCGGCGCGATGGGCAATCCGAGCATGGCCAGATAGTCGGCCAGGTACATATTCTCATCGCTCTCGCTCCCGGCCGGCTTGTAGTACGCCATGCCTTCCGCCGCGCGCCCGTGCACCTTCCCCGCCAACGTCCGCAAATCATCGAGACGGCGCGCGAACAACGCGTTGCCGGGATGACCTTCCATCACGGCTTCCAGATGCCAGAACGTCAATTCGCGCGCGCCGGCCAGCACGCTCTGGTAGGCCTGGTCGACGAAGTTCTGCGCCGAACAATCCAGGTAGTCGAACCACGCGCCTTCCACTTTGCCGCCTGCCACCGACGCGAGCCACCGGAAGTTGATGTAGCCTTCGGTCGGTTGGACGTAACCGAGGCGCGGAGTCCGGGGATCGCGCGTTTCGGTGCCTACCCACACGCGCCAAGCCAGCGCGGACATGCGCACGGGATCGTAGCCGAACAGTTGGAACCGGTCGTACCACTGCGGATACTTCACGATCAGCCTGGCGTCGCTTCGCGCGGCGCGAGCGGGCGCCAGCATGCATTCTTCGAGCACGCGAACCATCAGGCGCTGCCGGTAGTCGCTCCAACTGCGATGGCCGCGGGCGCGTTCGGATTCCGGACTGCGATCGCCGGTGCAGAAAGAATCGTCCAGAATAATCTCGTCGAACAACGGCGCGTAGGCGCGGAAGAACTCCGCCAGGTCGGCGCACGTTTTCCGGTTCTCGTAGTTCATCCAGGAGAGCTTGCCGGTTTGCTTCACGCCGAATTGCTCGCCGGGCAGGAAGTCCAGGCCTCCGGCCACGCGGAAGCCGCGCGCGATCATATCGTCGCGAACCTCGCGCATGCGAGCCGGCGGGATGTAATGGTCTTGCAGGCGGCCTTGGAGAAAAATTCTTGTCACGCCCAGCCGCTGGAGGCGCTCGCTCGCCGCCGCCCGCTGCGCGGCGGTGGAGAGATACTTGGCCACGTCGGGCGCGGTCGCGAAGACGCTTACGTTCAGGCGCGGAGCGCCGGCCGCCAGGGCGGCGGCACACGTGGCAACCACTACAAGTAATGTGCGCATGGAATTGGGCAACAGACTTTTACGCTACGCAAGGACGCTATAATTTTCAAGTGGCAGAGGTCTTTCATTCCGTCTGCGCCCTGGATTGCCCGGACACCTGCTCGCTCCTGGTGGAGATCGAGGACGGGCGAGCCAGGCGGCTGCGCGGCCATCCCGATCACCCGGTGACGCGCGGCTTTCTCTGCGCCAAAGTCGCACGCTACCTCGAGCGCGAGTACTCGCCCGACAGATTGCTCTATCCCCAGCGGCGGGTGGGCGCCAAGGGCGCCGGCCGCTTCGAACGGATCTCCTGGGACGACGCGCTGGACGAAATCGCCTCGCGACTCACGCGCATTTCGGCCGAGCACGGCGCCGAGGCCATCCTGCCCTACAGCTATGCCGGCACCATGGGCGTGCTCAACAACGCCGGCATGGACCGCCGCTTCTTCCATCGCCTGGGCGCATCGCGCCTGGAGCGCACCATCTGCTCGTCGGCCGGCAAGGCCGGTTTGATGGCATCCACCGGATTCCGTTACGGCACCGAACCCGAGCAGTTCCGCCATTCCCGGCTCATCCTGGCATGGGGCGCCAACATCATGGGCACCAACGTCCATCTGTGGCCCTTCCTCCAGGAAGCCAAGCGCCACGGCGCACGCTTCTATGTGATCGATCCGGTGCGCAATCGCACAGCGGACCTGGCCGACCGCCACTACCCCATTCATCCGGGCAGCGACGCGGCGCTCGCGCTGGGCATGATGCACGTGATTATCGGCGAAAATCTGCACGACCAGGATTATGTCGAACGTCACACGCTCGGTTTTGAGGAGCTTCGCGAGCGCGTGAAGGAATACGCGCCGGAACGCGTGGCGTCCCTGACCGGCATCGCGGCCGAAGATATCGTCGAGTTGGCGCGAGAATATGCCACCACGCGCCCGGCCGCCATACGTCTCAACTACGGAGTGCAGCGCAGCGAACGCGGCGGCATGGCGGTACGGGCCATCTCGCTGTTGCCCGCTCTGACGGGCTCGTGGAAGGAGGTTGGAGGCGGCAGCCTGCTGAGCACCACGGGCGCGTTCCAGTTTGATACCGATGCCGTCGAGCGGCCGGATCTGCAACTGGCTTCACCGCTCGGACGCGCGGCCCGCACGGTGAATATGATCGAGCTGGGACGCGCGCTAACCTTGCTCGATGCGCCGCGAGTCCAGGCGCTGGTAGTCTACAACTCCAACCCGGCCGCCGTCGCGCCCGCCCAGAATGCGGTTCTCGAGGGTCTGGCGCGCGAGGATCTGTTCACCGTCGTGCTCGAGCAGTTCCAGACCGACACGGCCGATTACGCCGATATCCTGCTGCCGGCCACCACCTTTCTCGAACACACGGATTTGTACCTCTCTTACGGCCACTATTACGTGCAACTGGCTCGGGCCGCGGTGGCCGCCCCCGGCGAGGCGAAGTCCAACGTTGAAGTTTTCCGGCTGCTGGCGCGCCGCATGGGATTCGCCGAAGCCTGCTTTGCGGACTCCGAAGACGACATGATCCGGCAACTGCTGGGCTCGGGTCACCGTTTCCTGGAGGGGCTGACGCTCGAACGCCTGGAGCGCGAGCACTCCGTGCGGCTGAACGTGGCCCCCGGTGAGGTACCGTTTTTGCCATTTGCCGATGGCAACTTCGGCACGCCGTCCGGCAAGTGCGAGTTCCACGCCGAAACACTCGTCTACACGCCGCCTATCGAGTCGCGTTGGGGCGACGTGGAATTGAGCCACCGCTATCCGCTGGAACTGATTTCGCCCAAAGTCGATCATGGTTTGAACTCCACCTTCGGCAACCGTCCGGAAGTGCATGCCGCCACCGGCCTGCTGCACATGAACACGGCCGATGCCGCCGCGCGAGCCATTGAAGAGGGCGACGCCGTGCGCCTCTTCAACGATCGCGGCGAGTGCCGTCTGGTGGCGAGCGTGGATGGCGTGGTCGCACCTGGCGTGGTGGCCGCTCGCGCCGTCTCGTGGAACAAGCTGGCCGCCGGCCGCCGCAACGTGAATGCGCTTACATCCGACCGGCACACCGACATGGGCGCCGGCGCGGTGTTCTATAGTTGTCTTGTCGAGGTTCAGAAATGTTCCAGTTGATTCGTTCCGCCCCTTGCGCGTGCGCGTGCGCCGCTCTCACCCTGGTACTTCTGCCGGTGGGCTGCAGCCGCAAACCCAAGGCCCAGCCGCAGGTACACGTCATCGAGGAGGATAAGTCCGCCCTTGCCACCGTAGTTCATGTGGCCGACCCGCGCACTTCCTCGCAATTGCTTTCCGGGTTTTACGACGTCGAGCAAGGCTCCTGGCGCTGGACCGGTAAGAAGTTCTCTGTGGTCCTCGCAATACCGGAAAACGTGGCGCAGAAGCAAATTTCGCTGGTCTTTAAGATGGCCGTTCCCGAACCGGTTATTCAAAAGCTCAAGTCGGTCACTTTGACGGCCTCCGTGAACGGCGTGGCGCTCGCGCCGGAGATCTACCGCCGGCCGGGCGAGTACGTATTCACGCGCGAGGTGAGCGCCAAAGCCCTGGGCGGAGCCTCGGCGCAGATCGATTTCGTGTTGGATAAGGCGCTGCCCGCCGGCCCAAACGATTCGCGCGAATTGGGCTTGGTCGCCACCAGCATCGGCTTCGACTGGAAATAGACGCGGGCGCCGTACCAATTGGCTCGGCGTGAGTGACGGCGCCCACGGCATCCTCGCGGCGGCCAGGAACCCGAGAGAGCGCGCCGAAGAAGATCCACTTCTGTTTACCCAAGACTGGCATTTTTGTCCGCGAGAACCACAACCCACTGAAAAGACTTCGCGTTCGGGTACAACCGATGGCCCGGAAGACACGGCTGCACCAAAAAGTGAAACTTTTTCGAAAGAGTGGCGTCAATACACATACGCCCTAATCGGTGACTGGGTATCAGCCGATAGATGGCGCGAGGAAGGGTTTTAGAGAACTTGGCCCCCGGATTGCTTGACAAGCGTGTTATTATACTTTGGGCCAGAGCATCGGACCAAGACCCAGAGGGGACGCCTCTGATTTGGAAGGGCTTCCGTATCTTAGCGTAAGGGGCTAAGATTATGTGGAACCTTTCGCTTCAAGATTGCGTCTTGCTTATTTCAGAAAGTAGATGGAGGTTTTTTTCGGCTTCCTCGGCGTAAAGAGCGATAAGAAGAATCAGACTGATTTCGCACTAGGAAGTGGAAGAGAGGTACACAATGACCAAGACCGAGCTCAACAAGTTCCGCGAGATACTCAAAGCCAGGCAGGCGGAGCTCGCACAGGTCTTGCGGAATCGCGAGGGGATTGCCATCGAGAAGAGCCCTGACGCGCTGGACGAGGTTCAACACGCTGCTGAGCGTGAACTCGCCATTCGCAACCTGGACCGTGAGTCCAACCTGATGCGTCACGTTCGCGGCGCTCTGCGCCGTATGGAAGAGGGCCATTACGGCACCTGCATCCATTGCGATGTGGAGATTAGCCCCAAACGTCTGGCGGCCGTGCCATGGACTTCGCTGTGCATTCAGTGCCAGGAAGCCGCCGACCGCAACGAAGAGGAATCTTCGGAAGCTCTCGACGACATGCTGGTGAACGCGGCTTAGACTTCCAAGACAGTCGCCGGGCGCGAGCGCAAGCTTGCGCCCTTGCTGTCTTCAGCCCTTCCGGCCGATAGCCGCCAGCAGCCTTCCCGCGCGAAGGCCGTCGCGGCGGTAAGAGTGAAAATCCCCGGCCCGGCAACTCGTGCACAGTCCTCCCGCGTGGATCCGCACGGCGGGCACGCCCGCAGCGGCCAAAATTCTCCGGTTGGCTTCTTCGAGGTCGATGTGTACGTGTCCGCGCGGGGCGGGCAACTCCGGGAACAAGGCGCCGAAAGCGCGCGCCACATCCGGGCCGACCTCATAACAGCAGCGTCCGATACACGGGCCGATGGCCGCGATCAGGTGGGCCGGTTGGCAGCCGTATTCCCGCGTCATGGCCTCCACGGCCCGCGCCGCAATGCGCGCGAGGGTTCCGCGCCAGCCCGCGTGGACGGCGGCCACCACGCGGCGGCGCTCGTCGGCCAGCAGGATGGGGACGCAATCGGCGGTGCGCACGCCCAGCATCAATCCAGCCACGCCGGTGATCAAGCCGTCGCCCGCGCCCAGGCGTCCTCGGGCGCCTTCCGCTTTGACGATGATGTCGCTATGGATCTGGTCGAGCGAGGCGTGGTCTTGCTCGGCTACCCAGTACCCGGCTTGGCGGGTGCCGAAGCCGTGATCCAGCCAGTCGAGTTGCAGAAGATGTTCGTCCAGGTACAGCTTGCGGATGGGATCGAAGATCACGCGCGCTCAGGCCGGGGTCTTGATCTGCGAGATCATGACCTGCTTCTGGAAATCCGCGAGCATCGACTCTTGCAGGCGAACCTCCGTGGGACGTTTGCCATCGAAAGTCATCTGATCGATTCTGTCCTGCAGCTTGAGCAGACCGTAGAAGAGGTTTTCGGGCCGTGGCGGGCAACCCGTGATGTAGACGTCGACGGGAACGATCTTGTCGACGCCCTGCAGTACCGAATAGGTGTTGAACGGACCACCCACGCTGGAGCAGGCGCCCATGGAGATCACCCACTTGGGGTCCGGCATCTGATCGTAGAGGCGCTTGAGCACGGGCGCCATCTTGAGCGTCACGGTTCCCGCCACGATCATCAGATCCGCCTGGCGGGGGCTGGGGCGGAAAACCTCGGCGCCGAAGCGCGCGATATCGAAGCGCGCGGCGCTGCCGGCGATCATCTCGATGGCGCAACAGGCCAGCCCGAACGTCAACGGCCACAGGCTGGACTTCCTGGCCCAATTGAAGACGTAATCCACCGAGGTGAGGATGAAACTTCTATCGTGCTCGTTTTCGATGAAGGCCACGGACGCCCCCTGCCATTTCGATTTTAGCAAACCGGCTCAGCGTCCGTGCTCGCGGTACCAGGCCAGCGTCCGCCGCAAGCCTTCCTCCAGGCTGAATCGCGGCGCGTGGCCCAGGTCGCGCGCCGCGGCCGTAGTGTCGGCCTGCGAATCGCGCACATCGCCCGCGCGTGAGGGGCCGTACAGGGGGGCGATGTCCACGCCCTCGATTTTCGCCGAGCGTCCGCCACACTTGGTTGAGCGTGTAGCGGTTGCCGTTGCCGGCGTTGTACATGTTGCCGGCGACGCCCGCGGCACGCGACGCTTTCACGCACAACTCCGCCACGTCCTCGACGTAGGTGAAGTCGCGCGATTGTTCGCCATCGCCGTGAATGGTGGGCGCGGTGCGTTCTACCACCGAGCGCATGAAGAGGGAGATGACGCCCGAGTAGGGGCTGGACGGATCCTGCCGCGGCCCGTACACGTTGAAGAACCGCAAGCACACGGTTTCCAGATGGAAGCAGGAGTGAAACACGCTGGCGTAGTATTCGCCCAGAAGCTTCTGCACGGCGTAGGGCGACTTGGGCCGCGGCGCCATGGTCTCGACCTTCGGCAGCACCTCGGTGTCGCCGTAGGCCGACGAGGATGCCGCGTACACCACCCGCCCCACGCCGCCCTCGGCGCAGGCGCGCAACACGTTAAAGGTACCGTCGATGTTGACTTCGTGTGACGGCACGGGCTCGCGAATCGAACGCGGCACCGATGGGATGGCCGCCAGGTGGAACACGGTCTGGGCGTCGCGCACCAAGGGCGCCACCGCAGGGTAGTCTCGAATATCGGCGCGATGCAGGTCCACGCGTGCGCTCACTTCGGCCAGATTGGCTTCGTGTCCGGTCAGAAGGTTATCGATAACGGCGACCCTGTCGGCGCCTTCCGCAAGCAACCGCCGGACCAGCATGGACCCGATGAAGCCCGCGCCCCCGGTGACTATGTAGCGGCTCATTTGCGGACCTTTTCGATCTCCGCCTTCAGATGGCGGATGGTTTCGTTGGCGATGACCTCGGCGCCGGGCTTGAAGTCGAAAACCTCGGCCGAGACCCAACCCTGAAAATCGCGCCGCTGGAGCACTTCCAGCACGCTCGCGAAGTCGTAGTTGCCCGCGCCGGGATAGCGTCCGTCCAGTTCGTTGACGTGCACGTGTTGGATGAGATCGAAGTATTTCTCGACCAGCGCCGGGTGTGGTTCGGTTTCGTCGTTGGTGTTGTGCGTGTCGAACATGGTGCGCACGGCGGGGCTGCCCACCTCATGCACCACCCGAACAGCCTCGGCCAACGTGCAGACGACGTCGCTTTGAACTTTCGGCAACGCTTCCACCAGGATGCGCACGCCACGCATGGCGGCATGCGGCGCGAGTTTGGCCAACCCCTCGACGAAATGTACGGTGGCTTCGGCGCTGGTCAGTCCGCCGGTTGTCGAGCGCTGCTTGGGCGAGCCGAAAACCATGACGCCGTCCGGCCCCAGATCCGCGCAGAGATCCACCAGGCAGCGGATGTACTCCCAACTTCGCTCGCGTACGGCGCGGTCGGGCGTGGTGACGTGCAGGCCCTTCGGCCCCACCAGTATCCAATGCAGCCCCACGAACTGGAGACCCTCGGACTGCATGATGGAGCGGTATTGGCGGCGCTCGGCCGCCGTGATCCTGGAGGCGTCCTCGGCCAGCGTGAAGGGCGCTAATTCGATGCCCGCGTAACCGGCCTGGCGCACGACTTTGGCAGCTTCGGCGAACGGTCCGCTCTGGAAGACCTCGTTACAGAGGGAGAGTTTGAACTGGTAGGACATGACGGTAATTAGTTTAGCAAGTGGAAGCGGGCCCGCATCGCCCGCCCTTTGCTATCCTTGGGGATGTCCGGGGATAAAGAACATAATGCCTTTCCGCGTAAGACCTCTCAGAGAGCTCTTGGTCCGTCCCGTGCTGCCTGAGCCGATCACTCGCCTGAGCGAATTAGCCAACAATCTGCTCTACAGTTGGGACCACAATTTCCGCGCCCTGTTCCGGCGTCTCGATCCGGCGCTATGGAAGAGTTGCCAACGCAACCCCGTCCTGCTGCTGGGCCAGTTGCCACAGGCCTCGCTGGAACGTTTCGCGGCGGACCCGCGCTATTTGGCTCTCTACCGGCACTGCATTGAGCGCTACGACAGTTACATGCAGGCCGCGCACGGCCTGCCCTCCGACCGGCTCATCGCATACTTCTCCATGGAGTACGGTTTGGCCGAATGCCTGCCGATCTATTCCGGCGGCTTGGGCGTGCTTTCCGGCGACCACCTCAAGGCCGCCAGCGACGCGCTGGTTCCGCTGGTGGCCGTCGGGCTGATGTACCAGCAGGGCTACTTCCAGCAGTCGCTCAACCCGGACGGCTGGCAGCAGGAGCACTATTCGCTCAATGATTTCTATACGCTGCCGGTACAGCCGGTGCTGGACGGCGACAAGGAACTGCGCGTCTTGGTGAAGTTGCCGAGCGGCCCGGTGTGGATCAAAGTCTGGCGCATGAACGTGGGGCGGGTGCAGCTGTACCTGCTCGACACCAACATCGACGAGAACCGGAACCCCGAGAACCGCGACATCACGGACCGCCTGTATCCCGGCGATCATCTGACGCGCATCCGTCAGGAGATCGTCCTGGGTATCGGCGGCTTGCGCGCGCTCAAGGCCATGGGACTGGATCCCACCGTGTTCCACATGAACGAGGGGCACTCGGCCTTCCTCTCCCTCGAGCGCATTCGTTCCCTGATGCGCGAACAGGGCCTGAATTTCGACGAAGCGCTGGGCGCCTCCCGCACCAACAACGTCTTTACGACGCACACCTCGGTGCCCGCCGGCATCGATTTGTTCGACGTCGGATTAATGCATCAGCATTTCGAAGAATACAGCCAGGACATTGGCGTGCCGTTCGATCGCCTGTTAGGGCTGGGCCGCGGCAATCCGTCCGACCACGGCGAGCGGTTCTCGATGGCCATCCTGGCTTTCAAGACCAGCGCCTATCGCAACGCCGTCAGCCGCCTGCACCGCAGCGTGTCGCAGGCCATGTGGCAGGAGTTGTGGCCGCAACTGCCCACCTGGGAAGTTCCCATCACTTCCGTTACGAACGGGGTTCACCTGCCCACCTGGATCAACGGCGATCTGGCCAGCCTCTACGACGCTTATCTCCAGCCCGACTGGCGGGAGCGCTATCCGGACCCCCAGACCTGGGAACCCATGGAAGAAATTCCGGACACCGAACTCTGGGAAGCGCGCCGGCAGAGAAAGCGCGCGTTAATCGCGTTCGTCAGAGCGCGCGCCAAAGCTTGCGCCCAGGCGCGTAACGCTTCCGCCAGCGAGTTGCGCCGGGCCTCGGAGGTGCTGGATCCGGACGCTTTCACCATCGGCTTTGCGCGGCGGTTCGCCACTTACAAGCGCGCCACCTTGATCTTCCATGACGTCGAGCGCCTGAAGCGGCTGCTCACCAATCCGGCCTGTCCGATGCAACTGGTGATCGCCGGCAAGGCGCATCCGCTCGACGAGCCCGGCAAGACGCTCATCCGCGAAATCGTACAGTTCTCGCGCGACCCCGAGGTGACACGCCGCGTGGTGTTTGTGGAAGACTACGGCGTCGAGGTGGCGCGCGAACTGGTGCAGGGCGTGGACGTCTGGTTGAACAACCCCTGCCGTGGGCAGGAAGCCTGCGGCACCAGCGGCATGAAAGCGGGCATCAACGGGGTGCTGAATCTCAGCATCCTGGACGGCTGGTTCGACGAAGCTTATGAAGTTTCCGGCGGGTGGGCCATCGGCGAGCGCATCCCCTACTCGCCCGATCAGGACGAAACCCACGCGCGGGCCATTTACTCACTCCTCGAAAACGAGATTGTGCCGCTCTATTACCGCCGGCGCGAGGACGGCGTGCCCGCCGAGTGGGTGGAGCGAGTGCGCCAATCGATTCGCGGGCTCTGCCCGCGGTTCAACTGCCAGCGCATGATCGAAGAGTACCAGGAGCAGCTTTACTCACCCGCTCACGAGGCCTTCGCGCAGATGCGGCGGGATGCCTTCCAGCGCGCCCGGGATCTGACAAAGTGGAATGCCGGCGTGCACCAATTGTGGGATCGCGTCCGCTTCATCGATGCCGGACCGTCCACCACCGAACCATTGCACAGCGGGCGTAGCGTGACCGTGACGGCGCTGCTTGACCTGGCCGGATTGCCGCCCCAGGACGTCCGGGTGGAAGCCGTTCTCGGCCGCATCGGCGTCAATGGCGAACTCGAGGACACCGAAGTGCTGACGCTCACCGCCTCGGGCAACCAGGGCGTCAACTACGCTTTCTCCGGCGAATTCGTTCCGCGGCAAACGGGCCGGCTGGGATACGCCCTGCGCGTGTGTCCCGACCATTACCACGACCCTTTGACCCGCCCCTGCAGCACCCTGATCAAGTGGGCTTCGGGCAGTTAGAGACTCGTTGGGCCTTCGAAAGTCTGGCCGGGCGTCCGCCTGACAAAAGAAAAGAGTGGAAACCTGCGGCGTTTCGTGCTACATAGGTACTTAAGACTCCCGGCGGGGTAGTGCACCTGCCGGACCATGATACCGGGATAACCCCGCGGCTTCCCTGAGATCACCCACGTTGAGACGGAGAACACAGTAGATCTCCAACCAGCGCGGCGATGCGATCCGTGGAGAGGACCGCCTGAGACTAAGTAATAAGGGAATGCCCACCTGGGGTAACCTCTTTCCAGGAGCAGTCGAGATGGACGTCGATCGCAAATACAAACAGCGCGGTTACATGGAAGTAGAGGGCGAGCGTGCGCGTGGCGGCTCCGATCGGGAAGGTCCGCGGCAGCAGGGCCCGCGTCCTCCGATCGACGTGACGGGACCGCGCCTGCCCAGATTGGTGCAGACGGTCACCGCCACGCGATGCTGGAACTGCGTGACGGCGCTGCCTCCCGGAACGGATTTCAAGGGGCTGTGCCCCAAGTGCGCTTCGCCGCTGCACTGCTGCAAACAGTGCGCGCACTTCGAACCTTCCACGCGATTCCAGTGCCGCAAGCCCATCCCCGTGCGCATTGCGGGAAAAGATCTGCCCAACGAGTGCGAACTGTTCGCTTCTCGCGTGACGGTGGCGCGCGACGTGCTCCCCTCCAATTACGGGTCCCCCGCTTACATCGATCCGGCGCCCCGCAAGCCGAGCAACGCCCGGGCCGCCTTCGACAATCTCTTCAAGAAATAGGACTCACCCCATGCGTATCGCCGAACTGTTGGCCCCCCGCCGGTTCCGTGTTCGCGAAGCCGCGCCTCCGCGGCCGGCCGCGGGCGAGTTGCTGGTGCGGGTGCACTCGGTAGGTGTTTGCGGATCGGATTTGCACAACTATGCCGACGGTAGGGTGGGGGACATCGAGTGCGTCTACCCGCAGGTGATCGGCCACGAGCCTACCGGCACGGTGGTCGAAGCCGGAGCCGGCGTCACGGGGTGGAGCGCCGGAGACCGCGTGGTACTCGAGCCAGCCATCTATTGCTACCACTGCGAGAACTGCCGGCGCGGCCTGCATAACCTGTGCGCCAACCTGCGCTTCATGAGCATGCCGCCGGACGCGGGTTTCTTTCGCGATTACGTCACCGTGCCGGCGGCCAATGTACTGGCTCTCCCGAGCACACTGAGTTTCGACGTGGGGACGATCTTCGAGCCGCTGGCCGTCGCCCTGCACTCCATGAAGTTCGCTTCCATCACAGCGGGAGAAACCGTGGCGGTGTGGGGCGCGGGGCCCATCGGACTGCTGACCATCGCCGTGCTGAAGCTCTCCGGCGCGGGGCGCATTTGGGCGGTCGAGCCGGTCGCCGAGCGGCGCGAGATGGCTTTGCGGATGGGTGCCGGCGCGGCGCTCGATCCGCGCCAGGCCGATCCGGTCGAATGGATTCTTCGCGAGACGAGCCAGCGTGGTGTGGACGCGGCCATGGATTGCGCGGCCCAGGACGACACCATCAATCAGTGCCTGAAAGTGGCGCGGATGGCCGGACGCGTGGTGATCACCGGCATTCCCTCCGCCGTCCGCGTGCCGTTAGAGTTTCACGTGATGCGGCGCAAGGAACTGGCCTACTATACGGTTCGCCGCTCGAATCACGACTCCGAACTGGCGCTCGAACTGCTTGTAAGACATCCCCAGTTGTTCGCTCCCCTGGTCACACACCGGAAGCCGGTGGAGCGCATCGCGGAAGCTTTCGATATGCTCGAGCATTACCGCGACGGTGTGGGGAAGCTGGTCGTCGATCTTTCCTGATGGCATGTTCGCGGACATGCGGAGGACGCGTGCCCTGGTCGAAATGGATGCATGGCCGGCTGCGGTGGACGCTGGTCTTCTGGCTCTTCGTATTGAGCGCGGTCGCGTATCTGGACCGGGTGAACGTCTCCATCGCCGCGCGGTCGATTCAAGAGGAGTACCGGCTCTCTAACATCCAATTGGGCTGGGTGTTCAGCGCTTTCGTCGCCGGCTATGCGTTGTTCCAGACGCCCGGCGGGCGCCTGGCGGACCGTTTCGGGCCCCGCCGCGTGATCAGCCTGGGAGTCCTGTGGTGGAGCGCCTTCACCGCGCTCACAACACTGGTGCCGGCCGGCGCCGCTCACTCCATCGCGCTCCTGGTGGTGGTGCGATTCCTGCTGGGGGCCGGCGAAGCGGTGATCTATCCGGCGGCGAACCGCATGGTGGCCAACTGGATTCCGTCGGCCGAGCGAGGGCTGGCCAACGGCGTCATCTTCGCGGGCGTCGGAGTGGGCGCGGGAATCACGCCGCCGTTGATCACCTACGTGCTGCTGGAATGGGGCTGGCGGTGGTCCTTCTTCACCTGCGCTCTGCTGGGAATAGGGGTCAGCCTGATATGGCACCTTTTATCCCGCGACACCCCGCGAACGCATCCGTGGATTGGAGCGCGCGAACTCGCCCACATCGAAGCGGGGATCCCAGCCGCAGGCGCGGAAATGGAAGCGCGCCCGGCTATGGGTTGGGGCGCCATCGCCCGAGACCGGAACCTGCTGATCCTCACGGCCAGCTACTTCACGGTCGGCTACGTCGCTTACATTTTCTACACTTGGTTCTTCACCTACCTGACCCGCGTGCGCGGCTTGGATCTGAAATCCAGCGCGGTGTACTCGATGCTGCCGTTTCTGGCCATGGCCCTGGGCTCTCCATTGGGAGGCTGGATTTCGGACCGCATCGCGAAGCGCCACGGCAAGCGCGCGGGCCGGTGCGGTGTGGCGGCGTTCGGCATGGCGCTCGGCGCGGTGTTTCTAGCCGCCGCGACACAGGTCGAGAGCGCGCGCCTGGCGTGCGTGGTGCTGGCGGGAGGCGCCGGGGCATTGTGCCTGGCGCAGAGCGCTTACTGGGCGGTCACGGCGGACATCGCGGGCCATTCGGCGGGTGCCGCGTCGGGTTTGGTGAACATGGGCGCGCAGATAGGCGGCGCTGTGACCGCGTCGCTTACGCCGTGGATCGCGGACCGCTTCGGCTGGACGGCCTCCTTCCTGGTCGCGGCGGCGCTCTGCGCTCTCGGGTCGTTGGCCTGGTTCGCCGTGGATCCGCACGCCAGTCTGGGCACATCGCGCAAACGCAGCGATAAGGTGTTCGTCGAAAGAGGATAACATGCAAACAGGGAATCCACGCGTCGCCATCGCCGGCATTCTTCACGAATCCAATACCTTCTTCGAGCGCTCCACGCGGCTGGATGATTTCGACATCCAGCGCGGCGGCGAGATCGCGGCAGTGCACGCCGGCGGCGCCAGCGAGATCGCCGGCTTTCTAGAAGGCGCCGGACAATGCGGTTTCGATGTCTTCCCCGCTCTGGTCGCTTGGGCCACGCCCGGCGGTCCGGTTGAGACGCCGGCTTTCAACGCGCTGACCGATGAACTGATCGAGAAGCTGAAGGCGCCCGCCGCATTGGACGGCCTGCTGCTTGCCTTGCACGGCGCCATGGTATGCGACGAGTTTCCACATGCCGACGCGGAGATCGCCCGCCGCGTGCGCGAAGCAATGGGCCCCGGCTTCCCCATCGTCGCGACGCACGACTTTCACGCCAACGTCGCTCCGGAAATGATCCAGTACACCGACGTGCTGCGTGGGGTACAAAACGAATCCTCACATCGACCAACGCGAGCGCGGCATCAAAGCGGCGCAGATTCTCCACCGCATGCTCAGCGGCGAAGCGCGCCCCACGCAGGCCATCGTCAAGCCGCCCATGCTCTACAACATCCGCTTTCAGAACACCAACGTGGAGCCGCTCCGGCCGGTGGTCGAAGAAACCCGGCTACTGGAGAGGGATCCGCGCATCCTGGCCGCGTCCGTGCTGGGTGGTTATCAGTACGCCGACACTCCGGCCATGGGCGTGAGCGTGGTAGTCGCGACCGATCGCGACGCCGCGCTGGCCCGCGCCGAGGCTGAACGCCTGGGCCAGATGTTGTGGGCCACGCGCGACCTATTGCGGCTGGACCTTCCGGACGCCGCGGCCGCCGTCGAGCAAGCGCTGGCATCGCGCGAGCACCCCGTCGTTCTGGTCGAAATGGGCGATAACATTGGCGGCGGTTCCGCTGGCGATGCCACGTTCCTTTTAGCGGAGCTGCTGCGGCGGAAGGTGCCCGGATGGGTAGTGGTCCTGGCCGATCCCGCCGCCGTCGCACAGGCTGCGCGGGCGGGGGTGGGAGGCGTCTTCGAGGGGCCCGTGGGCGGCAAGACCGATGACCTCCATGGCGCAAGCGCTGTTGTGCGCGGCCGCGTGAGGTCGCTGCACGACGGAAAGTTCATCGAGACGGAAGTGCGCCACGGCGGCGCGCGCTACTACGACCAGGGTTTGTCGGCCGTGGTCGTTGTGGACGGCGGAACACGCGACATACCGAATCTTCTGCTGCTGACCACCAGGCGCCAGCCCCCGCTCAGCCTGCATCAGCTCGAGAGTTGCGGCATCGATCCGCGGCGGCAGAATATCCTCGTCGTCAAAGCGGCCATCGCTTTCCGTGCCGCTTACGAACCCATCGCCGCCCGCATCATCGAAGTGGATACGCCGGGAGCCACGGCGGTGAACCCGGCGCGCTTCACTTACCGCCATGCGCGGCGGCCTCTGTTCGGACTCTGGTAAAGGTGGGTAAAGGTGGGACAGTACACTCAATTCCGGATTTCCGGCGCGCTCTGCCGCCCCTGGGCGTTCTCATCATCAGCCGGTTTCTCTGGCTGGTCCGGCGCGAGCACCATTGAACGTTTCGAGGTCGGTGCGCGACGGCGAACGATGCTCGCAAGAAAATAGGAATTGAGGGTACTGTCCCGCTGCACTCGGCGCGCTGGCCGGCGTCGCCGGAAAAGTGCGCTACCCGGAAGCGTTTCGCGTGGTGGGCGCGTAGGGTAGTACAGCAAAATGGGTACAGGCGCGAGATTTCGCAAAAGCGGCGAAATTCGTCCCAGTCCCCATTTTGCACGGAGGGCTCAGCGTGCCAGCGCGCGGTAGCCGATCAACTCAACGCCCGAGCTCGCCAGTGACTCGCGCACCTCGCTCGACATGAGCGCCTGCAGCTCACGCTCGCGGCTCTCCTTCAATCGGGTCGGCGCGGCGCGCAACTCCGCCGTGCAGTAGCCCGGGTGGCACATAAACTCCGTCACGCCGTCCGGCAGCCGCTCGATGAGCGCCGCGAGATCCGCCGCGCCGAACCGGCCCGTCATGTCGAACCCGGCGAATTGATCCGCCGCGCGGCAACCGTTCGCGGCGAGCTTGCGGCGGAAGCGCGGTGCCAGCAGCGCGATCGAACGCGCCTTCCAGGACTCGCCGGCCACGCGATGATCAAACGGCGCGCGCACCCATGGCACTTGAAATTCGTGGGCCACGCGCAGGACGCCGTCCAGCACATTCGGCAACAGGTGCGTGTGCTTGTGTGTATCCAGATGCGTGGGCGCGATGCCGGCATCCATGATGCGGGAAACTTGCGCGGCGAATTCGTCGTAGACGTGGACACGCCCGCGCGCCATGGCCGCCAGGAGCGCAGTTACCGTGGGCGGCTGGCCCGGCCCGCCCACCAACGTGAGATGAGCGCCGACGTCGAGCGACGGCGTTTTGCGAGCCAGGTTCACGGCGTCCTCGAAGGCGGCACCGTTCGCCATCAACGTGGTGGCCGTGAGGATGCCTGCGCGGTGCGCCTCCACAATGCCGCGGTTCACGTCCATGCGTGAAACCGAAATCGTCCGCGTTAACAATGAGACGTCTGGCGGCGCTCAAAACAGCCCCAGCTTGATGCGCAGAAACTTCTTGGGGTTGGCCCGGAAGTCCTTCATGAAGGCGCTCATTTCCTGCGAGGCGCCGTTCAGCGACTCGTAAAGCTGCGGGTTCACCAGCAACTGGCCGAGCGTGCCCTGCCCGGTGTTGAGCTTCTCGAGCGTGGTGTCCAGCTTGGCGAGCGTGCTTGAAAGCTGGCGGTGCAGTTGATCGTCCTTGAGCAGTTTGCCGACGGTGCCCTTGCCCGCGTTCACGTCATCGAGGATGCGGCGCATCTCGGCGACGCTCTTGCGCGCGTCGTCGTAAAGCGCGGGATCGCGAATCAACTTACCGGCCGTGCCGTGTCCCTCTTGCACGTCCCGCAGCAGGGCATCGATGCGCGCGACGGAGCTACGAAGCTCCTCGTACAATCGCTCGTCGTAGAGCAGGCGGCCGATGGTGCCGCGCCCGCTGCCCACGGCCTGGGCCACTTTCTGCGTTTCGGCGATGGTGGCCGTCAGGCGGTTATAGAATTCGTCGTCGACCAGGAATTTTCCGATGGAGCCTTTACCGGATTCGACCTGCGAAACAATGGCGTCGATGCGCTTGAGCAAGCCTTGCGCCGAGACCATCACGTTGTAACCGGACGCCACCACTTCATCGAACTCGCGCGTGTCCAGGCTGGGGATTTCCGCGCCGTTCTTCACCACCGTGGAGCTTTGGCCCATGCGGATGTTGATGAACTTGGTCCCCAGCACGTTTTCCGCGCTGATGGCGGCCACCGAGTCCACCGGGATGTTGCGCAGTTTGTCGGGGTCCACGGCCATCTCGACACGCACGACGCGCTGCGGCTTGGTGGAGCCGGACAGTTCCACGCGCTTCACGTTGCCGATGAGAAAACCGTTCAGCCGCACCGGCGACCCTGTGGCGAGCGCGGCTGAGTCGTCCATATAGGTGTAGAGGACCGCCGGGTTGGTGAAGAACTTCTTGGTTCCGGTGAGGTAGAAAATGAGAACGCCGAGGATGACCATGGCGAGGATCGCCATGATACCCACCTTCAACTTCGCCCAACTGACTTTCTTCGCCGATGGCATAGATCAATGCTCCGATCGTCTCACGAACTTCGACACGTATGGGTCGTCCGCGGCTTCCAATTCGTCTTGCGTGCCCTCGAAAACCAGACGGCCTTCGCGCAGCACCATGAACACGGTGCCCTCGCGCGTGTGGCCGCCGTTCGATCCGGCGCGCTCCGCCTGAGCGGTGCGTGGGTTATAGAAATAGTTGGCCAGCATGTGGCCGTCCTGAAAGCGATGCGTCACGATCACGGAGGTAGTGCTTTTGAGATCGCGCTGTTTCAGGATGAGAGCCATGATGGTGTAGGAGGTGATGGGGTCGAGACCGGCGGTCGGGGAATCGTAGAGCACCAGCGGCGGTTCGGTCACCACCGCGCGCGCAATACCCACTCTCCGCCGCATGCCGCCGGAGAGTTCGCTGGGGAACTTGTCGAGCGTGTGCTCGAGTTCCACGAAGCTCAACGTCTCTTCCACCTTGGGCCGCACCTCGCCCGGCGGGCAGTGCAGCACGCGCTGATTCACCAGCGGGTACGCGACATTCTCCTCGATACTGAGCGAATCGAACAATCCGCCCTCTTGAAACACCATGCCGATGCGGCTGCGCAAATCGAACAACTCGGATTCGCGCAGCCCGGCCAGATCCTTGCCGAACAGGTAGACCGCGCCCGCGTCCGGCTTCAACAAGCCCATCGCCGCCTTCAGCAGCACCGTCTTGCCGCTGCCCGCCGCGCCCAACAGGATGCGCGACTGGCCCGGCCAGACCTCGAACGAGATGGAGTCCAGCACGCGCTGCTCGTCGAAATCGAGCGTGACGTTGTCGAACTTCAAAACGGGCTGTCGGGCGGCTTCCATCATGACCGGCTACAGGCTGACGAAAATCTGCGTGATGAAGAACGTCGCGATGAAGATCCACACGCTCGCCACCACCACCGCCTGCGTGGTGGCGCGGCCCACGCCCTGCGTGCCGCCGGTGGTCCGCATGCCGTAGAAGCAGCCGACCAGGGCCACGATGAAGGCGAACACGAACGGTTTCACCAGCCCTTGCGTGATGTCGTTGTATTCCAGAGATTGATAGACGTTGTTCCAGTACTGCGTGGGAGTCAGGTTCAGCCGGAAGTAGGCGATCAGAAAACCGCCGAAAATGCCGAGGAAATCCGCGAGGATGGTGAGCAGCGGCAGCATCACGCAAGTCGCGATCAGGCGCGGCGTCACCAGTTTCTGCACTGGATCGGTGCCCAACGCGCGCATGGCGTCGATCTGCTCGGTCACCTTCATCGAGCCGAACTCGCTCGCCATGCCGGAGGAGTTGCGCCCGGCCACCACCAACGCGGTCAGCACCGGCCCCAGTTCGCGCACCAGCGTGATGGCCACAATCTGCCCGGTCTGTCCCACCGCGCCGTAGGTTTGCAGCGCGCGCGACATCTGCAGCGCCATGACCGCGCCGCTGAAAAGACCCGTCAGGATGACAATAGGCAGGCTGCCCACACCGATGGTGTCCATCTGCAACACAATGTCGTCGGCGTAGTGCGGCGATCGAAATACGTTGCGGATGGCCCGGTAGGTGAGGCCGTAGAATTCCTGGGTCGCAAGGATCGGCGGTTTCAGCCAGTCGAACAAACCGTTTTCACCTCTGAATCACGATGCTACCATACAACGTAAAAGCGGACTTTCCATGAAAGGCCTCACCGATATCGCCGGCATCCGCGTCGGTCACGCTTCCGATTTTGAAGCGCTCACCGGCGTTACCGTCATCGTTACGCGAAGCCGGAGCCGTGGCCGGCGTGGACATCCGCGGCTCAGCCACCGGCACCGAAGAGTTCGACGTGATGAGCCCGCTGCACGTCGCCCCAATGGTGCACGCCGTCGTGCTGGCCGGCGGCAGCGCGTTCGGGCTCGAGGCGTCCAGCGGTGTACGCCGCTATCTGGAACGCCGCGGCGTGGGCTTCCCCACTTCCGCCGCGCCCGTGCCCATCGTGCCCTGCGGCATTCTTTACGATTTGGGGATCGGAAAAGCCCATATCCGCCCCACGCGCGAAATGGGCGAAGCCGCCGCCCAGGCCGCCTCTAGCGAGGCCGTGCCGGAAGGCGCCGTGGGCGCGGGCACCGGCGCCACCGTCGGCAAGGTCTTCGGCATGTCGCGAGCCATGAAATCCGGCGTCGGCACCTTCACCGTGGAACTCGCGGGCCGCTACAGCGGAGTGCTGGTGAGCGCGCTGGTGGCAGTGAACGCCTTCGGCGACGTGCGCGACCCCGCTACCGGCAAGATCGTCGCCGGCGCCCGCGTGGCGCCCGCCAGCATGGAATTCGCCGACACGGCGGCGGTGTTAAAAGAGGGCCGCGAGGTGGATTGTCCCGGGAGAACACCACGCTCGCCGTAGTGGCCACGAACGCGAAGCTGACCAAGGTGCAGGCCACCAAGCTCGCGCAACTGGCCCAGCACGGCATGGTGCGCGCCATCGCGCCGGTCCACACCATGTTCGACGGCGATTTCGTCATCGCGCTCTCGCTCGGCCCGGCGCAAGCCGACGTGAACGCGCTCGGCGTGGCCGCCGCCGAAGCCCTCGAAAACGCCATCCTGCGCGCCGTGCGCCTGGCCCCGACCATGGGCGGCGTGCCGGGCCTGGCGCGGCCGCGCTAACGCCCAATTCCACCTTCATTAAGGGCGTTGCTTGAACCAGCAGCGCGCGGGGAACCGAACGCAACAAGCGGGTGTGTTGGTTCAGCCTGAAATGGAGAGAGGGCGCTCGCCGTTAGTGAGTATTCCGCCCGTCGGGCGGGGATTTTCCAGGCACGGGGGCTTTCGATCTGATGTGATTCCGGGACGGCGCAGAAGGGACGCCTCTGCGCCGCTGTACATTGTTTCGAAGGTCCCGCCGGGCGCGCTTAGGCGAATCCTCCGGACATCCACAGGACCGTACCAATCACATTCCCGCGGCCGCCCTTGCCGCGAGATACTCCTGCACAGTCATCATCTCCATGCTCTGTGTTCCGGTGACTAAGTTTCGCGCCATCGAACTGACGAAGTTGAGCAGATAATAGTTCCACCCGCTAACCGATACCTGGCACGACGGCGTCGGAGGATTGGTGCCGCCGCAAGCCAGTGACTGTAGCTGGGTCTCCCACTTAGGACGCAAAGGCTTATTCACAGCGGCCGGAAGCGTATATCCAAATCCCTCGGACATCGACAGGCGGGTGCCAACGCTGCTGAACACCGCGGCGCTATCGTCCAATCCGAGAAAGTCACGCAAGAATACGAAACGCTCAAGGCCGGTGCAGTGGGAGCCCAGGATTCTAATCACTCCGTTGCTCAGCATTTGGTGGGCTTCCCAGATGAGCGTTCCCTCTATCCCCTCGGTGTTCTCCTCACCGAGAGGAAGGGGGTAGAAATGGATACCGCCAACGATGCTTACCGGCGGCCGGGCGTCGCCGAGGATGGCCTGCGCCGCCTCGATCGTGTTGATGATCCCCGCGTGCGCGCATCCGGTCACGACCACCATCCCCGTTGCCGTGTTAATCACCAAAGAGATCTCCTCAGGCATTACGTCCGAGCTGAGTTTGCCGGCGGGGTCCTGGATGTTTGGCGTGCCTGGGTAGGTCTTTTCATCGTGTTTGCGGCTGATCTTGCCGGTCAACCACACGCCAGGAAGACCCAGGAACTGCGCGGTCGGCTGGGTGTTTAGGATGAACGTTCCTCCTTGCGCCAGGTAGCGTGGCCTCTCGTCCACCATGTAGTTGGGAATGGTTCCCGCGCCGATGCGCGGCCAAAATATTTCTTCACCGCCGATATACGCATTTTTGAACGCATCAGGATTGGTCGCCATGCAGCTGCTCCGCAACGTATCCAGTCCCGTGGTGTGGTCCCAGTGGTTGTGGCTCAGGATGACGTCCTCGATATCGCAGATGCTGATATTGAGAGTCTTGGCGTTTGCCAGAACGGTCTGCGGATTGGCGCCCGTGTCGAACAAGAAGCGCCTGGGACGCCGGCGGACGTAATTTCGATCACCGCAGAGAAACCCCATTCGCCGACAGTCCGGAGCCCGGGGATCATGTCGGAGAGGATTGTGATCTTGTAGTCGTCGACCATCGGCTGGTTCGTGGCAGGAGCGTGCCGTTGTTGCTCCGCCGTGAGGGGTGCCGACAATGACCGCTGCTTCGCTCCCCTGGAGACCGTGGCCCTGGCGCTAAGGGTGGCTGTGTCTTGGGCAATTGCGACGGAAACGCAGAGGAAGCTGGTGATGATCAAAGCTGCGGGGACAAACGCACTTTTCTTGCTGAACATAGTTGCATCCTTTTCTGTCTGTAACTTCTCCCAGGAAGCTGTCTAAAGGTGCAGTGGCGGCTTTGCTGACCGCATCGCTGACGGGAAAACAACCTGCGGCTGATCGCTCCGACAGCAATCCCGCCGATCAACCGGCATCTGGTGGACTTAGATGTTAATACTATGAGGCCCGATTCAAAAAAGAAAGTGTGTGACTTAAGTGGATGTGATGGAGCTCTGTTCAAAAGGTCTTGAGGTTGTTCGTCAACTCATCAAGAGTCGGGTCGAGATGGGCCTTCACTAGCAACGGGTTCGTCGGTTGATGAACTCGGCGCTTCAGTTCTTCAAAACCCCTGGCCGCTTCGCGTGCAAACTATGCCTACGAAGGAGATGAGCAGTGCACCGATTCCCCGCAGCATACCGTCATCTAACGCAGAATTCGACAGGTAGCAGGAGCTGTCAGCGAGTCACCTGTAAGACGAATCTCTGGGTACGGCCGCTGCCGCGCCCATGCCGAGTCGCGCCGAGGCGCTAACGCCCTCTGAACCGCCGCAGAACTCAACGAAACGTCGCGCGCAGGCGTCCAGGTTCTGCATGCCGCCACCGCCTTCGAGCGGAGAGCACATCTCGTAGGCCACGCTGCCGCGGAAGCCGCCGTCGCGCAGCGCGTCGAGAAACGCGCCGTAGTCGATGAAGCCTTCATCGATAGGCACCGCGCGGATGGCGCTCGTGAGCGGTTCGTAGTTCACCAGTTCCGGCCGGTAGCGATAGCGCGGGCGCTTCACGTAGTTGGCGATGGTGGTGTGCGCCGTGATGGGCGCCATCACTCGCGCGGCCGCGGCCAGGTCCGCGCCGTGCAGCGCCGGCGCCCAGGCGTCGAACAGCGCCAGGCAGTTCGGCTCGCCCACCGCGCGGATCAGATCGCGCTGGCTCTCATAGCCGCAGGCCAGGTCGTGGTGGTTCTGCACACCGATCACGACGTCCCATTCCGCCGCCCGCCGCGCGCATTCCCGCAGCGCGCGCACCAGCATGTCCCACTGCGCGTTGTAGGCGGCCGCGGGATGCTCGTAGCCCGTGAAGATCCGCACCAACCCAGCGCCGATGTCGTGCGCCAGGCGCGCCAACTCCACCACGTAGGCGGTCTGAATCTCGAGCGTGGGCACGTCCAGGTGATCCAGGTCCGCCGTGAAATTGTTATAACCGGCGATGATCGCCGTCGCGAGACCGGTCTTCTCTATTTCGGCGCGCAGCGCGGCGCGCTCCTTCCCGCCGTAGTCGAGCAGCGACACATGCGGCCGCTTGGCCGCGAGCAGGACGCCGTCGAAACCCAACTCGGCGGCCTTGTGAAGGAATTCCGGAACCGTGAGAGCGGCTTGTCCCCACGATCCCGAATAGCTGACGGAATGTAGAACGGCGGCGAAGTCCATGGGAAGTCCTTCCATTGTATGCCCCATGGTATGCTAGTGAAAACGGCTTGCATCTGGGATCCTCGCGAGCCGAGAGGGATTCACGTGGCAAAATCACGCAAAGTAAATTGGTTCATTGTGGCCGTCATGAGCGCATTCCATGTAGGCGCGCTGGCGGCTCTGTTTGTGGCAAGCTGGGCGGCGGTATTGACGGCTGCAATTCTCTACTGGATGGGCATCAGCCTGGGTATAGGGATGGGCTACCATCGCATGCTCACGCACCGTTCGTTCAAAGCTTCCAAGCCAGTGGAGTACTTCCTGGCGGTTTGCGGCACGTTGACGCTGGAAGGCGGCCCCATCTCCTGGGTGGGTACGCATCGCGTGCACCATCAGAAGGCGGATCGCGATGGAGATCCGCACTCGCCGCGCCACGGAGGCTTCTGGGCGCACATGGGCTGGGTGCTGTGCGGCCACTCCAACCACAACGACACGGCGGGGATGTCCAGACACGCACCGGATTTGGCTAAGAGCGGTTTCTACCGTTGGCTGAACACGTATCACTACGTGCCGCTGGTGGTCCTGGGTGTCCTGCTCGGGCTGGCGGGCGGTTGGTCCATGGTGCTTTGGGGCGTGTGTGTCCGCGTGGTTCTGGGACTGCACTCAACCTGGCTGGTGAACTCGGCCACGCACATGTGGGGCCGGCGGCGTTTCCCGACGCTCGACGATTCGCGCAACAGTTGGTGGGTGGCGCTGCTCACCTTCGGCGAAGGCTGGCACAACAATCATCACGCGCACCCGGCCTCGGCGCGCCACGGCCTGGCCTGGTACGAACTCGATCTCACTTGGATACAGATACGCCTGCTGCAGTTCGTGGGATTGGTCAAGTCGGCCAAGGTGGCCCGCTTGACTGCCGCGCCCGAAGAACTCGAAGCCGCCTGAAGCGGGTTCTATCTCGCGGCGGGACGGCCCCGGCCGCGATGCGGTCCGGCGGCGGGCACCGGGGCCGGCGCTACCTCGGGTGGGGGAGCCTTCTTCAACCGTCCATCCAAGCGGGCCGAGATCATATCCTGCTTGGCCTTGGGAAACTTCGGATCGCCCGGCGCGACGCCCGTCGCCGCCACCTCGCGATCCGTGATCTCCTGCGCCGCCGCCAGATACTTTTGCAAATAATTGCGGATGCGATCCTGCACCAGCCGCTGCGAAGAATAAAGGAATAGATAGAATACCTGGTCGCCGGGCGCCTTCAAGATCGCGTCGTAAATCTGCGAAGCTTTCCGCAGGCGGCTGGACTTCAATTCGCGCTCGAGCGGCTTAGCCCGCTGCGGGAGCTTCTCCCACAGATCCACGTCGGCCTTGCGCAAGAGCGTCGTCTTGATCAGCGCGGCGCGTTCCTTGGCGCTGAGCTTCTCGGCAAACACCGTCAAGAACAAGCCGCGATTCTCCAGGCGCAGGTCCGTGCCGAACGGCGGCATTTGCCGGGCCTTCTGCAACTTGGCCAGACCCGGGAGGTTCAGCTTGGCGCCGGTCAAAGCCGGCGAGAACAAGGCCAGGAAATGCGCCTCGTCGAAGGCTTTGACGACGTCGGCCGAATTGGGCTCTTCGGCCATGTGGCACAACTCGTCATGCAAGTTTCGCGACGTGATGTGGGCTTCCACGCCCGCCTCTCGCGCGTTTTCGTAAGTAAGTTGCGTGCGCTCATCGACGGTGAAGCCCAAGCGGACGCGTAACCGGATGAAACGCAGCATGCGCACCGGATCGTCGTAGAAAATGTAGTTGTGGACGGCGCGGAGCTCGCGGCGCTCCAAATCGGCCAGTCCATTGGTGGGATCGAGCAGCAGCCCGCGTGAGGCCGGATTGAGCGACAGCGCGATGGCATTGATGGTGAAATCGCGGCCGCGTAAGTCGTCGTAGATGGAGGCCGGGCGCACGTGCGGGCGGGTTCCCGGCTTACCAAAGCGTTCCTGCCGCGCCATGGCTACCTGCACCGTCACTCCGCCAGGGAAGATCAATTCCGCGGACTTGCGCTCCTCGTCTTCCGTGACGATTTTGACGTGCGGCTTCGCGGCCAGCGCTTTGGCCAACTTCAGCGCGTTGCCCTCGACCGCGAAATCCAGGTCGCGAATGGGAAAGCCGCCCAGCATGTCGCGCATGGCGCCGCCCGCCAGGAAGAGGTTGACGCCCGCGTGCGTCGCCGCTGCAAACACATCGGTGACCGCCCGATTCTGATCGGTGCTCAGGTGGTTCTCCAGCATGAACATGTAGTCGCTCATGACCCTCCCTCCCTACCCGGCGACAGAGTCGCTCGCGCGCCGCGGCTCGACTACGCCCGGGGGTGGTGCTCTTCTATCGTTTTCCTCAATCTCGATCGCATGACGTGTGTATAGATCTGGGTGGTCGAGATATCGGCGTGGCCAAGCATGGTCTGGACACTCCGGAGATCCGCCCCACCTTCCAGCAAATGTGTGGCGAAAGTGTGCCGGACGACGTGGGGCGTGAGGCCGTGAAAGATCCCCACCCGTTTCCCATAGCCGTTCAACAACTTCCAGAATGCCTGGCGGGTCATGTGCCCGCCGCGGGCCGTCACAAACAGAAAACGGCTGGCCCGCTTCCCGAGCAAGCGCGATCGCGCGCTGGCTTTATAGTGCTCCACTGCCTCCACGGCGGAATTACCGATGGGCACAACCCGCTGCTTGTTCCCCTTGCCGGTTACCCGCAATACGCCGATATCCGGCGAAAAATCAAAGACTTCCAGTTTAACAAGCTCGGAGACCCGAAGTCCCGTGGCGTAGAGCAATTCCAGCATCGCCCGATCCCTAGTACCAGTAGCCTTATTCGAATCGGGAGCCCCCACAAGCTTGTCTATGTCGCTCAAATTTAAGTATTTAGGAAGACTGCTCCACTGCTTGGGGGAAGCCAGCAATGCGGTGGGATCCTCAGCCACCCGACCTTCCTGGAGCAAAAAACGATAGAAATTGCGAAGGGTGGTAAGATGCCGGGCTACGCTGCGGCCGGAAAGCCCCGATTTATAAAGAGAGTCCATGTAGTGCCGGACATGCTCGGCATCTTCCGGCACACCCCTATCTGCGCCGCTAAAACGCTGATAACAGGCAAGATCGCGGCGATACGCTTCCATCGAGTTGGCGGCCAAGCCCTTCTCAACCCGGCAAAAATCAAGAAATTGCTGGACGTCGCCTATAAGCGAGCCCACAGATGGCATCGTGCCAATGATACAATACTCGCGAAAATGTTTGAAAGGAAAGTGTAACCGAGGAAGCCAGATTGGCAAGCTCCACCAGTAAGAAAGTGACCATCCGCCGCTTCGAACGAGAAGCGCTCTCGGGTTTTGTGAACCCGCAGGCCTATCTGCGGCCCGGGGGGGTGGAACTGCTCAGCATCCATGGCACCGTGACCGTGGTGCCCTATGCGGAAGTGAAAGCGGTTTGCTTCGTCCGCGACTTCCTGCCCGACAACCCCGCCACCGAGCGCAAGGCCTTCGCCACGCGTCCCAAGAAAGAAGGGCTGTGGGTTCGTCTGCAGTTCCTCGACGGCGACTCTATCGAGGCGCTCGTGCCCAACAACCTCCTGCAGGTGGAAGGCGCCGGCCTCACCATCTCCCCGCCCGACCCGCACTCAAACAACCAGCACATGTTCATCCCGCGCACAGCGCTCACCAGCCTACAGGTACTGGGCGTCGTGGGTAGCCCTCTGCGTCGCCGCGAGGCCAAGCCCGCGGCCAAGCCGGGACAGTTGGAAATGTTCGAGTAGACTTCGCTTAGGCCGGCAGATCCCAGCCCCGCTCCCACTCGACGCGCGTCCGCGTGTTGTAGGCACGATTCGCCATGAAGCAGGCCATGGTGGAATAGTAGGCCACTTCGGCGCTCGAAACCGGCGTCTGGCGCGTCCGTATGCAGTCCAGCCAGTTGCGCAGGTTGTTTTCGGGACTCTGCTCCGTCCCAGGTCCTTTGGCCGCCGGCGTTTTGCTGATGCCGGTGTTGGGGACGTATTCGTAGGCAACGTCGTTGAGACTGGTTATGTAGCGTTGCACGGTAAGCGTCCCGCCGGTGCCGCGCATGTGCACCCCGCCGGATTCGCGCACACCCGGGCAGGTCAGGCATTCGGATTCGAAGGTGAGTGTCAGGTGACCGTAGTCGAGTACGGAACAGAGGGCGTCCGGCGTGTCGCGGTCCTTGTAGACGTAAATACCGCCGGAGGTCATGGCGGCCTTGGGCTTGGTCAGGTTCAGCAGGTTGTGAGCGTCGTCCACCACGTGTATGCCGATGCCCATGATGGGACCGCCGTCGTAGTGCAGCCATTTGTACGGGCTGAAATACACTTCCGGATCCCAGGCGATCTTGGGGCCGGTGCCCAGCCAGCGCTCCCAATCCAGGCCGTCCGGCTTGCGTTCCATCCCGGCGGGCGCCTTCATCAAGTAGCCCCGGTTGGTGTGGTACCAGGTGCGCACGAGACCGGTAACACCCATGGCGCCCTCCTGGACCAGGCGCTTGGCCTCGACGTTTTGCGGCAGCAGGCGGCCCTGCGTGCCCACCTGCAGAACCCGCTTAGTGGCGCGCACGGCCTTGACGATGGCTTGCCCATCGGCCGGAAAGTGCACCATGGGTTTCTCCACGTAGACGTCCTTGCCGGCCATGAGCGCGTCGACGGCGATGCGGCCGTGCCAGTGGTCGGGCGTCGCCACGATGACGGCGTCGATATCCTTGCGTGCGAGCAGTTGCTGGTAGTCGAGGTACTGCTCCACCTGGCCGCCGGCCTGTTTGGCGGCCTCGGCGCGGCGCACGTCGTAGACGTCACATACGGCTACCCACTCGACGCCTCCAATCTTCGTCAACGCGCGCATGAGGTAGCGCCCTCGCCCGCCGGTGCCAATCACTCCGATGCGTATGCGATCGCCCGCGCCCAGCGCGCGGGCGGCGGAAGCGGCCGTGGCCGCCGAAGCGGCCAGGAAACTACGACGGGTCTCAGACTGCATGGTGTGTGTGCTCCTGGGCCGCTATTCTGACTCGAAACAGCGCGCCGTGGCAAGTGCGGGAGGAGTGGCGCTATTGTTTCACAGTCCACGACGCTATCTTCTCCAGCGCCACGGGCGACATGGTTTCCTCGATCTGCCCGTACTCCCGCACGGCTCCGGTTTTGGCGTTCTGGAACAGGTGATTCAACCCCGGCATTTCGACGATCTCGAAGTGCTTGTTGCCGCCGTCTTCGAGCGCCTTGCGGATCACCGGCAGATTCTGCCCGGCCCGCACCTGAATATCCTTTTCGCCGTTGATGGCCAGCACGGGGCAGGTTACCTGGCGTAGCGCCGGACCCGGATCGTAGGTCAGAAAGGCGCGATACCACGGCGAGTTTAACTGCCGGTATGCGATTTCGAACTGTGCGTCCGGCAGCGCCGCTCCCAATTCCGCGCGCAGCTTCTGCCGGCGCACGGCTTCGTCCTTTTCCTGCTCCACGATGTCCAGGATCTTGCGCTGCTTGACGCTGGCCGCCGCCGCCGCCGCGTGGCTCATGCCGGCGGCTTCCGCGAGCGCCGCCACCTGCGCCACGATGATCTCGTCGCCGGGGAGGGCCGATCCCGCCATCATCACGATGAACGCCACGTCGCGGTTGCGCGCCGCCACCATGGGCGCGATCACGCCGCCTTCGCTGTGGCCGATGAGGCCGATTCTTTTCGGATCCACCTCGGGCCGCGTCTTCAGGTAGGCGATGGCGGCCTCTGTGTCGGTGGCGAAATCGGCGGTGGTTGCGGTGGCGAAGACGCCGCCGGATTTGGCCGTGCCGCGATCATCCGTGCGCAGCACAGCAATGCCTTTGCGTGTGAGATAGTCGGCCAGCACCAGGAACGGTTTGTGGCCCATGAGGCTTTCGTCGCGGTCCTGCGGGCCCGAGCCAGTGATCAGCGCCACTGCGCGGAACGGTCCCTTTCCCCGCGGGATGGTGAGCGTGGCCGCGAGTTTGATGCCCGCCTGCCGGTTCTCATAAGTGAGATCCTCCTCGCGGTAGGGGTACGGCTTGACCGGATTCTGCGGCCGGCGTGGCGGGACCGCCACGGTTTCCTCTCCGCGCTTGAACACCAGCGGCACCGAACCGCCGCCCTGTGTCCACGTGCCCTCGATGGCGGAGAGATCTTTGGCGATGGTGCCTTGGAACTTTCCGCCCACCACCTTCAGTTCCAGGGTGAGGGAAGACCCGTCTCGCTTCGCCGTCGACACCGGCAGCCCCATGGCGCCCTGGTCGGGGCTGTCCATGCTGCCCGCGAGGCCGTCCTTGGTCGTGGTGAGGTGAAGCACGGTTCGCAGCTTCACCCCGCCCGCCTCGAGGGTGCCCTGCCAGGTGCCGTCGAGGTCCGACGGCCTGACGGCGCGCGTCAAGTTGAGCGGCAGCGGCGCGCCCTGCGTCCACGTGCCTTGGATCGCGGTGCCGGCGGCGTTGACCGTGCCTTCGTAGGTGCCGTGGACCGCGTCCGACGTGAAGGTCAGCCTGGAATCTTTCAGCGAGATGGACGAGATGGGGATGCCCTTGGCGCCCTGGTCCGGGCTGTCCATAGTGGCTTTGAGGCTGCCGTTATCGGCCTTGGCGATGCGCACCACCAGGTGCAATTCGACCTTCGCCGACTTTCAAGGCGCCCTGCCAGTCGCCCACGATATCCTGGGCCAGCGCGCCGAGTGTGGTAACGGCGGCCAGCGCCGCCAGAAGAAGGGTCCTGGTCACGGTTTCGGATCTCCTCATCTATTATGGGGAATTACTGGGCATGGTCAAGCACCTTCACGATCTGGAAAGCCGGCTGCGCGACTCTGCCAGAGGCGCCTTCCAGCGCTATTGCGAAATCCGTCGCACGGCACAGGGTCAAATCCTTACCGCGTCGCGACCCCAGGTCAGGGTTTCATCAGTGCGTAAGCGATCACGCCGGCGCCTCGCTACCCGGCCGGCGGAGGGGCTTCCTGGGGCGTGCCGAGGGCCAGGGGCTGAGTTTCGAGGCCGGATTTGACTTCGGGCAGGACCCAACGGGCTTCCTCGAAGCCTACATATTTGTAGATGCGCAGCTCGCCGGTCATAGTTTCCAGCACGTCGCCGACGCGCAGGGCCTGGCCGGTGTCCTTCAGGCTGGCCCAGAGCGCGTAGGCTCCGTCCGATTCGATGACGTCGCTTTCCTCGTAGTCCTTGGGCTTGACGTGCGTGACGCCGATGGTGTGCGGCGCCCAGCGGAACTGCTGGAGCTGCGTCTCCTTCAGTCGCCATAAGCGGTAAGACGGCATACAAGAACATTCTCGCTCAAAACAAGTGCAAAAAGAAATGTTTCGATAGGAAACCGGTGCGGCAGCCGCCGCTTCTGGCAGAATAAGGGTAGTCGAGCCACTGCTCGAAAAAGGAGAAACCGGCTTGCGGAAGGCGCTGCTGCTGGGGAGTGTCGCGGTGCTGGCGATCGCCGCCATATGGATGACGTACGCCCGGAAGTCTGCCCCTCCTGAAGTACCGTTCGCGAAAGTCCGGCGCGAGCGCCTGGTGAGCAACCTGGTGACCAACGGCAAGGTGGAGCCGCTGGAATGGGTGGCCGTGCGTGCCGAGCGTAGTGGCTTGGTGGAGAAAGTCCTGGTGGAACGCGGAGCGAAGGTTGCGCGGGGCGCACCGCTGGTGGAGTTGAGTGCCCAGGACGCGGGAGCGGAACTGGCCGCGGCCGCGGCGCGCATCGCGCAGGCCCAGGCGGAACTGGATACCATGAGCCGCGGAGGCCGCGCCGGCGAGCTCGCGGATATCGACGGCGCGCGCGCGCGCGCCCGACTGGACCTGGCCAGCGCGCGCGCGAATCGCGATTCCCTGCGCCGGCTCGCCGCCAAGAACGCCGCCACGGGCCAGGAAGTAAAGGACGCCGAAGAGCAGGTGCGGCGCGCCGAGGCGCAGACCAAAGCGCTGGACGCCAAGCGCGCGGCCCTGGTTCCGGCCGAAGACCGCCGCGCCGCCCAGGCCCGGCTCAAGGAAGCCCAAGCGGCCGCGCGGCTGGCGCGTCGCAAGGTGGAACTCTCCGTGGTGCGCGCGCCCATCGCCGGTGTGGTCTTTCAACTCACGGCGCAACGCGGCGCGTATCTGAATCCCGGCGACCCCGTGGCCAATGTGGGCCGCCTGGAGAAGGTCCGCGTGTCGGTCTATGTGGACGAGCCGGAGCTGGGCCGCGTCGCCAAAGGCATGCCGGTCTCCATCGGTTGGGATGCGTTGCCGGACAAGCGCTGGCAGGGCACGGTCGAAAAGCTCCCCACGGAGATCGTCGCCGTGGGCACCAGACAAGTGGGCGAAGTGGTCTGCGTAATCGAGAACCCAGGCCTCGAACTGCTGCCGGGCACCAACATCAACGCCGAGATTCGCTCGCGCGTGGTGGAGAACGCCATCAGCATCCCGAAGGAAGCGCTGCGGCGCGAAGGCTCGCAGGTGGGAGTGCTGGTCCTGCGCGGCGAACGCGTCGCGTGGCGGCCCATCGTGTTGGGAGCGTCCAGCGTGACGCGTACGGAAGTAAAGGAAGGGCTCCAAGACGGCGACGCAGTCGCGCTACCCAGCGAGCACGCGCTCAGCGATGGCTCTCCCGTGAAGCCCGTGTTCCCGTAGCGCGATCGCCCTCAGGCCAAATCGAAGAGCAGCACTTCGCAATCGGTCCGCGCGAAAATTTCAACCGTGCGTTCCTCGGAGATGCCCGCTCCATCGCCCGCCTCAAGTTTGATTCCGTTCATTTCGAAGGATCCGCGAGCCGCCTGTATCCAGGCGTGCCGCTGGGGCGCCAGGGCGTGCCCGGCGCGGGCGCCCTTCTGCATTCGCGCCGCCAGCAACTCGGCATCCTGATGAATCACCACTGCACCGGCGGCGCCGTGGCCGGAAGCCACGCGCAACAGTTCCCCGACGGCCAGCCGTTCGGCATAGTCACGCTGTTCATAGCTGGGCTCAATCCCCCTCTGTTCCGGGAGAATCCAGATCTGCAGGAAATGCACAGCTTCGTCGCCGGAAGGGTTGTACTCGCTGTGAGTAATACCGGTTCCCGCGCTCATGCGCTGCACTTCACCGGGACGAATGATGGACCCGTGGCCCATGCTGTCCTTGTGCTGGAGGGTTCCCTCGAGCACGTAGGTGACGATCTCCATGTCGCGGTGCGGATGTGTGGGAAAGCCTTTTCCTGGCGCCACATGATCCTCGTTGATGACGCGCAGGGAGCGGAAACCCATGTGGCGCGGGTCGTAGTACCGGTCGAAGGAAAACGTGTGACGGCTGTCGAGCCAGTCCAGTTGGGAAGCCCCACGTTCGGCGGAAGGTCGTACGGAAACCATACTTCTTAGACTCGCCAGGCAGCCATCCGGATGCGAGTCACCGCGGCGCGGCCACGCCGGCTTCGCCGAGCAGCGCGCGAATTTCCTCCGGCGGAAGTATATCGCTCAACTGCGAGAACGAACGGAAAGCCAGCTCTTCGTAGGCGCGCGCCTGCCAGTAGAGCGATTCGGGCGTTTTGGCGCTGGAGACCGCGGCGATGAGCTGCCGGTAATGCCCGGCCAGAAACTCGCACGCGCACTGGTTGGCAGGTTTCGAGCAATCGGGCTCCGGCTCGGGCGCGGGCGGTTTCTTCGCGGCATCCGGTTTGGAAGCCGGATCGCGGTAGAGATCCGAATCGGAAATCAGGTCGAGCCAGAACTTGGACGACGGCGCACTTTTGCGCAATTCGGCGGCCCGTGCGCGGCCCAGGCGCACATAACTCAACCCGAGCTGCTTCCAGGCGCGTGGCTCGTGGGTGTCGACGCTGGTGAACTTCTCGTAGAATTCAACGGCGCGTTCGAAGTGCCCCATGGCGTAGTGCGTGTCGGCCAGTTCCAGGTGCACGCGTTCGGCTGCGCGGTTCGATTGCGAGCGCCTGCTCGAAGGCGTCCAGCGCTTTCGCCGGATCACCCAATTTGCGCCAGCAGGCGCCGGTGGCCAGGAAAGCGGGCAGAAAATCGGGGTCCAGCTGGCGCACGCGCTGGAACTGCGCGATGGCCTCGCGGGGCTTTCCGGCGCCTTCGAACGCCAGGCCCAGGTTCATTACCAGACCCACGTTCGAAGCGTCGGCCTTCAGCAGGTTTTCGTAGAGTCCGGCGGCTTCGGTGAAGCGGCCGTCCTGCATGGCGCGGTGCGCGCGATCGGCCACCGCCGAAGGCGCATCGGCCTGCGTGGCAGTGGCGCCCAAAACGGCGGCCAGGAACGAGCAGGCGATGAGACGCTTCAGTATAATGAGCCTTTCCGCTGGACGGTTCGTCTTGCAACTTACACTCGTCGACTGGACCATTGTAGCTCTCTATTTCGCGCTCAACATCGGCATCGGGTTCTACTACAAAGCCCGCGCCGGTTCGAGCGTGAACGAGTTTTTCTTGAGCGGCCGCAACGTTCCGTGGTGGCTGGCCGGCACATCCATGGTGGCGACCACCTTCGCCGCCGACACGCCGCTGGCGGTGACGGGCATGGTGGCGCGTGGCGGCATCGCGGGCAACTGGCTGTGGTGGAACTTCGTGGCCAGCGGCATGCTCACCGTGTTCTTCTACGCGCGGTTGTGGCGCCGCTCAGGCGTCATGACGGACATCGAATTCTCCGAGATCCGTTATAGCGGGCGTCCGGCGGCCTTCCTGCGTGGGTTCCGCGCCATTTACTTCGGCATCCCCATCAACTGCATCGTGCTCGGCTGGGTGAACCTGGCGATGGTGAAAATTCTGTCGCTCATTTTGGGCGTGAATAAACTCACGGCGCTGGGCATAGTGCTGGGGTTGATCGCGCTGACCTCGTTCATCTCGACGCTCAGCGGGCTGTGGGGCGTGCTGGTGACGGACCTGTTTCAGTTCGTCATCAAGATGACTATGGTGATTGTGCTGGCAGTGGCCGCCGTGCACGCGGTAGGCGGCATGGACGCCTTGAAGCTGAAGCTGGCCGCGGTGGACCAGTTGCGCGGCGTCTCGGGCGGCGGGCACGGCTCCGTGCTGAGCTTCGTGCCGGATCTCGATTCGGCCTGGATGCCCATGATCACGTTCCTGGTTTATATATCGGTGAACTGGTGGGCGACCTGGTATCCGGGGGCGGAACCGGGCGGCGGCGGCTTCGTGGCGCAACGCATGTTCTGCGCCAAGGACGAGAAGCACTCGTTGCTGGCCACGCTCTTCTTCAACGTGATGCACTACGCCGTGCGGCCGTGGCCGTGGATTCTGGTGGGTCTGGTTTCGTTGGTGCTGTACCCGGGACTGGCGGACCCCGAGACCGGTTATATTCTCGTGATGATCCACCACTTGCCGCCATCGCTACGCGGCCTGATGGTAGCGGCCTTCGCCGCGGCGTACATGTCTACCATCGCCACGCAACTCAACTGGGGCGCCAGCTACCTGGTGAACGATTTTTACCGGCGGTTCCTCAAGAAGAACGCCAGCGACAAGCACTACGTGGCCGTCTCGCAATGGGCCACCGTGCTGCTCACCGTCATTTCCGCCGTGGTCACCTTCCACATGGATTCGATCACCGGGGCGTGGAAACTTCTGATCGTCACCGGCGCGGGCACCGGCGGCGTGCTGCTGTTGCGCTGGTTCTGGTGGCGCATTAACGCCTGGAGCGAAGTGTCGGCCATGATCAGCGCCTTCCTCGTGTCGGTGAGCCTGCAGACGGCCTTCGGGCTGAACAGCGACAAGCCCGTCGAGTTCGCCTGGATCATGCTTATCACGGTGGGCATCACGACCGTGGTGTGGCTGCTGGCAACGTTCCTCACCAAGCCGGAGTCGGATGACGTCCTGATGGCTTTCTATCGCCGCACGAGGCCCTCACGCGCCGGATGGCGTCGCATCGCCGCCCTGACGCCGGACGTGAAGGCCGACGGCGACGGCATGTGGAACCTGCTGGACTGGCTCTGCGGATGCGTCTTCATTTACTGCGCGCTGTTCGGCGTGGGCAAGATCATCCTGGGCAGCACGGCGCTGGGGGCTGGAATGCTCGCCGCCGGTTTCGCGGCCGGCGCGATCATCTATTGGGACTTGTCGCGAAGAGGTTGGAGCGCGCTGTCGGAGTAGGACGTTCTTGCTGTTGGCGGCCGCGGCGGTCGCCAATTGGGGAATACGATTAATGACATCATGATGACAGAAGTGCGAGCATGATGGTATACTGTCTTATGATGATTCGCACCCAGGTTCAGTTGACTGAAGACCAGTTGCAGGCCCTTCGACGGCTGTCGGCGAACACGGGCAAGTCTACTGCCGAGCTGATCCGAAACGGAATCGATCAATACCTCGCTGGTAGACGCGTCTCGACGGCGGAAGATCGGACGGAACGGGCGATTCGGGTCGCGGGAATGTTCGCGTCGGGCATGACCGATGTCAGTGCCGACCACGACCGTCATCTAGCCGAGGCGTTCAAGCGATGACGGTTTTTGTCGACACCTCTGCTTTCTACGCAGTCTTCGATCACAACGACGCCAACCATGCGGTCGCGAAAGAGATCTGGATCGCGCTGCTCCGTGAAGTCGGCGACACTATTCACCACCAACTACGTGCTGGTGGAGACAGCCGCGTTGCTGCAACACCGCCTTGGCGTGGCCGCCGTGCGGAGCTTCCACGAAGACGTTGTGCCCCTGCTGCAAGTGGATTGGGTGACAGAGGAAAGGCACCGCGCCGGAATGGAAGCCGTGCTGGCGGCGGCGCGCAAGAAGTTGAGCCTGGTCGACTGCGTAAGTTTTCAGGCGATGCGGCACGCCGGAGTGCGCACCGCGTTCTGCTTCGACGCACACTTCCGCGAGCAGGGTTTCACCATGACGCCGTAGTTGGGTGATTCTGGGAAACCGTGAGGAATGGCGGGGACGACGGGGTTCGAACCCGCGACCTCCGACGTGACAGGCCGGCGTTCTAACCAAACTGAACTACGTCCCCGCGTGCACAGCGTCGACGTTTTCATCCTAGCATGGGCGGTGGCCGGGCACAAATCGGCCTCGCCCAGCCGCATTTAAGCCTTAAGTAGCGGGAACTGCGGCCTACCGCTCTGCGTAGTTGAGTTATTGGAGACGCGCATCATGGCTGGTAACGGGAAAAACGGTAAGAACGGGCGGCGGCGGCGCTGGATATGGATAACGGTGGTGCTGATCGCGCTTGGCGGTGCTTTCTTCGGTGTCAAGGCGGCATTTAAACCCAATCATCAGATCGACCCATCGAAGCTTGCGAAAGTCGAGCGCGGTGACATCGCACGCAGCGTGGTGGCCACCGGTAAGATTCAGCCGCGATCGAAGGTGGACGTCAAATCCAAGGCCAGCGGCATCATCAAGAAGCTGCTGGTGGACTACGGCGAGTTCGTCCATCAAGGACAGGTGCTGGCGGAACTCGACAAGGAAGAACTGCAGGCGCGCCTGCGAGAGGCCCAGGCGGTGCTGCTGGCGGCGCAGGCCTCGGAAGAATCCAGCCAGGCCACCTTCGAGCGCAACAAGGTGGAGGCCGAAGGACCGGACCTGCCGTTCCTGAAGATCGCCATGGAGCGCGCTCGGAAGCTGCACCAGGACGGCCTGATCGCGAAGGCCCTGCTGGAAGACGCCGACAAAGCCTACCAGCTTGCGTTGAACAAGCAGATGACCGCGCTGCGCAACCTGGCCGTCGCTCGAGCGGACATGGCGCGGGCGAAAGCGCAAGTCGCGCAAGCCCGCGCCGGTTTGGAACGCGCCGACGAAGACCTGCGCAATTCGACCATCGTGAGTCCCATGGACGGCCTGGTGCTGTCGCGCCCGGTGGAAGTAGGCGACGCGGTGAGCTCCATCCTGGTGCTCGGCTCGCAGGCCACGCTGATCATGACGCTGGGCGATGTGGGCGATGTCTACGTTCTCGGCAAGGTGGACCAGGCCGACATCGGCCGCGTTTACATGGGCCAGCGCGCGCGCATCGTGGTGGAGAGCTTCAAGGACCGTAAGTTCGAAGGGCAGGTCACCAAGATCTCGCCGCTGGGCGTCGAGAAGGACAACGTCACCACCTTCGAAGTGCGCGTGTCGATTCGCAATCCCGGCGGCCAACTCAAGGCCAACATGAGCGCCAACGCGGAGATCATCCTGGAAGAAAAGCACAAGGTGCTGCTGGTGGCCGAGTCCGCCATTCTCTACGACAAGGACCGCAAACCGTCCGTTGAAATCCCCGCGCCGGAGACCAAAACCGGACGCAGCAAGGTCGCGGTGCAGATCGGAATTTCGAATGGCGTGAAAACGGAGCTGATGGCGGGACTGAAGGAAGGCCAGCAGGTCATCCTGCAGTAGCCGCCCGGAAACCGAGTGGTGATGCCATGAACGTGCGGGATCTGTTCACCGGTACGCTCCGCGCCCTGTGGGCGAACAAGGTTCGCACGCTGCTGACCATGTTCGGCATCGCCTGGGGCATCGTCAGCATCACGCTGATGGTGGCGGCGGGCGAAGGCTTGCGGGTGGGGCAGGAGAAGCAGTCCGAACAATTCTCGAAGAACGTGATGATCGTCTTCAGCGGCCGGACCAGCATGCAGGCCGGCGGCCAGCGCGCTGGACGTCAATTGCGCTGGATGGACACCGATCACGTATTCGTGGCGCGGGAAGCCACCGCCTGCCAATACGTTTTGCCGGAACTCGGGCGCGGCGGCATCCCCATCCGCAGCGCCTACAACAGCGGCATGATGCTGATCACCGGCTCGCATCCTCCGTTCGCCGACATCCGAAGCATCCCGGTGGCCGAAGGCCGTTTCTACAACTGGGAAGATTGCGCCGCGGGCCGCCGCGTGGCCTTCCTGGGCAGCGACACGAAGAAGCAGTTGTACGGCGCGCGGCCGGCAGTGGGTGAAACGCTCTCCATCGGTGGATACCCGTACGCGATCATCGGCGTGATGCGGGCCAAGGATCAGGACTCCAGCTACGACGGCCGCGACGTCACCAAAGTCTTCGTGCCGTTTGAAGCCATCGCGCGCGATTTCCCGGAACCGCCGCCCACCATTCCTCACGCCATCGATCAGTTCCTGGTGACGCCGCGCTCGCTCGAGGAGCACGAAACCTGCAAGTGGCAAGTGCGCCGGGCGCTCGCTCGCGTGCACGATTTCGATCCGCGCGACAAGGACGCGGCCTTCGTTTGGGACACGGTGGAGGAATCCAAAGCCTTCCGGCGCATGACCGACGGGATGAAGTACTTCCTGGGCGCGGTGGGCGTGGTGACGCTCTTTCTGGGCGGCATCGGCGTGATGAACGTGATGCTGGTGGCGGTGCGGGAACGCACGCTCGAAATCGGCGTACGCAAGGCCGTGGGCGCCACCGCCGGATCGATCTTGCGGCAATTCTTCGTGGAGACTTTGATCGTGGTTCTCCTGAGCGGTGGCGTGGGGCTGGGCTTCGCCTTTGGCATCTGCGCCTTGGTGAACCTGATCCCCATGCCGCCACATTTTGCCGGCATGCTGGCCACCTGGCAAAGCGCCCTGCTCTCGTTTGGTTTGCTAGGTCTCGTAGCGGTGCTCAGCGCGCTCTATCCGGCCAACCGGGCCGCGCGGGTGGACCCCATCGAAGCGCTGCGATACGAGGCGGGAGGATAGCCGGGGCGTGTTCCGCGAAATCCTACTCCAGGCCTGGATCGCGCTGCGGCGCAACCCCGCGCGAAGTCTCCTCACCATGACCGGCATCGTGTGGGGCATCATCACCGTGACCATGCTGGTGGCTTACGGCAGCGGCTTCCGTCACGTGCTGGTGCGCGGCTTCGAGGTGTTCGGAAAAAGCGTGGTGATCTGCTGGCCGGGGCAGACCAGCGAACAGGTGGGCGGCGAGCGCGCCGGCAAGCGCGTACGCTTTCAGCGCGAAGACCTGGAAGCCGTGCGGGCCGAGGCCACCCTCGTGAAGTACGCCTGCCTGGAGACGTTCCGCCAGCAAAGCGTGCAGTACGGCGAGCGCACGGCGTCGCGACCGGTGCGCGGCGTGTGCGCCGAGTACGGCGAAATGCGCAGCGAGGTGCCCAGCGACGGCCGCTGGATCTCGCCCGACGACGTGCTGGAGCGCCGCCGCGTGGTCTTTCTCGGTTCTCTGGCGCGCCAGCGTTTGTTCAGCGGACGGCCGGCCGTGGGCGAGACCATTCTCATCGGCGGCTTGCGCTTCACCGTCATCGGATCGATGGACCGCAAACTCCAGTTGAGCAATTACTTCTGGAGCGACGACGAATCCCTGTACATTCCCTTCACCGCGGCCGGCGATTTGTGGGACACGCAGTATGCCAGCGTGATGCTGTTCTCCACCGTGAACCTGCAATTCGAGCCCAAGGCCATGGCGCAGGTGCGCGCGGCGGTGGCCAAGCGCCAGCGCTTTTCGCCCACCGACAAACGCGCCATCACGATGTACGGCCGCGAGGAGTTCCGGCCCATCATCGACGGGCTGACCATCGGCATGCAAGTGCTGCTCCTGTTCATCGGCTGCCTGACGCTGGGCATCGGCGGGGTGGGCGTCATGAACATCATGCTGGTTTCGGTGGACGAGCGCGTGCGTGAGATCGGCCTGCGACGCGCGTTGGGTGCGCGGCGGAGTCACATCCGCGCGCAATTCCTGAGCGAAGCCCTGCTGATCACCCTGGCGGGCGGACTGATCGGCATCGCCCTCTCCTACGCCTTGGCCGCCGCCATCGGCACCATTCCCATGCTGGGGCCGCTGTTCGAGGACGAATCCGGCATCGGCGACATCCGCCTGACGGTTTCCGCCGGGACGCTGGCATTGTCCACCGGCGCACTCATTCTGGTGGGCGTGCTCAGCGGCCTGATGCCCGCCATACGCGCCTCACGTCTGGACCCGGCCGACGCGCTACGGTACGAATAGGTGCGCGCGTTAGTGAATCGCCAGCGCCGCGCCCTCCTGGCCGAGGTGCCGGTCCGTGGACCAGCAGATCTTGATGCGGCGCACTCGTATGAGCGCCAGGCCGTGCGCATCCGCCAGCGTCAGCGATTGATCCGCATACTTCTTTACCAAGCGGGCGGCCACTGACAGTTGTTCGGCATCGAAGCCGGCCACTTCCAGCATCGGCAGCTCGTTCAGGAAGTTGAGAAACTGGACGGCGCGTCGCGCGTCGTAGCGGCGGAGAAACCACCCGTGCCCCTCCGCGACAACCAGCGCGGATGTGACCAACGGCGGCGGCGAAGCGAACAGATGCGCGAACAGGGAGTGGTAGCTATCCGAACGGTCGAGAAACGCGATGAATGCCGAAGTGTCGACGTAGCACTCAGTCTTTCGAGCCATAGACGATCTCGTCAACCGTGCTGCTGGAGCGCGGGTTCCCGCTTTCGACCAGTCCCGCGTAGCGCATCCAGGGAGCTCGACTATCGGGAGGCAGGTTCTGGCGCACGGCGCGCCGCACGAATTCTGCGACCGAAATGCCCAGCACCAGCGCCTCGCTTTTGGCCAGTTCGTATTCGCGCTTGTCCAGACTCACTTGCGTGCGAATCATGTTATCATCCAGTAACCTATATGATAACATGTGGCATCCACGCCCGGCCAAGGCGTTAAGGTACGAATGAGAGGAATATGAACACCGAATCGGAACGGACTTTCGAGCACGCCGTACTTGGGCGGACGGGACGCGCGGTGGCGCGGTTGGGCTTGGCGGCGAGCTACGGGGTGCCCACTCGGGCGGTGGAGAAGGCCATCGATGCGGGCGTCAACTATCTCTACTGGGGCAGCATGCGCAAGGACGCGTTTGCCCAGGCGCTGCGTAACCAGCGAGCGCGCCGCGACGATTTCGTCGTGGTGCTGCAGTCGTACTCGCGGCTGGCCGGGCTGATTCCCTGGAGCGTCGAACGCGGCTTGCGCGCCTTGGGGTACGACCATGCCGATGTGCTGCTGCTGGGCCTGTGGAACAAGATGCCGCCTCCGCGCATAGTGGACGCCTGCCGCAAGCTGAAGGAGCGCGGCCTGGTGCGCCACCTGGCCTTTTCGACGCACAACCGGCCGCTCATCCCACGCACGGCGGCCGATCCCGATTTCGATCTGTTCCACGTGCGCTACAACGCCGTGCACACCGGCGCCGAGCGCGACGTGTTCCCGCACCTGGCCGCCGCCAACCGGCCCGGCATCGTCAGCTTCACGGCGACCGATTGGAAGCGGTTGCTCGGCCATCGGCGCATTCCCAAAGGCGAGCGCGTGCCAACGGCGGGCGACTGCTATCGCTTCGTGTTGTCGAACCCGGCGGTGGACGTCATGCTGTGCGGCCCCTCCACGGCCGCGCACATGGACCAAGCGCTGGAAGCGTTCCGCAAAGGCCCGCTCGATGCGGACGAAATGGCCTGGATGCGTCGCGTGGGCCAGGCGATTTACGGCAAGTAGACCCGCCGCCGCTGGCATCGGAACGGCGGTTGATGGAAAATAATAGCGAGCCATGATTACGCTCGACACATTGCGGAGGGAGAAGAAGGCCGAGATCCTGCGGCTGGCCGAAGCCCACGGCTGCCACAATGTCCGCGTCTTTGGTTCGGTGGCGACTGGCGAGAGCCGGTCCGAGAGTGACGTCGATTTTCTGGTGGATCTGGACCAGGGGCGCGGATTGCTCGACCTGGGCGGTCTACTGTCGGACCTTCATGCACTGCTGGGCGTTGAAGTGGATCTTGTCGAATCCGGCTGCATCCATCCCTACATCCGAGACCGTGTGCTTGCCGAAGCCGTGAATCTCTAACGCCCATGCCCGCCAAAGACCCGATCGTTTACGTGATGCACATTCGGGACTGCTGCCGCCGCATCGCCGAATACACTTCGACGGGAGGACCCGAGTGGCCTACCAATCCTCTGGTAATGGATGCGGTCTGCCGGAACCCACCCCGTAAGCTGCCCGCGAGGTGGAACTCGTCGTTATTGAGCTGTCGCTCCCACCCTCCTACTAAACCCGGCAGGCGTTTTCGCGGACCATGGGCTGGTTCACTTGGCAGCCGAAGGCGGAGCGGAACTCGGGCATGTTCACCACCACGCCGTTCACTCTCCGTTGACCCGGTGAGTGCGGGTCGAGCAGGCGCGCATGCGCGCGGCTTGGTCGGTGCGGTTCTGGCACCAGACCTGCGCCCAGCCCAGGAAGATGCGCTGCTGGGGTGTGAAGCGGTCGCCCGTTCCTGTCGATCCTGGCACGGCGTGACGTCCGGTCGCTATCGGACCCGCATCAGAATACGTCGGCAAACACGAAACCATCGCGCTCTACGATTTCGCCACTTTGAACGTGAACCGCGGCCGAAAACACGGGTGCATCGAAGACGAAGGTGTGAAATTCGCCATTCTCACCACACGGGTCGACAGATCGAGGTAAATCGGCGAGGAAGGCCGTGTCAAAATCGCGCCCGGCAAAACCGCGGTCCAGTTTCCTGGGATCGACACACGTTACCTTCGCTCTAACCCCGGAGCGAACCATGTCGGCCGCAAGCTCAGCGGTGGGGACATCCCAAAGTGGAAACAGCGGCTCCAGCCCAGTGCCTTGCAGCCGGCCCTCGCGGTATTCGCGGACGTCGCGAAGAAAGAGATCGCCAAAGGCCATTGCCGTGATGCCCTCAGCCACCGCGCGACCGCAGACATCGCGCATGCGATCTTCGTACTCGGCGTTCGAGCACGGCCATGGAAGTTCGACCGCCCAGAGCGGCAGTCCCACCCGCTGTGCCTGCGCTTCGACGAGCCGCCGCCGCACGGCGTGCATGGCAACCCGGTCGGCGGCACAGTTGAAGGTTGTAATTAGAGCGGCTACGTCTATTCCGTGCGTCTGCCTCAGAATATGCAGTGCCCACGCACTGTCCTTGCCACTACTCCACGATAGAGCGACCTTCTTCATTCCAGTTATCATACGGCGTTCGGCCGTCTTGCCCGTGATCGCGCGGTGAAGAACCTCGGGCGAATTCGTTTGTCCAGCGGCCCGATCCTCCGAACAGGATGCCATACTGTCCTGTCTCGCGGCGGAAATCGGCGCCAGCCCTGTAGCCCGGAATCGAATGGGCAGGAGTGTGACGCTACCCGCGTTTGCGCCGCACTACGGAGCTTCCGTTTGCGAGAAGAGCCGACAATCCGGGGAGTGAGGGTCGCTGCCGGCTCCCTTCCGTTACGCAGTAGAGCGGTTTGGGCGTTTTTCGCTCCAAGTGAATTCGGAAGTTCCTGGAACACCAATTTCAGATAAGACTTGGCGAAAAAGGTGAAATTGCTGACTGTCCCGGTTTCTTCCGGTTTCTTCCAGCCCGGCAAACCGCCTTCGCGGGCGCTATAATCTGTAGCTGTCGTTACTCCCATGCCAGATCCCGCAGCAACTGCCGCCACCATGATCAAGCGCGATGGCGTACCTTACGACACCGTCGACGTGGTGCGCCATGTCGCGCACGAGTTGAGGCAACCGCTCAGCACCATCGAGAGCATCGCCTACTACCTCGAGATCGCTCTGCCGCACGCGGAATCGCGAGCCCGCGCGCAGGCCGGCAAACTCCAGCAAATGGTACACCAGTGCAACTGGATACTCGCGGACGCCATCCATTACCTCCAGGCCGCGCCGCCGCGCCCGGAGCTGCTGGACCTTTCCGAAATCATCTCCGAAACCCTGACTGCCTGGTCGGGCGAGGACACTCCCCCCATGCAGTACGAGCCGGTGGAGCATTTGCCTCCGGTCCTGCTGGACCCCTCGCAAGCCCAACATTTGTTGTGCAATTTGTTTACGTTCTATCAGCAGGTGGCGCGCGGTGGAATCATCACCATCCGGACGTGGGCGGTGGACGCGCAAGCGTGCCTTGAAATGACGGCGCCGGCTCCGGGTTACGATGCCGAGAGCCTGGCGGCGCTGTTCGCGCCGTTCAGCCCGCATTCGCCGGGCGGTTCGGGACTGGCGCTAGCCAGCGTGCGGCGCATCGCGGAAGCTCATGGAGCGACGCTGGACGCCTCCTTCACTCCGCGCGGCGACTTGCAATTGCGCATCACGTTTCGGTAGCCGAAGCCGGGCGCGACAGGCGCTCGCGCACAAATCCGACCAGGGCGGCGTTGATCCATTCCGGTGGCGCGACGCGAAACAGCGGCCGTGAACCCAGCCAGGCCGGCGGTTCTCCCGCACCTGTGACAACCCACGCATCCGAGCTTGCGGCCAGGCTGCGCGCCGACTCTTTCCATTCCTCACGCGACGGATCAATTACCAGCAGACGGCAATCCGGCCGAACGTTTCCGCCCACGCGGTTGGATTCGCAAATGACGTTTTCTCCGAGCGCGAGAAGCGATGTCATGCCGGCGACGGAGGGGCCCAGAAGCAGAGCACGCGCCGCGCCGGCTTCGAGGAACCGGGCGGTGTCGCCCCGGCTTGGTTCGTCGAAATGCCGATGGCCGGCGATCTTGACCGCCGTCCAACACAGCTCCGAGGTGGCGCGGATAAGCCCGGCCACGACGCTGGTTTTTCCCACTTTGCGGTGCTGTCCACCCACCACCAGGAGCACGGCTAGCCCTTCTCCAGTTTTTCCACTCGCGCCTTGAGCTCGCGCAACACTTTGCGCATTTCGGGCACGCGAGCCAGGTTGGCGAGCTGCTCGAGATGTTCGCGGAGCGGCCGCGCAGGCGTGCCCCACATCACCTGGCCCGCGCGCACCACCTTCGAGCTGAGAATGCCCGCCCCGGAGCCGATGACGGCGCGCGACTCGATGCGCGCTTTGTCGCCCACGCCCACCTGCCCGCCCACCACCGCGTAGTCTTCGATCACGACGCCGCCCGAAAAGCCCGTCTGCGACGCCACCACCACGTGCTTACCGATGCGGCAATTGTGCCCCACTTGAATCATGTTGTCGAGCTTGGTGCCTTCGCCGATCCAGGTGACGCCGAGCGCGGCGCGATCCACGCACGAATTGGCGCCGATTTCGACATCGTCCCCGATGGAAACGCGTCCCACCTGGGGAAACTTTTCGTAGTGGTCCTTCACCATCACGAAACCGAAGCCGTCGGCGCCGATGACGCAGCCGGAGTGCAGGATGACGCGGTTGCCGATATCGACGTCGTCGTAGAGCGTGACGTCCGCGTGCAGGATGCACCCCGCGCCCAGCACTAACGCGACGGCCGATGGAGCAACCCGCGCACCAATCACGCACCCCGCGCCCACGCGCGTGCCCTCGCCGATGCTCGCGCGCGGCGCCACGCTCACGCCTTCGCCGATTTCGACGTCCGGCGCCACCACGGCCGTGGGATGAACTCCGGGCGGCGGCGGGGGCACCGGGCACAGCAGGGCCACCGCGCGTGCGAAGGACGTTCGCGGTTCCAGCGCCCGGATGACGGTGCGCCCGGCGGCGTTCTGGTAATCCGCGGGAACGATCAGGCACCCGGCGGCGCTGGCTTCGGCTTGCCGGAGGCCCTGGCGCGAGCCGACGAACGATAGATCCGCCGCGCCCGCAGTCTCGACCGGCGCCACGCCGGTCAACTCCTTCTCGCCGTCCCCTTCAAAAGTCGCGCCCAGCCACTCGGCAAGTTCACGGGTTCGCACAAGGACCTCCTTCCGATGCTTGTATGATACAAGGTTATGCCCGTTGATCCTTCGGCCGTCGTCGCGCCGACAGCCCGCATCCATCCGGAGGCGAGCATCGGAGCGCAAACCGTGATCGGGGACTACGCCGTCGTCGAATCCGACGTATTCGATCGGCGCCTTTTGCCGCATCGAACCGTACGTGTACGTCAAGCGCTGGACCACCATTGGCGATCACAACCAGATTTCGGCCGGCGCGGCGCTGGGCACGGATCCCTTCGACAAAGCCTTCACCGGCGAGCGCAGCTTCTTGCGCATCGGCCATCGCAACACGATCCGGGAGCACTGGACCGTCTCGCGCGGCACGAAGCCCGAGTCGACCACTGAAATCGGCGACGACAACTACATTATGAGTTCGGGCCACATCGCTCACAACGCGAAAATTGGCAACCAGGTCGTGATCGCCAGTTGCACGCTGGTGGCGGGTTACGTCGAAATCGAGGACCAGGCGTTCGTCTCCGGCGGCGTGGGCATTCATCAGTTTTCGAAGATCGGGCGGCTGGCGATGGTCGGCGGCAGCGTGCGTGTGAATAAGGACGTGCCGCCATTCTTCCTCTACGCCGGTCTGTATGTCGAGCCGAACGGCGTCAACACCGTGGGGCTCAAACGCGCGGGCTTCGGCGCACCCGATATCGCGGCGATCGCAACCGCCTACCGTCTGCTCTATCGCTCCGGATTGAAGCTCGAAGTCGCGCTCGCCCGCATCGAGCAGGAGATTCCGACCGAACACACGCTGCACCTGGTACGATTCATCCGTTCGAGCAAGCGCGGCATTTGCCGTTAGCCGCGCCTGACAGCAAAGGAGCCTGCCTTTATGCCGCGCATGAACAGAAGAGGTTTCCTCGCTTCGGCGGCGTCCGCCACGGCGGCGAGCGCAACACAACCGGCGCCAGCGGCCGCCACGGCAATCGAATACGGCGAGCCGTACGAACTCTCCGGCCACCGCCTGGTGTTCCTCAACTGGCATTACATCCGCACCGGATCGTTCGCCTGGCGCGATGCGTCGGGCAAAGGCGTCGGCCTCACTTCGCCGGTCGCGCCGGACGCGGCATACTTCGCGTCACAGGATCAGCCGCGCGGCATCCGTCTTGTGGCGCAGCGGGCCGAGCGCATGGGCCCGCTGCTGGAAGCCGGGCGGAGCTGGGAAGAAGGCGCCGGCGTCGCTATTACCACGCTGCTCAAGGACGGCGGCAAGTTCCGCGGTTGGGGCGCACCGTTCACCACTTCCGGCGATCCTCCCGGACAGAAGCACTTCGTCTATTACGAATCCGACGATGGGTTGGCGTGGCGCCGCCCGGATCTCGGCATAGTCGAGTGGAAAGGCAGCCGCGCCAATAACATCGTCAACATCTTCGGCACCGATGGCGGCAGCGTTTTCATGGACCCGTCGGCGCCCTCCGCCGAGCGCTACAAGCTCATCGCCGAGATGACTTTTCCGCAGGACGTGGTGGACGAGTATGTACGGCGGCGGCCGGGCGTGTGGGATCCCAAGTCGGCGCGCCGCGCGGACGGTTCCGCCGTCGGCATGACCGGCGCGGTCTCGGCGGATGGTCTGCACTGGAAGCAGATCCGCGAACCGCTGGTCATCGAAGTTACGGACACGAATCTTACGGCTTATTACGACGAACGCCTCGGTAAGTACGTGGCTTACACGCGCACATGGTCGGCGGGCATGCGCTCAACCAAGGTCGATCCTCCGCGCGGGAAGACGTGGAACACCGGGCGCCGCTCCATCGGCCGCTCGGAGACGTCGAACTATCGCGAGTTCCCGCTCCACGACACGATTCTCGAACCGGGACCGGAACTTCTCCCCACCGACACTCTTTACACCAACGGCAAAACCACCATCCCAGGCGCGCCGGACCATCACTTGTTGTTTCCCACCATCTGGCACACAGCGAACGATTCGACCAGCGTCGCCCTGGCCTCCAGCCACGATGGGCGAATGTGGCATTTCCTGCCCGGTTCTCCGGTGTTTGCGACCGGCCCCTTCGGCGCCTTCGACGGCGGCTGCGTCTTCGCGCATCCGCAGCTTACCGAACTCGGCGACGGCCGTTGGGTGCTGCCCTACTCGGCATATAACGTGCCGCACAAGTATCCGCGCCGCTTGTGGAAGTTCGCACCCGGTTACGCCGTGTGGCCCAAGGGCCGTCTGGTAGCTCTGGAAGCCTCCGAACGCGGCGAGTTCGCCACCATTGGTTTGGTTCCGCCCGGCCGCAAGCTGCGCATCAATGCACTCACAAAACGCGCTGGAAGCCTGTTCGTCGAAGTGGCCGACATCCAAGGGAAGCCGCTCGCGGGCCGAAGCTTTAATGAGGCCACGCGCATCTTCGGCGACCAGTTCTGGACCCCGGTCACCTGGAATGGGCAAGACGACCTGGGCCACCCCGAGGGCACCGCCATCATTCTGCGCTTCCGTCTGGATCAAGCTCAGATCTTCGGACTGCAATTTGGGTGATAGCCGCTCGATGCAGGACTCGTAATGTTACGACCGGTCAGAAAGCCTGGAACCAACATCAACCGAAAATACACCGTCGTGGCGCTGGCTGCCATTCTCCTGCTGTCGTTCGCCGTGCGCGTCGCGGTGATGGTCTATTTCCGCTCGTACGATATTTCGCCCGAAGCCGATCACTGGAGCTTCGGCTTTGAGACGGGACGCATCGCGCGATCGTTGGCACTGGGACAAGGATTTAGTTCCCCGATGCCGGAACCAAGCGGCCCCACCGGTTTTCTTTCTCCCGGCTATCCGCTGCTGCTGGCGGGAATCTTCAAGGTATTTGGGGTCTACACAGCGTCCTCGGCCGTGGCTGTTTACCTCTTCAATTCTCTGTGCTCGGCGCTTACGTGCCTCGGACTGTATCACCTGGGCAAGAGGATCTTCGGCGCCGGCGCCGGCCTGGCCGCTGCCGCCGTATTCGCATTCTATCCGCCCTCCATCTGGCACGCCACGACCACCATTTGGGATGCCAGCCTGTTGGCACTGGCGCTGGTTGCGCTATTGAATTGTCTCTACGCGTTGCCCCTGCATCCCACGACGACGCAGGTTGCAGGCTTGGGTCTCTTGATGGGGCTCATTGCCTTGGTCAATCCCGCGCCCGTGCTCTTTTTCGCCGTGATCGCTCTTGTGATTTGGCGGCGGGCTCGGCAGTCAGGGTCGAGAGGTCTGAAGGAGGTGGCGATTCTCACGGCATCCTGTCTGCTGCTCTATCTTCCCTGGATCGTGCGCAACGCCGTGGTGTTCGGTGTGGCCGCACCCCGCACCACCGCGGGGCTCAACCTGCGGTTGGGCAATAACGAGGGTGCTTGGAGGATGAAAACGGGGACTGCCAACCTGGCGATCTATCCCAGCAACTCGAACGAAGAGGGCCGGCTGTTTTATCGACTGGGCGAAATCGGGTACGACCGTTACTGCCGCGGGCTTGCCATGGAGTTCATTCGCGAGAACCCCGGCAAGTTTGCCGCCCTCACGCTGATGCGGATCCGCACGTGGTGGCTGGGCGCCGGCGACGATTGGGCCGGCCACTATAAATTGGCGTTCCGGTTGTCCACTTTGAAGCGATGGATGTTCCTCGCTCCGCTGCCGTTTTTCGTGATTGGGTGCATAGCCGCCCGGCGCCAGCGCAAACCGATCGGGTTGGTGCTGGCGCTGCTGCTCATCTACCCGATCCCGTACTACTTCTTCTTCGTCACCCAACGCTACCGCTTTCCCATGGAACCGTTGCTGGTGCTCGTGGCAACGTATGGCGTGATGTGGGTGGGTTCCTTCCGCCGGCCGGAGGCGAAGGCCGGCGAATCCGTCGGCATGCGCTAGTAACGGCCGCTACGCGCCGCGGGCGCGGGCGCTGACGTTGTCGAGAACCGTGCGTACCAGGCGGGCCAGGGCGTCTTGCGTGAAGGGCTTCTGCAGGAACGGTGCGCCGGAAGCGACCACGTCGCGGTGCACCAGCGAATCCTGAACGTACCCCGACATGTAAACGACCCTCAGGCCGGGGAGCATGGTCGTGAGGCGTTGCGCCAACTCGTGGCCGCTCATGCTCGGCATCACGACGTCGGTCAGAAGGAGGTGAATCTCGCCGGCGCGTTCGCGGGCCAGCCGGATGGCCTCGCGCCCGCCGGAAGCCGGGATCACACTGTAGCCCAAGCGCGTGAGCATGCCGCCCACCAACTTGCGCACGCGATCTTCGTCTTCCGCCAGCAAAATGGTCTCAGCGCACCCCGCCCAAGCTCCCGGCCGCGTGGCCGGGATTCTTGCCTCCGGCTTGCCGAAGGTTTCCGGCAAATAGATCCGAAACGTGGTGCCGCATCCGACGTCGCTCGAAACCCAGATGTCGCCGCCGTACTCCTGCACGATGTTGTAGGCGGTCCACAAGCCCAGGCCCGTGCCGCGCCCGGCTTCCTTGGTAGTGAAGAAAGGCTCGAACAGTCGCGCGCGCACCTCTTCGCTCATGCCGCAGCCGGTGTCGCTGACGGCGATCATGACGAAGCGGCGCGGGGTATCGGAGTCTTCGTCGCGCACGGCCAGACCGGTTTCGATATGCAGGGTGCCGCCGTCCGGCATGGCGTCGCGCGCGTTCACGGACAGGTTGATAAGCGCCTGTTCGATGCGCGCCGAGTCCGCTTCAATACACGCGCCGGGCGCTTCGAGCGCGGCTTCCAGCTCGATCTGCGCGCCGAGAACGCGTCGCAGCATGCCTTCCAGGTTCACCACCAGCGCATCCACTTCGAAGACGGCCGGAGTGGCCGGTTGCTTGCGGCTGAAGCGCAGTAGTTGCATGGTAAGCGCGGCGGCGCGTTGGCTGGCTCCCAGGATCTCGTCGGCCTCGATGCGCAGGGGGCTATCGGAGGGAAGATCGTCGAGCAGTACCTGCGCGCAACCTGTGATCACGGTCAGCAGATTGTTGAAATCGTGCGCGATGCCGCCGGCTAGCTGACCCAGGGTTTCCATCTTCTGGGCCTGGCGAAGCTGTCCTTCGAGCAGGCGCAGGCTCTCTTCAAGCGCCGATGCTTGAGGGTCGGGTTGAGCGTTCGTCGGCATCCGGCAAAAGTTACAGCTCCTTAGAATACTCCCGCGCGCGGCGCGAAAGCAAAACGCCCTTGCTTTCAGCCGCCGTAACGGTGCGCGACATCCAGCATCGTCAGAACATTCTCGTCGGGCGTCCCATGATCCATGTTGATGCAGCAGAGCCCGACCTTCTGCTGGCGTCCGGAAGCGGCCAGCAGCTTTTCGGCGTCCTCGCGGACTTCCCGGGCAGAGCATTGAAGCATGCGCACGGGACTCAGTCGAAGATTCAGGAACACGTCCGGGAGCGCGGCGCTGACCGCCGCCACGTCCGAACCCCAGCCTACGTCGACAAAGGCGAGGTTCGTGGAGGCGTAATCTTGGGCGAACCGCTGCAGGTTGTTGCCGCAGTGGTGTATGCCGTACGGCGCGAGCTTTTCGGCCAGATATTGTTCCCACTGCAGCAGCGAGCGGCGATAGGTGGCGGGCGAAATCATCTGCACCGTGCAGTTGCCGTGTACGTAGATGCGCGGGTCCACGTTCACAATAGAGCGGTTCACCGAAATCGAGTTCGAGCCGGCGCGTCCGCGCACGTAAGCGCCGACGAGGGCTTGGGCTTCCGCGACTATGCCGCAGACGTGCTCCACCAGTTCGGGATCTTCCGCCAGATCCACGAAGAACTGCTCGCCGCGCAACTGCAGGGCGGTGTTGAGAACGCCGTCGAGGTCCAGGTCGCCCACCAGGTAGCCGTATTCCTTTTCCAGCGCGTCCATGTCCGCTATGAGTGGCTTCATGGGCCACGTGTTTTCGAAGTCTGGAACGGTGAGCGCCATGGCCTCTTCCCGGCTCATACACTTGGCCACGGGCCAGGGAGCCTGATCGGCGGCGAAGCGCACCTCGACGCCGAACAGGGCCGGGATGACGAACCCGCCGGCGACGTACATCGAACCGATCACGGGCCGCGGCTTCGGATCGGGTTCGCCCATCCGGAATCGTTCCCAGAGCGCGCGGCGCATGGCGACGTCGTTTTCGATGCGTTGGGCCGCGTCGAAATAGAACGGCTGCTCGAAGCGGATGCCGTAATTGCGGCACCACCACGTCGGATTGAAGATGATTTCAGCGGGGATCAAAACTTCACCAGATCCGCGATCTTCACGCGGTCGCCGCCGCGCTCGATGCTGCGGTAGCCGGCGATGCCCACCAGGCTCGCATAGGCTCCGGCGCGGCTGCTGGCCTTGAGCCCGAGTGGATCGGGCTGGTCCCATTCGCGAAAGATGAGGTCGCGCAGAGACGGGTCGGCGCCGCCGTGGCCGCCCGCGCGGCGCGGCAGGTCGGTGACGATTTCCGACTTGCCGAAATTCGGAGTCATGCGGAGCTGGAAGTCCTTATATCCGCCTCCACCGTACATGTTGAAATCGATGCGACCCTGGCTGCCGTTGATGCCGATCTCCTGCCCTTCGTACGGCATGAAGGTGTTGGCCGTGTAAGTGAGGCGCGCGCCACTCGCGTACTTCACCATGACCGAGAAAGTGTCGTAGATATTCACGTCCTGTCGCCAGATGCAGCCGTCCACCTGGTAGCCGTCCTCGGATTCGCAGTCCACGTACAGTTTCATGGCGCTGGCGCTCTTGGTGACATCCCAGAAGAACTGGCACTTGCTCTTGTACGGGCAGACGCGGCAATGCGTGCTGCGGAACGCAGTGGTTCTTGCCATAGAACTTCAGATCGCCGTAAGCCACCACCTCGACCGGCGGGGAATCCAGCCACCAGTTGACCTGATCGAAATGATGGCAGGACTTGCTGACCAGCAGCGTGCCCGACATTTCCTTTAGGCGGTGCCAGCGCCGGAAATAGCTGGCGCCGTGACTGGTATCGAGATATTCCTGATAGTCGATGGAAATGACGTCGCCGATGGCCTTGTCCATCAGAAGCTGTTTGATCTTCTTGGCCTCGGGGTAGTGGCGCGCGTTGAAACCCACCAGAAGTTTCTTGCCGTACTTCTTTTCGGCGTCCAGGATGGCCTGCGCCTGCTGCTCGTCGGTACACAGGGGCTTCTCGGTGAGAACGTCCTTGCCCAGTTGCATGGCGCGGATGATGTAGGCCGAGTGCGCCGCGTCGGTGACAGTGACCAGGATCAGGTCGGGGTTGGTTTCCTTCACCATCTGATCGAAGTCCACGTAGGTGGGTGCGTCGGCGCCCATGAGCTCGCGCGCCACCTTCACGCGCTTGCCGTTGATGTCGCAGAGTCCCACCAGGGTGGTCACGTCACCGTAGTTCTTGACCAGGTCGCCGCCCCAGTGCACGCCGCGGCCTCCGGTGCCCACCTGGGCGATGCGGACTTTCGGTTTCGACTGCGCGGCGGAGGAAGTGGAGGAGGCGGCCAGGGCCGCGCCGCTGGTGGCCAGAAACCCGCGGCGGGAAACATGCGTCTGATCGGATGGGTTCATGTTGAGCTCCATGGGGACGAATGCGTTCCGAGGTAGAATTGTAGCGCGAATTGGCGCGAGAGGTGTCCATGAAAAGTCTGGTTTGGATTGGCGCCGCGGTGGCGCTGGCAGGCGTGGGATTCGCCCAGCAGCGGGGCAGCGGCCAACGCGCGCATCCGTTTTCCATTTCCGATCCGGGCTACGCAGCGCGACTACAGGCCACTGTCAGCGGCACGCCGGGCTACACGGGCGCGCCCACGGGCGGCGGCCGCGCGCCGCGTGTTCTGCCGGTTTTTCCCTATGCCTTCCCGGTTTACGCCGGTGCGTATTTCCAACCGCCGGCACCTCCGGTGGTATGGGTCGCGGCACCGCAGCCGCCGTCCACGCAGGTGATCGTCAACCAGTTTTATACGCCCGATACCGCCAAGCCACAAATGCGCGAATATGACGGGAACGGCGAAGAGGTCTCCGGCGTGCGGGTCTATTCCGCGCCCACGCTGAAGCCCGCCACCGAGGAACCGGCCGCCACCGGGCGGCCGAGCCAGCCTCCCGTCTATCTGGTCGCCTTCAAGGACAACTCCATTCAATCCGCCATGGCTTGCTGGCGGGAAGGGGCGGTGCTGCACTACGTCACCGTGCAGGGCGATCACAAGACGGCGGCTCTCAAGAACTTCGACGAGGAGCTCACCGCGACAGTTGAATCGCGAACGCGGCCTCGAGTTCAAGCTCAAGGGCCGGTAATTACAGCGCGCCCGAAGCCAGGGCCTGGACGAACTCGCGGTCGCCTTCGAGAAAGTCGTAACCGGGCAACGCTTCGCGCTTCACCCAGCGAACGTCGGCGAAGATATTATTGCGGGGTTCCCCCTCGAAACGGTCCACGCGCAGGAACACCAGCAGGAATGGCCTGCGGCCGGAGTATTGGTGCGCGTGACGGGCGACTTCGACACCCACCACTGCCTGGATGGAAAGCTCCTCTACAAGCTCGCGCGCCAGGGCGGCGGCGTGCGTTTCGCCACGCTCCACTTTACCGCCTGGGAATTCCCACTTGAGCGAGTGGCTGTCGGAGGAGTGGCGCTGGCAAATCAGCAACAAGCCATCGCGCTCGATGAGCGCGGCGACCACCACCACCGGACGCTCCCGCGCCATGCCGTGCCTGGCGGGCATAGCCGTTATCATAGCGAGAGTGGGGCACGCGATGTACAGCGATCTTCTGCTGGATCATTTCCGCCATCCTCGCCATGCCGGCGAACTGGACCCGCCGGCCGTGCGCGTGGAAGTTGCCAACCCGGCCTGCGGCGACGTGCTGCGTCTTTCGGCGCGGATCGAAGACGGCCGCATCATCCAAGCGCGCTTCAAAGCACGCGGCTGCACGGCTTCGATCGCCGCGGGTTCGGCGCTCGCCGAGCGCATCGCCGGCAGAAGCGTCGATGAGTTGGCGCGTCTCACTCCACTCGACATCGAGCAAGCTTTGGATGGTCTGCCGGAGACCTCCAAACACGCCGCGGCGCTGGCCGTGGATGCGGCCCGGGCGCTGGCCGCGCGGCTCGCGAAGTAAAGTACGCTCCGCGATGGGACGATAACCGGCAGGGATGCCGGCGCTGATCCTCGTGCGCCAGTTGGTGTTCGCGTTGCCGTAAGCGGCGCTCGCGAAATTGCCGTATCTCCCGGCACGGTGGCTGCCGCCGTTGTGCGCGCTGCACAGCGGCCAGGAAGTGACGTTCTTCCTGCTGATGCTGGCGTTGGCGCGCGTATTTCTCGACCCCGGCCGGAACTTCGCCGCCGGAGTGTTGCCGTCGCCGTGCGCCATGAAATTCCACCTGTTCTGCGCTGGTTCCGCTGGGCCTCGTGATGGACCGGCGCTGGTGGGGGCGAGTTTCGCCGTGGCGGGCGCGAGCGAGAACCGCGAACCTTGCTGGGCGATCAACACGCGGCGTGCGAAGTCCCTGATATAGATCCTTCCCTCCTTGTACTAAGATGTGGAGGGACGCGGGGGGCCGCATGACGCAGGCGGAGAAGATTCTGGCGAGGGCATCCGGACGGGAGGAAGTGTCTCCCGGCGAGACGGTCGCGGCGGCGGTGGACCTGGCGGCCTCACCCGCCAATGCCAAACAGGTCTGCCGGCGGTTTCTGGCCATGGATGGTGAGGCGGTGTGGGACCCGGACCGCATCGCGATTGTGCTGGAGCATCTGGCGCCGCGCGGGGACGGCGCGGTGCACAAGAGCCTGCGCGAGTTCGCGCGCGAGCAGGGATTGCGGCACTTCTATGACGTGGGGCGCGGCGGCGTCTGTCACCAGGTAATGGCCGAAAGCGGACACGTGCTGCCAGGCATGCTGGTGGTGGGAACCAGCCCGCACACCACCATCCAGGGAGCGTTCGGCGCACTGGCTCTGGAGATCAACGCCAAACGGATGGCCGCCGTGTGGAAGGCCGGCCGGTTGGCAGTAGAAGTCCCTTCCACCATTCGTATCGAGGTCTCGGGTGCCTTCCGAGCGTGGATTTCGGCCAAGGACCTGGTCCTCGGTCTCATGAAAAGGCTCGGCGAGGTGGGCGGTTGCCGGAGCCTTGAGTTTGACGGGCCCGCCATCGCCGGCATGTCCATCTCTTCGCGCATGGTGCTGATGGAGCTGGGGCGAAACGCCGGCGCGGTGGCCGCCTTCGCGCCGGTCGATGACACATTACTCGAATACCTGACGCGGGCGACAGGCACGCCCATGGCCTTCAGCCCGAGATGGGCACCGGACCCGGACGCGTCGTATGAAGAGGTGATCCACTTCGACGTCCACGCGGAATTGAGAGAGCCGCAAGTGAGGCGCCACGGCAAGAACGGAGGGGTGATGGCGCTTTCGAAACTCGTGGACCGGCGCGTCGACATGGCGGTCGTGGGAAGTTGCTCCAATGGCCGCATGGAGGATCTGGCCGTCGCGGCCGGCGTTCTCGCCGGGCGAAGCGTGCACGCGGGAACACGGTTATTGGTGATTCCGGCTTCGCAACAAGTGTACTTGGATGCGCTGCGGCACGGCTATCTGCAAGCCCTGGCCGCGGCGGGCGCGGCGATCCTTCCACCCGGATGCGGAGCCGCGACCAGCGTCCGGCATGGGATGCTGGCGGCGGGCGAGACATGCATCTCGACCACCAGTTGCAGTTATGACGCGAGAGAGACCAGCGCGCGGCAGCGCGTCTACGAAGCTAGCCCCGCGGTAGTGGCGGCCGCGGCCGCGGCGGGGCGGATGGTTCATCCCGAAGACGTGGTGGAGGAAGATGTGGCATGAACCGCGGTCGATGCAGCCCGCCGGGTAACCAGCCATGAACCCCAAGATGCTGCTGATGCCGGGCCTGTTCGGCCACGCCGCAAGCCTTCCAGACGGACGTGGACGACGATGGGAGCATCGTGGGCCTGGTGTGAGAGCGGTGGCGGGACTGTGGTTCAATGGAGGCAGGACGAGACCAAGGGACCAGTGAGGTGGTCATGATCACGGCAAAAGAAGAAGTACGCCGCTTGTTGGACGCCTTGCCCGACGATGCCTCCTTCGAAGACATTCAATACCACATTTATGTCCGCGAGAAGATCGAGCGCGGACTCGATGCGGTGAAGAACGGCCAGGTAACCTCGCAAGACGATGCCGAGGAGCGTCTCTCCCCTTGGCTCGGCGAGTAATCTGGACAAAGCCCGCGCTCGACGACCTGGAGTCAGTGGCTGCGTACATCGCGAGAGACTCGCCCCGTTACGCTTCCGCAACGGTACGGAAATCTCTCACCGCGTCTCGCTCACTCCAGCGCTTCGGCCAGCGGGGACACATGGTGCCAGAGCTTCGGGATCCGACAATTCGGGAGCTGTTGGTCGGCCCTTTCCGGCTCATCTACAAATTGACCGGCGACGAGGCGCGGATTCTGGCGTTCATCCACGGTGCGCGCAACTTCCCCACGACCTGGCGTCACGGGCAAGGCGAAGAGTGAGCCCAGCGCCAGCGCTTCAGTAACGGAATTCCTTGGCGATGTCGACGAAGGTCTGTATGTTGGCGGGCTCGCCTTCGAAGAAGTGGTCCGAGGCGCCCATGATGTAGCCGCCGTGCCGCGCGGCGTCCTGCCAGATGCGTTCGATCTGCCAGCGGATGTTCGCCGGCGTTCCGAATTCGAAGCCGTCCTTCTGATTAAATCCGCCGATCAGACAGAGCTTGCCGCCCATGATCGAGTAGAGTTTCTTCAGGTCCACGTCGCCGCCCATGCCCGGCGGCGTGAGCGTCTCGGAGGCGTCGGCGCGAGTTTCCGGAATCAGGTGCGTTTGCGCCATCATCTTGCCGCAGGTGTGATAGACCACCTTGATGCCGATCTCGTGCAGCGCGTCGGACGTCTTCTGGGCGTAAGGGACGCAATAGTCCTGAAACAGCTTCGGCGAGATCACCGACATGGAGCCGTCGCCACCGCCGTCTTCGAGCATGTCGATGCGGCAACCGCGCAGGCTTTCGATGAAGCGCAGCTTGTAATCGAGGACGAGGTCGAGGAACTCACGGGTCCAGGCCGGATCGTCGGCGGCTTCCATAATCATGCGTTGGGTTCCGATGTAGTTACAGGCGTCCTGCCAGCAACCGCCCTGGTGGCTGAAGATGCCGGCGCGCAGGATACCCGTGTCGCCCATGCGCTCGAAGGCTTCGTTGATGCGCTCCTTGTCGGGACGCGGCAAGGGCATGTACTTGCGGATGAGATGGATCTGCTCCTTGTGCTTGATCGGGTATTCGGTCACCCAGGCCATTTTGTCGGTCTTCTCCATGGTCTTGGTGAGCGTGCCTTCGGGCGTCTCGATGGTGAACTTGTAAATCGTGGACACCGCGTCCTGCTTCACGATGCGGTAGTCGACGCGCCAGTTCTCGCCCGGCACCAGGTCGCCGGTGAAATACATGGCGCTGACCACGGGTTCGTCGAGCCAGGCGAAGTAGAAGATCTGCGCGTCCATGCCGAAGTGTGAGTAGATCTCGAACTGGTCCGCGCCGCGCATATACTTGTTGGCCCAGTAGTCCATCCAGCCGTGAATGGTGGCGGGCAGGCGGTCCGGCTTGCCGCCGGCTAGCGCGGTGAGCAGTCTTTCTCGTGGCGTCATCTTCTTCTTGTCCCGACCAACAGTTTACGCCAAGTGACTACGCTTCGGGATGCGCGCGGCGCGGACTTTAGTGGGTCGCCTGGCGGGTGATGTAGTGCAGCCGGTCCAGGTCGGCATCGGCGGTAACCATGTCGCTCACGCCCAGAATCAGGCGGCTGGAAGCGCGGTTGCGTTCGAAGAGCGCATCGATAGACGCGCGAAATTCCGCTTCCGGCACGCTGTCGGGGCAAAGCATGAGAGAAGCGATGCCGCCCCAGATGGCGATGCGGCCGGCGAAAGCCGTCTGCACCTCTTCGAGGGTGCAACTGGTCATCGGATGCGGGCAGAGCGAATCCGCTACGTCAAAGCCGGCCTCGAGGTAAAGCGGCAGCAGTTTGCGGTTTTCGCCGTCGGTGTGCGTCATGAGGTATTTTCCGCGAGCGTGAAGCTCGACGGCGTAGTCGCGAAGCGGCGGCAGAATGTACTTACGGAAGAAAGACGGATGCGTGATGGCGTCGTCGTAGTTGCTGCCCAGCAGGACGGCCTCGGCGGGCGAATCGGCGGCGATATCCTTGAGCCGCGCGTAGAACGGCTCCATCTGTTCGGCCAGGCGCTCGACGGCCGAGGGCGCGTCGTGGAGCGCATAGAAGAACTTCTCGATGGGCATCAGCGCGGCCATGATGTGTTGCATGGGACCGGCGAAGTCGCTGGAGTGGGCCACCAGGATACCGTCCTCGGCGATTTCGTCGCGCTTGCGCACGTAGCCGTCAAAACGCGGCATCACTTGGATATGAGAAAAGAGGTAGCCGGCTGTCTCGAGATCGCGCGGTTCCTTAACCGCGTGCTCGCTCACCCAGGGAACCGACGCTCCGCCGTCCAGCATCTCGTCGGTCCAAACCGTGGCGGTGCGCAACGAGCCGAGCGGGGTGCGATACTCGACCACAGTCTCCGGGCCGCGCCGGATTACGCGCCGGTCCACGCCTTCCAGAGTCACGTCATAGACCATGGCAGGCTGCGTGAGGATGCCCAGCGCGTAGTCGACCATGTCCAGGTCACCCGCCAGGTCCGTGAAATCAGGAACCACGCCGTAGCAGCCCACACCCAGCTTCCGCGCCAGCTCGGCGAGGCTGAGGTCGCGGAGCCCCGGAGGCAGGGTCCCTTTGCGGGCCTTGGCGCGATACCAGAACTCCAGCCGCGGAACCCAGGGCAGCCGGTCCGGAATTTCGCCCCGGATGACCGCCAGTATCCGCTCACGTTCCGTCATGGCTCCTCTATGCTATCGCGACTCGAAAAATCTCGTGGGCGGGCGGCGCGATTGCGCGTAAGATGAGGTCATGAAACTCCTAATTACCCTGGGGATCACGCTGGCGCTGACGATGTCTGTCGCTCCAGCCGCAGCACAACAATCCAACGGATATGTGTTCTTCGCCCCGGGCGCGGCCTCATGCGGCGGCTGTAACAACATGATGCTGCACTTCGGTGGTGGCGGAGAAGGCATCCTGGGCAAGGGAGTCGGCATCGGAGCGGAACTCGGGTACCTGGCGCCGCGCGAGAGCCTCAGCGACGGCCTCGGCGTGTTCTCTCCGAACGGTTACTACCATTTCCCGGGAAAGAACAAAGACAGAACAGTGGACCCATTTGTCACCGGTGGCTACACGTTGTTTTTCCGCAACGGACACGCCAGCCTGTGGAATTTTGGCGGCGGCCTGAACTATTGGTTCAGCCGCAAGCTAGGTCTCAAGATCGAGATGCGCGACCACGTCTGGTCCGACGGCGGCACGACACACTACTGGGGCGTGCGCATCGGTCTGGCGTTCCGGTAGCGCGCGCGAGGCTGGAGGATCACTCCTTGCTCTCAGCCAGCGACGCGACGTAGCCGATGACGTGCGGCGTAGGGCTGGTGAAGAGACCCAGCATTTTGCCCAACGCGCGCTCGCCCGGCTGTTCGCCCATGTGTAACAGGCTTGCCAAGGCCTCTTCGGTGGCCTCGATGAGCACCAGGCGGAATTTGGGCTCGCCGGTTTCGCGGTGCGCCAGCACCACCCCCGCAAGCACCAGAAAGTTCAGTGGATCCTGGCCGCGCGTGGGCAGCGCCAGCGGGCAGGTGGAGTAGCGGAAGCCGCGCAGTTCCGGGACCCAGGCATCGCTCATCAGGTAACGCACTCCGCGGGTGACCGAGGCCGCCACGCGCGCGTCGCCCGTCACTTCGTGGTAGCGCGTCATGCCGGTGAGCAGCACGCCCACCATGTAGCTGAGTTCGCCGGCGTGGGGCGGCCCGTCCGCGTGCGCGCAAATCGGCCAGCGGTCCCAACCTCCGTTGGGCGTCTGGCGTTCGAGCACGCGCTCGATGATGATCTTCGCCGCGTTCAAGTAGAAAGGATCGAGGGTGGCGTTGTAGACGGCGGTGGTGAGCAGAAGGTGCCAGCCGGCCACGCGCGAGTCGAAGAAGTCGTAATTGCGCGTGTCCAGGGTGCCGTAGCGATCCGCGATCTTACGCGCCGTCTCCATCGAGTAGCGGTCGCCGCTGAGAAAGTAGTAGGCCAGGTGGCCTTCCGTATAAACGTGGTCCACCGTGAGAATACCGGGAGCGATGCCTTGCCCCGGGATGGGAGTCACGCTGTAGTAGCCTCCCGTGTGGCCGATGGCGTGGTGATAGACGCCGCCGACACGTGTCCTGTCGCGGTGATACTGGATGGTGTCGACGTCGCGGTTGTGCCACTCCATTTCCTCGCCGGGGAGAAAGTAGCGGACGTCGCCCGTGCGGGCGAACTGCACCAGAAGCGCCTTCTGCGTGTCGTACTCGCCGTTGCCCCAGTTGATGACGCGCTCGCCGTACCAGTCGCCGAAGTTCAGCATGCCGTAAGCGTGCTCGCTCACGCGGTCGCGCATATACTGGGCGAAGCCGGCGCGAAACGCGGTGTCGTATTGCGCCAGCAGTCCGGTATTGGACGGCGCGGCTAGTTCTCCGAAGACCTTCGTGGTGCTGTACCAGGCGGGCGGCGCGAGCGCGCGCAGAACCGAGCGTTGCGAGCGCACCGCGGCCGGCGCGGCGTCCGGGACCGCGAATTCAAGCCAGATGTCGTGCGTTTTCGCCGCGCCTTGCCGGAACTTGTAGCGGCCGTCCAACAGATAGTAGTAGAGCTTGTACTCGTCGGTGGTGCCTTTGAAAGCGGCGTATTCGTCGTGCCCGAGCGGCGGGCAGAGGCCCAATTCGATTCCCTGGGGTGAAACTTTCAAACCCTTGGGATAGTTCTGCCAGAAATCGCGCACCGCCAGCGTCACCCGGCGGCCCGCATCGCGCCACTCGGCGAAGCCTTCGGCGTGTGCGCCGCGCGCGCCGGTGGATACGGTGTATCGATCGTCGCCCAGTTGACGCAGTTCGATGGAATGGGATGCTCCGAAATCTCCCTGCGCCCCGGCACCCAGATTCCAATGTTTACCGGCGCCGGCCAAATTCAGCTTCAACGCGAGAGAGCGGATGGAGACGAACTCGCTCTCGCCGCGATTGTAACCGAAGGTGTATTGAATGCGCAGGAAAGGCTGCCCCGCGTAAGCATGGATACGGATGGTGTAAGCGAACAGAGCGCGGCCGTCGGGAGCGCGATGCTCGCCGGTGGCACGAACCACAATGCGCCGCGGTCCGTTTTCCTCCAGGCGCACTTCATCGGGCGCGCCCAGAGTCGTGTAACTCACGCCATCCTCGCCGGTCAATTCCATCCAGCAGGGCTTGGCCGCGGAGACGATCTGCTCGCTTGGATCGAACACGCCGTCGTGGTTCGAGTCGACCAGCATTGAATCGAACAGTCCCAGGCGGCGCTTCGAGACGGTGAATTTGAGCGGGCCGGTAGCGACCGTGATCCCGTCCGGCCCTTCGGTGGCGCGAAGCGGTGTGGGCACGGCGGAGCGCGCAACAGCGCTGCCGTACTCCAGCGTATAGCCACCGGAAGACTTGGCGGCCGCCTGAAAATCCAGCAGCGCCCATTTGACGGTGCCGTCTTCCCACCGCGCCATGGTCTCGGTCTGTAGAGGCGTCTCTTGGCCCGAGCCGTCCAGCAAGCGTATGTGCCGGTCCGAGCCCAGCGCGCCCTTGGGAAATGGAACTCCGGCCGTCGCCGGAAAGGTTCCGGCGTAATCCGGCGGCTGCTCGGCGGCATCCAGCGGGTTCACAATGCGCAATGGCAGCACCTGCTTAACGGCGGAGCCGATGGCCGCCGCGGACGGCATGGTGGACAGCGTCTCCCACTCGCTGGCCACCGGGCGGCCTTCGCGGTCGAGGGCGGTGAGCCGGTAACGGTACGTCGAGCCGGCGCGCAGGCCGCTCAAGGTGACGCGGTGATTTTGCACCGCCGCCTCTTCCTTGACGCGGCGGATGGGAGCGGTGCTCGACGCTTGGTACTCGACGGTGGCGGCCGCCGGCCAGTTGGTAATCCAAGTGAGTGTAGCGGTGGCTGCCGCACCATGAATAGAATAACGGGCCTCTATCTCTGTAAACAGGTACTCGGGCCGGCGCGGCGCGGGCTTTTCCGACAGCAGGTAGAGGTCCTCGGTGCGGTAGATGCCGGTAGTGGTAAGCGCCTTGAGTTCGATGGTTTCGCCGCCGCGAAATGTGTAAGGCTCGGCCAGGAAGAAGAGCCGCTGGCGGTTGTCGTCGAGGTTCGCCACCGCTACGCCGCGCTCGACGCCGTCGATGCGGATGCCGAATCGTTCGTCGCCGGCGGTATCGTAGATCACGAAGCCGGGATAGTAGGAGCCCTGGGCTTTCACCGTGGCGACGATGCGCCCGCCCGGGGCAGTGCGACGCACCGAAGGGGCGCGATAAGGTGAGCGGTCGTCCTCAAAGCCATCCAGGCGGCACGAATGGATGGGCACGACCACGTTTCGCGGATCCCGCGCAATCTTTGTGAGCGTAGCGAGGCCCCAGGTGGCCTGCACTTCAGCGGCGGCCGCGCCGCCACCGAGAGCGGCTAGTAACGCGACGGCAGTGGGAAGAAGTCGATGGTTCATGTGTGTCACTTGGGAAGCGTGGTCCGGATATCGTCTACCTGCAGCCCGATCTTCTCCGTGGGGATGGCCTGGAAGCCCAGTTTCCAGGCGGGCGAGGCGGGCTTCAGGCGGAAGTCCATCTTACTCTCGTCGACGAACAGCGGATCTTCGCCGGCCAGATTGTCGTGGATCTCAACCATCTCGCGTTTCGCACCCCAGCGTATGCGGAGCCACTTGCCGTTCGCGGCGTTGGCCCCTTTGATGATGTTGCGGACCACGCGATTTCCCTCCGGCGGCACGCCGGTCGACACCTGGTAGGCTTTTTCAAGCGACAGGATTTTGGGATAGCGCGTGCTGTAAGGCGGCGCGAGATAGTTCATCGCTTCCAGCCGCTCCTTCATGGTCTTGTAGACCATGTCATGCCAGACAGGCTTGGATTCGAGGCCGCGGCCGTCGATGTCCACGGCCGGCGTGCAATCGACGAAGATGTTGTTCTCGATCGAGTTGTCCCGCCCGCCGCCGATGAAGGCCGAACGCGTGGTCTGGTAGAAGATGTTGCCGAATACTTCCACGCCGCTCGCGCAATCGTCCAGATAGACCGCCATCGAGCCGATGCTGCCGCGGCCTCCCAGGTGGTGGAAGAAATTATGCCGGACCCGGTTGCCGCGCTCGCTGTAGTCGCGGCCGATGTAGAAGGCGCCCACATCGCCGGTTTCCAGGCACAAGTGGTGCAGTTCGTTGAATTCGATCAGGTGATCGTTGCCGCTGATCTGTATGCCGTTGTGCGGGCCGTCGTGAATCAGGTTGTGCAGCACACGGTGGCCCACGCCGGTCAGCAGGACGCCGGGTTGATAGGTGCGGGACCACTCGGCGAGGTGATGGATGTGATTGTTGACGGCGGTGTGCGAGGCGGGCGCGAGCGTTTTGCGATCGCCGCCATGAAGTTGTATGCCGCCGTCGCCGGTCTGGTAAATGTCGCAGCCGGCCACGGTGTGTCGCTGGCCGTCCTGAACCACCACGCCCTGGTTACCCACGTTGCGAATGGTGCACCCCAGCACCTTCACGCCTGTGCCGCCGTGGATTTCGATTCCGCGCCCGCGGCCGTATTCGATGGTGAAGCCGCGCACGGTAATGTAGCTCGCTTCGCGAAGTTCCACCAGTGTGCCGGACACCAGCGAGACGGCCGCTTCGCCGGACTGGATGGGTGCGGGCGGCCAGAAGTACAGCACGCCGGTGGAGCGGTCCAGGTAGTATTCGCCCGGTCGATCCAACTCTTCCAGAACGTTGAGGAAGTAGAAAGGCTGGCCTTTGCGGAACCCATAAACGGCGTAAGGCGGCGCCGTGCGCACCAGATGTTTGTCGACGTCGATCGAGGCCACGCGCTCGTAGCTGTTGGCCCAGTCCCAGGCCCAGTAGCCATGTACCCAAATGTCGGCGGAAGGCTTCCAGTTGCGCGGGCGGTCGCCGTCGTAAATGAACCCGAACTCTTTGCGGCCCAGAACGCCCCCATGCTCGTCGCGAGGCGCGGCGTCGTCGCCCGGCTCAACGATTTTCGTGAAGCCGTCGTTGGGCCAGCGCGCCACCGTCATCCGGCGGCCTTGAAAGAACAGTTCGGCTTGCGACACCTCGGTGGGCCGGCTGAATCCGCGCGATCGCATCTCCCCGTAATCGACGATGCCCGAGCCGCGCAGATCGCACGCGACAATGTGCTTTCGCGCCTCGACCGTAAAACGTTTCAGGACTTGTTTATCTCGAACTGGTTTCCATTGGCGCAGGGCGCGGCCGCCCACCAGGCGCACGGCTTCGTTCGCGTAGTTGCGATACACTACCGGCCGGGCTGCGGTGCCGCTGTCGGCCTCGCTCAGCCGGAAGGATCCGGTGCGAAGATAGTCGCCGCCGCGCACGAAGACCGTGGCGCCTTCGGCTTTGGCCGGGCGCGCGGCGTCCCGGGCATGTTCCAGGGTGCGGAACGGACGACGGAGAGTGCCGGCCCAGGAGTCGTTACCTTTTGGCGAGACGTAGAACTCGCGAGGCGCGGCCAGGAGGCCAACCGCCGCGCACCACAGGAAACCCGCCAGGCCAAGCTGCTTTCGCACCATGCCTAGCAGTCTATCAGGACGTGGAATGGAGTTCCTTCAGTTGATCTGGCTGTCGACGCGGACTTCCGATACGCGGCCATCCCGCAGCCTCACGCTGCCCAGGTTCCCGCGGCGGTCCACATATTGGTAGACCTCGAGAAGTTGTCCGCTCTCAGGAATCGACAGGCGCGCCACGGGGCTGCCCAGCCGCGTCAGCACGTCGGCGCGTTCGGTTCCGGTTCCAACCGAGGCAATCTGCTCCAAGGTCGGCTGCGGCCGGGGAGGCGGGGCTGCGGCAACGGGCGTTTCCGGCGCGGCGGGGCAGCGGCGCGGCGTAGTGCATACGGGCGCGCGACCGGCTGCTCCCGCCTCGCGCGGGCGCGGACCTGGACCCGGGCCCGGCGGAGAGGGCCCCCGCCATGGGCGCCGTCGTGCTCACACCGGCCTTCTTAGCCGGAACTTCGCGCGTGGCGGGAGCGCTCTTCCGCGGTTGAGGAGCCGCCGAGGACTTGGCTTGCGCGTTGACTTGGCCGAAGATCTTTCCCAGGCTATCGCTGATGGGCTTTCCGGCAACGCCGGCCACCGATCCGGTGGCAGCGGCCAGAGAGGTTTCCGCCAGGTTCTGTGCGAACGCCGCGAAGGCGCCCACCAAAAGTATCGATACCAGACACGCCCAGCGAATCATGAGAATTGTCCTCTGCCCTCATCCTACCGGCGGGAGGCCTCTGGACCAAGACCGGCGGCACCTTAGTTTCTTTGGAAAAGCGCTCTATCGTCCGCGTAGGAGCCACCGCGTCCCCAGATGCGAGGTCCTCCGCGATGATATGATGCTTAGTTTGCCTAACGGCAAAGCGCTTCGGTCCGAACGCTGAACCCGGCCGAACACCAACGGCCGGCCTGCTACAAGAAGTCGCCGGAGTTAATCACTCGTCGTGTATTGGAGATCATCATGAGTATCAGGCTTTCTGACGGAAGAGACCTTCCCATCGAAATGCATAAGATCCGCATCGTGCAGAAGGTGCGGTTGGCCCCGGCGCGCGATCGCTTGCGGGCGATTGAAGCGGCGGGCTACAACACGTTTTTGTTGCGAACGCGCGACATTTTTATGGATATGCTCACCGACAGCGGCACCAATGCCATGTCGGACAACCAACTCGCCGCCATGATGGTATCCGACGACGCCTACGCCGGATCGGAAAGCTTCTACAAGCTTGAAGACGCCGTGAAGGATATATTCGGTCTCGAATATCTTCTTCCGGTGCACCAGGGCCGCGCGGCCGAGCATCTGCTCGCCAAAGTGTTCGTGAAGCCCGGGCAGGTGGTGCCGATGAACTACCACTTCACCACCACCAAGGCCCATTTCGAGCTCGCCGGCGGCACTGTTCTGGAGCTTTACACCGACGAGGCTCTGAAGACCACCAGCACCTGCCCCTTCAAGGGGAACATGGATCTGGGCCGGCTGGAGGCCGCCATCCGCAAGCACGGGGTGGAAAATGTTTCGTTCGTGCGCATGGAGGCCACCACCAACCTGATTGGCGGACAGCCCTTCTCAATGGCCAACCTCCGCGAAGTGAAGAAGCTGATCGCGCCTATGGGTATTTCCCTGGTGATCGACGCCAGCCTGATCTCCGAAAACGCTTACTTCATTCACGAACGCGAGGAAGGCTACCAGGATAAGTCCATCCGCGACATCATCCGCGAGATGATGGCCGAGGCCGATATCTGCTACTTGTCCGGCCGCAAGAGCTGCAGCGTGCGCGGCGGCTTTATCGCCACCAACAACAAGAAGCATTTCGACGCCATCCGCCCCTGGCTGCCCGTCTACGAGGGCTTTTTCACTTACGGCGGCATGTCCAGCAAGGAGATCGAAGCCATGGCCGTGGGCGTGCGAGAGATGACCGACCTCGAAGTGGCCGGCAGCTCCGCGGACATGATCAAGTACTTCGCCGGGCGCATGATCGAGAAGAATGTTCCGGTCGTGACGCCTCCGGGCGGGCTGGCCTGCCACGTCGACGCCATGAAGTTCATCCCCAACGTTCCCCAGTTGCAGTATCCGGCGGGAGCCCTGGCAGCGGCGGTTTATCTGGTCAGCGGCATCCGCGGCATGGAGCGGGGTACCGTATCGATGGATCGCGACAAGGCTGGCAACGACGTTCCTTCCGACATCGAGTTGCTGCGGTTGGCCATTCCGCGGCGTGTGTTCACGATGTCCCACATCGAGTACGCTACCGACCGCGTGGCGTGGTTGCTGGGTCACGCCGGCCTGATCGGCGGATTGAAGTTCTACGAGGAGCCTCCCGTGCTGCGCTTCTTCGCCGGCAGGATGGAAGCTCTGGGTGGTTGGGGCGCCAAGCTGGCGGACGCCTTCGAGAAGGAATTCGGACCGAACTGCTGAAGCTCGAGGGGGGCGGCCATCCGCGCCGCCCCTTCGCTCACATCACGAAGCCCCGCCAAACGTTGCCCTTCTGATCGCGAAGAATGATTCCGTAGTTGTCGGAAATCCCCGAAACAGTTTTGCCTTTGGAATCCCGGAAGCGATAACTCACCGTATTGTCGTCCTGGCGCTCCGCCATGCCTCGCCAGACGTTGCCGTACTCATCACGCAGGCGAATAAAATCGCCCTCGCCGAAGCCGCTCACACAGCGGTGCATGGACGTTTCGAATCGGTAGTAGCCACCCCGCACCGATCCGGCTGCGCGCTTCTTCCGGTAGATCATGCATTTCGAGTATATGGAAATTTCGGTCCATTATCGATGCGGTTGATACATTAGCGGCTACCCCCGAAACCCTTAGTCGCGCCGGTCAGCTTAGGGGCCACTACGGCCACTTGAAGGGGCGCCATCACGCGCACCAACGCCTCGAACATCCTCTCGTCCCTGTACAAGCCGGCGATGGCCCCTCCCGACCCGGCGAAGTTCGACGAGGCCCCCACTTCACGCGCCCGGTGGATCATCTGCAGGTTCCCTTCGCCGAGTTTGTACAAGCGCGCGCGTAAATCGAAGTTCGCGTTGATCAAGTGATTCAGTGTGTCGTAATCGCGCGCGCGCAGCGCTTCGCGGCCTTGAGTGGCGTAACCCGCCCACGTCTCCATGGCCTTCACCACCGCCGGCTCCCCCGCCAACCAGCGGCCGCGGACATCCCCGTGAAAGACTTCCGTGCCTTCACTGAGGCTGGTGCGGTAGGCCACGTAAACGTTCGAAAGCAGGGCGGGGTCCAGAGGTTCGTAAACGCCGTAGCCCTGGCGCTCCATGATCTCTTTCGAGAAATCCATGTACACCAGGCCTTCGTATACCTGGATCACGCGATCCTGAAGTCCCGCCGGCACCCCCAGTTCGCGCGTCTCAGCCTCCAGGGCAAGGTTGGCGAGAATCGGTTTCTCGATGTCGACGTCGAAATACTGGCACAGAGCGCGCAACGCCGCCACGATGATGGCGCTCGAGCCGCCCATGCCCAGCCGCATCGGAATGCTGGATTCGTATTCGATGGTGAAGTTGCGGTCGGAGAGTTCGACGCCCTGTTCGCGGCAGTAATCCAGAAAACGCACGATGGTCGCCTGAATGATGCGGATGCCGCCATAGTAGCCTCGCCATCGCGTGGTCGCGTACAGATCGTCGAGACTTTCAAACTGCGGTGCATCCGCCTTCGACGGCTTGATCTCCAGCCGCGCGCTGGGATATATCAGCACGCGGGCGCGGAAGTTTCGCACCAGGAACGAGATGGTCTTTCCGAAGTAGCCGTCGCTGGGGTTGCCCAGCAAAGCGGCTCGCGAATAGGCGTAGGTTTCAATCATCTGGATGGAGCCCCGTAATGTGCTACTTATACCATATGCGCGCCGTCCTCCAGAGAGTAAGTAAAGCTCGTGTAGAGGTCCATGGAGCCATAACTGGCTCCATCGGGCCCGGCCTCGTCGTGCTCCTCGGCGTGGGACAAGGGGACACCGAAAAGGATGCGGACTATCTGGCCGGCAAGATCGCCGGCCTGCGCGTCTTCCCCGACGAAGCCGGCAAGATGAACCGAAGCGTGGCCGATGGCTCCGGTGCGCTGCTAGTGGTTTCGCAGTTCACCCTCTACGGCGACTGCCGCAAGGGCCGGCGTCCCAGCTTCGATGGAGCCGCCGGTCCCGGCCACGCCCATCGGCTTTACGAATATTTCGTCGCGCAGGCGCGCGCGCTTGGTTTGCAAGTCGCAACCGGGGTCTTCCAGGCCACCATGGCCGTCCACCTCGTGAACGACGGACCCGTCACGCTCATCCTCGATTCCAGCCGAATCCTTTGAGGCTCTTTCTCCTGCCCGTTCTCGCAGCGCGTTGCGCCACATGCGCGTTGCGGGGCGCGCACTTACCAGAACGATCCCCTTACTCGCTGGGTTCACTTTCATATCCCGTGCCGGCGAACGCCCCCCGGTTGTTAGCGCACAGGTTGAGCTGTGCGCGCCCGGCACAGCCGTATGAGTGAGCATCGCGGTCCGGCACAGCACCTTGGTCTGGAACACTGCCAGCCTCGGTGCCAGGAAGATCCGCTTGGCATATCCGGCTCTTTGGGAACGGCGCGGAATGGCCGGCCTACGCCGTCGCGACTTACCGCCGGAACATCTGTCTCAACAGGCGCCCCGATAACCTGCCCTATGGTTCTTGAGAGTTGCTGAGTGGACGGACGTCTGGCAAGCGAATGCGCATCGTCACCTGTTAGCCTCCTGACCGCCGACGCGAACCGGCCTGTCATTACCGGCAGTTTCTTCGATTTTATCCGCAAGCGGAACGCGGGGCGGTCTGGAGCGCCTTCGCCGCCGGCTCAAGAACGCGGAAGTTGCATGATGGACCAACTGCGACCGTTCGTCTTCGAACGTACGCCATCGGGCCGGCAGATGACTTTGCCGGGCCCGCTGGATCGAGTCATGGAGCAGATACGTCTGCGGGTGCCCTCCGTGGAGAAGCTGATCTACTATCCGTATCAGGGTCTATGAATCGAGAACACAAGTGGTCAACCTTGCTCATACCTCCGGGGACAGCTTTGGCCGCCAGTATAAGCGATTCTTACTCTCAACCCCCAGACAGTAATTGACAAGCAGACCTACTCGCAGAATACTGTTAGGTAGGAGTCAAGATGCCTAGATTGAGTAAGTCCATGGAAGAGACCGCTTTCTTAGCGGCGGCTTTGGAAGGCTTGGAGATGCAGAAGGTGCGCCTCGAAGCTCAAATCAGGACGGTGCGCCTCATGCTCAGCGGCAAGAAGGAAGGGGCGCCGGAAGCCGCCGCCGCGCCGGCAAAAAGGCGGAAACTGAGCCCCGCCGCGCGTAAGCGCATCGCCGCCGCGCAGAAGCGCCGCTGGGCCGAATTCCGAAAGCAGCATCCGGCCGGGACGAAGTAGCCGGAAGGGTCAGGGCTTGACCCAACGCTTTAGGCCCTTCGCCCCAATGTCTTTGCGATAGTGCGCGCCGCCGAAGCGCACCTGGCCGGCAGCGCGGTAGGCATGGGCGATAGCCTGTTCGAGGGTCGCGCCGGAAGCCGTGACTCCCAGCACGCGCCCGCCCGAGGTTTCCAGGCCCGCGGCGCCCATGCGCGTGCCGGCGTGGAACACTTCCGCTCCGGTGGCTTCAGCTTGCTCGATTCCGGAGATCGCGTCCCCGGTGCGCGGCTTGGCCGGGTAGCCGGAGGCCGCCATTACCACACACACACTGGGGTCGTTGCGCCAACGCGGAGCCGCCTCGCCGGCCAGCACCGCCGCGAAGTCTCCTTCCATCCGGTAGAGGATGGGCTGTGTCTCCGGGTCGCCCAGGCGCACGTTGTACTCCAGGACCTGGGGCCCGCCGGCGGTCATCATCAATCCGGCGTATAGGAATCCCGTGAACGGTGCCCCCTCCGCGGCCATACGGTCCACCGTGGGCCGCACCACCGTATCCATGACGAGGCGCGTCATGGCGGCATCCAGAATCCGGCTGTCGCAATAGGCGCCCATGCCACCCGTGTTGGGCCCTTGGTCGCCATCGAAGACGGCCTTGTGATCCTGCGTGGGCTCGAGCGGAACCGCGTTCTGGCCGTCGCAGATGGCAATGAAGCTCACTTCTTCGCCCACCAGAAACTCTTCAATGACCACGCGGCTCCCCGCCGCCCCCACCAGCTCTCCCGACAACAAGCCGGAGAGCGCTTGCTCGGCTTCCGCCTGATTCCGCGCGATGATGACACCTTTGCCCGCCGCCAGGCCGTCCGCCTTCAGCACCACCGGGTAACCGAACCCGCCCATCTGCCGGCGCGCGTCCACCGCGTTGTCCACCGTGACGGAACGGGCCGTGGGGATGCCCGCGCGAGCCATGAACTGCTTGGCGAAAATCTTGCTGCCTTCCAGTTGCGCCGCCTGGCGCGTCGGTCCGACGATCCGCAGATTGCGGGCGCGGAAAGCGTCCACTACGCCCGCGACCAGCGGCGCTTCCGGCCCCACCACGGTGAGGTCCGCGCCCACCGCCTCGGCCAGTTTCCGATAGTCCTCGGGCGCGCCGCCGCCCGTGGGCACGCATTCGGCCACGCGCGCCATGCCCGGATTTCCCGGTGCCGCATAGACCTTGTCCACCGATTCGCTCGCGGCCAGCCTCCACGCGATGGCGTGCTCTCTTCCGCCACTCCCAATCACCAATATCTTCATACCGGTTCTCATGATAACAATGCGGTCGCCCGCGGCACCTCATTCCGCCAGCGTTACGCCCAACACCCCCAGAATCACGTCCTGCGAAAGAACTTCGATCTCCACGCTCCGGATCGCGCGGCCCGCCTCCAACGGAACGTCCACGATGTCGGCATGCGGGCGGGTCTCGATTTTCGTGAAATCCTGCCACACCGCTTTCCAGGGCTCGTGCTGCTCGAGCAGACTGGGAGCGAATTGTTTTGCGGCGAAGAACTGATTGTCTCCAAGCCAGAAGACGCCATGGCTGGTGTAGTGGTAGGTGCCACCAAACAGGCCCCAGCCATTGTCGAAGTTGCGCGGGTTCTCCAGATCCAGCTCGCGCGTGCCGCCGTCCGAGTACTTCACGCGGATGCACGCGTTGGCGATGTGGCTCTGCATGGGGAAGGTTAGCGCGCTCAGCAGAACGTATAACCTTCGCCCCGCCGCGTTCAACGGAATCTCCAGGCGGCTGGGCAATTCCGGCCAGCGCGAGAGCGCCACCATATTGGGCCCCGCTTTCTTCTGCGCGAAGGGAATGCCGTAGGAGGTTCGAAGCATCCCTTGGGCGTCCACGGCGGCGCGCAGCCGGCTATCGTCCGGAATGCGGCTGCGAAGGCCGAACATGTTCAGGTGATCAATCGAATAGTCGCGGCAAACCGCATAAGGTATCTCGGAGGTCCAGAACTTCCGCAGCAGTACGGTCGCGAAAGAGTCGTTGAAATGCTTCTCGATGGAGATGGGACGCCAGCGCGCGTCGAGCGGACCCTCCGGCCACACGGCGATTTCTTGCGAAATACGTCCCGCGCCTGGCAGGCCATCGATGGCCAGCTGGTACGTCCCGGGCAGCAGCTTGCCCGGATTGCGCGCCGTGTAGGTTTGCTCGCCGCCCGCCGGAAGAACCATCTCCTGTGGGCCGCTGGCGCCAGCCCAAGCCACGCTGGCCTGCGCGCGCAGTTCGCGAAGCGTGTTGTTGCGAAGCCGGTACTGGCAATCCCCGTTCGAATCGGCGCGGGCGCCGGCAATTTCAATGGCCGGGCGAACCTCGACATTCACGGCCCGCCACTGGCTGGCCGTCCGGTCGCCATAACGGATAAACAGTGTATGAGGTCCTGTTTATCGTCTTTACCGTTTGCCCGTCCGCCGCCAGCACGCCTTGTGGGTCTTTCACTTCCAGGATCCGCGCGCCCTTGGCAACCGGAACCAACTTCTCTCCGCGCGCGACAACCTCGGGGTGCGTTAGCTCCGCCGGGCGCCTGGTCCAGACGATTTCGAGGCGGGTCCGCCGGGCCTTGCCGGCGGTGACATCACACCACGTGGTCCCGATTCCGGCCGTGAGCTTTGCGTCGGCCTTCGCTCCGTTGATGCGAGCCTCGGCCGTGGCCGCCTGGTCGAGCGGAACGCGGAAGTGTATGGCGGCTTCGCGTTCCGTAGTGACGTCGAGCTCCACTCGTCCCTCCGCCGCCCGAAAGCGGTAGCCCAGGTCCGGCGTGGTGATGGCGGCTTCTTTCCAGTCGCGCGGGAAGCCCGGTGTGATGTGGATGGTCCCACGCTGCATTTCGGGAACGATGCCGAAAACGCCTTCCACCGCCACGCGCGCGAACATACTGATGCCGTCCGAGAATTCCTCGTTATGACGCTGCGCGCCGTTCGAGTAGGCATGGCACGGCATACCTCCCGGCACCGCGCCCATGTACATGGGCGCGTAAGTTCCTTTCACCAATTCGTAGGCCGGGGCGGCCTGGCCGGCTTGGTAGTAGGCCAAGGCGAGATTCATCTGTTCGGCGAAGGCCAGCTCATGCGTGCTGTGTACATAGCTGTGGTTGTGGTTGGGCGCCCAGCGCGAGCTCCATACCAGGCGGCCTCCAAACGGCAGGTCGCGCTCATTGCGCAGCGTGGTTTCGGTGAAGCGCAGCATCTGGTAGGCCTGAAACGGGTCGGCCAGCGCGAACTCGATGGGGTGATAGATGGTGGGCAGCTCGGGTTCCGGGTGCAGGCGCCGCAGACCGATGCGGTCGATGTATTCGGCGTAGTGTCCTCGATCGGACAGCCATAGCTTGCCGTTCAAGGCGGCGATGGATCCGCGCGGCTTCGGCGCGATGCGGGGACGGATCGGCGCCGGCCGCTTCGGCCGCTTCGGCCGCCAGCAGGTGCGCGCGGTACATGTAGGCGGTGGCTTGTGTCGTGTCGCCGCCGTTGTACCAATGCGAGTCGCTGATCCACGTGTTCAGGCAGCTTTCGTAGAGCCCGTTCGAGTCCGGATCCAGGTGTTGCTTCTCCCACGCCAGCACGCCCAGGATCATGGGATAGAGCGACGCGAGAAACGCGCGGTCGCCGGTCCAGGCGTAGTGGTGATAGATGTGATCGAGGTAAACCTCGTTCATGTTGTAGTAAACGCCGCGCGAGGTGAGGCGGTCCGGAATGCCGCCTCGCGCATCGCCGCGCGGAATCTGCAACGCGGCGAACGCCTGGATGGCCGAGCGCACGCGATCGTGCCAACCCAATGCGTCGGGCCCATACAAGATGCGCCAGCCGAGATACGGAATCATCCACGAGGCCGCGCCGTGCATGTAGGCCGGCGGCTGCCAGATGGCGTCGTTCGCCATAACCATGGATTCGAAAGCCAGGTCGAAGTGCGCATCGGGTGTCTTTACCCAGGCGCGGCGCGCGATGGCGCGATAGTGCGCCAGGGCTTCGTCGAAGGTCCGGGCCGGGTTGGCGGAGAGCTTCGCCAGCAAATCGGCGCGGTTCAAAACCACCGTAATGTAGACATCTGCTCGCTCACGCGGCCAATCGCCGGTGAACACGGCCACCGAGGGCTGGCCCGCCGGCGTGGTCCCCACTTCCGTGGGCGTTTGGAGCGGAAACGGGATGGCGCGCGCCGCGATGGTGCCGGGAAGATCGCAGCGCCCGTAAAGATGGCGCCCTTTCAGCGACGGCGCGCTCAAATCGAATTCCGTGCCCCAGGCACGCACGGTGTTGCCCGCGGCAAGTCCTCCGCGCTAAGGTGTAGCTTCGCGAGCAGTGGCACCCGGAAGTCCATGCCCGCGCCCGATGCGCCGCCGAAAAGCCACACCAGTTTCACAGGCGATCGCGGCGCCGCGACCCACCGCAGTCGTATGGAAAAGCCTTCGGCGCTGGATAACGGCACGGCACCGGCTTCGAGGACCCCTCCCTGGAAGTCCGGATCCGAGATGGTGTGGCGCGTCCAGCCGGGTTGATAGAGAAAATCCACGCTCGAGGCTTCGTCCAGCCACTTGCCGCCCGCCCCGGTCACGATGCCAATGCGCAGGTTGCCGATCTTGCCCGCGTCGGTCGGCGCCAGATACACGAATTCCGGCTGGTCTCCGCTCAGCAGCATGGATGGTTCCGGCGTGCCGGCGAGTGGGCGATTGAAGTAAGCGCCGCCGTTGTGAACCGCGAATCCACCGTCGCGAATCGAGTAGACGGGATCGGCCGCGAAGCTTCCGGCCGCGAGGAAGAACAGCGCCAGGAACGCACCGCCGCGAGTGGTTGTCCGCATGGTCGGTACAATAATAGCAATGCCGTCCTCGTTCGACGTGGTGGTGATCGGCGCGGGTCACGCCGGCTGTGAAGCCGCCCGCGCGGCCGCGCGCATGGGCCTTCGCGCCGCCCTGCTCACCATGAACCTGGACCTGATCGCGCAGATGTCCTGCAATCCGGCCGTGGGCGGCATCGCCAAGGGACACATGGTGCGCGAGATCGACGCCCTGGGCGGCATCATGGGCGAGCTCACCGACCAGGCCGGCATCCAGTACCGTCTTCTCAACACCAGCCGAGGCCCGGCCGTCTGGAGTCCGCGCGCGCAATGCGACAAGAAACTGTACCGGTCGCGCATGCGTGAAATAATAGAAGCAGAACCTAATATCGTCCTTACTGCAGGCCGAAGTCGCAGAAATCCTCTTCGATGCGGCTCCCCAGCGCCGCGTCCGCGGTGTCCGCCTTCGCGACGGCCGCGATCTGGCCGCCCGCGCGGTCATCGTAACGGCTGGCACTTTCCTCAACGGCCTCGCGCACGTGGGCGAAACCACCTACCACTGCGGCCGCAGTGGCGAGCCACCCTCGGATCTGCTCGGCGAGCAGTTGCGCAACCTGGGCCTCGGTTGGATCCGCCTGAAGACCGGCACTCCGGCGCGTTTGGATGGCCGCACCATCGATTGGTCCCGATTCGAGGCGCAACCGGGCGATGAACAGCCCACGCCGTTCTCGTTTCTCACCGAACGCATCGATCGCGAACAGGTTCTCTGCCACATCGCTTACACCAACGAGCAAACCCACCGCATTCTGCGAGAGAACGTCCACCGCTCCCCGCTGTTCAGCGGTCAGATCAGCGGCGTGGGACCGCGTTACTGCCCATCCATAGAAGATAAGGTCGTCAAATTCCCCGACAAGATCCGGCACCAGCTCTTTCTCGAACCCGAAGGCCTCACCACTTACGAAACCTACATCAATGGTTTGTCGACCAGCATGCCCATCGACGTGCAGGCTGCCGTGCTGGCCTCCATCCCGGGTCTGGACCGCGCGGAGATCATCCGCCCCGGCTACGCCATCGAATACGACGCCATCGACGCCCGCGAGTTGGATCACCGTTTGGCCGTGAAGTCCATCGAAGGGCTCTTTCTCGCCGGACAAGTCAACGGCACCTCCGGTTACGAGGAGGCCGCCTGCCAAGGCCTTATGGCCGGCATCAACGCCGCCTGCTGGATCAAGGATCTCCCCAGCGTGGTTCTCTCGCGCACGGACGGCTACATCGGCGTTCTGATCGACGACCTGATCACCAAGGGCGTAGACGAGCCGTATCGCATGTTCACCTCGCGCGCCGAGTTCCGCTTGCACCTGCGCATCGATAACGCCGACGCGCGTCTCACGCCCATCGCCATCCGCCTGGGCCTGGCGACCCCGGAGCGCATGCGCCTGTTTGAAGCCAAGCAGGCGCAAAAGGCTCTGCTGGACGCCGCTTTCGCCCGCTCGCCCGCGAAACTCGACTGGTTGAAGCAGACCGGCAACCGCATTGCGGGACTCGCGGATTGGATCGGCCTCACTCTGGGCCAGGCGCCGGCGCGCGGATTGCTCGACACCGTGGAGACCGAGATCAAATACGCCGGCTACATCGCGCAGCAGGACCGGCAGATCGCGCGGCTGCGCTCCTCCGAGGGACGAAACATTCCTTCAAGCTTCTGTTTCAAACAGATTCCCGGCCTTTCGTGCGAGATACAGCAGAAACTGGAGCGCGTCCGGCCGGCCACCCTGGGCCAGGCGGCCCGCATTCCTGGCGTGACGCCGGCGGCGGTAGCCATTTTGGACGTGTATTTGAGTCTTCCCGGGCACGCTTCATGAATCTTCCCGCGAACTTTCCTCCCGATCTCATCCGGCACTACGAGTTGCTGTGCCGCTGGAACCCCAAGCTCAACCTGGTCTCCAAGAATTCGCTCAATGAAGCCGAGACGAGGCACTACGGCGAGTCTTTGTTTCTGGCCTCCCGGCTCCCGCAGGGCGCGTTTACCGTTGTGGATGTAGGAAGTGGGGCCGGATTCCCCGGATTTGTAGTGGCGGCGATGCGTTCAGACTGCCAAGTCACGCTAATTGAGAGCGATCAACGCAAGTCGGCCTTTCTGCGCGAGGCCAGCCGGGGGATGTCGAACGTCCGCGTTCTGTCCGTGCGTGCCGAATCTGTTGAGGAGCGCTTCGACTGGCTCACCATGCGCGCGGTTCGATGGGAGCCGGAATTTGTCCGCTTGGCGGACCATTATGCCTTACTTCTGGGAAAAGATGATGCCGGGAGGCTTCCCTTGGATGTGGTTTGGGACGAAGCGGAGCTCTTGCCCGGCTCTGAGTCTCGTGTTTTGCGCGTCGGCCGCTATGTTCCACGTGAAACATTGTGAGAATTGTTCCACGTGGAACATCTTGTGATACGATGTCGGCTTGGGCAAAGTAATCGCGATCGCTAATCAGAAAGGCGGCGTGGGCAAGACCACCACCGCCATCAACCTCGCAGCCTCCCTCGCGGTCAACGACATTCGTGTGCTCCTGGTCGACTCTGATCCGCAAGGAAATTCCACCACCGGCCTGGGGGTCCCCAAGAACCAGGGCGGCCCTACCATGTACGATGTCCTGCTCACAAATACCCCCGTGGAGCAGGTGGCCGTCCCCACCGGCCTCGAGGGCCTCGACATGGTCCCCGCCGATAAGAACCTGGTCGGCGCTAACCTCGAACTCGTCTCACAACCCGATCGTGAGCTGCGTCTCCGCGCCAAACTCGCCTCCGTCCGTGATCGTTACCAGTTTGTCCTCATCGATTGCCCGCCCGCCCTCGATTTGCTGACCTTAAATGCTTTGCTCGCCGCCGATTCCGTGCTGATCCCCATCCAGTGCGAGTTCTTCGCCCTGGAGGGTGTCTCTGAGCTCATGGATACGATCGATCGCGTCCGGGACGCTTTCCAGCACCCCCTCAAAATCGAGGGCATCCTCCTCACCATGTACGACGAACGCACCAACTTGACCCGGCAGGTCGCCAAAGATCTGAACGAATTCTTCGCGGGACGAGGTATTCAAAACCATCATCCCCCGTAGCATCCGTTTGGCCGAGGCCCCCAGTTTCGGCAAACCCATCGTCCTCTACGACGTCCGCTCGCGCGGCGCCGAGGCGTACATCAAACTGGCCAAGGAAATCTTAACTCATGACTAAAGGACCCGATTATCCCAGAAAGGCCCTCGGCCGCGGGCTCTCCTCCCTGCTCCCCACGCGCCCCGCCGCCGCCCCCCCGCCCGAACCCTCGCCGCGCCCGGCCGACTCCGTGGCCCAGGTCTCCATCGACCTCATCGATCCCAACCCTGTCCAGCCGCGCGAAATCTTCCAGGCCGACCGCCTCCACGAACTCGCCCAGTCCATCATCGCCAACGGCATCATTCAACCCCTGGTCCTGCGCCGCCGCCACGAACGCTACCAACTCATCGCCGGGGAGCGCCGTTGGCGCGCCGCCAAGATGGCCGGCCTCGACACCGTCCCCGCCGTCATACGCGAAATCGACGACGACCGCCTGCTGGAGGTCAGCCTCATCGAAAACATCCAGCGCGAGGACCTCAACCCCATCGAGTCGGCCCACGCCTTCGACCGCTTGAGCCGCGAATTCAGGCTCACCCACGAGGAGATCGCCCGCCGCACCGGCAAAGACCGCGCCACCATCACCAATATCCTGCGCTTGCTGCGCCTGCCCGAGGACGTGCAGCAACTTCTGGCCGAACGCAAGATCGCCATGGGACACGCCCGCGCCCTTCTGGGACTTCCCACTGAGGAAAGCCAGCGCGACCTCGCGCAGCGCGCCGCCAGTCACGGCCTTTCCGTCCGCCAGGTCGAGCAACTCGTGCAGCGCGTCCTGGAACCCCCGCAGCCCAAGTCCCAGGAACCCCCGCCCCAGGACCCCAACGTCAAGGTGGCCATTGAGGATCTGGAACGCGCGCTCGGTACACGCGTCCGCATCGTTCAAAAAAACGAACAGCGCGGCCGCATCGAGGTGGATTACTACTCCCAGGACGACCTCCACCGCATCTATCTTTCGATTGTTGGGGAAACCCAGGTGAACTGAAACTGGTGCCGGCGGCAGGACTCGAACCTGCGACCTAGGGATTATGAGACCCTCGCTCTGCCACCTGAGCTACACCGGCGTAAACTGGCAGATATCTCTTTTCAGCGTACGAAGCCGCGCGCGCCTTTGTCAATGCGGCCGGCCCTTCTTTAGGGTCTTTCAGCTCCGTTACTCCTCTCTACGCAATGCGGTCTAATCAATGATTATGCCCCCCATCTCCCGCCGCTCCTTCGCCGCCGCCGCCCTGGCCGCGCCCTCCGTGTACGGTGCGTCTCAACGGCTCCGCGCCGGCGTCATCGGCTGCGGCATTCGCGGCCTGGGCGCCCACATCGCCGAACTCTTGCGCATGGCCGAGACCGAAAACGTACAGATCTCCGCCGTGTGCGACGTCTTCGACAAGCGCGCCCGGGCCGCTGCCCAGCGCACCGGCGCCAAACCCTACCGCGACTACCGCCGCCTGCTCGAAGATAAGGACATCGACTTCGTGGTCATCGCCACGCCCGACCACCTGCATGCCTCCATGTCCATCGAGGCCGCCCGCGCCGGCAAGCACGTCTACTGCGAAAAGCCCATGACGCACACGGTGGAAGAAGCCAAGCGCGTGGTGGCCACCATCCGTGAGACCGGCGTCAAGATGCAGGTGGGCGTGCAAGGCATGTCGGACGATTCCTACGAGACCGCCCACAAGTACTTCCGCGACGGCACGCTCGGCAAGGTGGTCCTGGCGCAAATCGACTATTCCCGCAACTACCGCGACGACTTCTGGCTGAAGGACATCGACCGCGACGCGCGTCCCGGCGTCGACCTCGACTGGGATCTCTTCGTCGGCCCCGGCGCCAAACGTCCCTACGATCCCGACCGCTTCTTCAATTGGATTCGCTACTGGGACTACTCGGGCGGCGTGCCGGCCGGCCTTCTGGTGCACCGCGTGACGCGCATCATCCGCTCGCTTGGCCTTACCTTCCCCGAATACGGTACGGCGCACGGCGGCAAATTCCAATTCACCTCCAGCACGGCCGAAATTCCCGAAACCATCAACGTCTCGCTCGACTATCCCGGCGGCCCCACCGTCCAACTCATTTCTTCCATGGCCAACGACACCCCCGTGCCGCACCTGTTGCGCGGCCATAAAGCCACGCTCGAATTCACGGACTCCGGCTTCGTCATTCGTCCTCAGAAACTCTACGGCGATCCCAAGCGCGAAATCGTGCACCGCAAGACCGGCGGCGAAGACACCGCCCTGCACCTCAAGAACCTGATCGCCGCCATCCGCTCCAATGTGCCGCTCAAGTGCGACGCCACCCTGGGCTACTACGGCGTCGTGGCTTGCCAGTTCGGCATTCTGTCTTACCGCCAACGTAAGTACCTGAAGTGGGACTCCGCCGCCGAACGCATCGTCCCGGCCTGAGCCACAAGGAACCTGACCCATGACCGCGCGCAAATTCATTTTGCTTACCGTCCTCTTCTCACTGGGCCTCGCGGCCGCCCCGCCGCGCGTCCTCCAGCACGTGGTGGTCTACAAACAGCCCGGCCGCTATGCCGGTTGGCCCGCCAATCACGGCATCTGGATCTGGGGCAACGAGATTCTGGTGGGCTTCGAAATCGGTTACTTCAAGTTCAACTCAACTCGCCACTCCATCGACTGGGACCGGCCCGCCGAACACGTGCTGGCGCGCTCGCTCGACGGCGGCGAAACCTGGTCGCTCGAAAAACCACAGAGCCTTTTGCCTCCGCCCGGCATTGAGGTCGCCGGCGTCAAAACGGCGCCGGGCGGGAAGCCCCCGGTGGACTGCCCCGGCGGCATCGATTTCACCGCGCCCGGCTTCGCCTTCACCGCCCGCATGGCCAGCCACCACACGGGCCCCTCGCGCTTCTATACTTCCTCCGACCGCGGCCACTCCTGGAGCGGACCCTTCCGCCTGCCGGACTTTGGACAGAAAGGCATCGCCGCGCGCACCGACTACCTCGTAAACGGCCCGCGCGATCTCACCCTGTTCCTCACCGCCGCCAAGTCCAACGGCCGCGAAGGACGCGTGCTGGCCGCACGCACCCTCGACGGCGCCAAAACCTGGCGTTTCGTCTCCTTCATCGGGCCCGAGCCGCCCGCGGACGATTACGCCATCATGCCGTCTTCGGTGCGCGTCTCTCCCACCACCATTCTCACCGCCATCCGGCATACCTCCTGGATCGAGCTCTGGCGTTCCGACGACGATGCCAAGACCTGGCGCCTGGTGAACCGCCCCGTCGAAAACACCGGCCGGGGCAATCCGCCCAGCATGGTGCGTCTCAAGGACGGACGCATCGCCATCACTTGGGGATTTCGCGCCCAGCCCTACGGCATCAAAGCGCGGCTGAGTTCGGATAACGGCGCCACCTGGTCGCCTGAAATTGTCCTGCGCTCGGACGCCGGCGCCTGGGACATCGGCTACACCCGCACTGTCCAGCGCCCCGATTCGAACCTCGTCACCATCTATTACTACAACGACGACGCCCGCACCGAGCGCTACATCGGCGCCACCATCTGGAACCCGGGCGAGTGACCAGTTCAGAGGCGGGACAGTACCCTCATTTCCGGATTCCCAGCGCGATCCACCGCGCTCCGGCGTTTCCGCGCCCGACGGTTTCTGGCCGGCCCGCTTGCCGGTGGACGTTTGGCGTCCGCGGCACTTCGCCCGACCTCGAACGACGCTCCCAAGAAAATGGGGATTGAGGGTACTGCCCGATGCGTCCGATGCGCAATGCGTAATTGCAGGCACGTACGATACCATTACTTGTCTCATGACTCTTCCCTTCGTGAGGGTATTGACACTTCGAAATAGTAGGTGCATAGTGGGGGTAGAAGTGGAGTCGTAGTGGGCTTTACTTCAGACCTCCCCACAGAGGGGAGGCCGATGATCATTCCCCCAAAGGGAGTGGTTTGACAATCTAAGGAGGAAGTCCATAGAGAACGTCCACAACTGCGGGCGGCTACCGGCTTCCTGATCTGACTGGCTCGAGACCTCGTCGCGCCGGCAACGGTCCATTGGGACCGCTGGCGTGCGGTACTTGCACCGCGCAGACGGTCAGTATTGAGTCAGAGGAACGCTCCCTGAGATTGTGGGAGGACTGGTTCCGTTCAGCAGGAACTGGCGGCCGCCCTGTATAATTTTCACCCCTTCCTTGACAGACCCCACTCGGCGGTCTTGCTACAATAACCACTTCTTATGAAAGTTCCAGGTGCGCTCTGGCTGTGTCTTTTCGCGGCGCTCTCGCCCGCCGCCGGCTCCGAACATTGGTGGCAACGCGAACCATTGCGTTTGGTGGATTTAGTCACCGGCATGGACGGCATCGACTGGGCCCCCGCCGCCACCGTCGCGGAAAAAAAGTCTCGCCTCGGCTTCAACTCCGAACACTTCGACGTCATGGGCTTCGTCCCCGGCGGCATGGACGACTCGAAGATCTTCTTTCGCACACCCCTCTCCAGCCGGCCACAACCCGACTATCTCGGTCAATACTTGCCCGAGGCGCACCGGCGCGGCATTCGCACCATGATTTATCTCAACGTGCACTGGTACACGCACGAATTCGCGAAGCGCCATCCCGATTGGGTGCAGGTGACCGAAGCCGGTAAGCCCTTGGATAACATCTACTCGACCGGCACATCCTTCTGCACGAACAGTCCCTGGCGCGAGTGGTGCTTCCAGTTGGTACGCGACTTACTTAAGTACCCCATCGACGGTATCTTCTACGATGGCCCGGTCTACTTCCCCGAGACTTGTTACTGCCATTACTGCCGCGACAAGTTCCAACGCCTCCACGGCCATGCCATGCCGTCGAAGGCCGCCAGGAAAGGCAAGGCTTTCCGCGAACTGGTGGACTTCCAGGCCGCCACCCTGGCTGAGTTTCTCCGCGACACGCAACGCATTATCAAGGCCGCTAATCCCGAAGTCGCCTTCTACATGAACGGCGGCGCGCGCGGCCCCAACTGGGCCACCGGCCGGCTCAATCGCGTCCTCGTCGAGCATCAGGATATCCTGGGCAGCGAAGGCGGATTTATCGCGGGCGATCTGAACCAGGTGCAACTCTGGAAGCCCGGCCTCACGGCGCGGCTGCTGGAAACCCAGGCTCCCACCAAGCCCCGCGTCATCTTCAGCGCCGCCGCGCACAAACCCTGGACTTACTCGGTACTTACTCGTCCCGAGCTGCGCCTGCTGTATGCCGACTCCATCGCCAACGCCGCCAACGTCTGGTTCTGTTTCACGCCCAAAGAAATCGACTGGCCCGAACTGGATGCCTTGGCCGGCATGAACCGCTTTGTGGCCGCCAACGGCCGCTATTACATGCACACGCGCTCAGAGGCGCGCGCCGCCATCGTGTGGAGCGATGACACAGCCAACGTTTACAACGGCGCCGACGCGCAACTCATGGACATCGACCGCGTGTCCGGACGCGGCGGCCCCGGCAACGCCAACGCGGAGTTCGCCGGCATGGCCGATGCGCTCATCCGCGCGCACGTGCCCTTCGACGTGATCGACGACGTCACGCTCGAACGCGAGCCGCTCAACCGTTACCGCGTCCTCTTCCTGCCCAACGTCGCCGCCATGAGCGACCCCGTGGCGCGCCGCCTCACCGCTTACGTGCGCGGCGGCGGCAACCTGGTGGCGTCGTTTGAAACCTCGCTCTACGACCAGTACGGCACACACCGCCCGGATTTCGCCTTGGCCGAAGCTTTCGGCGCCTCTACCGCCGGCCGCATCTCGGGCCCGCGCGGGTGGGACTTCATGCAGCGCACCAAGGCCACCGCGGCCGACTTACTCGCACGCGATCTGGCACCATCCAGCACTTATCACGTTCGCGTCAAAGCCACGTCGGCCGAAACGCTGGCCTTCAATCTCAAAACCATGGCCGGCCGCTACGACGGCTTCCCGGCCTTGAGCGACGAACCCGCCGTCCTGATGAATAAGTGCGGCCAGGGCACGGTGATTTACTTGAGCGGCGATGTGGGCGCTACGCTGAATTCGTTTCACATAACGGAATTTCAACAGCTCATCGAAAACGCCGTCGCCCGGCTCGCTCCGCCCGAAGTGCAACTCCCGGACGCGCCCGGCTCCCTCGAACTCGTAGTGCGGTCGCAGGACAACGGGCGGCGTCTTCTCATACATCTGGTCAACTTCACGGGCGAGATGACCAGGCCCATTCGCCGCGTTATTCCGGTAGAGAATTTGCGCATCCGCCTGCCTCGCGCCTACACCCGCGCACGAACGCTGGTGGCGGGCGGGGAAGTGGCCGTGCGCGGCGCGGAACTGACAGTTCCCAAGGTGAACGAGTATGAAGTGGTGGTCGTCGAGTAGCGCCTGGCTCGTGCTGCTCCTCCTGCTCGCGCCCCAGGCGCGCGCCGAACATTGGTGGGAGCGCGAGCCCATCCGCATTCTGGATCTGTTGAATTTCTACGACCAGATCGATATGTGGCCGCCGGAGGAGACCGCGCGCCGCAAGGCCGCGACCGGATTCCCGGTCGACAACATGTACGTGCACTTACTCAAGCACGGCTTCGACGATCAAGGCTTCTATTTCAAGACCACCCTGGCTGCGCGCGAGAGACCGGACTTTCTGGGGCCGTATCTCCCCGCCGCTCACAAGCAGGGTATGCGCGTCACGGTGTACTTCAACGTGCACTACTACACCAACGAATTCGGCGCCCGGCACCGTGACTGGCTGCAAGTGCGCGAGAACGGCCAGTTGCTGGGCACCGAGTACGGCTCCGGCACGGACTTCTGCGTCAACTCGCCGTGGCGCGAGTGGGTGAAACAAGGCCTCCAGGATCTCTGCCGGTACCCCATCGACGGCGTCTTCTTCGACGGCCCCATTTTCCGTCCCGACACCTGCTACTGCCAGCACTGCCGCCAGAAATTCAAGCAGCGCTATGGCACGGACCTTCCCTCGAAGAAGCTCCGCCAGGGTCTGGCCGCCCAACGCCTGCTCTCATTCCAAACGGAGAGTCTCACCGAGTTCCTGCGCGACGCGCGCCGCGTCATCAAAGCGGCTAATCCCGAAATCGGTTTCTACATGAACGGCGGCGCGCTGGGCGGTAACTGGGCCACCGGCCGCATGAACCGGCAACTGGTCCAGGAGCAGGATTGGCTGGCCAGCGAAGGCGGTTTCATCTACAACGACCTCACGCGCACGCCGCTCTGGAAACCGGGCATGCGCGCGCGTCTGCTCGAAACGCAGGCGGGCGGTAAGCCGGTGGTGGTCATCGCCGGAGCCATGCAGAAGCCCTGGACTTACACCGAGCTTCCCGCGGCCGAACTGCGACTGCTTTACGCCGACTCGATGGCCAACGGCGCGGGCATTTACTACAGCCTCACGCCCACCATGCTGGACCAACCCGAAACGCGCGCCATCGCCGGCATGAACGCTTTCTTCACGCGCCACATTGATTCTTACCGCCGCACGCGCTCGGAAGCCCGCGTGGCGCTGGTGTGGTCGGACACCACCGTGAACACCTACGAAGGCTCCGCCGCGCAATTGATGGATATGTACGACGTCCCGGCGCGCCGCGAAGTGGGCAACCCGGACGCGGAATTCTGGGGCCTGGCCGAAGCTCTGTTGCGCGCGCACGTACCGTTCGACGTGATCGACGACTGGACGCTGGAACACGATCCGCTCTCCCGCTACCGCCTCATCCTGCTTCCCAACGTCGCTTCCATGAGCGACCGCAGCGCCGCGCGCCTCACCGCATTACGTCCGCTCAGGCGGCCATTTGTTGGCCACTTTCGAGAGTTCGCTCTACAACGAACTGGGCGAGAAGCGCCCGGACTTCGCGCTGGCCCAAGTGTTCGGTGCATCCAGCGCCGGCGCCGTGGCCGGCCCGCGCAAGTGGGATTACATGAACGCCGCCTCGGCGCACCCTTTTCTGGAAGGACTCCCCCGCCGCTTTGTCCCGTCACCGGTTTACTATTCCCGGACCCATCCGCGCACCGCCCAGGTGCTGGCCCGCTACACCCGGAAAGCCACGGGGCCGTATGACGGCGAGTCCGCGCCGGGCCAGGACGCGGCCGTCATGCTGAACGCATACGGGCAAGGACAGGCCGCCTATATCTCCGGCGACCTCGGCGCCACCCTCGCCGCCTATCGTATGACGGACCTTTACCAGTTGGTCGAGAACGCCGCGCGCACGCTCGCGCCGCCGGAAGTCGCCATCGAGGGCGCGCCGGGATCGCTGGAACTGGTAGTGCGGTCGCAGAACGACGGCCGCCGCTGGCTGGTCCACCTGGTCAACTTCACCGGTGAAATGACCCGGCCCATACGCCGCGTCATCCCCTTCGACAACCTGCGTCTGAAGGTGCCCGCCCGGTTTCACCGCGCCCGCACACTCACCACCGCCCGGGAGCTCACCCTGCGCGACGGCGCTTTCACCCTGCCGCGCGTCGAAGAATATGAAGTGGTGGTGGTGGAGCCGTGAGCACCGGGCGTGAAACAATGGGACGAATCAGGTTGATGGACTCCCATGGTCGAATTTGACGGCGTCTCGAAAAGTTACTCGATATACGATGCGCCCGGGGACCGCCTCAAGGAGTTGGCCACCTTCAACCGCCGCCTTTATCACAAGGACTTTTGGGCGCTGCGCGATTTGAGCTTCCGCGTCCCGCGCGGCGAGACCTTCTGCATTATTGGCGAGAACGGCTCCGGCAAAAGCACGCTGCTGCAAATGGTGGCGGGCATTCTGCCGGCCTCCAGCGGCACCGTCCGCGTCCAGGGCCGCGTTTCCGCCCTGCTCGAATTGGGCACCGGATTCAATCCCGAGTTCAGCGGGCGCGACAACGTCTATCTCAACGGCGCCATCCTGGGTTTTTCCACCGCCGAGATGGACCGCAAATACAAGCAGATCGCTGAATTCGCCGAGATCGGCGATTTCATCAATCGCCCGGTCAAGACCTATTCCAGCGGCATGGTGGTGCGCCTGGCCTTCGCCGTGGTCATCCATGTGGATCCCGAAATTCTGCTGGTGGACGAAGCCCTGGCCGTGGGCGATTTGTACTTCCGCCAGCGCTGCATGCGTAAGGTCCATGAACTGCGCGGCCGCGGCATCACCATTCTGTTCGTCTCGCATTCGATGGGTGACGTCAAGGCCATCGGCGACCGCACCATGTGGCTCGAAAACGGGCGGCTGAAGGAACTCGGCGCGACCGGCATGGTGGTGGCCAAGTACCTGGCCGCCATGGTTGAGAAGGACTCGGCGTACCTTACTTTGAATGCCCACCCCGAGACGGCTCATTCCGGCGAGCGCTCCACCGCGCCCGAAATCGTCGAACGCATTCCCAACATCGATCACCGCTATGGCGACGGACGCGCCGAGATTATCGGCATCGCCGTGCTCGACGAGTTTGGCCGGGAAATCTCGCTGATGGAGCCCCACCAGCGCATCGTGGTGCGCATTAGCGTGCGCGCGAAAGACGCGGTTTCCCTGCCCATCGTCGGTTTCATGTTGCGCAATCATCTGGGCATGGATTTCTCCGGCACCAACACCGCGCGCGAGGGCTTTCAACTCCCGCCCATGCAAGCCGGCGACATATCCACGGTGGACTTTTACGTGGACCTCGCCGAACTCTATCCCGCTTCGTTTTCCTTCTCGCCGGCCATCGCCGACGGAACGCTTCTCAGCTACCGGATGTGCGATTGGATCGACAACGCCGTGGTGCTGCAGATGGGCCACGGAGAAGGACAGGTCTACGGTTTTCTGCGCATGCATTGCCGGGTCGAAGTGAATGCCAGACTCATCGGTCGTAGCGCCCCTCCGGAGGCCGCCAATGTTTGAGTTCACGGGCGAACGCGTGGTTCCCGGCGAAGTTGACGTGGATCTTTGGAACGAGCATCTGGCGCGGTATCACTTCGCCGCGCGCCTGGCCCGCTCCAAGCGCGTGCTGGACGCCGGTTGTGGCGCGGGCTACGGCTCGGCGCTGCTGGCCCAGGACGCGCTGGTGGTCTTCGGCCTGGATTTGGCGCACGAGGCCGTGGCCTATGCCCACGCCCAATACGCCCGGCCCAATCTCTTCTTCTCGCAAGGTTCCTGCGCCGCCCTGCCCATCGCATCGGCTTCGCTGGATCTCATCGTGGCTTTCGAAGTCATCGAGCACATCGCCGAGTGGCGCGAATTCCTGGCCGAAGCGCGCCGCGTGTTGCGGCCCTCGGGGCAATTCGTCGTCTCGACGCCCAACAAGAGCTACTACGCCACATCGCGCGGCGCCTCGGGAGCCAATCCGTACCACGTGCACGAGTTCACCTACGGGGAATTTCTCGACGAACTCGGCAGCGTATTCCCCAACGTCTGCCTCTATCTGGAGAACCACAGCGAGAGCATCGTCTTCCAACCGGTCTCTCCCGACGGCGCCACGCTGGTGAAATTGGAGGAGGGCAGCGCCGACGCCGGCGAGGCAAACTTTTATGTCGCCGTTTGCGCCGCCACGCCGCAGACCGGCGCGCCGACTTATGTCTATGTGCCGCGCGCGAGCAACCTCCTGCTGGAACGCGAGCGCCACATCGCGCGTCTGGAAGGCGAACTGGTTCTCAAGGACGAATGGCTCTCCACCGTCAAGGCCGAGCATGCGGATCTGGTCGAGAAGTTCCGCTCCTTGCAGCAAGAACTCGAGCAACGGAATCGCTGGGCCGACGAGTTGAACGCGGAAATCGCCGGGAACCGGCAACGCATTCAGGAATTGATGCTGGAAGCGGCTGAGATGGTCGCGGGCTACGAAGCCAAGGTGTCCGGCCTGGAAGCCGAGCACGCGCGTTCGGTGGAGTGGGCCCGCGAGACCGAAGCCCGCCTCACCGCCCAGGGCGTAGCGCTGGCCTCGGAACTGGAAGCCAAGTGCGCCGAGTTGGCGCACGCCGTCGAACTGCTGGACGTGGCGGAAAAAACCGTCGGGGAGCGCACCGTTTGGGCGCTTCGCGTCGAACAGGAGAAGGCCGCGGTCGAAGCGCTGTTGGGCGCGGTGCGCACGTCGCGTTGGGTGAAGCTCGGCAAGTCCATCGGCCTCGGTCCGAAGCTGGGGAATGCGTGAGATGCCGGCGTTCGCCCGCTTCCTGCGCGCGCTTCCTCTGCTGCTGATCTCTCCCCTTCTGGTCGTCGTTTCAGCCACCCTGGTGGCCGCCACGGATCTGGCTTGGTTTCTCTTCGGCCGCAAGCTCAAAGCCACGGACCGCGAACCCGTCTCTCACACCGCGGCCAGCATCGTCATCCCCACCTGGAACGCGCGCGACTTGCTGGAGAAGTACCTGCCGCCGCTGGTCGAAGCGCTCCGGTTCCATCCGGATAACGAAATCCTGGTGGTGGATAACGGTTCCACCGATGGCAGCGCCGAAATGTTGCGGGAGCGGTTCCCTGAGGTGCGCGTCCTTTCGCTCGCGCACAACCTGGGCTTTGGAGGCGGCGCCAACGCCGGCGTGCGCGCGGCGCGCCACGACGTCGTGGTCCTGCTCAATAACGACATGCGCGTCGAGCAGGGCTTTCTCCCGCCCTTGCTCGAGGCCTTCCGCGACCCGGACGTCTTCGCCGTCTCCTGTCAGATCTTCTTCAGCGATCCGAACAAGCTCCGGGAGGAGACCGGTCTCACACAGGGTTGGTGGGAGGATGGCAGCCTGCGCGTGCGCCACCGCATCGATGCGGCTATTCAGGACCTTTACCCCTGTTTCTACGGCGGCGGCGGCTCCTGCGCTTTCGACCGGCGCAAATTCCTGGAGCTGGGCGGCTTCGATTCGCTCTACGAGCCTTTCTATTACGAAGACACCGATCTCGGCTATCAGGCCTGGAAGCGCGGCTGGAAGGTCTTCTATCAGCCTCGCAGCGTGGTCTATCACGAGCACCGCGGCACCATCGGCCGCCGCTTCAGCGCCGCGCGCATCGAGCGCGTCCTGAAGAAAAACTGCCTGCTGTGGAGTTGGAAGAACATCCACGAATGCCGCCGCTTGAGCGGGCATTTCCTGCACAGTTACGCCGCGGCGCTGTTAAGCCTGCTGATGGGCGATTCGCCCGAACGCACCAACCTCACCGGTTGGTGGGGCGCGTTTCTCTCGCTTCCGCGGCTGGTGCGTTCGCGTTGGCGCGCGCGCACGCTCGCCGCCATCGACGATGCGGAAGCTTTCCGCCGGCCGCTGGGCGGTTACTTCCGCGACCGCTTCGCCTCCCTGGAGCGCGCACCCGCGCGGCCCAGCGTGCTGTTCGTCTCGCCCTATTCCATCTGTCCTCCCGTGCACGGCGGCGGCGTGTTCATGTATCAGACCCTCGACACGCTGGTGGGGCTCGCCCGTGTCCACCTGGTGGTCCTGATCGACGAAGCCTGGCAGCAGTCCGCCCACGACGATTTGGTCGCGCGCTGCGGCTCGGCCGAGTTCCTGCTGCGTATGAAGGGTCGCCAGAACACGCTCGGCTCCATCCTGCCGCACGCTGTCAGCGAGTACTCCAGCGACCATCTGGAATGGCTCCTGCACCGGCAGATCTACACGCGGGAAATCGACGTCGTGCAGCTCGAATACACGCCGCTGGGCCAGTATGCCGCCGCGTTCCAGCGCATTGCGGTCATCCTCTTTGAGCACGACATCTATTTCCAATCCATCGCCCGCGGCCTGGCGCAAACGCCCGGCGTGCTGAGCCGGTTCGCCGCCCGCTTCGAATATCTGCGCGCCCTGCGTTGGGAACTGCGCATGCTGCCGCGCCTCGACCGCATCCAGGTGTGCAGCCCGCAGAACGGCGCCTACCTGGCGAGCTTCTTGCCTCATGTGAAGGACCGCATCGACGACGGCCTGCGCGCCGGCATCGACACGGCCCGCTACGAATTCTCTCCGCGCGGCCGCCGCCCCTTCACCATGCTCTTCCTCGGTAGCTTCCGCCACCTGCCGAACCAGGCCGCGCTGGCCTGGTTCGCCGCACACGTGCTGCCCCGCGTGGTGGAACACTGTCCCCAGGCGCGCCTGGTGGTGGTGGGCTCCGACCCGCCGCCCCGGCATTTTCTCCCCCAGGACGTGGCGTCCTACGTCGAGCTTCGAGGATTCGTCGAGGACGTGCGCGAGCCGCTCTCGGAGTGCGCCGTGTTCGTCTGCCCTATCCTGAGCGGATCCGGCATGCGCGTAAAACTCCTCGAAGCCTTCGCCGCCGGCATCCCGGTGGTCTCCACCACCGTGGGAGCCGAAGGCCTGGCCGAAACCGGCGACACATGTCTGTTAGCCGACTCGCCCGACCAGTTCGCCGCCGGCATCCTGCGCCTGTTTGAGGATCCCGAACAAGCCGCCCACCTTGCCGAGCACGCCCGCGCCCTGGTCGAGAGCAAGTTCGACATGCGCGTGATGACGCACGCGCTGGTGGAAAGCTACCACGCGGCCGTGCGCGCCAAGCGGAGCCCGCGGCCTTGAATGCTACGCTAAAATCATGCCTGGATTGCGCTGCTGCCTGAGCTTGGCTCTGGCGGCCGTGCTTCTCACCGCCGGCGAGTTGCATGTGGCGGCCCGCGCGGGCGACGTGGCTCGCGTGCGCGCCCTGCTGGATGCCGGCGCGTCCCCCAACGAACGCGACGCGCTCGGTGGCACGCCGCTGCACGATGCCGCCTGGGGCGGTCACATCGCCGTCGCGGAACTCCTTCTCGCGCGCGGCGCCGAGCCCGACGCCAAGCACGCCGAAGGCGGCTCGACGCCCCTGCATTACGCCATCATCACGAATCACCCGGAGCTGGCCGCGCTGCTCATCGCCAAGGGCGCCCAAGTCAACGCCCGGTACCGCAACGGCAGCTCCGCGTTGCATTTGGCCGCCAACCGCGGCTACCTGCACCTGGCCGAGTTGCTGCTGGCGCACGGCGCCCTGGTCGACGCCGTGGACGTTTCCGGCGCCACGCCTTTGCATGAGGCCGCCTGGAAAGGGCACGCCGCCATGGTGAAGTTCCTGATCGCCAAGGGCGCCCGCGTGGACGCCAAAGATCGCGACAGCGGCGCGACCCCGCTGCACCTGGCCGCTGCCAAGGGCCAGACCGACGCGGCCACCGCGCTGCTGGATGCCCACGCGGACTTGAACGCGCGCAATCAAAGCGGCGCCACGCCGCTCGACGAAGCTCTACGCTTTCGTCACGCCAAGGTGGTCGAACTCTTGATGGCTCGCGGCGCGCGCATCGAAGGCGCGGATCCTTCCTCCACACGCCGCTTGCAGGAGGCCGTCCTGCGCGGTCAAACCGACCTGGTGACGCTGCTGATCGAAAATGGCGCCGATCCAAATACGAAGACGGCGCTGGGCTCGACGCTGCTCCACGATGCCGCGCTCAAAGGGCATCGGGAAATCGTCGAGCTGCTGCTCGCACGCGGCGCGCGCCTGGATGCACGAAACCAGGCCGGCGCCACTCCGCTGCACGATGCCGCCTTGGGCGGCCAACGCGCCGTGGTGGAATTACTGATCGAGCGCGGCGCGGCCATAGACGCCCGCGACGCCGAATCCGGCTCGACGGCGCTCTACTTGGCAGCCTCCTGGGGCCGCCGCGACGTGGCCGCCCTTCTCTTATCCAGAGGAGCGGACCCGAATGCCCGTAACAAGGACGGCGTCTCGCCGCTGGCCATCGCCCTCAAGAACCTCCACCTCGACATCGCGGAGCTGCTGCGCGCCCACGGAGCTAAAGAATAGCCGCGCCGCACCCGATCTATTAGTTGGTGACATCCCGCGCCCCCCACACGGGCCTGGCCGCCGCCGCCGAGGTGCTCAGTTCGGAACTTCGCGCTCACCTGAAACGCTGGGCGTCCTTGTTCGCACCGGTGGCCGACCAGGCCGAACGCCGCTTTCTCTCGCGCTTGACGAAGCTGGGCTTCGATGCCCGTCAGCGCAAGGCTCTGGCCGCCATCACGCCGGGCGCCGCGGCACGCATCCTGGCCGAGGGCCGCCCACCAGCGGACTTCTTCGAGCAGGTCGAATACAACGGCCGCCGCCTGGCGAGGCTCCGTCTCTCACCGGCCGAACTTATCCGTGCCCTGCGCGAGTTCGACCGCATTCAGCCCTCCGGCCTGGGACCGCTGAACCCGGCCGATGTCGGCAATTTCCGCTGGGTGCGCGAGCAACTGCACTTCTGCGCCGTTCTCACCCTGAACAACGCGTTCTACCAGGTCCGCGAGACCGAAACCAAGGCCTTCTACGAACTCTATCGTGCCGAGGTCGAGTCGCGTACTCTCGACGAATTGCTGCGCCGTTCCCTGGAAATACTCACCGATTTCAGCCGCGCCGAAGCCGGGGCCCTGTTTCTTCGCGATGAATCCCAGCGAACCTGGGTGCGGCGCGCCATCGTACCCGGTGATCAGGGGGCCGCCGCGCCGGCGCCGCCCAGCCGCTGCCGCCTGGATCGCTTGGGCCGCCCGCGTTATCTGGAACGCGCCGCGGGCAAGCTGGATTGCTGGCTGGTTCCCGAATGGCGCGAGCGATTCGTTTCCTGCTGGTCGGTGCCGCTGAAGGCCGAGGGCCGCACGTTGGGCGTCATGCAGTTCGCCTTCGCTAAGCCCTACGACTGGCAGCCCCGCGAGCTCGAACTTCTGGAAGTGGCCGCTGAACGCTGCATCCTCGCCGCGCAAAAGGCCCGTTTGATGGAAGACCTCGCCGCTCGCGAGGAACAGGTCCGTGGCCTGGCTGAGCATCTCATCCAGGTGGAAGAGATGGAGCGCCGCCGCGTCGGCCGCGAGCTGCATGACGAAGCCGGACAATCCCTTCTCTATATCCGCCTTCGCCTGGAGATGCTCGAAGCCACCGTACCGGCCGAACACGCTACCCTGGCCGCGGAGTTGCGGGAATTGCGCGGCCTGCTCGAAAAGAACATCGTCGAAATCCGCCGCATCATCGGCGCCCTGAGCCCCGCCGTCCTCGCGCAACTGGGCCTGGCGGCGGCCTTGCGCCAGCTGGTCAGCCAACTCCGGCGCCGGCATCCGGCGCGCGTCCGCCTACAAATTTCCCGCTTAGCCAGACTGCCGGAAAAGACCGAAGCCATGGTCTACCGATTGGTGCAGGAGTGCTGCAACAACATAATTAAACATTCCTCGGCAACTCATGTAAACCTTTCTTTGCATTCCGCCGATGGAGTATTGAGACTGAACGTCGAGGATGACGGCGTAGGCTTTCAAGTCGAGGAAGCACTCGCGAAACGGGACTCTTTCGGCTTGGCGGGCATCCGGGAGCGCGTGGCGCTGCTCGGTGGACGATTTGACATTCGAAGCAGTCCCGGCATGGGGACGAAGATGAAGATCGAGTTGCCGCTCCCCCAGCCGGGAAAGCATTAGTAGGGTCTGGCGTTGCGTCGCGTGAAGCGTACGACGAGCCGTACAGACACACCATCGAGACCGTAAGGAACTTGAGATAAGTCGAGCAAACGTATGGCAAAGATTCGAATCCTTTTGGCGGATGACCACACTCTGTTCCGTCAGGGTATGAAGACCTTGATTTCCGCGGAAGCCGACATGGAGGTGGTGGGTGAAGCCCCCAACGGCGGCGACGTGATCGATCGTGCCGCCGAATTGCGCCCGGACGTCGTGCTGATGGACATCGGCATGCCTGGACTGAGCAGCTTTGAAGCCACGCGTCAGATCAAGAAAAACAGGCCTGAAACGCGTGTTGTCTTCCTGACCATGTACGACGACGAGGATTACCTGGTCGAAGGCATGGAAGTGGGCGCCAGCGGTTACGTCCTCAAGGACTCGCCGGCCGCGCAGTTGCTGGCCGCCGTGCGCGACGTCTGCCGGGGCGGCAGTTATCTCAGCCCGCGCATGCTGGCCCAACTGGTGGACGATTTCCGCTCCCGCATCAAGTCCTCCAACCGCCTGCCTCGCTTTGCTACGCTGACCACGCGAGAGAAGGAAGTCTTGAAGATGCTGGCCGAAGGCAAGTCGGTGAAAGAGATCGCTTGTGATTTCAATCTCAGCGTCAAGACCGTCGAGGCGCACAAGTTCAACTTGATGCGCAAGCTCGACATCCACAACAAAGCCCAGTTGGTGCAGTACGCCATCCAGAAAAAGGTCATTCGGATCCCCAATCTGGTGTGACCACCCTGGTGGCCGCGATTCGATGTAGAATCGTTCCGTGACCACTTCCTGCACGCGCCGCAGTGTACTTGCGGCCATGAGCGCCGCATCCCTGGTTTCCGCCGCTCGCCGGTCCATCCGGTTCGGCGGTCCCATATTCCTGAAAAGCGACGACCCGGAGGTGCTCGCGCGCGAGCATCGCCGCCTGGGTTACAGCGCCGCCTATTGCCCGAGCGTCAAGCTCCAGGACACCGACAAGATTCGCGCCATTGAAAAGGCCTTTGCCGCCCAAAACGTGATCATCGCGGAGGTGGGTGCCTGGAACAACATGCTGGACCCGGATTCGGCCAAGCGCGAAGCCAACCTTAAGTATGTGAGCGAGCGTTTGGCGCTGGCCGATGCCGTGGGCGCGCGCTGCGCGGTGAACATCGCCGGCTCCTACAATCCCAAGATCTGGTACGGCCCGAACAATCAGAACTTTTCGCGCAAGTTCTTCGACGCCACCGTGGAGAACGTCCGCCACATCCTCGACGCCGTAAAACCCAAGCGGACCAGATTCGCTCTCGAAATGATGGGCTGGGCGCTGCCCAGCGGTCCCGACGAATACCTCGATCTGATAAAGGCCATCGACCGCAAGAGCTTCGGCGTCCACCTGGACGTTTGCAACGGCATCAACTCCCCGGCGCGCTTCTATGCCAACACCGCCTTCCTGGACGAGTGTTTCCGCAAACTGGGCCGTCATATTGTTTCTTGTCACGCCAAGGATCTGGAATGGGTGGTCGAAATGAACGTCCACTTCAAAGAGGTGATCCCTGGACGCGGCGAGCTGGACTACCGCGCTTACTTGCGCGGCATGGCGGGCCTCTCGAGCGACGCTCCGCTCATGATGGAACATCTTAAGGGCGCGGAACAGTACGACGAAGCGCGCAATTATATTCTCAAAATCGGCCGCGAGCTCGGCCTGGCTTTCGCTTAAGGAGGAATCAAACATGGAACGTCGTGAATTCCTGGCGGTGGCAGCCGCCTCCGTAGCCGCGGCTCAAACCGGCGGCACGCGCTTGCCCATCAAGAAGGGCATCCTGTACGGCATGCTGCCGAAGAATATCAGCGTGTACGACCGTTTCAAGCTGGCCAAGGACGTGGGGTTCGACGAGATGGAAGTCGGCACCGTTACCAGCGAAAAGGACGCCGAAGAGATCAAGAAGGCTTCTGAAGCCGCCCAGGTGCCCATCCATTCCGTCATGAACATGGCCCACTGGAAGTACCCGCTTTCGTCGCCGGATTGGACCGTGGTGGCCGAAAGCGTCAAGGGCATGGAGGCCAGCCTCCACAACGCCAAACTTTGGGGCGCCAGCACCGTGCTGCTGGTCCCGGCGGTGGTGAATCCCCAGACCAGCTACAAGGAAGCCTGGCAACGGTCGCAGAAAGAGATTCGCAAGCTCATCCCCTTGGCCGCCAAACTGAAAGTGGTGATCGCCGTCGAGGACGTCTGGAACAAGTTCCTCCTGAGCCCGCTGGAGTTCGCGCACTACGTCGACGAATTTAAGAGCCCCTGGCTGCGCGCCTACTTCGACGTCGGCAATATCGTCTTCTACGGCTATCCGCAGGACTGGATCCGCACGCTCGCGAACCGCATCGCAAAGGTGCACCTGAAGGATTTCAAATACGAAAAGGGCCGCACCGAATGGACCGCCTTGCGCGAGGGGGCCATCGATTGGCAGGAAGTCTACCGCGCGTTCAAAGAGGTCGGCTTCCAAGGTACGGCCACCGTGGAACTTCGCCGGCGGCGACGAAGCCTACCTCAAGGAAGTCAGCCGCCGCGTGGATCTCATCCTTACCGGCGCATAAATCTTACCCATTGCGCGAGCGAGCAGCTACCATCGAAGTATGAAGAAGTTTCTCTTAGGCCTCGTGGCGGGCTTCTTTCTAGCCGGATTGGCTATTCTGATCGTGGTGGCGGCTCTCGCCCGTCTGGGCAGCCGCCCGCCCTCCGTGGCGGACGGCTCCGCCCTGATTCTGAAGCTCAGCGGCGAGATCGCCGAGCGAACACCCGCCGAGATTCCGCTCCCTTTTCTCGAAAATCAGTCTCCTTTCACCACCCATGAAGTCTGGGACATGCTGCGTAAAGCGGCGGTGGACGATCGCATCAAAGCCGTCCTTCTGACCCCGCACTCGCTCCAGGCCGGATGGGGCAAGCTGGACGAAATCCGCGGCGCCCTCCTCCAGTACCGCCGCAGCGGCAAGCCCCTGGTGGCCTACCTGCGTTCGGCTGGCACTCGCGAGTATTACCTGGCCACCGCCGCCGACCGCATCGCCATGGCCCCCGAGGATCTGCTGGACGTGAAGGGTCTGCGCGCCGAGCGCACGTACTTTCGCGGCACTCTCGACAAGCTGGGAGTTCAAGTCGACATTCAGCACGCCGGTAAGTACAAGGATTTCGGCGATCAGTACCAGCGCACTTCCATGGGTCCGGAATCGAAAGAGGTTCTCAATTCCATCCTCGACGATCTCTATGGCCGCCTCACGAACACCGTCGCCGAATCGCGGAACCAGACGCCCGCCCAGATCCGCGCCACCATCGACGAGGGTCCCTTTCTCTCTCGCGAAGCGCTTGCCAAGGGCCTCGTCGATGTCCTCGAGTATGAAGACCAGACCTTCGATACGCTCGGCCGCCGCGTGAAGCTCGCGCCGCTGAATAAGGTCGGCGCGCGCGACTACGCCAAGGTGCCCGCGGATTCCCTGGGCCTCGAAGGGCGCCATCGCATCGCGCTGATCGCCGCGCAAGGTGAGATTCTCCAGGCCTCCAGCGGTCCGTTCGACGACGCCATCACGCCTGCGGGCATGCAAAAGCTGTTGCGCCAGGTGGCCGAAGATTCCTCCATCAAGGGCGTCATCCTGCGCATCGATTCGCCCGGCGGCGATTCGCTCGCCTCCGATCAGATCTGGCGCGAGGTCAACCTGCTGAGCAAGAAGAAGCCGCTGGTGGTGTCCATGTCGGACCTGGCGGCCTCCGGTGGTTACTACATGGCTATGACCGGCGACCCCATCGTGGCTTACCCGGGCACCATCACCGGATCCATCGGCGTGGTTTACGGCCGCATCAATCTTCGCGGCCTCTATGACAAGCTGGGTATCTCGAAGGATTCGTTGGCGCGTGGCCACTTCGCCGAAATCGATTCCGATTACATACCCCTGACGAGCGAGGCGCGAGACAAAATCCGCCGGGCGGTGGACGAGAACTACCACGGCTTCGTCGCGCGCGTGGCCCAATCGCGCAAGCGCAAGTACGAAGAGATCGAGCCGCTCGCCCAGGGCCGCGCATGGCTCGGCTCGCAGGCTCGCGAACGCGGCCTGGTCGATGAGTTGGGCGGCCTGGACCGCGCCATCGAACTGGTGAAACAGAAGGCCCGCATCCCCCAGCAGGAAAAGATCCGGCTGGTCGACTATCCTGGCAAACGTAGCATCTTCGAGTGGGTTATGGAACGCGAGAGAGCCTCCGCCATGGACCCGCGCCTGGGCGCATGGCTTAAGCAAGTCCACGCGGCCCTGTGGATGCGCGGCGGCGTCATGCGCGTGATGCCCTACTCCATCACGGTGCGCTGATCGGATTCCGCCGATGCGAATCGCCATCCTGGGCACCCGCGGCATTCCGGCCTCTTACGGCGGTTTCGAAACCTTCGCCGAAGAGTTGTCCCGCCGCCTGGTGGTTCTGGGCCACGACGTTACCGTGTATTGCCGCGCCCGCCACGATCAAACCACCTATCTGGGCGTGCGGCTGCGCTACCTGCCCACCATCCGGCACAAGTATTTAGATACAGTAGTTCATACCTTTTTATCTTCTTTTCACCTCCTGGCGCACCGCCCGGACGTCGCCCTGTTCTGCAACGCCGCCAACGCCTTTTTCACCATCGCGCCTCGTCTCGCCGGCATCCCCTGCGCACTCAACGTAGACGGTCTCGAACGCAAGCGCCGCAAGTGGGGATGGGCGGGCCGCGCCTGGTACCGCGCCTCGGAGTGGGTGGCCACCTGGGCGCCCACCGAAGTGGTGAGCGACGCGCAGGAAATCGCCGCGTATTATCGCCAGCGCTACCATCGCCACACGCATTTCATTCCCTACGGCGCCGAACTCGGCCAGGTGCCGACTCGCGACGCGCTGGATCGGTTGGGTCTCCAGCCGAAGCGCTATTTCCTGTACGTCAGCCGTCTGGAGCCCGAGAACAACGCCTTGGAAGTTCGCGAGGCCTTCGAACGCGTGGGGACCGATCTACGCCTGGCCCTGGTGGGCGACGCTCCGTACTCGGCCGCCTACATCCGCCGCATCCGCGATTCCACCGATCCGCGCATCGTCATGCCGGGCGCTATCTACGGACAAGGCTATCGGGAACTGCAATCGCACTGCTTCGCTTATATCCACGCCACCGAAGTGGGCGGCACGCATCCGGCTCTCATCGAAGCCATGGGACGCGGCGCGCTGGTGCTCTATCTCAGCACGCCGGAGAACCAGGAAGTTGCCGGTGGCGCCGGCGTCGCCTTCACCCACGGCACGCTCGCACAAACCCTGGAGCTGGTCCTGGCTATGCCTGAGGCCGAGCGCGAAGACTTGCGCCACCGCGCCATCCAGCGCGTCCGCGAGCGTTACAGTTGGGACGCGGTCGCCGGCGCCTACGAAACCCTGTTCCTGCGCATGCGTCCCCGCCGCGCCGGCACTCCAGGTGAGGGAAACCCCTGCCCGCCGGACTTGCCGAAGCCTACAGATCCAGGTTGCGAACGTCCAGAGCGTTCTCTTCGATGAACTTGCGGCGGTTCTCCACGTTTTCGCCCATGAGCGTCGAGAAGATGTTTTCGCACTCCACCGCGTCTTCCAGCCGTACCTGCAACAGCGTTCTGGTTTCGGAGTTCATGGTGGTGTTCCAAAGTTGCTCGGCATTCATCTCGCCCAGCCCCTTGTAGCGCTGTACGCTGGCGTCCCGCATGCCTTCCGCCTTGATATAGGCCAGCAGCTCCGGCCAGCTCTCCTGCTTGACGCGCACCGAATCCTTGACCACCACGAAGGGCGGCTGATTATACCGCGCGATCTGCTTGGCGAGCGAACGCAGCCTCTTGTACTCGGCTTGCGAGGCCAGTTCCAAGCCGATGGACCGTTCGGCGTTCGCATGATCCCGGTAGGTCACCATCCAGGCCGAGTGCTCTTCGTCGGCTTTCAATTCCGGCGAGAGCGAAAGCGCCGCCAACCGCTCCACCACTCCCACCAGATTTGCCTGTTCGCTGAAGTCCGCTTTCAGGTCCAGGTGCAGGCTGGCATCGGCCACAATCTCCACCACGCGCGCGTCGCGCAGTTTGCGCTCCACACGTTTGAACATCTGCTGGTATTCGTCCAGCGCCATTAGAAACGAGCGCAACTCGCCGCCTTCCAGGCGCGCTTCTCCCGCCTCCACCGCCACGTTTTCGGTAGCGCGGCGCAGAATTTCCCGCATGAACTCCTTGTCGTCCTTGATGTAGCGCTCGGACTTGCCCTTCTTGATGCGATAGAGGGGCGGTTGCGCGACAAATACGTTGCCGCGCGTGATCAGCTCCTGCATGTGCCGGAAGAAGAACGTAAGCAGCAGCGTGCGGATGTGTGAGCCGTCCACGTCGGCGTCGGTCATGATGATGATCTTGTTGTAGCGCAGTCGCGACACGTCAAAATCGTCCGCGCCAATGCCCGTGCCGATGGCCGTAATCATGGCCCGGATTTCCTCGTGGCCAAGCATCTTGTCGTAGCGCGCTTTTTCAACGTTCAGGATCTTGCCGCGCAACGGAAGAATAGCCTGATTCCGCCGGTCGCGGCCGCCTTTCGCGGTACCGCCGGCGGATTCGCCCTCCACCAGGAACAATTCGCAGCGCGCCGGATCGCGCTCCTGGCAGTCGGACAACTTACCCGGCAACCCGCCGGAGTCCATGGCGCCCTTACGCCGCGTCAGATCCCGCGCCCGGCGCGCCGCGTCGCGCGCTCGCGATGCTTCGATCGCTTTCGTGACGATCTTGCGCATCACCGCGGGATTCTTGTCGAAGAATTCGCTGAGCTTCTCGTTGACGAATTGAACCACAAACCCGCCCACATCGCTGTTCAGTTTTCCCTTGGTCTGTCCTTCGAATTGCGGTTGTGGCAGCTTCACGCTTACCACCGCCACCAACCCTTCGCGTACGTCGTCGCCCGAAAGATTTTCCTTGACGTCCTTAAACAGCCCGGCTTGCTGGCCATACGAATTGATGGTGCGCGTGAGCGCGCTGCGGAAACCGGTCAGGTGCGTTCCACCATCGACGGTGTTGATGTTGTTAGCGAAGCTAAAAATATTCTCCGAGTACGTGTCGTTGTATTGGAGCGCAATCTCCAGGCTCAGCGTGGAGCCGTTGGGCATCTCGCGGTCGCCCTCCATGCAGATGGGCTTCTCGTGTAAAACGCTTTTCCCGCGGTTGAGATGCTTGACGAACTCGGCAATGCCACCGCTGTAATGGAACTCGTGCTGCTTTACCGGATCCACGCGTTCATCGGTAAAGATAATGGTCAGGCCCTTGTTGAGGAACGCAATCTCGCGCAGACGTTGCGCCAGCGTGTCGAAATTGTAGTCGACCGTGTCCATGATGGTCACGTCCGGCTTGAACGTTACTTTCGTTCCAGTCTTACGTCCCGCTCTTCCGGCTCTCGCCAGCGGCGCTTTCGGCACACCGCGCTCGTATTGCTGTTCCCAGGTGAATCCATCGCGCCAGATTTCAAGATCCAGGGTTTCCGACAGCGCGTTCACGCAGCTTACGCCAACACCGTGCAACCCTCCCGATACCTTGTAGCTCTTGCTATCGAACTTGCCGCCCGCGTGGAGTTTGGTCATGACGACCTCGGCCGCCGACACACCCTCATCCGGGTGCAAGTCCACTGGAATACCGCGTCCATTGTCCACTACGGTAACCGAGTTGTCGATCTGTATGGTTACCCGAATCTCGTTGCAGTAACCCGCCAACGCCTCGTCCACCGAATTGTCCACCACCTCGTATACCAGATGGTGCAGCCCCATTTCCCCGGTCGATCCGATATACATCGCCGGCCGCAAGCGCACGGCCTCCAAGCCCTCCAGGACCTTAATGCTACTGGAGTCGTACACATCCACATTCTTTAATTCGTTTTCTTTACTTCCCATGCACTTTCTTTCTTTGGTTAGTTCCCAGTTGGCTGGCGCGGGCGATGCTTAAGCCCTCATGGGCATTACAACGTACCGGTATTGGTAAGTAACACCCTCTCCGGCGGGCCTCAGTTCGCCGGCGGTCTCGTGACTCTTGAAGTGGAAGGATACACTCGATTCGGAGACAGCGCGTAAAAAGTCCACCAGGTACGCCGCATTGAATCCAATGCTGACCGTGGGGCCGTCGTACTCGATCGGAAGGCTCTCCTCGCTCTCTCCGGTCTCGCTCACAATGGAGTGAATCTTTAGTTCACCTTCGCTAAACTGCACACGAATCGAGCGGGAACGTTCGTCGGCAAATTGCGCCACACGCTCGATGGCCATTCGTAGCTCTTCACGCGGTAGGGTAACCGCGTACGGTTGCTCTTTGGGAAGCACACGGTCAAAGTCTGGAAAGTTACCCGTTAGCTTACGACTGATTAGCAACCGTTCTCCCAGACGGAAGAAGAGATGGTTATCATCACCCGAAAACTGTACGGTTTGCTTAGGGTCCACTTCCTGTGCGAGCTTCAAAATCTCCAGCATGGCCTTGCGCGGCAGCAGCGCGCGGTAACTTCCAGCCAGTCCGGAGATCTCCACCGGATAGTCTACCAATGCCAGACGATGCCCATCGCTGGCAACCATGACCAGACCTTCATTCTTTACCAATAGCAACCCGCCACTAAGCGTGAATCGCGACTCTTCCATGGAAATCGCGAAGATGGTCTTGGTGATCATGGAACACAGAATACCGATCGGAATCTCGGCCAGCACCTCCGGCATCTGCGGAAGCTCCGGAAAGCTGTCTCGTGACATCCCCGCAATACGGGTCCTGGAGCGCCCACACAGCAAACTGGCCCACTGGTTTTCTGCAAACTTAATCGTCAGGTCAGTATCCGGCAAAAGCCTTACATAATCGAGCAACCGCTTAGCCGGAATGGTCCCCGAGCCTTCCTTGGCGACACGCGCCGGACAGGAACAGCGAATGCCCAATTCAAGGTCGGTAGCCGTCATCACGACCCGGTCCCCGGAAGCCTCCAACAGAACATTCGAAAGTATGGGTATCGTGGTCTTCTTCTCGACAACACTTTGAGAAAGACTGAGTTCCCGAACCAGGTCGAGCTTGCTAACGCTGAGTTCCATGAGGGTACGCCTCCATACTCATTGCTCCCTAGTGCTATATAACTTTAAAGAACAAGAGTCATATGGCCTGTTGAAATGTTGAAATCTCTCTAAATTATACAAAATCCATGCCATTGCTGTCGCCGACGGCGGTGCAAAGCTGGTGTGCCCTAGTAGTGTGTTTCCATCCCCATCACTTCATCCACAGCTTTCGACACGGTCTTTTGAGGTGTCTTTGTGGAAAACATAATAAGTCTAATTAAATGAGTCGATTATGCTGTGGACGAGACGGTTTAAATCGGGGTCCTTCTGGCGTAGGCCATCGATCTTCTGGACCGAGTGCAGAACGGTTGTGTGATGCTTACCCCCAAAAGCTCGTCCAATCTCGGGCAGGGATGCTGACGTCAGTTCCTTGACGATGTACATGGCCACTTGCCGGGGGAACGAAATGTTGTGCGCGTTGGTCTTTTGCTTCAACTGCGCGAACTGCAACCCGAACTTCTCCGCCACCGCGCGCTGGATCAACTCCATGGTGATCTTGCGCTCCTGAGGGTGAATCAGGTATTTAAGTGCCTGTTGTGCCATTGCCAGATTGATGGGCGACCCCGTCACGGAGCTGTAGGCGATCAACTTGATCAAGGCGCCTTCCAATTCCCGGACGTTAGATTTCGTCTTGGTGGCAATGAAGATCCGAACATCGGCGGCAAGTTCGATACCTTCAGCGTCGGCCTTTTTATCGAGGATGGCCATCTTGGTTTCGAGATCGGGGGGCTGTATATCGACAATCAGGCCCCACTCGAAGCGTGAGCGCACGCGTTCCACAAGGCCGGCAATGTTCTTTGGGGGTGAATCGCTCGAGATCACTATTTGCTTCTGGTGGTCGTACAACTCGTTAAACGTATGGAAGAACTCTTCCTGGGTGCGTTCTTTTCCAGCCAGCGAATGCACATCATCAACCAGTAGGATATCGGCATTGCGGTAGTGCTGATGGAACAGGGGTAGACGATCCAACTTGATGCAGTTGATCATCTCGTTCATGAATCGCTCGCCGGAAGTGTACGCCAGGCGCATACCCGGGAAATTGTCCACCAGGCTGCGGCCGATGGCATGCATCAGGTGCGTCTTACCCATACCCACGCCACCGTAGATAAACAGCGGATTGTAAGAGCGAGACGGCATGGTGGCTACCGCTTTCGCGGCCGCGTGGGCAAACTGGTTGCACGATCCAACTACAAAATTGTCGAATGTGAATTTGGAATTCAGTTGGTTGTGCGGGCTTTGAAACACAACTTCGCGCGGGGACACCGCGCTTGGGGCAACCGTTCGCGCGGGCTCAATCGTAGCACTATTCACCTGGTAGCTAATGCTGTCCAAACACAGGCTCAGATCCGAGGCTGCGACACGGACCTTGGTAGCATACTCCTTTTCCATCCACTCCTTGGTAGCCTCATCCGGAACCGCCACCCAAATCTGGTTCTGCTCGGCTCGCAGAAGGGAGGTCGTCGCTACCCAGTTCTGATAACTTTCGGCGCTTAGTTGCGCCGCCAGCCTCTGTTTAATTGAATCCCACGCATTCATAAAACCCTTGCCCTGATACACTACTTGTGGTCGATTTCCACAACTTTTCCACACCTGTGGAAATATTTCGGGGATGGTGACGCTTGCTGGATCCGTGGACCGCCAATCGAGGCCCAGCCCCTTTAAGCCAGCCTCACTTCGCCCAACGGAAACATAGTCTAACACACTTGCAGCCAAGTGTGTCCATCAAGTACAGAACATTTTATCCCTAAGTATATCTTAGTCTTACGGAGAGCAAATAGTATACTACACACGTAGTAAAACAAGACTTGGAGAATACGTTTGGAAGCCCGGCTTTTATCAAACGGCCTTCTTGATCCACGGACCGGGTAAGGCGCTCCCCAGCGTCTCCGTCGGCGTAAGACGCGACAATCTCACCGAAGTAATAACGGTGAAAGTTGCCTTCGGAATAGAACTTCTCCCGAAGGTCCGGGACCAGCGCCTCGGCGGACATGTCACAGCGATGAACCACGCGGCACTCATAGTGAACCAGGCATTGCCGGATCACTGGTGGCGCCACCTCCCAGCTTGGGACCGGATCGAGATGCAAGTCCTGAAATTTGTTATGGTCGGCGCCCGATACGGATCCGCAGTGCTGCACGGCCTCAGCGAGTTTGACGGGTGGAACATTAACCGTGAACTCGGGAACCTCTTCAATCAGCTTGTACGTATACCGGCTGGGCCGCACCATGATCGTCAACACAGGCCGGCCCCACATGACCCCGATGGCGCACCAGCCGATGGTCATCACGTTCGGTGTACCCGTGGTGCCGCGGGAAACCAACAGCAACCCATCTTCTCTCAATCGCCACATGGTCTGGGAAAAGTAATCCGTATAGCGGATAATCTGCTTCTTCATGGCAGGCTGCTCCTATGGAACATTGAATCAAATTCTACTGTCCGGTGAGGGTTCGGTACAGGATGATGAAGGCCAGAGCCGCTCCTACCAGGGCGCCCAGTGAAAGAACGGACCTCATGCGAAGCGCGCGCCCGGTCTTCGCCGTGATCGGTATGGCGCCGGCGCCGCTGGCAACCCGCCTCACCTCAACCGCCATCCGGTACCCTCGTTTTGGAACGGTTTCCACGTACAGGTACCCTCCCGGAGCGTGGCCCAGAGCCTTACGGACAACTGACACTGTCTGCGCTAAATTGGCTTCCTCTACGTGGGTATCCGGCCAGACCGCCTTCATCAAATCGGCTTTCTCCATCAAGTGGCCACCATTGTGGGCCAGCACGACAAGCAAATCGAAAGCTTTGGGCGGTATGTGGACAGGCCGGCCTTCGTACCAGAGCCGGTTCTCGGCAGGGTTGAGGACAAATGCGCCGAACTCATAGATTTGAAGCGGCTTGTTCATTTGAAGGCCGGTCCATTCAGGATTTCTTCAATAAGTCCTGACCGCTTCTTGAGGCACAATCGGCAAGATGAGGAACTAGAATCGCTTTGTGCCGAATCGGCTGCCCAGGTTCCCAGATACGAATACGATCTGATTATAGAGCCATCCGCCCGCACAGGGAAGCCTTCTTCCTGGATTTCTTAAGAAATGGACGGCAGACGGCCATGAGACCAAAATTTCTGGCAACCACTGCGGGTGTCTGCAGGACGGGGGCGAGTATTGGATCGAGAAGCGGGTCTCAGGCGGCGCGCTGTTCGTCTCCAAGGACTCCACAGTACACAAGCTGGTTAGGGGCGCCCCGGGCCGTCATCAAATTGACAGACAGTATGCCGAGGGGGGAAAATAATACTTACTGGCAGGGCGGGAGTAACTCAGTTGGTAGAGTGCAACCTTGCCAAGGTTGATGTCGCCGGTTCGAATCCGGTCTCCCGCTCCATTCCCCCCTACTTCCCCTCCACCTCACGCTTGGCGCGAATCGCGAGCAGTTCCCTGACGATGGTATTGGTGTTGAGAACCGTGACCCCCACCGGCTCGCACCAGGCGGCCGGCCGGAACGGTTTGCGCATGTGCCCCATGTGATGGCTGTCGCTGCCGACGGTGAACTGCACGCCGCCTTCGGCCAGTGGCCGGATGTCGGCCAGGAGAGCTTCGCGGCAGGCCGGATCCTTCCAGTAGCCCTCCGTATCCCAGTTCATCTCGATGTATATGGAGGTTCCCTGCAGCAACCGGATTAGTTCTGCCTGCTCGCCGGGCTGGAAGAAACGGTACTCGGCGGCGGTAATCGATTTCACCTCGCGCCCCTGCTTCCGCGCGGTCCTCTGAATGTTTTCGATGCGCATGGGGAAGGGATGAAAAAGGATCATGGGCACCCGATACTTCCTTTGGGCTTCGAGCAACTGCTTCGTGCGCTTGATGAGCGTCTTCCCGTTGGGCGGCTCGCCACCGTTGTTCGGCGAGATATGGAAGCCCAACACGTCAGCCATGCGCAAGGGCGCGTCTTCCAGGCCCGTATCCAACTCGCGCTCGGAGACCTCCCAGCCTTTGAAGACGATGACGTCCTTGCGGCGGGCCACCGTATCGAAGTCCGTCATCAGAGCGCGGTGCCCCGCCGCGCCCAGCGGATAGAGCGCCTCGAATTTGTTCTTCGCGCGCCAGGCGTCATAGTCGGCCTGCGTCCTCCGGTACAACTCGATGTGATCGAGCATAAACAGCACCTTGCGCCCGTCCTGGACCGCCAAGTCGATCCACGTCTTCATATCCACGGGGCGCTCCATGCCGGCGTGCAAGTGCATGTCCATCTCGTGAAGCTGAAAAAGGCCCTCCGGGAGCCCCTGCCCTGGCAGAGGAACCGTCTGTGCCATGACGCCGGCCGCCAGCGCGCAAATCCATCCAATTAGTCGCATCATTTTCTTCACCATGAAACCGGGACAGTCAGCAATTTCCCCTTTTCCGCCAAGGCAGCCACTATCCATCTGCGCCGGCGTCCGACGACGGAAAAGGGGAAATTGCTGACTGTCCCGGTTTCGTAGATCCCAAGATCGCACTTTTCGACGCAAGGTGTACAATTGGCCGCATGATGAGAATCAGCGCCGCCATCCTGCTCGCCTGCGCATTTTCGATGTGCGCACAAGCCAAGAAGACCGTTTTCGTGATCACCGACGCCGAAGGCGTTGCCGGCATCTGCCGCCAGGATCAAACCGATCCCAAAGACCCCGAGTTGCGGTCGTTGCTCACCGGCGAAATCAACGCGGCGGTGGACGGGTTCCTCGAAGGCGGCGCCGACGAGGTCATCGTCTGGGACGGCCACGACGGAAGCGCGACGCTCTCGGTTGCTACCATTCACCCACGCGCCAAACTCGTCATCGGCAACATCGGGGCCAACTACTCGTTCGATCGCCGCTACACCGCCCTGGCCTTCATCGGCCAGCACTCCATGGCGGGAGTGCGCGGCGGCATCATGGCGCACAGCTACAGCTCGCTGGGCATTCAGAACATGCGCCTCAACGGCAAGCCCATCGGTGAAATCGGTGCCGCCAGCGCCCTGGCCGGTGCCTTTGACATCCCGGTGATCCTGCTAACCGGCGACCAGGCCGCCGCCGACGAGATGCGCGCCATTGTGCCCGAAGCGGAAACTGCCGTGGTGAAGGAAGGTCTGCAGCGTTACGCCTGCATCAGCCTTTCGGCCCAGTCCGCGCGCGACCTGATCCGCTCCAGCGCGCGCCGCGCCATGGCCAAAATCGGCCAGATCCGTCCGTATAAGATCCCGGGTCCCGCGACCATCGAAATCGAACACACCACGCGCAACTCGCTGGGCGTGGACGCCGGCCGCATTCCCGGCGCAACACTGGTCGACGACCGCACCATCCGTTACAGCGGGAAGGACTTCCTGGAAGCCTGGATGCGCTACCGCATCCACTAAAGCGCCATGCCGCGCATTCCGAATTACGTGGGGTTGCCGTTACTAGCCGCCGCCGGCTACGGCGCGCTTTACTGGTTCGCCAACCGCAGTGTCTATTTCCCGTATCGATACCCCGAAGGCGATTGGCAGGCGCAGGCCTCCATAGGCGCCCAGGACGTCTGGCTCGAATCCGCCGGCCGGGTGAAATTGCACACGTGGTGGATTGCGTGCCCCGGTTCGAAGCTGGCCACCTTGTTCCTGCACGGCAACGCCGGCAACATCACGCACCGCGCCGCGCACGCGCGAGAAATTGTCGCGGCGGGTTCGTCCTTGCTTCTGGTGGATTACCGCGGCTACGGAAAGAGCGGCGGCCGTCCCAGTGAAGCGGGCTTGTACGCCGATGCCGATGCCGGCTACCAGCACCTGTTGGCGCGCGGCTACAAATCGGAGCACATCGTGCTGCACGGTGAATCGCTCGGCACCGCCGTCGCCGTGGATCTAGCCTCGCGCCGCTCATCGGCCGGCGTGGTGCTCGAAGCGCCCTTCACTTCGGCGCGCGACGTGGCGGGGAAAGTTCTGCCGATTATCGGACCGCTGGTCGTCTGGAGCTACGATACGCGCGCCAAGATCGGGCGCGTGCGCGCGCCGCTGCTGATCATTCACGGCGACCGCGACGAGATTATTCCTTTCGAGATGGGCCGCGCCCTCTTCGATGCCGCCCACACATCCAAGAACTTCTGGCCGGTGGCCGGCGCCGGTCACAACGACATTGTCGAAACCGCCGGTCCCGCCTATCGTGAGCGGCTCCGCTCGTTCTACCACTCCATCACCGGCAGCGAGGAACCCTGAGAAACCGGAGAAACCGGGACAGTCAGCAATTTCACCATTTTCCGGGACTGCATGTCTGCCCCCGATTTTGCCGCACTACGATGGCCATCTCAGATCGCCGTCTGGCCACTTTTGTGGCCGAGCCAGTGGACGATCACGGCTGGGGACGCGCCCCCAAGCGATGCGGTCTAGTGTAGGATGATGGCTAACCACCTGGAGATCTAACCGTGCCCGTCTACGTGCAACATATTGAGACCCTGGTGCCTGAAAACGCCTATTCCCAGGAGTTTGCGGCGGAGTGGATGAAATCCTGTCTTGATGGCGACAAACAGCACCGTCTGGTTAGTCGCGTTTACCGGCACTCCGGCATCGGGACCCGGCACAGCGTTCTCGCGGACTTCAGACCGGATGCCGCGGATCCCCTCTTCAAAATTGGGCCCGACGGAAAGCTGCTGGAACCCGGCACCCGGGAACGCAACGAGCGATTCGCCCGGGAGGCCAAACGGATGTCGGTGGAGGTCGCCCGCTCGGCCATTGAGCATTGTCCGGGCACCACCCCGGCGGACGTCACTCACGTCGTCACGACCACCTGTACCGGCTTCTTCAGCCCGGGGCCGGACTATCACATCGTACGCGAAGCCAATCTGCGCCCTTCCACGCAGCGTTACGCCTTGGGATTCATGGGTTGTTACGCCTCCTTGCCTGCGCTTCGGATGGCGCGGCAGTTCTGCCAGGCCGACCCTTCAGCCGTGGTCCTGGTGATGGCTATTGAGCTCTGCAGCCTGCATCTCCATTTCGAGGACGGAATGGATTCCCTCACGGCCAACGCGATCTTCGCCGACGGGGCCGCCGCGGCCATCGTGAGCGCGCGGGAACCCCAGCCAGGGCAGAGCGCTTACCGCCTTGACAGTTTCGCGTCGGCCCTGATTCCAGGGGCCGAAAAAGACATGGCATGGCGCATCGGCGACAACGGATTTGAGATCACACTGTCCACGTATGTGCCTGAGGTTATCGGCGCCAACATCCGGTCTCTCATCGAGCCAACCCTCGCCTCCAGCGGCCTCTTCGTGAAGGATATCGGCCGCTGGGGGATCCATCCGGGAGGCAAGGCCATTCTTGACAAGGTGCAGACCGAACTGCAATTGACGCCGGAACAGACCCAGGCCTCTCGCAATGTGCTGTACCGGTACGGCAACATGAGCAGCGCCACCAGTTTGTTCGTCTTGAAAGAACTGCTGGATACCGCCTCCGAGGAGACCCGTGAAGAGAATGTTTGTGCCATCGCCTTCGGTCCCGGGTTGACGGTTGAAAGTGCCATCCTTCGGTTAATGAAATGGCAGAGCGTTTCAGGTTGAAAATCGGCGATCACCTCAAGACGCCCGAGAAGAAGAAGTACTACAACGAAAAGGTTTTTGCCGAGATCGCGCCCAAGTACGACTTCATCACGCGAGCTCTCTCGTTCTGGCGCGACAAATATTGGAAGCGCGACTTGATCGCCGCGCTGCCCGCGTGTGAAAGTCCGCTCTGCGTGGACCTGGCTTGCGGCACTGGGGATATCACGTTTCTTCTCGCCGCGAAGTACCCGCAAGGCCACATTGTCGGACTGGACATCACGGAGCCCATGCTGGATCTTGCGCGTGGCCGCAATACATTCCCCAACGTCCGCTTCGTCAATCAGGACATGGGCTGTCTGGATTTCGCCGCGGGATCCGTGGATATGATCACGGGGGGCTACGCACTGCGGAACGCGCCGGACCTGGAGGTTGCGGTGGAGGCGATTCTGCGGGTCCTGAAGCCGGGTGGCGTGGCTGCCTTTCTGGATTTCTCGAAACCCAACGCCAGGCTCCCCCAGCGAGTGGAGTATTGGATCCTGAAATTGTGGACAGGATTCTGGGGGACGCTTCTCCACCGCAATCATGAGGTGTACAGCTACATCGCCGAAAGCCTGCAGTCCTTCCCGGACCGGGTTCGACTGCGCGATATCTTTCAGGGCAAGGGCTTCACGGTCATGGCTTCCCGGTCCTACTTCTTCGGGATCACGGGGCTGCTGGTGGTAAGAAAAGCAGTGTAGCGCGGTTTCTTCCCTCACTCCAATTCTTCGAGCGACACCAGGCCGCGCTTGAGCGCCTGCACGATAGCCTGGGCGCGATTCTCGACGGCGAGCTTGGCCAGGATGCTCGCGACGTGCGTCTTCACCGTCTCCTCGCCGATCGATAGCGCCGTGGCGATTTCCTTATTCGGGCGGCCCAGCGCCAGGTGCCGCAGCACTTCTGTCTCCCGCGGCGTCAACTCCTCGTGCGGATCGGCGGCGTGGAGACCGCGCGCGCGATGGTTGGATCGATGTAGGTCTTTCCGCGCGCCACCGCGCGCACGGCCGCGAGCAGCACTTCCGGCTCGGCATCCTTGCGCACGTAACCAACGGCGCCGGCGCGCAGAACGCCCATCATGCGCGCTTCGTCGGTCGAAGCAGTCAGCGCGATCACACGCACGGTTGGCGACGCTGCCGTGATGCGGCGCGTGGTCTCGACGCCGTCGATGCCGCCCGCGAGCAGCAGGTCCTGCAGCACGATCTGCGGATGCCACTCGCGCAGGTGTTCGAGCAATTCCTCGCCCGAAGCCGCGATGCCGATTACCTCGAGATCCTCGAAGGATTCCAGATACGCTTTCAAACTGCGCGCCACCACGCGGTGGTCGTCGACTATGGCGATGGTGGTTTTGCTCATCGAGAGATCTCCCGGAGCGCGCGTGTGCGGCGGTAACCGCTCACGGCCCGGCCCAACCACACTATGGACATCGCGGCCACCAGCAGCGGCCCGAGGTCCGGGCGCCAGATGGCGAGCGCGGCGCAGATAACCGTGAGCACGGCGCTGAACCAGATCTGTTTCCGGTAATCCTCGAATACGGCACTCGCGACAGGAACCCAGAAACGGACCGTGGTGCCGCCACCCGGCATGCTGGCAATTTCGAATTCGCCCCCGTATTCGTGCGGCGCGCTCGCGCATGTTGCGGATGCCCATGCCGCTCGCGCGCTGGTTTGTATCGAAGCCGGAGCCATCGTCGCGCACCGTGAGTTCAAGCTTCGGACCAACCGCGTCAAGCGATACTTCCACGTTGGCGGCCCGCGCGTGCCGGCCGGCATTGGCCAGCGCCTCCTGCGCCGCGCGGAAGATGGCCTGCTGCGCTCCCGGCGCCAGTTCCTCGTTGGGCGGCAGCGTGCCGAGTTGAAACTCCACTCGAGCGCCCGTGCGGAATCCCAGCGCCTCGCACTGTTTGCGCAACGCTTCCACCAGGCCCGTGGTTTCGAGCGGCGCCGCGCGCAGTTGATCGAGCATGGCCTCCATTTCCGCCATGGCCTCCCGCGCCGCCGCGCGTACCTGCTCAAGCGCGCTCCGCGCGCCTTCCGGATCGTTATCGAAGCGCGCCTCGACGGTAGCCGCCGCCGTTTGCACCACGAAAATCTCTTGCTTGATGGCGTCGTGCAGATCCCGCGCCAGGCGGTGGCGCTCCTCCTGGCCGGCCGCTTCGCGAATCTGTTGCTCGTAGGCGGAGCGCAGTTGTTGGGTGGAGGAGGAAGCCGAATTTCCGAACAGCGGCAGCCGCGCCCCAGGCATCCCGCGTTCATCCAATCGCGCCTGCCACCACGCATAGAAGAAAATGTTCGCGGCCGTCATCGGAAACAACACAACCCATTGCGAAAGCCACGCTCCGAGGATTGCCCGGCGCTGGAGAGCCATGGTGAGGAACACAACAAAATGCGCCGCTGCGAACCATGCCAATCCACGGCCCCGCGCTACGGGATCGTCGACGCGCGCCATCGCGACGGCGAAGCAGGCCGCCGCCACCAACAGCGATCCCAGGATGCGTATCAGCGCCGCTTTGCCCCAGGGCAATCCAGGCAAGTGGGCGCCGAACCACATGGGACCCAATGCGATCAGAAGCACGCCCTGCCAAGCCCGCCAAGACGGCGTAGACCCAGAAGACCATTCGTGTGTCGAGTGTGTCGAGCCTGCGCGTGGCGGCCATGACCTAAGTGTATGGCGCATCCATCCGCCGCACATCACCATCAAGCCGGAGCGCGGGCTCCCTCGATTGGGGGAGCCTTCAGCGCTGCCGCATGTTGCGGACCCGCGCGAGTTCTCTTCGCAGCAGTTGGTTTTCGGGGTATTCCTCGACCAATCCGGCGAGCAAGTCCCCGGCTTCCCGCAGCCGTTTCTCGCGCAGGCTGACGACGGCCAGCAGCACGCGCGCGAACGGCCCGTAGTAGCGCCCGTGCTGGGCCACCAGTTGCAGGTCGTGTGCGGCCTTCTGCTTGCTCCCCTCGATATTGTCTATGTGAATGAACCAGCGGATGAAGAACGGCAAGCTGCCCAGCACGTATTCCACCGTCCCCACCGCCAGATAGGCATCGTAAACCGGCGGATCGAGCGCCGTAAGCTTGTGTGCCCATACTTGGGTTTCCCTGGCCAGCGAGAAACTTGCCAGGCGACGCCTCTCGATGAGCGCGGCGTAGTCGGTCTCCTGTCCCGAGGCGACGCAGTGCGCGAACAACGCGTCGCGGTCGTCCGGATGCGTGGCCAGGCGCGCGTTCGCCAGCACTCTCGCGCGAGCGATGCACCGGAAAATCTCCGCGCGCACGGCCGGGTCCGGCGTGAGCTTGTGGCGGTCGATCACTCTTTCGTCGTCGGCGAAGAAATCCATCTGCATGATCTTCAACCGGTCCAACTCGGAGAACATGTAGGCAACGCCCTTCACGGCCGGATAAAGCGGTTCGTCGGGGTGCTGCACAATCGCGCGATCCAGGATGGCGTGCGCTCCGGCGAAGTCGAAGTTGTACATTCGCGCGAAGGCTTGCCCGGTGGGAGTCGAGACGTCAACCTTGGCCGTCTGCCCCGCGGATACGAGGGTGAGACACAGAAATAGGAAAATACACCGCAAAACCGCAGTATAGCAGCCTGCGCGCGTACCGCTACTTCGGCGGGCCGTACTTGCCGAGCTTTTGCCAGTCCTCGCTCGCGAGCCCGTTGAGATCCCAGGCCACCGCGCCGTCGCGCAAGGTGAGCTCGGCGATCAGTTTCGCGGTGCCCTTCATGCGCGCGCCGTAAACGTCCACGAATCCGAAATCGCCCTGGGCCAGGCGCAGCACGGCGATGTCCGCCGGAGCGCCCACCGAAAGATGTCCCACCAGCTCGCGATGGATCTGGCGCGCCGGCTGCCAGGTCGAGCGTAGAATCACTTCGTCGAGCGGCATACCCATGTTGAGCAGTTTCGACATCACGTTGAGCATGTCCTTCATGCCGGCGTTCATGCTGCCCACGTGCAGGTCGGTGGAGATGGAATCCGGCGCGAAGCCCTGCCGCATGGCCGGCACGGCGTAGCGGAAGATGAAGCTGCCTCCGCCATGGCCGAGGTCGAACAGGACGCCGCGCTTGCGCGCCTCCCACAGGTACGGCGCGACGCGCCCGCCCGCGTCGAACATCGGCACGCGCTCCAGATAGAGGTGCGTGTACATGTCGCCGGGGCGCATCTTCCTGGTCACCAGTTCCGCGAAAGGACGCGCGGCAACGAACTCGCCGAAATCCACCATCACGGGCAGGCCGGCAAGCTCCGCGGCCTCGATGGCGCGGTCCACCGCAACCCATTCCGGCCCGGTGTAGTGCGCGGTCTTGATGCCGACTACGAAATCCTTGTAGCGCCGCGCGCAGGCGGCCGCGGCGGCCGCATCCATCTCGGCCGGGTTCTGCTCCGGCGCGCCGCTCATGCCGCGTCCCACAATATTCAGGAAGGCGTAAACGCGCGTACGCGAGCGCTTGGCCACGTGCTCATAGAACTCCGGAAGGCCGCGCCAACCGGAGCTGCCCGCATCGGCCACCGTGGTGACGCCGCTGCGCAGCGTGAAGCCGTCCGGGTAGACGCTCAAATCGCCCGTATGTTCGCCCACCGCGCACGAGCCGGCGAAGACGTGCACGTGTATGTCGACCAGCCCCGGGGTGACGTAGAGCGAGCGCACGTCGATGGCGCGCTTGGCGCTCGCGGCGGGAATGTTAGCTGCGACCGCCGCGATGCGGCCGCCCGCAATGGCCACGTCGCGCACGCCGCTGATGTGGTTCTTCGGATCGATGACATGCCCGCCCTTCAGCACAAGATCATACGGCGTCTGCGCACACGCGCACCACATCCCAATCAGAAACAGGAAGCCATCGCATAAGAACGATGGTAAACGACAGTGGCTAGGCTTTGCCGATCCAGTCGACGATCTCTTTGGCGATCTCGTCCACCGGCATGTCTTTCACTACCCGGGTGTCACGCTGCTGCTTGGGCAGGGTAACGCTTTCGAACGCGGCGCCGCCGGTCGAGGCCGGAGCCGGCTTGGCGCGCTGTAGCGCGGGCATCACCGTGCGCATGTTGGCCATGCCGATTTGCGGGTTGTTGCGCGGCTCGGGCAGATTCCCGGTGGCCCAGCCCAGCAGCGCGGGCGCGCCGGCGCACACCGACACCTGGTGCTTACCGCCTTCGACCCGCTCCAGGATGCGCAGAGAGCCGTCGGCGTTCACCACGATTTCATCGACGCCCTGGAATTGATCCGTGATGCCGAGCAATTCGCCCACCATCTGCATGGTGGTTCCGGCGCCGCGCGAGGCGGATTCCCAACCGCCGAACACCAGCAGCCGCGACATGTCCAGACCGGCGATCGACTGTATGGCGAGCGCCAGCGCCGCCGCCACGCCGGCGCTTTCCGAGAAACCGCTGGACGGGCCGTCGATGGCCACCAGTTCGAAGGGCACCTTCTGCGCCACGGTGGTCATCACCTGCTGCAGCTTCGCCTTGGGAGCCTGCGTGACCAGCCACACCTTGCTGCCGGACACGTTCCGAGCCAGGTTCGCGGCCTCGTAGAGCGCGTGCCCGGCCCAAGGATCCAGCACGGCGGGCAGCATCATTTCATTCTTGAGCGCCGGCCCGGTGGGCGTCGAAATGGGTTCCAGAGTCTGCAGCGGATCGGGCACGATGCCGCCGCAAACAACTATTTGATATCCGCCAGTCATAGGTTTCGAGAGCTTCCTCCGATTGTAACAGGGCTCGGGCGAAGGGGACCCGCTCCCCGCCCCGCGCCCCGCGCCACGCCTACCACTGCGGCCGCGACGGCCTGGTTCTCCGCGGTCTCGTGCACGGCCAGGCCCGCGCCGCTCATCATCTCGCTGAGCGTCGTGGTGATGTGACAGGCGAGGATGCCCAATGTGCGCCCTTCCGGCTGACCCTTTGGCCAGAGACGCGCCGGTCAACTCACGGAAAGTCTTGATGGCGGCCTGGCGCGCGCTAATCTCCCGGGTCGGGCTTGGGCGTCGTGGAGGTGCTCTTGGGCAGCGCCGGCGGCTTGATGTATTCGGCCGGAATTTCGCCGGTGAGCGTGGCGAGCCAGGCTACGATGGCCTTTACTTGTTCGGGCTTCAACTGCTTGCCCAGTTGGTAGTCGGCCATCTCGGTTACGGCGCCGTTGAGCGTGGCCATTTTACCCGTGTGGAAATACGGCCCGGTCTTCTCGATGTTGCGCAACGTGGGCACCTTGAACATCATCCTGTCGGCATCGTTCTTGGTGACTTTGGCACGGCCCGCGTCGCTTTGGTCCGGATACGGCTTCAGCGCGCCGAATTTCTGATACATGGACCCGCCCACGTAAGCGCCCATGTGGCAGGAGTTGCAACCGGAATCCACAAACAGGTTGAAGCCGGTCTTCTCGGTGTCGGTGAGCGCGGACTGGTCTCCGGCGAGGAACTTGTCCCAGCGCGACGGCGTCACAAGTTTGCGCTCAAAGGCGCCGATGGCCCGCGCCATGTTGTTGTAGTTCACCGGATGCTTGTCAGCGGGGAATGCGGCCTTGAACGCCGCCACATATTCCGGCATGGACTGGATGACTGCGACCACCTGTTTTTCGGCCGTCATGGCCATCTCCACGGGGTTCAGCACCGGCCCTTTGGCCTGCTCTTCCACGTTCGCGGCGCGGCCATCCCAGAATTGCACGAAGTGCCCGGCGGCGTTGTAGACGGTGGGTGAATTGCGGTCGCCCTTCTGTCCCTTGTGGCCGTCGGAGGTGGACTCGTTATCCACGCCATACTTGTCCAGCATATGGCAGGTATTGCACGAGATCTTCTGGCTCTTGGACAGGCGCGTTTCGTAGTAGAGCATTCGTCCCAGGGCGATCTTTTCGGGCGTGATCGGATTGTCGTCCGAAGGCATTTCCGCGGGCAACACCTTGAACATGGCCAACTTGGCCGGCGCGATCTCCACTTTGCTGGTCTTGGGGGTGCAGCCGGCGCCGCCGAGCGCCAGGGTACCCAGGCAGATGACAGATAGCAGCGATGTTTTATCCATAAGTGTCTCCGAAACTACGGCCACATCATATCGCACTAAGGATGCGCGCCGGGCGGTCGATTTGGGCGCTGGAAGCGCCACCCCCGGCAAATCGGTCGAGCGGAAGCCCATGGTCACCGGAGGAGTTCGTAACGGTCACATACTACATATATAGTATCTATTCACCGGGATGAAGGCTAGAACATTCTATTGGAGATTATACTACTACAAGAATAGTATCTGCCCGAATGGAAGGCTGCGGCGGCGCCCATGGTGGTCCGCGGCGACGACTAGCGCACTGGCGCGCGTCCTGGGGTTCCCGTTTGTGATAAACCATAGTGAGGGACGAGGACCCCAGCATGCCCAATTCTCTTAGCCGGCGCCGGTTTGTTGGCGGCGGTGCCAGCTTCTTCGCGCTCACCGCGCGCAAATCTTACGGGTACTCTTCCGAGGCGCGACGTCTCACGGTTCACACGCTGACCGAAATCGGAACCATCCGGCCCGAACTGCACGGCCACTTCGCCGAGCACCTGGGCAGTTGCATTTACGGCGGCCTGTGGGTGGGCAAGAATTCGCCCTGGGCCGATGAGAACGGATTCCGCAAACAGGCGGTCAGGTACTTGAAGGAACTGGGCATCCCGGTTCTGCGTTGGCCGGGCGGATGCTTCGCCGACGATTATCATTGGCGCGACGGCATCGGCCCCGCGGGGCGCCGTCCCAAGCGGGTCAATATCTGGTGGGGCAATTACACGGAAGACAACAGCTTCGGCACGCACGAGTTCGTCGAGCTGTGCCGGGCCATCGGCGCCGAGCCCTACTTCGCCGGCAACGTCGGCAGCGGCTCTCCGAAGGAGTTGCGCGATTGGGTGGAGTACTGCAACTACCCGTCCGGCAGCACGCTCTCGGACGAGCGCGCGGCCAATGGGAGTCCGCGGCCGTTTGGGGTGCGCTACTGGGGCGTGGGCAACGAAAACTGGGCTTGCGGCGGCACCATGACCGCCCCAGAGTACTGCGCTTTGTACCGGCAGTTCGCCACTTACATGCGAGCGTTCGGCGGCACGCAGCCGTACCTGATCGCCTGCGGACCCAATAGCAACGACCTGGATTGGTCCCGCCACTTCATGCAGGCCATGGAAGCCGCGAAACTGCGGCGGCGGCCGGACGGTTTCGCCATGCATTTCTACTCGGGCGGAAAGAACACGCCGCTGGCTTACACGGTCGAGAACATGCGCGAGCAGCTAGCCAGCTTCGCCAGAATGGAGCAGGCCATCCTGGAGCAGCGCGCGCTGCTGGATACCTACGATCCGGACCGCAAGATGGGTCTGCTGATCGACGAGTGGGGCGTGTGGGACCGTATGATTCCGGAGGAAGAAAAGCGCCTGGGCCGGCTGTTCCAGCAGAACACCATGCGGAGCGCGGTGGCCGCGGCCATGGGGCTGAACGTGTTTCATCGCCAGGCCGATAAACTGGTGATGTGCAACATCGCGCAGACCGTGAACGTGCTGCATGCCATGCTGCTCACGGACCGGGATAAGTGCATCCGCACGCCCAGTTACTGGGCCTTCCATCTGGCCGCGGCGCACCGCGCAAAAACGGCCCTGCGCCTGGAAAGCCAGGACGCTTCGCCGCTGGGGCTTTCGGCGTCGGCTTCGCGGCAAGGCAGCGAACTGGTGCTGACGCTGGCCAATCCGCGGCACGACGTCGGCGTCCAGCTCGAGTGCGCCCTGACCGGCAGCCGCGCTGCCAGCGCGCAAGCCCGCCTGCTCCATTACGCAGACTTCAACGCCGCCAACACCTTCGACGTACCGGACCGCATCGTGCCGCGCGATCACGCGGTGAATGTGGACGGCTCGACCCTCGTGATCGAACTGCCGCCGGTGTCGGTCGCCACGGTGGTGGCGCGCCTGGCGCCCGTCCCTATTCGCGCAACTCCGCGATGATACAGTAAATATCAGGATCCCCAATACCATGAAATTCTGGAAGCTCTCGATCACCATTTTGCTGGGCGCCGTCTGTTTAATGGCCCAGCCGCCCGCCTCCAACGATGTCAAGAAGACGTCCACGCCCGGCTTCGACGTCGGCGCCATGGACAAAAGCGTCGACCCGTGCGTGGACTTCTACACTTACGCCTGCGGCACCTGGATGAAGCAGAATCCCATCCCGGCCGACCGCGCCATCTGGGGTCGCTTCGACGAACTGCGCGAGCGCAACCTCACCGTGCTGCGCGGCATTCTGGATACGAGTCCAGCGGGGAGCAAGATCGGCGATGACTACGCGGCCTGCATGGACGAAAAGGGCATTGAGAGTAAAGGCATCGCTCCGCTCAAGCCGGCGCTGGACCGCGTGGCCGCGTTGAGCGATAAACAGGCTCTGTTGGCCGAAATCGCGCATCTGCACCGTCTGGGCTACCGCCCGCTGTTCGGCTTCGGCTCGACCCAGGATTATAAGGACTCGACCCAGGTGATCGCCGAAGTGGAGCAGGGCGGCATGGGCTTGCCCGACCGCGACTATTATCTCAAGGACGACGCGCGCAGCGTGGGCCTTCGCAAGCAGTATCAAGAGCACGTCGCACGCATGTTCGGCTTGCTCGGCGACAGCCCCGCGACCGCCGCGGCCAAGGCCAAGATCGTCATGGAGCTTGAAACCGGGTTGGCCAAGGGCGCCATGGAACGCGTCAAGCGCCGCGAGCCAGCCAATGTCTATCACAAGATGGGCGTCGCCGAACTGGCTGCGCTCAGTCCCACCGTCAACTGGCCTAAGTACTTCGTGAGCGCCGGCGCCGGCGAAGTGAAGACCTTGAACGTCGCCGAGCCGGACTTCTTCCGCAACATGGACACGCTGCTGGGCGCGCGCAGCCTGGACGATTGGAAGATATACCTCACCTGGCACCTGGTCCATGCCGATGCCGACCTGCTGCCGGAAGCTTTCGTCGCCGAGGATTTTGGTTTCTACGGTAAAGCGCTCACCGGCGCCAAACAGATCCAGCCGCGCTGGAAGCGTTGCGTCGAACAGGTGGACCATGCTCTGGGCGAAGCGCTGGGGCGCGAGTACGTCGAGCGCACCTTCGGAGCGAAGGGCAAGGAGCGCACGCACCAGATGGTGTTGGCGCTCGAGAAGGCGCTCTCCAAAGACATCGACGAGTTGCCCTGGATGACGGCCGAAACCAAGAAGCAGGCGCACGTCAAGCTGGCCGCCATCACCAACAAAATCGGCTATCCCGAGAAGTGGCGCGACTACAGCGCGCTGAAGATCGTACGCGACGACGCGCTCGGGAATCTCGTGCGCGCCCGCGCCTTCGAGTATCGGCGGCAGCTTGCCAAGATTGGCAAGCCGGTCGATCCTGGCGAGTGGTTCATGAGCCCGCCCACCGTCAACGCATACTACGATCCGCAGATGAACAGCATCAATTTCCCCGCCGGCATTTTGCAGCCGCCGTTTTACGACAACAGTATGGACGACGCGGTGAACTTCGGCGGCATCGGCGCCGTCATCGGGCACGAGCTGACGCACGGCTTCGACGATCAGGGCCGCCAGTTCGATCCCCAGGGCAACATGCGCGACTGGTGGACCGACCAGGACGGCAAGGAATTCGAAAAGCGCGCCGATTGCTTTGTAAAGCAGTATGCGCAATACAACGCCGTGGACGACGTGAAGTTGAACGGCAAGCTCACGCTGGGCGAAAACCTCGCCGACAACGGCGGCCTGCGCATCGCTTACATGGCGCTGCTCGATACCCTGGCCGGCCGCAAGGTGGCCAAGATTGACGGCTATACGCCCCAGCAGCGCATCTTCCTGGGCTGGGCGCAGGTCTGGTGCCAGAACCGCACCGACCAAGCCGCGCGCATGCGCGCCATGCTCGACCCGCACTCGCCGGGTCAATGGAGAGTGAATGGCGTGGTGGTAAACATGCCCGAGTTCCGCTCCGCCTTCGGCTGCCAAGTGAACCAGCCCATGGTCCGCGAAAACGCCTGCCGGGTTTGGTAGGGTAACCGGCAGCGCGGTAACGAAACGCCCCCACCTCGTGAACATTTCACGGGGTGGGGCGTCTTGTTTTGGGTTGGAGCTAGGGAGGCTTGGGGGGAGTGATCCGGGCGGCACTCGTTCGACGGTATGGCGACCAACCAGCCAAGTGGTTCTCGGCACTTTCCGGTAACGCCGTATCAGCAATAATGTCTTCTGGAGGCTGATTTGTTCGGTACGGTTGTTAAGAGCGAACCCTCGACTGCTGCGTTTGCCATGCTGCAGATTGCGATTCCTCTCTGCGCGTTCTTGGCGATGCTGCTCGTGCCAAACCCATTTGACCGACCATCCGTCTCAACCCGCGGCCTCGCTACTAGAATCGGCTGCGTGCTTGTTTACGCTGCCGCTGCCGGTATAGCAGGAGTGAGCGCCGCGATTGCGACCCGACGCATACTGCCGGACCAGGAATGTGGCCGGTGGATGTGGATAATTCCCAGCGCGTTCGTCCTCATCGGCTTAATTTTGGACTCCCTCAATTTCTCAATCCAAGAAGCGTTGTCCGGACCATTCCTACCCAAAGCGGAAGGCGAAGATTGGTGGGCCTTTCTCCTTCTCACCTGTCCGATGATTGCGTGCATCACCTATTCGGCGGCATTCCAATTCCTGCCAAATCCGCTGTTTGCGAGAAAAGGAAGGACAAGGGCTTGATAAGTCAGCCTCTATCCATCTCCGCGGGCGCCCGACGGCGGAAAAGGTGAAATTGCTGACTGTCCCGGTTTTTCCCGGAGGAGATGGTTGGTGCTATAACGGAAACGGAATGGGATTAGAAGTCAGCCGACGATGGGTGCTGGGTGCGCTGGCCGCGCCGCTCGCCGCCGAGGCGAAATCGAAAGTGGTCATCGCGCGCGGCGCGGGCGTGGGGACTGCCTCGCTCGCGAGACTTCTCGACGACGCCGTTCGCGGTTACTTTAACGTGGACACGCCGGTGGAGGCCTGGCGGAGGGTTGTCAGGCCCGGAGAAGTGGTGGGCCTAAAGGTGAATTGCCTGGCCGGCAAAGGCATTTCGACCCGCGTGGCGCTGGTGGAGGCGATCTGCGAGCGCCTGCGGGAGGCGGGCGTCCCCGCCAAGAACATCGTAGTTTGGGATCGGCTGAACGTGGATCTCGAGAGTGCGGGCTTTCGTCCCTCGACGAATCCAAACCGCGTGCGCACCATGGGCAACGACGTGCTGGGCTACGGAAGTGAGCTGCAGACGCACGGCAACGCCGGCAGCCTGATGTGCCGCACGCTGACGGAGGTCTGTGACGCGGTCATCAACCTGCCCGTGCTCAAGGACCACGGCATCGTGGGCGTGACCATGGCGCTCAAGAACATGTTTGGCGCCATACACAATCCCAACAAGTACCACCTGAACGTGGGCGACCCTTACGTGGCCGACGTCTACATGCTTGCGCCTATCCGCGGGAAAGTGCGCCTGCATCTGTGCGACGCGACCACCGCGCAGTACGAAGGCGGCCCGTCCTTCATGCCGCAGTGGACCTGGCCGTTCAACGGGCTCCTGGTATCGCAAGATCCCGTGGCTCTGGATGCGACCGGCTGGCGCATCATCGAACAGAAACGCGCCGAGCGCGGCATGCCGACGCTCAAGGCGCTGCGACGCGAACCCACCTACATCGCTCGCGCGGCCAGTCCCGCTTACCGATTGGGCGTGTGCGATGCGGCGCGCATCGAGCGCGTGGAGATTTAGCGCCATGCATCGCCGAAACTTCCTCCTGTGCGCCGCTTCCGCCCAGGCCGCCGAAACGGATGCGCGGTTCACGCGCGAGGCGAAGTTCTACGACAAGTTGCCGCACAGGAAGATCAAGTGCAAGCTGTGCCCACGCGAGTGCGTGATCGACGATCGCGAGCGCGGCTACTGCGGCGTCCGCGAAAACCGCGGCGGCACGTACTACACGCTGGTTCATTCGCGCGTGGTGGCCGCGCACATCGATCCCATCGAGAAGAAGCCGTTCTTCCATTTCCGCCCGGGCACGCATGGCGTTCTCGCTGGCCACCGCCGGCTGCAATGTGAACTGCAAGATGTGCCAGAACTGGGACATCTCGCAGGCGCGCCCGGAACAGGTGAGCGCCAACTATCTTCCGCCACAAGGCGCGGCGGACGTGGCGCGGCAATACCAATGCACGTCCATTGCTTACACTTACAGCGAACCGGTGATCTACTTCGAGTACATGTCGGACACAGCCGAACGGGCGCGCGCGGCCGGCATCCGGAACGTCGTGGTCACGGGCGGCTATATACAGCCCGAGCCGCTCAAGCTCTTATGCGGCAAGGTGGACGCCATCAAAGTGGACCTCAAGGCCTACTCGGAGAAGTTCTACCGCGAAGTGGTGAACGGGGAGTTGAAGCACGTGCTGAACGCCCTGGTCCAGATGCGCAAGCTGGGGATGTGGACCGAGATCGTCTACCTGGTGGTCCCCACACTCAACGATGGCGAGCGGGAATTCACGGGTCTGGCGCGCTGGGTGAAAACCAATCTGGGCCCGGACGTACCGTTGCATTTTTCGCGCTTCCATCCCGAATATCTGCTCAAGAACCTCCCCGTCACGCCGGTGGGCACGCTGGACCGCGCGCACGCCATCGCCGCGGCCGAAGGTCTCAACTACGTGTATGTCGGCAACGTGCCCGGCCACGCGGCCGAGAACACCTACTGCCCGAAATGCCGGCGCGCGGTGGTGGAGCGCACCGGCTTCGCCGTGCGCGCGACGCACCTGAACAAAGGCAAGTGCCAGTACTGCCGGCAACCGATCGCCGGTGTTTGGGAAGGATAATCCCGCCATGCGACATTGTTTGGCCGCGGTTTTCGCGAGCCTGATTCTCGCCGTAGCGCTGCCCGCGCAGACCGGGAGCGTGCGGCCGGCGCTGGTGGCGGGCGCATTCTATCCCGCGGATCCGAAAGAACTCGCGGCCATGATCGACGGCTGGTTGGCCGCGGTGAAACCGCCGGCCATCAAGGACGTCGCCGCCATCATCTCGCCGCACGCCGGCTACGTCTATTCCGGTCCCGTGGCGGCGCACGCCTACGCGCTCGTCAAGGGCCGCGCCATCCAGCGCGTAGTAGTGATTTCGCCGTCCCACATCGACGCTTTCGGATTCGCTTCGGTCTTCGACGGAACGGCCTACGAGACTCCCTTGGGACGCGTCCCGGTGGACGAGGCATTCGCCGCCAAGCTCGCCTCCATGGACCAGCGCATCCAACGCTCCGCGCGCGGGCATGGGATGGTGAACGGGCGCGCCGAGCACGCGCTGGAAGTGCAACTTCCATTTCTCCAACGCGCGCTAGGCGAATTCAAGCTGGTGCCCATCGTCATGGGCGACCAGAGCTACGAAGCCTGCCGGGCGCTGGGCGTGGCGCTCGCCAAGCTGATCCAGGCGCCCGGAACGCTTATCGTCGCCAGTTCCGATCTGTCGCACTTCCATCCGTACGACAAAGCCGTTCAACTCGACCGCAAAACGCTACAGGCCATTCAAGAGTGGGATTACCTGAGCATGGCGCGCAACTTCGAGCGGCAGGTCTGGGAAGCCTGCGGCGGCGGACCCATCGTCGCGGCCATGATCGCGGCCGAGCGCTCTGGGTGCCACGCGAGTCCCGCATCCTCAAGTACGCCAACTCGGGCGATGCGACCGGCGACAAGAAAAGCGTGGTCGGATATGGCGCCGCGGCGCTGTTCAAACCGGAAGGTCCGGGCGGCACGTCGAGCCAGAGTTTTTCGCTTACCACGGCCGAGAAGAGCGAATTGATGGACATTGCGAAGAAGTCCGTCGAAACGGCCGTACGGGACCACAAGTTGTTTGACTTCGGGGCCGTGCGCAACGAACGGCTCATGCAGGAACGCGGCGCATTCGTGACCCTCAAGAAGCGCGGCCAATTGCGCGGCTGCATCGGCTACGTGGCTCCCGTCCAACCGCTGGCGCTGACGGTGCGCGACGTGGCCGCGTTCGCCGCGTTGCGTGATCAACGCTTCCAGCCCGTGGCGGTTTCCGAACTGGCGGAACTGGAATACGAGATCTCCGTCTTGAGCCCGCTGCGGCGCGTGCTCGATACGCGCCGGATCCGGGTGGGGATGGACGGGTTGGTGATTAAGCGCGGCACCAGCGAAGGCCTGCTGCTACCGCAGGTCGCCCCCGAGCAGGGTTGGGACCGTCTGGCGTTCCTCGAAAACACGTGTCTCAAGGCGGGTCTGGAGGCGTCGGCGTGGAAAGATTCGAATGCCGACATTTTCTCGTTTACCGCACTGGTTTTCGGCCATCCCGCTCCCGCGCGCAAAACGCGGTAGCGCCGCCTACTGCGCGCAGCAGGACTGCGTGGATATCAAGCCGTAGGGCGAAAGATCGCGATGGTGGGCGAAGTAGTTCTGGCTCGAGAGATTGCTTGTAGACACCGCCTGCGATGCCGGCGGCGACCGGTCCGTTCACCGGCCTGCCTCCCGTCAACAGGACGACCACCACAAGCTTGTTGCGCCCGACTTCGTTGAACGATCCGAACCATCCCAGGTGCGTGCGATTGTCCGTACACGTTCCGGTCTTACCGAGAATGGGCTCGTTGTCGTCGTAGTGCGCGCGCCTGGCGGTGCCGTACTCGACCGCGGCCAGCATGCCGGGTTTAATCTCAGGAAGCCATTGAGCGATATCCAGGTGGCGCTTGACACGCGGGATGAACTCGTTGATCTCCTGCTCGGAGCGTGGATATTGCAGGTAGTAAAGAGTGCCGCCGTTGGAGATGGCCACCAGGAGCGCGGTGAGTTCCAGCGGGGTGAGCGAGATTCCTTCTCCGAAGCTGGTCAACATCCCCAGGCCGCCGTCCTTTGGTGGCCGAGGCGGGAAAAACGCCGGGGCGTTCGCCTTCGATGTTCAACCCGGCGCGCTCGCCCAAGCCGAAAAGCTTGGCATAGTAGGCCACGCGCTCGTATCCGAGTTGCACGCCGAGGCTGGCGAAGTAGGGATTGTTGGAGTGCGCCAGCGCTTCGGTCAGATTCATTTTCTTGCGGCCGTAAAGACGCAGCATGGTCTCGCGGTCGACGATCCCCTCGCTCAGCGCCGCCAGGGCGGCCACCAGCTTGATGGTGGAACAGGGTTGAAATCCACTCTTGAGCGCGAGCCGTTGATTCACCACGGTCAGAATGCGGCCGCTCGTGGGATCGGTCACCACGACGGTCCCGTTGTACGGGCCCAACGCCTCGACCGCCGCCCGCCGGATGACCAGATCCTCACCCTCGACGGAGTCGCCCACGGTGGCATTGGCGTAAGTCGGCTCGGTCCAAAAGCTGTACGCCTTGCGACGGCGCTTGGACGCGGGCCGTCCGGGCGACGATGGTTTTCCTGGTTCTAACGGAGGAAGTGCGGACAGACTTCTTGACGACGGTCGCCGAAGCGCGCGTCGTTGCATGCCGGCGCGTCTTCTTCTTCTTCGCCACCGCTTCCGCGGCGCTGGTCAGGAACAGGACCAAAAAAGCTAGTATTAGAGATCGGACAATGTTCTTCAAAGTCTTCCCATAGTATTCCGCGATTGAATGATGCGCCGGACGAGCATAGGGAATTCCGGCACAAACGGGCCAGTCTCACAGCCCTAACATATTCTCTGGGATTTGTTATGGATTCGTCAAGGCTAAAGCGCGGCGCGCCAACTCCTCAGAGCCAGTATTGCCACTGGCCGGCGCCCAAGACGTAGGCGGCCAGACAGGCGTTGGTTACGGCGTGAGCCAGGATGCAGTCGGCCAGCGAGCGCGTGCGGACCATCCACCAGTTGTAGAGCAATCCGGCGGCCAATCCCACATCCCAGTAAGGGCCGTGTTCGGAGGCGAATAAAATAGCCGTGATCCAGAAGGCCGACGGGGTATAGCTGCCCAGCGGTTCCTTTAGAAAATCCTTTCGGATCAACCACCGCATTACCCACCCACGCCAAAAAAATTCCTCGATGACCGGAACCAGAAGGCACGAACCCAGAACGCGGAACATCAAGAAGAAGGAATCGTCCCGGGGCGCGACCGGCAGGGGCGTCCCACCCGCTCCCAAAAAGGAATTGCGGAACAGCCAGTGTTCCCGGTAATGCGGCCACACGACGTCCGGTCCCACCCAAATTACGAACACCAGAACGCCGAGTGCGATGCTTGACCAGGGTTGGGACGGTTTGAACTGAAGCAGTGCCCGGGAGACGGCCAGCAACGTCCCCAGTGTCAACACCACCCGTAGCGGATATTCGATGGCGGGCCCAAACGGCCAATAGCCGCGCAGTCCCAGCAAGACGACGAAGACGGCGAACGGCGCGACATAGGCCACCGTGGGGTAGCGGCCGAAAAGTGCTTTCACGACATTAGCCCCCAAAATCGATACCCGGCCGAGCGCGGCTAGCCGATTCGTCCCAATAACTCGCGGATCTTGATCTCTTCGTCCTTGGCGGGCTTGTTGCGTAACGCGGTCAACAAGGCCTGCTTGGCCTGCGTCCTATCGCCTTTCTGGAACAACGCCATGCCCAGGTGGTAGTGGAACGTGGAGCGCTCCGGCTGGCGCCGGGTGAGATCGCGGTAGATGTTGATGGCGTTGTCGCTAAAGTTCTTCTTAATGTAGATCCAGCCGAGCGTATCCGCCACGTTGATTTCATCGGGCATGGCCTGTTTGGCGCGCTGCGCCAGAGTGAGCGCTTGATCCAGTTCGGTTCCGCTCTCCGCCATGATGTACGCCAGGTTGTTCAGAACCACGACGTTGTCGGGCTGCGTCTTCAGCAGTTGTTCATAGAGTTGACGAGCCTCTTTGCGCTGCCCCTGCTCGTCGAGCTGCAAAGCCAGTTGAAGCTTCGGTGCGGGCTGATCCGGAGCCAGCTGAATGGCCTTTCGAAAGTGGCTCGCGGATAAGTCCAGCTTGCCGGCGCGGCGATATATCTCGCCCAGCCTCATGTGCAGGAAAGCGTCGTTGGGCCGTTTGGCGATCAAGATCTCGAATTGCTGGATGGCCAGGTCGGCTTTGCCCGTGCGAGCGGCCACATTGGCCAGCGCCAGGGTGAGCTGATCCCGTCCCGGGTTACGGGCGGCTTCCTTTTGAATCAGTTCCAGCGCTTGAGCTTGCTTTTGTTGCGCCAGATAGCACTCGGCGAGCCCGAACAGGCTGCGCAAATCCTCGGGATTACTTTCATACAGCTTCCGGAAACCGTCTTCGGCGTCCTTGAACTTCTTCTCTCCCATGTCGACGACGGCGAGTTGGAGGTGCGCTTCCAGGGAACCGGGATAAAGCTTGATGGTTTGCGAAATCGCCTCGCGCGCGCGTCCGAAATCGCGCATGCTGGTAAGCGCAGCGGCGCGCAGCAGCAGGGCGGGCAGATGCCTCGGCTCCATCGCCAGGATGGCGTCGGCGGCTTGCACCGTCTTGGCATGCTCGCCATTACGGAAGTACAGTTGAGCCAAGGCCACGCGTGGCGGCAGGTAATCGGCGCGCTCCTTGATGGCCTCTTCGTAGGCGACGCGCGCCTGCTCGACATCGCCCTTGGCCTCCAGCGCGCGCCCCAGGTCGTACCGCGCTACGAAGTTACGCGGCGAGCTGCGGACCACGCCCTGCAAGTCGTTCACCGCGCTCAGGATCTGCTCTGGCTTCCCGCCGCGCAGCAGTAGAGACGCGCGCATGGCGATCGCGTCGCTGTCCTTACTGTCCTGCTTGATCACGGCCTCCAGCAACTTCAGAGCCTCGTCCCCCTTGCCTTGGGCAATGTAGGCTTCCGCGGTTCTTTTGTCGAACGTCGAGCCTTGGGACGGGTTCGCCTTCTTGCCTTCCGCGTAGTACTGCACGGCCTTCACCAGGTCGCGGTTTCGGAAGTAGAAGTCGCCCACCGAACGGTAGGCGTCGGGAAATGTCTTCGGATTCGATACCAGTTTGTCGAGCGCCGCCTTCATGTCGGCTTCACGCTTCGTGGCGGCATAGAACTGCGCCAGTTGCAGCAGCGCGAGTGCGTCCGCGGGATTGTTCGCACTACGAAGCTTGAGAATGGCCTCGGCATCGCTCAACCGGTTGGACGAGACATAGCGCATGTAGAGGAAGTTATAGGCGGGGACGAGATTCTTATGTTTCTCGATGAGCCGCTTGGCGAGGGTTTCGGCCTCTTCGGTGCGCTTATCCGCAGCCAGCGCGCTGCAAGAGAAAGAGGGCCACGTTGGGTTCGAGAGGCTTCATCTGGTTGGCCTTTTCAAGCCGCTCGATGGCCTCCTTGGTCTTGCCATCCATCAAATAATACAGCCCCATGATCCGGTGCCCCTGGTAGACGTCCTTCTTTTCCAGTGACTTGGCCAGATCCTTGACTTCCGGCAAAAAGCTCTTGCTGTTGCGGGGATCGTAAGCCACCGCCATCAGGTAAATGTCGGCCAGCGTCACCTGTGCTTCGAGGTTGTCCGGCACTAGTTCGACGGCGCGCCGCAAGGATCGCGTCGCGACGCCGGGCTGTCCCATGCGAAGGTCGCACAGGCCCAGACGATAGTACGCGTCACCGTTGCGCGGATCCTTCTTCAGCGCATTCCGGTACATGATGGAGGCTTCCTTAAACTTACCCGTGTTGAAGTACTTGTTGCCGTTCTCCACGTACTTGCGGCTTACGATCTTGGGATCGCGGTTGCAGGAGACGCCAACCAACAGCAGGGGAAGGATGAGAAATAAGTGGCGCAATTTCATACGGCTCCCTCTCGATATTTCCAACATTCACTTCATCACAAAAGCCACGCCATCGCAATGGATACAATTGCTAATGGTACCGGAGTACATCCATAGGGAAGGAGGTTGTACGGAAGCATGTGGACCAGACGAGAGGTTCTAGGCGGCGCGGCCGGAGCCGCCCTGCACCGGCCGGCGTTGCCTCAATCGCGGCGATTGGTGCTGAGCGTGGATGCGACGCAAGACTATTCGGCGGATAAATTCATGGCCAACGGCGCGACGCGCGTGGTGGTATCGGGCGCGGGCCGCTACCGCGAGGCGGCGCCCACGCCGCAGGCGCGCTTCGGATACCGCTTCCACGTCGAGCGCGTTGGCAAGCCGCATCTTGCCGTCATCCGCTATCCCGACGACAAGCGCCGCTACATGTGCATCATGGACGGCACCAGCTACGATCTCTCCACCGGCGTGTTCACCGGCTATGCGCAACCGCTCTCCGGGCGCATGCTCGAAATCCATCAGGTGTTCTGGCCCCGCTGGCAGGATGCGAGCATTACGTTCCTCACCTGGGGCAAGGACGAGCCCGCGGCCGTGGCCGGCTTCGATATTTACGAACTGGACGATCTTCCCGCCGCCCCGGCGCCCTCCGGCCCGCGGGCGGGCTCGGGCGCGCGAGTTGGGCATACAGTACGAGGATCCCTGCGGCACCGGCGCGAGCGAAGGCGCGCTGACCCGCCAGGAGTGGATGGACCACCTGGTCTCCCTGATGCGCCACACCGGGCAGAGCCTGCTGGTCTATCCGGTGATCTGGTATCACGGGCCGCAGTACCCCTCGACGCGTGAACCGTCCGACGGCTTCGACATGGTGGTGGCCCGCGACCGCAAGCAGTACTCGCGGTGGACCACCAAGCCCGCGGACTGGTACGCGAGCCTGCTGGAACGCTTCGGTCGCGAGGGGCTCCAGTTCCAGGCGTCCATGACCATGCTGCGGCTGGGAAGCCTGATGCGCAAGATGAACGTGGATCTCGACGCCATCCGCAAAGGCGCACCGACCATCAACAACATGTTGTGGAACGACCAGGTCCAGGCCGGCACCCAGGACTGGACACCCATCTACAACGTCCTCAACTACCCTAAAGCGCTCGAATTTTACGCGCGCGGCGCCGGGTTCAAGGACTTTCCGTACGCCTACGGCGAGAAGACCGGGCAGCCCTATCACGGCGGGCCGATTTTCAATCCGCTGCAACCGGAAGTGCAGGAGGCGGTGATCGGCGTGGTCTCCGAGATAGCCACGCGCTACGCTCCCTACCCGGCGTTCCAAGGCGTGTCGTTCAACATGTGGCACGCCACCATGGTGTGGTTCGCCTCGCTGCACGCCGGCTACGACGACTACACGATGGGACTGTTCGAGAAGGAAACCGGCGTGAAGGTGCCCGTGAAGGGGGATTCGCCGGATCGTTTCTCGCGCCGCTATCAATACTTGATGCATACCGCGCGGCCCCTGTGGACCGCCTGGCGCTCCCGGAAGTTGTACCAATTCCATGGCCGCATCCGCGACGCGGTGGTGGCCGCGCGCCCGGATTTGCGGCGTCACCTTTACCATGTGGAACGAAACCACCGTGCCGCAATTGTTCGGTCCGCTGGCCGCCTCGCATCAGCTTTACGCGCGTCTCAACACGGTATCGATGTGGCGGGAGGGCGGCTTCGATCCAGCGCTCTACGCTAACGAGCCCAACATCGAAGTGGACCTCACGCTCGATCCGGGCCGCGACCGCGGTTGGGATACCGAAGGCGCCCATGCGCCCCTCGAGCGCTCCAACATGTTCCGCGATCACGATTTTCTGGACGGCGAAACCCTCGGCGCCATGCACCGCATGCGCCGCCCCGGCGCGTTCATTTTCAATTGCTGGGTGGAGGCCTGGGGCCAGCACAAATGGTTCCCCTGCGAGCCGGGCGATCCGCAGGCCAAGGCGCTGGCCGTCATGGACGGCAAGCCCGCCGAAGGAATCTTCCGCCTCAACTCGATCTATCCCCAGGACGGCTTCTGGTGGGATTCGCAGTTGCGCATCACGCACGCCTTTCAAGCGGGCGCGCATTTTCTGGAACACTACGCGCACGCGGTGGCCGAATTCGACGCCTGCCGCATCACGCGCGGCGGCTTGTTCCTCGACAAGGCGCACTGCGAGGAGATCCGCCGCTTCGCGCTGGCCTATCGCGCCCTGCCCCGCGAGAAGTTTTCCACCGTCGGCGCGTCCACCGATCCGGTGGCCGTTCGCACCCTCATTCACGGCGGCCGCCGCTACTTGTACCTGGTGAACCGCGAATCCTATCCTGTGGCGGTGCGCGTGGCCTTCGACCGCCCGGCGCGGCTCTCCGATCTGTGCTCGCGGGAAGCCATCGACGCGGGACGAGAATGGTCCTTGACGCTCGACCCTTATCAACTGCGCTCGCTCACCCTCGCCCCAGACGTCGCTGCGACCGGCTTCCACGCCACGCCGCCCGGCGAGGTGGTGGCCGCGCTGGGCGCCGATGCGCGCCAGGCCCTGGCAGATCTGGACGCCGCCGCCGCGCGCGGTTTGTTCATTCCCGGCGCGGAGCAAATTCGGCGCGGCATCCAGAGAGCGCTGGCGGAAGGGCGCCTGGCTTATTTGCACCGCGCACTGACCAGTTACGCGGTGCGCAAGGCGCGACAGTAGTTACCGCACCGCACCAGGCGGAGTGCAGAGAACGTTGTCGATAAGGCGCGTCGAGCCGGCCCAAACCGCCGCCGCCACGCGCACCGGCGCGACCACGCGCTCGACGGGGCGCATTTCCGCCGGGTCGACGATTTCGAAATACTCGACCCGCAGCCCCGGCTCGCGATCGAACGCCGCTTGCGCTTCGCGTTTGAGTTCGGCCGCATCCCCACCGCCCGCGCCGATGCGCTCCCTGGTCGCGAAGAGGACCCTCGAAAGCGTCCGCGCCGCCTGGCGCTCCGGGGCGCTCAAGCGGCGGTTGCGGCTGCTCATGGCCAGGCCGTCCGGCTCGCGCACGGTCTCGACCGGAACAATCTCGACCGGCACGTTCAAATCCCGCGTCATGCGCTGGATCACGGCAAGCTGCTGCGCGTCCTTCTCGCCGAAGTAAGCGCGATCCGGCCGCACCATGTTCAGCAGCTTAAGCACCACGGTCGCCACGCCGCGGAAATGTCCCGGGCGGAACGCGCCGCACAAATGCTCAGTGAGACCTTCCACCTCGACGAAAGCGCGCTGCGGTGCCGGGTACATGTCTTCCACCGCCGGATGAAACACCAAATCGACGCCGCGGGCCGCGCAGAACTCCGCATCGCTTGAGATGTCTTGCGGATATCGTTCGAAATCGTCCTGGCGGTCGAACTGTATGGGATTCACAAAGACACTCACCACCACAAAACCCGTCTCGCGGCGCGCGGCGTCCATCAGGCTGCCGTGCCCGGCGTGCAAGGCGCCCATGGTGGGGACCAGGCCGATGGTGGCGCCGCGCTGGCGCGCCTCGGCGACGGCGGAGCGCACCTCGGCGACGGTGCGAACCACGCGCAGGCTCACCGCGCCGCTCCCGCCTTACCGGAGACGGCGGCTGGATAGCGCCCGCTGCGCACATCGCCGGCGTAAGCTTCTGCCGCCGCGCGCATCTCGTCGCCGAGTTTGGCGTACTGCTTCACGAACGGCGGCATGGGCCCATCGTAGAGACCGAAGACGTCGTAGCTCACCAGCACCTGTCCGTCGCAGTATGGGCCGGCGCCGATGCCGATGGTGGGAATGCTCAACTCCGCGGTCACGCGCCGCGCAACATCTTCCGGAATCGATTCGAGCACGATGGAAAACGCACCGGCGGCTTTCGAGCGCGTGCGCGTCTTCGACCAGCAGCGCGGCATCCTCTTCGGTGCGAGCCTGACCGCGATAGCCGCCCAGCCGATGCACCGACTGCGGCGTCAAGGCCGAGGTGCCCCATCACCGGGATGCCCACGTCCACCAACCGCGACACGGCTTCGAGCATGGGCCGTCCGCCTTCAATCTTCACCGCTGTGGCGCCGCCTTCCTGCAGAATGCGCCCGGCGTTGCGCACGGCCTCGGCCGCGCTCACCTGGTAGGTGAGAAACGGCATGTCGGTGACCACCAGCGCGCGCTTCACGCCGCGGCACACCGCTTGCGTATGATGCACCATGACGTCGAGCGTAACCGGTAGCGTGGTTTCGCAACCCATCACCACCATGCCCAGCGAATCGCCCACCAGAATGACATCCATGCCGGCCCGGTCGAGAAGTCGCGCCATAGTGGCGTCGTACGCGGTCAGCACGACGATGCGCTCGCCGCGCTTCTTCATCTCCTTGAGATCGGGCACTCTCACGCGCCGTTGCGCCTCAGCCATTTCGTAAACACCTCTCCACTCTATGAGCGTACGCCTCATCCAGGCCGCGCCGCCGCGCCAGATCCAACACCCGCAGCCCCACCACGCGGTACAACTCCCGCAACTCGGACGGCGCTTCCCGAAGAGCCTCCAGGTGCAGCGCCACGGTTTCCGCGTCGCCACGCTCGATGGGCCCGGTGAGCGCGCGCACGGGCGTCAACGTCAGCGCGTTTCGGGCGTTGGTTTCCACCAGCGGCCGGATGGCCCGCAGCGCTTCGTCTTCCGCCACTCCGGCCGCGCGCAACAATTCCACCGACGCATCGATCAATCCGACCACATAGTTGCTGGCCACCACCGCCGCGGCGTGGTAAAGCGCCTCGCGGCCGGCGGTTACGCGCAACGCGGTGCCCTTGAGCAACGCCACAATCCGCTCCGCCCACAGCGCCGCCTCGCCCGCCCCTGAGATGGCGAACGTCGCGCCCGGCAGCGCGCCGACACCCTGCTCGGGAGAACTCACCGCCTGCAACGGATGCAAGACGCCGCACGAAACTCCGGCCCGCGCCAACTCCGCGATCGCTTCGGCTCCACGCGCCCCGCAGGTATGCAGCGCCGCACCGCCGTGCATGCCGCCCCGCGCAAGGCGCGCGGCCACACTCGCCAGAGCGTCGTCGGAAACCGCGATCAACACGCGCGAGCAGCGCTTCGGCAGTTCGTCGTAGGCCACCACCTCGACGCCGCCGATGAATCCCGCCGCCACCGAAGCGTGTTCCGCAGTGCGGCTGGCCACCGCCACCACCGGCTCACCACGATCGCGCAACAATCGCCCCAGCGCCTGCGCGACCCGGCCCGCCCCGGCGATTCCGATTGGTTCCACCAATCACCAGCTTACGGCATCTCATGTAAATGGGCGGATTGCGGAACTTCCCTGGGCCCGCAAGGGCTCTAGTGGCCGGCGAGGGCGCTGATCAGGTCAATCGTATCCACGATGATGCGGGTCCTTCGGTCGTACACTACCGCGACACCGTCCACATAACCGAACTGACAGTACGGAGGAGGCGGCGGGAGTACGCGAATCAACTCCGGCGGGAAGGGCCGGAGCTTCTTTTGCCACCCTGGCGGCAATGTGCCTGTTCGATAGTATTTCTTCCGCAAACCCGGAGGAAGATTGCGAGGACCATTGTAATAGCGCTCAACGGCGGCGTAGTCCTGGTTTCGGAAATAGCGGGAGTTCTGGCGGCCACCCTGGTGATCGTTACCCGCTTCCCGCCGATCCTGTTTGCCTTTACCTTTGCCCTTATTGTCGCCTTTGTCTTTGGCAAGAAGGCAGGCAATCGAAAGCGGAAAAGCGCCTAGCGCGGAAACCAAGAGCTTACGTCGATCCATGTCTCAAGATCCTCCTCTCCGATCCTATACCCAATTACCAATTTCGGGGACAGGCGACCATGTCCCCGCATTCGGTCGCGTGATCAGGATTGTGTTGCCGGTAGTCTTCATGGCGAAGGTTAATTCCAGTACTAATCGCCACGCTTTCTGCTCGCCGTCCGGCTGTACACCCAACTGCCGATGAAAAGACGAACAGCGCGGCCAGAAGAAAAGCTGCCACCCTTGGCGAGCGGCGGCCGGTTGGCCACCCACCGTGGCCGTCCACGGCACCAGCAGAGGATTCGGATATCGGGCCACACCGGGCATCAAGATTGGGCTTTATGGAACACGTACAGGAATACCGCCGCACCCAGGCTTGCCAGCAAATGAATTCCCGATGTGAGCACCGCTATCACAGCCACCACGCCGCTCACCAAACCCAATAGGTCACGGATGAAACCCGCCGCCAGAAGAACCGTCAGCAGAATCATCCCGATTAGCGCGAAGAGCGCCGCGTTCTTGAGTCTCATGCTCGCAGTATACGTCTACTGCTTCGCTCCGGCAGCGAACTCAACATTCCATCGGCGGGTGGAATAGCTTCCGATAATGCCGGATAACGCTCGCGAAGAACCGGCGATGGGCTCCGGGCAACGTCATTCTACGGGTTGCCGGCAAGGGCCAGTTGCCGGTTGGCGGGCGCCATCCGTCAGGCGACGCCGCGTGGTTTCAGGCCTATTGCTCCGCGCGCAACGTGACTGCGAGTTCATTCGTGTCTCCGGCGGCCCCCACGTCTTCGACGCCAGAATGGACCACCCCGGGGTGCGCAAAATTTTCGAATCGGCCCTGGCGTTCCTCCAGAGGCGCCTGTAGTCCTCGGCTGGGGATTCGAAAGATCGAGGCGGATCGGGGACCGATTCGTTCGCCGGGACCCTTCCGCCGCAACTGCTACCGTTCGACGCTCAGATGGTTCTTGACCGCGAACACACCGGACACGCCGTTTGCCTGGAGGTTGGCGATAGTCTTATCTCCTTCACTGGCTGCGACCCCCTCCAGCGTCACCTCTCCGTTGTTGACGATGATGTGAATCGAAGGAACCGCCAACATCGCGTATCGGTTCAGCGCCGGATGGCCATAGATAGCCCGGTACACCGCTAAACGTATGCGGTCGTCGTTGCTCGAGAGCGGCAGCACCTGGATCTGGTTATCCACGGTCTCCACTCCTTCGATGCTCTTCACGACGCGTTCCGCGTCCTTCTTCAAGGTTGGGCGCGTCACCTGCCCGAGCAGAGTGACCTTGTAGCCTTCGACCTTGAAGGCGAGGTTGTCGAAGACCCCGTAGTACGGCAGCATCACCAGTTCGTGACGCACTTCTCTTTCCAGCCGGACCCGGGCACGGGGCGGCTGGGCCAGCGCTGTAACAGCCAGAAACAGCAAGGCAGGCCAAATCATCGAGCGAAATCCCATATTCCCTCCTCGCGATCAATTGTATCAAGGGTTTCACCGGATTTCGAGAAGGATGGACACAGTGATGAGGTCACGGAATGGGGTGCCGCCCGGCGCCGCCCGTTACGCCTCCAGGCGCGGATCGGGCACTGGGTGGCCGATCGAAAAGTGGTACACCACTTGTTTGTCCGGGGACGCCAGGTTGAGATAGCGGTGCACTTCATCGTCGAAGAAAGCCCCGATGCCGGTTGCCCGCAATCCCAGCGCTTCAGCGGCGAGATACAACCGCTGTCCGATGGCGCCCGCTTCGAAGTGCACGTAACGGTAGCCGCGGTCGCCGTGCGAACCGGTGGCGCGATCGAGATCGGCTACCATCGAAAACGCCACGCAGGCGTTCCCGGCCAAATCCTGCCCCAGGCTCAAGCCGGCGGCCGCGACGCGTTGATCGCCGGACCGGATCCGCTCCAACTCGGCGCGCTCCGGCCAGTGCCGGTAGACCCCTTGCGGCAGCCCATCGACGCGGTGCGCGTACAAGTAAAGTTGAACGAATCGCGCGCCGGTAAAATCCGCGTTGAAAGGTTGGGCCGCCGCGGCCAGGAGAGCGGCGAGTTGGGCCAGCGGCATCCCACGGGTTCCGCCCTGGAAATCCAGTGCCGAACGACGCTCGCGAGCGACTTCGCCGAAAGCGCGGACCGGAGAGGCGGGAGCGGGTAGCTGGATCTCACCGCGGCCCGTGGGCGCCGGTTCGACTGTTGGAGCGTCTTCCGGCTGACTGGCGCCGAGTTTGGTGGCGGCGTGCATTTCGTCAATCGATGGGTAGGCGACCGGCCGTACGGAGAGCCGGTTGGCGCGCCCATCGCACCAAACGGGTGGGCCGCTGTCCGGCTGGTGCAGCGGAATGGAAGCGCCGCGCAACGCGACGATGAGCATGGGCCATTCGTCGCCGGCGGGGCGGCACCATCCGGCCACTTCGTCATCCGCGAAACGGCCGGTCGCATAACTGTCGCATCCCATGGCGCGGCCGGCGAGCGCCAGCGCCTGCCAGGCGTGTCCCATGTCGAGAAGGCAGTATCGATAGGCCCGATCGCGGTACTTCCACGCCTCGCGCCACGCGATGCTGGTCAGGACAAACACGATTGGTGCGGCCCCTCCGGCCGGCCCGGGCTCGAAATTGCCGCGCGCGCGCCGCTCCGCCATGTGGGAAGACGGACGGTAATGATACAAACCGTCCGGCCAACGTTTGAGTCCCCGCGTGAAGAAGTGAAATTCGGTGGGGTGCAAATTCCCGGAGGACGGATTCACGCGGAGCGCATACCGGGATGCGGCCGGCGCGGGGCGCTTGGACGCGCTGATGGCGGCGGAGTGGAACAGTAGTTGTGAAAGGAACGCCGGGCCATCCGCTGCGCCCGTGTGGCCGGAGGCGCCACGGAGCAATTCGAGCGCCGGGATTTGCGGGGCGGGCGGGTCCGCCGGGAGGTCCACCACGGACGCGCCCTCGTAGAGGCGGAAGGGATCCGGCATGTTGGCCCAGTCCAGAACGTGGTGCCAACGGCGCAACGATTCGGCGCTGTGCTTGGTGGCCTCGTGGTATTCTCGCCAGGTCATCGCCGAAAAGCTTCGCGGCGCCGCCGGGATTACCGGCGGGAGAGGACCGCCGTGGGCTTACCGTCGCGGCCAATGGTGGGGCGACTGGCTTCCCGGGCCGCCGCGATCTGTTCCGGCGTTCGCACGTCGGGCTCCGACAATTTGAGCTGTTCTTTCGCGCGGGCAACCTGACGTTTATGCCGCTTCGCGATTCTCTTGTCCATACTTTAACCTTACACCCGGGCCCGGTTGGCGGGGCCAATTCGCGACAGACGAGGCCGGCGAACCAGCCGCACTTACTTCCCCCAAACGCGCGTGGAGGCCCCATTGACGGGGACTTCCACGATACTCGCCCCGCGCTCCACCTCGGCGGTCAGCGGATGCGGCGTGGTGTTGGTCACGATCAGAAGGCCGTCGACTTCGACCGCGGCCACGCCCGCCTGCCGTACCTTCAATCGGAACGGCCGGGCGGCGAAGTCGCGCGTTCCGGCCACACTCGCGCCGGGGAGCGTCACGATGGCGGCGATGGAACCGTTGCGCGGCGCCTTATTGAGAAATAGCAAGCGCGAACGAAGGTCCGGCACAACAGCGACGCCGCCGCTTTCCGACAATGCGTAACCCAGACGGCCGTCCACGTTCACCCAACGGTTCGCGTCGCGCTCCACGGCGCGCGACGCGCGGCCGTAGAACCACTCAGGCTCTTCGAGCAGCGCGATCATGCCACCCAGAACCGGCGCCGTGTCGCCGTCCACGCGCTCCATGTAAACGCTCTTGCCGCTGGGGAGCGCGGTGAACGAAATCACCTTCGAGCGGCCCGTCTGGCGCGCCCGCACGGTCACAAACATAGCTCCGTTTTCCGCGCCCTGTATAGCGCCCTGCACCGTTGTGTCGTCCCGGCGCACGGCGTCTTCAAACGCCTTGCTTCCGATGCCCAGCCGGCCCGCCACCAGAGCCCCGGGCGCGATGGGCGTGCTCAAGCCGAAGTAGCCGCGGTTGGCGGGCCACACGATGGTGTCCTTGGCAAACGGCTCCGTGACGCCCATCAGCCGTGTCCCCCAACTGAAGGAGCTGATCGCCTGCGGGGTGCGCATGACGAATAAGCGCCCGTCCTCGAACACTCGCGCACCTTCGAGTTGCTTCCATACCCTCTCGATGGGTTCGCTCGATTCAGCCGGCATCCACATGCGCGCGAACATCAGCCCCATGTCCAGTCCCGTCGACGTAACTGCTTCGATGGTCTTATACGTCGGGAACTCGTAGTGAGCGAACATGCGCCCGTCTCCGTAGCGCGCGCACATGCGCTCCATGGTGTCCAGCGCCACCTCCGACAGCGCTCCGGCCTGAGGATCGCGCGCCAGCCGGTCCATCTGAAGCGCCGTGGTCCAGGTGAGTTCCACTCGATGCAGCGACCAATCGGTGGAGCCGGGGTAGAACAACCCGCCGTCGGCCGCCGTGAAGAACTTGAGCACGTCGTAGACTTTTTGCGCGTTGAAGGTCACGGCGTCCGGTATGCGCCGCGCCAGCAGACGGTAGACCAGTGCGTTCGTGAGATTCAGCCCGATGCAGGCCATGTAGTCGGGGTGGACGAACCCGTGGTTTTCCAGCGTGAAATCGGGGTGAACGTTGGCGCCGCCGAGCCAGGCGGCCAGCGGTTTGCCTTCCACTATGCGAGCGCCCGCGCGGTCGACAGGCGTCGCGAATGCCGAGATCATGTATTCGAGACCGCGCTCGCGCCAGCGCTCGCGATGCGGATGGCTTTCGAGAATCTCGCTCAACAGCACCAGCAAGTTCGAATTCCAGGCGTTCTCCTCGGCCTTGGTGTCGAGAAAGCGCGCGTATGGCGCGGGCATGTCCAGGAAGCGGTCGGCTTCATCGATGGCCATGGCCAGCACGGCCTGCCGCAACGGCGGACTTAACTCCTCCCACATCAGCCAGGCGCTGAAAGTCGCCTGCCAGGTCCAGTAGGATGACTGCCATTCGTGTCCCCATGGCTTGCCCGAAGCCGTGACACCGCCGCCACCCGAGTAATGCGCGTTCACCAGTTCGTCCAACATCTTCAAGTAAGCGTCGCGCGTTTCCTCCGGCTCCTCGCAGGAAGCGAACTTGAGGCACGTGGCCAGGGTGAGCAACGTCGAGGTGCGCGCGCGGATGGTGTATTCCGATGAATCCGGAAGGCGTGTGCCCATGTAGAGCAGCCGCAGGTACTTGGCCTTCTGCCGGACCAGCCGTTCGACGCGAGGCTCCGAACGCAGCGTGGGTGGGAAGGGCGGCGTCACGCGATCACGCGAGCCCCACCGAAGCGCCTGCGCGCCGGCGCAGAGAGGCGCGGCCAGAAGCGCGGCCGCCAGGATTCTCTTCGAAGTCATTCAGATCAATCTATAACACGCCTTGCCATCACCCTTCGGAGAACTCCCATCGGCTAAGCTGGTCACCAGGGTATGAAAAGAGTCTACGGTGGTCTGCTTCTTTGTCTGGTGGCCGTGGCATCTCCGCGCATCGCAAGCGTCACCCCGAATGGCTATCTTCCCGGACGCACGCGGTTTGTGGTAACCGGATCGGGCTTTCAACCGAGTGCCACGGTTTCGGTTTCCACGGCTTTACCTGTGCAGCCACAAGCGAAGGTGATTTCATCCGAGCGGATTGAAGTTGAACTGGCCGTGGGAGCGCCCCCGGGCGATTCCAGCTTTGTCGTGCGCAACGCCGGCGGCGAAGAATCGAAGTCCTTTCGCGTCGCATCGCGACCCTTGCGGCTCCATCTCATCTTCCATACGCACCTCGACATTGGCTACACGGCGCCGGTGGCGGAAGTGGCCGCTATGTACAAGTCCATGTTCGATCGCGTGGTAAAGATGATTGAAGCGGACGCCCCACCTGAAAACGACACGGCCATCCGATTCACGGTGGAAACGCTGTGGCAACTCGAGCAATACATCGCCCGCAGCAAACCAGCCGAAGTGGATCGTTTCATGCAACTGGTGCGCCAGGGACGGATCGAAGTTTGCGCGGGCTACAACACCGCCAACACGTCCGCGATCAGCTACGAAGAGCTGAACCGGATGCTCTATCCCGCAACCGAGTATCGCGCCAGGTACGGCATTCCCATCGAGACCCTCATGCTGAACGATCAGCCAGGATACACGTGGGGTCTCGCGGACGTTGCGGCGGCCAGCGGATTGCATTATTTCCTGACCGGCGTGAACCTCTTCAATGGGCAGTCGTTCCCCGGCAATCCGTTTCCGGTGAACCGGCGTCCTTTCTACTGGGTCGGGCGCAGCGGCGCAAAACTACTCACATGGATTTCGATTGGCGAACAGGACTACGGCGGGAAACCGTGGGATCCGGCCGCTTACAAGTGCGCGCATTGCGCGGCCTACACGACCGCGGACCGCAACTTCGGATTGTTGCTCATCGATCCCGATAAAGCTCCTCCCGGCCACGACCGGGCGCGCTGGGACAAAGCTCATTTTCTGGAACGCGTGCTGCGGGGCCTGAGCTACTATGCCGACCGCGACTATCCGTACGACGATTTGCTGGTCATGGCCGCCAACGGCGACAACAACATCGGCATGAGGTGGGGCTTTGGCGATCACTTCGATCTATACCGGTGGATGACGGATGGCGCGCGCCACCTGAACGCGATGCAAACCACGTTGCGCGCCGTGATCGCCACGCCCACGCCTTTCTTCAAGAAGATGGAGAGCCTCCATCGCGACTTCGCGGAGTTGCCCGCCGCGGGCGCTTCGCATGGCGGAGATTGGCCCAGCACTTGGGAAGAGAGCGACTCGGCGGCGGGACTGGCGACGGCGCGCGTCCGGCGCGCCCGCGAAGCCATCGTAGCCGCGGAAAAAATCTCCGCGCTCCGCCGCATCCTGGGCGCGCAACCGCCCGCGCCGCTCGCCGAATCGCATGAGGTTTGGCGACAGTTGCGCCAATGGGACGACCACACTTCCCCGCACGCGACCGTGCAATTGGGGCTCGACCGGCTCATCCAACATGAGAGCGAGCACATCGAGTTCGCATCACAGGCCGCGGCCATCTCGGAGCGTGTGCTCGAGAGCGGCCTGAAGGCTCTGGCCGCCGCGTTGGCCGGCCCCCATCAGCGCCGCGTGGTGGTCTTCAATTCAACCTCCTGGCCGCGGACGGCGCCCGTTTGGATCGACGCCGGCGGGAGCGAGCGGTTCGATCTGAAGGACCTCGCCACGGGCGCCACACTCCGGGGCCAGCGCGTGGGGTCCCATCTCGTATTTGTGGCGCGGGACGTTCCGCCCAACGGCTACCGCACGTACACACTGGTCCCGGCCGGTAGTGCCACAACCGCGAATGGCGCGCGCGGCGGCGTCATCGACAACGCGCTGTATCGCGTCGCGGTGGATGCGAACGGATATCCCTCGGAGATCTTCGATCGTGAACTCGGTTCGGATCTCATCGACCACCGTTCGCCTTACGGATTCCTCCTTCCAGCAGGCATTAACCGGCGCGCCGCCAGGGACAACGGATTCGGCCTCTCCAACATCAAGCCGGAACAACTGCAGGAGCCGGCCACCAGCATCCGCGTAACGGAGGATGGGCCGGTGGTATACCGCATGGTGGTCGAGAAACCCCGCCACGCCATGGAACGCCTCGAAATCACGCTGTACGCCGGGGTCAAGCGAGTCGATTTCGCTCTGGCTATCAACCTGAATAACTTCAAGAGCCTTCCGTACAGGCAAAACAACATGGCGCTGTGGTATCTTCCCTTCCCACTCGCCCTTCGCGCGCGGGACATGAAGTTGCTGGTGGACTCGGCGTCGGGCTATCTCGATCCCTTCCGTGACAGCATCCCCGGAACGTACAACGACACGCTCTTCGGGGTGCATGGTGTATCGGTGGCGGACGGTTCGCTGCGCGTCGATCTGGGCTGCCGCGAAAGCTTCCTCTGGGACCTGCCCACGGGCAAAGGCCTGCTGGGCCATGTGGGCGGCGCCGGCAACGGACTCGAACACCCGCCTTTCGTTACCTTGCTGAGCCCGTTTCGAGGTCAACTGCGGCTCAGTTACATGCTCCGCAGCGATCCGCCATCCTCCCATCCGGCGGAGTTTCTTAGCAGCGTGAATAACCCTCTCATGGCTGCGCTCGTGCCTCCCGGCGCGGGACAAAGCGGATGGCCCGCGTCCGCGAGCCTGGTCAGGGTAAACCGCGGCGATGTGGAAGTGACAGCCATCAAAGCAGCGGAGGCGGGCACTGGATACGTCATCCGCCTGAGGGACTTATCCGGCAAAGGCGGCCCGGTACAAATAACCTCCGATGTGTTCCGGATGGTCGCGGCCTCTCGCGTGCGCATGACGGAAGAGGCCTTACCCGGCGCAGGTCCGCTGGTAATTAGCGACGGCGTCGCAACCGCCGAGTTGCGTCCGTACGAGACGGCGACCTTCCTGGTGCGCCACTAAGCCGGAAACTTCCACGGCGCGCGGTAGTCGCGGCGCAGCAGTTTGTTCGCGGCCGCGTCGCCCACCACCACTTCCTTCGCGCCGTCCCACTCCACGCTGCGCCCGAGCTTCGCCGACAACATGCCGAGCAGGCTCATGGCCGTCGAGCGATGCCCGCTTTCGATGTCGTTCACCGGACGGCGGCCGGTCTTGATCGCATCGAGGAAATCCGCCCACAATTCCGGGATATTGTGCAGGTCGGGTTGGTGCAGCTTGGGATCTTCGTGCAAGACGCTCTGGTTGCGGCTGGAAGGATAGAAGGTCCAGCCGTCCAGCCAGCCCAGGTGGAAGGTGCCCTCGGTGCCGTAGAAGTAACAGCCGATGTTGGTCTTCTCGGCTTCGTTGCCGGCGTACTGCCGGTGTTCCCAAACCGCGGTGAAGGATTCGAATTCGAAACTCGCCACCTGCGTGTCGGGCGCGTCGGTCTGGTCGGTTTTGATGTGGCGCGCGGCGGTGGAGAAGACGCGGCGCGGATATTTCTCCTCGGTCCACCAGAGAATCTGATCCAACCAATGCACGCCCCAATCGCCCAGCGTGCCGTTGGCGTAATCCAGATACGCGCGGAAGCCCTTCGGGTGAATGGCCTTGTTGTAAGGCTTCAGGGGCGCGGGGCCGCACCAGAAGTCCCAATCCAGACCTGCCGGCGGCGGCGTGTCGGGCGTGCGCGTGCCCGCGCCGCCGGGTAATGCACGAAGGCGCGCACCATGCCGATCTTGCCCGCCTTTCCGGATTTCAGGAACTCCATGCCGGATTTGTTGTGAGGCGAAACGCGGCGATGCAGCCCTACCTCCACCACGCGGTCCGCCGCACGCGCGGCGTTCACCATGGCGCGGCCCTCCAGAAGGGTGTGCGAAATGGGCTTTTCGACGTAGACGTGCGCCCCGGCACGCACCGCGGCGATGGTGGCCAGCGGCGTGCCAGTGATCGGGCGTCGCCACGATGCAGATCTCGGGCTTTTCGGCGTGCAGCATCTCGCGATAGTCGCCGTACTTCTTCGGCGCATCGCCGCTCAGCCGGGCGACTTCCCCGGCCGCCGGATCGAGCTGGTTGCGGTCGACGTCGCACAGCGCCACCACTTTGGATTCCCCGGCGGCCATGGCGGCGCGCAGGATGTTCATCCCCCACCAGCCCGTGCCCACCAGCGCGGTGCGGTACTTCCTGGCCCCTTGCGCGGCCAGCAGCGGGGCGGCTGTGGTTGATCAAAAAGGTTCTTCGATTCATGGCGAGCTAAGCATCACCCCGCCTGAGGAATTCATGGTGCTCGAAGCATCCCTTCCGAACGTTGTTCTCCATTGCCGTTACTCGACGGGCCTGCATAGCACCGAACCCCGGCCGAAGGTGCAACCGGATTTTGCTCTCAGCCCAGCCATAGTCCTCGCTGTTGATTCAGTAATCGGGTAGAACGTCATCGAGAAGCTCCCCGGCGAGAATCCGCGGAGTCGGCGTATTGGTTCCAGCCAAGCCTCTCCTTCGCAGCTCCTAAGCCAAGTAAGCTTCGGCGTCCCTTTTTGTCGCCGAGGATTGAATTGTTCTGGTAAACGCGCACGCGCGCACCGTCTCTGCCTGCATACACACGAACCAGCCAGATGTTCCTGCCACGCGCAAAAATTTGACCTGCCACGGCTCGAAGACCATTAAAACACACGCACTGGACTTTGGGCCCACCTTCTGGAATGCGATTCTGGATCTCGATACCCTCCCTGTGCCATCTGATTCCGCCCGTCGCCTACACCGTTTTGCGCCCCGCCAATCCGCGAGAACTCATCCGTGAGCCGGCCGCGCCCAACCCGATCTGGGGCCGCCAGATGCCTGACAATTGTCGCATCAGGGCGAAGCCCGTTCCCGGAGGTCTGCACCACCAGTACTTTCTGGAAAAGCTGGTCGTGCAGCGGCCATCCGGCGCTGTACGCCTAAAACCGTGAGATCCTGGAAATGCTATGAGTTCGAAAGCGGAAGTCCACCGGGTAGGCTTGATCGGGTGCGGGTGGATGGCACCCTTTCACGTGGCGGCATTGGAGGGTTTGCGCGATCGCGCGCGCATCGTTTGGGTGGCGGATCCCGTACGCGAGCGCGCCGAGGCGATCGCGCTTCAGGTGGGAGCTCGCAGCCTGACGGACTACCGCGAGGGTCTGGGAGAGATCGATTGCGCATTCGTGCTGGTACCCCACCACCTGCATCACCCGGTCACCCTGGATTGCTTCCAGGCGGGATGCCATGTGCTCCTGGAAAAGCCCATCGCCACGACTCTCGAGCAGGCCGACGAGATGATCGCCGCCGCCGAGCGCGCCGGCAAGACGTTCATGGTGGGATATCAGCATCGATACAAGCATTGCGTGCAGCAGTTCAAAACGATTCTCGACAGCGGCCGCTATGGGAAACCCTTCCTGTTGGAGGGCGTCATGGACTCCTCCCTGAAAGACTACGCCCTGGGCTGGATCGCCAGCAAAGCGACCCTGGGGGGCGGGGTCTTCTTTTCCTCCTCACCGCACCTGCTGGACGTGATGTTCTTTGTGGGCGGGGAAGTGCGCTCCTTGCGGATGGTGGGGACGCGCGGCGGTGTCGCGATGGAGGGAGAAGACACGGCCGCCAGCGTGATGAAATTCCGCAACGGCATGATCGGCGTGGCTCGCGAAACCTGGGCTTCCCCTCGCTGCCGCACCTGGTACACCTTGCATGCGACCTGCGAAAAAGCCCACGTCACGCTGACCACCACGCCCCTGGGCGACTTGGCCAACGAGGGGCACCGATGCGCCTGGGCGACCCGTATCGTGGCCGAGGGCGAAACCGAGGAAGTACTCCTGGAAAGCGGCGAGGGCCTGGACGTCGCCCCCGAGCTCCAACACTTCTTCGACTGCGTCGACTCCGGCCGCCGGCCTCAAACCGATGGACACATGGCGCGGAAGATGGTGGACCTGATCCTTCAGGCGTACCGGAACGCGGACGCGGAAGGCGCCAATGTTTAGAGAAGAGCACATTTGAGAGCTTCTATATGCTTCCTATACCACCGGTGGTTCGGACTGAAGCCGGAAGTCGCGCTGAGACCCGATTCAAAAGGAGCGTTGTATGCGAATTTGCATTCCCTTGTTTCTGTTGTGGGCGGCCAGCTCGTGTGCCGCGGAACAGCACGCCAAGAACGTAATTCTGTTCCTTGGGGATGCCGCCGGTCTTCCAGTAGTCAGCCTTGCCGGCATCTACGCCGGTAGACCCCAACAGTTGTTCATTCAGAGGATGCCGGACATCGGTCTAATGGACACGTCGTCAGCATCGAGTTGGGTGACGGATTCGGCGGCGGGAATGACGGCGATCATGACGGGGCACAAAACGAACAATGGTGTGGTGTCGCAGTCGGATGCCGCGGTCCGCGGCAAGAAGGACGGCGAGCCGTTGAAGACCATTCTGGAGTATGCCGAGGAGCGCGGACTCTCGACAGGCGTGATCTCGAACGGTGGAGTGACCGGCGCCACGCCCGCTGTCTGCTATGCGCACAACAATGATCGCAATCATGGGATGGAGATTGCGGCCGAACTTCTGAAGCCGCGTTTCGAGGACGGCGTCGACGTGGTGATTGTGCCGACCGACCAGGCGGAGGAGGTGTTTCGAGGCAAGGGCTACAGCGTAGCCAAATCCTTGGAACAGATTTCGCCACACGCGCGGCGCGCAGTGGTGATGCTGGAGCCGGGCCGCTTCGAGCTCGGCACGGCAGTCAGTCGCGCAATCGACATCCTGTCGCGCAATCGAAAGGGCTTCTTTCTGATGGTGGAGATGGACGCTCATACCAACAACCTGAAACTCGGCCTCGACCATGTGCTGACGCTGGATCGAGTCATTCAGGAGACTGCGGAGCGATTGAAGGGCGACACCTTGATCGTTTTCGCGGCGGACCATTCGTTCGACACCCGCTTGCGAGGCGGCAGAAGAGGTGAGCCGATTCTGGCCGCGAACGACGGCGTCACGGCGGTGCCGGCCAAAGTCAACGTACGCGTCGACAACGGCCACACGGGAGAGGATGTGCTGGTGGCGGCGCAGGGCCCCGGCGCCGGCAAGGTCCACGGCTTCTTTCCGAACACCCAGCTATTCCACATCATGATGGCCGCCTTTGGGTGGGAGTGATGCGCTGCCTCGGACCCGCAACTAGTCTCCTGTCTCAGATAATTCTTTACAACGCCGGACCTTGTCGAGGATGACGTCGGCAGAGGCTTTCCAAACAAACGGGGTTGGATCGCCGTTCCAGGTTGCCAGCCAGCGGTAGATGGCCTTCTCCAACTCTTGCGTGCTATGGAAGGTTCCGCGGCGAATCATTCGTCCGGTGATCAACGCAAAGAACCGTTCGACTTGGTTCAACCAGGAGCTGCTGGTGGGGGTGAAATGGAAGTGGAATCTCTTCCGCTTCTTCGGCTTTAGCCAGCGCTGCACCTCGGCGCTTTTGTGGGTGCAGTAATTGTCCATGATGAGGTGCACTTGTTGATCGGCGGGGAGTTGCGCTTCGAGATGATTCAGGAACCTCACGAACTCCCGGCTGCGATGGCGTTGCTGACAAGTGCCGATGACTTTGCCATTCAGGATGTTGAAGGCGGCGCATAGCGTGGTGGTGCCATGGCGTTGGTAGTCGTGCGTCTGGCGTTCCGGCAGCCCCGGCCGTAAGGGGAGGATCGGCGCGGTGCGATCCAGAGCCTGAATCTGGCTCTTCTCGTCCACACACAATACCAGGGCGCGGTCGGGCGGATTCAAATACAGGCCTACGATATCCCGCACCTTTTCTTCAAAGTGCGGATCGCGGGAGAGTTTGAACCGCTGTACGCGATGCGGTTGCACATCGTGGCGCTGCCAGACCCGGTGCACGATGGTCCGGGATATACCCAGGTGCCTGGCCAGCATCCGCACACTCCAGTGCGTGCTGCCGTCGCCAGGGCGGGTTTTCAATGTGGTGTCCAGGATTTTCTGCTCCAGTTCCGGCGTCAACACCTTGGCTCGACGCTTTCGCTTACGAATGCCAGTGACGGCCACTATCCCGTCCTGGGCGAAGGCGTTGCGCAGCGCCAGGATGGTGGGACGCGACAAGTTTAACTGCTGCGCGATGGATTGGTTGGCGACGCCCTGGTGAGCAAGCAGTAGTAAGCGGCCGCGCATGGCCACTCTTTGTGACGTACTCCCGTTGCGAACCAACGCTTCGAGCTCCGATTTCTGGCCAACGCTCAGGACAAGCGCTGGCGCTGGGCTGGGCATGTCCCAGTATAGGGCGATCGCAGCTATATGTCAATAATTATTTGAGACAGGACACTAGGATGGCGAGACAGGGTCATCTTCAACTGGTCCTGCTTCTCGGACTGACGCCAATCCTGTTGCTGGCCCAGCCAGAGCCCGGGCAATTAGAACCCATTCTGGCCGAGCTCATTCTGGCGCCGGGGGTGGTCGAATGCCAAAGCGGCACGATTGCAAAATCGCATCCGGCTCAGCCGCATCGGCGACAACTACGACCAGAAGCTTCTTGTGGACGTCGATTCCTGCTGCCTCATAAGGCATCTTTTGACTCCTCGGCGTGGAGGCGGAGAACGCACGGAACTTATACTACGCACCGTCTCGTGCTGCAGCCCTTCCCGCCGGGGCAGGCCGCGCACACTTACTGGTTCAAACGCGCGTTCCGGATCAGGCTTGCTAACGGACTCGACTGCTCCAAGGCGGTTCCGGCCTCGTCCACAACCACGCCAATAAAAGCGTATCGCTGATGGGAGATATTTTCATGTCTTCTGGTGGGCCGCAGGGCCATGAGGGCTTCTAAGAATGACTCTGCCGTTTCGTGATGGAAAGGAGAACGCCGTGAGGAAGTTGTGTGTGCTGCTCGTATTCTGCATTGGCTCCGCCTGGGCGGCGCCGAAGTGGGTCAGCCTGTTCAACGGCAAGAATCTGGAGGGCTGGGAAGTAGTCGGCGACGGATACTGGAACGTGCTCAGCGACGGGACGCTGGTGGGCCAGCGACATCTGAACAAGGCTGACCTCCAGTCCTGGCTCTACACGAAGCAGGAGTTCAAGAACTTCGAATTTGAGATGGATTTCTGGACCCGCCTGGGAGGTAACAGCGGAGTCTCCCTTCTGGACACCTCGCGCGGCCGATACTCGCATGGCGCCGAGCATGATGGCTCAAAGCTGCCGTCTGCCGTCGGCTATGAGATCCAGATCTTGTTCAGCAGCACCGAAGGAAGATTCCCGACTGGCAGCATCTACCACTATGTGGAAGCGAAGCGCGGGGTCCGCAAAAACAATGATTGGAACCACATGAAGATCGAGCACCGCAACGGCGTGATCCGCGTAAGCCTGAACGGGCAGTTGGTGGCTGAGATGCCGCAGCATGCAAACCGCGCTGCTTCCGGACCCATCGGCCTGCAATTGCACGACGTGAATACCGTGCTGATGGTGCGCAACATCCGGATCAAGGAATACCCGGCGAAGTAACTGACCTGACCGGCGTGCTCTGTGCCAGTCGAGCAGAGAGACCCGAACAAGCCGGCCCCTTACATCGACCAGATCGCTTCGCGCGTTGTGAATACTTGCCTGACCGAGAACCAGCGCTTCGCCGCGGCGCGGCCGGACGTTCTGGTCTTCCAGACCGACGTCCTGGATCGCGATGTGTCCGTGTTCGGCCCGATTACTGCGGACCTCATGGTCTCCACTACGGGGACCGATTCCGATTTCGTGGTGAAGGTGATCGACGCTTTCACAAACGATTATCCGGACTACAACAACCCCGCGGCGGCCACCGCTGCGGCTGATGGAACGCCGCCGGCCGCAAGCGGCAATGCCTCGCAGATGGGGTGGGGATACCAGCAGTTGGTGCGGGGCGAACCCTTCCGCGGTAAGTTCCGGAAGAGCTTCGAAAAGCCCGTTGCGTTCGAACCCGGAAAACCGGACCAGATCACGTTCGCGCTCCGGGACGTTGCGCACACATGGCGCGCGGGCCACCGCATCATGGTGCTGGTCCAAAGCTCCTGGTTTCCACTGACGGATCGCAACCCGCAGAAATTCGTCGAAATCTCGAGGGCGCTTGCTTCGGACTTTCCGAAGTCCTTCCAGCGCGTGTATTACGGCGGGGCGGGCGGATCGCGCATTCGTTTAAGCGCGTTGGAGTAGCTTACCGGTCCTCCGCGGCCGCTAGGCAACGCAGCCCCTGTGCGGGCGGCGCTGCACTGGCGGAGTGACTATACTCAGTCCATTCGGCTCGCGGAGTGTGTCGCCATCCTCCGCCGGGCTGTGGCGCCTTCCAGGCATTCGCGCCGACTTCGTGCGCGTTCGCATCGACTCCTCACTCGCTGAGTGGATACGAACAGGCAAGCAGCGTGTTCAATCTACGTCAAGGCCGCGGATACCTGGATCAGCATCGCGGTGGAATCGAAGGTTGTGTTGAGACCGGAACGGCCCTGACGCATTTTTCGCTTCCTCCCGATGTCACATTTCTATAATCGAAGACGCTAATATGCTTGAACATAAGAATCTGGGAGGTCCCCATGGCAGATCAAAAGACACTTGCCGCGGTGAAAGCCGCGGCCGCGCTACACAGCCCGATTGTGGGCGTCTCGGACGCATCCTCTAAGAAGACGCTCGCGGAACTCGGAATCCCTCGACAAGCCTGGAGCGCTTTTGCAGGCGATCTCCACCGCCTGTTGACCACCGCCAACCAACAACCGCCTGCGCGTGAGATATTCACCGAACGCCTGCAGTTGCGGGACGACTCAACCATTCAGCGGATCGCCGAGGCCGCCAGCAAACTGGTGGCCCGCGCAACGGAGTGCGATGAACTGGATCCGGGCCAAGACCCGGTCCAAGCCGATTGCCAAGTCTGGCTTTTCCGGTCCTATGTGTGTCGCGTGTTTCGGGCGATTGAAAGCTGGGCCGACCCGGCGGCCGTGCCCGCGGACGGGGTTTCCCGCGGCACGACGCTCGGCGAACTGGTCCCGGACCTGGATACGGGACAACGAAAGCGGCTCATCCTGGTGACGAATCAGCAGCGGGTCTTTCGTCCGTACAACGTGACAGCGAGCGATCCGGGGAGCGGCCTGGTCACTTCCGAGACAACCGCGCGCCAGTACGCCCAAATTCTATGGGATCGAACCCCGACACCCTGTTCCAGAATTCTCGATTTTCCGAGCGAGGACTAACCAAATGACTGCCATGCGCGCGTTTCTCGTTCTGGCTCCTTTACTCCTCCGGGCGGAGGACGTCGTCGTTACGGTTAAGCCCACCTCCATACAGGTGAGCACGACCGACGAGATCAAATCGTTCGACGAAAAGGCGTCCTACGCATACCTGGTTGTGCCGGTCTCCGACGGGAACGTCAGGATCGTCCAGCTTCACACGTCGATCACAAAGCACAGAAATGGGGTCACGTTCTCAACGCTGCAGTGCGACGCACCTGGCGGCCGGGAAGCCCTCGATCTGAGAGAAGGAAATTCGCGTTGCGGTGTCGCGCCCCTGTTGGAGCCGTCTGCCGGGCCGCCGAGTTCGCGGGATGTGAATGTCGTGCTTTCGTCAGTGCTTCTCGCCAACGCCACGAAGCCTTCGGACATCGCTGCCACGGGTACGTACAGCCTCTCGCTGGAGGTGAACAGAATCGTTGCCGGCCGCGAGGCTGTCTATCTCTCTTTTTCACCTCGCCAAAGACAACAGCAGATGCTGGAGGCGCTGGCAGCCATCGATCCCTCCGAGATCAAGGTGTCGCTGAAGTTCTCTACGGCGGATAACGTGCCGGATTACGACATCCGCGTTACGCACGCCGGTCCAAGCGGGAACGGCGAGCCGGCGACGGGCCAGGCGGCGGGTGACTTCATCAAGCTTAGCTTGTCTGAATTCCTGCCGTCCCGACCGGAGGCATATAAGCTCACGGTTTCGATCGACAAAACGAAACTCCCGGAACCTATCCAGCGGCTCATCGACCGGGAGATGGATGCATTGGTTGGCGCGACCAAGATTTCTCCCGAACCGGCAGCGCCTCCCCGTGAGAGCGCGTCATTCTTTTTGGACCTGACGTTCACGTCAACCGTAACGGCGTTCGATCCGTCGAAACCCATCGCGGGCTCGAGCAACGGACAACGGCGGAATGCAGGACTGTTCGCGCTCGCTTACAAGCCCGTGTTGAAGGAATGGGAATGGGGCCTGTCGGGCGGTTCGCCGGACCAGGGGACTCCAACTATCAAATGGCTTGGCATCCGGCCCTATATCAGCGCCGACATCAGCACCCTGCCGCTGGATGAAGCGGAGGTGCCAACCCAGATCGCCGAGGGAGTGGATTTCGAATACGGCCTGGATTTCAAGCGCCATGCCGATCTGCGAGGGCTGGTCTTCACTGCCGGCCCGCGGCACGAATCGGACCGCGACCTGAAGTTTCAATTGCTATTCGGTAAATTCACGATCGCCCCGGTGTTCCACCAACTGGTTCAGAGCCGGGCCTACCGGGCCTCGGTCGCCCGGAACCGCAAGACGAACCCGTTCCTGACAGCGTACGCTATCCGGCCCTCCACGGGATACGAGATCGGCGACGTGGTTCGCGACCGTCCGGACCGGCTGAGTGCCAACATCTACTTCCAGGACTACATCTCGCGCTACCTGTTGAACCTGGATGTGATGCTGGAATTCAAGCGATTCGTCACGCTGTCGGCGAGCGACACGTACTACTATCACTGGAAGGTCGCGCGGCGTCCACAACGCAATTACGTGGAAGCCAAGGCGGTCCTGAACACCGGATACCTTTTCCGTCGGCACATCTGGAAAGGCCTGCAACACGGGATCGAAGGCAAGTTCCAGCGAGGGGAGCAATCGCCGAAATTCACTCCAGTCAATGTTTTCTCGATCGGTATCACGTTTTCGAGGTAAGAGACGTCCGTGCGCTGCTGAAGGCACACTACGGCCGCACGAGCGAGATGGGAAAGGATTTATTGTGAACAACGGCCAGGAAGCGGAGAACCTGCTCCGGGAACTGCGCCAGTTGGTGAAGCGCAAGAGATCGGAAGGGTGGAAGATAGCCGCCGAATACGTGGATCAGGCCAGCGGGAGCAAGGCGGACCGGGCACAGTTCCAGAAGCTATTCCAAGACGCCGCCGAGAGGAAGTTTGAAATCGTCCTATTCTGGTCTCTCGACCGGTTCAGCAGGGAGGGAGTCCTTGAGACCCTCCAACACCTCCAGCGACTCCAGAGTAACGGGGTGGGATGGTGGAACTTGAAAGAGGAGTATCTACGCCGTGTTGGACCGTTCGCCGAAGCTGTGCTGGCCATTCTGGCCTGCATAGCCAAACAGGAGCGAATCAGGATTCAGGAGCGCGTCAAGGCAGGACTGGCTCGTGCACGGGCGCAAGGCAAGTGCTTGGGCCGTCCCCGAAGAGTTCTGGACCGGAACAAGGCGAACAGGCTACACGCTGAAGGAAAGAGCCTGCGGCAAATCGCTCGGACGCTAGATGTCAGCCCGATGACGGTGCTCCGGAACTTGCGCTAAGAATTTGCAGCGAATCAGCTACCGAGCCGACAGTTCCGGACCTCATCCAGAACGACTGGAACCTGCACCATTCGCCTTCAGACCCTGAGATTTCGAGGCCCGACCATGAGAACGTCCCGGCCGGCGACCTGAGGCACAAGCTGTCTGCCGGTTGACGACCGACAGATTCAAATCGTTCGCAATGTCTTTCAACCGCACTGACATGGCTTGTTCAACTCCGCGGCATACGCAGTCTTCCGGGTCTGGCGACGGCCGTGCTCCCTCCTGGCGGAGGAGCAGGCCTGGAAGAATGGGGAAAATGTCTTGACAGAGCATCGGCACGCGTCGCAAAATACCTTAGCACGACGTTACAGCTACCATTTGCGCTAACGAACAGCGGGTTCGAAAAATCAACCGAGGAGATGAGAACGTGATGAGAAGGACACGTCTCGATTTTCAACGCGCGAGCAGGGTTCTGGTCACGCTAGCTTTGTGCTTCGCAGCCCTGCCGCTGGCCGCGCAGGTTAGCACCGCCTCGCTCTCGGGCGTGGTCGCGGACCCTTCAAGCGCCGTCGTAGCCAACGTGGATGTCACAGCTACCCACGTCGAGACCAACCGCGTCTTCAAGGCCAAGACCGATGAGTACGGCCGTTATACGCTGCTGACGCTGCCCACCGGCAAGTATAAGATCACGGCAGGCGCGGCGGGCTTCAAGACGCTGGAGCGCGAAGCCGAGTTCACCACTGGCCAAGCCGCCAACCTGAACCTGACCATGGAGGTCGGCCAAGTCACCGAAGTGGTGGACGTCACCGCGCAGGCGCCTCTGGTCAACGCCACCAACTCGACGGTGGGGACGTTGATCGACTCCAAGCAGATCTTCGACCTGCCGCTGAGTGCGCGCAACTTCACGCAGTTGATTACGCTCACGCCTGGCGTGTCGGCCATAGACACCTCCCAAGCTGGGGCGGGTCCGGCGGTGCAGGGGCGCAGGAACCGGGACAATCTCTACCTGACCGACGGCGCCATCAACTCAAACCTGACCCAAGACGCAATCTCGATCTCGCCGCCTCTGGACTCCATCCAGGAGTTCCGCTTGGAATCTGTGCACAGCGACGCGGAGTTCGGCGGCGCATCGGGCTCATTCGTCAACTTGAGCACCAAGGCCGGAACCAACCACCTGCACGGCACAGTGTACGATTACCTGCGCAACGATGTACTCAATGCGCGGAACACCTTCCAGCCCACCGTCCCCAAGTTCCGCAACAATCAGTATGGCTTCAGCGTGGGCGGGCCCATCTACATTCCCAAACTATATGCCCAGAAGGATAAGACCTGGTTCTTCCTGAGCTACGAAGCCATCAAGAACCGGGCAACCTCGAGCAGCATTACGCGCGTGGCGACGGCCGCGGAGAGAAGCGGCGATTTCAGCGTTGTGGTGCCGGGCATCGCCGCATCCAACACGCCCATCTACGACCCGTTCACCACGCGGGCCGACCCGGCCAAGCCGGGTTCCTACGTCCGTGATCCGTTTACAGATAGGAAGATCCCCGCCAGCCAGATCAATCCGATCGCTGCGAAATACCTCTCCATGTTCTCACCGCAGCCCAATTACCAGCTCGCGGGGACCCTCAACAACTACCTGGTGAGCGGCCCGTCGAAAAGCGACTCGGCAATCTTCGTCGCGAGAGGCGATCACAGTTTCTCCGAGCGTGACCGGGTGTTCTTCCGCATGACCTGGAGCGATGCGACGGGTGTTTCGCAAGGCATTTCTCCGGTGGTGGGCAGCAGCGTCGCGGAAGGCCGGAATGCGGCCGCCGAGTGGAACCACAACTTTGGACCGGCCACGCTTCTCAACGTGCGCTATGGCTTCAATCGGAACAAGACCATCACCGGTTACTCCAACCTGGACCAGGTGTGGGAATTCATAAAGTTTGCCAACGTGAGCAATCCTGACGCGTTCTCCACCTTTGATCCCGCAGTCCCACTGTTTCCCGGCTATACGATTTCGAGCTATGCCGGACTCGTGGGGGTGGGGTACGGTCCTAGCGACGCCCTCACGCATCACGGCAACATCAACCTCCACAGATTCTGGGGGCGGCACAGTTTCAAGGCGGGTTTCTCCCTGCTGCACTACGATCTGTACGGGGGCGGCATCAGCCAGACCGAAGTCTTCGGGGTGCAGCCCACCCAGAATCTGGCCAGCCCGACCGGGACTGGCCAGGCTATGGCATCGTTTCTGACGGGGGTCCCTTCGCAGGCGACCCGCCCGCTAGGCTTGCCCATCGGCGACCAGTCTGGGTGGCTTTACGGGGCATACCTAGCGGACACTTTGCGTGCAAGTTCAAAGTTGAGCGTCACTTACGGGCTGCGCTGGGAGCATGCCGGCAACCTCAAGACAAGGAACCAGAGCTTCGGCAGTTTCGACCGCTGGACCGGCATGTGGCTGCTGGAAGGACCTATCAACATCCCCGGCGCCCTGTTCCAAGGCCCCAACGTGAGGCGCGGCTTCATCGACCCCGACTGGAACAACTTCTCGCCCAGGATCGGATTGGCCTATTCGCTGACGCCCAAGATCGTGATCCGCGCCGGCTATTCGATGTTCTATGACATGTACGCCGGCTGGTCGCAAATCGCGCAAGGACCGCGGGTCTCGTGGCCCACATCGACGTTTCAGGACACCGGAACGATTAACGCTACGGTGCCCACGGTGGTCATCGATAAGCCGTTCCTGGGACTCCCGAGCAGGGTGGATCGGCCCGATCCTTTCCCCTCGGCCGGGTACCACGTGAACCGCCTGTTCAAGACGCCATACGTTCACGAATGGAACCTAGCCGTGGAGCGCCAGTTCACCGACAACTTCGTGGCGTCAGTGGGTTACGTCGGCACGGTCGGGCGCAAGCTGGAGTGCTGCGGTTTGACCAACTACGCCACAATCTTGGGGCCGGGCGCGGCGCGGGACGCCTCGAAGGTTCCCTACCCAAACATGCTGGTGTTCCGCACCAACGACAACAACGGGACCTCGGACTACCACGGCCTGCAACTGAAGGCGGAACAGCGATTCTCCAAGGGGTTGTCCCTGCTATTCTCCTACACCTGGTCGAAGTCCCTGGACCTGGCCTGCTCTGGCTACATCGGCGCCGAGGGCTGCAACATGCAACAGCCCTACAACGTGCAGGCTGACCGCGGGCCGTCAGCATACGACCTGACACACATCTCCAACATCGCCTTCGTGTACGAACTGCCCGTGGGGCGCGGCAAGCCGGTCAACGTCACCAACTACTTTCTAAACCTGGCTGCCGGAGGCTGGCGGGCCAGCGGAATCCTCCGCTTCCGGAGCGGGCAGGCGCTGACGCCCATCCTGGCCGTGGACAGAGCCAACAACGGCGGCAGCCAGCAACGTCCCAACGTCATCGGAGACACCGGCCAGGCGTCGCAGGACCGCCTGCAATGGTTCAACACCAAGGCTTTCGCCCTGCCCGCACAATACACTTACGGCAACGCCGGGCGGGCGATTCTGCGCGGGCCGGCCGTCGCCTCGCAAGACTTCAGCCTCTTTAAGGACTTCCACCTGATTGGGGAATCCTTGAAGGTGCAATACCGAGCCGACCTGCTCAACGCCTTCAACCATCCCACGCTGGGAAACCCCGGGACTACGTTCGACACGGCCGCTTTCGGCCAGATCACCAGCGCGGGCGGAAACCGTACCGTCCAAATGGCGCTGAAGGTGATCTTCTGAGGGCGGCCCCGAGACCCGCCCATGTCAGGCAAACTGGCGTTAGCCGTCTGTCTATTGATCACACCCGGCCTGCGGGCGCAGCCTGTACCCCGCCCGCAGCCGGGAGTACTGAGGCTTGACGAGCGCGGTCGCCTGTCGCAACACGACCTGGTCTACCTCAGCCCCCCCACCGAGGGAAACGAAGGGCTGCCCATCGGGGACGGAGAGGCGGGTGCGATCGTTTGGAATCCGGGCGATCATTTGATTTTTCAGCTCGGCCATGCTTCCTTGTGGGACGATCTTCCGGTGGGTGTCTCGGCGCCGAAGACCGACGCCGCCAAGGAAGGCGAGCTCGGCATTGCCCGCCACGCCGCCCAGATCAAACTGGAAGCCGGACTTCCGCTGTTCGACTGGAAGTATCTGCGCGAATACGAGATGCGGCTGAACCTGCACGACGCCGAGATCGAGATGGTCTCCGGCGGCGCCATGGGGAGCGCCCGGTTCCGCGCTCTCTACAGCCATCCTCACCACGCCCTCCTCATCGACTACCGCGACCACACCCGCGTGCCTACCGTGCGCAGAGTGTGGCTCAATCGCTTGGGGAGCCGCGCTCTGCCGCGCTGGGCCTACACGATCGTGCAGGACCCTTCGATTGGCCTCGGCGAAACCTCCTCGGGAGCGGAAGGCCGCGAGTTCTGGGTCACGAAGAAGCTGGGAAGTATGAGCTTCGCGGTGGCCGGGCTGCTCGTCTCGGAACGCGGAGGATTCACCGTCCGCGCTCTGAACGATCTCCAGTGCCTGGCCGCATCGGAAACCACCGCCGAAGCTGCTTTCCAACTTTACGTGGCCATCGCTCACAGCGACGAGACCAGCGATCCCCTCTCCCTGGCGCGTGAGCGGGTTCGGAAGGCCGCCTCCGATGGTGCCGCGAAGGTCCGCGCCGGGCATCAGGCCGACTGGGCCAGCCAGTGGAACAGAGCTTTCGTCGACCTCCCGCAGGACCGCTTCACCGAGAACCTGTGGCAGCTCGTCGACTACATGAACGTCTCCTCGCGCCGCGGTCGCGATGCTCCTTTCTTCCTCAACAGCATCTGGTCCTGGACCCAGGACGTCCAGGTCTGGGGCGGGAGCTACTATCACTGGAACCAGTGGAGCCCCAACTTTCCGCTGTTCGCCAACGGCCGCGAGGAACTGCTGCGCGGGTATTTCGATTGGAAGAAACGCCAGTTGCCGCACGCCGTCGCTTACGCCAAGGCCCATTTTGGGATCCCCGGTGCCGCGTTCACCGACTACGCTTCACGCCGCGGCGAACAGCCCCGCGGCGGCCACCGCTACGAAAAGTTCGTCGCCGACGGGCCGCAGATTGCGCAGGAGTTTTTCAAGTACTGGCAGTACACGCGGGACGACCGGTTCCTTAAGGAGGAAGCGCTCCCCTTCCTGCGTGAAACCACCACGTTCTACCTCGACTATCTGGAACCGGGAGAGGACGGTAAGCTGCACATCCGCGAAACGCTCCCCTACGAATTTGCCGGCCCATATTACTTCCGTGACTGCATAACTGATGAGGCCATGCTGCGCTGGCTGCTGCCCGCACTGATCCAGGCCGAAAAGGTCTGCGGCGCCGTTTCGGATCTTTCGCGACGCGCCGCCGGGGCGCTCGCAAGGCTGGCCCCCATCCAGTCCGGGCCGATTCATGAGAACTGGCTCACCGAAGAGAACGGTCGCAAGGTCTACGCCAACCCGTTCTTCCGGGGCGAGCCGTACGCGGAGCAGGATCGCGTCTATTCCACGGGTTGGTCCACCAAGCACAAACGCTACGTGACGCACATGGAGGTGAGCGCCGATCCCGAATCGGTGTATGGGGTATTGTGCGGGGCGCAGGTTGCTCCGGTCTGGCCCGCCGGCCTGGTGGGGCCGGATCAGGACCCCGATCGGCGCGCGCTCACCGGCCAGGATTCAACCCAGGACGTGCGCATGTGGGAACAGGGGCGCAACGGACTCCGCACCACGCGCAAGTTCCCGCCGGAAACCATTGAGAGAACCCACGCCTTGACAGCGGACACAGATCTTTCCTGGACCGGCCACAACAACGACCTGCCCGCTTTCGCCCGCCTCGGCCTGGCCGGCCCGTTGCACAAGGCGCTGGATACGTACATCCAGAAATACCAGATCTATCCGCAGGGTTTTTGGAACTACTGGCCCTGGAAGAGATGGAAGGACGCGATCATCTATCCGACCGGCAGCGTGACCAGGCAAAAGCTGCCGTTTCCGGAGGATCCCCGCGTACTGCACCACTCCCTGGAACCCACCGGCATCTTCGCCGTCACCGTCAACGAGATGCTCATGACCAGTTATGACGGAGTGATCCGCCTGTTTCCGGCCTACGACCGGGACGCGGGTTTTCGCTTGGCGGCGGTGGGCGGGTTCTGGGTGACCGCGCGTCGCACCCAGGGCGACGTGGAGTTCGTGCAGGTGGAGAGCTACGCGGGCCGCGAATGCGTCATCTCCAATCCGTGGCCCGGCAGGAAGTTGTCCCTCGTGCGAGTGGGGAGTTCCGAAGCGGTTCCGTTCATCCAGGCGCGGGACCGTCTGCGCTTCGCAACGAAGAAGGGGGAACTCTATTTGCTCATGCCTCAGGGAAGACCGGCCCCCCAGTGGTACCTCTCCGGAACCCGCCGCACCACCGCTCACACCTACGTCACCAAGGTTTACTCCAAACCCTACTTTCCATCTCGCGACCAGGGCGACACCATGGTAAACCGGCTCGGCAAAGAGCGCGATTTTTAGATTCACTGAGGATGGCAGACATGACGAGAGCGGAGTTCCTCCGAGGGTTGAGCCACACGCCCCTGCTGGGCGCCCTAACGAGCTCGCCGGCCTTTGCGGCGGTCGAAGACGCCCAACTTCCCCGGCCCACTGCGGGCCAACTCGCCTGGCAGGATATGGAGCTGGGTATGTTCATTCACTATGACATCTACGCAGCAACGGGCACCCCGATCAACCGTTGGCGTAAGGACAAGCCCATCGATCCCGGCCTTTACAACCCCGTCAAGTTGAACACCGATCAGTGGATGGAAGCCGCACGAGCCTTCGGGGCAAAGTATGCGGTGTTCGTGGCAAAACACTGCAGCGGTTTTATCCAATGGCAGAGCGCCCTGTATCCGTACGGCGTGAAGCAGACCAAGTGGCACAACGGCAAGGGCGACGTGGTGAGAGATTTTATCAACTCGTGCCACAAGTACAAGATCAAGCCAGGTCTCTACGCCAGCATGTCGGCAAACGGTTACTGGGAGGTGGATAATCCGGGCCTGGTGAACCGGGGCAAGGGCGGCGATGAGGCCCGGCAGGCTGCGTATAATCGCGTCTGCGAGAAGATGTGCGAAGAACTCTGGTCGCGTTACGGAGAGTTGACCGAGATCTGGTTCGACGGCGGCGTGCGGCCTCCGGAGTTAGGTGGCCCGAACATCTGGCCGATACAGAAGAGACTCCAGCCCAAGGCCATGGTTCACGACAACGGCGCGGGGGAGCACGGCGACATCCGATGGGGGGGCAGCGAGCGGGGCTTCGTGGGCGACCCCTGTTGGGCGACCATGTCGCGCTACGTCGACCACCACAAACACAACCCGGGGAAGGAGGCCCCGCGGATCGTCGCGCACGGTGATCCAGAGGGCAAGATCTGGATGCCTGCCGAAGCCGATCCGGTCCTTCGGGGGAAGGGTGCCCACGAGTGGTTCTGGCAGCCGAATCAGGAACACACGGTCTTCGACCTGGACGCCCTCATGAAGATTTACTACGAATCAGTGGGACGCAACGCCAACCTGCTGCTGAACTCCAACCCGGACCGCGAGGGATTGATCCCCCAAGTGGACTTTCAACGCTATGTAGAGTTCGGGCGAGAGATCCGCCGCCGCTTCCATAAGCCCATCGCGGAAACCTCCGGCGCCGGTGCTGAGTTGGAGTTGACTCTTCCGAAAGCAGCCAGGATCGACCACATCATCGCCATGGAGGACATCTCGCAAGGTGAGCGTGTCCGCGAGTACGTGATGGAGGGCTTGCTGCCGGGCAACCGTTGGGAGAAGATCTGCGAGGGCACCTGCATCGGGCACAAGCGGATTCAGAAATTCGGCCCGCGCGAGGTGGCCAAGGTCCGGCTGCGCTCAACCAAGTCGGTAGCCACACCGCGTATCCGGAAGCTGACAGCCTATTTTGCGGAGGTGTGATATGCACTCATCGAGAAGGAGCTTTGTGTTGGGCGCCGCCGCGGGGGCATTCGCGGAAGGAACTCCGCCTCTCCCCACCGTGGGCCAACTGGCCTGGCAGGATATGGAGCTGGGCATGTTCATCTGCTACGACATTTGCTCGGCAACCGGCACACCGATCGGCTGGTGGCGGAAATACAAGCCCATCGATCCCGGCCTTTACAACCCCGTCAAGTTGAACACCGATCAGTGGATGGAAGCCGCGCGAACCTTCGGGGCCAAGTATGCGGTGTTCGTGGCAAAACACTGCAGCGGTTTTATCCAATGGCAGAGCGACCTGTATCCTTACGGCGTGAAGCAGACCAAGTGGCGCGACGGCAAAGGCGACGTGGTGAAGGACTTCATCCAGTCCTGTCACAAATACAAGATTCGCCCCGGTATTTACGCCAGTATGTCGGCCAACGGTTACTGGGAGGTGGATAATCCGGGTCTGGTGAACCGGGGCAAGGGCGGCGATGAGGCCCGGCAGGCTGCGTATAACCGCGTCTGCGAGAAGATGTGCGAAGAACTCTGGTCGCGTTACGGAGAGTTGATCGAGATCTGGTTCGACGGCGGCGTGCGGCCTCCGGAGTTAGGTGGCCCGAACATCTGGCCGATACAGAAGAGACTCCAGCCCAAGGCCATGGTTCACGACAACGGCGCCGGGGAACACGGCGACATCCGCTGGGGTGGAAGCGAGCGCGGATTCGTGGGCGATCCCTGCTGGGCCACCATGTCGCGGTACGTGGACCACCACACCCATAACGCAGGCAAGGACGCCCCGCGGATCGTCGCGCACGGTGATCCGGACGGTAAGATTTGGATGCCTGCCGAAGCCGATCCGGTCCTTCGGGGGAAAGGCAACCACGAGTGGTTCTGGCAGCCCAATCAGGAACACACCGTCTTCGACCTCGAGGCCCTCATGAAGATCTACTACGAATCGGTGGGGCGCAATGCCAATCTGCTGCTCAACTCCAACCCGGACCGTGAGGGCTTGATTCCCCTGGTGGACTTTCAGCGCTATGTCGAACTTGGTAGAGAGATCCGCCGCCGCTTCAGCAAACCCATCGCGGAAACCTCGGGTGTCGGTCATGATTTGGAGCTAACTCTCCCGAGAGCGGCCAGGATCGACCATATCATCGCCATGGAGGACATCGCCCACGGCGAGCGTGTCCGCGAGTACGTGATGGAGGGTCTGGTACCGGGCAACCGCTGGGAGAAGATCTGCGAGGGCACCTGCATCGGTCACAAGCGGATTCAGAAGTTCCATCCGGTGGAAGTGGCCAAGGTCCGGTTGCGCTGCATCAAGTCGGTAGCCACACCGCGTATCCGGAAGCTGACAGCCTATTTTGCGGAGGTGTGATATGCACTCATCGAGAAGGAGCTTTCTGTCCATTGCCGCCGGCGGAGCGTTCGCGGAAAGATCCTTGCCTCATCCCACACCGGCGCAACTGGCCTGGCAGGACTTCGAGCTGGGCATAGTGTTTCACTTCGATTTGCCGGTTTTCGCGCCTTCCGGATGGACACAACTCCGGGGGACGCTCGACCCCAATCTCTACCAGCCGCGCAAGCTCTCTACGGACCAGTGGCTGGAAGCGGCCAAGGCCATGGGCTGCCGCTACGCCATCTTCACCGCGACGCACTTCAACGGATTCCTTCAATGGCAGAGCGATTTGTACCCGTACGGGCTCAAGCAAACCGGGTGGCACGGGGGCAAGGCGGACGTGTTCGGGGATTTCGTCAAGTCGTGCCATAAGTACGGCATCGCGCCCGGTGTTTACTTGAGCTGCCACGGCAACGCGTACTGGAAGGTGTGGCGTTATCGAGTCAACTGGGGACAGGGCGGCGAAGGCCAAGTGCAGTTCGCCCGCATGGGGGCGAAAATGACCGAAGAGCTTTGCTCGCGCTATGGCCCGTTGTGCGAGATCTGGTACGATGCCGGACTGCTGCGCCCCGACGATGGCGGTCCGGACGTGTTACCTGTGGTGGACAAGTATCAGAAGAAGATCGTGTTTTACCATAGCCCGCAACGCCGCGAGCATCGCTGGATCGGCAACGAGTCGGGCGTCGCCGGTTACCCCTGCTGGGCCACCATGCCGGACCTGAGCGCTGCCGAGCGGGCACACAAGGAGTCCGGCGCCCGGCAATCGAGGGACCTTCTCGCGCACGGCGACCCGGAAGGTAAACTGTGGTCGCCAGCCATGGTGGACGTACCGATCCGCAATCATGAATGGTTTTGGCGGCCGAATGACGACCACAAGGTCTACCCGCCGTCGGCGCTCGTGGAAATGTATTACAACTCGGTGGGGAGAAACGGCAACCTGATCCTGGGAGGAACGCCGGACAGAGACGGCCTGATCCCCGAAGCCGACCTCCGCAGCTACTCCGAGTTCGGCAAAGAGATTCGCCGCCGCTTCGGCAAGCCCCTGGCCGCGACTCGGGGCAACGGAAACCTCGTGCAACTAAAACTCCCCCGGCCGGCCCGGATCGACCACGTGAGCATCATGGAAGACATCGCCAACGGCGAGCGCGTCCGCGAGTACGTCGTCGAAGGACTGGTCCCCGGCAATCAATGGCAGAAGATCTGCGAGGGCTCCTCCATCTGCCACAAGCGGATTCAGAAGTTCGCGCCGCTGGAGGTGGCTGCGGTGCGGTGGCGCGCGACGAAGTCCGCGGCCCCGCCTCGCATTCGTCAACTGGCGGTCTACTACACGGAGTGATTAGTAAATGCCGAAGCTCGATAGGCGGGAATTTCTTGTCGGCTCGACTCTGGCGGCCCCTTGGGTCTCCACGTCCCGGACTCAATCGGGGCGGCCTCCCAACGTGGTCTTGATCCTGACGGACGACCAGGGCTATGGGGATCTCTCCTGCCACGGCAACCCGTATATCCATACCACGCACTTTGATGCGCTCCATGGCGACAGCGTACGGTTCACGAATTTCCACGTCTCGCCCATTTGCGCCCCGACGCGCGGGGCGCTGTTGACCGGACGATACACCGACCGCCTGGGCTGCTGGCGGACCACCAACCATCGCAACCTGATGTTCCGCGACGAGGTGACCATGGCCGGCGTCTTTGCGGAAAACGGTTACCGCACGGGTCTGTTCGGCAAGTGGCACCTGGGCGACACGTACCCATACCGCCCCATCGACCGTGGCTTCCAGGAAGCCTGGACCTTCAGCGGAGGCGGGGTTGGCACCACCCCCGACTACTGGGACAACCATTGCTTCGACGACACCTACGCGCACAACGGGCGATACCAAAAAGTCCCGGGCTACGACACGGACGTCTTCTTTTCCAAAGCCATCGACTTCATCGGGCGCAGCCGCCGCCATCCCTTCTTCTGCCACATTCCGACGCGCTCGCCGCACGGGCCCTACATGGTGCCGGAGAAGTACACGCACGCGCGTTCCGCGACAAGGACATCAGTCCGTATTACTACGGCATGCTGGCGAAACCTGGACGAGAATCTCGGCAAGCTCATGCAGCAGCTCCGGGAACTGGATCTGGCGAACAACACCATCCTCATGTTCCTGTCCGACAACGGAGCGACGAGTTGGAAACGGAGAAACATCTTCAATGCCGGGATGCGCGGTTTGAAGGGCACCGTCTACGAGGGGGGACACCGCGTGCCGTGCTTTCTTCGCTGGCCCGCGGAACTGAAAGGCGGCCGCGACATCCCACGCCTCGCCGCGCACATCGATGTGCTTCCCACGCTGGCCCAGATGTGCGGGCTCAAGTGCCGCACCAAGCCGTTGGACGGTTTGAGCCTTGCCCCTCTGCTTCGCGGCGAGGCCTCCTCCTGGCCCTCGCGGACGCTGTTCGTCGATGTGCAGCATACCCTGGCGTTGAAACAGGGAAACTACGCCGTGATGACGGACCGCTGGAGGCTGATCAACGGCCGCGAGTTGTACGACTTGGAGGCCGATCCGGCAGAGAGGGCGAACGTTGCCGCCGAACACCCTCGCATAGCCGCCCAGCTACGCGGTTCTTACGAAAAGTGGTGGACGGAAGTCTCGGGACGGTCCGCGGAACTTTGTCCGCTAGTCATCGGATCCGGCCAGGAGGACCCCTACAAGCTTACCTGTTACGACTGGCCTGATCCAGGTCCGCCGGCCGGCTGGCACCAGCGGGAGATCCGCGCCGGCATTCGGCGCAACGGTTACTGGCCCATAGAGGTCGCGCGCGATGGTTTCTACGAATTCGAGCTGCGGCGCTGGCCGCGCGAGTTGGACCGTGCCTTCGATCAAGGAGTGCCGGAGCTGAACCCCGAGACCGACTATGCCGCGGCATCCCCCGCGGGAGTGCCCATCGCCGCGTCGAGGGCGCGCCTGAAAATTGCGGAATTCGACCAGACGCAGACGGTAGCGGCAGCCACCAAGGCGGTAAGATTCCGAACTGCGTTGAAAGCCGGCCAGCTTCGGCTAGATACCTGGATCTATGAGGAGGACGGGAGTTCACGCGGGGCGTACTATGTCTATGTCACACGGCTCCAGTAGAACAATGCGACGACGATCATTCCTTCAAATGATGAATACCGCGGCGGCTTCGCTGGCTGCCCGGCCCTTGCGCGGCGCCTCCGCGCGTAGTCCGAACATACTTCTGATCATGGCCGACCAGTTGCGCAAGGACACCCTCGGCTGTTACGGCAATCCGCTCATCCACACCCCCAACATCGACCGCATCGCCGCCGCCGGGGTGCGCTTCGAGCGCAACATCATCCAGAACCCCGTTTGCCAGCCCTCCCGTTCTTCCATCCTCACGGGGCGCTATCCGCACAGCCATCGCGTTTGGACCAACGGCATGTCGCTGCCCTCATCCGAAGTGACCGTCGCGGAGTATCTGCGCCGGACGGGGTACCACACCGGCGTATTCGGCAAGCTGCACCTCGACCCGCAACTGAAGGGGCCGCCGGTGAGGATGAGCGCGGCATCGGCGCCCTACTACGGCTTTGACGTGTTCCACATCACCGAAGACCCCAAGGTGGGCGAGTACCTGGACTTCATCGACACTTTTCATCCTTCCTATTCGGCGGCCGTGCGCAAGACCAATGCCACGCTGCCGGTGGAGATCCACCAGAGCGCCTGGATCGCCGGACGAACCATTGATTTCATCCAACGCGCGCGGAAGAACGACAGACCGTTTTTCGGACTCTGTTCTTTCGTGGACCCGCATCATGGTTGCGATCCACCACCGCCCTACAACACGATGTACAAACCCGAGGAACTGCCGGCTCCCCGGCGAAGGGCGGGTGAACTGGATGACAAGCCGCCGTACTTCCGGCAATTCGCCGATCTCTACGCGGACGCCAAGGGAGTCAACACGTCCGAGGAGAGCGTGCGGAAATTTGCATCGCAGTATTATGGCGAGATCAGCCTGCTGGACGCGCAGATCGGCCGCATCCTGAAGGCGTTGGAGAAGACCGGCGCGCTGGAGAACACCATCATCGCCTTCACCGCCGATCACGGCGATATGCTCGGCGATCACTGGCTGATTTACAAAGGCGCGTTTCACTACGACTGCCTGATTAACACGCCGCTTCTCATATCGTGGCCGGCGGCGCTACCCAAAGGCCGCACCGTCACGGCGTTAACCGAAGAAGTGGATATCGCCCCGACATTGCTTGATCTGGCTGGACTGCCACCACCGCCCGGCATGCAAGGCGTCTCCCTGGTGCCGCTGGGCAAGGGGGAGAGGTCGTCACTCAAACAAGCTACGCTAACCGAAGCAAACGCCCCGGGCGGGCAATCGTCCGACTTGCAGCGCTACGCGGTCACCGTGAAGACCCTGCGCACCGAAGAGTGGAAGCTGACTTTCCACCAGGGCCACGACTACGGCGAACTCTACGATCTCAAGAACGACCCCAACGAGTTCGTGAACTTGTGGAGCAAGCCGGCCTATCGCGAGCGCCGCGATCAATTGGTGGCGCAGCTCCTGGACACTCTGGTGCGCACCGAGGACCCCCTGCCATTGCGCAATTACGACTATTGAGTGGTATGCGGCCCAGGACCGCCTCAGGCTAATGCGCACACGTTTTTCACGAGGACAGTTGCTGGCAGGTATGGCTGCTGCCAGAGCGAGGGTCACGGCTGCGGCCGCGCAAGAATCGCTGCCGCTTGCCGGCAAGATCCGGCTCCCCGGCTCGACGGACAAAGGCGGTTACGGGCGCCGTTATGAAGTTGCTGCGGAGTCACGGCGGTGTGATCCGTATTTTCCCCGCGGCGCCGCTGGTCTGGAACTCGATATCGACCCATCGGCTGTGCGCCGAGGGCGTTTTTCTTGTTGGTGTGCAACGTTCGTCCGGCCGGATCCCGGCCGGCGTCATGAGTACAATTTCTTCGGGGTCAAGACGACTCCATGGTGGTAAACATGCGCAAAATGCTTGTCGTACTTGCGGTGCTCGCGTCGGCAGTTGCCGGCATGGAACGTAGCTATGGCCCTCTTACAGTCGACTACCAGGGAATACTCTCCCAACACGACGTAGTCTACCTCACGCCGCCAATCGCCGGCTACGAGGGATTGATCCTGGGTGACGGGGAAGGCGGAGCGCGGCTGTGGAATCCGCCGGACCGCCTCGTCATTCAGCTCAACCACAGCGCATTTTGGAATGATTCGAGTCCCAGCCCGGCCAACGACCACGGCGCCCGTATCGAGATCCAGACCGGGCTACCGATGTTTGACTGGAAGTACCTCAAGGACTATGAGGCGCGGCAGAAACTATCCGAGGCCGAGATCACGCTGCGCGCGGCCGGCTCCATGGGCCGCGCCGAAACGGCGGTCTTTTACAGCAAGCCGCACAAAGTCATGGTGCTCACTTACAGCGACCACAGCCGCGTGCCCGCCGCGCGGCGGGTACTGCTCGAGCGCTTCGGTTCGCAGTACTTCGGGAGTTTCCACGTCCGCGACATGAACCCGGAATTGAATCTGGGTGGAACGCAGGCGAACGCCATCGGCAGCGAGATGTGGATCGAGCAGCAGATTGGAACCACCCGGTTCGCCGTCGTCCTGAGAATTGAAAGTACGGGTAGCCTGCCCCGTACCGGGCGGATCAACAACCACCAGGTGGATGCGGTGTGGAAGCCGTCCGCCGAGTGTGGGTTCCGGCTCTGGGCGGCCATGGCCCACACCTTGGAAACCCCCGACCCGCTGCGGTTGGCGCGCGAGCGCCTGGATGCGGCGATGAAGGCCGGCTTGGAAGCAGTGCGTGCGGCGCACCGCGCCGACTGGGCCGAGCAATGGCCGAAAAGCTTCATCTACCTCCCCGAAGACCGTTATGTCGAGAATCTTTGGTATCTCGTGATGTACCAGAACATCGCCTCGCACCGCGGGCTCGAACCGCCGTACTTCATCGACATGATCTGGAACTGGAAACGGGATGTGAAGGCCTGGCAGACATCGCTGCTCCACTGGAACATGTTCAGCCCGAATTTTCCACTTTTCGCCGCTGGCCGTCTGGATCTGCTGGAGCCGTACTTCCGGTGGAAGGAACGGCAACTTCCACACGCCATCCAGTACGCCAAACAGGTCCATGGTGTCGACGGAGCAGCCTTCACCGACTTCGCCAACATCCGTGGGGAGCAGAAGTGGAACGGGCCAACCATGATTTACAACCTGACGCCGGGACCGCAGATTGCCATGGAGTATTACCAATATTGGCAGTACAGCCAGGATGACGAATTTCTCAGAAAGCGCGCCATGCCGTTTCTGCGTGAGACAGCCAAGTTCTACCTGAACTATTTGAAGAAAGATGCCGCCGGCAACTATCACGTTCCGCGAAGCAACCCGTATGAGTTCCACGGCAAATTTCAGTTCCGTGATTGCATAACCGATCTGGCCCACATTCGCTGGCTCTTTCCAGCGCTGATCGAAGCGGAGAGACGTATCCAGGACGTAACGGAACTGTCGGCGCGGGCTGAGGAGGAGCTGAAGCATCTGGTGCCGTTCACTCCCGCAGGCATTCATCCGGACTGGCTGATGAAGAACGCCGCGGCGGAACTCGTCTACGCGAACCCCTTCTTCCGGGGCGAGCCCTATTCGGCGGCGGACCACGTTTGGGCCACGGGCTATTCGCTGCGCGACAACCGTAGCGTCAGCCACATGGAAGTAGGTCGTGATCCTTCCACCCTGTACGGGGTTCTTTGCGGCGCGCCGACAGCGCCGGCTTTTCCGCCAGGGCTTGTCGGCCCCGATTCGAATCCTGAGCGTCGTGACGTGACTGGGCACAACTCACCCGGCGAGGTTGCAGCATGGGAAGCCATGCGCAACGCCTTGCGGACGATTCGCAAGTTTCCGCCGGGCCTCCCGCCAGACCGGATTCGGCACTCTGATCCCGACCTGTCATGGACTGGACATAATCTCGAGCTACCGGCGTTCGCGCGCCTGGGGCTCGCGGACAACTTGAGAACAGCCTTGCGGACTTTCATCGACAAGTACCAGATGTACCCCATGGGGTTATGGTGTTACTGGGGTTGGGACGCCTGGAAAGACGCTTGGCATGAGCGTCGCGGCGCCGATGGCAGTGTCATCAAGTTCAGCAGCGATCCACGCATCCTGCATGCGAGCGCCGAACCGACCGGGATCTTCGCCGTCACGGTGCAGGAGATGCTCATGACCAGCTATGACGGCGTCGTGCGCGTGTTCCCCGCCTACCGGCAGGACGCCTCGTTCGGGCTGCATGCCGTGGGCGGCTTCTTCGTCACCGCGCGGCGCAAAGGCGGCCATGTGGAGTATGTCCGAGTGGAAAGCCGGCACGGCAATCCGGTCACGATCTCCTCGCCCTGGCGTGACGAAGCAGTTGATGTGCGGGAAGAAGGCAGCGGGCGCGTGGTCCCGTTCCGCCGCAGCAAGGACCGGTTGATCTTCGCCACCAGCGCGGGCATGGCGTATCTCCTCAAACCCGCCGGCGCCACCATTTCCCCGGCGCGGCTCACCGACGTTCCGCGAGATGGCGCGCGTGAATTCGGCCGCGCGAAACTGGGAAAGGCCAGGGACTTCTAACGGTGATTTGGCAATGATGCGTCTCGTGATCCTCCTGTTGGCCGCCCTTCCTGGGTTCGCTGGCGAGTTGCCCGAACTTCAGTCGCCGCGCTTTCGCTTCGTACCGGCGACAGGCCTGGGCCCTGAATCAGGAGTCTGCCGCCGCGACCCAAGCGACGTGATTCGTGTGGGGAACACCTACTTCGTCTGGTATACCAAAGTCGTCAACAAGCCTGGGATCTTCTGGTATCCCAGTGGCTATACAGGCGCGATTTGGTACGCAGCTTCCAAGGACGGGATCCACTGGCGGGAGCGGGGAGAGTGCATCCGCAAGGGGGGCTCGCAGTCGTGGGATGGCCACGGTGTCTTCACGCCCGGCATCCTCGTTGCTGGCCGGAAGTATTACCTCTTTTACGACGCCGTACCCAACCCGATGACTCAAGAAACACCCACCGCCATGGGCATTGCCGTTTCCGGATCGCCCGATGGCCCCTGGGTGAAGTTCAAGCAGAACCCCATTCTGAGGCCGAGTCGCGACCCGAAAGAATTCGACAGTTTCCGCGTAGACGATTCCTGCCTGCTCATCAGGGACGGTAGGTTCTGGCTCTATTACAAGGGTCGCCAGGCAGGCAAGACCCCCACGCAGACAAAGTGGGGTGTGGCGATCGCGGACTCACCAACGGGGCCGTACGTCAAACACAGGGCAAATCCGCTGACCAACAGCGGTCACGAGGTTCTAGTGTGGCCGCACAGGGAAGGCGTGGCGGCCCTGATAGGGCCAACAGGCCCCCAGGGCAACACCATCCAGTACGCCCCCGATGGCATCCGTTTCGAGATGATTTCCAGATTCACCAATCCCCCCAGGGCGCCCGGCGGTTACCGCCCGGACGCCTTCACTGGTGCGCGGTTTGCCCGCGGGATGAGTTGGGGGATCGCTATGGTTGTTGACACGCCAGACCCCTATTTGATGCGGTTCGAATGTGATTTTGAGGCCCACCGGACGGTGGAAAAAGGGGGGGGCACTAGGGCTGCTGAAATGTGGTCTGCGCCATGGCGCTGAAAGTGATCTAAGGAGTGACGTTACCAGAGTTGCCATGACAAGAGGACATTTTCTGCGATCTGTGGTCTGCGGGTCTTTGCTCCGGGCGGCGCCGCGGCTAGCCCGCGGGGCCGCCAAGCCAAACATCGTTTATATCCTCGCGGACGACCTCGGCTTTGGGGACGTGCAATGCCTGAACCCAAAGCGGGGGAAGATACCGACGCCGAACATCGACCGGCTGGCCTCGCAGGGCATGACGTTCACCGATGCCCACAGCGGCTCGGCAGTCTGCACCCCAACCCGGTATGGGATTCTCACTGGGCGTTACGCCTGGCGCACGAAACTCCAAAAGTGGACCCTCGGACCCTATGGCGAGCCACTGATTCCGGGAAACCGGCTCACGGTCCCCGCGCTGCTTCGAACGCACGGCTATCATTCCGCCTGCATCGGTAAATGGCACCTCGGTTGGGACTGGCCGCGGGAACGGGGCAGCGTCGTGTTCGACAAGGCGATCAAGGGCGGTCCCACGGCGGTGGGTTTCGACTACTATTTCGGAACCGACGTACCGAACTTCCCCCCCTACCGTTTCATTGAGAATGACCGCACGGTAGGCCTTCCGTCGGTCGAAAAGCCCAATGAGATGTACGGCCTTCCAGGGCCGATGCTGCCGGGCTGGCGCCTGGACCGGATTCTACCCACAATTACCCAGCGAGCGGTGGAGTACATTGGCCGGCGGGCTGCGGACCAGGAGCCCTTCTTTCTCTATTTTCCGCTGACCTCCCCGCACACTCCGTTGGCTGTTACGGACGAATGGAGGGGCAAAAGTGGGCTGGGCTTGTACGGCGATTGGGTCATGCAGACCGACTGGTCGGTGGGCGCGGTGCTGAAAGCGCTGGACTCCCACGGTCTGACGAACAACACCCTGGTGATATTCACGAGCGACAACGGTTGCGCCCCGTATGTAGGCATCGACGAGAGGATCGAACAGGGGAAGATCAAGGAACTCGAAAGGCTGGGCCACTATTCGAGCGCGCAGCTTCTGGGCTATAAGTCGGACATCTGGGACGGCGGTCACCGGATCCCCTTTTTCGTGCGCTGGCCCGGGAAAGTGAAGGCTGGATCGGTTTCGACCCAACTCGTTTGTCTCAGCGACCTGATGGCCACCTGCGCGGAGTTGGTGAAATCCAATCTGCCCCCCAACGCCGGGGAGGACAGCGTCAACATTCTTCCCGCGCTCTTCGGCACCGCACGCACACCGTTGCGCGAGGCCGTGGTGCATCATTCGGGCCATGGGTATTTCGCGATCCGGCAGGACAGATGGAAGTTGGTCTTCGGACCCGGTTCGGGCGGCTGGTCCAAGCCGACTTACAAGGAGGCGAATGAACAAAGCCTCCCCCCGGTCCAGCTCTACGACATGGCCGCCGACATCGGCGAAAAGAGCAATCTTCAGGCGAAGCACCCTGAAGTCGTCGATCGGCTTACGAAGCTGCTTGAGAAATACGTCGCCGACGGGCGCAGCACGGCTGGGCCGCCACAACACAACGACGTCAGCGTGGACATCTGGAAGCGGACACCATAATGGACCCTCGGCGCGACGTAGCGGAACCAACCGCAGGCAATCGATTTGAGGAGGCCTGACGTGCACTTATCAAGAAGGAATTTCCTGTTAGGCTCTGCCGCCGGGGCATACGCTAAGGACGCGTGGCCTCTCCCTACGCCAGCTCAACTGGCCTGGCAGAACTTCGAACTGGGCCTCATCTTCTGCCTGGACCTTCCGGTGTTCGCGCCGGGCGGGTGGAGGGTATTGAAATCGGCCCTGGATCCGAACCTCTACCGCCCGGCCAAATTGGACACCGATCAGTGGCTGGAGACCGCCAAGGCTATGGGTTGCCGCTATGCGATTTTCACAGCCACTCATTTCAGCGGCTTCCTCCAGTGGCAGAGCGACCTCTACCCTTACGGTCTTAAGCAGACCTCCTGGCGCGGCGGCAAGGCCGATGTCTTCGGCGACTTTGTCACATCCTGCCGCAAGTACGCCGTCGCGCCCGGCGTCTTCCTGAGCTGTCACCGCAACGCCTATCAGAAAGTGTGGGGCCATCGCGTCAACTGGGGAGCTGGCGGTCCCGAACAGGCCGCCTTCGCGCGCCTCGGTGCGAGAATGACCGAGGAACTGGTCTCCCGCTATGGGCCTCTGTGCGAAATCTGGTTCGATGCCGGGATCCCAGGTCCGGACGAGGGAGGACCGGATGTCCTTCCTATAGTGGACCGTTACCAGAAGAGCACCGTTTTCTATCACAGCCCTCAGCGGCGTGAACACCGCTGGATTGGAAATGAAAGCGGATTCGCCGGGGATCCCTGCTGGTCTACCATGCCGGACCTCGCCAGCGCCGATCGAGCCCATCGTCAATCCGGCGCCAAACAGAATCGTGACCTGCTGCTTCATGGCGATCCGGACGGAAAGCTGTGGTCTCCTGCCATGGTGGACGTGCCGAACCGGAACCACGAATGGTTCTGGCGTGCCGGCGATGAGCCGAAACTCTTCCCCGCAGAGGCGCTGGTGGAGATGTACTACAACTCGGTCGGCCGCAACTCCACCTTCATTCTAGGCGCCGTCCCCGATCAGAGTGGTCTGATTCCCGATGCGGACGCGCGCATCTACTCCGCCTTCGGTAAAGAGATCCGCCGGCGCTTCGCGAAGCCTCTCGCCGAGACACAGGGCAGCGGGAACACCGTGGAGTTGACCCTCCGCAAGCCGGTTTGGATTGATCACGTCAGTATCATGGAGGAAATCTCGGAAGGTGAACGTATCCGGCGGTACAAGGTCGCAGCCCTCACCGGGCCGGAGCGGTGGACCGTTGTCGGCGCAGGCGAATCGGTCGGGCACAAACGGATTCACCGGTTCGCACCCGTGGAAGCTGCCGCAGTCCGCTTGGACATCTCCCAAGCCACCGCCCAACCCAAGATCCGCAGCCTGGCTGCTTACCTGAGTGGAGGACAGCCATGAAGCAAGCTCTTGTCGCTGTAGTTTTGGCGTTATGTCCGGTGTTGCTGACCGGAGGCATCGAGCATTACCGGTTGGACCTCGCTGCCCCGATCAACCTCTGGGACGAGGCGATTCCGCTCGGCAACGGACTGACCGGTGGCCTGCTCTGGGGTAGCGGTAATGAACTCCGCCTCTCGCTGGACCGTGGCGACCTCTGGGATCTCCGCCCGCACACCGCCTTCACTCTCCCCGGCTTCAACTACGCCGCCGTAGTCGACCTGGCGACTTCCGGCCGGACCAACGAGCTGAACCGCGAGTATTCCCGCGTCAGCCACGTTCCGACCAAACTTCCCGGCGGCCGCCTCGTGTTGAGCCTCGATCCACAGTTCCAGGCCGAGTCGTTTCACCTGGACATGAAGCGTGGCGTGGGGACCGTCGAATTCGGCAACCGGCGCGCGGAGTGCTTCTTCAGCGCGACCGAGCCGGTCGCCATGATGTTCGTGCCCGGTCCGGCGCCGAAGCTGCAACTGGTGCCGAACGAGGTGGTGAAGACCATCGGACTCAATCCGGCCTCGGTGCACACAGACTCGCGCAGCACATGGCTCGTTCAGGACGCCGCGCAGGGCTTCCGCTATGTGATCTTGGCCGCCGCCAGCCCCGTGAAGGACGGTACAGTCGTCGCCATTGCCATCACCACCAGCCGGGATGCCGGCGACCCTCTGGCCCTCGCACGGCGGCGCGCCGGCAACGCGCTGCAGCGGGAATATTCGAAACTGCTCGAGGCGCACATCGAGTGGTGGGCCGGCTTCTGGGCACGCTCCTCCATCGCCATCCCGGACGCCAAAATCCTTCAGCACTATAATCTGGTGCAGTACTTCTACGGAGCCGCATCGCGTCTCGGCGCGCCACCCATGCCGCTGCAAGGCGTTTGGACCGCTGACGATGGCAAGCTGCCGCCCTGGCATGGCGACTATCACCACGACCTGAACACGCAACTTACCTACTGGGCCTACCTGGCATCGGGACACTTCGACGAGGGACGCGCTTTCCTGGATCTCATGTGGAGCTTGAGGCCCAGGCACGAAGAGTTTGCCCGAACCTTCTTCGGTCTGCACAAAGGTCTGGTTGTGCCCGGCGTAATGGCTTTGGACGGTTCGCCGATGGGAAGCTGGTTCCAGTACACTTTGTCGCCAACCATGGGCGCCTGGGTCGCGCAGTCGTTCTACCTCCACTGGCGGTACGAGATGAACCGGACATTCCTCGCCCAGCGCGCCTATCCTTATTGCGCCGGGGTTGGCGAGGCACTGGTGGAACTGTTGAAGCCGGATCCGGCCGACGGGCGCCTCAAACTGCCGCTCTCCTCGTCGCCGGAGATTCATAACAACTCGCAACGCGCCTGGGTGAAGCCGAACTCAAACTTTGACCTCGCGCTGCTGGCGTGGCTGTTCGAGGCCAACGCGGAGATGGCGGCTGCGCTCGGAAAGCAAGAAGATGCGAAACATTGGCGGGCGTGCCGGTCGCGCCTCGATCCGCTGGCTGTTAACGGCGAGTCGGGTAGCTTGCAGGTGGCGCCCGGCGAATCTCTTGGGGAGTCGCACCGCCACCACTCCCAGCTCATGGCGATCTACCCGCTCGGTCTGCTGAATCTTGAAGGCACGGAGCGGGACCGGCGAATCATCGACGCCTCGTTCGCGGAGGTCAAGCGTCTCGGCACGTCCCGGTGGTGCGGTTACAGCTTCAGTTGGATGGCTGCCATGAGGGCTCGCGCCGGCCGCGGCGCGGAGGCGCTTTACTTCCTCAGCACCTTCGTGGAGAGTTTTGTCCTGCGAAACGGCTTCCATGTCAACGGGGAGCAGACTCGCAAGGGGCTCTCGGACTCTCATTACCGCGCCTTCACGTTGGAGGGCAATTTCGCGGCCGCCCAGGCTGTGCACGAAATGCTTCTGCAAAGCTGGGGCGGCCGGGTGCGGGTATTCCCCGCCATGCCGCCCGCCTGGCGTGACGCATCGTTCCGCAACCTGCGGGCCGAAGGAGGCTTCTCCATCTCGGCGGAACGGCGCGACGGCCGCACCATCGCCGTCTCGGTCGCAGCCACTGTGGAGCGGAGCCTTCGACTGAAGAATCCGTTCGACGGGCGGGCCTTCGACCATAATTTGCCGCTCGAACAGCGCGGAGACGAAATCCGCTGCTCGTTGCCGGCCGGCCGGACCTTAGAGTTGAGAGAAGCAGCTTCGATTGGTCAACACTAGCCGATCAGCCGCGTCCGCCCGATACAACCTCACTGCAAACGTGCAAAGTTCGACTGCGGAGACTGTCGTTTTGGCGCATCTAATCTGCCGTGGGATGCCGGGGATGCACGCTGGCGCGACTGCGCCTGGACTGCGGCTGCGGACGTCATCAGCGCAAAGTTCCGGCGGGTCATGTAATATTCTTGCGAAAGTGCAAGGACACATTCAACGCCATGGGTAGGCGCAGCGTGGTCGGGCGTCCCGCTTACCGGAACCTGACCACACTTAGTGGAGGGTGGGACAATAATGGCGATGTCAAGATCATTCTCCGTCGGGGTGATAGCGGGCGACGGTGTGGGCCAGGAGGTGGTGCCGGCGGCCAAGCGGGTTCTGGAACAGGCGGGGCGCGCCAGCGGCGCCGCGTTCGAATTCGAGGACTTTGACTGGGGCTCGGAGTATTACCTGCGGTATGGCCGTATGATGCCACCCGAGGCGCTGGATCTACTGCGTCCGTTCTCTGCCATCCTGCTGGGGGCTGTAGGTCATCCCAGCGTTCCCGATCACATCTCACTGAATGGCCTCCTGCTACCCATCCGCCGCGGCTTCGACCTCTACGCCAACGTCCGGCCCGCGGTCCTCTACTCCGGCGTGAGCTCGCCGCTGGCTGGGCGGAACGGAGACATCGACCTGGTGGTGGTCCGGGAGAATGCGGAGGGCGAGTACGCACCCGTGGGAGGCTTTCTGTACCACAACCGGCCCAGCGAGGTGGCCATCCAAACAGCTGTGTTTACGCGCCAAGGCATCGAGCGGGTAGTGCGATTCGCGTTTGAGCTGGCCGTGCGGCGAAACCGCCAGCGGCGGGTCGCTTCCATCACCAAGTCCAACGCGCAGGGCTATGGGATGGTGCTCTGGGACCGGACCTTTCAAGCGGTGGCCGAGGAGTTTCCACACATCGAGACGGAATCCCTGCTGGTGGACGCGGCGGCCATGAATTTCATCCGACGCCCCGACAGCTTTGATGTGGTGGTAGCATCGAACCTGTTTGGAGACATCCTCAGCGACATTTCGGCCATTATCACCGGGAGTATCGGGCTGGCCGCCAGCGCCAACCTGGATCCGACCCGGCGCTACCCCTCGATGTTCGAACCGGTCCACGGGTCGGCCCCGGACATCGCCGGGCGCGGCATAGCAAATCCGCTGGCAGCGATCCTCTCTGCCGGCATGATGCTTGAGCATCTGGGATTGCCGGAGGCTTCCCGTGCCGTGGAGCGAGCGGTGGCTTCCCTCCTGGCGGAAGGCGGCCCACGGACCCCTGATCTGGGTGGTACCGCCACTACGGCCGAAGTGACCAGCGCAGTGGTCGCCAAGCTCAGTTGAGCGCAGCAGCACGCACTGCGCGTGCGGGCATTAGGGCGCGAAGGTTGTCACTCCGTTTTCACTCCATTAACCAGGGTATCCGGAGGTGGCGATTGAAAACACATGGTTTCTATAGGCCAAGAATCAACACGGTAGACGCCCAAGTTCTTATTGTTCAATCTACAGTCAATTTCTCAAGCTGGACGTCGCGCGATCGAGTCCAATCTCCCGCTACATGTTTTCAGCGCGTTCAAAAAGAACTGCACTCGCAAGGCAGGCTCTGAGCGTTACGGTGAGGGCCGACCGACAGGAGCAACCTCATAGCCGCCTTGAGCCGCCTGTCCCTGTTGCTCTACGAGATTGACGAGAAGACAACTGTCACGCGGCTGCCAAAGCCCGACGAATCTCAACAAAAGATCCTTGCCTCCCTCAAGGTCTCCCTGCCTGAGAAATAGAACGTAGTCAGGCGAAGCCTCGTCGTCCGGCCGGCCAAACCTCAGTCCATCAGGCGGTTACCGCCCAAAATGGATTGATACTGGAGCGGAAGATCCGTCAGAAGACGGTGGGTCAAGAAGAATAGGCCCACCGTCATTGTCACAACCATCAGACCACGGATCTTGCCTCCGGCGTGCCGTCACGGTAGCGCATCGCGTGTCAGTCGGCGTGCGAATTCCGCGCGCAGGACCGGTCCGGAGCGCACCGTCTGCATCATGGAGATACCACGCGGAAATCGGCCTTCCCGCAAATCGGTCCAGTAGAAGGGCAGATCAGGGTGAAACCAGTTGCGGTGATCGGTCGCCATCCAGCCCTTGGCGACTGCCAGGCGGATCGCAGCCGCATGCGGATGGCCAGCCGGCACATCGAGTACCGGGTTTTCGGTCTGTGTGGAAGACGACCCGAACAGTGTAACCAGCGCCTGCGCCGCCTGACTGCGCGTGACAGGCGCTCCCGGAGAAGCGTGGAGATCATCCTGCCCAAGAGGGTACATGCCGCGGATGGCCGCAAGTTGGATGTCCGCGAAAGCGGGATGCGTGACCGGCAGATCGTCAAACCAAACGATTGGCACCCCCGCCCGCACCAAGTTGGTCTGCACCTCGACCGCTTTCGGTAACCCTCCGTGCGCGATCGCCAAACTCGCGATCACCGCGGCGGCTTCTCCCACGTTCCATTCAACCGGGTGGAGACGGAACGCACCATTCGTCACGTGAGTTACGCTGATGTTCTTTCCTGCAGCCAGAAGGTTGGAAATACCGCGCGGGAGGAGCGTTCCCAGTGGGATCTGGAAGGGCCGAGGCATCATCATGCGTGCAGGTTCCCCGGCACCACAGGGGTGGATGTCCACCATGTAGAAACCCGTTCCAACCGAATCATGAAACCAGCGGGCGCGTGCCCCTTTCTGAAACTCGGCTACGATATCCTGTTCCACCACTCTGCTCTGTCCGCGGATCCTTCGTGACTCACGGATGTAGGGGTACTTTGACAATCCGTCCACAGTCCCCATGACGTTCGATCGCAACATCAATTCGGGGTATCCCTTACCATGGCCGTCGTCGCGCGGAAGCTCGTTCTGTAACCAGTACAGGAAAGCGAGCGAGACACGCTTGGCACGCTGGAGGATTTTCGCCATCTCGATAGGTGTCTGATCGAGGATCGACTCCCGGGCGTAATCCTGGCGCGGCCAGTTGATCAGCGCGAGATCGCTGGGGGCGTCCGGCCCGGCGAAATTTGCGCGCGCCAGCATGCGGCGCCAACTGAAAAACGGTCCCGGCGTCTGGTTGTTCGGGATCGGGGGAACATCCCCGAACATCGTGTATTGTATGTCGCCTTTCCAACCAAGTGCCGCCGGATAATTCAACCGCAGCGTGAAACGCTGGCTGTCGCGGAAGGCCTCGTAACCGGGCGGTTTTGAAATGCGGTGCGCTTCACCAGGGCGATGCTCGAGTGCGAACGGATAGGTGAAGCTCTGGACACACGCGGCATTTGCAGACTCGGATGCATGCGGTTCGCCGGTATCACTTCGCGGCTCAGCTCCGACCACGTAGGGGACACGGGCCAGCGGCAGGAGGTCTCCCAGTTCTGTCGCATCGAGCACGAAGCGGGCAACGATACGGACCAAGTCGCGCTGGTCGAATCGATATGCCACGGCGGACCGAATCGCGCCTGAGTTGACCTCCAGCTCGACGATTTGCGTCCGTTTAAAAAGACGGATCCGGTCGCCTCGGAGCGCGATCATGGCATCCAAGACTGTCAAGCCGACCTTCGGCTCGAAGCAGAGTGGCGAGACGTAGCAGGAACCCGGGTTGAAATCTTCCCGCCGTGCGGCCATCTCGCTCAAGGTGTAGTGCTCTCGATAATACTGGCGGATGCGTTGACGAAACTCCTGGTAACGGCGGGTTCCTCCGGCCAGTTCGATGAACCGGTTCTCGTCAAGCGCCGAAACACCGCCCGCGGTCGCCTGGCCACCAATCCAATCGGTCTCCTCGGTGAGGCACACGCTGTGACCACGGTCGGCCGCACGCAGGGCTGCGGCGCTGCCGCCCATTCCGGCGCCGGCCACAAGAACATCGCAGGTATATTCAACCAGCTTTTCTGGCCGTCGTACTGTCCGCACCCATTCCGCGGGATCACCCTCGGCACGGACACTTTGCACGTCCACCACCGTGTAGGCGGGCGGCTGGGCAAGGCCCGCCGAGCTTAGGAGCGCCAACGCATAAACCGCGAATGTACTAGACACGATAGCGTATCTCCTCCAAAGCAGGTGTCCGGATCTCCGCGCCCCCTTCGGCAAGCGATTTGAATAGATTTGCCAGGATCCCAGTGGTGAGCAAAGTCCTCTCTACGGGGTTTGGCTGCTTATGCTCAAGCACCAGGTTCTCGAAGTTACGCACCATGTATCCCCAGTGGGTGTGGAGCGAGAAAGAAATGCGGCAGTCAGTCGAAAGCATCGGCCTGCCGGAAGATGGGAATGCCGCAAACACCCAGCTACGCAGCAGGCCGTTGCATATGAGGATGCGTCCTTTCAGCCCGTCGCGGTAGTTGATCAAAAACAGCACCGGTTCCACTACCAGCTTTGCGGGGTCGCCGGCGACCCGTGTGGGCGTCCGGGCGAGCGCAGCATCGAGCAGTTGCTTCGACCAAACGCCGCGTTCGCCAAGTTCCCACACCTTCTGGCCTCGGATGGCCTGTACCGACGAGACGCCCGTCTCGCAGCCATCGCGTCGCTCGACAATGGCCTGAAGCGCCTCGATGGCATGAAACCCGTAGGCGTCGGTCTCACCGAAGCCGGCGACGAGCGCCTCGGACAATTTCGTGCCGGCGGGAAGTTCCAGAGGAGGAACGCGGCGAGTGAGCGAGACCGTCGAACCGGCCATCAGCGGAATCCTCATCTCTCGCGCGGTGTTGTACATCCATTTGGCGTTCTCCCAAGAGTAGGAGAGGTGCTTGTCCACGAATATCGGGGCCGACCGCCCATCCTGCTGCATGACATGGACAACCTGCTCAAAGAACTCCCGCCGCGGGTAGAGGCGCTGCCCGCGATCGTTTAACGGATAGGTTCCATGCTCTCCGATGATTGCCACACCGTCGACGGCGATCTTTGCGCCTCCGCATCGCAATGCTTCCGGGATGGTCGGATAAATGCGGAAACCGAACTCCTCCGCGAGTTCGGCGGCCATACTGTTTGCAGGTGTCTGATCCACATACAGAGACGCCAGTTCCAAACGCGGCCGATGGCTGATGTGTTCGAGCCGGTATCCTTCCAGCACGCGATTCAGAAAGACGTCGGCGTGGGAAAGTGGGGTATAAACGGTTGTGATTGCCGCGACGCGGTGCCGTCGTGCCGGCGGCTTGCGGTCTTGAGCCGCCGTCGTGGCTAGCGCTGGAGTTCCGAGGAAAGTTCTGCGGAGCATACTCGTCCTTGCGAGATTGTATTGTGAACGCATGAGAAGTGCGATGGCCTGTCCGACATTCTGCGCCTGCTTACTTCGAATCTGATGCCAGGATAGCTTTCAATCCCGGCCGCCGAGAGTACCACAATGATCCCGGAGGCCATCAGGTGGAGGGCTCTAGCGGGAGCAATGAGGGTCTACACCACTTGGGCCAAGTCGGTGAGGATTGGAAGCACTCCGCGTAAGGCACACCGCACTGCAGGCCCCGGTACCGACTCGTGTACTCGATGAATTCCAGGTAGCTCATACCGTACTGGTTCTCCAACCATGCACCCTGGCTCTTGTGGCATGCGAGCATCCGCTTTTTGAGCTCGAAGCAGCCAGAGATATCCACATAGTGCTGCGGAGAGAAGTTGATGCCGGCGAGCGTGTCAAAGTAGAAGATCTCAGGGATGCGGTCACACGGCGGATTATTGGTGCGGATGTTCGGGACCGTAGTCATGACCCGGATGTCCCAAAGAACTTGGCCTGTGGTAAGGTGATCGGGGTGATAGTCCGAGGGCGAATGAGTGAGAATCACATCCGGACGAGCCTGTCGGACAACATCGAGGAAGCGGAGCCGCACCTCCGCCGTCGAAAAGAGGAATTCATCCGGGTAGTCGATCCAAATGAAGTCCGCTCCAATCGTCGTGGCCGAAGCTTGAGCCTCAGCCTCGCGGATCGCAGCGATCTCCTCCTTCGGCAATGTGGCGGAACCAACCTCTCCATTAGTGGCCACTGCCATGGTGACAGAATCGCCTCGAGCGGCATACTTCGCCAGCGTACCGGCGCATTGAATTTCAAGGTCGTCCGGGTGCGCCCCAACTGCAAGAATTCTCATTGACGTCCTTCCTCCCTTTTAGTGTGATCGGAGGAGCCTGTATCCCGGGTGGCTCCGATCAGCCACTCGAGTGCCGCAACGGCGTCTGCGTATGTCGTCGTGTGCCCCATCTCCGGGCGATAGACGATAAGCACTTTTCGACCGATTTTGCGCAAGACCTCTCCGAGGCGTAACACGCTCTGGGGCGGAACCGAGCGGTCCTGTCCCCCTGCAGTGATCGCAATCGGCATGGAGAGCCGTTCCGGCCAGTATTCGGCGCTACGTTTCTTGTACTCCTCGGGGATATCTTTCTTTCGTCCGCCGAAGGAGGCCGAGATCGCATCCTGGAAATTTTCGTATTCGAGGTGATTCGCTGTTCCGTTCATTGAGAAGACGCCATCCACGATATCCGGGTGGAGCACCGCGAAGGTCAAGGCGGCACTGCCGCCCATGGAACCTCCACATACCAGTACTCGCCGCGTGCGGAAGCGGCCCTTGACCTCACCAATGATCTGCATAACGTCAGCTTCGGCGGCCGGCCCCATCCAGGAAGTCTTGGCGCGATAGTCGGGAGACACGAGGATCATCCCAAACTTGTCAGCCGTGTCCAGTACCGCGCGCGTCTCGTCCCGGGAGGGTTTCAGGAATTGCCAACGATCCGACCCGTGACCGTGCAGTGCGATCAGCAAGTCGTGCTGCTCAGAAGCACAATAATTCGTGGGCAGCAGGAGCACGTAGTGCTGTACGGAGCCGTCAATTCGGGCAATGAACCCGATATCTTGCGGTCGGGTATCGATGACAGCCGACCCGGCTTGGAGCAATGCGAGAGCGCAGATCGGCCAGAGAGCCATAGTCACCCGGCCTTCGATTGCGATGCCAGCAGAAACTCACCTGCGATGTTGTCGAGGACCTGCTCGGCTACCAGCAGTGCCGCACCACGCGGCCAATCCGATTCTTCGAGAGCTGACAGTCGGATTGTGACTTGACCGGCCGCCTGCACCAGCGCTCGCTGATTGAGAACCTGCTCGACAACCGGCAGCATCAGGCAGCCAGCAGCCGCAGCGAGCCCACCTCCGACCACAATCAGACAGGGGTTCAATAAGTTGACGAGGCCGACTAAGCCTGTCCCCAGATAGGTTCCCGCCTCGTGGAGCAGGTTGATTGAAAAACGGTCCCGGTCCTTCGCCGCCTGCGCTATCAATTCGATCGAGACCTTCTCGACATCCCCTTCGCAAAGATGCCACAGGATGGGGGTCAGGCCTTGCGCCACGGCACTCTGGGCGCGGCGAATAAGCGCCGAAGCGGAGATCTGCGCCTCGAGGCAACCGCGGTTGCCGCAAGAGCATAATGGGCCGGCCTCATCCACCGTCGTGTGGCCGAACTCACCTGCAAATCCTCCGGTACCGCAGTACAATCGTCCGTCCAGGAACAAGGCGGCGCCAACGCCGGCACCGATCAGCACATAGATGAAGTCGGGCGCCTCGATTGCCACCCCGTATCGTTGTTCCGACATGGCCATGGTTCGTGGGCTGTCCTCCACCTCAACCAATACCTGAAAGTGGTCTTCCAACTTTTTCTTGACCGGCACATTCGCCCACTGCGGGATCTTAGGCCAGGACAGCGTGGTTCCACTATTTCGGTCGAGGATCCCGGAAATGCCGACCCCCACGCCGAGTAAGGGGGATCGGGGAACGTGGGGGGAATCCAACAGTTTCCCGACGACTGAGAACAGGTGCGGGAAAGCAACCTCGGGGCCGTCCCGCGCGAGGCTCGGAACCTTTTCATAACACAGAAGATTGCCGCAAAGGTCCGTGACCGCAATCCGCGTGTTGATGGTCCCCATTTGTATGCCAACGAGCTTGCCTCGATTGGCATTGATCGACAGCAGAGTGGGCGGCCTCCCTCCCGTGGAACTGCCGGAGCCCATCTCAACCAAGTAATCACTGTTCAGCAGTTCCTCGCAGGCAGTAGATATTAAGAATGCGCTGTATCCGGTGGCTTGGACCAACTCCGAACGGGAAATCTGACCTGAGCGGTGGGTCAGGCCAAGCACTCGGTGCCAGCGGGAGTCCGGTCGAATCGCTCTCGGCATCGTTAATACAAATATTTATCATATCTTCAGTTGTTCTGTAAAGAAAATTCGATGATTACGGCGACCTATGCGCATTTGTCAGAACTATTAGCCGTAGCAAACGATTCTTAGCACAAATCCATAAAAAAGTTCTTGACGGACGCAAGGACACGCCCGTATACTGCTTGGTGGGTGGTTTTCCGTGAGGAGACTGACTTGGCACGGCGGTGCGAAGTTCTCGCTGAGTGACTCGGATGGCGCTCTCCCGTCTCCCTCCCCAGGAGAAGCCCGCGTCCGCGTGAAAGCTGTCGGGGTTTGCGGTACCGACATCCACATCCTTGACGGAACTTTGGCTGCTGCTCGCCGCCCTCCGCTCGTCTTAGGTCACGAGATTGCGGGCGAGGTGGACGCGGTTGGAGCGGGTGTCACGCAAGTCCATCCTGGCGAACGGGTTACCGTCGATCAGGTCATTGGATGCGGTGACTGCTTCTTCTGTCGACGCCGGAGCCGCCAATTCTGCGAGCGCGGAGACGAGATGGGGATCACACGCGACGGGGGATGTCAGGACTTCGTAATAGTGCCTGAAGCGAATCTGTATCGATTGCCAGACCAGATCAGCTATGAAGAGGGCGCCATTCTGGACATGGAAGTCTGGGCGGCGCTGCAGAAATGTGGAGTCCGCGCTGGTGATCTCGCGGTGGTCATCGGAGACGGTCCGGCCGGAATGGTTGCCTGCCAGGTGCTGCGAATCATGGGTGCGCGTCGGGTAATCCTCAGCGGGAAATCGAGGTCCCGCCTGGCGAAGGCGGAGACTTTGAGACTGGCTGATGTTTGCCTGCCGGAGGTCGAGCTGGCCGAACGTCTAAGGGCGGAAGGCAACGGGCATGGAGCAGATTTGGCGGCGGATTGTGCGGGAACTGAGTCCAGCGCGGCGCAGGCTATCGCGGTAGTGGCGCCAGGGGGTCGCGTACTGTTTTACGGCGTTTACCCCGGTGTTCTCTCACACTTTGATCTGAACCAGATCGTTCTGAAGAATTTGGCAGTTTTTGGGGCTCTCTCGGACCGTATGGGTTGGGAAGACATGATCGACTTGGTGTCTCAGCGCAAGCTGCGGCTGGACATCCTGATCACACATCGATTCCCGCTCGAAAGTGCTCCGCAGGCTTATCAACTAGTTCGCGAGAAGACGGACGGCGTCATCAAAGCGGTTTTGACGCTCCAGTAGGAGACAAGCGATGTCACGAACGATACGAGCAATCAGTATAGCTCTCATCCTGGCAGCCATAGTGGCTGCCCAAACGTCGACGGGTTCGCTAGTGGGTACTGTTACCGACGCTAACGGTGGCGCCATTAGCGGAGCCGCCGTGAAGTTAACCGATGTGGGCACGAGCCGGGAATGGAACGTCACAACAGACGTCTCCGGCTCGTACCTGATCCCTCTCCTCCCACCCAGCCAATACCGGGTGGAGGTCCAGATGCAAGGATTCAAGAAGTACGTGCGTGAGTTCGCTTTGGCGGTAGACCAGCGCGCCCGGGTGGACGCCGGCCTGGAACTAGGCGCCGTGACGGAAAGCGTTACGGTATCCGGACAGGCCATCATGCTTGAAGGAGACAGTTCGTCTCTCGGCCAGGTGGTGGGGAGCCAGCAGGTGCTGAATCTGCCCTTAAATGGGCGCAATCCTTTTGCCCTCGCCGGGCTGGCGCCCGGAATCACGCCCATGAGCACGTTCGGTGTGGGGGTGGCCACGCAGCGTTCGGCGCTGATCGCCGCCGCGGCCAACAACTTTTCGAGCGACGGTGGCTTGACGGGCTACAACTCGATGCTATTGGATGGGGTGTCCATCGTGGTTTGTTGCCAGGGCCAGCCGGCCGCCACCCCGTCTGTGGAGGGCGTGGAGGAGTTCAAGGTGCAGACGAACTCTGCTCAAGCCGAATTCGGATACACCAGCGGGGCGATCATCAACTTTGTGAGCAAGTCCGGCACCAATGCAGTGCATGGATCGGCGTTCTGGTATGTGCGCAATGAGCAACTTGACTCAAACAACTTCTTCGCGAATCGGACCGGCGCAAAGCCGCTGCCCGGTCGACAGGATCTGCGCCCTCCGTTGCGCTACAGCCAGTATGGCTTCTCGCTGGGCGGTCCCGTGCTTCTGCCTAAGGTGTATGATGGGCGGAACAAGACGTTCTTCTTCGGCGGTTTCGAGCGCATTCGTTTGCGGCGGAGCTTTTACACAGTCTATAGCGAGCCGAGCACGGCCATGCGCGGCGGCAATTTTGCGGAGGCTCCGTCAGACATTTACGATCCCGGCACGACTGCGCCCGATCCTAACCGGCCCGGCCAGTACCTTCGCTCGCCGTTTGGTAACCGTCAAATTCCCACCAGCCGGATGAACCCGATCGCGCTGAAGCTGCTGGCTTATGTTCCCACGCCGCAGCGCACGGGAATCGTGAGCAACTATGATGCGTTTGCGACAGGCCGGGATGATGATTGGCAGGGCAGCGTCCGCCTGGACCATCAGTTCAGTCCAAACTTCCGAAGCTTCGCCCGTTTCGCGATACAGGACAACGACCACGCCGAGCCGGAGTACTGGAATAACATCGGCTCGTCGTCGTATGTGCAATACGTGACGGGCAGGACCTTCGTTCTGGACAACGTGGCCACGATCAGCCCCACCTTGGTAGCGAACTTCCGCTACGGGCTCGCGTGGCAAACCAACTACCGGTGGAACACCTCGTACGGAACACTGAGCAGCCAAGATCTGATAAGCATGGGGTTTCCAGCCTCCTATGTAAGTCAATTGCAGGGGGTGATGCTTCCCACGCAGAGTTGGACTGGCATGTACGGACCGGGGTCCGGGGGGCAGAGTGCTCCGTTGTGGGCTCACTACACACACTCGTTGGTGGCCAGCCTGACGGCAGTGCGATCCAACCACATTCTGAAAGCCGGGTGGGAAGGGCGGCTGTCCCGCGAGAACCGGACGGGGCTGAGTTCTCCAGGGGGGGCGTTCAGCTATGGGACAACATTCACGAGCGGGCCGGACCCGCGTGCATCAGTGCCCTCCAATGTTTCACCCTACCTGTCGTTTGCGAGCTACTTGTTAGGCCTACCGACCAGCGGGAGCGTGACGATCAATGGCGGGCTGACGATGCAGATGCCGTATTCGGCCTGGTATTTGCAGGACGACTGGAAAATCACCCCGCGGCTCACTCTGAATCTCGGTTTACGGTACGAGATAGAATTCGGGCCGACGGAGCGGGACAATCGGTTCGCGCGTTTCGATCCGTATACGACCAGTCCTCTGGCGCAACAGACGGGGCTGCCCCTGTTGGGGGCGATGCGATATGCGGGAGTGGATGGCAATCCGCGCCAGCGCTGGAACGCCGACGCCAACAACTTCGGGCCGCGTGTGGGTTTCGCGTATCGAGCCGGCAACTCGCTGGTGTTTCGCGGCGCGTACGGTCTCAACTACCTGCCGGGGCTGTACAGGATCTACAGTATCGGTGATCCGGGCTTCTCCCAGACGACGGCGTTCGTCTCGACGATTGATGGGGTCACTCCAGTGGGGAGCCTCTCCAATCCTTTTCCCACCGGCCTCGTCCAGCCGCTGGGGCCGGCTGGAGGCCTGCTCACCAATCTGGGGCTCTCGGTCGGAGGATGGTCGCAAGACTATCCATCCGCGTATGTGCAGCAATGGAACTTCAATATCCAGAAGGAACTGCCGGGCAATCTTCTGGTTGACGTGGCCTATGCGGGCAGCCACGGCGTGAAACTGCCCATCGGGTTGTCGTTGACCCAGTTTCCACCATCGCTGTATGGCACGGTTGGCGATTCTGCCCGTGTGGCCGAACTGGCCACGCTGGTAAGCAACCCATTCTATGGCATCATCAAGACGGGTACATTGAGCAACCAGACCATCCAGCGTGCTGGCCTGCTCAGGCCGTATCCGCAGTACACGGGTGCGAGCATATCGCTATCGGCGGGCAACTCAACCTATAACTCCTTCCAACTGCGTGCGCAGAAGCGCATGGCGAGTGGATTGACGGCCATCCTGGCTTACACAATCTCGAAAAACATCGGGAACGTGAACAACAGCGTCACGGGCTTTATTGATTCGGCGTTTGCTACCGGTGCGGGGGACATCGGATACCAGAACAGCTACGACATTCACAACGAACGATCGGTGCTGCCGGGCGACCTGCCGCAACGATTGGCCACTAGCGCGGTTTGGGAGATCCCCTTCGGACGGGGGCGCCGTTTCGGGAGCCACACCCACTGGTTGACGAACGGATTCCTGGGAGGCTGGCAAGTCAACGGCATGCTCACGATTCAAGGAGGATATCCGTTAGCGATAGGCGTATCGGGGCAGCCGGCTTACGCTGGACCGCGCGCAAGCCGAGTGGCGGGGCAGGTCGCCGCAACTTCCGGTGAGATCCGCAGCCGATTAGGCGGTGTATCCAGCGCGCAGGGATACATCAACCCAGCGGCCTTCCGCCTCTCGCGTTCCTTCGAGTTTGGGGACGTCCCACGGCTGCTGTCTGATCTGCGTGGGGATGGTCTGCGGAATCTGGATTTATCCCTATTCAAGTCCTTCTCTCTGGGCGAGAAAGTGCGCCTGCAACTGCGTGGCGAGGCGTTCAATCTGACCAACTCGGTACTGTTCGGGCTTCCGAACACCACGTTCAACACATCGGCTTTCGGCGTCATCAGCTCGCAGGGGAATGCCCCGCGGCAGGTGCAGTTGGCGTTGAGGGCGACCTGGTAGCGGTCTCGTCCGCGCTTCCGAGAACGCTTGATTTCCGTCAATCGTTCTCGGAAGCGCGATCCTTGGCCTCAACAGTGGGCAAGCCGACCCGTCGCAGTAACATGAGTTCAGGAGTACAGATCAATGGACGGATCGTTCAAGTGTGGGGCGCGGCGAACACGCCGCAACATTCTGAGCGCTGGCGTCGGGCTACTGAGTGGGTTCCAGGTGATTCCCGCCACCGCGTTGGGGCGCGGGAGAGGGAGCCCCAGCAACAAGATCACGCTGGCACTGATTGGTTGTGGCGGGCGCGGCGTCTTTGAGAGCAAGATTTACACGGAATCCGACGACTGCCAAATCGTGGCAGTATGTGATCCTCGCGAGGACCGCCGGATCGACGCCCAGAATATTTTCCAGAAGATCTACGGGGAGCGCCGGCAAAGCGGTGCCCACCGGGGCATCGACATCTACAACGATTTCCGTGATGTCCTGCGGCGCAAGGATATCGACGCCGTCCACATCGCGACTCCAGACCACTGGCACGTTCCGATTACAATAGCGGCGGCGAGAGCGGGCAAGGATATGCACACGGAGAAGCCGCTCGGCGTCAGCATCGAGCAGGACCTTGCGGCGCGTAAAACCGTGCGGGGAAACAAACGTATCTTCCAATATGGGGCCGAGCGCCGTTCCACCGCCGAGGCGCGCCACGCTGTGGAGTTGGTGCTGAACGGGCGTATCGGAAAAGTGGAGGCCATTTACGTTGTCGCTCCGCCCTCGTCATCAGGCGGGGCGGCTACACCAGTGCTTCCGGTTCCTCCAGGGTTCGACTACGATCTGTGGCTCGGGCCGGCGCCCAAGGCTCCTTTCTGCCACGACCGCTGTCTGGTTGACGGGACGCAGAACGGCATCTACCACATCTACGACTACAGCCTCGGATTCATTGGAAACTGGGGAGCGCATCCGCTGGATCAGGTACAGTGGTGGGCCGACAACTCCGGACTGGGTATTCCCGCTTCCTATGAAGGTGTGGGGAGGATCGCGGAAGTCGGCCTTTTCAACTGCGTCATCGAGTGGGACGTGCGTTGCCGTTTCACCAACGGCCTTCCCCTGCGCTACATGGATTTCAACACGTATGCCAAGCACCCGGAAATACCCGGCACGCGCAATGTCCGGCATCGAAACGCCGCGATCTTCGTCGGGACGGACGGTTGGGTGTCGCTCAGTTACGCGAGGGTGGAGATGCATCCAGCCTCGTTGTTGACATCCGTCATTGGCCCAAATGAGATTCACTTGCAGCGGAGCGAATCCCATCAACTGAGTTGGATTGACGCCGTGAAGACGCGCAAGGACCCTGTCGGCCTCATCGAGAGCGCGGTTCGCTCTGACACTATTAGCCATCTCTCGAACATCAGTATTCGCACAGGGCGAAGAATCCACTGGGATTCGGTGAAGGAAACCATCGTGGGTGACGATGGGGCACGGGAATTGATGTCCCGGCCAATGCGCAAGCCGTGGAAGCTAACATGACTGGCCGGGTGGCGCTGGCACAGGAGGTGCGGACGTGAAGCGCGCCTTAGTGCCGATCGCGACTTGGGTCTGGTTGATGCTCCCACTCCAGGCGGGCATGGGCGTTAAGACCTTCCGCGCCGGTGCTCATATAGTCGACATCACCCCCCGCACGTTCCCGATCAATCTGGTTGGCGAGTTGCTGCCGCGAGCTGCCGTTCGTGTGGCCGCGCCATTGCACGCGCGCGCCCTAGCCCTGGATGATGGGAGCCATCGCGTCGTGATCGTCGTGGCCGACACGCTCATGATGCCCCGCGATCTGATTGACAGAGTGAAGGAGGCTGCCTCCAAGTCGACCGGTGTACCTCCAGAACAGATGCTGATCTCGGCGACTCATTCGCACATGGTGCCCTCCGTGATGGGGGCGCTTGGCACGGTTGAGAATCGTGACTACATGCAGCTCTTCGAGGCGTCGCTGGTCAAGGCAATTGAGGGAGCCGTTAGGAACCTGGCGCCGGTACGCGTGGGTTGGGCGGTGGCAGAAGCCCCAGAGTATACGAACTGTCGCCGTTGGATACTCAGGTCCGACCGAATCCGTCGGGATCCCTTTGGAGATCTGACCATACGGGCAACGCAGCACCCGGGTTATCAGAACCCCGACTTCATAGGCCCGACGGGTCCCATCGATCCGCAACTGTCGATGCTCTCTTTCCAATCTCCAGACGGCAGACCGATCGCCCTCCTGGCTAACTACTCGATGCACTTTGTCGGAGGTCCCGACTATAAGGACGCGGTGTCCTCTGACTACTATGGGTTCTTTGCCGAAACCATGGGGAGGCTGATCGGTGTTCCGGAGGGAGATCACTCATTTGTAGCGATGATGTCGCAAGGCACCAGCGGAGATCTGATGTGGATGGACTACAGCCAGCCCAAGAGGCAGATTACACCTCAAGCGTACGCGTCCGCGCTGGCAGCCATTGCACTCAAAGCGTACCGGTCGATTGGCTACCACGACTGGGTGCCCCTCGATATGTGTGAAACAAGGCTCAAGCTTTCTCGTCGCGTCCCGAGCCCGCAACGACTGGCATGGGCCAAGGAAGTGGTGGGGCGCATGGGGAATGCTCCTCGTAGCAAGGAGGATGTGTATGCGCGTGAGCAGTTGCTGCTGGTTGAAACCGGACCAGAGCGCGAGCTCAAGCTACAAGCGATACGGATCGGGGATCTGGGCATCACGGCCATTCCCAACGAGGTGTTCGGGATTACGGGTCTCAAGCTCAAGGCTCAAAGTCCCCTGGCGCCGACGTTCAACATCGGCCTGGCGAATGGCGCTGAAGGCTACATCCCTCCTCCGGAGCAACACAAGCTGGGAGGCTACACGACTTGGTTGGCACGTACGGCATCCCTCGAAGCGGAGTCTGAGCCGAGAATCCTGGATACGTTGCTCTCCCTGCTGGAGAAGGCCTCGGATAGGCGACGGCGTGCCGTGACGGACGTCCATGGATCGTATGCCAAGGCGGTCTTCGCTGCCAAGCCACTGGCTTATTGGCGCTGCAACGAGTTCAGTGGGCCGTCCGCATTCGATGCGACCGGTCATGGAACCCGAGCCGTTTTCGAAGACGGGATCGCGTTCTATCTCGACGGCCCCCAATCGCCGGCGTTCTCGGGAACACAAGTCAACCGTGCGCCCCATTTCGCGGGCGGTCGGATGACGGCCGCGCTGCCTGGACTCGGTGAGCGTTACGGCGTGGAAATGTGGTTTTACAACGGCATGCCGGCTGATGCCCGACCCGTCACGGGATACCTGTTCGAGATCGGAGGCGATCAATTGGCCATTGGCGGCACCGCGCGTGCTACTGGAAAACTTCTGTTTGCACGGGACGGCGAAGTGTTGGAAGGGATACGTCCGGTACCATTTAAGACCTGGAATTATCTCGTGTTCGTCCGCGACAAGGCTCGCGTATCGGTCTACTTGAACGGTGAGCCGGCGCCTGAAATCGAAGGCAAGGTTTGGCCGAGGCGCCACACCAGTGAGTTCATCATCGGCGGTCATCATGCCCCCCAAGAGAGTTTCGAAGGCAAGATTGACGAGGTGGCAGTCTTCAACCGCATACTACGGCGAGAAGAGATCTCGGTGCATTATCAACTCGCGACTGAGGCGCCTTCACATAGAACTTACAGGTGAGCCATGCGTTTCCCCTTGTTTCTAGCCAGTCTCTGCATCGTCGCGGCAGGTACGCAACCGGTCCGTGTCGATGTGACCCTACCGCCCGGGATGGTCAACTTCAGTTCTTCGGGACGCGTCTCGGCAAGTAGTGCCGCTTCGCCTGGAGCGGGTGCGGAGAAAGCCATCGACGGGGACCTCGATGCCGGGAGTTGGACTTCGGCCGCGGGACCGTCTCCGCACTGGATTCAAATCGACTTCGACACTCCAAGAAGGACGGAAGTGTTGTCTTTGTACCCGCTCCTCGATCCTGGCCAGCCGCACTGGAAGAGCTACCGGGTGGAGATCAAGGAGGAGGGCGGGTGGCGGGAACTTCCCCAAGCCGGGGCGTGGATCATGCCTGCCTCCATGCATTTCCCCGTGAAGGCCCGCATCCAGGGCGCGCGGCTGGTGGTGAGCGACGCCGGCGGGAAGGGGCGCGTCCGCATCGCCGAGATCGAAGTGGTTGGCCCACGCGAGGCTGCCGAACAACCGCCGCGGCCCGCGACAACCGGGTTTATCTCTCTGGAGGGGTTCGATCTATCGCGCGGCCAGTCCGTGGACCTCTCGCGGCTCGACTGGCGTTTCCGGCGCGGAGACGATCCCGCCTGGTCGCAAGCGGGCTACGACGACTCGGACTGGAAGAAGATCGAAGTCGGCCGTTCCTGGCTGGAGCAGGATCCGGCGCAGCCGATCGGCTGGTACCGCGCAAGCTTCACGCTTCCGAGCGAGTGGAAAGGGGGACCTGTCGCCCTCGACCTTGGATATCTGGGTTGGCGCGGCCTCGTACACGTGAATGGTACGCTGGTGGGGCGTTTCGGTCCCTCACCCTCGACGAATCCGTTTTCGAAGATTGAAGTCGTTCGGGCAGTGAAATTCCTGCCTCCTGAAACGTTACGCTACGGCGGCGTGAACACGTTATCGATTCGTTGCGAACTCGGAGAATTTGGCGGGTTATACAAGGGACCATATCGCGCCGTGCGTCTGTCGGCGAAGCTGGTGCCGATTGTGCTGATCGACGCGGAGTGGAAGGTTCGAGGTGTGGACGCGCCGCTGCACTTTCTCAGTACGCATGAGCACCTGAACAATTATCGGTTGGGCGAGCCAGTCAAACTGAAGCCGCTAGCGACGCCGCTGTTCGACGAGCCTTCCCGTCTCGAGTTGTCCTATCAAGTGCACGATGCGCGCGGCCGCTTAGTCACTTCCGGATCCTTCGAGCGCGAACGCCGCCAAGGGCGCATTTACCATTTCCATTCCGTACGCCTGCCCGTGGAGCGACCAGGGAAGTATGTTGCCCGGGTCGTGTGCCGAGACGCCGGTCGGGAGTTATCGTCGGCCGTGCTTCCATTCCAGATCCACGACCGGCTGGCAGCCGGCGTATTCCCCTTGGATCGCGCGTTGGAAATGGTCTCCGTGCCCGATTCGCCCCGAAGCCTGGACCGGGAGTCGATCGGGCATTATGGGGGTAACCGTTTCCGTAAGGACGGCGACAAGCACATCCTCGATTACGATCTTTCCCATGGAAACGCTAATGGGAACCTTGTGAATAGCACGCTGGTAACGTCCTTCCTCCCCGGACCGTTGATTTTCTCGAACAACTATAAGGATCCACCTCGCCGGCTGCTGGCGGCGAGCGATTACATGACCGAGATCTCCAGCTTTCGTGAGCTGGAAGGCCGCGATGGTCTGTGGAGCTTTGGCTTTGTAGGGCCTGAGCACGGGCTCATGCCGGAAGCTGTCCAGGTTGAAACTTCCTCCTGGACGGGGATTCAGTACTCGATGGATTATCCCATCGAAGGCCGGCGGAGTCGGATGCGCTTCCACGAAAACAGCCTCAGCCCAGCGGTTTTGGCCGACCTGGAACATTCACGGGCAGTGGTCTTCTCGGGCATGGGTCAGTTTGGACTCGGGCACCCTTCTCAGGCAACTTTCGCCGATCACGGGCGCGTCCGCAACGTGGGGTTACGGGAGGGGGCGCGCATCGACTTACAAGGGCGGTCCGAGAATTGGATACTGTTCCACTTTTCGGGCGCCCCGGGTTTTGATGAGTTTGATGTCCCTTACTTGGTGGTGACCCAAAAGAAAGCCCGCAGCTTGGCCGTCTCCACGGCCGGGATAGAGTTCGATTTCGGCGGGCAACCTGCCGGCCGGATCTGGCTTATGCCGCTTTACGGCCAGCGTCTGGTCACGCTACTGGAAACCCAAGGCTGGCGCGACAGTCTGCCCAATGCGGTGCTGCAAGATGTCCGCTTCTGGTCCGGCGCGTTGCTGGCGTACCCGGTGACCTGCCGAGAGCACTACCGTGTCCTGGGAGAACGGAACCGCGTAGTGATCGATGAGGTTTTCGAATATCTCGAGACCGCCGATCAGTGGGGCACACAACCCATCCACATTGCGCTCGCGCCGCCAGTGGTTGCACTGGCGGCACGATACGGATTCCCGGTTCTTTTCGCCCAGAAGCTCGAGCTTGCAACTGCAGTCGGCGCTTCAAGGGCCCTTGGCGTTCGTTCGCGGGAATCGTCTCCGGTTTGCCGTAGATGATGTTCTTCGACTGGGCAATGAGGTCAGGACCATCCAGGCAGCACCGGCCCATAGTGGAACAGCAGAGCGGTTTCGTTCACTGCTAAACCGCGAGACGGAACGGATCCTGGATCAATTCCGGCTCGAGCAACACCCATGGTTTGCGAAGCCATTGAGCGAAGGAGGCCGGGCAGCGGCGGAGCCGGGAGCCGCCAGTCCTTTCATGATTGAGTTGACGTTGGCGCTTCCGTACCTCGATAAACCACTGCGCGAACGAGTTCGCCGCGCGCTGCGGGATGAAATCGATAGCTGTGTGATGAAGCCCGACCGGTACGCGACCATGGTTAATCGCTCGTTGAAGTTGCCAGTGGGTCTGTATCGTGGCGCGCTCACTCGGCTGGGCATCGACGACATGGCCTGGACCAGCACGCAGTTGTATGTGCTGTGGTTGTACGCGCACACTACGGGTGATTGGTCGCTGGTGGACAAATACAGACCCGCAATTCGCCTCCTGTTCAACGTCCTGCCGAATACGGCCGACTGGGCGTTCTTCACATCCTGGGACATCCTGAATGGAGTTCGACTCGGGAACGGTATTCAGGAAGTGGCGCACGCCCTGGCGGGCACGGCAGCCTATCTGCGAATAGCGGCCCAAAAGAACGAGACAGTGGAAAGAGACTATGCTGCTTACCTCATGTCGCGCCAGGCAGTCTCACTGTACGCGCAGTTTGTGGGAAACCGCTGGGCACGCCAGGAGGTGCCATGGCTGGCGAGTGCGCCGTGGGCCGAAGACGCCATCCATGCCGAGGAGGTGGCGGCATGGCATCACACCGAGCCGGTTGAGTTTCGTGGTTACAGCGTAAACACAATCCAGTGCAGAAGCTTGATCCCGCCAACGTCCTTCATCCTCACCCCGGTGCCCGAGATCATGCGGTTCTACCACGATTATGCCCGGGAGGAGAGTCGTTACTACTGGACTAAAATCCTACCTCAGATTCCGTGGGAGCACATGAGTTTGCCGCCATTCCGAGGGCTGATGGTAGACATCGCGGACGAGATGCTTTACACCATCGATATACCTATCGAGAAGGTGGTTGAGGTGGCGGAAAGCGAGGCGCGGCGTTCGAAATCATGGTACGTCGGAAACATCCCGAACTTTCGCGCCGTGATTGAGGCTGCAGGCAGACGTGAATACCACAGTCTGGTCTGGGCTGTTGAACATCAAGCGTCTGGTGGAATAGACAGGTGAGTCATGCGTCTTGCTCTGTTGCTAACCAGTCTTTGCATCGCCGCAGCAGCTACGCATCCGGTCCGTGTCGATGTGACCCTGCCGCCCGGGATGGTCAACTTCAGTTCTTCGGGACGCGTCTCGGCAAGTAGTGCTGCTTCGCCGGCAGTGGGCGCGGAGAAGGCCATCGACGGGGACCTCGATGCCGGAAGTTGGACTTCGGCCGTGGGATCCTCTCCGCATTGGATTCAAATCGACTTCGACACTCCAAGAAGAGCGGAGGTGTTGTCTTTGTACCCGCTACTCGATCCTGGCCAGCCGCGCTGGAAGAGCTACCGGGTGGAGATCAGGGAAAACGGCGTGTGGCGGGAACTTCCCCAAGCTGGGGCGTGGATCATGCCTGGCTCCATGCATTTCCCGGTGAAGGCCCGGATCCAGGGCGCGCGGTTGGTGGTGAGCGACGCTGGCGGGAAGGGGCCCGTCCGCATCGCCGAGATCGAAGTGCTTGGCTCACGCGAGGCCGCTGAACAACCGTCTCCGCCCTCTCCAACCGAGTTTATCTCCCTGGAGGGGTTCGATCTGTCACGCGGCCAGTCCATGGATCTCTCGCGGCTCGACTGGCGTTTCCGGGGCGGAGACGATCCCGCCTGGTCGCAAGCCGGCTACGACGACTCGAACTGGAAGAAGATCGAAGTCGGCCGTTCCTGGATGGAGCAGGATCCGGCTCGGCCGATCGGCTGGTACCGCGTCCGATTCACCGTTCCCGAGAGTTGGAAAGGCAGCCCGGTGGCCTTGGACCTCGGTACCGTCAGCGCCTATGGACTGATCCACGTCAACGGCAGACTGGCGGGCCGGTTCGGCTCGCCTCGATTGACGAACCCTTTCTTTACCAGCTCGGTAATCCGCGCCGTCCATCACATTCCCGCGGCGTTGCTGCGTTACGGAGCGGAAAATCTGCTAGCCATAAGATGCCACACGGGAGACTTCGGAGGCCTTTACAAGGGTCCATACCGCGCGGTGCGGCTGACGGCGGAGGTGGTCCCCCAGGTCCGGATCGACACCGACTGGAAGGTGCGCGGCGCCGACGCGCCTTTGCACTACGTCAGCACCCACGAACACCTCAATACCTATCGCGAAGGGGAACCGGTGAACGTGCAGCCCACCGTAACTCCGCTACTGGACGAACCGGGCCCGTTCTCCGTGCTTTACGTGCTGCTGGGAGGGCAAGGCCGTCAGCTCGCCACCGGATTTTTCGAGGCCAGCGAGCGGGACGGCCCCATCCACCGTTTCCGCGCCGTACGGCTGCCGTCCCTGCCTGCGGGGAGTTATCAGCTCCGCATAACCTGCCGGGCGCAAAGCCGGAAGATCCAGGAGGTTGTCCTCCCGCTCCGCGTCGAGTCTTCCTTGACCGCGGCGTCGTTCACTCGGGACCCCGGACTCGCCGGCGTCACGTTCCCTGAGCCTCCGCGCTCCATAGACCGCGAATCGATCGGCCACTATGGTGGGAATCGGTTTCGGAAGAACTCCGGCGCTTTCGTGCTCGACTACGACCTCACGGAAGGAAACGCCAACGGCAACCTGGTGAACTCCACCTTGGTGGCCCGTTTCCTCCCCGGCCCCATGATCTTCTCGCACAACTACAAGAACCCGCCGCGCCGGCTCTTGGCGTCTTCCGACTACATGACCGCCATCACCAGCTACCGCAGCCTTGAAGGCATGGATGGGCTGTGGAGCTTCGGCTTTTTCGGGCCGGAACACGGGCTCATGCCCGCATCCGTGGAGGTGGAGAGCGCTTCCTGGACGGGCGTCCGGTACACGTTCAACTATCCGGCCGCGGGCAAGACGGCGAGCATGCGGTTTTACGAGAACAACCTGAGCCCGGCCGTTCTGCTCGAACTCGGTCACTCGCGGGCGGCCCTGTTCTCCGGGATGAGCCTGTTCGGGCTCGGTGCTCCCTCCCGGGTGGCGCTTCGCGGCGGGAGGGACGGTCCGGAGCGTGGATCTCCGCCCCGGAGTGCGGGTCGACCTCCGGGACCGCTCGGAAAACTGGTTGCTGTTCTCCTTCCACGGCGCGGCAGGCTTTGACGAGTTTGACGTGCCGTACCTAGTGGTTAGCGAGAAGAAGGCGCAGGCCTTGCTGACCTCCGAGGCTGGGCTTACGCTCGAATATCCGGAAGGCAAGAATGCGGGCCGGATTTGGGTGATGCCGCTGTACGGTCAGCGCATGCTGACGCTGGAGGAGACAGCGCCGTGGCGCGCCACTCCTCCGCCTTCCGTGCTGCGCGACGTGCGCTTCTGGTCGAGCGCCCTGCTCGCCTACCCGATCGCCTGCCGGGAAAGCTACCGGGTGTTCGGGGACCGGCACCGGGTGGCCATCGAAGAGAGCTTCGAGTACATCAGAACCGTGGATGAATGGGGCACGAAAGAAACGCTCATCGCGCCTGTCCCGCCCGTCTTGAGCCTTGCGGCGCGATATCGGTTTCCGGTCTCGTTCGGACAGACGATTGAAGCCGCCAACCTGGTGGCAATGCAAGGGCCGTTTGACATTCGCGCGCGGCGACCACCTGCGTTACGCGATTGACGACGTGATCCGGCTGGGTGATGAGGTTCGCGCAGTCGAGCGGATCTCCGAGACGAATCCCGCCGTACGGCGCTTCCGGCCGCTCTTGAACGCCGAAACGGAACGCATCCTGAAGCAGTTCCGGCTTGACCAGCACCCCTGGGCGGCCGAACTTCTCAGCGAGGGCAGCCGGTCGACGGCGCAACCCGGAACGGTGACCCCCTTCATGATCGATCTCACGCTGGCCATTCCGCACCTGGACAAGCCGCTGGCCGAGCGGGTGACCCGCGCCATGCGTGCCGAGATCGATACCACTCTGATGAAGCCCGGGAACTACGTCCGGATGTCGAACCGCTACACACCGTTGATCATCCCCATCTATCACCTTTCCCTCGCGCGCCTGGGAATCGACAACATGGCGTGGTCGGGCACGCATCTATATGCTTTGTGGGCGTATGCCCATACGACGGGTGACTGGTCGCTGGTGGAGAAGTACTGGCCCGACATCAAGCTCCTCTTCAACATCCTGCCGAATACCGCCGATTGGGCATTCTTCACGCCGTGGGACGTCCTGAACGGGTTGCGGTTGGGCAACGGCATCCAGGAGGTGGCGCACGGATTGGCGGGCATGGCCGCTTATCTGCGAATGGCAGCCAGAAGGGGGGAGGAAGCGGATCGGGACTTCGCGGCTTATCTTCTGGCCCGGCAGGGAGTGTCGCTCTACGCGCAGTTCGTCGGTAACAGGTGGGCGCGCGTAGAGGTTCCGTGGCTCATCAGTGCACCCTGGGCGGAAGCGGCAATGAAGGCGGAAGAGACGGCGGCGTGGCGCCACACTGAACCCGTAGAATTCCGGGGCTACAGCTTGAATACGATCCAGTCCCGGAGCCTGATCCCCGCCGCGTCGTTCATCCTGACGCCGGTTCCGGAGATCATGCGCTTCTACCACGAGTACGCCCGGGATGAAAGCACTTACTATTGGACGCGCATCCTGCCCCAGATTCCTTGGGAACATTGGAGCATCAAGGAGTACCACGGTCTCATGGTGAACATCGCCGACGAGATGCTGTACACCATCGACATTCCGCAGGAGAAAGTTGTGGAACTGGCGGAACGGGAAGCGCTACGGCCCAAAGAATGGTTTCTTGGAACGATTCCGAATTACCGGGCGGTGATCGAAGCCGGCGGCAAGAGAAATTACAGACGAGTCGTGTGGCCGGCGCGGGACGGCGCGGGGAAGGATTTGCGATGAGAATACTGGCACTTGTGTTGTTGGTGGCGGCTTCCGCCGCCGCACAGCGGGAATTCGATCTAGTCGTCTATGGCGGCACCGCCGGCGGCGTTATGACCGCCGTCGCGGGCGCCCGGAACGGGCTGAGAACGGCTCTGCTCGAATCCCGGCAAACACATCGGCGGCATGGTGAGCGGCGGGCTGTCCGGCACCGACGTCGGCAAGCGCGAAGTGATCGGCGGGCTCTCGCTCGAGTTCTACTGGCGCGCCGGCAGGCACTACCAGCTCGATCGGCACCTGCAGGAGATCGCCTGGATGCCCGAGCCCAAAGTGGCCGAGGCGATCATGCGGAACATGCTCAACGAGGCGGGCGTGACGTGCTGCTGCAAGGCATCGCCTCCGTGAAGAAGACCGGCGTGCGCAAAGAGGGCGTGCGCATCGTGGAGATCACTGCCGAGAACGGCTCCACCACGCGGGCGAAGATCTTCGCCGATTGCACGCTATGAGGGCGACCTCATGGCGCAGGCGAAGGTGAGCTACACGTTCGGCCGCGAAAGCAGCGCGCAGTACGGCGAATCGCTCGCCGGCGTGCGCGCCGAGACCCCCAGTCATCAGTTTGCCGTCGATATTCCGGCGCGCGACGAGAACGGCGCGCTGCTGCCCGAGATTTCGCCCGAGCCGCGCGGGGAGCCCGGCTCGGCCGACAAGCGGATCCAGGCCTACAACTTCCGCGTGATCGCCTCGCAATGATCCGGCCAACCGCCTCCCGTGGCCGAAGCCGCGAAGACTACGACCCGAGGCGCTACGAACTGCTGGCGCGCTACCTGCCGGCGATGACGCAGCTGCATGGGAAGGCCCCTCACGTTCAACGAAGTGAGCCTGTTGCGCGTGATTCCCGAACAGCAAGGCCGACCTCAACAACCGCGGTGGCTTCTCCACCGACTACATCGGCAAGAACTACGGCTACCCGGACGGCAACTATGCGCGAGCGAGCGCAGCATCTGGAAGGATCACGAGGACTACCAGAAGGGCTTCTACTACTTCCTGGCCAACGACCCGCGGGTGCCGAAGCGCGCTCCAGGAGGAGGTCCGCGCAGTGGGGCCTGGCGAAGGACGAGTTCACCGACACCGGTCACTGGCCCAACCAGCTCTACATCCGCGAAGCGCGCCGCATGGTGGGCGAGTTCGTCGCCACACAGAAGGACCTCCAGACCGAGCGCACCAAGCCCGATGCCATCGGCATGGGCAGCTACAACTCGGACTCGCACAACGTGCAGCGCTTCGTAAACGACAAGCGGCTTCGTCGCAGAACGAGGGCGACGTGCAGGTGCCGGTGCAGCCGTACCAGATTCCCTACCGCGTGCTGCTCCCAAAGAAGAACGAGGCCGACGAACCTGCTGGTGCCGGTCTGTTTCTCGGCCAGCCACATCGCGTACTCGAGCCTGCGCATGGAGCCGCAGTACATGATCCTGGGGCACGCGTCCGGAGTGGCTGCGGCGATCGCCGTCAAGAGCGGTTCGGCCGTGCAGGATGTGAACGTCGCCGAGTTGCAGAAGCAGTTGCTCATGGAGGGTGCGGTATTTGAGCTTGGCGCGGAGTTCCAGGCCAGGGGTCTGGCGGCCATCCGGCGGAACCAGCAGTCCTCGCCGGCCAGACGCCGCGCGCCGTGGGCCAGGCCGGCAATCAAGTAGATCGCCTATTAGCAAATCCGGGAGGTGAAGTCATGGACCGAAGGGAATTCTTGGCCAGCGCGGGAGCCGGCATGTCGGTACTGCAAAACCAGGTTGGTGTGCCGACAGCCAAGACCCGAAGAGCAACGAGAGAAATGAAGGCGGACGTCGTGATCATCGGGGGAGGCGTGGGCGGATGCGCGGCGGCCATGGCTGCCGCTCGCAACGGTCGCCGCGTAATCATGACCGAGGAAACCGATTGGATCGGGGGGCAGTTCACTTCACAAGCGGTACCGCCCGATGAGCATCGATACATCGAGCAGTTCGGTGCTACGAGGTCCTACAGGCAGTTCCGCACAGAGATCCGCGAGTACTACCGCAGATACTATCCGCTGACGAATGAGGCCAGAGGGCGGTGGAACCTCAATCCTGGCGGATGCAGGGTGTCACATCTCTGCTTCGAGCCGAAAGTGGGGTTGGCTGCGCTCGAAGCCATGTTGGCGCCTTACATGAGCGGATCCCGAATAACGTTGCTGACCGAACATAAGTCGATCGCCGCAACAGCGAATCGAGACCGGATAGAAGCGGTCCGGGTGCGCGACTTGCGAGACGGCCGGGAAATCGATCTTTCGGCCCCCATCTTCCTCGACGCGACCGAATTGGGAGATCTGCTCCCGATGAGCGGCACCGAATATGTCACAGGAGCTGAATCAAAGGCACAGACTGGTGAGCTGCACGCCCCTCCCGAACCACAGCCCCTCAACATTCAATGCCTCACGTGGTGTTTCGTGATCGATCATGTCGAGGGAGAAAACCATACCATCGAGAAGCCCGCGGAATACGATCTGTGGCGCGAATACGAGTCGCCGGAGCCAATGTATCGCTGGGCGTTGACGAAGCCAAAGCGAACTTACAGACTTGATTTTAGTTTCGACAGTCCTCCTCGCCTTCCCCCAACGGGCTGCTTCAACCCAGTGAAAGGCGATTGCCAGCCGATGCAAGGGTGGCTGTACCGCAGAATGATCGACCGCCGCAATTTCGAGCCAGGCACTTTCAGGGGCGACGTTTGCCTCATCAATTGGGACAAGAACGACTTCTGGCACGGGAACATCATCGAGGTAAGTGAGCAGGAGGCCAAGAGGAATCTGGCGCGTGCCAGGCAATTGAGCTTGTCATTGCTCTATTGGCTTCAGACGGAGGCTGTCCGGGAGGATGGCGGCAAGGGATGGCCGGGGCTCCGTCCCAGGGGCGACATCGCCGGAACTCGGGACGGCCTTGCCAAGTATCCTTACATTCGCGAGTCGCGACGCATTAAGGCTGAATTCACGGTCCTGGAGCATCACGTGGGCGTGGAAGCCAGGATGCAAGCGACCGGGGTGGCACGGCGGAATCTGGCCGCGGAGAGCTTCTTCGATTCGGTCGGTATCGGCCTGTATGGCATGGATCGGCATGACTCGACCGGAGGGGACACCGGGATAGGGATCAGTTCCTTGCCGTTCGAGATCCCGATGGGATCACTGATACCTGTCAGGGTTGAGAACCTTCTCGCGTCCGGCAAGAATCTTGGCGTCACGCACATTACCAACGGTTGTTATCGCCTTCACCCGGTTGAATGGAATGTGGGCGAGTCTAGCGGCATGCTGGCTGCCTATTGTCTCGAAAAGAAAGCGACACCCCGGCAAGTGCGCAATAAGCCGGCACTCTTGGAGGACTTCCAGCGCCTCGTACAGTCACAGGGTGTGGAGATTCGCTGGCCGCGGCCGATTGGCGTGAACTACTAGTCGGCTGTTGGCGGACATGTGGATGCAAGGAGCGGGAATGGAGTCCATATCGAGGAGAGACTTCGCATGTATGGTGGGGTTGCCGACCGTCAGCCAGCAAGGCGCGGCGCAGCCGCTCGCGTTGCGGAACCAGAAATACAGCAGCGTCCGGGGATTCAATTACCAACCCAGTTGGGGAAGCAACGGTTTGGAAATTTGGAGGCAGTTTGACGGCAGTCTGATGTCCGTGGAGCTGGCACGTGGAAAGAAATACTTTCCCGGAATGACTGCGATCCGGCTGTGGTTGAGTTGGGATGCGTTCATGCGCGACTACGGCCGCTTCGAGTACAACTTCGAGACGGCGCTGGACATCGCCCACAAGTATGGGCTCACGGTTATGCCTGTGTTGTTCAACCGCTGGCACAGCCAGCATATGGATTATGGAGGGATATATCTGGACCACTTCGTGCCAGGTGCAAGTTCGCTCCAAAGAACTAAGGATCCGTTTCGACCTTACCTGAATGCGGTCGTGGGCAAGCATGTCGGGGATTCCCGAGTGTTCGCTTGGGATCTATGCAATGAGCCTTTCATGTACAACATCCCCGCATCTGCCAGCATACAACCGGTTAGGGCGGCGGAGATGGCGTGGTTGGAGATGTTGTACAGGACCTGCAAGCAATTGGGAGTTCGGGCGCCTGTTACGGTTGGCTTTCAAGGTGGGGCGGACATGATAGAAACGCTGAGCGACGTATTCAGCATCCACCCGTATTGGGTTCCGCCTCGTGATAAGGCGACGATGGCAGCGGCACGCGCGAAATTCGAGAAATCGCTGGATGTTCGCGTGGCGATAGCCAACAAATTCAACAAGCCACTTCTGGCGACAGAGACTTGCTGGGGTTCGCTCAATGATCCGGAACGGGTCGAGATCATCCGCTACACGTTGACCGAGCTCAAGAAACGTAACATCGGCTGGCTCGCTTACGTGCTGCATCATAGCCTCATCGCCGATGCGCACCGGCCGGAACACGGACCGGTCGGCCACGCCGGGTACCTCGCCTTCATTGAGGCGGACGGTTCGCTGCGGCCAGGCCACGGAGTATTTAATGAGTTCTGACGCTTGGTCTCGTCTTCACGCGAGCGACCGGTGTTGATGGCCTAACGGGGATCGAGGGAGCGCTGCGCCCCGAGTGCGGTGCCTCTGCCGATCCGAGCTTTCGATTTGGATGTCAGGAGGCATCACAAATGGCTGGAATGCTGACGCGCCGGGACGTACTGCACGCGGGCACCTCGCTCTCCCTGCTTAGACAGCAAGGTACAACCGAAACTAATCATCGGAAACCTCTGGTGGCATTTCGTGTTGGCTCGGAACAGTGGATGCGCGATGAACGTTTTCAGGAACTGTTGAAACTCTTGCGGAAGTTCCCGGGCATGGCCGATGAGCTCGCGCTGTTCACTGGTGCGACGCACGCCCCGCTGCCACTGAGCGAGGTGGAGAGACGAACCGAGATTTTGGCCAAGCGAATTCCGATCGTACGCGAGAATGGCATGGGTGCGGGAATCAACGTCCTGGCCACCATGGGGCATCACGAGGAGAACCTGGAAGCCTCCCTCAACGAACCCTGGCAGACCGTGATTGATCCTCACGGACGGACGTCCAAAGGTAGCTACTGCCCGGCCGACCCGCGTTTCCTCGAGTACGCGAAGAAAATCTATGTCACGCTGATCCAGGCCGCCCCCGATTTCATCTGGATCGACGATGACGTACGCCTTTCCGGCCACATGCCCATTGGATACACATGCTTCTGCAATGCTTGCGTCGGCAGGTTTTCAAGTCGGGTAGGGCGTGTCTTCACCCGCCAAACGCTTCTGGCTGCATTCGCTTCAGGTCCACTGCCTGACCGTCTCTCGATCCGCCGTTCATGGCTTGACCACAACCGCGAGATGATCGACAACTTGTTTCGCGCTATCGAACGGGCCGTGCACTCGGCCAAGCCTGGACTTTCGCTGGGCTTCATGACCGGCGATCGCTTCTATGAAGGATATGATTTCGCCCGCTGGGCGCAGACGCTTGCCGGGCCGGGCCACCATGCCGTCAGGTGGCGTCCGGGTGGCGGATTCTACACCGACGAGAGTCTGGACGGACTCATCGAGAAGGCTCACTTCATGGGCCGGCAGGTTGCCCAGCTGCCGCCTCAGGTGCAAGCGATTCAGTCGGAAGTAGAGAATTTCCCTTATCATCTGCTCCAGAAGAGCGCGGAGGCAACGGTAACCGAGGGAGCCGCGTACATGGCGGCCGGGACGACTGGAACGGCGTTCAACGTTTTGCCGCTGACTGCCGATCCGCTCGATGAATATGAACCGCTTTTGCGGAGGATTGCGCGCACCCGACCTTTCTACGAACGCATCTCGTCGGAAGTTGGACGGAGTCCGTGTGTTGGGGTATGGCCTGCCTGGAACAGGGACGTTTTCGTGGCCAACAATACCGACGGGGATTGGTTGGCTGTCTCGGGTGATGTCGCGGCGGCTTTGCGGAGGGTTTATTCACTTGGTGAAATCGGGATCCCGCTATGTTACGGGTTTGAACACTCATGCGCCACGGCACTGGCGGGAGCAATCCCGTTGGCTTTCACAAAGGATGAGTTGCGACAGATATTCGCAGGTGGCGTGTTGATGGATGTAGAGGCGTGGCGCGCCGTCCACCGCCTAGGTCTCTCACGCTGGACCGGAGTGGAAGCCGGCGAGAAGTACGGTCGAGACACGATCGAGGTCTTGGCTGAACACCGTTTCAGCGGGGACTTTGGCGGACGATTCAGAGACTGCCGCCAGTCCTTCTGGTGGAGAGAGGACGCATACAGCTTATTGCCAATTCAGGCCGAAGTTGAGGTGCTTGCACGGCTCGTTGACTACCAGGGGAGGGATCGCGGAATCTCGATGACCGCTTGCCAGAATGAGCTGGGAGGCCGGGTAGTCGTAATGGGGTACTTCCCCTGGTCGCAGTTTCACGGCCTGGCCAAGTCCGTTCAGATGAAAAACATCTGTGGCTGGCTCAGCAAGGATCACTTGCCGGTTGTTCTGGATTCCCTGGCCCGAGTACACATCTGGGTGCGAAAAGTCTCGCGGAATCGACTCGTGTGTATACTGCTGAACAGTTCTCTGGATGCCGCGAAGGATCTTACGTTGCGCATCAAGCCGGACTTCCAGCTTTGCCAATGGCTCACGATTGACGGCCGTAAAGGGTCGCTACCGGTCAATAAAGAGCCTGGGAAGGGAAGCACCGTGATGCTGCCTCCTCTGCAAGCCTGGAGTGTGGGACTGTTGGTCCTGTCTGAGCCATAGCCCAAATCAGTCGATCTGGAACATTCGAGTGCGCAAGAAGCGGGATTATCGGGCCATGCTTTCTCGTGGAGGTCTACCATGTCGCCACCCCGCATAACGACCAGCCGACGTGGGCACATTGCGGCGTTGGGTGCGATGCTCTTGGCAAACCGGAGCATCGCCCTGCAAGAAGAGCCCGGACCTCTGCCAAATGGCTCCACCGTGACGACGGCCGGACGCCCGAACATACTCATTCTGATGTCGGACCAGCACAACCCGCACGTACTGGGATGCCGCGGTGATGCGGTAGTGCGTACGCCGCCTCTCGATGCACTGGCGCGAAGCGGTGTGCTTTTCGAGAACGCCTACCGCCAGTCTCCCCTCTGCGTGCCATCGCGCATGAGCTTCATGACCGGGCAGCAACCTTCGAGAATCCGCGTTTGGACTGGTGCCAATATGTTGGCTTCGGACATTCCCACGTTCGCTCACGCCCTGGGTGCGTCAGGTTATGAGACAGCATTAATCGGCCGTATGCACTTCCAGGGGCCGGACGAATCCTTTCGTGAGCTGGATGCGATAGATATGGAGGCTCCTTATGCAATATTTACTAACGCTGGTCTTGCTGGCGGCCATCCGGTTGTCCGGCCAGACCACGACAGGTACGGCCGCGGGCAACGTGACGGATTCCTGCGGCGCCGCCGTACCGGACGCAACCGTCTCGCTGGTCAACCAGATCGGCTGCGTGGACACGGCGCTCGCGGCCAGGCAAGTCTCGGAATCGGTGGTGGTGAACGGGCGCACTGCATTGATCGAGAGTGACACTTCCTGGCTCGGCCAAGTCATCTCGAACCGGCAGTTGGCCGGCCTCCCGCGGAACGGTATCGCCATCACGGTTTGCTGCCAGGTCCAGGCGAACTCGCTACGTCAGGTTCAACAGGCGCTGAAGCTGATGAGGTAACGACAACCTAAGGACAGAGGACGATTATCATGAAAAAGCAAATCATTTACTTGTTGTGCTCGGTGTTCATTCTGGCGGCCGATCCGCTGTTTGTGGGCGAATCCGACCGCCGTATTCCGGTGAACTACAAAGTGGATGTGGTTGTCGTCGGCGGGTCCACGGGGGCGGTGGCCGCGGCGGTGGCGGCTGCCGGGAGCGGTGCAAAGGTCTTGGTGGTGGCGCCACGCCCCTACCTTGGCGAAGACCTCTGTTCCACCATGCGGCTGTGGCTCGAGGATGGAGAGACACCCACGCTGCCACTGGCCAGGCAACTGTTCACGAGCCGTGGGCCGCTTCGTCCCATGCAAGTCAAGAAGACCCTCGATGACGCGTTGCTGGCGGCAGGCGTAGCGTTCATCTATAGCAGCTATGCGACGGATGTGTTGCGTGATGAGAGCGGGCGCGTGGCCGGCATCGTGATGGCCAATCGTGCTGGCCGCCAGGCGGTGCTTGCCAAGATGATCATCGACGCTACGCCGCGCGGGTCGGTGGCCCGCTTCGCCGGAGCACGATTCCGGCCTTATCCAGCAGGCCCACGCTGGTTTCATCGTGTCTCGATAGGAGGCAATGCGAAGCCACGCGACAACGTGACTGTGCGCAAGACCGGTCTCGCATACAGGGGTGATGGGACCGCCGCCGCCGAAGCGAAGGAGACGGAGCCGGCAGTCGAGATCGTCGAGTACGCAATCCGCATTCCGATGCAGGACGCGTCGTTTCCTGCCTTCGCTCGTGCGGAGCAGATCGCCCGCGATCTTACCTATTCGGAATCCGAAAAGGCTAACACTGAGGAGTTGTTCGCCGTGCCGCCGGATGCGATGCATGGAGCCAAGAGCGTGTACAGTCCCTGGAAAGGCGTGGCGCAGTTGGACCTCGGCGCGTTTCGTCCGGCGGCAACCGGCGGTCTGTATCTAGTGAGCGGCGCGGGGGACATTCCACGGTCGCAAGCCGAGAGGCTCGTTCGGCCACTGTCATTAATGGAACTTGGCGAGCGGATCGGGAAACAGGCGGCGGAGGAGGCCCTGAAGGCTCCTGCGCCAAGGAACGCGGCGGCACGAGGCAACCGTCGCGCACCGATTCCAGGAGGCGACGTCAGGGAGAGCCTGGCGGGAGTGCGGCCGGCCGCGCGCGGCTTGGAGACCATTCCCTCGACCGGCCAAGTCCTTCCGGTGTTGGGGTCCTACGACGTGGTGATCGCCGGAGGCGGTACTGCCGGTGCTCCCGCCGCTATCTCGGCGGCGCGAGCGAAGGCCAAGACGCTGGTTGTCGAATACCTGCACGGGATGGGTGGCGTGGGGACTCTGGGCATGATTTCGAAGTACTGGTGGGGCAATCGCATCGGTTTTTCCCGGGAGGTGCCCGGCATTCTGGAGAGACATCGTCTGGTCAACGCGCCGTTTTCGTGGAATCCCCTCCAGAAGGCGGAGTGGCTGCGGCGCACCGCGCGTGAGGCAGGCGCGGAGGTCTGGTTTGGAGCAGTGGTCTGCGGTGCGTATGTCGATGACAGGCGGGTTCGCGGCATCGTCGTGGCGACTCCCGAAGGCCGAGGCGTGGTATTGGCCAAAGTGGTCATCGACTCCACCGGCAACGCGGACGTGGCCGCTCCCGCGGGAGCGCAGACCGTCGTCACCGGCGCATCCGAGATCGCACAACAAGGCGTGGGCTTGCCTCGCATCAACCTTGGTAGCGGCTACACGAACAGCGACTTCACGCTAACCGACGATACGGATCTCGTCGACATCTGGCATCTGCTGGTTTACGCCAAGGAGAAGTATTCCGGCGAGTTCGACGTCGGCCAACTTGTGGACAGCCGGGAGCGCCGCCGGATTGTGGGCGAATTCGAGCTTTCGATTTCGGACCAGCTCACGGGCCGCACATTCCCCGACACCATCTCGCTCGGATTCTCCGACCTGGACACGCACGGCTATACCATCGACCCCTTGCTGCTACTGTCCTATCCGGGGACGACGGATGGGATCGAAGCAAAACTGCCGTACCGCTGCCTGTTGCCCAAGGGGCTGGATGCCATCCTGGTGACGGGCATAGGCGTCAGCGTCCATCGGGACGCGCTGCCCGCGGTGCGCATGCAGCCCGACGTCGAGAACCAGGGATATGCGGCAGGTCTAGCCGCCGCAATGGCTTCGAGGGGCGATGGGGTACGGTCAATCAACATTCGCGACCTCCAGCAGCAACTCATCGCGAAGGGTGTTCTGCCGCTGAACGTGCTGAAGGAGACGGATTCGTTTCCTCTGCCCGCCGCCGAGGTAGCCAAAGCGGTGGCCGATCCCAGAACTCTGCGCAGCACCGCGGTCCTGGTCAGCCATCCGGAGGTGAGCTCTGCGTTATTGCGCAAGGCATACCAGGAATCGCCGGCTGCCGAGGACCGGCTGACTTACGCGACGATTCTAGCGGTGCTTGGCGACGCAACCGGCCTCGACACGTTGATCGCCGATTTCGAAGCTAAGGGAGGCTGCACCGGCCGTGACTGGGCGGACACGACTCAGCCACCCGCGGTGCGGATGAAGAGTCTGGATAATGCCGTCGTCGCCATGGCGCGCACTCGCGACCGCCGCGCCCTGGCGCCGATTTTGAAGCGAGCCGCGTTGCTGGACTCGAATACAGCCTTTGGGCATCATCGGGCAGTTGCCTTGGCTCTGGAAATGCTTGGCGACGGCTCCGCGGCGGACGTTCTGGCGGCGGTGCTCTCCAAGCCGGGCATGACCGGCTACACCGTCACCAACGTCCAGCGGGCGAAGGAACTGAGTGGCTCCAGCCCCAACGAACGGATGGCGAGGCTGCTTTCGCTTCGCGAAATCGGTCTCGCGCGAGTTCTCTACAAACTGGGCGACAAGGACGGGATCGCGAAGCGCGTCCTCACCCAATACACGCAAGACCTGCGCGGTCATTTCTCGCGACATGCGCAGGCCGCTGCTGGAGGAGAGGAGATAGAGAATGCCCGCTCAGGCCGTGTGGATCATCGTCCCTCTTCTGCTTGCCGGCGTCGCGGCGGCTCAGGAACGAAGCTACGACGTGGTCATCTCCGGCGCCGGGACCGGCGGCATATCGGCAGCAATTCAGGCCGCAAGAATGGGTGCCAAGGTTGCGGTCCTCGAGGAGACGGATTGGATCGGCGGGCAGATGACCGCCGCCGGGGTCTCGACGATGGACGAGGGCCACTACAACGAGGACTCGGGCATTTACCAGCAGTTCATCAGCCGTGTGCAAGCCCACTATCGACAGCGCGGAAAGTCGATCGGCACGTGTTATTGGAGCTCGCGGACGCACTGCTTCGAGCCACACGTGGGCCAGAAGATCCTCTACGACATGATCGCGCAGGCCAAGGCCGGCGATCGCACACTCGACCTGTTTCTTCGCTCGCGCGTCGTGCGCGTCCTTAGCCAGGGCCGTAGGGTCACCGGAGTTGCGACGGCCGACGGAAAGGTGTTCCGCGCGAAGGTCGTCGTCGATGCCTCCGAGTACGGTGACCTGCTGCCGATGGCCCCGGTGAGATACCGAGTATCGCGGCTACACCGGCGACAAGGTGGATCCGCGTGCCTGCATTCAAGACATCACCTACCCTGCGATTATGAAGAAGTATCCGCAAGGGGTGCCTCCGGAGCTATGGATGAAGGGACCGCCGCCGGGTTACGGCGAAGAAGTTCGAAGACGGTTCTCGAACGGATTGCGCAAGGATGGAAACCAGATCGACCGAACGCCGCCTGTGAGCTGGGCGGTCCATAACGCATATCGCGGGGTTCCCGATTCCTCCCGTCCCGGCAGCTACACAGGTTACGAATTCGGGCAGGTGACCAAGACCGGAATCAACTGGGTGAACGACTATCCGGTCACGGTGGAACGGATGGAGTTCAAGGAACGGAAGAAGCTCCACTGCGAAGCGAAGTTGCGGACACTGCAATTCCTATATTACGTCCAGCACGAACTCGGTGAGAAGGACTGGGCAATCGCGAATGACGAGGGTTACGACACACCCTACAACCGCGAAGAGAACCTCTGCGAAGAGATTCCCGCCGAGTTTAAGGCGATCGAAAGGCACTTCCCGGTGATGCCGTACGTGCGGGAGAGCAGGCGCCTGATCGGACTGAAGACGCTGAGCGCCGTCAACTTGATTCGCGAGGGTTGGCCGCCCGTTTCTGTGACAAACTATCCAACGGCCGTGGCCATCGGCGACTACGCCATGGACCTGCACAACTGCAATTCCGAGTCGACGCTGGAAACGGATCTCGAACAGGAGGGGATGCGCCCGAGAGACTTCCGGTTCGGCCGCTTCCAGATCACTTTTGAACAGTTCATCCCGGAGACGGCCGACGGATTCCTGGTGGCGGAGAAGAACCTCTCCCAGTCCCGCTATTTCAACGGCGCCACACGCCTTCAACCCAGCACAATGCTCACCGGTCAGGCGGCCGGCGTGATCGCAGCCCTTGCGGTGCAGTCCGGCATGGAGCCGCGGAACGTGGATGTGGTTCGCGTTCAGAAGGTGCTTCTCGAGGAGAGAAGCAGCCTGGCGCTCCCCATGCTCTCCGACGTGCAGAAGGACCACCCGCTCTGGCCCGCGGTTCAAATGGCCGTGCTCAAGGAGTGGATTCCGGTCGCCTTGCAGCGAACGCGTCCGTTACCCGGCGAGCTGCATGAGCAGCAGCAGTTTCGCTCTCCATTGGGAGAAATAGACGAAGTCGCTCCGGACGGACGCGGCTCTTTTGGCATCAAACGCCCGTTCCTGCGGTGGGAAGCGGCGCTGGCCCTGGCGCGTTGCGCACAGCTCGGTCCGGTACGACCGACGGTAGCCACGTTCCGCGACGTGCCGTTGTTTCATGACCAGTCCGGCATCATCGAAGCGCTGGCGCGGATCGGGGCGACGCCTGCGTGCCGGGGCATCGCGACGGCGTTTTGTCCCGACGAACCTGTCATGCGTTCCGAGTTCCTGGCCATGCTGGCCAAGGCGGTTTCTAGCCGGCCCGAATTTGCGATCCCAGATGCGCGATCGGGCCCAGACGCGCCATTAACGCGCGGAGAGGCGGCCGCGATCCTCTGGGAGGCCGCCACGGGCCGCTGAATCTGTCAGGAGGTTGGCGGCTTATTCTGCCCGTGGAACACTTGTCTCGGTCAATCGATTCAAATACTTCAGAAGGAGTGTGGAGTGACACGACGTGGTTTCATGGAAACCAACAGTGTCGACAAGCTACTATGATGTCAAGGCGCTGGTCGATTACGTGCCGGGCATCACCGCCGGTACAGCTTCGAAAGCCATGTGAGGATCCACGTGTGAAGTACCCTGAGTTCAGGACTCAAGCCGGGCTGGGACGCATTTCCCTCTCTCCGCCTGACAGACTCCCATTAGACTCCCAATAAGACTTTCCAGCCCTTCCCAAGGCTTCCTCAGGGTGCCACCCGTGCCTTGTTTTGTTGTAGTTAGCCAGTACTCGGTGAAGGCTCAGTGGGCATGCGGATCGCTCTCTCACGCTCGAAACCGGCGGTCATGCCAATGTTCGAACAAACTTTTCCCGGTCCCATTGCCGTGTCTTTGCCGCAGCAATAAATGCGCCTATGGCGTTGGCACCCACGACACCCGCGTCTTGTCCGACATTCGCTGTTTTCAAAAGCGCCTGGCCGCCTTTGTCGACGGCGATTGCCTTAAGGTGACCGAAAGCATCGCGTACGAAATCGACCGCGGCGCTTTCCTTCGACAGCGCCTTCGCGCCTTCGTCGGAAAGGATGACGGCGACGGCGTCAAATAGCACGGAAGGCGTACCCGCCAGTTGTCCGTCCGCCGCCAGCATCGAGCCATCGGCAAGCTTCGCGCCGCCCACTTTGGGCGCGACGATCTTCACGGCAGCACCCGCATCGGCCGCGGCCTTCTTAATCTTCTTGATGACAGCGCCGTCTGAACCGTCCGCGATCAGGATGCCAACCGCGCGCCCCTGGAGCGTGCCTTTCATCTTGCCGATGATCTGCAATGCGGGGGAAGGCTCCCTCTCCTGCACGGGCGCCGCAGCCACCGGCGCATGGGGCATTTTGTCAAATGCAAGACCCGCGGCAACCCGCTTGGCGAGGTCTTCTTCGATATGACGCAAGTGGCCGACCATCGCCTCACGCACGTGCACATGTTCCACCTTCGAAAGCTCGAACACTAACGCCGAGGCGATGTGCGCCTGCTCATACGCGGTTTGGCTGCGATAGAACTGCCGCGCCTGGCTATAGTGGTCAGCGAAGCTCTCGGCACGGATGCGGCCTTTCTCGCCGGTTTCAGTTACCGGAGCGCTATGAAAGCCGTTGGCCGGCGTTTCGCGCGGCGAGTTTTCAGACAAGGAGTTGGGCTCATACGCGACCCGGCCCGCCGGTTGCGCCATCTGCATGTGCCCGTCGCGTTGTTGGTTGGAGAACGGGCACTTGGGCGCGTTGATCGGGATCTGGTGGAAATTGGGCGAACCCAGGCGCAAAAGCTGCGTGTCGTGATAGGACAGCAAGCGGCCCTGCAACAGCGGATCATTCGAGAAATCGATACCTGGCACCACATGCGAAGGACAGTAAGCTACCTGTTCGGTTTCAGCGAAGAAATTGTTCGGCCAGCGATCCAACACCATGCGGCCGATCACTTTCAAAGGCACCAGTTCTTCCGGAATCAGCTTGGTAGCGTCCAGATGATCGAATGGAAATTTGTCCGCTTCCTCCTCAGTGAAAAGCTGCACCGCGAATTCCCACTCGGGGAAATTACCCGCCGCGATGGCCTCGAACATATCGCGGCGGTGAAAGTCTTGATCGGCGCCGCAAATCTTGACGGTCTCATCCCAAATGGTGGACTGCAAGCCGAGCTTGGGACGCCAGTGGAATTTGACGAAGGTGGAGTCGCCGGCCTTGTTAATCAGCCGGAAACTGTGCACACCAAAACCTTCGATCATTCGTAGCGAACGTGGGATCGTGCGATCGGACATGATCCACATCACCATATGCATGGATTCGGGCGTGAGCGAAATGAAATCCCAGAATGTGTCGTGCGCGGTTGCCGATTGCGGAAAGCCGCGGTCGGGTTCCATTTTTACGGCATGGATGAGATCGGGGAATTTGATGGCATCCTGGATGAAGAACACCGGGACGTTGTTGCCGACCAGGTCCCAGTTGCCTTCCCTAGTGTAAAACTTGACGGCAAATCCGCGTACGTCACGAGGGGTATCTACCGAACCCGCGCCGCCTGCGACGGTCGATATACGAGTAAACACAGGTGTCTTCTCGCCTACCTCGGTGAGTATCCTGGCGGTGGTGAATCGTTGCAACGAGGCGGTCAGCTCGAAGAATCCATGTACGCCCGTCGCTCGCGCGTGAACGATACGCTCGGGAATACGCTCGTGATCGAAATGCGTGATTTTTTCGCGAAGGATGAAATCCTCCAGAAGCGTAGGGCCGCGCGGATTGGCCCTGAGCGAGTTTTGATTATCGGAAAGCGCGACGCCCTGGTTCGTGGTTAGCTCGGGGTGCTCTCCACCAGCGATCTGGTGCAGTTCACCGCCGGCAGCCAGTTGTGAGTGCCCGTTGGGAGTCGAGCCCTTTTCCTGTTTGCGTTTTCCAGAAGTTCTCGTCGTCATTTTCTTGTCCATCACCTATCTCCTTTACGGGGTCGATCGCCCGGGGCGGTTTAGCGCCCTTTCGGAGTGCCGCACGCCAAAAGAGACGGCAAGAACCCCGCAGCATTCCTTTCCCGTTACGTCAGCCACGACCCCGTTCTCCTGCCGCCGTCCGCCTTCGCTTGAAGCCATCCAGGGCACAAACCGAGGGTCGGTCAGAACCGCTCCTGACGTTGCAGCTTTGAGCATTTGCAGGGCCAATCCATGACCGTCTACACTACGGCAGCACTGCCGGACAGGCACCCGTCTGTGACGGCTTCAGGCTTTCAGGTTCTTCGCGGCGAAGTCCCAGTTCGCCAGCTTCCAGAAGGCCTCAACGTACTTGGGCCGCGCGTTGCGGTAGTCGATGTAGTAGGCGTGCTCCCAGACATCGCAGGTCAGCAGGGGCTTGCCCTGGGCTCCATGCGTTGGAGCAGAGCGCCGGCCGGTTTGCCCGCGGCATTCGGGCTGAGGCAGTTCCAGTAGAAGGTGTGGTTCCAGACCTGGGCGGCATTGTTGAAGATCTTGCCCTCGGAGGAGCGCATGATGTCCTCGAGCGGCAGGTTCTCGTACTGGGTGCCGGGAATGGCCTGGTTCAGATTGTTCACATACGCTTGATGGTGCTTGCCGTTGTGGTATTCAAGGGTTTCGGCCGAGAGGTGCGGGCTCAGCGCGTCCTTGGCGAATGGACAGGAAGTTGGATCATAGGGGTGCTCCTGTTGCGTGGTACACCTGCCCGTCAGCACGTCTCGGTCCATTTTGCCCTTTAAGACCTGACTCGCTTCAACCAAAAAAGAACGGCAGCCGGAACGCGGCGGCTGTAACGCCAGCGATGCAAGAATTGCTCGTGAGTGCGGAAATTGCAGCCCCCCGCCCCCCGCAACCGCTCAAGACGTTACCTCGAAGCATCGCACCAAGGAAGGAAAGGCCCTTCTACGGCCTTGTCCAGAGCCGTACATCCCAACGCACCGGCAATGCCCGGCTCGCCCGGATGCGAGCGAAATCGGGATGTTCCTGGTTGATGAGAACGTTGCGCTCCACCCGCGTGACCACCGAGGGCACCATCAGAACCGGCGTACGCCGCTCGTCATACCACCGATCACCGAAGGCTCGGGCTGTTTCAAACGAGGGTGAATCCCACTGCGGCACATCGTCCAGCGTGATTTCTTCGAGGGACAAGCCGGCCGGAATCTGGATCTCGACATAACCCTGGCTCTGTGGGACGCTGCCGGAGGCGTGGACCAAGATCTCCAATAACGCACCCGCGTACGTTTCGGTGGCATAGATGACGCGCCGGCCGGGAGAATTCCAGCGAGCGCCGTGGAGCATCGCCCCGCTCCCATCGAAGATGGTGTGCCGCATATCGGCTATGCGGAACGCACGGAGTGGACCGCTACGCCGGGAGCCCATAAACAATGCGGGCCATGACCTCCTCAGCCTGCCGCGCGCCCAGTTCGGTCAGAGCCGCATCGAGGGGTGTCTTGCCCCCAATCTCCGCATGAGGGGTCGTCAGAAAACGCCGGGCCTGCTCGCGATCCTGCCAGACGTCTTCGGCCGTAGCAACCACCCGCGCCAAGCGCTCAGTCCGTTCGCTTTCCGCGGGACTCAGACGTTCCCGCCGTCGTTTATACGTCGCCTCCGGAACGATCCGGTGCATCATGGCGCGCTGTTCAGCAGCATCCGAAAAGACGTGCCGCGCCACGTTGCGAAGGGTTGCCTTGGGCAAGCCGCGTTCGACGGCATCATTCAGCTCCAATATGGACGTCATGGGCTTGCCCAAAACGCGGTGGCCGCCCAGGACTTCTCCAATCTGACGTGGTTCCAGCATCAGCATCATTATACCCTATAAGTCGGATCAAGTGATACTTCTACGGACGGGTCTGCGCCAGACTCCAACGCTCCAAAATCGACTCCCATTCAACTCCCATTACCCCTTCCCGAGGCTTCCTTAAGGCTCTTCAGAGTTGCCACTCGTGCCTTGTTTGGAACTACTTAGCCAGAGATCGACACGCTCATAACCCAAAGGTCGTAGGTTCAAATCCTACCGAGCACCCTTCCAAGCTCCCAATGCCACCGAACAGCAGGCTTGGGCGGCATTTTCATTAGTCGCTTCGTCCCGGAGCCAGACGTTGGTGGAGCACCAAAACACCGCCGGCCGCGCAGACCCCACCGAAAGACGTAAGTCGAAGCCCTTCGTTAGAACTGCCGTGGTGGGCCGCATGCCGTGGGATGATTCCTAGCGGCGGGGCATTCATCACTCACACAAAGATTACAACCGGAGTGCGTACCTGGCTCGCCTGTCTGGAACCAAAACATACTTTTGCGTAGACTCAACTTTTACTCTTGGAGACGTCATGAACATTGTCTTTCGGATTGTGGCCCTTGGTGCAGTGCTAGCGTTCAGTGCGTGTGGGGGTGAGATATGGACGCAGGACCTGCTGCAAAGCGGCAACAATTTTGATTGAGCGGATTCATTCAGGCGGCGGACTTCACCTTGACCTCCGCGGCAAACGTCACCGATTTGCGCATATGGGTTGCCGATCGGGCGCAGTCAGGGGCTTTGGATGGCGTCGCGGACTCGTACCGGGAGCACTTGGTTGGGCGATTTACAATGACAATGCAGGTGCGCCCGGCACGTTGCTCTTTAGCGGTACGGATGCCGCAACCTCGGTCACGAGTACCGGACTTTTGAGTGGAACCGCACGGGAAATCTTTCAGGTTGACGCAGTGCTTTCCGGTGCGCCATCGCTCGCCTCGAGCACCTATTGGCTGGCTCTCCATGAAGGGTCGTGGGGCAGCGGATCAGACTCAACTTCGGTGGGCTGGATGGAAGCTAACCTGGTAGGCGCCGCCCGGTACAACAGCAGCGATCCGCAGAACCCGGTGTTTGCGGCACAGCCTTCCGGCGATGTGCCCTTTGTGCTCTATGACAACTCCGCCGCCGTACCAGAGCCATCGAGCTTGGCTCTGCTTGGCTTGGGGCTGACCGGGCTCGCCTTCACGCGGATGAGAAAGAGATAGAGTCCGCGCGGAGGCCGTGCGGTGCACTGGCTTATGCCTTGGCCGACGGACACCGTCTTTGGATTGACATACCGGGAGGTGGGCCGAAGCGTGTGACGCTCAGCTCCACCTGTACGGGCAGATCTCCCCAAAGGGATGCAATTCGGCTCGCGCTTCCCGCCGCTTTACCTTGAGTCGGGCAGTCTGAAGATGCGCGAAGCAAGTCTGAGCGACGCGGATTTCCAGGCGATCTGCGCGGTTAGCGCCCACCAGCTACTGATCCGCGGGCTCGGGGCGGGTAATGGCTCGATCCCGCGTCCCTTCGCTCTTACCCGCAAACGCATTCCATAGATGGACATCGAACCCGCGTCTGCCGTAGTGTGTCCACCAGTGCCCTGATACACGATGTACACCGACCCGTCAGGGAGTTCAATGCCGCGCGAGTATCCGTACACCGAAGGGTCGACGGCAAAACCGTAGTTCGTCCCAGCCCCATTCCATGACTTGCCGCCGTCGCCGCTGATCAGCGCACGCAGCCCGTGATGCGACTTGGTATAGGATCCGTGCACGCAGAGCAAATTGCCGTCGCGGAGCGTCAAAAGCCAAGGATCAAATATTCGCGTGGGTAGATTCTCCGGCTGAGTCCAGGTTTTGCCGCCGTCTTTCGACCAGCTTAAACTTCCCTCAGGGCGCGTGATGATCACGAGGGTGCCATCCCGCAGACGCGCCAACCCGGGTTCTGTCATTTCGTGCGGCGCTCGAATCGTTGCCAGGTGCCGCCACGTCTCACCGCGATCGCTCGATGCGAAGATCCCGATGGCCTCATGGGCATCCCCTTCCTTCTCGCTCCCGTAAGCGGCCAGAAGGAGAGATCCGTCCGGCATCACCAGCGGCGGACCGTCCGTGGCCAAACTGTGAAAGGGAGCGCGAATCATCCTGGGTTTCTGCTCCCATGTCTTCCCATCGTCAAAGGAACGAGTGATGGCGACGCCCGTCGAAGGGTACGTAAAGAAGGATGCCACCAGGACGCCATCGGGAAGTTGCGCCACTGCCGGCGATCGGTCGTCCCATTGGGTATCGATCATCGGAACCGGATTGCTCCACGTCTTTCCCCCGTCATCCGAACGCATGATTTCCGCCCTCCCACCGCGAGGTGCGCTCACCACCGGCATGCCCATTTTGCGCCACAGAAGCACATCGTCCGGCTTGATGATGGAAATGGGTGTTGGCGGCGAAGCATGCCAGTATCCTGAGCTGAACGTCGCCAGCAGCGCGCCTGTTCTGGTCCGAATGACGGATGCCCAACCGACGAAGCCTGTATAGCCCTGATAGGCCTGGGGCTGCCTGTAACCGGGCTTCACCAACACACGCCTGCATTCTTCGTATGCCCTGGACTCTTGCTCGGGCGTAACGACAATCGTAGGCTTGATCGCCTGGGACAACCCTGATGGAGGTCCGGCGCAAACAATCGCGGTCAACAAGATGAATGACAGATTCGGTTTCATGGGTAGAAGCGGTGGTTGAGGGCGGTCTGACGGGCCGTCGAAATCTGCCCTCGGCTCAGCCCCGGCACGAGATGAGCCACGTTTCCATATCTCCTCGCCTGTGACGCACCGCAGCACTGATCTTAACGAACTTCGGCCCGTTTGCGGAACAGTCGCCGAAAGAAAGCGGTGGTGAAGACCGCTCCCGCGAAGGTGGCGGGGACGGTTCCCGCAGCGGTTGAGACTGCCGCTCAGTAGGATCTTCGTTTAGGACACCGGGCGGGCAGGGCCAGATGCGTCTTGCTGGAGACGTCGGCTGGGCTGGTTCGCCCGCCGCTCTTAAACTATACAATTAAGTATACTTAAGCCACTGGAAGCGATGCCGGAAGTTCGGGACACTGCAATCTCTTCCGGCACAAATTTCCTGGTCGTGCGGATACCCGTAGATGAACATACTGGAGCACTCTCGAGTTCGCGGCATCCTGTTTCGTCCCGCTCATTCGAACCTACATGCCGAAGCTGGTGTAACAATTTCACTAACATGCAGGGCTGTCGCGCTCCGTTCCCGAAGGACGCCGGAAAACCGGCAGCTTCAGCCTTAGGTTGAACCTTGACCCCAAGGGAGCTTTGCTAACCCGGAAGCCAAAGCCGCGACGTGGCTGGGTTCTGCTTTGGCGCATGGCTTGCAAGGGTAACTGGCAACCCGACGCGCGAAGGAGGCCTGGCCTGGAGCCAGCCTAAATTGAGTTGGTCATGCGTCGGAGGAATTCTGTAACGGGCCTGGGATAGCGGCACAGAGGGGCGGATTTCCGCATACACCCGAAGTTTATCCGTTTGTCGTACTGCCCCAAGAGCGGATTTACGTACCAGCCACACTCGAATGCGGGTGGAGGCAGATTGAGGAGCTAATATGATGAGATCGTGTGCGGTTCTAAAATGTTCTGTCGTGATGGCCGGGCTCGCCTGCGCTGCCATGGCACAGGATGGCGGGGGAAGCAGCAGCCTTACTCTCACACCCACCTCCTTAACTTTCAACGCAGTAGCTGGGGGAGGGGCTCCGCCGTCACAGACGCTGTCGGTGCAGGCCTCGAGCCGTACCCGATTCACTGCCAGCGTCTCCGTGAGCAGCGGAGGGAGCAACTGGTTGCGCATCTCGCCCACCGGTGAGCTCACTACCCCACAGACTCTCACGGTGTCGGTGAACCCGGCGGGACTGGCGGCGGGAAACTACCGCGGGACCATCTCGGTGATCTCGCGCCGTGTCACCCGAACAGCGGCGGTCACCCTGATCGTGAGTAGATCCTCCGGCGGCGGCACGCTGACGTTGACACCCTCTTCGCTGACCTTCCAGGGTACGCTGAACGGCTCTAATCCGCCGTCACAGACCCTGTCTGTGACGGCGTCGAGCGCCACCAACTTCACGGCCGGCGCATCGGTCCAGAGCGGCGGTTCGAATTGGCTCAGCATCTCCCCTTCGGGCGCGCTCACGACCAACCGAACCATCACGGTCTCGGCTAGCCTCTCGGGCCTCAACGCCGGCTCCTATACCGGCTCGATCTCGATCGTCTCGAGCGGTACCACCCGTACCGTGCCTGTAACGTTCGTGGTCAATACGACCGGCGGTGGCGGCGGCACAGCATTCAAGCTGATCGGCTGGAACGACCTCGGGATGCATTGCGACGACGGACAGGACTACAGCGTTTTCGGCGTCCTGCCGCCGTACAACACCATTCACGCGCATCTCATCGATTCCGCCGGAAAGCTGGTGGTAGCTCCCGCCGGCTATACCGTCACCTATGAGGCGATCGCTCGATCCGCTCACCAACACCATCAACACCACCTCGGCGCCCAAGACCAATTTCTGGCATACGCGGCGGCGCTGGGATTTGGCTCGCTCGCCCCTGACATGGGGCTGAAAGGTTTCGCCATGCCGGGCCCGGGCAATACCCCTCGCAGCATGACCTTCAGCACCACCGACAACACCTGGCTGGCGGAAGGCATTCCCGTGGTGAACTACGCCGACGCGGCCGATCCCCCTTACCCGAAGAACTACTTCCCGATGATGCGCCTGGTGGCGAAGAACCAGTCTGGAACGGTAGTGGCTAGCACGAATATCGTGCTGCCGATTTCCGATGAGATGACCTGCAACGCCTGTCACTCCTCCACGAACGGCACGGCAGCCGCGATGCCCGCGGCCGGCTGGGTGGGCAACTCCGACCCGGCCAAGGATGTGAAGCTGAACATCCTGAGAAAACACGACGACCGCTTCAAGGCCTCTTCCCTGTTCAAGACCGCCTCCGCGGCTCGTGGATTCAGCGCCTCCGGGCTGGAAGCGCAGTCGGCCATCAAGCCATTCCTCTGCGCCTCTTGCCACGGAACGAACGCGCTCTCGCTGGCCGGCTATCCTGGTGTGCCGGCGTTGACCGTGGCGATGCACAGCCTCCACGCCTCCGTGACCGACCCGGCCACCGGTCAAACCATGCAAAGCGGTACCACGCGCGACACCTGCTACTCCTGCCATCCGGGACCCCAGACCAAGTGCCTGCGCGGGGCCATGGCCAACGTCACGACCAGCACGGGCGCCAACGCCATGGAGTGCCAGAGCTGCCACGGAGCGATGAACACAGTGGCAGCATCCACGCGGCAGGGATGGCTTGAAGAACCCACCTGCCAAGGCTGCCACACGGGCACCGCGACCTCCAATAGCGGGCAGATCGCTTATACCTCCGTGTTCACTAGCGGCACCACGCTACGCGTCACCGCCAACCAGACGTTCGCCACCAACGCCAACACGCCGGCCGCGGGGCTATCGCTCTACCGCTTCTCCAAGGGCCACGGCGGCTTGCAGTGCGAAGCCTGCCACGGCTCCACACATAGTGAATACCCCACGCCGATCGTCAACGACAACGTCCAGAACGTGACCCTGCAAGGGCATGCCGGGATGCTCGCCGAGTGCGCGGCGTGCCACAATCCGGTTCCCACCACAATTACTGGCGGGCCGCACGGGTTGCACCCCATCGGCGCCTCCTGGGTCCAGAACCACGAGCACGCGGCGTCAGGCAACCAAGCTACCTGCCAGCCCTGCCATGGGACGGACTACCGCGGGACCATCCTGTCGAAAGTGCAGACCGACCGCACGATGGCCGGGAGATCGTTCCCGCGTGGCACCGTGATCGGCTGCTATAGCTGCCACAACGGGCCGAACGGAGGCGACTAGCCCGACATTACCCGCTCAACACCCTCGGCTGGCAGAGCCCCTCTGGAGGGGCTCTTCCAGCCGGTTTTCATATAGGCCCGACCGCCTTCTCTCACGCGATCCCGGAAACTGACTTTGGCCGGCTCAGGGTGGTCGCCACGAAACGCGGATTTTCCTGGCCCTCGATCTGTTCGGCCATCGCCACAACCGGCCGCTTCCGGCAGTGCGGTTGCATTCGGCGGAACGACAACCACATTCCATAGCCATCATTGTGGAGTCTCGTCGCTGGTTCGCATCGCTGGCCGAGAATTTTAGGACTGAATCGAATGCACGGCTGGTGAAAGGTGGCATACTATTGTTGATGCCCACGCACAAACTCACTGCCGAAATACTAAACGCTGCCATCAACGGCTTTGAAGCCCAAAAGCAACGGATAGATGAACAGATCGCACAGGTCCGTCAGATGCTGGCTGGTAGTGGCCGCGCCGAGCCAGTCGCCGCGCCGGAAGTTTCAAAAGGCAAACGGCGGAAGATGAGTGCAGCCGCCCGGAAGCGCATCGGTGACGCACAACGAAAGCGATGGGCTGAATCCAAGCAGCAATCTAAGTCTCCGTCATCGCCAGTCGCTGCAAAACCCAAACGGAAGCTTTCGGCAGCTGGCAGGAAAGCCATCTCTGTAGCCGCGAAGAAACGTTGGGCGGCGAAGCGGGCGGAAACCGAGAAGCCGAAAACCCCCGTGGCGAAGAAGGCAGCGGCAAGGAAGCCGCAGAAGAAGGCGGCGAAGGCTCCCGAAGCGGTTAAGGCTGTCGCTCAGTAGGATGTTCCGGTTCAGCCGGAAATGGAGAAAGCGTTTCCCCGTTAAGCTAGCGGAGAGAACGCATGAAGAAGTAACCGGCGACGGTTGCGCCCTCCTGGTCGTTTACACAGTCTCCGCGACCTGAATAGATCTGCCGCTGCCGCCTGCCACCTCCCAACTTGCGGTCGCGTTCCGCACGGATCTCCATCCGCCGCCCGCCTGATTCGCGGCGCGGCCTGACACTACAAGTACAGCGGCACAATCAAGGTCCCTTGATCGCCTATATCCTGGGGAAATTGTGGCGGAGGTGCCCTTGGGCTTGGTGCCGCCGAAAAGGATCGCCGCCTTACCGGTGCCGACGGGTAGAGGCCGGGGCTGGGCAGCATCGAAAATTGGCGGCTGGGGCTATAATCGCCGGCAACCGGGATCCAAAATCCCGGTATACTTCTTCTAGGGAAGCACCCCGAGAGCCCACGCGCACGGCGTGCTGGAGATGTTATTGTGCTCACTGCCGCTGTTCTCACAGACGAGGCTGAAACGGCAAAGGCTCTCAATGACCTGGCGTCGGTTTCCCGGCATGTGAGCATCTGCAGGGTTTTCAACTCCCACATCGGTCCGTACGTGGTGGCACGAGCTCTTAACAGCAGCGACTGTGACCTGTTCTTTTGTGATTTGCGGGACTGGGAAACCACCTCGGCTGTGGCCAAGGCCGTCTCTGCACAATGTCCCTCCACGGCCATCATTGGCTTCGCATCAGAATCGCAAGTGCAGATCGAACGCCAAGCCGTCGCCCTTGGTGTCGATTTGTTATTCCTAGCTACCATCACCCAGGAGGCCTTCGAGAGCGCGGTTGAGCGGGCGATACACAGCTTGCCCGGCGGGATGCCGGAAAATCTCATAGCTTTCATGCCCGCGAAAGCTGGTAGCGGTTGTACTACAGTTGCCCTCAACGCCGCCGGGAATTTGCGAAACTCCCTCGGCCAGAGGGTCCTCCTCATCGAGGGGGACCTTCAATCCGGCACCTTAGCCACCCTGATGAATCGCACCCCCGAGTACTCCTTAACCGATGTCATCATGCAGGCCGGCCAGTTAGATTCATCGCTGTGGAATCAGTCCATCATCCGAGCGCAGGGCATCGATTTACTGCTGCGGTTCCCACTGCATGAGCGCCTTCACCTGCCTTGGATCCACTATCACCAACTTCTGCGGTTCTTGAAGCCGCGCTACGACGCGATTCTAGTGGATTTGCCGGAAGCTGTGGAGGATGGAAGAACCGAATTCCTCCGACACGCTCGCCGGGTGTATCTGGTGTGCAGCCCGGACCTGCCCGCTCTGAAGTTGACGCAGGAGAGATGCCAGGCGCTGGACGATCAAGGGGACGATGCGGAGCGAGTGGGCCTTGTCGTGAACCGTTGGCACAAGTATGACTTGAAGCCTTCCGATCTCCAGCAGGTTCTGACCCGACGCATAGTGGGCGTATTCCAGGACGAGTGCGAGGCCGTTCGCAGTGCCGTACTCAAAGGCGGCTTCGTTTCGACTGGGACTGAATTAGGGAAGAAGTTTCTTGACTTCGCCCGGCAGTTGGTGCACGAGGCAGGCGCCATGTCAGCAGGTGTGAATTAGCCCTGACCTCGAAGGCAATTCTAGAAGAAGCCCTCTGGAGGCTGGCTTCAGCAATCCGGTCGAGATTGAAATCGTCGCCCTGAGCAGCTTCCGCATCATGCGGCTAGGTCTGCGACCTCCTGAAAGAGTGGTTCTTGTAGCCGAACTTGCGACCAGCGGCTTTGCGGTCAAACTTCCAGGTGAGCCTTGCGCGAGTGCGATTCATCCGGCGATTCCAGGATCGAGCTTCCCGACGCAGAGTCTTGAGGTCAGGGATTCTTCTGGTGCCGAGGCATTGCCGCGAGAAGATGCCGATTTCGATTTCAGCCTGATTGAGCCAGCTTCCCTGAGTCGGGGTGTAGTGAACGGTGAACCGGTCCCAGATTTCGCCGCCGCCCTCGGCGCCGTATAGGTCCGTCGGGGATTGGCGGCTAACGCACCGTCAAATAATGCCGCGCCGCGGATTCAGATCTGGCTTCCTGGCGAACGTCGAAGGAGAGGGCAGTGTCGATCGATAAGGGTGGTAGCCTTTCGACGTGCGGACTGGAGAAGGGTATCCCCATAAAACTCGGGTGGTTTGGTGGACTTCCGCGGAGTCATCGTGGGCTCCGGGCGTGACACCGAAGGCATGTCCAACCCCGCGCTGGTGGTCTCAACACACCCCCTCCACTGCTGGCTGAGCCGCTCCGTGAATCCCCGGCATGGTATATTGCAAGGCTCGGAGCCGCCCATAGCCATGAGCCTGTGCCCCCTACTCCGTCTGCTGCCGATTCTAACGCCTTTTTTGTTCGCTACCTTGGCTGGCGCTGCGAGCGCGCCTCCTCAGAGCGGAGAATGGAAATCCCTGTTCGACGGCAAATCCCTCCAGGGCTGGCGCGAGACGCCATTCGCCAGACACGGCCGGGTGCGCATCGAGAACGGTGCCCTCTTGCTCGATCCCGGCGCGCCCCTGACGGGCGTCACCTGGACCGGTTCCTTTCCACGCTCCGATTACGAGGTTCGTTTCGAGGCTGCACGTCTCAAGGGGAATGACTTCTTCGCCAGCTTGACCTTCCCGGTCGCCGACTCCTTCTGCACCTGGGTCCTCGGTGGATGGGGCGGCGACATTGTCGGGCTTTCGAGCATCGACGGGTGGGACGCCTCCGACAACGAGACCAGATCCTACTTCAATTTTGAAAATGGCCGCTGGTACGCACTTCGCCTGCGCGTGACCGCCGGCCGGATCACAGCCTGGATCGACGGCAAGCCCATCATCGACGCCGATATCGGCGGACGGAGGATTGATTTGCGGCCCGGTGAGATCGAAAAGTCGGCACCATTCGGGTTCGCGGCCTATTCGACGGCCGGGGCGCTCCGCAAGATGGAATATCGTTTGTTGCGGCCCCCGGCTGGAGGCCGCAACGGCGAATAGGCACGCACGCGAAGTCTACCCGTTCAGGGTCCAGTTGGAGCGGTACTGGCGCTTGAGGTAGTCGTTCGCTTCGGCTGAATTGGTCACACGGCCGGTGGCCCCATCGTACTCGAGCCGCTTGCCCGCGCGGTGCGCCACCAACCCCAGTAGCATCTGCTCGATCATCGTGCCGGAGTAGTCAAAGTCGCAGTGGGTCTTGCTGCTGGTTCCGTGCCGCATGTTATTGCGCTTGCCCTTGCAGGCGTCCAGCCACTCGATCTGGAAGATGTCGCCCCGGCGCGCGTCCGCGCGGCCGCTCTTCTCGGCTTCGAGAATCGCCGCGACTTCGGGATTCGGAAGGCCCAAGGCCGCCGGCAGCCCGCCCTCCAGGAACTGGATCGCGGGAAACCCGTTCGGGCCCGGCTGCGCATTGGGCATGGCCGTGAAACCGGCGGGAAGCTTGGGCGCGGTGGAGGGCCGGCTCCGCCGGGACTGGGACTGGGCCTGGGTGGGCTGCCCCACGCCACCGACCAGCGGGAGCAGTTCCTCCGTCGAGCGGCGCTTGTAGTAAGTGAAATCCCCGTCGTCGTTCAACGGGAGGATCACACGCGAAGTGAAGTCGGCAAAGATGGTGCCCTTGGTGCCCTCGAAAATGGCTCCGTTCCCGACCCCCGACAGATCTATGTAACTCCGCGGGGCTTTGGGCTTCAGGCCTCCCTGGTACCAGACCAGCGTGACGGGCCCGCGCCAACTGTTTGCCGGATGCTCGAAGCTGGCCTTCAGTTTTACGGGGCAGATGTTGGGATCGTACTTGTCGCTGACCTCCTGGTCGATCTCGATGGCCGTGGGCGCGCCAGCATCCACCACGTTCCACACCAGGTCCATGGTATGCGCGCCCATGTCGCCCATCTGGCCTACGCCAAAGTCCCTGTACATATTCCAGAACAGGCAGTTCAAACCGGAGGTGCCTCCGAAGTACTGCGGGCTGTAGGGGTGGTAAGGCGACGGCCCGATCCACTGCTCGTAGTGGAGGGACGACGGGGGCATCCCTTCGGCGGTGGGGTATCCCGGGCGGGGAAGTTGGCGGGCGTCCCAGCTATGCACGGTCTTCAGGTCGCCGATGGCTCCGTCGAGAACCAGCTCGCGCAGACGCGCGAAGTTCGGGTAGGCATGACGCTGGGTGCCGTGCTGGGTAGCCAGCTTCACCTTCCGCTGGAGATAATTCGCCCGGACCGTGCGCGCTTCCTCCACGCTGATGCCGAGGGGCTTCTCGCAGAAGACGTGCATGTCACGGTTCAGTGCCCAATTGGCGATGAAGGCGTGGTGGTGATCCGCCGTGCAGATGACCACGGCCTCCACGTCCTTCTGATCCAGACACCTGCGCCAATCCCAATAAGTCTTGGCTTGGGGGAAGATCTGCACGGCTTCCTTGGTGCGCAGATCGTTGGTGTCGCACAGGGCCACTACGTTCTCGTTCCGGAGCGAGTTGTAGTGCGCCGTGCCCCGGCCCCAGACACCCATCAGGGCCACGTTCAGCCTGTTGCTGGGGGCGTTCTGCCCTCTCAGCGTACCGCTCTTTAGAATGGTCAGTCCGGCCCCGGACTTGATGAAATCACGCCGTTGCATTTTAGAATTCTCCTTCCTGTCTTCTTCCGATCGCGATTAACGTAAGCATACACCGGAAGGCCATACAACCGTGATCCAGTCCAAAGCATGAGCCAGTCTGAGGCGGCGAGCAGATGACCCGGTTGTCTTGCCATCGGGTGTCGATGGAGCGCACTGGAAAGGCATATTTTGCGGGTTCGTGGATTATCCGGCAACACGACAACTACATAGTGTGGGGGCGAGGACGGCTCCCACAGTGGACAACTGCAACCCGGCTGCGGCCCGGCGCGCCTGTCATTTAACCAGGTGACCGAACGGACTGCGCGCGAAGATGCAACTCGCGGGACCAAAGGATGGCGCCTGGGTGTACAATGAACCGGACGCGGAAGTCCCAAAACGTCCGACTTTCGGCATACACGATTTATCGGGCTGCCGCGTCATATTTGCTGAGGAAACATGGCCTCTCTCACCCGAATTCTCGCCGTTGTTCTTCTTGGCTGCGCAGCATTTGCGGCGCAACCCTCCTGTGATGTAAGCCCCGCTACGCGTGCCCGCCTGGACTCGCTCGACAAGGCCGGCGAAACCATGCGGCCGTACGAATATGCCACCTGGGCGCGGCCGCAACTTGAAAAATGGGTCGCCGCCGAGCCCGATAACATCGACCTCAACCGCCGCTATATCGAGTTATTCACCCAGTATGTCGAGCTGTACAAGGAATTTCCCGCAATTCGCGAACGTTATCGCCAGCGCGCCGAGAAACGCAACGACGCCGTCTCGGTCTATCTCTACGGGTTCCTGCTCCAGCGCTTCAACACGCCGGAATCCATCCGCCAGTTGGAGAAATCGAAGGCGCTCGATCCCTCGCTGTACTACCCCTACGTCTCGCTCTCCAGCATCCTCTCCCGATCACAGAAGTTCAAGGACGAAGCCAAGGCCGCCCAGAACATGACCCGGTACTTCGAAATCTGCCCAACGGGGTTCGAAGTCAACCCGCTCTTCATCCTGCTGCGCGCCGGCACGCCGGAATTGCGGGCCACGGTTGCCAAGAACCTCCGCCAGGCGTTGGAGCAAGAAACCGCGCCGCGCAAGCTGCTTTTCTACGAGCGACTCTGGCGGCTGGAGTTCCGCGTCCGCCCCATCCCGGAGCATGTCGAAGTTCGCAAGCAGTTGGCGGTCGATCTGGCGCGCCTGGAGAAACTGGCGCCGAACCCACCCACCGCCGGGTGGTACGAGATGCTGATCAGCGGCCACAAGCAACTCGGCTCACCCAAGGAGACCATCACCGCTCTCGAAGATCGGATCATCCGCGAACTGCCCGCCAGCCAGTCGGCTTTTTCCCTCGTCTCCATTCGTACCTACGAAGCCAAGAAGCCTCCGGCACCGACGGCCACAAAGCAGGAGTGGGACACCTACCTCCAAGCCGCTTTCGAGCGGCAGGAGCAGTTCGTCCGCCAATATCCGGGCATCCCGTACCTGAAGGACAGTTTGGTGTATCAGGTCTTCAACGCACCCGGCGTCTCCGATCAGCGAACGCTCGAGATCGTCAATGAATGGCTCGGCCGAAACGCTTCGAATCCCGAAGCCTCCATGGACACGCTGGTAGGCATCGCGGACCTGCTGATGCGCCGCGGGCTGGCACTCGACCGCGTGCCGGCGATCCTCGATAGGGCGGCAAAGGCGCTTGCTGTTCCGAGCATTTTCCTGGATTACGACGAGGTGTCCGACCAGGAGCGCAAACAGTTCGAAGAGTATGCCGTCTACCGCCGGGCGCGCCTGGCCGAGACGACGCTTCGCGCCGCCCGTTTGCTGAAGCGACCTGAACTTACCGCCCTGGTGAAAGCGTCGATTGACGCGCCGGTGCCGGAGAGCCAGAAGAGCGCCCGGCTGGCCAACCTGGCCCGATTGGCCGAGGTGGAGGGCCGCACCGCCGACGCTCTGGCCTACTACCAGGCCGCTCTCCACTCGCGTAAGAAGGACCCCGAGCCGGTGCGTGGCCGCGTGGTGGACCCGTTGATGGAAGACGCCCGCCGTTTCTGGAAGGCCACCGGCGGCACCGAGGTCGCCTGGGCCCTGTGGCGCAAACCTCCGTTGAGTATCCAGGCCTCCAACGATGGCCGCTGGGAGCGCCCCACCAAGCCCATCGCCAACTTCAACCTGGCCGACATGACCGGCAAGCGCTGGCAATTGAAGACGCTCGAAGGCAAAGCGGTGCTGATCAACGTCTGGGCCACATGGTGCGGCCCCTGCAATGCCGAACTGCCGCATCTGCAAAAGCTCTATGAGCAGGTCAAGGACCGCAGCGACATCGCTGTTCTGACCCTGAATATCGACCAGGAAATCGGCATGGTGGAGCCCTTCCTCAAAGAGAAGAAGTACACCTTCCCGGTGCTGCCGGCCGAGAAGTACGTCACCGACCTGCTCGAGAGTGTGGGTGTGCCGCAGAACTGGATCATCGATACCAAGGGCAAATGGCAATGGACCCAGGTCGGCTTCAACGAAGCGGAGTCCGACTGGGCAAGCACCATCCTGGACAAGCTGACCGGGCCAGCCCGCTAAGAGCCGACTAAAGCTTCTTCTATCAAGCCGCACGCTGGAAGACGGCGCGGAGGGTGGAGGCAAAGGTTGTGTCCCACTCCTACGCTCGCTTTCGTGATCAATGCTTACTTCGTGCCCTCGAAGATGAGCATCCCGGAGTGCATCGGATTTCGGGCCGCTCCATCCCGTTGACGCCGTGACGTCTGGAACAGGATTTCTGGAAAGTGTGACCAGAAATGGATACTTACGATGCGGCGAAGGTCAGTCGCCCCGTCCGGTCGGGAGCGGCCGGGTGTATACTGTTCGGCGGTGGTGACGCCAGAATGGTAATCCTGGCTGAATACTCACCGGTAGTTACAATAGACGTCCCATTACGATTATCATCTTGAAGGAAAACTCCAACCAATGACCAGACGAGCGGTCTTTCAAACCGGGATGGTTGCGGCGATGGATGCTGGAGCACAGGCCCAGAGTGCGCCAGTCCCGCTGCGAGAGAAATTCTTCGGCTGTATTGCGGGGTGCCACATCGGCTCATCCATGGGCGCCACGGTAGAGGGGTGGCCATGGGAGCGCATTGAGAAAGAGCATGGCACACATGCAAAACTGCTTCCCTATGAACACTACCGCAATGGGTGGAGACGCCCGCCGGGCACAACCGAGGATGGCGTAGAGCGGCAAAAACTCATCATCACAGCCATCCTCGACAAGCAGGACCGCGTCAACGCGGAGGATGTGCGAGCGGTGTGGCTGAGGGACATCAAACCAACCTCCATCGGCATGGTCTCGGAACCCTTCGAAGCGCAACTTCTGGCCATGTCAAAGACGAATATTCCAGCCTCCGATATTGGCAAGTATTGTGACTACTCGGGGCTCATTACACTGGCACGGTCCTGCCATCCCATTCCCCTGATCAACGCTGGGGACATTACGGGGGCGATCCAGGATGTGCGCGACGTGGGGCAACTCTATCACGTGGCCGGATCCCGCGCCATCCGTTGGGCCGAAGTAACGGCCGTAGCGATTGCCGCCGGCACTCGCCCGCGCGCGACTGTCGACAGCGTGCTCGGCGCGATCTTCGACAACTGCGACAAGAGCGCGGGGCCGCACTCCAAACCGGTGGGTATCCTGAAGGAACTCGAACGCTCCCTGAAAGTCGGCGCGGGGTGTAGCGACTTCCGGGAGCTCCGCGTCAAGCTCGACGAGTTCTACGGGAGCAAAGGTATCCCTTACGCGAACAGTTTCGCCAATGAGGTGGTGAGCAAAGCGCTCGCCATCTTCCGCATGACTCGGGGAGTCACACGCGAAGCCGTGATCGCAGCCGTGAACATGGGCCGCGATACGGACTGCTGCGCGGCGGTGGCGGGAGGGATCTCCGGCGCTCTGACCGGCGGCGCATCGCTCGATCGGGAATGGATCGAACAGGTGGACTCGGCTGTAAAGCAGAACATCTACACCAACTCGCAACGGACGCTGCGGGAGACCTCCGATGCTCTATATGGCGCCTACCGCGCCCGGCTGGCAAGAATGAAGACGTTCGCCGGGGAAATGGAAGTCGCCTAGCCGGTGGCACGATTTCAGGCCGCAAAGGAGGACCGGTGTCCTGTTGCCAACCGCCCTAACCGGCGGATGGACTTCTTGGTGTCCTGTCATGCTCGTGAACGTGCCTACACGATTGGAGTAGGCGGCTGCCCATGCGTCTGCTTCGCGGCGTATTGGCTCGGGTTAGGCCGCGAAGGAACGACGTGTAATTAGCCGTCCCTGACATCAGCAGTAATGCTATCGGACCCCACACTCTCCACCCCGCGGGGTTACGTGGACGATGAGCTCGACGGCTCCAAAAGAGTCTATGTCCTTCCAGACCTGCCTTCGCGTAGACTGGAACCGGGAATGCGACGCTGCGTCGCTGGCCTGATTCTGAATGCAGTCATGGTGCCGAGTCCGGCAGGTGGCATCATCGCGATGTCTTCCTGAGTAGTTACGTCCAGGAAATCAGGAGCGGAACAGCGCAAGAGACCGCTAGTCGGGAGATCATATGACTTCGCGTCAACGGATAGAACAAGTGGTTAATTTCCAGAAGCCGGATCGCGTTCCGATCGATCTTGGCGGAATGAAGGCATCGGGAATTGCGGTCACCGCGTACAACCGTCTTAAGAAGCACCTCGGCATGACGGGTAAGACGAAAGTTTGGGACGCCCGTTTTATGATCGCCGTGGTCGAGGAAATGGTTCGGCAACGGTTTCGCCTGGACGTAATTCCCTTGGACACGTCCCTGGTCCTCGACGCGGTCCAACCGGAAGACCAATGGGTGCGCCGGAGGCTTTTCGACGGCGACGAGGCGCTGTTTGCTCCTGGCACACGTATCCAGGAAGATCCCGATGGCGACTGGCGACTGCTCAACGCCGATGGTTCGCCAACCACCTATCGCATGCCCAAGGGAGGAGCCTTCTTCGACGACACCTCGTTCGGCGTCTGCGACCGGGAATTCGACCCTCGGGAATTCTGCCCCGTCACAACCATCCCGGATGAACACCTGCGGATCCTGGAAAACTACGGCCGGAATCTCTATGAAAGCACCGATTACGCGCTCCTCGGTTGGGGGTATGGCGTTTGCTTTCTGGGGATGAGTCTCATCACGGATCGAAGGAACAACGTGACCATGGGCATGCCCCTGGAATGGATGATAAGGCTGAAGACCGAAAAGGAGAGCTGCCACGAAATGATGGATAGGTCGGTCGAAGCCTATATCCAGTGCCTGAAGTTGATCCACCAGGCGGTGGGCGATTATTGCTTTGCCTGGGGAATCGCCTCAGATGATTCCGGTACCCAGCGCGGCGAATTTATCAATCCCGATTTGTGGGTGGAAATGATCAAACCGCATTACCGGAAGTTGTGCGACTGGGTCCATACCCACACGCGCATGAAGACGTTTTTTCATTGTTGTGGCTCGATTGAAAACCTCATTCCTCACCTGATTGAGGCTGGAATTGACATCCTGAACCCGATCCAAACCTCCGCGGCTAACATGGAGCCCCGCCGTCTGAAGGAGAAATACGGCGATCGATTGGTGTTCTGGGGCGGAGGCTGCGATACCCAGCAGATCCTGGCAAAGGCCACCCCGGAGGAGATTCGCCGGCATGTCCAGGAGCGACTTGGCATCCTGGCCCCGGGCGGGGGATATGTGTTCAACCAGGTCCACAATGTCCAAGCCGATGTTCCACCTGAAAACATTGTGGCGATGTTGGATGCCGCCTACGATTACGGCAGCTATCCAATCAATACCTGGAACCATTGAAATGTGAACATGGCCGGGTCGCCGGCCCTGACGGATGGTGTGGCCCGTGATAGCCTCAGACCGGTATCCGAATCGGGATTCCGTTTCTCTGCTACGCTAATCTCATCATGGAACAAATCCGCGTGGTCTATGAGGAATTCAAGGTTCTGGGGAAAGAACTGGTTGACAAGGTAGGCCAGTTGATCCATGCCGGAAACGTGCGCCGGATCATCGTCAAGGACGACCATGGGAACACGTTCCTGGAAATCCCGCTAACCATCGCGACGGTAGGCACGATTGCCGTGCCCGTCTTGGCGGGGCTCGGTGCCATCGCTGCCCTGATCGCCAACTTCACCATCGGTGTGGAGAAAGTGAAAGAGGAGGCCGGTGAGCGGGCGTCTCAAGAGGCACAAAGCGGGGCTGACGCAGAATCCCATTAGACTCCCAAGCAGGCTCTTCAGTCCGTGCCTGGCTTTCTTTAGGGTGCCGCCCGTGCCCACATCACGCCAGGGCCGTCGTGGAGCCACCTGAGGCGCGCCCTCGTTGAGTGGGTAGCGCACTATGACCACGGACGTCCACACAACAGTTTCGGCTCAGGCATTCCACCACCGCGTGACCCGCTTCCCGGAAATCGGGTAGATCGCGGTCTGGTCGAATCGGACGGTGCAAAAGGTCGCTGATTGCCTGGGGCCGCGGGACAGGTCACCCCGCCCACGCGGGCGCAGAGGCGCTTGCTCGAAGTGTCCACGCTGGTCCCACCGGTAGAGACGCGGCAACCCGGCGGTATGTCCGGGAACGTCCGTGCGGCGCCGGCTCGAGCTTCGTAGTTTACACGTGACCGGCGGTAGTATCATGGCACGGTATGAATCGACGCGCCTTCCTCGGAACATTCGCCGCCGGAGCGCTGCGGGCGCAACCGGGGCGACGACGCCCCAACATCATCTTTATTCTGGCCGACGACCTGGGGTACGGCGACCTGGGCTGCTACGGGCAAAGGCAGATCATTACCTCGAGTCTGGACCGCATGGCCGCGGAGGGCCTCCGCTTCACGCAGGCGTACGCGGGAGACTCCGTCTGCGCGCCGTCGCGATGCTGCCTCATGACGGGGCTTCACAACGGGCACACCCGCGTGCGGTCCAACAAAAAGCTACCGCTGCGACGTGAGGACATCACCATCGCCGAGGTCCTCAAGGACGCGGGCTACACGAACGGGCTCATCGGCAAATGGTCTCTGGGTGGATTAGGCACGGCCGGCTACCCGACGCGCAAGGGGTTCGATGAGTGGTTCGGATACTTTAACCAAACCCACGCGCACAATTACTACCCCGAGTATTTGCTCGAGAACGACCATGAATTCCCGCTGCGGGGCAATACCGGCACGCGCAAAAGGGATTACACGCACGACCTGTTCGCCGCGCGGGCCCTGTCGTTCGTGGAGCGGAACCGGGACCGCCCGTTCTTCCTCAACCTCTGCTACACAATCCCTCACGTCAACAACGAAATGGCCCGCGACGCGGGGATCGGAAACGAGGTTCCCAGCGACGCGCCCTACACGGATCGTGCGTGGCCGCAGGAAGAAAAGAACTACGCCGCCATGGTCACACGCATGGACGGCGACGTCGGGAAACTGCTGGGGCTGCTCGCGAAGCTCAAGATCGAGCAGGACACGGTGGTCTTCTTCACCAGCGACAACGGGCCGGCCACGGTGGGAGCGCATCGCGCCGGTTTCTTCCAGAGCGCCGGCCCTCTACGGGGAGGGAAAGGGACGCTGTACGAAGGCGGGATCCGGGTGCCCATGATTGTGCGATGGCCGGGCAGGATCAAGCCCGGTCAGGAGAGCGACTACCCGTGGGCGTTCTGGGACTTCATGCCGACCGCGGCCGAACTTGCCCGCACCACGGCGCCAGCGGGAGACGGCTTGTCCGTCGTGAGCGCCCTGGTGGGAGGAAAGCCCCAGCACCGTCCCTACTTTTATTGGGAGCACCACGGCGGCAAGACCTTCCTTCAAGCTGTCCGATCAGACGACTGGAAGGCCCTGCGGCGCAACCTCCGAGGCCCCCTCGAGATCTACAACCTTAAGGACGATTTATCGGAGAAGAACAACGTGGCCGCGCAGCATCCTGACATAAGTAAAAAGATGGAGTCCATCCTGGCCACGGCGCGGACGGATTCCAAGGAGTACCCCATCGGCAAGGAGTCCGCGGACTGAGGACGGCCTCACTCAGCCGGGATCGTATTTCCTGGTGAGGCCCCGCGATGATCAGCGGCACGCGCGCCGCATTGTCCAACTGGACGCTCTACAGCCACATGCCGTGCTCGCGCCGCATCTCCTGGCCCAACTCCGCGTTCATCGCCAGTTGGTTGCCGGCGAGCACAAAGGCCCGGCGTTGCGCCGGCGTCAAGTGCGCCAGCAGGATGACCGGCATCTCATCCATGCCCAACTTCCGGGCGGCCTGCAGCCGGGCGCCCCGAGATAATCATCCCGTCCAAGCACGCATCGGACGTAATGCGGGAACTGGAGCTCGAGCCGAAGTGCCACCGAAGAGAATTCCGTTCCTCAAACCGAGCCAGGAACTTCGCGAACTGGTTGATAGTCAGAACGTCAACGCCCGAAGGGGGACGGCGAAGAGCGATGGCGCCGGAGGGCGGCACGTGGGAGCATGAAAATGACGGCCGCGGCCCAAGATCGCGGGGATGCTCCTTGCACCCACACGCGAAGCCGCCTCCAGAGGAGTGCGGTTCCACTCCGATTGGTAGCCAGAATCACACTTGTGCCGTCTCCAGCAAGTGGTCCGCGGGGAGGGGTTTGGAGCGTCCTTCGTTGGCTTCGGCGGCGTCGACGCCTTGGATGGTGATGGTGAAGCGGGCGTTGTCGGCGCGGGCGATCATGCCGTTCTCCTTGAGATACCAGAGGCTGAACTCCAGATGCTCGCGGGGGCAGCCCAGCAGGTCCTCCATCTCGCGCAAGCTGAGCGCCGGCCGGTCCGGCTCGCGGAGGCGCTTGGTGTAGAGCAGGGAAAGTATCCCCTGACGCTTGCGCTTCTCGGCTTCGGCGCCTTGAGCCGCTTGGGCGGTGTCGAAAATCTTCCAGCGCAGCTCCTGAGCGCCGGCGCGATGCACGTCGTAGGCCGCGCGCTTTTCGGGATCGTTGAGGACGTTGTAGGCGACCATCAGAAGGCGGAACATCTCGGCGTTTCCGGTATCGGCGTTGTCCGGATGATAGCGCTGTGCCAGGATGCGGAAGACCCGGTGCACGGTGTCCGGAGTGGCCTTGGGACTGAGTTGCAGCAACTCGTAGTAGTCCGCGGCCAATTCCGGGCCAGCGCCCGTCTTCACGTTCCCGGCCTGCGGGCGATCAGCGGCGGGGGGGGCGAGGAGAGATAGGCCGGCCTGAAAGACGCCCTCGCGAACCATCAGGCACCACTGCACGCGGGCCTTCCGGTCGACCTGACAGGTCGACTTCCCGGAGTTGGAGTCCGCGTGAATCGTGACTGTGGACCCGGGCGCCAGGTGCACTGGCGTGGAGATGCCCACTCCCCTGCTCGCTTTCGTCGAGCAGGCTGGCGTCTACCTTTTGCGAAGCGCCGTTGACGTCGACAAAAGTCACCTGAACCGCGGTGGGGTGGAGGACCTTCCTGCGGCGCTGCTTTCTGCACTCCATGGAATCGAGCCCTCTCAGAGTAATCGGCATCGCGCGGAGGGAACTTTAGCGGGCGGCGCGGCGGAGGTCCGCGCGCGGATACAATCGGAGCGTGAAGCCGGCCATAGGCGGTTGGGGCCGGACCCCACGGATGGCCCTTGCGATTTACGCCCGCGCCGGCACCGATGAGCAGCCCGGGCGCCAATCCATCCGGACGCAAGGCAGCCAGATCCTTAAGGACGCCCGGCACGGCAAGTTTGATCAACTCCTTGTCTGCCAACTAGACCGGCCCGGGCGTGAGACCCGACTGATCCTGAACGCCGTGGCCGAGTTGGAAAAACCGGGCGTGCGCGTTCGCTCCATGACCGGGGAGTTCTATTACCGCTGCAAGGTAGACTACCCACCCGGCGACGTAACAGCCGGTGGGCGAAATGGCTGCCTTCCAGATGGACGATTCGCGCGACAGCCTGGATTGCGGGTAGCTGTCGGAAAGGGCCGATCGCCGAACTCGGGACCCCTGGACGTAACGCGGTTGGGTGTATGATCGCCGCCGGCCGGGAGGCCCCCAACCGGGAATTCTGTTTGCGAGGTTGATAGAATACCGCCGAGGAGGACCACTCCATGAACCGTCGCGAATTTCTGGGTTCCGCCGCCGCGGCCGCCGGTGCCGCCGCCCTGGGCGCAAAGCCCGCGGCGCCTCCCAACATCGTTTTCATCTACTGTGACGACCTGGGCTACGGGGACCTGGGCTGCTATGGATCGAAGATCCGCACGCCGAACCTGGACCGCATGGCGGCGGAGGGCATGCGCTTCACCCAGTTCTATTCGGCCAACCCGGTGTGTTCTCCCTCGCGCGCCGCCCTGATGACGGGACGGTACCCGACCCGCGTGGGGGTCCCGCGAGTTCTCTTCCCCCGCGACACGACGGGGCTGCCGGACTCGGAAACTACCATCGCGCAGGTGCTCAAGCCGCGCGGGTACAAGACCATGTGCGTGGGCAAGTGGCACCTGGGACATCTGCCGCAGTTCCTGCCCACCAACCGCGGCTTCGACGAGTATTACGGCATCCCGTACAGCAACGACATGAGCCCGCGCCCGCTGATGCACAACACGGAGACGCTGGAGGAGCCCGCGAATCTGGAGACCTTGACGCCGCGCTACACCGCGCAGGCGCTTGGTTTCATCGAACGGTCGAAGGGCTCGCCCTTCTTCCTCTACATGCCGCACACCTACCCTCACATTCCCCTGGCCGCGTCGAAGCGCTTCCGCGGCCGCTCGCCGCTGGGGCTCTACGGCGATGTGGTAGAGGAAATCGATTGGAGCGTGGGCGAAGTGTTCGGCGCGCTGAAGAAGCACGGGCTCGACGGGAATACGCTGGTGATGTTCTCCTCCGACAACGGCCCGTGGTTCCAGGGCAGCCCGGGGCTGCTGCGGGGACGTAAAGGCATGACCTACGAGGGCGGCGTGCGCGAACCGTTCCTGGCGCGTTTCCCGGAGAGGATCCCGCGAGGATCTCTGTGCCGGGGCGTGGCGGGCACCGTCGACATCCTTCCCACCCTCGCGCGCCTCACTGGCGCGGCACTCCCCCAACTTCCTTTGGACGGCATCGATATCTGGCCGCTGCTCAACGGGCAGCAGCAGGAGATCGAACGGGAAGCGCTCCTGTACTTCGACAACTGGAACGTGCAGTGTGCGCGCTGGCGGCGCTGGAAACTGCACTTCGCGCGCTACAACTCGATGGCTTACAGTCCGGCGCCTCCTGGCGGCCGGATGAATATTCCTCTGAGGTCGCCCGAGTTGTACGACCTCGAAAACGACCCCAACGAAAGCTACGACATCGCGCCGGAAAACCCCCAGATCGTGGCGGAAATCCGCGGCCGGGTGGAGCGTCTGCTGCCCGGATTTCCCGAGGAAGTACGCAACGCTTACGCACAGACGCAGACCCGCAAACCCGCGGCCACGCCTATCGGCGCGGTGCCGCGGTTGGCGAAGTGAGATGCACGAAACCACCCGAAGAGAGTTTCTGGCGGCGGGGTTGGCCGCAGCGCCGGTGGCCCGGCCGCGGCCCAACATCCTGTTGTTGTTCCCGGACCAGCACCGGTTCGATTGGACCGGCGCCAACCGCGATCTTCCACTCCGCACGCCCAACCTGGACAGTTTGCGGCAGCGGGGCGTGCGTTTACCAAAGCCGTGGTGGCGTCGCCCCTGTGCGCACCTTCGCGCGCGTGCCTGGCCGCGGGCAAAGAGTACGACCGCTGCCGCGTCCCCGGAAACAACGCCGACTACCCGCTGGACCAGACTACTTTCTACACGCTACTGCGCGAGAGCGGTTACCACGTGAGCGGCTGCGGCAAGTTCGACCTTCACAAGAAGAGCCCCGTGTGGGGCCTGGACGGCAACGGCCTGCTGCGCGAATGGGGTTTCAGCGACGGCATCGACAACGAAGGAAAAGGCGATGCGGTCATGAGCGGCGCGGTGGCGCCCAAGGGCCCCTACATGGCCTATCTGCACGCCCGGGGCCTGGCCGCCGCGCACGTAGCCGACTTCAAGCGCCGCAAGGACTACTCCGTTACGTTCGCCCACGCCTTTGCCCGAAGAGGCCTACTGCGACAACTGGGTCGCGTCGAACGGACTGCGCCTGATGCGCGACTTCGCCGCGTGGGAAGCCGTGGTACCTGGCGGTGAACTTCACCGGGCCGCACGCGCCCATGGACATCACCCGCCGCATGTGAGAGCGCTGGCGCGGCGTCCGGTTCCCGCAACCGCACCGCAACACGCAGTTCCCGCCGGAAACGCACCTGGCGATCCGCCAGAACTACGCCGCCATGATCGAGAACATCGACCGCTGGGTGGGCGTCTTTCTCGACCAGGTGCGAAAGCGCGGCGAACTCGACAACACGCTGGTGGTTTTCTCGAGCGACCACGGCGAGATGCTCGGCGACCACGGCCGCTGGGACAAAGTCAGTGCCGTATCAGCCCTCCATCGGCGTGCCGCTGATGGTCGCGGGGCCGGGCGTGCTCCGCAACCTCACCAGCCATGCGCTCGTGAGCACCATGGACCTGGCCGCGACGTTTCTCGACTACGGCGGCGTGGCGCGTCCCGGCGGACATGGACAGCCGCTCGCTCAGGCCGGTGCTCGAAGGCCGCGCCGCGCCGCCACCGTGAGTTTGTGCGCTCGGGACTCGGCCCCTGGCGGATGGCGTGGGAGGGACGCTACAAGCTGGTGCGGGGTTTTGATCCGGCGGCTTCTCGACCCAACCTGAACCGCCCTTATGCCGAAGCAGGCGAGTCACTGCCGCCGCTGCTGTTTGATCTTCACGACGATCCCTGGGAAGACCGCAACATCGCCCCGGACCGCCCCGCCGTAGTGCGCCGGTTGGAGGAGGTGCTGACCTAGCGGAAATCCCGCTTATGATGTGGCGCGCCGGCGCATGAATTGCGCGCTACTTCTCGGAATTCCGGCTTCTAAACATTGGCGCCTTCCGCGTCCGCGTTCCGGTACGCCTGAAGGATCAGGTCCACCATCTTCCGCGCCATGTGTCCATCGGTTTGAGGCCGGCGGCCGGAGTCGACGCAGTCGAAGAAGTGTTGGAGCTCAGGGGCGACGTCCAGGCCCTCGCCGCTTTCCAGGAGCACTTCCTCGGTTCCGCCCTCGGCCACGATACGGGTCGCCCAGGCGCATCGGTGCCCCTCGTTGGCCAAGTCGCCCAGGGGCGTGGTGGTCAGCGTGACGTGGGCTTTTTCGCAGGTCGCATGCAAGGTGTACCAGGTGCGGCACCGAGGGGAAGCCCAGGTCTCGCGAGCCACGCCGATCATGCCGTTGCGGAATTTCATCACGCTGGCGGCCGTGTCTTCTCCCTCCATCGCGACACCGCCGCGCGTCCCCACCATCCGCAAGGAGCGCACTTCCCCGCCCACAAAGAACATCACGTCCAGCAGGTGCGGTGAGGAGGAAAAGAAGACCCCGCCCCCCAGGGTCGCTTTGCTGGCGATCCAGCCCAGGGCGTAGTCTTTCAGGGAGGAGTCCATGACGCCCTCCAACAGGAAGGGTTTCCCATAGCGGCCGCTGTCGAGAATCGTTTTGAACTGCTGCACGCAATGCTTGTATCGATGCTGATATCCCACCATGAACGTCTTGCCGGCGCGCTCGGCGGCGGCGATCATCTCGTCGGCCTGCTCGAGAGTCGTGGCGATGGGCTTTTCCAGGAGCACATGGCATCCCGCCTGGAAGCAATCCAGGGTGACCGGGTGATGCAGGTGGTGGGGTACCAGCACGAAGGCGCAATCGATCTCTCCCAGACCCTCGCGGTAGTCCGTCAGGCTGCGAGCTCCCACCTGAAGCGCGATCGCCTCGGCGCGCTCGCGTACGGGATCGGCAACCCAAACGATGCGCGCGCGATCGCGCAAACCCTCCAATGCCGCCACGTGAAAGGCGCCATCCACCCACACCCGATCAAGCCTACCCGGTGGACTTCCGCTCTCGAACTCATAGCCGCTCCAGGATCTCACGGTTGTAGCCGAACAGCGCCGTATTGCCGCCGGTGTGGACGAAGATTACGCCGTCTCCAGGTGGAATGAGACCCTTTCGCATGTAGTCCAGCAGGCCGACCATGGCTTTGCCCGTGTATACAGGGTCCAGGAAGACACCCTCCGTGCGGGCCACCGTCCGGATCGCCTCGACGCACTCCACGGTCACCTTGGCATAACCGTCTCCCACGTAGGCGGCGGAGTTCACCAGGTCGCCCCGGGCAACGGGAGCTTCCACGCCCAGTTGCGTGGCCACGATCCGAATACTGTCCCAGAGGGTTTGTGCGATGTCGTACTCACCGTGACACAGCGGTGCAAAGCCGATCACGTTGACGGGCCAGCCAAGCAGGCGGCAACCCAGGAGCAATCCAGACTGCGTCGAGCCGACGGCAGCGGAGACGATGTACGCCGGCATCGCCGGAAGCTCGCGGCATTGCTCGTACAGTTCCGCCGAGGCCTTCACGAAGGCCAGCGTGCCCAACACTTCGGAATCGGGATAGCTGATCACATAGGGTTTGCGGCCCGCTGACGCTAATCGTTCAGCGGCCTGACGCTTGCGCACTTCTTGAGACTTTCCCAACGGCTCATCAATCAGGTCAATGGACGCGCCGGCAATGCGGGTGAGGAGAATATTTCCCTGATCTTCCGATTGGCCGTAGGCTCGGCTCAGCACGAGATGGCAACCCATCCCCAGCTTGTTCGCCGCCGCTGCGAGCAGGCGGCAATAGTTGGACTGCACCGCTGCGCCGTGGACTACCACGTCGGCTCCCTCAGCCAGCGCCGCGCCCAGCAGAAATTCGAGTTGGCGGACTTTGTTGCCGCCAAATGCCAGCCCGCTCAAATCCTCACGCTTCGCGTACAGTGGTCCGGACCGGTGCACCATTTTCTGCAGGCGCTTCCAATGCTCCAACGGCGTGGGGTAATAGCCGAGTCTGACCTGCGGAAAGCGGTCCAGACGTTCCAGTAGCTGTCCGGGCGTCATGGTGCTGTTCATGGGATGGTCCTTGGCGGGAAGCGTTCCGCAAGGGAGGGATCATGTCCGGCGAGCGCCAGATTGCATTCCCGCCTGTAGCGGCGAATGGCCTCCCGGCACATAGAAACATTCTCGGCTATGCCGATGGGGCAACCCTGGTCCATATTCGATTGCAGGAAGGCCGACTCCAGGATGCCCACTATTCCTTGCCCCGTGCGAACGCGCACTCCGGCCGATCCGGGATGATGCCCGCCGGTGGTCTCGAAGACCAGGCCGGGCGCGACTTCCGTCGTGTCCACAAGGTGCAGCCGGTTTTCCACTAGCAGCTTACGCAGGAAGAGCCACGACGCTTCCGTGAAATACATGTCGCGTGGAGGATGTCCCGCATCCTCCAGAAGTAAATCCATCATCCCGGCGCGGGCCATGTAAACATGGGCACGCGGAAGGAGTTCGGCCACCAGACCTCCGGTATGGTAGGTGATGGTCTGGGTCACCAGGACGAAATCGATGGACTCCGGCGCGAGCCGCTGCTTCTCGAGCAGCCGATCTAGGGAGACGACATCACGGAAGGTGCTGCGCGGATCCACGGATTGGCACGCCTCGCCGAGGCGGCGGCGCTCTGCTTCGTCGAGCGGCAGGCCGGTGTCGATCAGTCCCGTCCGCCCATTCCCCCTGACAATCCAGACATAGAACGATAGAGGGTAGAAATCCAAGTCGTGCCGGCCAAAGAAGCATTCCCAGCCAGGCACCGGCAAAGTCGCTACGCGGCAGGCCTCGAGCTCGTAGATATCGTCAGTCATTCCTGCCACACCCGGTCAGCACTCTCCCCGCCAGACTTCCGGTATGCTTCCCGCGCTCCATGGTCATGCGCCCGTTCACGAAGACGTAATCAATACCACGCGGGTGGCTGCTCGGGTTTTCGTACGTCGCGGTATCCTCGATCGTCCCGGGGTCGAATACCACCAGGTCCGCCGCCATGCCTTCACGGATCAGTCCGCGGTCGTGAAGGCCCAGCCGGGAGGCGGGCAGCGAGGTCATCTTCTGGATGCACCTCTCAAGGGACAGAATCCCGAGGTCCCGTGTGTAGTGTTGCAGGTAGCGCGCGAAAGTGCCGTAGGCGCGGGGATGCGGCCGCGAACCAGTCAAAAGCCCGTCGCTGCCGGCCATATGCCTAGAGTGCTGCATGATGGTCCGCACGTTCTCCTCGTAGCCGATGAAGGCGAGGCACGAAACGTCCAGTTCTTCCTGGATCAGAAGGTCGCAGGCAATATCGAACGAAGTCTTCCGGGTTTGCTCAGACAACTCCTCCAAAGAGTGTCCCACCGTCCACTCACTCTTGCCTGTTCCGGTTCCGCCAATGACGATGCGGCTCCAGTCCATCGGTTCATACTGAAAGCCATCGCAACCCTCTTCCATCTCTCGCCGAATTCGTTCGCGCAGCGTAGGAGAGGCGATGCGCTCGAGGAACATCTCCGGGCCTCCTTCGTGAACCCAGGAAGGGAACAGTCCACCGAGGAAGGTCGATCCGGCGATGTAGGGGTAAGAGTCCAGGCTGATGTCGAGGCCGCCCTGCTGCGCCTGTTCCAGTAAAGCCAGGACGTCGTGCACCCGATGCTTGTTTGAGGGGAAGGAGCAGTGGAAATGCGTGAAGTGCACCGGTGCTCCACTCGTGCGTCCGACCTCCAACGCCTCGCGGATAGCCTCGAGGAAACTCGGCCCATAGTTTCGCAAGTGCGGGGCGAAGTATCCGCCGTGCAACGCCGCCGCCTGGCAGCAGGTGACGAGTTCTCGAATGTCCGCGAAGGCACAGGGGGCGTAGGTCAGGCCGGTCGAGAATCCCACGGCTCCCTCACTCATGCCCTCTGCGACAAGCGCCTTCATCCGCTCCCGGTCAGTCTCTCCGGCAGGGAGGTTTTCGGCGCCCATCACCATGAGGCGTACGGCACCGTGCGGCACGAGGTAGCACACGTTCACCGAGGTCTTCCCATCGAAGCGGCTCAGGAAATCGCCCACACCGGTCCAGTTCCAGTCGATGGCATCCGAATCGCCGTTCAAAGCCGCAAGGCTTTTTCGCAGCATGGCCAGAACGCCGCCGTCGACCGGAGCATAGGAGAGGCCGTCCTGGCCCAGAACCTCGGTGGTTACGCCCTGCATGATCTTGCATTCCTGACGCGGGTTGGTCAGCAAGGCAATGTCCGAATGCGTGTGCATGTCGATAAAGCCCGGGCAGACCGTGCGATTCGCGACGTCGATAACCTGGTCAGCGGCTAGAGCCGCGCAATCACCCACCATGCGGATTCGCCCTCCGCCGATGGCCACGTCGGCGGGGAACCCCGGCGCCCCGCTGCCGTCGACCACCATCGCGTTCTTGAGGATGACATCCAGCACGCCGTGGCCTTCACTCAGCTATGCACCACGTCCGTGGATTCGTCCACCCGGGCGACGTCGGCCAGAAAGCGGTCCAGATTTTCGCGGGTGGCTCGCCGGGCGCCCTGCGGATCCCTTTGGCGGATTGCCGAGAACATCTTGTCATGCATCTGGATGCCCCGCTCCCGAACTTCCGCGCGCTGCGAGATGCGCGCCCAGGCGGTCAACAAAGCGTCAGAAAGAGCGCTCAACAGAAGTACGAAGAGTTCGTTCCTGGTGGACTCGGCCACCGCCAGATGAAACTGGAGATCTATTCGCTCGAACTCGGCGGTATCCTTCTCCGACCATGGGCCGGACTTCTGGTGGAGTTTCTTTAGCGCGTCATTGGTCCGGCCGAGTTCCAGCATGTCCTGTTCCGTGGCACGCTCCGCGGCCAGTCCGGCGATTTCCACTTCCAACAGGCTTCTCACCTCGAAAAGATGCTTGGAGCCGCTGGAAGATTTCCTGGCCAGGAAGAGATCGACGAAACTCTTGAGCGGCTCCGACACGTTATCGGAGACAATCAAGCCGCTTCCCGCGTCGGTAAGCAGACCGCGGGCCACGAGGCTCTTAAGAGCCTCTCTCACTACGGTTCGTGATACTCCAAACTGGGCGCAAAGTTCACGCTCGGTTGTCAGCTGCGAACCCAGTTTCCATTCGCCGGAGAATACCAGGTCCTGCATACGTCGCGCCACCAACTCGTGCAGCCTGGGGGGGCGTGCGATTTTGTATTCGCTCGCTGGTGCGCTCATCTTCGCCTCCAAACCTCGAGCCTGCCGTTAGGAACCCTTCGCTACCTTGACACTCCCGGGGCAGTATGGTATACCATCATACATTCGTATGAGACAACAGTATACCGTGATCGGGGAAGAATGACAACTCCGCCAGGGTCGATACCTCCGCGCGGGGAGATCCAAATCAATAGGAGATCAGTATGTTTGCGTCTAATCGCATGACTGGAGTTGGCATAAGGACGATTCTGGTCATTTTAGTAGTTTGCTGCATTACGCCTGCCACGCTGTGCCAGGTGAACCCGGTCGGCTCGTTGGATGGGGACATCCGTGACCCGTCCTCGGCCTTGCTGACCGGAACTCAAGTCACTCTGACCAATGTCGGGACCAATGTGAAAAGGGCTACGACGACCAACGATCGGGGGGTCTACTTTTTCAATCTGCTGCCGCCAGCGGAATACCGCCTGGAGGCGGAACGCGCCGGCTTTCGCCGGTTCTCCCAAACGTTGACGGTGGAAGCGGGCAGAAAGTTAACCGTAAACATCGCCATGGAGGTCGGGGATATTCAACAGAAAGTCGAGGTGGTGGCCGACGCGCCCATGCTCGAAACCAGTAACGCCTCCACCAGCACGACGGTCAACAGGCGTTTCGTGGCGGAGTTGCCGATGTCCGGGCGCAACGTGATGCAATTGTCCATCCTTACAGCGGGGGTGGTACAGATGACCAACCCAATCGACAACTACGGATTGGACAACCGCAGCGCTGTGGCGTACTTCTCATCCAACGGCGCCAGTTATCGGATGAACAACTTCCTGATGGACGGCGTGCCCAACCAGCATTACGACACCATCTCCTACATGCCGCCGGCGGACCAGGTGCAGGAGTTCAATATCCAGACAAACTCGTTCGACGCCGAATACGGCCACGGCGGTGGCGCGTACGTCAATGTCACGACGAGGTCCGGCACCAACCAGATACATGGCAGCCTGTACGAGTATCTGCGCAACGACGCCCTCAATGCGAGCAACTTCTTCAGCAAGTGGAATGGTCTGTCCAGGCCCGCGGTGCGGTACAACCAGTTCGGCGGAGCGGCGGGGGGGCCGGTCATTAAGAACAAGACGTTTTGGTTCTTCAACTACGAGGGCGTGCGCAATCGCACCCCCAGCAACGTGCTGACCACGGTGCCGACCGACCTGCAGCGCCAGGGAAATTTTTCTCAGACCTTCGATGCCAGCGGGAAACAGATCGCGGTTTTCGATCCTTTCAGCACGCGGCCGGATCCCAGCAAGCCGGGCAAGTTCCTGCGCACCCAGTACCCCGGCAACGTCATGCCGCAGTCGGCAATCAATCCGGCCTCGCGGAATGTCCTGGATGCGTACATTCCGCTGCCGAACCTCCCCGGGAACGCGAACTCCGGCACGAATAACTACGCGAAGACGCTCACCAACGAAATCCCGATGGACAACTTCACCATCCGGATGGATCACAACCTGGGAGCCCGGCACCGCCTTTTCGGCCGCGAGTCGCGAACCAACACTCCGAACCTCTCGCCGAACGTGATTGATGTAGGCACCGCGTTCACTGTGTTGACTCAGAACTCGGTGGGCATCGGCGACACCATCACGCTGACGCCGTCTACGACACTCGTTCTAAACGCCGGGTTCACCCGATACTATCTCGTCTCCACAAAGAAGGAAGTGGACCTGGTTAAGCTCGGTTTTGCCTCCGGATGGGTGAATTCGATGGAACAGCACAAACTGGCTCAGACGAGCAACCCGGACATGGTCGGCTACGGCGCCTCCGGCGGCAGCCGGTTCGACGGAGGCAACCAGTACTCCTTCCTGGCCAACATGGCCCACTACCACGGCCGGCAAAACATGAAGTGGGGCTTCCAGACACAGATCCGTCAAAACAATTCCCTGGGTTCCAACGCGCCGTCGGGAGCTTTCGCCTTTACCCGCGCCTTCACGCAAGGACCCGACCCCAACACAAGTGGATCAGCGGTGGGCAATGGCATCGCATCCCTCCTTGCTGGCACTCCCGCCAGCGGAAACACAACGCTTGTCCCTTCTGGCTCATCGCAGACTCCCTACTATGGTTTCTATTTCCAGGACGACATCCGTGTATCGAGCCGGGTCACTGTGAATCTGGGTCTCCGATACGATCTGAAGCTGCCCGCCACCGAGCGCTTCAACAACATGAGCCGCTGGGATTTCAATGCGACGAACCCCATCGAGGCGGCAGCGCGGGCGGCGTATGCCAAGAATCCCATTCCTGAGCTTCCAGTGGACCAGTTCAGAGTTATTGGAGGTCTAACATTCGCCACGCCTAACGACCGGCGCGCAGCGAAGGCGGACACAAACGACTGGGGGCCGCGAATTGGGCTCACATTCAAACTCACGGAGAAGACCGTCATCCGGACGGGTTACGGCATATTCTTCGATTACTGGTCCGTCGGAGACTTCGGCATGGATGGATTCTCTTCTTCGACCCCCATGGTGGCCAGCCTCGATGGTGTGACGCCGTTGAATGTTTACAACAATCCTTTCCCTGACGGCCTCATCCGGCCGCCGGGAAGCGCGCAGGGCCTGACTACTCTACTTGGCACCAGCATGCAGGTATACCCGGATCGGGACCGCAATCCGTACAACGAGCGCTGGCAGTTTGGGTTGCAGAGAGAACTCACGAAGGATCTCGCCCTGGAAGTAAACTACGTGGGCGAGACGGCGCAAAGCTTGTACATGGGCAATCGAACCAGCGGTAGCAATGGAGAGATGACCCGGCAACTGAAGTTTCTTCCGGAGCAATATCTGGCGCTCGGCTCCCGCTTGCAGACCACGGTTGCCAATCCGTACTATGGGTTGATCCCATCCAGCCTGACGCAGGGCCGATCCACGATCTCGATTCAGAATCTGCTCTCCACCTGGTCCCAGATGGGCGACCTCACCGTTCGCCGGGCGACCGGCGCGCGCTCGTACTACCACGCATTGCAGGCCACCGCGACCAAGCGCTTCTCGCACGGTTTCCAGGCCCTGGGTACGTACACATTCTCCCGGCAGATTGAGAAGGTCCAGTTCCTTAGGGACAGCGATCCCGCGCCGTCGAAGGCTATCGGGTATCTCTGGGCTCCGCATCGCATAACGCTTTCGGGAGTCTTTGAGCTTCCGTTCGGCGCCGGCAAGCCGTTGTTGAACCGGCCTGGGATCGTGGACAAGCTGGCCGGTGGCTGGCAGTTGTCTATGATCCAAACATTCCAGAGCGGCGGCGCTCTATTGATACCGGACGTCCTGTACACCGGCATCGATCCGCGCCTGCCGCCGGATCAGAGGTCCGTTACGACGTGGTTCAATAAGGCCGCCTTCAAGACTTTGCCGGCGTTCACATTGCGGACCATCTCAACGCGTGTGCCGAGTTTGCGGGGGGATGCCATCGTCAACTATGACCTATCGTTGTCCAAGATGACCAAGCTCACGGAGCGGTTCCGCCTGCAACTGCGAGGAGAGGCGTTCAACGCCTTCAACCGCCTTCAGTTGGGCGCGCCGAATCTGACCCCTTCAAGCGGCTCCTACGGCCGCATTACGAGCCAGGCCAACGCCTCGCGTTCGATGCAACTTGGGGTGCGGCTGGAATTCTAGATGCTCGTCCTCCGCTTCCTCCTTGCCGCACTCCTGCTGCCCTGGGGAGCGCTGAGCCAGACGTCCGCGCCTGGCTCAGCGCTCCCCAAACCTTTGATCGCGAGACTCCCCGCCGATCTCCGCGACGTGGCCAGGCGATTGCTCACATTTACCCCAGAGGCGCTGGAGCGGCTCTCGGGCGTTTCGGACGAGAACCTGCGCTACCAGGTCTTCGGCTCTCTGGCCCAGAAGCCCGAAGCGGCGCCTCTGATGGTTGCGCAACTCGACACAGAACCATCCTCGAAGGTCCGTGTACGACTGGTCAGTGCTTTGCATTCGTACTGGATCTCGCACCCTGAAGCACAGGCCTTGCTGAAACGCCGGGCGGCCGCCGATCGGGATCCGGCGGTCGCCCTCGCGTGTCTCGAAGTGCTCCGGCGCATCCGCGCGGACGAGCTAGCCTCGCTCCTCGCCGAGCGCCTGGCCATGGCCGAACGAAGCGCCGACGAGGCTACCGTGCGCAGACTCGCGCCAGAGCAGGAGCGCTGGATCAGCTTGAAGCGCGCCACAATGTTGCCAGGTTTCCTCCGGGCCGTTCCGCCAATCTTCACCGTGAAGCCCGCGGGGGAGAGCATCCGCGTGCTCGCGTTCGGCGACTATGGGACAGGTTCGCCGGGCCAGCGCCAGCTTTCCCAGGTCATGCTCCAGGTTCACAAGGCCACACCGTACGATTTCGGGATCACGCTCGGCGATAACTTCTACGGCGCGGGCATGGAGAGCCCCAGCGACCCGCGGTGGCAAACCCAGTGGGAGCACTTATACGGGCCGCTCGGGATCAAGTTCTACGCGACACTCGGCAATCACGATTGGGGGCAGCCCGACAGTCCGGCCGCGGAGATTCTTTACTCCGCCAGGAGCGGTAGCTGGCTCATGCCCAGCCCCTACTACACGTTTCTAGCCGGCCCAGTGCAGTTCTTCGCGCTGGATACCAACGAGATCTCCACAGAACAATTGCGGTGGCTGAGACAGGCCATTTCCGCCAGCCAGGCAAAGTGGAAGGTCGTTTACGGCCACCACACTTTGTATTCGGCCACCAGGGGAGATAACCCAGTGATGATCGCGGCGCTACAGCCCATCTTCTCCGGCCGCGCCGACATCTACCTATGTGGCCACGACCACAACCTGCAGCACCTGCGCCCCGAAGGCGGCACTCAATTTTTCGTCGCCGGTGGAGGCGGAGCCGGGATCTACAAGACCAAGCCGTCCGAGAGAACCATTTTCACCGAAGACAACTACGGATTCGCTGTAATCGAGGCAAGTGACGCACGCCTGCAAGTGCGCTTGTTCGATATCACCGGCGCCGAGGTCCATCAGTCCACGCTGACCAAATGAGGACGTCCGCCACCGTTGGCCGCGGGCACCTGTGTTCACGCAAATTCGAGGGAGAAGATCTTGGCTCGCTCCAGACGGAATCGAAGGATAACCCCGGTGCCTTCCCGGTGGCCGAGGTCCTCCTGCCCTTTCCAATGGACCGCGGCCCGGACATGGTCCCCGACCACGGGTATGGCGTCGTCGAAAGTGCGCCCGGGCAGGGGTTTGCGATCCAGGTCGGTAACCTCGACCAACACCTTTCCGGCGCGGGCGGTGAGCGTGTTGAGGTATAGTTTGCGGCCCGGCGGAATCAGTCCCAAGGTCGCGAATTCCCCGCGCTCCACAGTTTCCAGCGCCACCAGCCTTCCTTTGGGCCACACGGCATAGCCGGCAGCGAGTTTCCACTGTCCGCGCGCGTACTTATGTGGAAAGTTGCTGGCTGTGTAGGGCAACACCCATCGGCCGTCGGCGAGTTCCACAAGGTTGGGATGGGCGAAGAGGCACCCGCCGTCCCATTCCCCGAACGGCGCGGTGTCGAAAATGGGCGACCCGGGCACGAAGTGCCACAACCTGCCGTCGTGGCTGGAGGCCAGTCCAACGCTGGTTGTGTCATCGGCCTGGTGCCAGATGGTGGGAAACATCAGGTGATGATCAGGCGCTCCGGGAACGGTTGTTTTGCTGTTCGCGTACAGGGTATCGGAAGGCAGCATGTCCGGGCCGGGTTCGAAGACGACCTCGGAAACAGGGAAGTTGCGGAAATCCCGGCTCTCACTGCGTCCAATGGACCTGCGGGCCGACCTGGCCCAGTCTATGGCTTGTTCATCGGGGACTGTTCGGGAACGCCTGCCGATCATCCAGTTGCGGGTATACATCACATACTGGCGCAACCACTCGTCATAATAAGCAACTACTTGTGTGTCGCTGGTCTCCACCACAATAGGTTCCGGCAACGGGGCCCACCTCAGCCCATCGGCGGAAACCGCGCCGTTGATGCACGTGGCGTAGTTTAGGATCTTGGAGTAGGCCTGCGGCTCGGTGGATGCGGGCCGCCGCTTCCGGAATGACAGGAAGAGTTCCTTCGGGATCGAGTCCACGGAAACCCATTTGTAGCGCTCGGAGGCTGGAGCGGGAGGGTCTCTGAAAACGGTTCCCCCCTTCGCGCCAAGTATGTTGTTGTCGCGACCTCCACGCCACTCGAACAGGCCAAGTTTCGGGCGCGTCCAAGCCAGTCCATCTCCGGATTCGAGATAGCTGAACAGCGAATCGCTCGCCGCGCCGGCCTGCTCGCTGGGAGCGAGCGAGGTGCCCCACAATCGAAACTTGCCATCTTCCTTGATCAGTGTGCCGGAACTGAATCCTCCGCCCTTCTCCCACGGGGCGTCGGGTTCGAACAATCGGCCGTGGCGCTCGGCGGGCTGCGCCACCAGCCGTATGCCCATGGGCGTGTCATGTCCCCTTAACCGTAAATCGAGAGGTCCGGCCGACCCGTTCACATACCGGTTGGTCCCGTGATCGTCGTACCAGCCGAAACCTCCCGGCCGGACATGGTGCCAGTCGGTGAACAACAGCCGCTTGCCCGCCAACTCGTAGGGCTCACCGACGCGCGGGCGATCGGGTGCCTCCATTTGAAGGCTCCCGGACGGTTTCGAAAACGCCGGTCTAGCCGCGGCAGCCGCGGCGCTTGCGGCAGCCAGTAAGTTCCTTCTGCTGATGAGATGGCGTTTCATATGCACCTGCCAGTGAATTGTCGAAAGTGTATCACGCAAGGCTGTGTTAACGGCGTGCCAGTTCCCGTAGCAGCTTCCGCAAGTCCTTGTGAACCTCCGGCCGGTCCCAGAGGAACTTGCGCGAAAACTGCCGGGTGAGCGGATACTCAGCGGCGGCGCCGGGACAGAGCGCATGCCATTCGCGCTCATTCACGTTCCAGTCACCGATGCGATAGCCGTAAAAATCCAGATGCCGCAACCCGGCATCGAGAGCGGCGTTCGCGATCAGGCGGAGTTGTTCGACGGTGGGCAACTTCGCGGGTCCCGGCGACCCGAGTTCGTCCGCGTTGAAGGCCCAGAACGTCCCAATGAGTTTCTTGTCCGCGCCCACCATGGCGCGGGTCCGGTCCAGAACGGCGCGGGTGTGAGCGGCCGCGCGTTCACCGGAGCCGGGAGAATTCCAGGCGGCCGTGGTGTAAGCGCACACGGCGTCGAAATGCTTTGCGACGCGTGCGAAATCGAGTCCCAGACGATCACGGTAGACCGGGTTGAGGATGTTCTCGTGATCCTCGAGGTAGACCTCATGGAGGCGGTCACGATCCACTTCACGGATAGTTGCCACCGTTTCCCGGGCCCATTGCTCCCACCAGCCCATGCGCGCCTCCACCCAACGCGGCCACGCCGGATCCGGGTGCGATACAGGCGGCTCGCCGCGCCAGATTTTCTTGACCGCCGCGGAGTATGAGATGGTCCTTTCCGCTTCCCGGTCTCCCTTCTGCGCTGCCGCTCGCTGCGTGATGGCGCCAACGCCGAACGAGTCGTCAAAGACGTAACCCGCAAACGCCGGGTGCGCGTGGTAGGCCATGACGATCTTCCGCAGGTAGGAATTCCACTGCGTGCCGCGCCACTCCGGGTTGAACACATCGAATGAGGCGCGCTGGTTGCCGGCGCCATCCACTTGCAGGAATTCAGGCCGCTTTGGCAGACCGTTGTAAGCGGGTATCCAGATGACGAGATACGCGCCCAAACCCGCGCGACGGCAGAGGTCGAGAGCCAGCCGTGTGTCCGCCTGCCGCCAGGAGAAGGCCGCCGGGTCGTAACCCCAGCACAGCACCGCGTGCGTGAAACCCAATTTCCGCATGGCGCGGAAATCGCGGTCCCACTCTTGTCGCGGGGCCGAATTCAACCAGTACCAGGAACTGATCCGGACCGGTGGCGCACCACGCGCGATGGCCGCGGCGAGCAGGACCACAACGGTCGCGAACCTCACCACACCAGGTAGCGCCGCCATAGAATGTCGCCGTCCTCCCAACGGTTGGGCGGGACCGCTCCCCCCTGTCGGACCTGGTGAACCGCGGCGTTGACGATGCCGGCCAGCTTATCCATCGCGGCCGTCTGCCGTGGAGTGTAGCTCAACGGCGCCACCACCAGCAGACCCCGTTCGGCGCGCTCTTGCTCAATCAGGGAACCGAGGCGCCGCGCTTGCTCGATACGCCGCGATGACTCCGCGATTCTCCGGCGACGCTCCGCCGCGACTCCGCTGCTGGCGGCAGCCTGATATTCGAAGAAGGATTTAAGAACTTGGCTCCTCAGCTCGACTTCGAGGCCGAGAATACGCGCGTCATGTATCCATCCACGCAGGCGGATCCCTTCGACGCCTTGCGAGGCATCCGCGGCCTTCCGAAGCAACGAGCCGAGACGGTCGAGGTCGGAGTTCATCTTGGCCAGTTCTCCGGCCAGCCGCGGATTCCCCGCGTCGCGCCAACGGTCGACGACGGCCACGGACTTCGCCCCGGAGGTTTGACTCAACTGGGTCGCACTGAAATGCATGCGGACATAGGCCGCGGCGGCTTCCTCATATAGGTGATGAGCGGCTACGAGATCCACGCCCGCTGAAGAGCCGTAGAGCGCATCGACCGCAGCCTTGCGGAAGTCCGCCACCGGGAGGGATGAGTTCCAGGTGTACTGCGCCAGAGCCAGCGAATTGTAGTCGGTGGCGCGGCCAAAGGTGAACTGGCCGGTGATGGCTTCGCCTCGCTTGGAAACGGAAAACTGTGCGATCTCCCTAAAATACTCAGCCTGGGGCAGCGGAAAGTCGATCAGAGCATTGGTATAAATCCAATACCAGTTCTTCGCGAAATCGTCGAACCAGGAATACTCTTGGGTCTCCTTGATGGAAGCCAGGAAACCGGCCTGACCTTTGTGCCAGCTTGCCCACAGGTAGTTGCGGGCATCCGGTGGCAACCGGTTTTTGTTCTTGACCAGATACGGGTAGTACGTGTCCGGGAACGGGCAGAAGGCCAGCGTCGCGGAGGGCGAGTGCGCCTTAAGGATGGCCGCGTAGTGGTTCAGGTATTGCAGGAACTCCTCGCTGGGCTGAACCTTAGCGCACTCCGCGCAGCCGCAGCGGCGATACTCCGAGCGGTGGATGGCGTAGCCGTCCAGGTTCGGAAACCACCGGGTGTACGCCTCAAACTGACGCAACAGGCCGGCCCGGTTCTCAGGGTCGGTGCCGCAGATGTCCGTGCCCTCCGTCTTCACGACGCCATTTCCGTCCAGCGTGTGGTACAGCAGAAGATACGTCTTCACCTGTCTGGAACGGGCGTATGTAATGATCTCCTGGATCTTCTCCCGCCAGAACTCAGGACCGCGAAAGCCGGCGTACGTCTGCGGCCACTTGTTCATCGAAGCGGGAGTGCGCCAGATGTGATCGGCAACGTGTATGACTAGGGCGTTCAGCTTGACTTCCGCCATCCGATCAATCAATTGGCGGTAGTTCAGGATGCCCTCGCTGTACGCCTTATGCGGAAGGCTGGGCGGCAGCAGGTAGTCGAGCATCTGGATGACGCCGCGCAGCGGGATGTCCGGCCAGTCGTCGATTTCCACGCGGGTGAGTCGAAACTGGTCGCCAGTGCGCCGCACAAGCTGTGACAAGGTCACCGCCCCGTTCCATGTCCCCTCCCCGTCCCGTCCCGCCACCAGGATGATTTGTCCCTCGGCGGTGTCCAGAACTCGGATCACGTACCCGCCGGCGGGCATGGCCTCCAGCGCCGCGCGGACGGAGGAGGCCGTTATCATGGGATTGCTGGCCGGTGATCCCAGCACGATGCGTTTTCGGGATTGAGTCTCCGGGCCGCTACGGATGGGCATCCGCGCCGCCTCGCCGGAGATTCTTTCCGCCAGCCACTGCGCCGCGGCCCGGTCCGAGGCCGGCGCCTGGTCGCCCACGCAGATCGTGAAGTGCGATTCGGTGGTCGATCCGAGCACGACATCGGAAGCCAGCCGCGCGATCTTCTTGGGCGCCGGAATCAGCGAAACGGCGACGGTCTGCCCGCCGAAACCAGGTTGCAGCGGCAGAAGCAACAGCAGTGCGGTCAACGCGCTTGCCCTGCCAACACTTCTTGCCCCCGCGCGTATAGAATCATTCATGCTGTCGTCTCCTCACATGAAACGATACTCGCTCCCGCTGACGCTGGCACTCCTCTCGGTATCCGCGCTGGCCAAGACCACCTTCCGCGACGACCGATTATCACTGAACGGCGCTTGGAAATTCAACTTGCGCCGCGACAATCAGCTTACCGGCAGTGGTCCGGTCAGTTTCGGCCCGGTGTCGGCTTCTTCGCAGACCATGATGATCGCACCCTGGCCCAGCAGGGTGCCGGAGGGCCGCTGGCAGACGGCGGCACCCTGGCCTCTGTCAGCGACCATCCTGGATACAGCTCCGCCGTCCACAGGTTCGCAACAGCTTTGGAAGCCGCACCCGGATCAGAAAGGAGCGTCATGGTGGCGCGCCGATCTCGGACAGAAACAAGCCGTCAGCGCTTTTCGCATCCGTTGGGTGAAGCCGGCGCAGGTCACGGTGGCGGCGGAGGTGTCCGACGACGGCATCCGCTGGACGGCATGGAGCAAGACAGTTTCCAGGCCGGATGAAATCGAGACAACCGTCCATGGACCGGCCACCTCCGCACGGCACGTGCGGCTGACATTCGACCCCGCTCACTTCGAGGGCACGCAGAAGATTGACGTTTTCTGGACGGAACCGGACGGCTCGAAAACGCTTTGGCAACCCCGGCTTCAGCGCGCCTGGTACGAGGCGTTGCGCAAGTTTTCACCGGTGGACGGCTTTCCACTCCCCGCTTATCGCGACGCGGACTGGAAAGACATCACCGTTCCCGGGTATTGGGAGGTGCAGCGCTTCTCCGAGCCGACCTGGTGGCAGCCGGACGACGCCGTGGGCTACTATCGCCGCACCTTCACGCTGCCCCCAGCCTGGCGCGACCGCACTATCCGCCTGCGATTTGAAGGTGTCAACAACTCGGCCGAGGTGTGGGTGAATGGCCACGAGATCGGCTTCCACGAGAGCGGGTTTACGGCCTTCGAATTCGATGTCACGCCGCATCTCAAGTTCGACGGCGAGAACTCGATCGCGGTTCGCGTGGCGAAGTGGACGCTCACACATGAGTACGACACCGACGATGCTTGGTTTCTGGGCGGAATCTGGCGCGATGTGTACCTGTACTCGCTGCCGGCAAGCCGGATGGATGACTACTGGGTTCGAACCGAGTTCGATCCGCAGTACCGCGACGCGGTCTTACGGGCGCAAATCCGGCTGCGAACCGGGGAGCCGCACCGCGCCCAAAACTGCACCATCGAAGGAGTTCTGTACGACGCTGACGGGACGGCCGTTTCGCTGGAAGGCTTTCGTGCACAGTTGACGCTCGCGGGTAGAGACGCGTTGCCGGTGGAACTCGCCTCCGTTGTGCGCAGCCCCCGCCAATGGACCGCTGAGACGCCGTACCTGTACTCCCTGGTGCTGCGCCTGCGCGTCGATGGTGTGGTCCGGCAGGAAATCAAGACCGCTTTCGGCTTCAGGCAGGTGGAGGTGAAGGGTCACTCCATCCTGCTCAACGGTGTCCCGCTGAAGCTACGGGGCGTCGTGACCACCCGCGCAAATCCTAACGATGCCGGCGAGAGTTGGGACAAGATTTTTCTCCGTGAAATCCGAATCCTGAAAGAGGGCAGCATCAATGCCATTCGCAGTCACACCACGCCACTGGAAGAAGATTTCCTGGACCTTTGCGACCGCTATGGCATCTACGTGATTCCTGACGTGCCCGATGTCTGGGTCAACGAGCACGATTTTCGCAACCTCACCGAGGGCAATGTGCAGCGCGCGGCGGAGACATTCGAGCAGCATAAGAACCACACTTCGGTGATTGCCTGGCACATCGGAAACGAGAACGGGCCTTCCTCGGCGTTTCGCGGCATGGGACGCGCCGCCCTCTGGCTGCATGAGGCGGATCGGACGCGTCCCGTCATGATCTGCGGCGACCGTGCGGACCTGGCGGAGTTCGGAACCGAAGTGAACGATCTGCACTACTTCCCGATGTCGAAGGAACAGTTCAAGAACCCCACCTCCGCCCCGGTCCTGTTTGGCGAATTCCACGCCGTGCACTCGCAAATCGCGCGACAGCAGGATCAAGGGTTCATCGAGACCTGGGGCCGCAGCTTCAAGCTGGAATGGGCCGAGTTCGAGAAGCGGCCGTGGGTCGCGGGCGGCCTGATCTGCTGCTGGGACGACGGCTCGGTGAACGGCAACCTGGGCCCCCGGCAATGGGGAGTCGTGGACAGTAAGCGTCAGGCGAAGCCGGTGCACCAACAGATCCGCGAAGTCTTCTGCCCGGTCCGGCTGGCGCTGACCAGCCTGGATGTCCGGCGCAGTCCCGCCCTGGTCGTCTCCAACGGCTACAACTTTACCGATCTGGCGGGCTACCGTTTTTCGTGGAAGCTTCTGGAGGCGGGCAGCACGGTGCGATCCGGGACAGAGACGTGCCGGCTCGCCCCGGGCAACAGTGTGCGACTACCGTTGGGGCTGCCCTCCGAGTCCAGTGCGGAGGTGCTCGAAGTGGAGGTCTTCGATTCCCTCGGTTATTCGATCCGGAAACAACTCTTTCGACTGGCTACCTCCCAAGGCCCCACAACTGTTCAGGAGCTCCTGCGCGACGTCGGCGTCGCTGCAACCGGCGTTGGGAAGACCTATCAAGTCAAGAGTGATCCTCCGGCCCAACTGCGCATTTTGGGCGAAGCGGGGCAGGAACTGTTGACAGTGGGCGGCCTCGTGGTTGAGCAGGGCCGGTCGAAGCAGGGGACGACTCCGGTCGATCCGCTCTCTTATGGACAAGTGCAATTGAATGCGAACAGCTGGCTGGTGCCGGTCACGATGGCGGGAAAGCTGCACGGTTCCATGCGCGTGGACTTCGGCGCGTCCTGGATACGGGTCTCCTACGACCTCACCGCGGCGGAAGCTGTGGCCGTAACTGAGTCCGGCATCCGGCTGCGGCCGGCTGCTGAGTTCACCAGAATCACAGTCAACAGGAACGCACTTTGGAGCGGCTGGCTGGAGGTCTTCCAACCGGCAGAACTCCTGAAATCCGTCAGCCGGCGAGATCTTCTTTGGAGCACTTGGTCTAGCGGGAACGGCGCGCTCTTGATCTCTCCGATCGCGGGCGTGAGCCATGTCAGGCCGGACGGCGATCCGCGGAACCTCGTCGTCAGCGACTTTTTGACCGCCCGCGACTTCCTGGGCAAGTTCGATCGTGAAACCGTGGTGAAGAACCTCAATCCGGGCGATCATCTCACGGGCGGGTTCACCCTATACTTGCTGAATCGCGCGCAGGCCGCGGCTCTCGAAGAGCTGCCTCCTTGGCGGAAGGATCTGACGTGGCCGCGTCACGACGACTGACTTCCGGACCTGCATCATCAACTGCCAGCAGCCGGTGACTGCTTCAAGAAGTCAAAATCCTCGAGCCTTCCATCGAAGAAAATCAAGTGGCCGTGGATCGAGGCGCTCTCACCTGGCGCCAGGTCCTTGAACTTGGGGTCCGCGTGCATGCAGGGATGGTCGGGGTTGCACACCATCGACAGCGTGTCCGTGTGCCAGGTCATCGCTACCAGACGCTTCGCCTTGTTCGATAGCGTAACCATCACGGGCAGGTCTGCGACCGGCGCCCCGCTCCTGCGCCACCCTACACGGTACGGACCGCTATCGGCCGGGTCCGGAGGCTTCTTAAAGCCGAACTGCGTCCATCCGGACTTGGGCAGGTGCACGTACTTGTTCGCCTTGGTATAGTCGGCAAACTCGCGGATTCCCCGGAGGAACGCGCAGGTTTGCAGCGTGATGTTGTTGAGCGGTTCCCGGGTCCCGTTGCGGAGGCGCAGTTCCAACGCCACGGCCACGTCACTCTGCCGGGTAACGCTGCCGCCGAAGCGCACCCCATTCGGAAGCTTGCGCTCGAACGTGATCCCATTGGGCAAGGAACGCCACTCCACGCGCGGAAGATCGTGAAACAGCGCAGGGAACGGCGGGTTCACATGACTCAGATAGAGCAGGCCCTGGCTGGTAAAGATGGCCTCCGGAAAATCCAGCCAGATGTAGTCCTGGCTGGCCCAGGGCGGGCTGACCCAGGCGATATGCTCCCAGGGATAGTGCGGGCGCCACGCACCGGGCAGGATGCGGATGCCCTTGGCGTGCGTTTCGTATGTCTCCTTCGGAGCGGTCTGAGCGGCAGCCAGCGTGCCGCCAGCGGAAATCACAAACATGCGCCGGGAAATCAAATTCATGCGGGTCCTCGTTCTTCAGGGCAGTATACACGTGTTTGTGGGCGGCGTGTGGCTTTGACACAATAGCAGCCATGGTGACGATCCGCGTGTGTCTGGCCCTGGTGTTAGGCACCTGCGCCCTCGCGCAGGCGCCCCCCTTTTTCGACGTGAAGCGATACGGAGCAGCCGGCAACGGCGCCGCGCTGGACACCGTCGCCATCAACAAGGCGGTCGAGGCTTGCCATGCCGCCGGCGGGGGAACCGTTTTCTTCCCTGCCGGCACCTATCGCACTGGCACCGTACATCTGAAGAGTAACGTGAGCCTCTGGCTGGATGCCGGCGCGGTCGTACGAGGCAGCAAGAACCTGGCGCACTATCAGACAGGCATCGAGGGCCAGGCCTGGTACACGGCCTTGATCCTGGGCAAGGGAGTAGAGAACGTAGCCATCCTCGGCCACGGCACCATCGACGGCGATAAGGTCTTCAACCCGAAAGGCGAGGAGAACATGCGCGGCCCGCACGCCGCACTGTTTGTCGATTGCAGGAACGTCACCGTTCGGGACGTGGCCTTTCTTGACGCGGCCAACTACGCGCTGATTATTCGTTCGACGGAAGGCGTGAATGTGGACGGCATGACGGCCAAGGGCGGCTGGGATGGTATCAACCTGCACGACGTGAAGAACGCCACCATCTCGAACTGCAGGCTGCTCACCGGGGACGACTGTCTCGCCGGCGCCTACTGGGAAAACGTGACCGTCTCCAACTGCGTCCTGAACACCTCCTGCAACGCGTTGCGCGTGGGCGGGCGCAATGTCCTGGTCAACAACTGTCTCATTTACGGGCCGGGAGAGTACGAACACAGAACGTCCCACCGCCGGAACATGGAGACCGGCTTTCAGATCCTGCCGCACTACGCCACCGGCGGAACAGGCTCCCAAAACAAGTACGTCACGCCCGGTCCGGTGGACAACCTGATCCTCTCAAACATCCTGATGCACAACGTCCGGTCGCCGTTCTGGGTGGCGTACAGCGCCGACGCTCCCTACAGCCGCAACAATCTCGGCGTCAGGAGGATCATCGTGAACAACATGGTAGTGACCGACGCCGGCAAGACGCCGCTTTATGTGTCAGCCCCCGCGGACAACCCTGCCAAGTCGATCGTCCTGAACAACGTACGCATTACCTTTGCGGGCGATGCGGACGAGGTGCGGGCGAACGGTCAGGGATTCAGCCCCTACTCGATCCTCCCGTCATATGGCGTTTACTGTCGAAACGTCGAACACCTGGAACTGCGCGACGTCCGTCTCGGATATCGCGAAAAGGACACCAGGCCGGCTATTTCCGGCGAGAACCTCGGGGTTCTGGAACTCGATCGTTTCATCGCGCAGCGCGAGGCGGAGGGTGCGCCGCCCGTGGTGGTGGCCGGCTTGCGCCGGCTGTTGGTGGACGGCAAACATCTAGGCTCGGCAAAGACCCGATTGAAAGATCTACAAGTAGCCGCCGGGAGAGTGTTCGCCGACGACCCGATCCTGGTGACGGCGACCGTGGAGAACAACGGCCCCGAGGGATTGGCGGAAGTGCCGCTGCGCATCGGCAAGGAAACTCTGGTCAGGAACGTCTGGCTTAAGGCCGGCGAAACCGCGCCGGTCCACTTCGTGAATGTGCGGAGTAACGAGCCGGGTGAGCAACAGGTCTCGTCCGCCGGGCTTACCAGAAGGCTGACCGTCCTGCCCAAGCCCACCGGACGAACGGTGAGCGCGCCATACAAGACTTTTCGGAACACCGAGGCCCAACTTCAGCAACTCGACGGCGGCTTCTATATTCGCGCGGCGGGCGACGCCGCCGTGCTCGACCGGGCGGACCAATACGGAGCGATCTATCTCGAAGACGCACTGCCGGAAAACGGTTCCATCGTGGTCAGGCTGGAGAATCCTGACAATCGCGCAGGTTGGGGCGGCCGCACGGGAATCATGGTCAGAAACGATATCTCGAAGGCTGGGCAATCGGCCGGCTACCTGATCCTCGGATCCTCATCTGCCAACGGGCCATCTCTCGAGTGGGACTCGGACGGAGATGGCCGGATGGACAAGCACACACTGCTGGACGGTTACACCGTGTGGCCGCACTGGCTGAAACTGGAACGGCACGGGGCCCGGTTCGTCGGCTTTCAGAGCGCCGACGGCAAAACCTGGAATCGAGTCGGGGAGGCGGAGACAACCGGCGCGGACGCGCGTCTGGACGCAGGCCTTTTCGTCCACCGCAGCAGCGCGCGATTCGAGAGATTCCACATTGACAAATGAGCCGGTAGGGTCGATGACCAGCGCCGTTGCTCCGTAGGTCCGGCCTATCCATTGCTCACCGTTTCCGTTGAGAGGGTCTCACTATTCGAACCGTGAACTGGTTCCCAGCCTCCGCAATATTGCACGCAGCGTGCGGATTTCCAGCGCTACCCGCTCCTGAACACTTCGCGACTGGGTTCATCCCATCTATCAGACCGGAGCGACTGCCGAGGTACGGGACCACGGAGGTCAGATCTCCTCCTGGAGCACGGGATGTCCGCCGAAATCGATCGCTGCCGAGTGAAAACTCCACTCGAACCAGCGATCGACCGCGTCTTTGACACACAGACCCGGCGCCAACGGTTGCGAATCGTATCATCGTGATCAGGCGTCGGCGCCTCTCGGGCTAACGCGCGCGCACGGCCGCCATCTCTTGCCGGGCCTTCGCGGCAAGATCCGCGTATAACGCCCGAGCCTCTTCAATATGGGCGCGCAAATCTCCCACGCCGGCCGCGAACCCGCCGGACGGAATGTTGTAGCTGCCTTCGCCGCCGGGCGCGGGACCAACGCTCAGCCACTCCTCCATTTGGTTCAGGTTCTTGAGACGCTTCTCGACAAGCTCGGGAACCGCACGCAGTTTCCAGAACGGCTTGCCGTTCACGCGAATGTAGACGGGCGTGGTATGCGCGTGCGCGCAGCGCGCCGCGATCCAGGTGCTTTCGCGCACGGTCAAGCGGAACTGTAATTCGATCGGCTCCGATGAACCGGCTCGCGCGCTGATCGAGCGCACCACGTCGCCTTGCGCGATGACATCGAGATAGCGCGGCGGAACCAACCGGCTCGAAGCGGTGGCGCGCACTTCCAACAGGTCGCCGGGCGCCGCCTCAATCTCAGTGCCGGGGGGCTTGCCGTTCACCCACAACTCCAGCATGGGGCCGGCCGTAACGAACGTGCGCCCGGCTTTCACCGCCTCGTACCAGGCGTCCGGATCGCGCCGCCCGGAGGTGTAAGCGTACATGCGCGACTGGCCGATGGAACTGCCCCAGGGCACGTCGCTGCCGGCGGTGGCGGTCAGCTTCATGCCCAGGTTGAGAAACTCGTTGTAGAGCGTATCGTCGACATCACCAAACTCGCAGATTTCCAATCCATCCACCTTGCCCTTGATGATGTTCAAACTCATGTCCAGCTGCACGAAGAAGGAGAACATCGCCGGCAGATAAGGGTGGGCGTAGGTGCTGATGGCGCGCTGGCGGCGCATCTCGTCGAAGACCAGGTCGTAGAGATAGTAGCGCTCCGGCGCGCGGAAAGGCGCCTGTATGTTCATGTGCAGCGTGTGGCCGATGTAGTTGGTGCGCGGATCTTCCTGGCCCGCGACCAGCGAGAAATCGTCTTTCACGTATCGGCCCGCGCGTCCGTAGGCGTACTGCTCGAAGTAAGTCTTGCGCGCGTCCCCCATTCGCATCACGTTCGAAATCCGCACATCCTCGGCGCCCGCCCAAGTGATCAACGCGCGATTGGAAGCCTCGCCGCTTCGCGCGTAGTGCACGTGCGCGTCTCCGGAGATCCAGCCGCCCGCGGCCATGTCGATCCAGCGCTTCAGCACGATCCCGCGCTCGACGGCGCCGCCGGCGCTCACGCGAATGCTCTGAACCACGGGCTCGTATTCGGGGCCTTTGCCGGCGATGAGCGTGTATTCGCCTTCGGGCAGCTTCAGCCTGAATCCGGCCTCGACGAAGAACACCTGCCGCTGGGTTGTGTCCCCCGCCCAGTAGCGGACAGGATAAGGACGGGCTTGTCCTTTTCGATAGGAGAAGCCCGCATCGTCGAAAGAGATAGCCTGAGGCGGAACCACGATCCGCTTGTCGGCGGCGTACAGCCCCACCACGGCCGCGGTGGGAGCGCCGGTGGCCGCGTCCGTGAAGGCAACTTTCAACTCGCCGGCAGCCGGCACGTGCGGCAGGATTTCCAGTTGCGCCACTTCGCGGCCGGCCGCAAGGATCTTCAGCGCGAAGGCTTTGGCGCCCGGCGTGGCGCCCTCCAGATAGATGACGGCGTAGACCGTTCGCGCGGCGGGAACTTGCACTTCGCCCGTGGAGGCGCGCGCCAGATCGAACTCCTTGGCGAGGAATTCCGGCACGGTATCGAGCTCACTGCCTGGCGCGCCCAGTCTGAGAATGACGACTCCCGCGCCGGTTGGCCACCGCGGTTCGATGCGTCGTGCGATGGGCTTCGCCGCGTCCAGCCAAAGCCTCTCCGTGATCCCAGCGCCTTCCAGAATGGGCAGGATCCGCATCATGGCGGCCCCGCATTGCGGGCAGAGGCCGCGCGCCTGCGGCAGGTCGACGCTCGGACTGGCGAAACCCGTCTGGAACCGCTGAACGGCGTCTCTCAAGGTGCGCTGCTCGGAGACGCTGAAACTCGCGCCGGCGCGGTCGAGCAACTCCCGTACGATACCCGGCACGAGTTTGTACCGGGCCATCTCCAGTTCGCCTTCCGATTGCGCCGGGAGATCCAATCGCCAGAACGCCACAACCACCAGCACAGCGGCTAACGCCAGAATGCGCTTTCGACTCCGCATGAGATCAAGGCCCTTCCCTGGGTTTCGCTTGCGATAGTAATCCCATGAGGGGCACTGGGGCAAGGGGGGATGGGTGTGTCCGTTCTGTTGGGCACCCAGTAGGGTCGAGGGCTGGCGCCGTTGCTCCGTAGGTCCGGCCTTTCCGTTACTGCCCGTTTCCGTTGGGTGTGCCTAACGAGCTGAACCGTGAGTTGGTTTCCAGCCTCCTGTGGGTAGCCAGAAGCGGCTCCGCAGCTCCGCACGACGATATGTAACCGTGAAGGGGCTGTGGATGTTAGTCTGTGGGAGCCGTGAGACAGACACCGTTCAGAACGTGTAATCGAGGCCGATCATGACGCGACGCCCGTAGTCCGGGTACCCCACCACAGTCGAGTAGGCTTTGTCGGCGGCGTTCCTCACTTCGGCGTAGAGGCGGGTTTTCTTGCTGGTTCCAAGACGGCGCGCCAGGAGCAGGTCGACGGTGTTGAAGCCGCCGAGCGGCTGTTCGACGGGCGGATCGGCGAAACGCAGGCTTTCGTACGAAGAGACGAATTTCCAGAAGAGGCTCAGATCGAAGCCCCACTTGGAGGCTGACATTCCGCTGCCGGCGATGGCGCGAGGTACCTCACCGTCCCGCCGCATTGCGTCTCCGGTTTCGATCCGGGCGGTCATGGCCGTGACGTTGAGAAACACCTGGACCGTGTTTCTCAAGCGGCGCGAACGAAGATCGAATCTCCACCCCTTTGGAGTCCTCGTCGCGGTTTTCGTAGAGTTCCATCACGCGCCCGTTGACGGTTCTGACTTGCGCCGCTCAGGTTGATCCCGTCTCTTCTTTGCACGAAGAACGCCGAGACGATACCGGTGCCAAGGCGCGGGTTGGAGAGCCGGAACCCCAAGTCCGTCACGAAACGCCCCTCTGTCTTCGGCGGTTGCAGGGACGCATCCAGGGTGCCCCGCCTCGGCTCGATCGTCCCGCCGACCAGGTTCCCATGCACGGAGAAGTGGTCGCTGAAGTAATACGCGGCGCCCAGACTGGCGGACCATGTCGTGGCTCCCATTGGTTCTTGACCGCGGGAACGTTTCGATAGGGAGCTGGCGATCTCGTCGATATTGAACGCGCCGTATTCGTTGATGTAGGTCCTTTGGTATCGCAGCCCCCCGTCGATCACCAACGCTCCCAGCCGCTGCTCATCCGTAACGGCAAGCGAGTAGGTTTCCAGGTCACAACGCCGGCCCGTGTAGAACCTCTTCCCGTAAGGCGCGACCCAGTGGTTGTAATTGGCTCCAACCCTCATGACGTTGTGTTCGGTCAGCGCAATGGATTGGGTCGCGCCGGCAGTCAATTCGCGGTCCCAGTCGCGCGTGGCGGTCGTCCCCGACGCGGTCTTGGCCACGTCCGTGTTGTGCCGGTCGCTGTATCCGAACACCACTTGAGTCGACAGCCGCTTGTTCGGCCGGTACAGGGTATTCAGCGTGCCGAAGCTGGTCTGAATGGGATCGAACTTCTCCAGCGCGGTCTGGAGTGCCCGGGTGGCGGGCGGGAGAGCCTGAACCAGACCCCTGCTGCCGCCGATGTGGAAGAAATGCGTCGTGAAGGACAGCGAATCGGATGGGTTCCAACTCAAGCCGCCGTAGTAGTTCGCAATTCTCTCCTCTCCATGCCGGTCTTTGGGACCGTCGGAGCGGTAACCATCCAGACCCAGGCCGTAGGAGAAGTCCCCCGCCCGGCCCCCGTGAGAAACGCGCGCATGAGCGGTACCCAAACTCCCGTACTCCATTCTTCACGGAGGTCTCGCGCCCCTGATACTGTCTGGGGACCACGTTGATGAGCCCGACCAACCCCGCGTTCCCGGCCAGCATGGCGCCGCCGGAGCGCATCACCTCGACGCGTTCGATCTCGGCGGCGGACAGGAAGTAAGGAACTTCGTGAAACTCGCGGAAGAGGACGCCGTCGATGGCGTACTCCGGGTACGGGTACTTCTGACCGCGGAACGAAAGGAACTGTTTGACCTTTCGTCCCCGGGACTCAATCCAGGCGCCCGGCACGAACTGGAGCGCGTCGACCAGCGTCTGCGCACCCTGCTTCTCAATCTCGGATCTCTCCACGACCGTGGTGGAAAGCTCAAGCCCGACTGATTCCCGGGCCGGTCTCTCCAGCAGCGAGGGAGGTGTTTTGCCTTTGACCGGCTTCCGAAACTCCAGCCAGATCCCGTAATTGACGTCGTCTCGCTTGGGGATGCGGATCCGATAGTCCTCGATTCCCAGCGACTGCATGATCTGCCTGAGTTCGGCCGCCGTCTTCTCGACATCGTAGACCTGCTCTTTCCCGTTCCGCCGCTGCCTGTCCCTGACCTCGCGCGCCACCTCGACAGGGAGGTTCTCGGAGAACCCCCGCCCGATGAAAGCGACCCCGCCTGCTTTAAGGACCCGATAGACTTCGCTGAAGGCCTTCCGTTTGTCTTTCCAGAACGGAAAGGATCCACGAGAGACGACGACCTCGGCGAAAGCGTCGTGGAAAGGGAGATCGTGGGCGTCGGCCAGCATGGCGCTGACCCGTCCCCGGAACCCCGCATCCTGCGCCCTTTGGAGGAAACCTGCGAACACCCGGGAATCAATGTCGGCATTGACCCAGTGCATCCATTTGGTTCTCTTGCACAGCTCTATGATGAGGTCGCCCGGACCGCTGCCGAGATCGACGCCCGTTCCCCGTTTCTCCCGCAGCTCGAAATCGTTCACGATCTGCTCGGCGAGCGGGGCATAGACCGGCGCCAGCATCCGGCTGATGGTCTCCGGCTCCTGGGCGGCGCCGGGCGGGCGACAAAGGAACAAGAGTACCCAGAGGAGGGTGAAGCCTCGCACCGGAAGGCTCCTGATGAGGTCCGGAGAATCGCATATAACCTAGTCTTCGAGAATGACCTCGATGCCGCAGAGCAACGGCGGAGTTCCAGCCTCGGGGGAGACAGGCAGACACTCGACGGTGAGAGCGTCTTTCACCGGGATCTTGGCGAACGTCTTGATGACCGGCTTGTCGACGCCGCCCGCCGCCTGGGCAATGTCGAATCCGTCGCAGGACCTCGCGGCCCTGAAGCCGGACATTGAAGAGCCGCTCGCCCGGCTTCTTGTCTTCTATCTCGGCAAAGTGCAGCTTCACCGTATACAGGACGCGTTGTCCGAGGGTTCGCCGGACAACGTAATTTTGAGTTTGAGCGGCCCGGCGAGCCCGGAGGCCGCCACCCACTCATACCCGTTCGGCTGCAATGTGAGCGCGTGCCTGCGGACCGCGCGTGTGTTTGCCGGATCGAACTGGATCGGGAGGTCGGGCGATTTTCCGCCCACGCTGGGAAAATCCACCCAGAGTGTGCCGTCGGGCGCAACCCGGTCGCCGGGGGCATTGAGGTTGATGCCGATCCTGCGCACACGCTTGCCGTTCCACGCGAAATCGTTCGTGGTCCAGTACTCCAGTTCGGGCATGTGGATGAACGCCAGGGACGTCTGGTTCTGATACGAGCACTGGCACGTCCGGGTGTAATCCGGCGCATTCAGCACGCCGTCGGCGGCGATGAGATTGGAGGTGCACCCCGACTTGAAGCCGCCCAGGTTCCCGGTGCCGCCGTCCGAGACCAGGTCATAGAACCCGGCGGCCGCGGAACGGAAGGACAGGAGGTGTTCGCTGGCGATGTTGTAGTTGCAGCCGTACGCCGCGCGCATAGCTCCAGGGCATCTGTTCGCCGGTCACCGGATCGACGCCTGAGCTTCGGTTCCCCGGTGGCCAGCTTATAGGCGGCGCGGTCGGTGATGATCTCGTCATGGTACAGGATCGGAGGGTTGTTGTACTTGATCGGCTTGTCCCACACCGAGGGTTCCGCTCGACGCGACGTAGACCGCCATGCGTTCGCCCGTCTCATCCGTGACCATGTCGCGGGAAGGCCGGGTCGCCTGCAAAATGCGGTCATGCTCCTGCGAATAGCTCAACCAACTGCCGAAGACGCCCGTGTTCCGCTCCCACAGGACCCGCCCGGTTTCCAGGTCCAGGGCCAGCATGCGATAGTCGGAGGGCGCCTCCAGGCCGCGGCGTCGCAGCCTCTTCTCGAGCGCGGGCGGCAGTTTGTCGAGGCAGAAGAGGACCCGGTCGCTCGCGGTGATCGCGTTGTGGATGAAGCCGTAGCGCGCCTTTAGCGTCCATTTGACCGAACCGTCATGACGGTCCATGACCACCAGCGACCTGCTGGCCGTAACGTCAAACCCGCCGAGACAGCCTTCAGCCCGGCTCGTTGCTTTTCGGTCGAGGGCCGCCATTTCCTCGGGGCTCACGGCGGTCTGCGGAAACGCGCTCGCGAAAGGCACGAAGTCCCTCCCCGCGATCAGCCTGTCCCGGGAGACGCCGATATAGCCCCACCGGGCCGGCTCGGCGCCGCTTTCGGCAGGCAGGGAGAAGACCTTCTTCATCTCCCCGGTGGTGATATCCAGAGCCTGACAACGGCTTCCCTGAAGGATGTAAACCCAATCGGAGGTGGCGACGAAATTCGTCCCGCGGGCATTGGCGCCGGGGATGTGCTGCTGGTTGGTGATGACCTTCAACGGGAGGTCCTGATGCGTCTCGTCGTAATACTGGCCGAACGTATTGGACTTGTCCAAAGGCGCTTTCCACAGCACCCTGCCGGTGTAGACATCGCGGGCGCTGATGGCATCGATGCCCTCTATGATCAACCGGCCGTCCACGATCTGTTCCGGCGGGCCGTGCCCGTGGCGCGGCAGGACATCGATGATTGGAGACGCCCCCGAACCAGAGCACGCCGAGCGGGAGCTTGACCAGCCCATCGTCCGATTTCACGGTGTTGGCGACATTGCCGTACTGGTGCGTCCAGTTGGCGGCCCCGGGCAGCGGTCCGTCTTTGCTCAGCACCACGCCGGACGCCAATGACCGGGCGGCCAGCGCCGGGCCGTCGGTGCTCGCGAGCAGCCGGGCGAGGAAGGCCGGCTGCGCGGCGCCCGAAGGCAGCCAGATCTTGCCCCCGTAAGGCCTCACGGACCGGACCATCTTCTTCAGGGACTCGTTGTTTTCCCAGCGATCGCCTCCGTCCGCGAGCACGATCAGAGAGGCCATGTAGGGGGGCGCTTCGAACGTATCGGGAGTTCCCTCGAGCAGGTGGACCCGCTTTCCCAGCAGCCCCCACCCGTCGAACCGGCGGCGCAGTTCCGCCACCCTCTCCGCCCGCGGTTCCACGGCCACGATATCCAGGTCCGAAAGCCGCGCCAGGGCGGCGAGAAGATCTCCGTTTCCGGCGCCGTACACCAGGGCGTACCCGTTTCTTGCCCCCGTATGTTCGAGGATGGCGCGGGCCTGTTCGGCGGCTGCCCGCGGGACTTGCGGGGCGGCGGCGTTCTCCAGGTGGGTCTTTACGGGAACGCGCTCCTTCCCGAAGGCGATCAGCTTGCCGTCCAGCGTCACGGCGAAGAGCATGCCGTTGGCCGCCACCAACCGTTCGACCTTGCCCTCCACCTTCTGCACCCACGCCGTTCTCAGCGTGCGGGTCTCGGGTCGGGATCCGACAGAAGGTCCACGGCGGCGATCTGCCCGTCGCCGCCCGCGTAGAGCCGCGACCCGGCCCGGATCAGGTCGCCCGTCGCATCCACCTTCAACGTAAATTGCGGCTTCGCGGGTTCCCGCGCATCGCGGATGCCGATCGAGTCGCCGGAGGTGTAGTAGTCGGGCCCGGCCAGGACCGGGTACCTGCCGACCTCGTCGCGCCACGGACCTTGCCGCTTTGCACGTCGTACAGGTCTGTCTCGCGATCCCGGTAGTGATTGAAGAAGCGGCGCTCATCGGCGGCCACGAACGCGCCGCCGGTCTTGTTGTACTCGGCCAGGTGATAGTAGAGAAGCTTCCCGGTGTGGCGGTCGAAACAGGCCGGCACGGACCGCCCGCCGGCTATGAGCAGCCGGTCGGCAAGGGCCACCATCGCGCCCTGGGGCGCAACCCCGGCGAAGGCGGGAGAGTTGTGCGGCTGGTTCTGGTAATCCGCGCCGGTGCCTTCGTTGCGCCAGATGACCCTGCCGGTCTCCGCGTCCAGGGCGTAAATGAAAGTGCCCATGAACGGCCAGATGCTGGCGGCGAAATACACGACGTCCTCGTACAGGACCACGCCGCCCCGCGCGGGCCAGGTGGAAATCAGCCGCTTGTTGCCCAGGATCTTCCGGTCCGCGGGCCCGCCCCGGAATTTCCAGCGCAGGGCGCCGGTGTCCGCGGCAAGGCAATAGAGATAGCCGTCGTCGCTGGTGAAGTAGAGGCGGTTGCGCCCTCCGGCCAGCGGGAGGCGGACCGGCCCGTCGGCATAGAAGGCCCACTTCTGCGCCCCGGTGTGTATGTCCAGGGCCACGACTTTGTCGCGGTCGTTGAAACCGATGTACAGGGTATCGCCCAGCACGATCGGCTCGAACACCCGGTCGAGCGGCATGAGGTCCTGATTCAGGGGATCATCCCAGACCGGTTCCCGCTGGGAATACTGCCGGATCCATTGGGGATGAAGCTGCGCGGGCAGTTCTTCCGGTAGAGAAAGCCGTCCGTCCGGCGTCATGGCGCCACATCGGCCAGTCACCGGCCGCGGCTGACGGCGACAGAGTTGCGATGATCAATGTTCCCAGGACGACGGGCATAGCCAATAACTTCACCGCGGGGCCTCCAGTTCTCGAGGGTCAGGCAGATACTCGACGCGGTCCGCCTGACTCGCGATTTCACGATCGTGCGTCACCAGGAGGACCGACCCTCCCGTTTTGACATATTCCCTGAGATAACCCAGGACGATTTGTGCGTTCACGTGGTCCAGGTTCCCCGTGATTTCGTCCGCCAGCAGGATCTTCGGTCGAAACAGAAGCGCTCGCGCCAGCGCCGTGCGCTGCTTTTCCCCGGAGCTCAACTCGGCCGGCGTGTGGTCGAGCCGATGCTCGAGGCCGAACTGCTCGGCGAGCGCCCGGCCGCGCGCCTGGACTGTTGGTCCGCCCCCGCGCGGCTTCCGGCGCGAGGATATTCTCCAGGACGCTCAGATAAGGTATGAGGTGATATTGCTGAAAGACGAACCCGATGTTTTGCGACCGGAAAGCGGCGAGTTGGTTCCGCGTCATGGCGTGGAGATCGTGGCCGTCGAGCAGGACCCTGCCCGAGTCGGGGTGGAGCAGCCCGCCCGCGATCAAGAGACAGGTGGTCTTGCCGCTGCCGCTGGGCCCTTGCACGGCAACAAACTGACCCGCGCGGACCGTCAGATCGATGGGCGCCAGGGCCGTGATCCGCCGACTGCCCTTGGGATAGGTCTTGACCACTCTCTCGAGCACGAGCATGCGGTCACTCTTCCCTCAAGACTTCCGCCGGCTCCTGCTGCGCCGCGTAATACGCCGGCGCCCAACTGGCGGCCAGCGACAGAACCACCGCCGTGCAGCAAGCCAGAAGGAACAGCCGCGGATCCAGAAACGAAACCCCGATTTCCCCCTGCCGGGCCAGGCCGATCGAGATCCCCAGAACGTATCCCGCCAACCCGCCGGCGCAGCCCATCAGCAGGGCTTTGGTCAGGAACAGGCGGAGTATCGTGCGTGCCCTGGCGCCGAGGGCCCTCAGAATGCCGATCTCGCTGCGGCGTTCCCGGACATTGGTGTAGAAGACCAGGCCGACCCAGAGCGCACTGGCCAGCAGCACCAGCGGCACCAGGATGGAAGAGAATTTCTCCTGCTCGTCGCGGAGGCTGTCGCCGGTTGCCCACCTCGGCCGCCAGGGCGTCCGCGGCCTCCTTCGAGGCGCGGTCCCTGGCCTCGGCGCGGGTGAGCACTTTGGATCCTTGCTCGATCACCTGAACACCCGGCAGAACGGAGGCGACGTCCCGCCGGACATTAGCCAGCTCGTTCCCGGCACAGTGGCACTTGAGCGCCAGGATGGCATTGATCCGGCCGGGTTTGCCCAGTATCCCCTGCGCCTCGGACAGATCGATCCAGATGGAGATATCGTCCTTGGAGCCGCGTTCCTCGTTGCACTGGCTGACCGTGAACGTCCGCCCGAACAGGGTGATGCGGTCCCCTGCCCTGAGGCCGAGGCTCTCGGCAAGCTCGTGCCCGACCACGGCGTGCCCCTTCTCTACCGCGACGAGGATGGGCTCTCTCGCATCGCGGAACATGGACGGGACCTCGCCGCGCGTCCCGATGAGGATGATGGTGCGCTTCCTTTCCGGCCACAGGACCTTCTCCTGCAGGCTCGGCAAGAGGTGGCGGATGGTCACGATCTTCGCTTCGGCCAGCCGGGTCGCGTACGTGTCCGGCATATACGCGGAAACGGCGTCGTCCGCGTAGAAGTCGGACAATTTCTGATTGCCCGGAATGATCAGCAGGTTGAAGCCCAGGTTCTTCATGATCTTCCGGTAGTCGTCTTCCAGCACCGCCATTCGCTGCCGGGTCTCCTGCTCCTTCCGGGCCACGATGCGTTCCGTCCGCAGGTCGTGGAGCCTGAGGATGGTCATGGACCCGGCGAGGACCGCGACCGCCAACGTGACCGCAACCAGGCCGGAGATGAAGTTCGCCTTCCTTCGGACGATTTCCTTGATCACCAACTGCCAGACGCTCATAGTTGCCGACCCCCGCTGCTCTTCGCCTTCACGGTCAGGAATACGGAGAGAGCCAGGAGCGCCACGCCGGCCGCCCCGGCCAGGTACAGCACGTTGCGCACGAGCGGGCTTTCGCCCGAGCCCGGGTCTTGCGCCGGCGCACCCATGGGAACGGCGCCTGCGCCGCCCGCGGCCGGCGCTGCCTTAAGCACGGCCACCGGCCCCGCGGGCTCGGGGGCGCGCCGCGGCACGGCGGTTTTCGCCGGCTCCCGGTCCTGAAGAAAACCACTCAGCCCCGTGAGGGGCAATTCCGGGTCTTTCACCATCCGGCCGCCAAACGGCCGGGACCAATCCGCGGCAATCAGCAGATCGGTTCCCGGGCTCTGGGCCTTGATCTCGCAGGAACACCAGGCCAGCATCGACTCGCAGGCCTCCCGTATGTTCTTCTCCTGAATCCCGTCGCCGACCAGCGCATAGAGGGCGCGGCCCCGGCCAAAGACGGGAAAGGCCATCGGTTCGTCGTACCGCTCCGAGATCGGGCTCCGACTTCAGGAGAGCGCTCACCAGCAGATCTTCGTCCGGGTCGTCACGCGCTATTTCCATCAGACCGAAACGCACGGGGTAGGTTTTGAAATCCGTGACCTCGACCGGGTTTCCGTTCACGTCGGCGCCGATGTCAGGAATCCGGAGAGTCGCCGACGCCCGGTCCAGGTGGGTCTTGAGAGACTCCAGCGCGCGACGGTCTTTCTGATCGTGGCCGCTTCTTATCAGGATCCAGACCGCGACTTCCCCGCTCAACAGCGTTTGCGCCAGCCGGGACCGGCTGGGCGAATTCACGATTCTCCTGGCGCGGTCCAAAGTTAGCGGCCCCGACCAAACCGGGGTGCGAACCTGGGAGTGAATGGGGTAGTAGATTTCGACCCAGGGGTACACAACAATACTTCGCTGCTCCGCCAGCGCCTTCCCCTCGGGCTTCGTGACGTCGATGCCTTTCAGGGAGTAATTGGCGGCGCCGTCTCGGTCCGCCGCACCCTTTTGCAGCATACTCGAATGCTGCCCCCCGCGGGCCGGTCCGATGGTAAACCAGTATCTGATAGGAGTCCGCAGGCCATCTCTCCAGCGCATAACGAAAAGCCGGCACGTTGCAGGCCTGCGACGACGTCAGGCATCCCCGCGCAGGCGATCCCCACGACTATGAGAACAGAGCGCAGATGCATGTGGACAGGCATTTCCGTCTTCGACTCATGGCTTAGCCAACATTATACACGGGCCTGCCTGTGTGCCGGGATACTCGGAAGCCCGGCAAGACGAACCTTTCGTAAAGTGCTGCAGATGAATCGACCGACGCTTCGCCTGTCCTCGGCGCTCACGAGAAGTTACCCAGTAGCGCTCGGCTAAATTGACCCCTGTTGAGAACAGGATCGAGCACGCGGCGGCGCGCCGTCATCATCCGCGCCGTAGGCGCGCAGGTATTAGAGATGGAGGGAAGAGGCAGCATCATCCGCGCCAGAGGCGTGCATGCGTTCAGACGGAGCGATGCTACGGGGCTGGTGTGAACTGTCCCGTGCGTTTGCGCAGATGACGGAAGTACTCGGGATCCACCGAGAGGCGCAGGACCTCTTCGATGACCGGCGAGAAGTACGCCAGCGAGCGAATGACGCCGAGAGGCGGAGCATCGGTGGGGCGCGCCAGGCGCCGCGCGGCAGCGAGAGTCAGCGCGTTGTCGACCGCTTCGAGCGGCACGCCGCGCTGGTGTAGTTGGGCCGCGAGTAGACGGGCCGGGTGGCGGACGGCGCCGGAAGTGCCCGGAGTCGCACGGTAGGCTTCCAGCAGCCGGCGAACATATTCGCGCTGGTCCATGCGAGGAGTCTCAGCCCTGCGGCTCGCGCAACGAGGAACCGTTGATGGTGAGCGTGTGGCAGTAATGCCGCACGCGGCTCAGCAACGCGTCCACCATCGATTTGTTTCCGAGGAAGTTCTGCCACTCGTCATAGACCAAGTTCCCGGTGATGATTGTTGAGTGGCGCGTATAGCGTTCCTCCATCAGCTTGAAAAAGGTGTTCGACTGCTCGGGCTTGAGATTCAGCTATCCGAACTCATCACAAAATGTTCAGCTGAACATTTATCGATGAACTGGGCTTCGTGCCGCTTTCCAAGACTGGCGCCGAAATGCTGTTTGAGGTCTTCAGCCGTCGCTACGAACGCAGCGCCACGCTGGTGACCAGCAACCTGCCGTTCAACGAATGGACCGAGACCTTCGGTTCCGAGCGTCTGACCGGAGCTCTGCTGGACCGGCTCACCCACCACGTCCACATCCTGGAGATGAACGGGGAAAGTTTCCGCCTCAAAGACAGCAAGCGGCGGCGGCCCGCAAAGCCACGCTCCTAGCCGCGGCAGCCGGCTACGGCGCCGATTTGCGGAGGTAGCTTCCGTTCCGGCCTAAACGCGCCCCGCAAGGCGGGTCGCGGGCCTACGCTCCAGCCGCCCCCGCAAATCCTTCAAACCAAAGCTCCTCCCACCTGTGAAGTGGTCTACTTTGTCTCCGCCCCAGTGGTCACAAATTCTGGTTGACCTACAGGAGGTCACATGATAAACTTTCCTTTGTCATTGATCAACGTTTACTTGAAAGGTGGGAATATTTAAATGATTTCACCCAATCGAATCCTATGGTTTGCCTCGATGGCGGCCATCGTATTGTTCCTGACTTCGCCCTTCCTCAGTCCGGCCCAGACGGCCTCCAGCGGGACCGTCGGCGGCCTGGTATTGGACTCAACCGGCGCACTGGTTCCCGGAGCAAAGGTAACCTTGTCGAACCTCGACACGGGTGTCGCCCGGCCTGGCATCACCACCAGTGCCGGCCGCTACGTATTCCCCACCGTCCAGCCCGGCCGCTACTCGGTGGAAGTTTCCATGGAGGGATTCCAGAAGCAAAGCCAGACGCTTCAGGTTCAAACCGGAATCGCTTCGACCGTGGACTTTACCATAGCAGTGGGTGATGTGAAGCAGGTGACCACGGTGACTGCCGAGGGACCCATCATTGAAACCGCCTCCGCCAATCTGGGCGCGGTGATCAACAACCGGCAGGTGACCGATCTGCCTTTGGCTGGACGGAATCCATACATGTTGATTTTCCTTAGCCCGGGCGTCATACAGACCCGCAATCCCGGTCCCAGCGATCTGCAGGACTTGAGCGGCGCCGCCTACTTTGCCACCAACGGGGCCAGCGATCACCACAACGATTTCCTGATCGACGGCATCCCCAACAACCGCACCGCACGTGTTACCTACATCGCCTCCGTCGAGCAGGTGGAGGATTTCAACGTACAGGCCAATACTTACGATGCCGAGTTCGGCCACTCGGCCGGGTCCGTGGTCAACGTCTCGACCAAAGGCGGCACGAATAGCTTCCACGGGTCGGCTTACGAGTTCCTCCGTAATTCGGCGGTGGACGCCAACAACTTCTTCAATAACAAGAACAGTTTGGGAAAGGCGCCATACACTTTTAACCAGTTCGGCGTGGCCGTGGGTGGCCCCGTCATCAAGAACCGACTGTTCTTCTTCGCCAATTATGAGGGCATCCGCACCAATAACCCCACCCCCGGCATCACCACCGTGCCGACGGACCTACAGCGGCGCGGCGACTTTTCGCAGACCTTCGATCAGACCGGCAAGCTGATCAAGATTTATGATCCGTTCTCCACGCGCACCGATCCCGCCAACCCGGCGAAGTTCATTCGCGACCAGTTTCCGAACAACGTCATCCCCGCATCGAAATTCGATCCGGTCTCAAAGAACATGCTGGCTCTCGTACCCACCCCGAATCGCAGCGGCGACTCGGTCACCGGCGCCCTGAACTATGCCAAGACATTGCGCCGCGACTCGCCCATGGACAACCTCTCGTTCCGCGTGGACGCCGACGTCCTTCCCCGCAACCGTTTCTTTGCGCGGGCTTCCACCGAACAAACCGTCTCGCACAACGACTACTTAATCGACATCGGAGGACCGGGTCTCGATGACCGGATCCAGAGTTCAGTTGCCGTTGGAGATACGTTCACGATCTCTCCGACGACCATCCTCGACATCAGCTCGGGATTCACCCGCTACAGGCGCGCCCCCTCGCAACCCGACACCGACATGGCCAAGTACGGCTTCCCCCAGGCTTACATCAATCAAGTACAGCAGCAGAAGATTCCGCTGCTCTCCAACAGCGACATGGCCGGCTTTGGCGCCTCGGAAGGCAACCGCTGGGACAACAACTACACCTGGTCCTTGCAGACGAATCTGCGGCAAGTGCGAAACCGGCACAGCCTGAAGTGGGGATTTCAGGTCCAGCGGCCCGGGCAATCCGGGATTTCCGGCGGGCGACCCGCCGGAACATTCGCCTTCGACCGCAGCTTTACGCAAGGCCCAGACCCCTCGTCCCGCGGCACCGCCATCGGCAACGGCATCGCCTCTTATCTGTTGGGCACGCCGACAAGCGGGTACGTCAGCTACAACGCCAGTAACGCCAGCATCGCGACCTATTACGGCTTCTACTTCCACGACGACATCCGGATCAGCAAACGCCTCATGCTGAACGTTGGAATGCGCTACGAGTTGTTCCTTCCCGCCATTGAGCGCTACGACCGCATGAACACCGGCTTTGCCTACAGCACGCCCAATCCCATCGAGAACGCCGCGCGCTCGGCCTACGCCGCCGCGCCTATTCCCGAGTTGCCCGCCAATCAGTTCAGGGTGCTGGGAGGTCTACTGTTCCCGACCGCTTCCGACCGGCGTAACGGGGTCATCAACAAAGAAATGTGGGGGCCCCGCATCGGCCTGGCATACCGCTTGAATGACAAGACCGTGCTCCGGGCCGGATGGGGCGTCTTCTACGCTTTCCCGGATGGCGCCGGCGGGTCCACGACCGCCTTCAGCACACAGACGAATTTTGTGTCCTCGCTGGACGGCATCACGCCCAAGAACCTTATCAGTAACCCGTTTCCGGAGGGGATTACGCTGCCGGTTGGTCTCGAGCCAGGGGCTGGCGACCCTGCTTGGTTCCTCCCTTTCGACTTGGGACCAGTACCGCAAGAACACGCACAACAAGCGCTGGAGCATCGGCTTCCAGCGGGAACTCGCGAACGACCTCAGGCTGGAGGTGAACTACGTCGGCAACAGCGGATACGGCTTACCGGTGGGTTCAGGTGGCAGCGTCGACTCAAGAGAGATCCACTTCCTGCCGGCGCAATATCTTTCGCTGGGTTCCCGGCTGAACCAGACGGTGGCGAATCCGTTCTATGGTCTGATCCCCACCGGTGCGCTCGCAGCTAAGACGATCTCCGTTCAGAACCTACTGATGAACTACCCTCAATTCACTTCCGTCTCAGTGCAGAACTGGATGTTCGGCAGATCCTGGTATCATAGCCTGCAAGCCACGGCCATCAAGCGCTTTGCCCGCTCGATGCAGTTTCTCTCGTCTTACACCTTCGGAAAGACTCTCGAACGCTTGCGGTTCAACGACGTCAGCGATCCCTCGCCGTCCAAGCAGATCGGCGAATGGGACCGGCCGCACCGTTTCACATTCGGGGGTATTTTCGAACTCCCGTTTGGCCCAGGACGCCAGTGGCTCAGTGCGCGCGGTCCGGCAGGCAAGTTCGTCGGTGGATGGCAATTGAATGTGATGCAACTATACCAGACCGGTGACGCTCCGTCGCTTCCCGCCATGAATGCTACCGGCGTTGACCCATGGCTGGCGCCGGATCAACGCAGCATCGACATGTGGTTCAACAAGGCCGCCTTCGTTACTCTGCCGTCCTTCACGGCGAGTACCCTCCCATGGCGGATTTCCCACTTGCGAAGCGACGCCATGAACAACTGGGACGTCTCGCTTGTGAAGGATACCGCGATCCACGAGAATTGGAGAGCGCAGTTCCGATGGGAAGTGTTCAATGCTTGAATCGCGCACAGTTCGGTGCGCCGAACATGAGCCCGTCCAGCAGCAGCTGACGGGCGCATCAGCTCACAAGTGAACGCGCCGCGCAGCATGCAGTTCGGTCTCAAAATCGTCTTTTGAGCGGACCAGACGGCGGCGGGCCGCAAGAAGCGCCCGCCGCCGCTTGCTCCTGGTTTCAGATGCAGGTGTTTCTTGATTGGCGACGCTGAGGCGTCGTAGACTATTGAACGATGATCGTTTTATGGAGCACTAGATGATACCAGACGGTCCGACCTCGGGGTCACCAATCTCTACGATTACCCCGGAATTCCTGGCCTCGCTCGGACGCACGTCCGCCGTGCCCGACCGTCTGGTGGGATTATTTCGCGACCTCATCCTGAAAGGAGCATGGGCGCCCGGATCTCCCATCGTGGAAACCGCGATCGCCAAGGTGGTAGGCGTCTCACAGCCAAGCGTCCGCGAGGCACTGAGACAATTGGAGGCGGAAGGACTGATCTTGCGACGGCAGTATCGCAGTTGCGAGGTCACCCGGCTCTCGCGCGAAGAAGTTGATCAGATTTACCGGCTGCGCGTCGAGTGGGAGGTGCTTGCGGCGGAACTGGCGGTGGAGGCCCGCGGCCGGTGGATGCCCGACCAACTCTCCGCGGCCGCTGCGAAGCTCGAGGAAGCCAGTCGAGTACGCGACGTGGACGCGTTCTACAGCTACGATCTTGAATTCCACAAAGCGTTGTGGGCCTGCTCCGGCAACTCCTTTCTGGTGAAAGCACTGACCCAAATCACAGTGCCGCTGTTCGCCTTTTGGACGCTGCGGCGTCTACGGACTTCCGAAGTGAACCTGTCCAGACAGGCCGCGGAACATAACGCCATCGCACGTTCGGTGATCTCTGGCGGTAAGACGCTGGCGCGGAAGGTGACCCGGCAGGTAATGCAGGGATTCTGGCGTGACGGAGCGCGCGTGGCCGGTGACAAATAGCGTCTGCGCGCGATGACTTTGAACCGGCGTTCATTCTTCGCCTCTTCGACTGCATCCATGGCCGGAGCGGCCCATGCGGATTCGCCCTCCAGCGAATCCACACCGCGTACTGAACTTCGTGTGGCAGCCTGCCAGATTCTGACCTTTCCCGAGCCGGCCAAGAGCGCGAAGAAGATCTGTGCCTGGATGGAGAAGGCAGCCCAGGATAAGGTGAATGTGGTCCTGTTTCCCGAGGCCAGCGTGTGCGGCTACACCTGCGAGCCCGAGTACTGGAAGACCGCCGACCCGAAGCAGTTCGAGGCGGCCGAACAGGAAATCATCATTGCGGCCCGCAGGCTCGATATTGCGGTCGTGCTGGGTTCTGCGCATTGGGAAGACCAGAAGGTGTTCAACAGTCTGCTAGTCGTCGACAGAGGGGGACGTGTAAAGGGGCGCTACTCCAAGACCTACCGCGCGGAGGCTTGGCCGGCTCCTGGACGGATCCTGCCCGTCTGGACCGTGGCCGGCGTGAAGTCCTGCTTCATCGTCTGTCACGACATACGCTATCCGGAGCTGGTCCGTCTACCGGTGATAGCCGGAGCCCAGGTGTGCTACTTCTCGAGCAACGAAAGCGGGCTGGTCGAGGAACACAAGCTGTCCGCATACCGGGCCATGCCCATCTCCCGGGCGACGGAAAACGGAATCTATCTGATCATGGCGAATGCGCCCGCGGACCCGAAGAACATGCAGGGCGCTTCACAATCCCACGGCAACAGCAAGATCATCCATCCGAACGGGACCGTCCTGTGCGAAGCCGGTTACTTTAAGGAAACGTTGGTCACCTCGACCATCGATCTGAAGGCAGCCGATCGCGCCGTGGCGAAGCGGGCTGTGAAGGAAGGCGTGATCGTGAGCCAGTGGCTGCGCGAGGGGGCGCAACTGGTGGAGGGGGATGTTTCCTAGAGTGTTCGATCTCAGAATGCTCTTGCTGGGGCTCACGCTGCCGCTGCTGACGATGGCCGACGCGCCCTGGTGTTGTGATCGTGGGGCTGCGGGTGATGCCGGCTCGATGGGACAAGGAGGCCGACTCGCCGGGAACCGGCAATCAAGGGCGCGCAATTGAAACTGGTTCCATCCTACGGGGGAACGGCGAGACGAACGATGTGATGATGCGCACCAGGGCCTTACGGGAACAGCGTATACGTCGCCATCGTGCACCGTCGCTCGCCACCGCCATGGCTATCCGGGGAAGTCTGAGCATCGAGCGCCTTGAGCCAGCGCCCATCTTTTCAAGACTAGTTGCCGATCAGCCGTTGAAGCAGCGCGCGATGCTGCACCTGGATCGTGCTGGCCTGCCGGTGGAAGCCGTAGCGGTCATCACGCTCGGCATAAACCAAGCAGAAACCCAGGACATACGATTGGTTCCTTTACTACTACCGAATTTGCCTTGTCGATTCAGCGGGATAAAATGGTCCCTGCTCGCGCCAAGCTTCCGTTCGGACAAAACCGGCGGGGGCACCGCGGCATTGAGGGGAGTTACGTTGTGAGAGTGCTTTTTCTTTTGTTGCTGACCGTGATTTGCGCCTGCGGCGCCGTGAACGTCCGAACCGATCCGCAGGCGAGGCCCCAGGAACGTTTCGGCGCGGAGCGCCTTACGGAAGCGTTGGCGGGTTTGAGCGCTGACGCCGAAGTAATCGCTGTGACGCAATCCTCAGCACTGTTGGGTGAGTTGCGGGAGCAGGCGCAATTCGCGGCCGGCCGGACCGAATCGTTCCGCATCCTGAGCAAGGGGAGCCGCTGGTTCGTGATCGGCAGCGACGCCTCAGGTGTTCTGTACGGGTGCCTGGAATTGGCGGATCGTATCCGCGAACACGGAAGTTTGCCGGCTTCGATCGACGTCACCGATGGGCCGGCATTCAAGATCCGCGGAACCAACCTGTTCTGGATGAAGTTTGGAGACAAGGGCTACGACTGGCCCGTAACGCGCGAGAATTTCCCTTGGTTCTTCGATCGCGCGTTGATGTTGCGATATCTGGACCAACTGGTTCAGAACCGTTACAACACCATCTTTTTCTGGACCGGACACCCGTTTCCCTATTTCCTGAAACTGCCGCGCTTCCCGGAGGCGCGGATGCTGAGCGATGAGGAACTGAAAAGAAACACGGAGCACCTGCAATGGTTCACGGAGGAGGCCACGCGCCGCGGCATCTGGACGGTGTTCCACTTTTACAACATCCACGTCTCTCCCAATTTCGCCAAGGCGCATGAGCGCGAGGGCGTTCAGGTTGCGAACCCGGCATCGACTCCTCTGCTCGCGGCGTACATGAGGCAGGCGGTGAGCGAATTCGTAAAGTCGTATCCGAATGTGGGTTTGATGTTGACAGCCGGCGAAGCGTTGCATGTGAAGCAGGAGGAGTACATTCGGGACGTGATCGTAGCCGGGATCAAGGATAGCGGCAAGCGGCCGCCCCTGATTGTCAGGCAGTGGGCCATCGACGCTGACCGCTACCGGGAGATCGTGAAGTCCAGCTACGACAACATCTACACGATGATGAAGCACAACACGGAAATGCTCATCAGCCCGCACCCGGACCAGCGCAACCGGCGCTGGGTTGCATTCGGGCAAAACCACATCGTCAACCTGCACGAGAACAGCGACATTAAGCCGTTCCGCTGGGCCTCGCCCATCTTTATCCAACAGATGGTATCGAACTGGCAGCAGTGGGGTGTCAGCGGCATCCATCTCTACCCTCTGGTCTCATGGCAGTGGCCGATAAGCCTGGACCGGGTCGACCCGCCGTTGCTGGCCGTCGACCGCGACCGTGATTGGATCGCCGCTTTCGGCCGCTACGGATGGAATCCTAAGCGTGCTCCGGCGGAAGAAGAGCATTTCTGGAGAGCGGAATTGAACCGGCGTTTCGGGGAAGGCGCCGGAGATGCGGTGTTCGAGTACTACGTGAAGACCGGGCCGGTGATGCCGGGGTTACAAAACCTGGTGAATATCGCCAACATGAACTTTCATCCAACGGCAGTGAGCCAGGAAGCCCGACTGAACGGCATTCTCCATTCGGACCGTTGGGCGGGACTAGGAGATCCACTATCGCGTCCTCTGGACGATTTCACCCTGGAACGGATTGAGAAGAAATTCGGCAAGTTGGGTGAGACGGCCCGGCGGTCGCCTCCACACTCGGTCAAGGAATTCGTGCGATGCGCCGCCGGGGGGAAGTGTCCGGAAGCCGTGGAGCCGCAGCCGCTGACGGAAGTGTTCGTGGAGATGGCGGAGCAGGCACTGGCGGCGATCGAGCGCGGCGCCAGTAAGGTGCAGCGCGATCGGCAGGAATATGCACGGTTTGTGAACGACGCGATGTGCATTGTTCACTTGAGTCGGTTCTATCGCGCCAAGGTGGCTGCGGCGATTGAGAAGGGTTTCTATGATCGTGGTGGGGACGACAGGAATTACCAACGGATGCTGGAGAACCTGACTGCAAGCGTGGAGGAGTATTCCCGGCTGTCGGACGCCGCAACGCCGGCCTACCGGCAAGTCACCGACCTGGGCGATTGGTACCGATGGACGACAGTGGCCGACGATTTTAAACAGGAACTGGCGTTCTACCGGGAGCAGCGCGACGTGGCGCGATCCGGCGCCGAGGTCGTCTATCTCGGGCCGGACGGCCCTCCGGGCAACTCAGGAGACGCCTTTTATTGGCTCTTGGAACGTAATCGGGCCGCGCGGAATTGGACCAGTCAAAGTTATTGTCTGAGCGACAAACTGCTGGCCAGGGCCAAGCTGGTAGTGGTGTCGGACCTCGGTTCGCCGGTGTACATGAAGCGCCGGACTGAGTTGATCGAATGGGTTCGCCGGGGTGGAAAGCTGCTGGTTTGGGATCCACTTGGACGGGCCTTTGAAGATCCTCTGCTCGAGGGAATCAGTTTTCGCTCCGACACCACTCACCGGGCGGCGAGCCGCTTCGCTTTTACCGAATCGAACGAGACCCTGTTGAACGGGCTCTCCGATGTCCGGGTCACCATGGAGAGCCCGAGCACGCTGCGGTCCGGCATGTTCGAAAGTACACGCGATTGGCGTGAACTGGCCTACACCGTAACGCCAAACATCGGAGGCGGTCAGTTCCACAGGAACTGGGAGACGTTTGGCCCGCGTTGGACCTCCTTGATGGACCAGGCGCGCGTACCGCTGATGCTGGCGCGGAATTACGGCGCCGGAACGGTGTTGGTGGCGCAACTTGGCTCTTGGAACGCCGTCGCCAAGCCGCGAATGAGCGCCGACCGGAGCGAGGAAGTCCCGCCCTTCCTGGATCGGCTGACTCGAAATCTGCTTTCCTGGGCGGACGACGCCAAGTGAACTGGAGAAGTTCGAGGATTCGCGTCGTCAAATTCGATTGCGCGCACTGCCACGCTCACTAACCCGTATTTCTCACGCAGGGTCTAGCAAAAAGCCGTTTCTTCTGGCCGATGTTCACCTAGGAGCTTTTGACCTAAGCCCCACATAATCATGCGCTTGATGTTAATTCTGGCCTTGATTTGGTAGACATGCATATATTGGGAGTAAGTCGCAGTTTGTTGCGGGTGCGCGATTAGCGGATTGGCCGGTCAAGCGCGACATAGAAGTGGAGTTCAAGCGGTCCGCGACCCCCAGTAGTCCTCAAACTCGCCATTGATCTGGCAGCAGCGGAGGGCGAGAATGGCGTTAGGGGCATCGAGCCGTATTCGCTGCGGCGAACGCAGGCGGGCGACACCGTGCTCCACGCCCTCCGCGTTGACAATCAACTCCACCGCAGCTATCGTGTCGACCGCATTCGCGGCGCCCGGATAACGCAGCGCACATTCACGCCGCGCTACGCGGTTGAATTGACGCCGACCGGTCCTATCTCTGCGCCGCCGTCGACACACGCCCCACGCCTCACGTCACCCAGAGCCTCAACACGGTCTCGCATATCGAGCCATTCGGGACCAACTTACGTTTACGAGTGCGGAGACTGCAGCAAGAGGTTCGAGCATTCCAAGCGCGATTCGAGTCTTCGCCCACACAAGGACAAGAACGGCCAGCCGTGCTCCGGCCGCCACGGCACCTTGGTTGACACCAAAGGGTGATACTCGCCAACTTCCCCCGGCGTCATTCTCAGGCGGGGCGCGATATCCGAAAGGGTCGTGGTTCCCTTGGAGGGCGTCACCGATCAAAAACGAGCATGGGGAGGGCATGACAAGTTTCACTGGAGTGAATCGCGTTCACTTCCGCCACGATCGCATGGTTCCCACGGGTCGCGGACGACCTGCCGCTTGAGTTCCTGCGTTATCATGCAAGCGCCAGTGCCTCAGCCAGGAGCAGTTCACCGATGAGCCAGCGCGGCCACATCGTCAGACCCTCCGGTGCCCGGAGAACATGGGCAATCATGTACCGCGACGACGAAGGAAGACTCCGGTGGGAAGGCAAATTCAAGATCAAGAGTGACGCGCAACACCGGCTCAATGAAGCGTTGGGCGAGATCGACAGGGGCACGTATACCCGACCTTCGTCCCTCACGTTCGAACAGTTCGCCAAAGAATGGTTAGCAGGGAGGCGTCAGATTCGCGGCAGCACGGAGTCCGGCTACAGTTCGCTGATCAAGTCACAGCTCATCCCGCGCCTGGGTAAATTGACGGTTTCACACGTGCGGTTTGAGCACGTTGACGCCGCAGTGAGCGGCATGGTTGAGGATGAGCTTGCCTCAAAGACGATCCACAACGCGGTCATGTTACTGCGCAGCATGCTCGCTGGCCGAAAGGGACCAAGCGCCTTCCGTCGAGGTCTGGCATTTGCAGATCCCACGTTGGGGGTGAAGTTGCCGCCGCTCGAATATCGGCAGATTGTTCCCCCAACCCCGGAGCAAGCATGGAGGCTGATCAACGCTGCCAAAGGAATCAGCGGGTTTGGTTATCCGATAACCTATCTGGGCGCCTTCTGTGGGTTGCGCCGCGCTGAGGTTTTGGCTTTGCGGTTCGTGAGTGTTCGATGGTTCGACAGCGAAATCCGCGTTCAGTACGCCATTTCGAAGCGCCGCTGCCAGGACGGGATTCACAAGTGGGAGTGGTACCTCGGCCCTCCGAAATCTCGCGGATCTCTTCGCGGCATCTCGGCTACTTAGAGCGTGATGAAACTGCTAGCCGATCTCATGGTCGGCAACGACGATTCCGCTTTTGTGTTTCCGGGGGACTACCATGAGTTCGTTGCTCCAAACGATTTTGAGGCGCAAGTCTGGCGGCCAATCGTGCATCGCGCCGGATTGCCGGGTAAACGATTTCACGATCTTCGGCATTTCTTTGCGAGCCAGTTGATCGCCAAAGGAGAAACGGCGGCGTACATCCGGGATCAGATGGGGCACTCCAGCATCCACGTTACCTTTCGATACGTATGGGCACCTTTTCCCCGGACGTGGTAAAGATGCTGCTGACAGTTACGAGAAATCGATGGTGGCCGCACGACGGAAGCTCGAAGCGGATGTTAGCAATCCGTTAGCAATGAACGGCGGTCAGAGCCGCAAGCCAGAGGCGAACAACTGATTTGTTTTCTTGCATTGGGCTGACACCGGATCAAGCCGGTGTCCCCGCGGGCTCCGCCAGCATGTTAGCAATTCGTTAGCAAATCGCGGAAGCAGAGAAGGGGAAGACGATGGAAGTTTTTGAAAAGGTTGGTTGCGGGGGTAGGATTTGAACCTACGACCTTTGGGTTATGAGCTTGACGATCTATGGCTATGTAGTTCAACCTACGGCACGAGTGGCAACTCTGAAGAGTCGTAAGGAAGCCTCGGGAAGGGGTAATGGGAGTTGAATGGGATTCGATTTGGAGACGTTCTGTCGGCGGGCTCAACCAGCATAACTGCGTAGTCCGAGTCGATTTCCCGCCGGCGCACGGCTTCCAGCAGCTTCTCCCGCAGTTGTCGTTGCAGGCCGCCGAAACTGCTCAAGCCCGCGTAGCACTCGCGGAAGGTGGGTCTGTCTGGTCCACCTCGTCGCGTTCTACGAGGTAGCCCATTGCGGCGTATCCTCTTAGTATTACTACGTTATGTGTCATGGACTCCTTCCATGGTCTACCGTGGCTCCGCAATAGGCGCAAGTTCCCGTCCAGGTGAAGAGCAAGTATTGGATTTCACGCCGCGTCCTCGGCAGGGTCCACCCAGAAGTTTTTTTTGCCGCGTAGCGTTTCCAAGGTCAAGAACGCGTGCGCCAGCATGACCAGCGTCACGTGGTGGTGCCACCCGTTCCAACTTCTGCCCTCGTAGTGGTCCAGTCCGAGTTCTTCTTTGAGTTGGTGGTAGTCTTGCTCGATCTTCCATCTACACTTGGCGATGCGCACCAAGCGCCGAAGGGTGTAGCTCGGCGCCAAGTCGGCGAAGAAGTATTTCGTCGGTTCCTTCTCTTGCTCCGGCCACTCCGCCAGCAGCCATAGCTCCTTGTGTGGCGGATCTCCATCGACGAATCCATGCGATGGCTGTAATCGCATAGAGAGAAAACGCGACTCCATCCAGCCTTTCGATCCTTCTCTCCAACGCACCTTCTTCCAACCCTTGGCTTTCATGGCGACAGCTTTGACAGCACTCGGCCGTTGATCCCCGTAGTCGAGCTTCTTCGCTGGCGCGCCGCGACCGCTGTATTTCGGGATCTTCCCCTTGGGCGGCTTTGTCCAGACTCCGACGTTGGGTCCAATGCCCACCACATAGCGCAAATCGCGCGCCTCCAACTCATCCCGGAATTCGGTGGACTCTCCATATCCTCCGTCGGCAAGAACGATCCGGTCGGCAAGCCCCCAACTGCGCGCTTGATCGATCAATTCCAGCGTCAGCTCCCACTTTCTCTTGAAGACCACTCCTTTCGGAACCCCAACCGCTTGGCGCCGCTCTTGGTCGTTGGCCCAACTCTCCGGCAGATAGAGCCGCCAACCAAGAACCGTATTGCCCTGCCCCCCCACATGATGGAGGCTCACCGCCACCTGGCAGTTGCCCGTCTTGCCCAGCGTCCCAGAGTACTGCCGCGCGACCCCGACGGAATCCTCACCCTGCTTGGGGAAGCCGGTGTCGTCCACCACCCACGCCGAATCAGGCTCCAACTCCGCCGTCATCCGTCGGCCCAAGCGCGCCCAGACTTCCTCCCACTGCCACGGACTCTGACCCACGAACTGCTGCATCGCTTGCACATTGCCATCGCGCATGCGGGCGGCCATCGGTTCGATCGACTTACGCTCGCCATCCTGCAGCAGACCGCGCACGTAGACCCCGCCCCAGTGACGGCGCTCGGTGCGCCCGACTGGCTCCAGCAAGTCCTCCAAGAACTGTTCCAGTCGCTGCCGCGACTTGGCGATCTGTTTTTCGGTCATGCCCGAGCGTAGCAGAGTCACAATTAGGTGTCAATACATAACGTAGTAATATTAGCCGTCGCACGTACATCCTGGCCAACATCGGTACGCTCGGGTCAACGTAGTCGTACACCTGCACGACGCGCTTGCCGTCGTGGAGCCGATGCAGCCGCCCTACGTACTGTTGGAGCGTGCCCTTCCAGGAAATCGGCATCGCCAGAAAGAGAGTGTCGAGCCGAGCGTCATCAAATCCTTCGCCGATGTAACTACCGGTCGCTATAATCACCCTGCCCTCGGTTTCAGGCACAGCCGCGAGCGCCTCCGCCGTCGTTCGACGCTGTTTCTTGCCCATTCCGCCTTTGAGTACGAAGATGTGTTTGGCGAATGCTCCGACTTCAGCCGCGAAATACTGGAGGTGCTCCTTGCGCCCCGTGAGCAAGAGCGGCGAACGTCCCGCCGCCAAGGCCCGTCTGAGATCCGCAGCGATCATCGCGTTGCGTTCCGGATCTTTGACCAAGGCCGTGTAGACATCCTGAATCGTCGGATCCGTCAGCTCCGCTGGCATCCGGAAATCCGTATGACGCGGGACGACCCTATGTTCGAAAGGCGTCGCTTCTGTCATCGTCCGTGCGCTCATGTTGAACCGGACCGGGCCGCACTGCATGTAGATGATTGGATGGTGGCCGTCCTTTCGTATCGGGGTAGCCGTGAGGCCGACTACGTATCTTGCCTTCACCTGCTTCATCACCTGCTCGAAGGTGAAGGCTGAGACATGGTGGCACTCATCCACGATCACCTGGCCGTATTCGGCCACGAAATCCCTCACCTCGTCTTTCCGGTGTAGACTCTGAATCACCGCTACGTCGATCGAGCCCGTTCGAGCAGATTTTCCGCCGCCGATCTGTCCGATCGACTTCGGCGGCACGCCCAGAAACATCGCCAGGCGTTCATGCCATTGATCGAGCAACTGTTGCCGATGTACCAAAACTAGCGTGTTCACTTTCCGTTTCGCGATCAGCCAGGCGGCGACCGCCGTTTTTCCGAAAGCTGTAGGCGCACACAGGATTCCATCGTCGTGGCCGCCCATGCTGGCCACAGCCTCATCTTGAAACGGGCGCAACTGGCCATAGAAATCCGCTTCGATGGAAACACCCTTGTACCGTTCGTCCCGGAAGTCAACCTTGATCTTGTGGTCGGCAAGTACAGCTGTGACTTCCGCCAAGCAACCCCGAGGCAGCCCGACATGCTGTGGGAAGTCCTGACCGCTGGATATGATCCGGGGCTTGCCGAACGTGGAAAGACGCATCGCCTGAGCCTTGTAGAACTCGGGATTCTGAAATGCGGCCAGACGCAACAGTCGATTCAGCATTGCGGGAGGCAGGCCTTTCTTCTCGATGTATAGAAGATTCGATCGTACAATCGTGACCCGTTCCGGAAACGGCCCTTCGATGGTCTTGAGCGTCTGTCTCTTCGAGGGAGGGGTGGTCCATGGCTCAGCCTCGTCGTCCTCATCCGCCAAGCTGATCCTCACCCCAATCACGTTGCCGGTTCGCATGGCCTCACGTACGAGAGCGTCCACAGAATCGGGCGTCATCTTCGGGAACGCCTGAGAGAAACTGCCATTGATCGGGATAAGGCCGGAAATCCGAATCGAGGAATACGCTGTTGTCGTCCTGGCGTGGCATCCACTGAAGAGGGAGCGCGATGAGGTTGCCAAAGCCTCCCTTTGGCATCGTGTCCTGGTTCGGGAAAAACCGGTCGTAGGAGTCCATGCCGAGTTGGTGGCGCCGGTCCATGGTTCTGGTGAGAATCAGACTCCCGAGTTTCCGTGCCGTTGCGGCCGGGATCGCGCGCTCGAAGAAGATCCAGACATGGCCGCCGTTCCCAGATCGCGATCGTTCGAGCGCCGCCGATACGCCCAGGTCACGGCACGTTTCAAGGAATGCGCCGGCGTCGTCCTGCCAGCGCTGCTTGTCAAAGTCGACGGCAAGAAACCAACAAGTTTCGTCCAGAAGCAGAGGATAGACACCGATTGTCTGCTTGCCTTCCAGGTGCTGTCGCAGCGCGTCATCGGTCAGAGGCAACAACTTCCTGGTCTTCTGGTCCACCTTCTTTCGGAAGGCCGCATTCGCAGAAAGAACCGCCTTCCAATCGCGGATCGAGGCGGGGACATAGCCCCACTCGCCGCTCTTGAATCGCATGCGCAGTGCATAGACATCTTCCCGTCCTCGGAACAAACCACGGAACAGGGCGATCTTGAGGTCCTTGGTGGAGTGCTCGTTGACCCCGGCATCGTGCGCCTCTGCCCTGACTGGCGGTGACAAGCCATTCTTAGGCGGCGCCGATATTGTGATCCCGTTGTCCGCGAGGAGTTGGCGAAGCGCGGCGTTCTCGTCCTTCAGCCGTTGATTGTCGGCAAGCACTGTCTCCAACTGATGGGCTTTGGGATCGCGGTCGTCCATACAGCAGGCTCAGTTCCGTCCTCTACCCTGCGTCAGCGTCTTCCCGTCCAGACCCGCGATTTCAGCAACTGGGCTTGGGGCTGACAGTGGGCCAGGGTTCGGAACTGCCGCGGACTCGCGTACGCTAGGCGGTGCCCGCGTTTCCGACTCCCGAGTGCCATTGTCTCGCAGAAGGCCGCCCCACTGCGGGGTCTGCCATCATGGATACCTCGGACCTGGGTATATCTGTCATGCGGGAATACCCCGAAATCATGACGAACCACATCCCTAATGTACCGTGGGACTGGACAGATCACGCTCAGAAGGTATATTCTATGTGTAAAATGTCGCACAATACGCGATCTAAGGACAATGGGATATACCGTGACCCACGAGATTGACCGCTTTTCATCCCGCGCGCGGGCACGGCTTTCGGCGGTGCTGCAACGTGCCAAGGATCTTGTGACCATCGAGGATGCCGAGAAGGCCCTCTCGGTTGACCGACATGCCGCCGCAAAGATGCTCTCCCGATGGCAGCGTCAGGGCTGGCTCAGGCGCGTGGGCCGTGGCATCTATGCACCCATTCCCCTCGATGCCCTGACAACCGAGCAGGTGCTCAAGGACCCGTGGGTGCTGGTTCCGGCGTTGTTTTCGCCCGGCTACGTTGGCGGCTGGACCGCGGCCGAACACTGGGATCTCACGGAGCAGCTATTCCGCAGCATCTTCGTCTTTACCGTTCGTCCGTTCCGCAGCAAGGAGCAGACTGCGCAGGGCGTGTCATTTACGCTAAAGCGCATCTCTGAGGATGCCCTCTTCGGTCTCAAAACTCTTTGGCGTGGGCAGGCGCGGGTCTCGATCGCCGACAAGCATCGCACCATCGTCGATCTCTTGTCGGACCCAGCAACGGGTGGTGGCATTCGCCACGTCGCGCGGTGCCTCCAGAACTATCTGCGTGACCCGGAAGCCGACGCCGAGACGCTGATTCGCTATGCTGACAAACTCGGGAACGGCGCGGTCTTCAAACGACTGGGGTTCCTGGCTTCGCAGATGTCGGGAAAGGAATCGCTCGCCCAAACTTGCCGCCAGCGGCTGACCGAGGGTAACGCCAAGCTCGATCCTGTGCTGCCGTGCCGCCGTCTGGTCAAGGCGTGGCGCCTCTGGATTCCGAAGAACTGGGAAGCGGAGGCACAGCGTGATTGACCGCCGCGAACTGCTTGCCGCCGCGGCCAACCTCGGCCTGCTGCCGAGCGTCGTCGAGAAAGATTACGTTCTCGGCTGGCTCCTTGCCGGCATCTTCAACCATCCGGCTCTCGCGGACTCATGGGTGTTCAAGGGTGGAACCTGTCTCAAGAAGTGCTATTTCGAGACCTACCGCTTCTCGGAAGACCTCGACTTCACCCTTACCGATGAATCCCAGCTCAACGTCGATTTCCTGTTGGGGACGTTTCGGGAGATCTCGACCTGGGTGTACGAGCAGACTGGTATCGAGCTTCCGCCCGACAAGGTTCATTTCGAGGTTTTCCGGAACCGTCGTGACCGCCCGGCCGGGCAGGGGAGAATCTCCTATCGCGGCCCGATTGCGCCGTCGTCGAGCGACCTGCCCAGAATCAAGCTTGACCTGACGGCGGACGAGGTAGTGGTGTTGCCGCCCGTCGATCGCCCCGTCTCGCATCCGTATTCTGATGCCCCGAAAGGCGGGATCCTGGCGCGGTGTTATGGCTACGAAGAAGTTTTCGCTGAGAAGATCCGTGCGCTCGGTGAACGGACGCGGCCTCGTGACCTGTACGACGTGATCAACCTCTTCAGGCATGACGAGTTCCATGCCCCGGCGCAGGTGATCCACGATGTCCTGACCAAGAAATGTGCCTTCAAAGGCGTCCCCGTACCTACAGTCGCCGCACTCGCTCTGCTGCGGGAGGGACTTGAAGGGGACTGGCCCGCGATGCTGAGCCATCAGCTCCCGTCACTGCCTCCTGTAGAGGCGTTCTGGCGTGAACTTCCCGCGCTGTTCGCGTGGATCGGGGAGGGCATTCCACGTGCGATACCGGCTGCATTCCCGTTAACGGCTGGCGATACCGTCATCCGTCCACCGGCCGGCAGGCTCTCCATTCCGGGCATGGCGAACAGCGCTCCTCTTGAGGTGATCCGTTTCGCAGCATCCAACCGCCTTTGCGTAGAGCTTGATTACATGGACGAGCAGGGGAGACGGGGCGTCAGGGTCATCGAGCCGTATTCGCTGCGGCGAACGCAGGCGGGCGACACCGTGCTCCACGCCGTCCGCGTTGACAATCAACTCCACCGCAGCTATCGTGTCGACCGCATTCGCGGCGCCCGGACAACGCAACGCACATTCACGCCGCGCTACGCGGTTGAATTGACGCCGACCGGTCCTATCTCTGCGCCGCCGTCGACACACGCCCCACGCCTCACGGCACCCAGAGCCTCAACACGGTCTCGCATATCGAGCTATTCGGGACTAACTTACGTTTACGAGTGCGGATACTGCAGCAAGAGGTTCGAGCATTCCAAGCGCGATCCGAGTCTTCGCCCCCACAAGGACAAGAACGGCCAGCCGTGCTCCGGCCGCCACGGCACCTTGGTTGTCACCAAAGGGTGATACTCGCCAACTTCCCCCGGCGTCATTCATAGGCGGGGCGCGACATCCGAAAGGGTCGTGGTTCCCTTGGAGGGCGTCATCGATCAAAAACGAGCATTGGGAGGGCATACAAGTTTCACTGGGTTGAATCGCGTTCACTTCCGCCAAGATCGCATGGTTCCCACGGGTCGCGGACGACCTGCCGCTTGAGTTCCTGCGTTATCATGCAAGCGCCAGTGCCTCAGCCAGGAGCAGTTCACCGATGAGCCAGCGCGGCCACATCGTCAGACCCTCCGGTGCCCGGAGAACATGGGCAATCATGTACCGCGACGACGAAGGAAGACTCCGGTGGGAAGGCAAATTCAAGATCAAGAATGACGCGCAACACCGGCTCAATGAAGCATTGGGCGAGATCGACAGGGGCACGTATACCCGACCTTCGTCCCTCACGTTCGAACAGTTCGCCAAAGAATGGTTAGCAGGGAGGCGTCAGATTCGCGGCAGGACGGAGTCCGGCTACAGTTCGCTGATCAAGTCACAGCTCATCCCGCGTTTGGGTAAATTGACGGTTTCACACGTGCGGTTTGAGCACGTTGACGCCGCAGTGAGCGGCATGGTTGAGGATGAGCTTGCCTCAAAGACGATCCACAACGCGGTCATGTTACTGCGCAGCATGCTCGCTGGCCGAAAGGGACCAAGCGCCTTCCGTCGAGGTCTGGCATTTGCAGATCCCACGTTGGGGGTGAAGTTGCCGCCGCTCGAATATCGACAGATTGTTCCCCCAACCCCGGAGCAAGCATGGAGGCTGATCAACGCTGCCAAAGAAATCGGCGGGTTTGGTTATCCGATAACCTATCTGGGCGCCTTCTGCGGATTGCGCCGAGCTGAGGTTTTGGCTTTGCGGTTCGTGAGTGTGCGATGGTTCGACAACGAGATCCGCGTTCAGTGCGCAATTTCGAAGCGCCGCTGCCAGGACGGGATTCACAAGTGGGAGTGGTACCTCGGGCCTCCGGAATCTCGCAGATCTCTTCGCGGCATCTCGGCTACTGAGAGCGTGATGAAACTGCTAGCCGATCTCAAGGTCGGCAACGACGATTCCGCTTTTGTGTTTCCGGGAGACTACCATGGGTTCGTTGCTCCAGACGATTTTGAGGCGCAAGTCTGGCGGCCGATTGTGGAGCGCGCCGGATTGCCGGGTACACGATTTCACGATCTTCGGCATTTCTTTGCGAGCCAGTTGATCGCAAACGGAGAAACGGCGGCGTACATCCGGGATCAGATGGGGCACTCCAGCATCCACGTTACCTTCGATACGTATGGGCACCTTTTCCCCGGACGTGGGAAAGATGCTGCCGACAGGTACGAGAAATCGATGGTGGCCGCACGACGGAAGCTCGAAGCGAATGTTAGCAATGCGTTAGCAGTGAACGGCGGCCAGAGCCGCAAGCCAGAGGAGAACAACTGATTTGTTTTCTTGCATTGGGCTGACACCGGATCAAGCCGGTGTCCCGGCATGCTCCGCCAGCATGTTAGCAATTCGTTAGCAAATCGCGGAAGCAGAGTAGGGGAAGACGATGGAAGTTATTGAAAAGGTTGGTTGCGGGGGTAGGATTTGAACCTACGACCTTTGGGTTATGAGACTACTATGACTTGTGCTGCGTGCACCCTGGTTCATGTTTTTCAGAGGCTTACGTCATGGTGGTTCCTGTTGTTTCAGCCTGATTCAGGCTGGTTTCTGGTGGATTTGGTAGCAATTGTGGTAGCACTCGGATCTCTACTCGGAAGTGCTTCTGGGGGTTTTACTTCGGAGTATACTGCAGAGTGATGGATCTCATTGCGCTACTGCAGCGGCGGGAGGGGAAGACCCCTGAGTACAAGCGCGATCTCTCCACACCAGACGGCCTTTTGAGGACTTTGGTGGCGTTCGCGAACACGGCCGGCGGCGTGCTGGTCGTCGGCGTCGAAGATGGAACGCGGCGCGTGATCGGCATTCCCGATGTCTTGGCAACCGAAGAGCAGCTGTCCAACATGGTGGTGGACTCCATTCTTCCGCGCTTGGTGCCCGACATCGAGATCGTACCCTGGCGAAAAACGCACGTTCTGGTGGTGCAGGTCTATCCTAGTCCCGCCCGACCCCACTACCTCGCTCGCCTCGGACTGGAGGCGGGCGTTTTCGTCCGGGTGGGCTCGACGACTCGGCGTGCCGACGCCGCACAAATCGAGGAAATGAGGCGATTCGGGCGGGTCGGCTCGTTCGATGAGCAACCCATCCCCGAAATGAGCTCGGAAGTACTCGACTTCCGAGCTGCTTCCGAGTTGTTTGCCCCGGTGCGGAAGCTGACGCCCTCCGCGTTCCGAACTCTGCGCATCACCACAAAACACGATCCCGTTTCGACTGGTTTGCTAATGGAGGGTTTTGGGAGGGTGAGGCCAACCCTCGGGGAAGGCGTTTCGACAGATTCAGCACCGTAGGGCCGCGCGGACCGTCCGCACGTCCAGAAACATCCTTTGTGGACCACTTCAGTGGTCTCGGAAGGACCAGTTTTTTGGGACAATAACGGGACAACAATCAGGCCGGCAAGACTTGCCTCCCCGTTACATCCCAGCTCCGTGAACACTACACTGCCGTGTCCAGGGTTCATTGTCTGAAGGCTATTGTCCGTAGCCAGAACTGCATTGCCCAGCAGAATCAATAAAATACCAACAGGCGCGTAACAATGTTACGCCACCTGACGACCGACTTCCGCTCGCGAGAAGGAAGCGTTTAACGTCGCTTAACATCATTGCCACAAGATGTGGAACTTGTTGATTTTGCACGCCGATGGAGTTTTGTCTACGGACAGGGTCCAGAAAAACCGATCAAGGGCGTTCAGAGGAGGACGCGGCCGTTTCGCTCGAGCACGGCGACCTGCTGTCGCAGGGCGAGTACTTCCATAGCGGTGTCACCGCGACTGCGGAAAAAAACCAGGACGGCGGCAATGAATGAGAGGATGAATTCGAACACGAACTCACCCTTGTAACATGTCGTAACGTCGGTCCGGACGACCAGGTTGAGTGTGCTCTCAAGCCATTGATTTCACAATACGATGGGGTCATGTCTACAGACACCGGTATCTGCCCCAACTGTTCCAGTGAGCGTCGGCGGAAATCCGCGCCCGCCGTCTGCTCGCTCCGCTCCTCGGACGCGCATTTTTCGCCACCTCACCGTTACATGACGTCGCTCTGCGATTTGGATCTGGTTCTGGCTGCGGACCCGTCAACAGGGAAGCGAAGAACGCTGAGAATCCGAGGACTGGCGAGAATCGACGAAGAGAGGACAACTGTCATGAAGAGCGGATACCGCCGCGGAGATCAGGCCGTCCGCCAATTGACCCGAACGCACGACAGTAGCTTTCTCGGCCACGCATCCCTGCGATTTAACGGCGTTGCGAAGCCCGCCGCCTGCCGTCCGGAAGCGCTGATCTGGTTTTTACGACAAGCACGAGAGCATGGCAGTGCGGAAGCAGCACATTGGGACGTTAGTCGGCAGCGGAGATCTTCATAAAGGGCGCCGGCGGTTGCCGCAGTGAAGAGACGGCGGCGATCGCATGGTTTTTTGTCTTATCGGCTGACGTTTGGATGCACCACTGGCAGCAACTCCGCACATTTCGTTCATCAATCAACAGCCCGCGCGCCAAGCTGGGACCGTTCAACCGCTGGGTCTCCGGTTCTCGTACTCGGATGTCAGGTACGTCGCAAGGAACACAATCGCTCCGCCGGCAATCTGGGCCGCACCGATCTTTTCACGTAGCGTCACCGCCGAGAGCAGCACACCGAATATGGAAAGCAGGTAGATCGAAACCGACGCCTGGCTGGCCGCCAGACGCTTCAGAACCCACATCCACAGCACCATGGCGATACCCCAGGTGAAAGCGCCGAGCACGCCGACCGCGAGCCACGCCGCCATGGGGACCGCGGCGATGCGATAAAACGGCTGCGCGTCCCAGACGGCGGAGACGACCATGCAGCACACGGCGCCGACGGTATAGCCGCCGATCAACACCTCGAGTTCACCGAATTTCTTGAGCAGGACCTTCCCGTAAGCGTTGTAGAAGGCGCTGCCCAAGCCTGCCAGGAGAATCACCGCATTCCCCGCCAATAAACGACTTCCCAGCAGATCTCCGCTCAGGTCGGCCCGGGAGATGACGAGTGTGCCGGCCAACGCCGTGCAGAGGCTCGCCACGCGCAGCAACGTGACCCGCTCACCCAGCATCACGATGCCGAGCAGCGTCATTAGCACGGGGATCGTGAGAGAGAGTATCGCCGCATTCGAGGCGGTGGAGTGAGCGATGCCCCAGGAGAGTGCCACGGAAGGAGGCATGATGCCGAAAAGACCAAGAATGACGAACTGCACAATCGCCGCCCGCCACCGGATCGGCCGTGGCTGGCGATCCGGTCCGCGGCGCTTCCACCACAGAAACGGCGTCAACAGCGCAATCCCCAACGTCAGCGTCCAGAAGTTCAGCGCGGCCGGACTCATGTGATCGCCGGCGATTTTATAGGCCGGATACTGTGCCGCCCAGAGGAGGTTGACGAGGACCAGAGTCGCCATCGTGAACCGCCGGCCGGCCGTCTCGCTCACGCCTTTCTCCCGAGACGGGTTATCAACATGATTTCGGATCGGTTCCGTTCCGGGATAGCCACGTTGAGGCCCGGTGCCAGAAGGCTCCGGCCGCGGACAACCTTGCGTCCGTTCGATTCCACGAGTTCGACACGGTACTCCGCCGCCGCATCCAATCCACGCAGAGCGATCAAGCGAGCGTCAACGTCCGTGTCGTTGCGGAAGACGAACACGATGGCCCGTCCGGAGCGCGGGTCGTGAAATTCCGTCGCGTCCCACGTCCTCGGGTGCGGCCGGCCGAGCAGCGCGTGCACATTCGCAGTTGCGAACAGGTCTCTCCAATGCTTGTACCGTTCGATCTCCGCCGCCAGCGCGCGGCGCTGTTCGGGCGTCAGCAGCCGCGGGTCGCTCAACAGGGTGCACGGCCCGCCCAGAAACCCGCTGCGCAGCATGGTCTTCAGGTCGCCCGCCGAGTCTTCAAACCGGACATACCGCTGCTGCCGGTCAGCCGGGAATACCTTGAGATGGCCGTAGAACATCTGGCGCAGCACGAAGGCCGCGTAGGCGTCACCAATTAACTGAAGATGGTGCCGCTGGAGGACGCCATAGTCCGGGACGGCGCTGTTATTGGTCCAGTTTTCCAAGACCAGCGCGGGATACCGGCGCCGCACGAAGTCCATCACCTCGTAAAACCCGTCGCAGGCGGCAATCCGGCTGTCGCCGGGAGTATGGGTATGATCCTTCGAATCGCACATCGTCACCAGGTCGAAATCGTGTTTCAGCCAGTCCAATTCGAAACTCTCGACCACCCGGGTGATCTGCTGTTTCACCCACTCCCGCGCCGGCCGGTGCGCCAGACACAGTACCCTTGTTTTCCAGACGGATGCCCCGGTGCGTGTGAAAAACTTATCGGGAATCGGATATCCTCCCCAAGCGGCCAGCCAGTCCGGATGCTCCCGGACAACGGCCGACTCCTGGTCGGCATTGCCGAAGCCGAACCACAGGCCGAGCTTCAGTCCGCGCTGTCTTACGGCCTTCACAACCCTCTGCGGGCCTTCGGGAAATCGCTTCGGATCGCACCACCAGTCACCCACGCGGGGAAACCATCCGTAGTCCCACAGATACATCTCGCAACCGATTTCGGCCGCGGCCTCCACCTGCGACAAGAGGTTCCTCTCGGACGGAAACCAGGGATCCATGCCGGGCTCGTTATACGAGCTCTTCGTGTCAAGTGAGCAGGCCCAGGTGCAGTATCCAACCCAGGGGAAACCTTGTGCGGGCAGTGGCGGGGCGAGGGCTGTCCGCACCAGCGCGTGGCTCAGAGCCTCCTGCTCTTCGGCTGTGCCCGAAAACCCGTACCACCCGATCGGCGAGTAGAAAACCGCGCCCGGTGGAAGAGGCTCGTGCATTCCCGACGGGTCCAACCCTCCCCCGATGGCGCATGGATCTACCAGATCGCCGAAGGTGACGACCATGGGTCCGGACCATTCCCATCCGCCAATCAGAGACTCGGCATCTCCAGGCATGGACAGGCTGAACCAGCCGAAGTCGGGCGAGTAGGGTCCCGTGCGCACTACCTGCTGCGCGTTTTCCGTGATGAGGCGGCGTTGAACCGGATTGCCGGGCACCGGGAGCATCGCGCGACCGAAATTGTTGATCCAGTCGAGTGCCAGCGGCTCTGCCGAGGGAGCCACGCGCAACGCGAACGTGTCCACGCGCTTCAGCACCGCGGGCTGATCTCCGTTGTTTCGAATGCCTGTCCGCGTGCGGATCACCGGCAGGCTCTCATGCACGCGGTACTCCCGGATCACGTGAAATGGCAGCGTCTGGCTCTTCAATTCGACGATGAGTTCATGCCAGACGCCGGAGGTTTGTGCCGCATAGCGCGCGACGGTCCAGGGACCTGTCCCTGTCAGGCGCTTGGTCTCTTTGCCCAGTTCCACTTCGATCAGAAACTCGAGCGATGGCAGCGCCGGGTGAATCCACTCGCGTCCGGAGCGCCGATTGCGAAGCGCCGCACAGCGGAAGCGACCATCCTCCAGATGCAAAACCTGCTCAATGGCGTCGTTTGCCGGCCGCCACTCCTGCTTCGCCTCACCGGTCGTCGAGGCGCCCGGTGCCGGAATCGTGGAAACAGTTCCCAAGAGGAAACCGAAGTCCCGGCGGGAGAGCCCGGAGCGATCGTTTTTCATGTTCGTGATCCGTCCTTCCTACGCACTTGTCCATCGAGATCGATGGCGTCCACCTCGCCAGCCGGAAACAGCACGGCGGCGAATCGCGCCGCGACTTTGGCGCCCGGATCGAGTACCGGCGCCGTAGCGTGGGCCACCGCCTCCGCCAGTCCCGTGCCAGGAATGCTGGTGAATGGCTCGACCGCCATCACGGAACACCGCCCGTACCAGGGATAGTCTGAACTGCCGCCCAACTCCTGCCAGAACCAGACGTACGGAAAGATCTCCAGCGGCCAGGCCAAACCGAACGCGAGATCCCGTTCGGCGTTGACCATGGCATACCAGCCTGCCTCCAGGTCGCGGAGGTATCCGAATTCCGTGACGCGTTCCGATGCCGGCGGAACAACGCGGAGATCGACCGGCGCTCCGGCCTTCCCCGTCGAGTATCGGCCACGGTCCCGAGGTTCCCGCGGCGATCCGGCAGGCCGGAGAGATTTCGGGCGCGTGGGCCAGGTAGCGGCGGGCCGGCGCCTGGAGGCGGCAGCCGTCGAGAAACGGGCGGCCGAACGCCGGGTGCTGTCCCCACATGTAGTGCAGCGGTGTGTCGCCGTGGTTTTCGATCGTCTCGACGATGCGCAGTACGGACGAGGCCCGCTCGATCGACAGCGTCCGTGCAACGGAGATCGGCATGCGGCGTAGTCGGAGCGACAGCTCGACCGCCGCCATGCGTGGTCCGGCGCTGAGGATCGAATACTCCCAGCGGGATGCGGATGCTTCCCCATGAAAGCTCAGCGGAGCGCCGCGGTACGTGCACGCGTCGCCTCCGTTGGGGAAGATCAACTGCCAGCCGCCTTCGTACTGATCGAACCAGGCGGCTTCGCTCGACGCGGCCAGCGCCACCGGCGTCGCCCCATTCAACTCCCAGGGCGATTTCCAGAGCACGTCCAGTCCGTGCGGTTTCGACACCAGCGAGTAGATATCCGATCCCTTGTCGGGCAGCACCGTGACGGCCATCAAGCCGTTCTCGAGCAGGAGCGCGCGAAAACCCTTCAGGTCGATTTCACGGCAGGTGCAGTCGGCCGGCATACCAGGCTCACTCAATCACCGTGGGAGGCCGCACCAGACAGCGCTCGACCACCTCGGCGTCGATGCTCGACACCCAGTCCCGGTTCGGAAGGCAGATCCCAGTACCCGTCGCGCAGCGCGGGCTCCGGTCCGCAAGGTTCGTGCGAAGATACGACGGGAAGAAGTCCGCGGGCGAAGAATTCGGTATACGGGCAGTTCGGTGCTGCCGCGCCGAACTGGCGCGTGGCGGCTACGGTCAGTCCCGTCTTCCAGGCGTGCGGCACGCACGAAATTCCACGCTCGGCGGCCATGCTCGCGCATCGCATCGCCTCGGTAAGCCCGCCCACGCGTCCGACGTCGGGTTGGATCACGTCCGCATGGCCATGGTCCATCAATTCGCGGAATTCGTGCCGTGTCTGCAGAAACTCGCCGGCCGCGACGGGCGTGGTGGTCGCATCCGCGAGCCGCGCGAGGCCGTCCAGGTCGTCGGTATGCAGCGGTGTCTCGACGAAGAACAGCTTGTCGTCCTCAATCCGCCGCAGCACCCAGAGGGCGTCGTTCCAGTTCTTCCAGCGGTAGCCGACGTCGATCATGAAAGTCGCGGCCATCTCCGGCGATGGTGCGGCACTCGTGGATGAAGCGGACCAGTTCCCGGTCGTCGACCAGGTCGTAGAACAGCATCTCCATCTTCATGGCCCGGAACCCGGCCTCGACGGCGCGATGCATGAGCGCGAGCGAGCACTCGCGCATCTCCTGCCAGGAGCGCCCTTGGGGCATGCTCTGGAAGAGCGTGGCATAGGGCGTGATCGAGTCGCGGGCGGCGCCGCCCAGCAACCGGTACGAAGGTAGGCCGAGGAGTTTGCCGCGCAGGTCGTGCAGCGCGATGTCGAGGGCCGAGAGCAGCATAATTCCCAAGGCCCCGCCGGCCGTGATAGATAGTACCTTCATACACTTTGTCCCACAGGCGCTCGACGTCCAGCGGGTCTTCCCCGAGCAAGAGGTCACGGATACTCTGGCTCCAGATGTGCGCGCTTGGCGTGTCCAGTAGAGCCGCGATCGCGTTCGGAGGGGCGTCGGTTTCACCGACGCCGTACGTTCCATCGTTGACCGTAACACGAATAATCGCGGTATCGACGGCACCGTCGCAATCGGCGGCGTTTGCCTGTGGGGCGCGGAGTTCGAGACATTCGATTCTGGTGATGTGCATGAAACCCTCCCGGAGAAACCTAATGACCCACAATCGTCATGGCGCCGTCCACAACAAGGCAGGCGCCGGAAATGAAAGCCGCCGCGTCGGAGGCGAGGAACAGCACGGCGTCCGCCACGTCTCTCGGTTTGCCAATCCGTCCCAGCGGATGAAACGCCAATACCTCGCCGCATGGTCGCTTCCGGATCGTCCACCGTCGCGAGCCACTCGTCCGTCATGGGCGTTTCGATATACCCCGGGCAGATCGCGTTGACCCGGATTCCGTCGGGGCCGTGTTCCAGGGCGAGCGTGCGGGTGAGAGCCAGCAGGCCGGCCTTCGACGCATCATACGCGGCATTGCCCGGGTAGGAGACAAACGCATGGACCGACGAGATATTCACGATCGCGCCGCCGGACCCGGCCATGCGCGGGATGACGTGTTTCGCGAAAAGAAAGGCGCCTTTGAGATTCACGCCGAGCTGGCGGTCCCAATCGGCGCTGGCGTAGTCGGGGATCCGCCCCGCGATTTCGATGCCGGCGTTGTTTACCAGCACATCGATCCGGCCCAGTTCAGCGGCCGTGCGGCGAACGGCATCGGCAACATCCGGTTCGCTCGCGACATCGCCCGTGATGCCGAGCACCCGGCCATGAGCCCCCAACCGGATGGCGGTGGCATCGACGGACGGGCCGTCGATATCGAAAGCGGCCACCGATGCTCCCGCTTCCAAGAAACGGGCGGCGATGGCTTCGCCGATTCCCTTGGCGGCGCCCGTGACGATCGCCACCTTATGATCGAGTCGCATGCACCCTCGTATTACCTCCGGATGGGTTCAACGCCGTATCGAGTTCCGCGTATGATCGCAGGCATCCAAGCAGCGGTCCCTGTCCCCAGGGCACCAAGGCTCCGCGGGGCATCTCACGATAGTGCTGGAGGCGCGTGCTCGGGAAGGTTTCATAGGACACGTCCCCTAGCACGCCGCGCGCATCCACGTGCGTGAGAAGGTAGCGCATTGACCGTTGCAATACCTCATCATACGCCGTGGCCGGTATCAGCCCCAGCCGGATCGAGCGCGCCATGACGTCGGCGAAGAACGCCGCCGTGGAGCTTTCGATATAGGAATCGGGATCCGTCAGCACCGTGTGCCAGGCGCCGCATGGATCCTGCAACTCGGCGAGACGTTGCAGCATGGTTGTGAGCACGGACCGAAGCGGCTCCACGGCTTTGTCCGAAGCCCCGAGATACTCGATCGTCAAGATCACGCCCAACAATCCCCATCCGTTCCCGCGGCCCCAAGTCACGCCGTTGCGGCTTCCGCTCCTCTCGATCCAGAAGTGGTGAAATAGCCGCTCGCGTTCGTCATAGAGGAGTTCGATCTGCGGCAGGATATTGCGTAAAGCCAGGTCGCGATACCGCTCCTCGCCGGTCGACTGGTATAACTTCGCGAAGAACGGGCCGTCGAAGTGAACGCAGTCCACGAACACGCACGGGCCGCCATCCGAGACCGAAGGTCCCCGCCCGTCGCAACGATACTCTGCGTGCTCCGGTGGCAACTCCGGAGGAAGCTCGATCGCGGCGTTCTCATAACGGATGAAAGCTCCGGCCGTCGTGGTGCGAAACTCCGCCATGTACTTCGCATGCCGGTGTGCCATTTCGAGGAGCGCCGCGTCGCCCGTTTTCTCCCACGTCCGCAGTAGCGCGACTCCCGCGGCCGTGTAGTCAAACTCGCTCCGGTACCGCTCCCGCGCTATCCAGCCCTTCAGCAGGCCGTGCACGAACTCGAGATACCGGTTGTCCTGGGTAAGCTCCGCAGCGTCGAGAAGCCCCTCGAGCCCGATCGAGTCTCCCCAGAACCAGAGGCGCCAATCGTGTGCCAAAAGGCTGTCGGCCGCACTCGCGGCAAGCTTCCGAAGGTGGCTTTGTGCAATCATGTGTTGTCCCTCAATCTGATATCCGGATGAGCGCCGGCCTTTGTTCCCGCCCCGCGATGCCGAGGTTCATGTGATACAGCGCCCCGCCGAGGAGGCCGGAATCGGGATCATATCCGGGCGGCATCACCGGCAGCCTTTCCGACTGCGCCGCCGAGGTGAGGAAAATGTCCGTCAGGTCCGGTCCTCCGAACGCAAGGGAGGAAATTTGTTTCGCCGGCAGCGCGATCCGCCGCTCGACGCAGCCCGCTGGATCGTAGCGGACCACACATGCGCCGTACCATTGGGCCGACCAGAGGAATCCATCGGCGTCGACCGCGAGGCCGTCCGGAATACCCTCTTCCCCGGGCACCTGAACCAGGGTGCGCCGGTGCGATGCCGAGCCGCTCGGCAGGTCGTAATCGTAGGCCTGAATCCGCCGCGCGATCGTGTCCGTGACGTAAAGCGTGCGCTCGTCCGGCGAGAGGCCGATGCCGTTCGCCAACTGGTAGCCATCGTCCAGTACGTGCGGCCGGCCGTCGGGGTCGATGCCGATAAGTTTCCCGAACTCGTAATCGGAGGTGGGATTGTAGAAAAACGAAGCCGTGATGAGGCGGCCGCGGCTGTCGGCGCAGCAATCGTTCAATTGCAGTCGCGAGCCGTCCACTTCGCCTGCCACCAACCGCGGCGCCCCCTCGCCATCCCACAGCCAAACGCCCGTGGTGTTGGTTATCACGAAGCCGCCAGGCCGATTCCGGCGAAACCCATACACTTCGAGGCCTTCCCGGACCAGGTGGTACTTGCGGCTGCGCCAGTCGTAAGCATGGAGCTTCAATCCGACGCAATCCGTCCACCAGAGCCTTTGTGCCTCGGCGTCCCAGACGGGGCACTCGCCGCACAGGTCGCCGGTCGTCACCAGCACATGCGCCGGCGCCGAAGAAGCGGGGTCCTTTGAAATCATGAAATGTTTCACCACCTCGCAAATACCTTAGCAGCGATCCGATGAACTGTCAATACGTTTTCTTTTGACCCCGAATCCATTTCAACAGGGTGGCGTAAACGTATATAATGTTTCATAGAAAGATCGGCCGGTTGAGCCGGGTATGCAGCCAGAGTGTAATGCCTTCGACGATTAAAGAAGTTGCCCAGCGCGCCGGTGTCTCCATTGGTACCGTCTCGCGCGTAATCAATGACTTCCGCGATGTCAACCCGGATCTCCGCCAACGGGTTGAGGACGCGGTTCGCGAACTCAACTACCGTCCTAATGCGCGCGCCCGGCTCTTTGTGCAAAACGCCACGCCGGTCCTCTCGTTCATCTTGAGTAACCGCAGTGTTATCAATCCGTTCCACTCGGGGATTCTCCAGGGCGTCGAGGAGTACTGCGCTCGCGCGGGATACTTCGTGATGTTCACGAAATACGATTATGCGCGGGAGACGCGCCCTTCCGAACTGCAACTCCCGGGCGTGCTGCGCAGTCATGGCATGGCCGACTGCCTGATACTCGCCGGGACCAATTACGACAATTTCGCGGAGGCGCTGGAGAACCTGTCGGTTCCTTACGTTGCCCTTTCAAATCACTACGTTACGGTGGCAGATCGGCCGCCGCTCGATCGCGTAGGCTGGGACGACATGTCCGGTGCGTACGAAGCCACCAAGTACCTCATCGCTCTCGGTCACCGGCATATTTGCTACATCGGCGATACGGCACTGCCATGGTACCGGCAACGTTACCTCGCTTACACCCAGGCCATGGACGAGGCGCAACTGGAGCCGCTGGGTCAGACGGTCGGCCTTTCGGACAACTACTACGCAAACGGTTACGCCTGTACCGAGGTGATTCTCCAAAGACAACTGCCGGTCACGGCGTTTTTCGCGGCGTATGACGAAATGGCGTTCGGCGCCTGGGATGCGCTCCTCAAGCACGGGCTGAACGTGCCGCGCGATATCAGCCTGGTGGGCTACGGCGATAACGACGAAGCGCAATTCAAATCGCCGCCGCTTACCACGGTGCGTGTCGACAGAGCGCGCGTCGGCGCTGAATTGGCCCGGATGGCGATTGAAAAGCTACAGAACCCCGGCAAGCGGCTCCCCGAAGTTGTGGTCCCCGTCTCCCTGATCAAGCGCAGCACCACCCGCCCCATCGCTGCGGCTGCGGCGCCGATCGATTCCATTCACGCTGAGCTGTAGGGTCGCGCCTCTGTTTCATTTCTTTTCTCTTTCAGGTGTATATTTCATGAAACTTTTCACTTGACACCTACCCGGTTTGCACCTATAGTTGACCCTAGATCAGGAGGTAGCCTTTGTGAGCAAATATCACGCAGTCGGCCGTTTGGTCATCGTTTTCGCCGCCCTCGCTGGATGGGTTCTGCATGCCGCGCCGGAACGTGGCACGGTCCAGGGCACCGTTCGTGATCCTCAGGGCATCATCATACCGGGCGTGAACGTCACCGTACGAAACGTTGACACCGGCGTGGAGGCAAACCTCAAGACGAGCTCGGTCGGGTTCTATCTCGTCGCCGAACTGGTGCCCGGTCCGTATCAGGTTCGTTTTCGTGCCCCCGGTTTCGCGGTGCTCGAGGTATCCGGCGTCACCGTCACCGCCGGTGGCGTGGCGGTCGCGGACGCCGGCATGCAAGTGGGCGAAATCACACAGAGCATCTCGGTGACGGCCGAAGCGCCGTTGGTGGACGCGACATCTTCCAACTTCTCAACATCGGTGGACAAGCACTATGTCGAGGATCTTCCGCTCAACGGCCGCGACATCCAGACGCTTGTCCAACTGATTCCTGGTGTCATCCAGTCCAGCGGCCCTTCGGGAGCATCGTTCGGTTTTAACAGCCAGTTCGGAGGGTTTCCCGACCCCTTGCACCTGGTCGGTTCGAGCATCAGTGTGAACGGGAGCCAGGCCGGCGCCAACGGCTGGTACCTGGAAGGCTCCCTGAACGCGACGGTGGGGGCCGAGGCGGTCGTGGTGAACGCATCGCCGGACGCGGTCTCCGAGTTCAACCTGGTGAGCAATGGACTGGCGGCCGAGTACGGACGCACCAGCGGCGCGGTGGTAAACGTCGTGCTCAAATCGGGCACCAACAAGTTGCACGGCAGCGCCTACATGTACGACCGGAACTCGTTCTTCAGCGCCACCAATCCCTTTGCGCGCCGCGACGAGAGCGGGAAGCCCTTTCTCCAGCCGCGCATCAATTGGATCGATCCGGGCGTCACGCTGGGCGGCCCGGTGGTGATCCCCAAGCTGTACAACGGCCGCAACCGGACGTTCTTCTTCGTCTCGGAGGATTTCTCCGTCCTGCATGAAAACGTCAACCGCATTCTGACGGTGCCGCTGGCGGCCGCCAAGCAAGGCGACTTCCGGGGTGATCCGCGCTACTCCCCGGTCTGCGACCCGTCGGCCGGCATCACCAACTGCATCTACGATCCGTTCACCACCACTGGGCCTGACGCGGATGGCTACCTGCATCGGACACCGTTTACCACGCCTGTGATTCCGCAGAGCCGCATCAACCCGCTGGCGAAGTTCTACGTCGATTCCATTCCCAATCCAAACTTCGTCGATCCCCTCCAGCAGGGTCCTGACGGTTGCGGCATCTACTGCAACAACTATATCGGCGCCGTCGGCAGCGGGCTGTCCACGCACAACGCGTCGGTGAAGATCGATCACCGCATCTCGGACAAACACACGTTGTTCGTCGATTGGTTGTACAACCCCAGCCGCTATGAAAACTTCCGCTATCCGTGGAACGGTCCCACGGCCCAGCTCCAGACCGGCGTCATGGGATCGCAACCGTACACGACGCGCAATCAACTGGCCATCGTCGGCCTGACCTCGACGATCACGCCGACCCTGATCAACGAGGTGCGCCTCTCCTTCGGTCGACAGGCTCTCAAGTCCCTGCCCAATCTCGACAGCGTCACCGGCAACTCTGAAGTCAAGAAACGCGTCGCGGGCATGAACTTCTACTTGTACGATCCCTACCAGTCCGTCCCCACCATTCAGTTCGACAACCTCCAGTTCGGCCCTCTTCCCTACCAGGCGAACATGTCGATGGGGCAGCAGGCGTACACCTTCCTGGACAACATGACCAAGGTTCTGGGCAAGCACACGCTCAAGGGCGGATTCTCGTTCCGACGCAACAATCTGTACAACCATTCGGGCGGCGGCTACAACATATCCTTCGGCGCGGACGCGACCAACGATCCGTTCACGGGCATGGGAGGCAGCGGGCTGGCCACCTTCCTGCTGGGATGGGCTGGCCAGGGCTCGCCCTACACCAGCGTGCAGGCTGCGCCCTGGCAGACCAACGACGACTACGCGGCCTTTCTCCAGGACGATTTCCGCGTGCGGTCGAACCTTACACTGAGCTTCGGTCTCCGGTGGGATGTTTTTGGATGGATTCGGGAGCGCCACGACATGCTCGCCACCATCAACTTCGACGCGCCGAATCCGGAAGCTCCCGCCTACAAGGGACGGCTGGATTACGTCGGCACGCCCAATCATCCAGACCGGACGCTGTACCCGGCGAACAAGGACAGCCTGGGACCGCGCTTCGGATTCGCCTGGTCGCCTCTGCCGAAGACGGTGATCCGCGGTGCATTCGGCATCGTCTACAGCAACAGCATGTCGGCGGTCTTCGGCCAGGGCAACGGCGCTTACAGCTCCACCGGCGGCTGGGTTCAGACGCACGCGGCCTACACGGACGCCTACGGCCGCACGCCGAGCTTTATCCTCGGCCAGCCCGCGCCCGACCTGCCCATCCCGGACCTGTCCCTGAACCGGAAAAACAACGTGCAGAATCTCGGTGGCTGGACGGCCACCTTCCTGAAGCCTCCGAAGGACCCCTACGTGGAGACCTGGAGCTTCTTCATCCAGCGTGAGCTGCCCGGCAATATCGTGGTCAACGCGGGCTATGTCGGCACACACGGTCTTCATCTGGCCGGCGACGAGGTGCGGGGACTGAACAACGTGCCCACCAGCATCCTCTCGAAGCTGAGAAACAAGATCAACCTTCTTTATCCGGTAGACAAGGCCGTGGTGCCCTACGGGTGGGGATGCGAGACGGACTCGGCCACGGGCCAGGGCATGTGCCAGGGATGGACCGCGTTTGCTCCGTACCCGCAGTACGGGCAGATCGCCGCGATGATGGCGCCCGACGGTTACAACAAGTATCACGCCGCGCAGCTTCGCGTCGAAAAGAGGTACTCGCAAGGGCTGAATTTCATCGCGGCCTACACGTTCTCCAAGAACATGGTGAGTGCCGCTCTGGGCGCGATGGTCGCCAACACGCCGGGGCCAACCACCATCAGCGGCAAGGGTGTCGGCCGCATCGCCTGGGTTCCGGGTGCGGCCGGTGGCGGCTCGGCTGATTTCTGGACCCACACCAACGCCGAGGACTATGACAACCGTCGCCGCTACGATTCGCTCGCGCCCGACGATACACCACACGTCCTGAACATTGCGGCGACGTATGAGTTGCCGATCGGCAAGGGCAAGCGGTTCCTGTCCGGTGGGGGCATAGCCGACAAGTTCCTGGGCGGCTGGAAGATCTCGCAGAACTGGAACATCCAGAGCGGCGTGCCGATGTTCTTCGACAGCGTCTACACGAACGGCATTTACAGCTCCCGGCCGAACCTGGTGGGAGACCTCAGCGCGGGGCGAAGCGGCAAGACCAAGGCGCAGCGGGCCGAGCAGTGGTACAACCCGAACGCCTTCGCCCCCACCTGGGGCAACAGCACCGCGTTGCTGAAGGCCATCTCGACTGGAGTCAATGCCGACGGCACGCCCGTCGATTACGACAGCATCGACGGCTACTGGCTCTTCGGCAACTCCGGGTTGCGTCCTCCCTCAGGGCGTGTCCCAGGATTCTGGAACCTGGATACATCGCTCTCCAAGGAGTGGCGATTCCTCGAAACGCACATCCTCAGCTTCCGGTACGACATGTTTAACGCGTTGAATCACCAGAACCTCGGCATTCCCGATCACACCTGGTGCCTGCCTCCGTATGCGGATGGTTCAACGGACGCCACACACACATACGGATGCCAGTTCGGAAAGATCACCAACGTCCAGACCGATCCGCGTTCCATGCAGTTCGGCTTGAAATTCACGTTCTAGATCCTCAACTGAAATCCGGGACGGCCCTTCGGGACCGTCCCTTTCGTCTTGAGTCCATGCGACCTCTCATGCGATCGTCCCTCATAGTTTTCGCCATGACGCTGGTGGTGTCCTGTCCGAAGCGACTGACATCCGCCGACGACGTGCCCGCGTTCCGAATTCGGCCCTCGCCGCTGATCCAGATGCCCGGTGTGGAAGTTCCAGAGCGGAGCCTGCTACATGAGGTGGATTCAAACAGCCCGATGCACTGGGACGGCGATACGCTATACCTCTTCAACAACTATGCCCACCCGTGGCGGACGTCGGGCCCGAACCTTCAACAGCTTTCGAATCGCCTCTCCGCCAAACTCGGCGAGACGAACGACAGGATGCCGCTTTGGATCGAAGCGACCTGGAAGGATGATGATGGAGTGCTGTACGGCGCCTATCACTTCGAGCCGCACGTCATCTGCTTCTCGAATCAGCACCTGCCGACGGCGCCGCGAATCGGCTGGGCTCGCTCCAGCGATAACGGCGCGACGTGGGAGGATCTCGGTTTCATCATTTCCGCCAATCCCTGCGCCGTTCGCTGTGATACGCAAAGCCCCTGGGACGCGGGAGGCACCGGTGATTTCGTCTTCCTGCCGGATCGCAAGAAGGAATATTTCTATTTCTACGGCACGAGCTACGATCCGGAGTTCGCCGAGCAGGGCATCTTCGTCGCGCGCATGCCCTATGCGGACAGGAACAAACCCGCGGGCAAAGTAACGAAATGGTACAACGGCGCCTGGAGCCAGCCGGGCATCTGGGGTCACGTCACGCCCGTCTTTCCAGCATCGCGCGACTACCATCGGAAGGATGGCTCCATGTTCTGGGGGCCGTCCATTCACTGGAACACGCATCTCCATATGTATGTGATGGTGTTGAACCATGCCGCCGACACCAAACTCACCAACGACGGCATCTTTCTGACGTTCAACCGGGACCTCGCGAATCCTCGCGGATGGTCGAAGCCGGTGATGATGATCGATCGAAAAACAATTCTCGATGCGACCGCCGTGGGCGAGGTGCGCGACGCAATGATGGTGGTACCCTCGGGAGTCTACTACGGAGAACTGCGTGCCGCCAAGAACGGCATCGTCGTTGCCGACACCATATCGAGCGGCTGGTACCCTCAGATCATCGGCGTTTTGAAAGGCGAGACCGATAAGCTTTGCGGCCGCATCTGTCGTGTTTTCATGACGGGTACTTCACGTCTTGAGATCACGTTTTTCGCTCCCGGGGAGGAACGGTGATGAACCGGCGCCAGGCGTTAGGAGCGCTGCTGGGCGCGGGGTGGCAACTTCGAGCGGGAGAAGAGAAAACTCTTCCATCGGTTATCCTCGAAGATGCCCCGCAGCTCCAGTTCCCCGGAGTGGAAGTGCCCGATCGAAAACTCTGGCACGAGTGCGATTCGAACAGCCCCGTGCATTGGGACGGCAATACGGTCTACGTCTTCAACTCCTACAACCACCCGTGGCGCAGTTCCGGTCCCGATCTCTTTCACCTGGCAAACCGAACGCGCGTGCGTTTTGGATCACTCGACGATCAGCTTTCACTCTGGATCGAGGCAACGTGGAAGGACGCCGATGGCACTCTCTACGGCGCATTTCACTACGAGCCGGACATGATCTGCTTTTCCAACGCCCACCTGCCCACGATGCCGCGGATCGGCTGGTTGCGATCACAGGATAACGGCGCTACCTGGGAAGATCTCGGCTTCGTGATTGAGGCCAAGCCGTGTGCGGTGAAGTGCGACACGGCAAGCCCATGGGATGCCGGCGGAACCGGAGACTTCGTGTTTCTGCCGGACGAGCGCCAGCACTTCATCTACTGGTTCGGGACCAGCTACGACCCAGACCCCCAGCAGCAGGGAGTATTTGCCGCGCGGATGCTCTATTCCGACCGCAACAACCCTTCGGGCAAGGTATCGAAATGGCACGAGGGCGGCTGGCGCGAGCCGGGCCGGTGGGGCCGAGTGACGCCGATGTTCCCGAGCGAACGGGACTACCATCGCGCCGATGGAGCTATGTTCTGGGGGCCGGCCGTCCATTTCAACACGCACCTCGGCATGCATGTGATGCTCCTCAATCACGCGATTGACACACGGCTTAACGGCGACGGCATCTATGTGAGTTTCAACCGCTCTCTGGAAGACCCGAATGGCTGGTCGAAACCGCTGCGGATTCTGGACGCCGTTGCGGTTCGTCAGGTGATGAAGGACACTGGTTTGTCCCAGAGCAAGATGAACAGTGGCTGGTATCCGCAGGCCATCGGTACGGCGCGGGGAGAGACGGACAAGCGCCTGGGCCGCACAGGCAGGTTCTTCATGGCCGGTGTTTCGAGAAAGACGATTACGTTCCTGCGGCCCGGAGAGAGCCGATGACGCGCCGCGAGCTGATGGCGCTGTCTGGCGGCGCCATCACGGCGGCCCTGGCGCGCGGCGGCAATGACACGGAAGTTCACGTGTGCCCCCGATCAAGGCCTCCGTCGCGCAAAATCGCGGCGTTTCGCTCCTCCGATCTCACCTCTTGGTCGTGGGATCTACGGCTCACGCTGACTTGCCTCCAGGGCCTCGTGAATCGCCGGGAACCGCGGCTCTATCTCGTCCACGATCGCTACGACGAACTCTGGCTCGACTGGCTGCGCGAGCGCGGCGACGTGGATGTCGTGGAATGGCTCGAAATCGGGCAGGTGTTCGAGCGCTTCCTTCCGGCGGCCACGCAAATGTTCGTCACCGATCCCGCCGTTCCGGCCAGCGTCAACGTGGCAACCATGCTCGCGGCCGTGCACGACGGTATTCCAGTAACTCCCTCCATCGCGGACCAGTTTCCGTTGCCGTTCGGAGGGACACCGGACTCGGCATACTCCGGGATGGATCTGCGCCAGTTCAACTGGAAGAAAGACGTGGACGCTTACCGCTGGGCGTTCCGGCGGATGGAAAGCCGTTTGTCGCCGGACGCCATCGCCATCCTGGCGCCCGAAGAGATTGCGCTGCGTGACTACCTGGTGGAGTTCCGCATCCCGATCCTGTGGATCTCCGGACCGCAGGATGAAGCACGCAATCCCAAGGCGTCGTCGAGTGAAGAGTTCGACTTCGCACGAGAAATCCTAATGCGTTGGCGCCCGAACATTCCCTGCTTTGGCTGGCCGACCAGCGGCGATAAGACCGGAGGGATTGGCGAAACGCCTGGTGTGCGGCTGGCGAGCGCTTGCGCGAAATACACGGCATGCACGGCGTTTGACGCATACTCGCCAGCGGTCGGCAATCTCTCCGTGCACTCCGGCACTCGCGCCAAGTTGAGGCAAGTCCGACCCGCGGCACGGCTCGAACGTGACAAGGCTTATATCGCTTTCATCCGATCGGACGGCGACGGATGGAACTTTCACCGCCACTACTACCGCAAACTCTTCGACGACCCAGGCCATGGGTCGATGCCGTTTGGCTGGCAGGTGTCGCCCACCGCGAGCGATGGCATGCCGGACATTCTGGATTACTACTATCGCCATGCGCGCCCCGGCGATTGCTTCGTCAACGCGCTCACCGGCCTGGGCTACATTCATGAAGACAATTACGCCGAGAACTACCCGAAAGAGCGCCAGGCGGCCATCTGGGGGGAGTACCTGCGGCTCTCGGCGATTTACCGCCGGCGAATCGATGCAACCGTGATGACCACCTACAGCGAGATGCGCCCGGACCGGCTCGCGAGCATTGCGGCAACCACCGGTTGTTCGGCGATCTTCGCCAACTACGGACGGAGCCGAACCACCACCGAAGATAACACCGTGAGCGTGGTGAGCGGCAAGCCCGTGTTTCGCGCGGTGAACCGGTCGCCGGGACCGTTCACTTTCACGCCCGCTGCGAGGCGTGATGCCGAGTCGTTCATGATTTCCGAGATTCGCCGCCGTACTCCTAAGCACCGGCCCGCGTTCCTCTATGTCTTCCTGGCAAACTGGCTCACGTCCCTCGATATGGCCGGGAACATCGTGCAAGAACTGGGGCCGGAGTACGGAGTCGTGCGCGCCGATCAATTCGCGGATCTGTGGAGGCAGAGGGGGAGCGCATGAACGATCCGGAGTTCTCGCGCAGGGCGTTGCTGACGGGTGCCACGGCACTGCCTTATGCAACGCTGGAAGGCCAGTCGGCGGATCGAATCGTGGTGCATGTTGCCGATCCGGCGGGTCCCGCCCCGGCCGGTGCACCGGTTGAAACAGCCATCCCTTTCGCGCGCGGAAAGCTCCGTTGGCCCGGCCGGTACGCCGTGCTCTCACCTCGAGGAACGAGCGTGCCGGCACAGATGCGTCCCAGTTCGTACTGGGGCGACGGATCGGTCCGATGGCTCTTCGTCGTATTTGAGCCGGAGACCGGACCCGGTGCGTATATGCTGGCTGAAGACGCCGGACGCACGTCCTCCGACCTGGTGCAGGAGGACGATGGTTTCCTGCAGCTCGATAGCGGTGTCGCTCGCGTCCGGCTGCGGCGAGACGGCTGGGTAGAGGAAATCTCCGCTCCGGGGCCCGGCGGCTCGGCGCTGCCAATCGTCCGCGGAGCGGCGGCCTGCGACCTTGTGATCACGCATCGCAACGGGACCGTATTCCGCTCGTCCGCCTCAGCCGGGCGCCGCCTGACGATTGATGAGCGGGGCCCTGTGCGCGCCACGGTTCGAATGGATGGCCGTTGCCGTAGCGAATCCGGGCGCGATTTCTTCGACTACATTCTGCGTTGGACCGTATACCGCGGCCGGCCTGAGGTGTTTGTGTCCGTCACCTGGATCAATACGACGCCGAACGTCGCCGAACAGGTGCGGGACATTCGTCTGCTTCTGCCACTCGAGTGGCAGCCGGAGCGGCTGGTGTTCGGCTGCGAGCGGGGCGTCTTCGATGGACCGTTCGTGAAAGGTTGGCCGGTCTGGGTCCTTCAAGAGGATGAGAACCGCTACTGGGCAAAGATCCAAAATCCGGATGGGCGAATCCAGAACCTCTCCTCCGGCGGCGCGAATGGGGAGCAGTGCCCCGGCTGGCTTTACGTGACCGATTCCACGCGGTCGCTCGGCGTGCATGTTCGCGATTTCCGGGAGAAGTATCCGAGCGAGATCGCGGTGAGCGATAGCCTGCTCAGCATCGGCTTCTGGCCGGCGCGGGCCAATGCGCATCTGAAATCGAAGACGCTGCTGCCGTCCAATCCGTTCGGCGAGCGGCCCTACGCGCACACGCGCTACTGGCCTGTCATGCCGCATCCGTATGTGGCCTTCGTGGAGCCGGAAGAGGGATGCCTGGATGCGCCGCAAGGCGTCGCCATGAGCCACGAGTTTGTGCTCAGTGTGGGGACGGGAGAACGCGCGGCATCGGGATTTGAGGCCAAGCTCCGCCGCGGCGCATTGCAGCCGGTGCGCGGCGTGATCGATCCGCGACGGGTTGCCTCCACTGCCGCGGCCGGACTGCTTGCGCCACGAAACACCACCCGCTACCCGCGCATCGAGCAGATGTTCGAGGAGAACTTCGGCTGGTTTCAACGCCACACCTCGGTGCAGAAGTGTTACGGCAAGTTCGACTATGGCGACGTCCACTACTTCACGCCGGGAACCGACTATCTGACAACGCCGGGAACCAAGTGGGGCCACATGGGCGAGATGGCGCGCGAGGGCTACTGGCATAACAATGAGCGTGATCCGTTGCGCGGCCTCATTCTTTACTACCTGCGGACGGGGAGTCAGGAAGCCTGGGAGCGGTGCGCCATCGCGGCGCGTCATGCGCTCGACGTCGACATCCGGCATTTCCCGCACTGGGGCATGTGGACGCATGGCTACGGGCACTGCTACCTGGCCGAGGGCCGCGGCGGAGAGCCGGATCATTCCTGGCTGCTGGGACTGCTGCATTGGGCGGGCATCAGCGGCGATCCGGTGGCTGGCGAATGGGTGATGCGCTGCGGCGAGCGGCTGGCGCAACTCACTTTCGATTTCGAGCAGGCCGATGCCCGCACCGTCTCCGTGTTTCTCCACATGATGTGCCAGTTTCACCTTCACACGGGCCGCGGGAAGTACGTGGAGCGGGCACGTCCGGCCGTGGCGGCATTTCGGAAACTCCAGAACGCGAACGGAAGCTGGCCCGCCTATCTCGGCAATCTCAAGCAGCCGCGGATCGAGGGATTCGTCGAGCACGTCCTGGTGGCGCTGGCGGATTACTATTCCATCGAGCGCGATGCCGAAGTGCGGGACATGATCGACCGCGCCCTCGTCCATCTGTTCGGCGAAAAGGGCGATGGCGCGGTGGATCCCGGCGAATCGGCGCTGGCCCTCTATGCCCTGGCCGTGATGGCCGACCTCACCGGGGAACGGAAATACGCCCTCACTGCCCGCCAGATTCTCGAGAAGCTGCGTGAGTCCCTGAACCTTTCGGACGATCCACGCGGGCGCGGAGATTTGTGGGCGGAATGGGGACCGAACAAGACCAGCGCGCCTGGTAGCGAGAAGCGGCGTCCGCAATTGCTGGGGCAGACGCGGCCGCTGTCGCCATCTACTTTGCTGGCCTACGGACAGCCGGCGATGGCCGCCCTGGCGAAACTGAGCGAGTAGCGCCACTTGATGTCATTGCGATCAGCGCGAGCCGCTCTGCTCCTTCTGCTTGCCGGCTGCGGCCTGGCCGTGCCCGCGGGTGATTTCGAAGGCTAGGCCGGCGCGGAGAAAAAACGACTTGAAATTGCGCGAGCCCGTTCGGCCGAGAATGGGATGTTATGTATGCCGGACGAACCGTGTTTGCACAGCTCACACCTCCGCCAATGCGGTCAAAACACAACTTTGGATCGCGCTGATCGTTTATCTGCTGGTAGCGATTCTCAAGAAGCGTCTCGGGCTCCAGGCGAGCCTCTACAAAATCCTACAGATTTTGAGCGTGACCTTATTTGAGAAAATGCCCATTTTACAGGCCTTGGAGGGGGTCGACGTCGAACTTTCGTCCTGGGTTCCTCCCAACCAACTCAGTCTATTCGATTTATAACGGGACAGTAGTGCGTCTGTCCCCTTTTCGCTGTTACGGCTTAATCTTCAGCAGGAACCCCGAAGGGATGCCGCCTTCGTCCGGCTTGCCGGACCCGTCGGTAGTGTTCAGATAGAACGAGTAGGTGCTGCCGGCGGCGTAGACGTTGCCGTTCGCGTCGGCGGCCAGACCCGTGATGGCGTCGACATACGCGCCTCCATACGTGGTGGTAGAGACCAGCCCTTCCGCTCCTGGTTTAGCGGGGTCGAACAGACTCACGAAGGCATCCACCATGCGGACCGCAGGCGAATCGCCGCGCCCCGGCATGTCGGCGGAAAGCGTGTAGCCTGCCACGGCGACACGTCCATCGGAAAGCACCTTCACCGCATTCGGTACATCCGCATCGGATCCGCCCAGGTAGGTCGAATACTGCAACGGACTGCCGGCGGTAGCGGTGGGATCGAAGCGGACCACGAATCCATCGACGCCGCCCGCGTAGTGCGGCTGGGCGGCATCCGCCGTCACGGGGAAGTCCGCCGAAAGCGTGTAGCCGGTGATCCACACAGCGCCATTTGCATCCAAGTCGATGGCGTTCGCAAAGTCCAGGTCCGTCCCGCCAATGCAGGTGCCATATACCAGCGCTTCCAATCCCGGCCGGTCCAGATCCAGTTTGACGATATAGGCGTCTCCAATGCCTTGCTCGAAGGTTTGCCAGCCGTCCGAGGTGGTCGGAAAGTCGTCGGAGAAGGTGTAGCCGGTGAAGTAGATGAGGTTGCCGGGGGCGTTTACGGCCACGCCGGTGGCGATGTCCGTGCTGTCGCCTCCGAAGAACGAGGAATAGAGCAGCGTCTGCGAAGCACCGGGATGGGGATCTACCTTGAGGATGAAGACGTCCCAGCCGCCTCGATTGAAGCCCTGCACGCCGAACTCGACCGCAGTCAAAGTCTGGGAGGCCGTGGTTCCGATCACCACCACGTTGCCGTTCGCGTCCAGAGCCATGCCGCCCGCGCTCTCATCCTCGTCGCCACCCCAATAGCTGCTGTACTTGAGCGAGTCCGTGCCGGCCACCGACGGGTCGATAACGAACAGGAACGCGTCCGTTAGGCCGCCGGCGGCGGTCTGTAGCGCCGTCCCCGCCGTGGGGAAATCCACGCTGGAGGTTTCGCCGGCGACGTACACCCAGCCATCGGCATTCACTCCCAGCGCGGTGGCCTCTTCATAGTCCGAGCCACCCACATAGGTCCAATAGACCAGGCTGAGGTTCCCATCCTCGCTGAGGGAGAATTCCGCCACGAAGGCATCGCGATAGGCGGTGGAGACGTTTTTATAGGGCGCGGGGAGATCAGTCACATCGACTTCGCCGAAAGCGGAACCCGCAATCCACACGTTGCCGTTTTTGTCGAGAGTGACGGCCCGCACAATTTGATTGGATTGGCCCTTGGTATAGCCGGCGTAGATGATTGGATCGATCACCAAGGTGCCCGTCTTGTCGTAGGAACCCAGTGCGATGCGGACCTCGCCATGGGAGGCCATCTGGTAGCGGGCTTCCACCCTCACGCGCTTGCCGGCGAGCTGCTGATAGGCCACCGGAGGAAGCTGGCGCACTTCCACGCCGCCCAAGTCGAAGCGCAGAGCGCCGTCGGGATCCAGATGCGTGGCCCTGGCGCCGCTAAACTCGAGACGAATGCGGCTGGGGTCGGCGCCCGGCGCTACCACCAGGTCGTACTCCAGGCGCGCGTCGTTGAAATAGTAAGCCACGTCGATGCCCGGGTAGGGCTGATTCCATCTGACGCGGGCAAAGTGCGGTACATCCAACTTCCAGTGGTCCGGGCGATTGCCCACCAGGTAGTTGGTTCGCGCCCGCTGCGTTTGCTCTCCCACGTGGGTGGCGTTCCGGTCGGCTCCAGCCAGCGTCAGATCGAGCGAGCCTTGCGGGTAGGAGAGGCGGGCACCCGTCTGATGGATGGCCAGGCGGCCCTGCGCCGAGCGCGCCGTGAATCGCACTTTCGGGTCCAGTTGGCCCCTATTGGGCTCGAACCAGTCGGGCATCCCGCCAGAGCCTTCTCGCCCAAAGCGAGGTTGGCGCGAGCTGGAACTCCTACCGCGCCGAAAACCGGCGCACAACTCATCGAAATAATGAAGACAGCTATCCCACTGAACCAACGCATATAATCCACCCTAGTATTCTATCGCCATCCGCCGACGCCGTGGAAAGACACCCTTTTCCACTGTCGACGATTCCGGAACACCTTACCGTGGACGCAGCGATAGGGGCGGAGGGTTTCAACAACCGGCGGGACAGTCAGGGGAATATCCCCGGGGTGGTGCGCTGCATGCGCCTCAGGTAGGCCCGAAGCACGGGACCGTGTCGCTGCGGTATCCCCCGTTTCAAAATATGCAGCCGCACCACCCGGGGCTGTTGATACAATTAGTAGCAAGCCTTGTGGCGCGGGCGGAAATCGAATCTTTCTATCTGTGCGATTCACATTTCTTTGCGCCGGGCGGCCCAGCCTAACGACATGGATCTGGACCAGTTACACACTTTCTTGGAGATCGTGAGGTTGAAAAGCTTCTCCAAGGCGGCCGAAACCTGCTTTCGCACGCAGCCGGCCATCAGCGCGCAAGTGCGACAACTTGAGCTGGATCTGAACACGGCGCTGTTCGACCGCCTGGGCACCAGGATCGCCCTCACCACCGCCGGAAGGATCTTCGCGGGCTTCGCCGAACAGATCCTGGATTTGCGCCGGCAGGCACAAGACGCCATCCACGAACTGGAGCGCGCGCCGCGCGGAGAACTGATCATCGCGGCCAACGAGGCCACCTGCATTTACGTGCTGCCGCATGTGTTTTCGCATTACAACAGCCTGTTTCCCAACGTCCAACTGCATGTGGACCGTTCCTACGGCTCTAAAGTGGTAACCGCAGTGCTGACAACCAGGCCGACTTCGGCATCACGCAGTTCCCCGTCGAGGAGCGCCGCATGCAGGCCGTGAAGATTCATTCCGACGAGATTAAGCTCATCGTCCCCGTCAACCACCCCCTGGCTTCCCGGCCCAGCGCTACTTGCCACGACCTGGTTCCGTATTCCCTGCTTTTGCCCAAGTACGGCACTACGCGCACGCGTCTGAACGAATGGCTGGAGTTGGTGGAGGATAAGATCCAGGGTTCCATGGAGTTGGATTCGACAGAGATGATCAAGCGATTCGTGCTAGCCGGGTTGGGACTGTCGTTCCTGGCAGCTTCCAATTGCGCGGAAGAGGTGGTGCGGGCCGCCTGGCGGCGCTCTCTTTGGCGCCCGAGGCCATGGTGCGGCATGTGGGGCTCATCTATCGGAAAGACAAGGCGTTGTCGAAAGCGGCGCTGGGTTTCATCCGGGTAGTGATCGAGTACGCGGGCGCTGGGAGCGCGGCGGGACCGCCAAGCTCCCCAGAGCGGAAGAGGCATGAGCGAACCGAAAGAAAAATCGTCCGAAGCTCGGCGGTTCTTATCTCATCGGGTAAGAAGGTTCGTCTCATTATCGCAGCGTCGACGAGGTTCCCTCCCGGCTACGCCGAAACGGTTGATCGAATCCACCAACAGCATCAATTCGGGCACC
>CAVUYK010000014.1:0-65376 GCA_963745655.1 Terriglobales bacterium | reverse complement strand
TATGAAAAGCTTTCTGATCCTTGGCACTCTGGTTTTCTCCGCGTACGCGGCGCCGCTGGCCCGTTGGCAGGCCGCGCGCCCGCCCGTCTCGAATGGCATCTCGCTGGCCTCAGCGCCGGGTTCCTTGTGGACCATGGAACAACGCGGTGGTGTGAGCGCCGCGCGCATCCAGCCATTGGGCGACTACTACAGCCGCGCCTCGTTTCTGCTCAAGGTCGGGAAACCCATCACGGAGCCGGCCTGGCTCTCCATCGGTTACATCGATGAAGGCTACGGTCTGATCGCGCTCAACGTGGAAGGCGTCCGGCGGCGCGGAGCCGCGCTCGGAGAGCGTCGTGGTGTTGTCCGTCTGAACTCCGGCAAAGTCCGGCACGCCGTGTACCGCATACAGAAGCTGGACGCGGATTTGCGCGTGGAAGGTTTGACGCTGCTCCATTCGGTCGAGATCACCCAGGAAGAGCCGGCGCGCGAGGCGGACCCCAGCGTGAAGCCGGCTTTCACCCTGAAGAATCCGCCCAACCTGGTGACCACCGCCGGTACGGATTCGCCCACCCCCGAAGGTCTCAAGAACGCGCTGGCCACCATGCGCACCACGCTGCCGCTGGTCAAGGCGCTGGGCTTCAACGGCGTAGAGAGTTACGTGAAGTGGAACTTCGTGGAGCGTTCGCCGGGAGTGTTCGACTGGAGCTACTACGACGCGGTGGTGGACGAGTTGGAGCGGCACGGTTTGAAGTGGTTCCCGCTGCTGATTGTCGGCTCGGCTTATTCGCTGCCCGAGTGGTTCTACGATTCGAAGGAATTTACCGGCTACGTCTGTCTGGAGCACAACATTCAGGTTGAGATTCCCACCATCTTCAACGAGAACCAGACGAAGTACGTACAGCGGTTTTTGAGCGAGTTCGGTAAGCACTACGGCGATCGGCAATCGCTGCTCGGCGTGCGTCTGGGGCCCAGCGGCAACTACGGCGAAGCGCAGTATCCGGCCAGCGGCAACTGGGGCTACAAAGGACGGGGACTGCACACACACCTGGGCTACTGGGCCGGCGATCCGGACGCGAGCGTGGTTTTTCGCGGCTGGGTAAAAGGGCGCTACACCACGGTGAAGAACCTGAATGAAGCCTGGGGAACTCAATACGCATCCTTCGATGACGTAAAGACCTTCCATCCCGCGCACGCCCTGTCGCCGCGCATGCGAGTCGATTTTAATAACTGGTACATGGACTCCATGACCCGGTGGTGCGAGCGCTGGGCCACCTGGGCGAAGGAGGCCTTGCCGCGGACGTCCATCTACCAGTCTTCGGGCGGTTGGGGCGCGGTCGAGATCGGGACGGATTACTTCAAGCAGCCGCGCAGCATGGCGAAACTCGGCGGCGGCGTCCGCCTGACCAACGAGAACGACAGCTACCTGAACAATTTCTGCGTCACCCGTCCGGTGGCTTCCTCGGCGCGCTTCTATGGCGCCAAAGTGGGCAGCGAACCGGCCGGCTACGGCAGCGCGCGCGGCGTGGTGGCGCGGCTCTACAACACCATCGCCAATGGCGCCGACCACCTGTTCTACTACGATGGCAACCTCCTCGGCAACGACCAGGCCATCGACGCGTGGATTCGCCAGGCCCCCCTGCTCGATCGCCGCGTCAAGCCCGCCATCGACATCGCCGTCTATTATCCCGACACCCCCAACCGTTTAAGCGACGAGTACATTCGCTATTTGGGAGCGGGCAGTTTCCTGGCGCGAGCCAAAGCGTTTCGCGCGGTGGCCGACTACGACTTCATGGGCGAGCAGATGATCCTGGACGGCGCCCTGGATCGCTACAAGGCGCTGGTGTTCCTCAACGGGAATGTGACCGAGCCAAGCGTCATCGAAAAGATCGACGCCTGGATGCGCAACGGCGGGACGGTGATGGTCCAGACGCGCCCGCAAGCGCGCCGCGAAGGCCTTCAGACGGTGGAAGGTGACACGGCCACCTGGCAGCGCTGGCTGAAGGGCGAGACCGGCAAAGGCCGTCTGCTGCTGTTCGCGCGTCAGAGCGACCCGCTCGAATACTACATGAACTTCCTGCGCAAGCAGTTGGTGAGCGTCCCCGGCATGCGCGCGACCAGCGTGCGCGCATTGAAACTCACAAAACCCGACGAGACCTACTGGGCCGTCCTCGGCGACGATTTGTTGCTGCTGAACTACGCCGACAAGGCGGCCACGGTGCGTCTAACCACAGGCAAAACCGTGCGCGTAGAACCCAATTCCATCTGGATGAACGAGCCCGGCGCGGCGTGGTAGGGGCGGCTGTTGCGCAAGGCGAGTACGCGCGCCGAGTGGGTCCGCGGCCCACGGCGTCTTTCAGAAGTGCCCCGGCTCAACATTCCGGATCCGGACTTGAGGGCGGGAGGTTTCCAACTTCCGAGCGGACCGTGATCTGCCTAGAATGTGCGTTTGCCCTTGCGGAATCGTTGAGTAAACGCTTACCGCTATTGTTTATGCGTCTGAGATTCGCCGCGAAGGAGATCACGCAGTTCGTTCCGGATGGCTGCGGCCGGGCCAGCGAGGTCGACCGTCGCGAAAGCAATCTGGTGGTCCTGAATAACGGCGTGTTCGTGAAGCGCGCCGTCAATCGCGGGGTGCAGAAATAGCCCTGTAGCCATGTCCCACCGGGGGTCGGGACCCTCTTGAGATCGAAGGTAGGCGTACATCTGGTAGAGGTATGCGCTCTTGAGGCCGGTATTACCGAAGCGGCCGCTCCCAAGGATCGACGCGAACTTCGTGTCTATCACCACGCGTCGGCCCTGATACGGCGGGTCGAGCACGATGTCGGTCTCCATGCGTGGCAGAATGGCGGCGAGCCCCTGAGATGCGGACGACACTTGCCACCGCAGCGGGACGCTGCCGTGAACGGACCATCCCAGCGGTTGCAACTCAACCCGGGCGAATCCGAGGACAGCCTTTTCGAACAACCGGCGCACCCAGACCTCTTCCCGATCCGGCGCGACCAGGGCCGTCGGGCCCGATTCCTCGGTGGGGAGTGCCAGATCGAAGGCGAGCCGGGCGAGTGCGACCATGAAGTGGTCGGCCGAGTCGTTCCGCCCGATTTGATCAAGTGCTAAGTCGGCACGGGAAGGGCGCACGCCACCTACGCCCGCCCGAGCGAGGCTGGACGTCAAGGAGCGGCATCGGTGAACTAATTCGCCACTTCGGACGAGCCGTGCCATCAGATCCAGCGCCGCACGTACTAGTCTGTTGCGCGGCGTATCAATGGTCAGATCCTCGAAGCGGCAGAAGACTTCGCCTCTTGAGAGGAGTAGGCGCGCCTCAGTCGTCAAGATGTCGATCCGCCCGCGAACCCGCGTGAGAACCATCTCGCGGTGGCGGTAACCACGGGTGAGGTTTCGACGAAGCCGGCGTTCAACGGAGTCGGCCAGGAGGCGCGCTATTAGATCTGGCAGATCGTCGCATGTCGTCGGCCATGCTCGGCGTTGAAAGCACCCCTGACCCGCGTAAGATCTGAGGCGTAGAGCATCAGGAGCCAGAGGTTTCGAACCGGGATGCGGCCGACCCGGCGCTCACCAGGGGCAGTTCCATCGCCATCAGGCCAGCCGTGCGAGGAGTTTAGCCCGTGCTGCTCTCGCCGTCTCCGGGGCATCGTACCAGTATTCATCGAGGAGCGGGCCGATCTCCGTCTCGACCTTGGCCCGGAACCAACCACGGCTGTTGCGGATCGTCTCGTCGATATCCGGGGTAACGTACGAATGCCCGATCCGGAATTGTGGCCCTAACGAAATGGCAGAAGCGATTTCGGCGTTCAGAGCACCAATCCGGGCTTCAATCTCCGCGAGCATCGTGTCATCAAGGCCTCGCTTCGCGCACCACGCGCGCCAAGCGGGTCCCAACCTTGGCTCGAGGTCAACGAAGGCAAAACGGCGACGCAACGCGAGGTCGACGATGGCGAGCAGCGATCTGCGACGTTCATGGTGCCGACGCAGCTTCCTGCGTTTCTGGACATGGACCCCTCGCCGCAGTTATTCAAGAGGCGCTGCGCGCAGCATCGGCTCGCGCAAGAAGGGCGTGCCACGTTCATTTCGCTCCCGAGCCCGCGAGGTTCATCGATTCGCTCGAGACAGCTATCCAGATAGAAGCGCCCCAGTAGACATCGTTATTGTTTTTGACGAAGCGCATCGAGCATGCACTGCGGCCAACAATCTTTAGACACTTCGGGCGTGACGTTTCCGATCCCGAGATCGGTCCTAATCCTCATGCGGAGTCCGGGCGATGATGCGCGCGATGCCAAAGTCAGAGTAGAATTGGCGATCATGACAGACGATCAGGTCTGAAACGCTGTCGCGGCTGCGATCAAATCGGTGAGAGGGGAACGCCCGGTACTCGAATTCGAAACTGTTCATGAGCGCTCGACCGCCCACCGTCTCGCCGTGCAGTTCGAGCCGCATTTCGAGACATGGAACGTGGATTGTGAGTATGACCGTGACGGGCAGCTGCAGAAAACGCTTATGGGGATCGCGCGATGCAATTCGCGGAAGGCGACGGACGAGATTCTGCCAGACATCATCATCCACCATCGCCGGGGCCAAGGGCGAGATCACAACCTCTTGGTTGTCGAGCTCAAGAAGCACACAGAAGAGGATGATTGCGATACGCGGAAGCTCGAACTTCTTACTGATCCCGCTGGGCACTACCAATACCAGATCGGCCTATAGATCAACATTGACGGTGGTGGATTCGTTTGCACCTGGTACTTCGAGGACTTACGGAGACTAATCAACATGCCAAACTCGCGAGATACGAGAAGACTGACCCGGCGTTCATTCGTCGAGCAGGCTACTCTGGTGCCGCCCCTGCTGACGGCGGAGGCAAGGGTGGCAAAGGGAAACGGCGACTCGAGCCAGCGCCGATACGAAGTGACCGATCCGCTGAGTCTCACGGTGCCGCGGCGGCCGGTCACACGCAAGGACTACGTCAATTTCGTGCGCCCTTGGGCCGAGCACTACGAAATGACGCCCGAAGCCGACCAGTGGAACTGGCGCCACGGTCCCTTGCGGATCATGCCGCCATTGGCCGTCTTTGCGCTGGAGGGCGATCGTGAACTGGGCAAGCGGATCAAAGCCGACCTGCGAACCTTTGCCAAATGGGTCGATCAGTGCGTCGAGAAGAATGGTGCCGTCTTCTGCCTCGATGCAACCACATTTTGCACACTCTGTGTCCAGGAACTGCGCAATCGTGGCTTGATGGCAGCTGAAGACGAGAGATGGGTACGGGAGATGTTGCTGAAGATCCGCAAGTACCACTCAGCGGGGAGAGAGAACGGGCCCTGGGACGGATGGTGGCGCGGATCGCAACACCGCGCCCAGGCTCAGGGCATCAATAATGCGCTGGCTGCCTTCCTGTATCCCAACGAGCCGGGCGCCGCCGAGTGGAGACGAATCGCCGAGGTGATCTGGGGCGACTGGTGGAATTTCCGCGACGTGGGGATCAACGACATGTGGTATTTCCACAGTAGCCTGGGAAACATCACCCGGGCGGCCCACATCCTCGGCCGCAAGGAAGTGTTCACCGACCCGCAGTCGCGACTTATTTTCGAGCGCATCTTGTTCGAGACGACGCCGGAAGGAGCAGCCGTGCCCTACGGAGCCAGTTGCGGTTACAACGTTGTGGCGGGATGCCGGATTGTCGCGTTGGAACTTGCCGCGCGCTATACCGGCGACGGCCGGTACCGCTGGGCTGCACATCGCCTCATGAACAATTGCCACGCCCGTGATTTTTACAGGAACTCGCCCCAGGGGACCAAAGGAATTGCGGACATTGCGGTGGCCAGTCTCATCTGCGACGACTCAATCCAGCCGATCAAGCCGGAGCCGTACTCCAAGCTTCTGACGCGCAAGGAGATCACTCGGGGGGCTAATCGATTTCCCGGTTGGGGCGGCGTGGACTGCGATATGTACATGACGGAGCGAGTCATGCCGAGCAAGCTCGCCTTTCGCTCTGGATGGGAGCCTGGCGATCTGTTCATGCTCGTGGAGTGTTACGTGCGCCATGACCCGCTCAATCCCACAGCGATTGTCGGCCTGGAGCGGCACGGGGCATCGATGGCGGAGATGGTCTCCGAGAAGTTTGTCTCCCGTGAGAACGCTGTGGGCATTGAGGACCTCTCCGGAACGGCCACCTACCTAGGAAAGAAGACCCACAAGGGCCCGCGGCATTTGCCTACCGGTTGGAGCGGAATGGAGAGCACGGTTCCCGTGTTCTCAGACCGCGGGTTGGCGACGCATGCGCGAGTCGACGTGACGAAGTATATGGGGTACGAGGCCACACAGCGGCGCGAGTTTCTGTTCATCAAGAATGGCTTCGTCCTGGTCCGCGACGAAACGTCGTTTGAAGACGTGTTCCGCGCCCAGATCGGTCCGGTATGGAACACACAGCACGTGAGCCAGATCCGCGGCAGCCACTGGATCAATACGTGGTTCTCGGCGCACTACTGCACTATTCAAAATCAACAATTCGAGCTGGTGCACCAGAAACTCTTCGACGTGCCGCCGTGGGACTTGCTGGTCTGGTATGCGCCGCGCGCAGGCACGCAGCTAGAGATCATTCCGGACAAGGCGGACAAGACGCAGGCTGCGTCGGGCATGATCCCGACGCGGTACGGCTGGGAAGGCAACGTGAAGCCGGGCACGAGGCTTCAGTTCGTGACCGTGCTTCTTCCCCACGCGCCGACTCGCGACGCTTCAGCGCTGGCATCGGGCATCACGGTGCTGGCCGATAGCCCCGGCGTGGCCGCCGTGCGCATCGCGAAAGGGAACCGCCACGAGTTGGCCGTGCTCAACCCCGAGGGGACGATGCTCGATCTGGATGCTGCTGCCAGTGGCCGCGTGACCACCGACGGCCGGGCAGCCTATTTAGAGATAGAGGGCGGCCGCCTGCGACGGGCGCTCGTCATCCAAGGAACAACCCTGAAAGTCCGTGCGGAACAGCCGTTCCGCCGTGCCGATCGCGGGGACTTTGAGACGGAGGATTAAGTACTCTCAGGTGGGGGAGACACCAGGTCCTAAGAAGAACGCCGTGCGAAGATTCAGTTTGTGGATTTGAAGCGGAAGCCCATGGCTGCCGGCGAGCTCAAGAGGTTTGTTGAGTGCTTTGGGTTGGCCGGACTGCTCGACACCGAGGGCAAGGCCTACGTCGACGCCGGCCTCAAATACATCAAGCTTTCCGATTCCGAACTTCTGGGTCGTATCGAACGGGAGCCGAGACTGCTCCGGCTGCCGCTGGTCCGTGGCGCCAACCGGCTGAGCGCCGGTCACGATGAGGACTCTTGGACGGCCATGCTCGCCGTCTAATTGGGCGCGTAGCTGCCGCCGATCCAATCGAGTTCCAATTGATCCACGCGCCGGAACTCCGGATCTCCCGTTACTAACGGGCAGTTGTATTTCTGTGCCAGTGCCGCCGCGAAGGCGTCGGCGTAGGCAATCGGAAACCGGGCCTTCAGTGAGGCGGCGCTCCAGATGTCCTCGGCTGTGGGCACTTCGATGGTCACGGGCAGCGTTCGCGAGGATTCACGCCAGGATTCGGCCAGCGCCTCGCTGTGATGCTTGCGGAGGAAGTAGTAGACCTCGCCAACGTTGATGGCGCTCATCAAGAGCCGGGTTTGGCCGTCTTCGGCCTCCGAAAGCAGTTTGCCGACAAGATTGCTGGCGGGCTGCCGGCCACTCATCCATTCGAGAATGGCCCACGAATCAAGAACGCGAGTCTTCACGCTCCCGCTCCTGTTTCCTAAAGGCGGCGAACGCGCTCATCAAGTCGCGGCCGGCGCCCGCGCCCTGTAGCTTTCTCCACGCCGGCTCTTTCGACAACACGATTTCCTGTCCCCGCACTTCCAGAGTCAGACGGGTACCCGCAGACAAGTTCAGGGCCTCCCGGATCACCTTAGGAATCGCGACCTGCCCCTTTGACGATACGGTAACCTTCTCCATAGAGGCATCTTACCACAGGTAAGACTAACTATCCAGCACCACATGGCGGATGCCGATCCCTCAAGCGGCGCGGCGGGTGCGGCGCTTGGATTTGGTGGATTCCACGGCGAGGTGGAGCCCAAAGGCATTCAGAACCGCAGTCAGGCTGTCTAGTGAAGGGTTGCCCGCGCGGGAGAGCATGCGGTAAAGACTTTCGCGATTCAATTTCGCTTCACGCGACAACACGCGTACTCCCCCTCGCGCATCGGCGACGTCGCGAAGAGCCATCAGAAACACGCGCGGGTCCTCATCTTCCAGGCAGGCGTTCAGGTAGTGAGCGGCCGGTTCCGGATTCTTGAGCGATTTGAGAAGGTCGTCCCGATAGGATGTGGTGGCGTTATTCTTTCTGGGCATCAAGGTGCTCCTTCCAGAACGCCTGGGCGATCTGACGGAATAGATCTGCTCTGGCGCGTTCAATAGTAGCCAATAAGCTACTACTGGTCAAGATGCTGACTCAAACGCCGTGCTGGTGTCGCGCGGCACAACTCCGGTATGCAAAATGGGGGCCCGTTTTGCGCGCTGTGCCCATACCGGACCAGCAACACCCCGTTCGTGCGGGTGCTGGTCTGCGCTAAGCTGGGAATCTGGCCGGAAATCCATGCTGAGCGAGAAACTCAAGGAGTGCGGTGTTGTCGGCGCGGGTGGCGCGGGCTTCCCCACGTATGTAAAAGCGAAGTCCACGGTCGAGTACATGCTCGCCAATGGCGCGGAGTGCGAGCCGCTGCTTCATAAAGACTTCGAGTTGATGTGCCACTACCCGAAGGAGACCGTCTCGGGCATGGCGCTGATGATGAAAGCCGTCCACGCGCGGCAGGGCAAGTTCGGCATCAAGGAGAAGAACCGCGCGGCGGTTGACGCGATAAGTCCCGAAGCGGAGGCCCAGGGCATCGAGCTCACGCTGCTGGGCGACTTCTATCCTTCGGGCGACGAATACGAACTGGTTTACAGCGCCACGGGCCGGTTGATTCCGGCCGGCGGGATTCCGCTGCAAGTCGGCTGCGTGGTCAACAACGTCGAAACGCTCTACAACGTACACTTCGCCGCGCAGGGCATTCCGGTCACGCGCAAGCTGGTGTCGATAGGCGGCGCCGTGCGCCAGCCGAAATCCTTCTGGGTGCCGGTGGGCACATCTTTCCGCGACCTGATTGCACTCGCCGGGCGGCGCCACCACGGCGGAGTACGGGATTTTCGTGAGCGGCTTGATGATGGGCACGCTCACTTTCGATGCCGAAGACGTGGTGACCAAGACCACCGGCGGATTGATTCTGCTGCCCAAGGATCACTACCTGGTGGAGCGCAAGACGCGATCCCGGGAGGCGCGCAACCGCATCGGCAAGTCGGCCTGCGACCAGTGCAGCTACTGCACCGAGTTCTGCCCGCGCTATCTGCTGGGCTACGAGGTGATGCCGCACAAGGTGATGCGCTCGCTGGGCTTCACCGCTTCCGGCGCCGGACACTGGAGCCAGTGGGGCGAGCTGTGCTGCGCCTGCGGCCTGTGCACGTTGTACGCGTGTCCGGAGGACCTGTTCCCCAAGGAAGCTTGCGACGACGCCGAAGGCGACGCTGAAAACAGCCGGCATGAAGTTCCAGCAGTCCAAGCCCGTCCAGGTGCATCCCATGAAGGAATCGCGGCGTGTGCCGCTGGCCATGTTGCGGCGGCGCTTGAAGATTGAGAACTACGAAGTCGAAACGCCGTTCGAAAACATCGACCACTCTCCGGAAATGGTGCGCATCAAACTGGCGCAGCACGTGGGCAAGCCGGCCACGCCGGTGGTGGAGGCCGGGAGCGCGGTGGAGCGCGGCGCGTTGATCGCGCGCGTGGCCGAAGCCGATCTCGGCGTGAACATACACTCGAGCATCGCCGGACGCATTTCGGCGGTGACGGACAAGTACATCGAAATACAATCAAAGTGAGCGGGTTTCGAGGATGGCTAAGAACTCCATTGGACTGATTGAACTGGGCAGCATCGCGGCGGGCATGGAAGTGGCCGACGCCATGCTGAAGGCCGCGGACGTCGAACTGGTTCTAGCCCGTTCCATCTGCTCCGGCAAGTACATGGTGATGGTGCGCGGGGAAGTGGCCGCGGTGACCGCCAGCGTGGAGGCGGGCTCGCGCGCCGGCAGTTTTTCGGTCATCGACACCTTTGCCATTCCGAACGTACACGAGAGCATCTTCCCGGCCATCAGCGGCAGTACGAAGGTGGAGAAGCTCGAGGCGCTCGGCGTGATCGAAGCTTTTTCGGTGGCGGCGCTGATTGAAGGCGCCGACGCGGCGGCCAAGTCGGCCAACGTGAAGCTCATCGAAATCCGCCTGGCCATGGCGCTGGGCGGCAAGGCTTTCGTAACGCTCACCGGCAGCGTCTCGGCCGTGCGCAGCGCGGTGGAAAGCGGCGCGCAGGTGATCGGTAAGAAGGGGCTGCTGGTGAACAAGGTGGTCATTGCACAGCCGCGGCCGGAACTGCTCAACGAGATGATTTAGTGCCCTACTTCGTCCTGCTCGCCGAAGTTCTGGTCTTCTACCGGAAGGTGCTTTTCGGCGGCGGGTACGCGATTCCTTGGGATCTGCGCTCCTTTCATCTGCCGCTGGCCACCTTCATGGCGGATTCGTTTCGCGCGGGAGAGTTTCCTCTCTGGGACCCGTTCACCTACTGTGGCCGCCCGTTCTACGCGAACATTCAGGCGCAGGTGTTCTATCCGCCCACGCTACTGGCCGTTCTGGCCAGCAACCTGGCGGGCGCCGGCACTTTGCTCCACGCGCTGGAATGGCAGCTTGTGATGCACGTGTTCGCCGCGGGGGTGTTCACGTACTGGCTGCTGCGGCGATTGGGCGCGGCGAAATGGGCGGCGCTCACCGGTGCGACGGTGTACCAGATGGGAGGGTTCTTCGCTTCGCAGGCGCAGCACCTGGTGGTGGTGAACGCGGCAACGTGGCTGCCGCTGGCCTGGCTCTCCGTGGTGGCCTTGCGCGAGCGCTTCTCCTGGCGATGGATGGCGGGGTTAGCCGTCGCGCTGGCCATGTCGGTGCTGGCGGGCTTCCCGGCCGTGACAGTGGTGGTGGTGGCCTCGTCGCTCCTGCTGGCGCTGCTTTTGAGTGGCGCGCGGCTCGCGGGAGTGGTGCTGCTGGCCAGCATTTGGGCCGCATTGCTCGCCGCGGTACAACTCCTGCCGGCCTTCGAACTGGAGGGGGCCAGCATCGCGAAGTATCGCGTGGAGTGGATGAAGACGGGCGGTGGACTCCCCGTGGCGTCGCTCATGTCCCTGGTGTCTCCAAACCACTACGGCATTTTCGATCTCAAAACCTACCGGGCGCCTTGGGACCCCACCTACCTTTACATTTACTGCGGCATCGGTGGACTGGTGTTGGCGCTGGGCGCGCTGGTGTGGCGCCGCACGCGCGAAAGCCTGGTGTTCGCAGTCGTGACGCTGCTGGCGGGCGTGTGGATGCTGGGCGATTCGACACCTCTCGGCCGCGGCTTCTTCCTGGCCATGCCCAAGGCCATCCAAAACGGTTTGCATGCCGAATTCGCCATGGCGGCGTTCTGCCTGGGCATGGCCGTGCTGGCGGGCTTGGGCGCGCAACGGTTTCTGAAGCGCGCGTGGACGGGCCCGGTTGTCATGCTGGCGATCGCCATGGATTTGATTGTCACCGGCGGGGGCCGTCCGATGAACGCCATTTCGGTGCGGGAGGATCCGGCCATCACGCGCGACGCGTTCGGCGGGAGCCGGGAACTACTGGAACGCGTGCGCGCGCTCAGCCGCATGGACACACCGCCTTCACGCATCGACATGATGAACGGCGACATGCACTGGGCCATGACCGCGCCGCTTACCGCCGTGCCCACGGCCAATGGAAACGATCCGCTGGCGCTCGAACGCATTATCCAGGCGCGTCTGGCATTCGTGAAAGGCGAGCGTTGGGGACGATACTACGAGATCGCCTCGCTCGATTCGCCCGCCGTGGACCTGCACAACATCCGCTGGGTGCTCTCGCGCGGGCCGCTGGATCCGGCCATGGTCGAGCGCGCGCATTTTCGCAAGTACGCCGATTTGCCCGGGACAGTGGTGTATGAGAACACCGAAGTGCTGCCGCGCTTCTTCCTTTCCACGCCCACCGGCCGCGTGCGCGTCCTCCGGTACTCGCCCGCTTCCCTGGAACTGGAGACGGAATCGCCCGTGAGCGCGTTCCTGACGGCCTCGGAAGCCTACTATCCCGGCTGGCGCGCCTTTGTGGACGGCGCGCCGCGCGAAATCGCGCTCACCAGCGTGGCCTTCCGGGGACTCGACGTGCCGGCGGGACGCCACCGCGTGCGCATGGAGTTCGCTCCGCGCATTCTTTGGTGGGGCGCCGCCGTTAGTCTGGCCGCCTGGCTGCTGGCGGTTGCGCCGCTTGCCAGAGGTATTCGAGGCCGCTCCACACGGTAGCGACGGCGGCCAGCCAGACCAATGCTTCCAGCGCCGGGCGCATTCCCACATGCGGGCGGATGCGGTGCGCCATGGCGGCCACCGCGGTCGCGATCTGCAGCAGCGTGCTCAGCTTGCCCCACACCGAAGGCCGGAAGCCGCGCCGCCCGGTGGTGGTCAGCAGCAACATAGCACCCACCAGAATCGCCAGGTCGCGCGTGAAGACGATGATCACCAGCCACCACGGCACGGCCAACTGGATTCCCAGCACGATGTAAACCGAGCCGAGCAGCAGTTTGTCCGCGATAGGGTCCAGGTAGGCGCCCGTGCGCGTGGAGCACTTGAGCCAGCGGGCCACCCATCCGTCCAGCACGTCGGTGAAGCCCGCCACGGCGAACAGCACCAGTCCGCGCAGGAAGTGCCCCGCGGTGAGTTGCCATACGATCACCGGCGTGAGCGCGATACGAACGGCGGTGATGAGGTTGGGAAGGTTCCTCAACGCGTCAGGATACCAGAGCGTGAGCCACCTGTGTGGCGAGTTGATCGAAGCTCAGCACTTCATAGAGCGATGCGTCGGACATGATCTTCGCCACCAGCGCCACGTGCATGGCATGGCCGGCGCGCTCCGCGATGACGTGGCCTAGGAGCGGACGCCCAATCAAGGCCAGATCGCCGATCAGGTCCAACGCCTTGTGCCGGCAACACTCGTCGGGGAAACGCATCCCCTCGGGATTCATCACGGAGGTCTCGTCGAAGCACAGCGCGTTTTGGAGAGAGGCGCCGCGAATCAGGCCCATGTTGCGCAACTGGTCGAGTTCGTACGCGAAACCGAAGGTGCGCGCCGGCGCGAGTTGGCGCGCGTAGCGCTCCGGGGTGACTTCCATTTCGAGCGTCTGCCGGCCCACCATGGGGTGATCGAAGAACACATCGCAGCTCAACATGAAGCGATCCGCCGGCAGAACCGTGATGCGCTTGTTGGATGCTTCGACTGTCACGGGGCGCAGGACGCGCAGATAGCGCCGCCTGCGGCGGTAGTACTTCACCCCGGCCGCGGCGAGAAGTCCCACCCAGGTTTCGCCGCTGCCATCGAGAATGGGCACCTCGAGGTTATCGATTTCAATGTGGGCATTGTCGATGCCCATGCTGTAAAGTACGCTGAGAAGATGCTCGGTGGTGGAGATCAGCACGCCTTGACGCATCAGGCTGGTGGCGTAGCTGACGCGGGCCACGTGACGGTAGCTGGCAGGGACGGGAAATCGGTCCAGGTCGGTCCGGATAAAAACGATGCCGGTGCCCGCCGGGGCCGGAAGAATCCGTATGGAAACCGGGACGCCGTGATGCAGACCTACGCCTTGGGTTTCGACGGGACGCTGAACGGTCGTCTCGAATTGCAAACGATGGGCTCCAGTATGAGTGCGTTAAGTTAGTAGATGTACCCCTAGTGCAATCGGTTGCCCTAAGTTGAAGTCAGTTGATTAATAATGGTTTAATTCTTTGTCTGCTGTGGCTGATTAGCCACACTATGTAGCCTGATGCTGTGGCCAGATTACCCCAGTTTGCGGCCCCAGTAGAGGGCCAGCACGAACAGCCGGCAAAGACAGGCTGGCGGCGGAGGGGCTTCTCGCGCCACAATCTAGCTATGCGCCCGCGGCTGTTTCTCATCGATTCGTTCGGCTACATCTTCCGCGCCTATCATGCGCGCGCGCGCAGCGGCGCGCCGCCCATGCGCACCACGGCCGGGTTGCCCACCGAGGCGGTGTACATCTTCGGATCAATGGTGCGCAAGCTTACCGCCGCGCACCAGCCGGAGTATGTGGCGGCGGTGTTTGAGAGCGCGGGCCCCACGTTTCGCGAGCAGGAGTTCGCCGACTACAAAGCCAACCGGCCCGAGGTGCCGCAAGATCTGACCGAACAGATTCCGTACGTGCGCCGATTGCTCGATGCCATGCGCATTCCGGTGCTCGAGTTCGACGGTTACGAAGCCGACGACGTGATTGGCACCATTGCGCGCCGGGCGGCGGGCCAGGGTGTCGATGTAGTGATCGTCTCGGCCGACAAGGACATGATGCAGTTGGTGGGCGACGGCGTGGCCATGCTCAATCCCACCAAGGACGACCGGCTCTTCGACGCGGCGCGGGTGGAGGAAGTCATGGGTGTGCCGCCCGCGCGCATCGCCGACCTGCTGGCGCTCAAGGGCGACGCGGTGGACAACATTCCGGGCGCGCCGGGCATTGGTGACAAAGGCGCGCAGGATCTGATTCGCCGATTCGGATCGGTCGAAGCAGGCGCTGGAACACGCGGCCGAGGTGGAGCGCAAGATGTACCGCGAAAGCCTTCAGAATAATCGCGACATCGTCCTGCTGAGCAAGCGCCTGGCTACCATCGACACGTCGGTGCCCATCGAGTGGTCGCTGGAATCCGTGGCGGCACAGACGAGCGACGCGGCGCGGCTGGCCGGGCTTTACCGGGAACTCGAGTTCCATAGCTTACTCGAAGCCCTCTCGCCCGCCTCGTCCGAACCGGAGAAGGCGCGGGTGGAGGACTACGCCACGCTCGAAACCGCCGAAGCCGTGACCGCGTATCTGGACGGCGATTCCAGCCGGCGCACGCGTGGCGGTGACGTTCGCCGCGCCTCCGGAAGGCGCGCTGATGGGTGAGAACGCGTTCGGCATCGCCTGGAAGCCGGGCCAGGCGCGCGCGGTGCCCATTGAACTGCTTGCCGCGCTGCGCCCGCTGCTCGAAGACCCGGGGCGGCCGAAGGTCGCGCACAATTTGAAAGTCGCTCCTGCTGCTGTGCGAACGCGAGGGCGTAACGGCGCGCGGCTTCGCGGACGACGTGATGCTGGAAGGCTTCGTGCTCGACGCCGATCCCTCGGGCTGCGCGCTCGAGACGCTCTCGCTGAAGCGATTGGAGCGGAAACTTGCCCCCGATGCCTCCGCGCAGGCGGACGCGATTCTCGCTCTGGCCGCGAAGCTCGCCCCCGAGATCGATGCGTGCGGCTGTGCGCGACGTGTATGCGCGCATCGAGATGCCGCTGGTGCCGGTGCTCGCGCGCATGGAACGGACTGGCATCCGCGTTGCGCCCGGCGAACTACGCAAACTTTCCGGGCACATGGAGGCCGAGATCGACCGCCTCACGGCGGAAATACATTCGCTTTCCGAAACATCCGTTCAACATCAACTCTCCGCAACAGTTGGGCAAGGTGCTGTTTGAAGAGATGGGCCTGCCGGCGCCGGGGCGGCGCGGCAAAACCAAGTCGGTATCCACCGCGGCGGACGTGCTGGAAGAGTTGGCCAGCGAGCATGAGATCGCCGGCAAGGTGCTCGAATACCGTCAGCTCACCAAACTCAAGGGCACCTACGTCGATGCGCTGCCGCTGCTCATTTCGTCCGAAACCGGCCGTCTGCACACCACTTTGAACCAGACCGGCGCGGCCACCGGGCGTTTATCCTCATCCAATCCGAATCTCCAGAACATTCCCATCCGCACCGCATTGGGCCGCGAGATTCGCGCCGCGTTCGTGCCGCGCGAGGGCTGGAAACTGATTGTGGCGGATTACTCGCAAATCGAATTGCGGCTGCTGGCGCACATGTCGCGCGATCCGGTGCTGCTCGAGGCCTTCCGCAACGGAGAAGACATCACACCGGCGCACGGCGGCCGAAGTGTTCAACGTGGCGCCGGACATGGTGACACCTGAGTTGCGCCGCAACGCCAAGGCGGTGAACTTCGGCATCGTTTACGGGTTGAGCGCATTCGGACTTGCGGGACAGCTCGGGATTCCGCGCTACGAAGCCGAGCGTTATATACAGGGCTACTTCGAGCGCTACCGTGGCGTGAAGAAGTTCCTCGACGCCACGGTGGAACAAGTGCGCGCGAGCGGCGTATCACGGACCTTGTTCGGGCGCCTGCGCCCCATTCCGGATATCAACTCGTCCAACCCGAACGCGCGCGGTTTCGCCGAGCGCACGGCCGTGAACACTCCCTTGCAAGGGACGGCCGCGGATCTGATCAAGCTCGCCATGATCGAGATCGACCGGGCGCTCGGCGAGGGGGGCTACCGGACGGCCATGCTACTACAGGTACACGACGAACTGCTGTTCGAAGCGCCACCGGAAGAAGTGGACCAGGTCGCAAAGTTGGTCAAGCGAGAGATGGAGAACGTGCACCAGTTGGACGTGCCGCTCATCGTGGATGTGGGCGTGGGCGCGAATTGGCGCGACGCGAAGTGAGTGCTACAGCTTGCGCACTTCTATGTACTCGGGTCCTGCCGGCGTGCCGTTGAAATCGAGCGTGGCTTCCAGGCGCGTCGGACCGGTCTTCAAGCGAACGCGCTTGAATGTGCAGCCGGGAGCGCGTGGGGCTAGATCCACCTTCGCATCGGCGCCGGCGATCTTGAGGGTGGCCGTCCCGGCGGATTCGCGCGGCGGGAATTGGAACGAGATCTCATAGTCGCCAGCGGTTCTGACATCCACTACCCAATGTCCGCGCCCGCTGGTCTTCCAACTGGCATCCGGTCCGCGCAGATCCTGGCGCGTCAAGCGCACGGGGTTTTCGAACTTGGTGCCGAGATAGATGGGCGGCGGATCGTAGCCGCGCGTCGAGGAGACGTCGCGAAACCATTCTTCATAGCTGCGACGCATGCTGGCGACGCGGTCCGGATTCGAGGCCGCCAGGTCGTTCTTCTCGGCCGGGTCGGCTTCGAGGTCGTAAAGTTCCTTGCCGTTCACCAGTTTGTAGCGCTGGTTGAGTACGCAGGCGTTGCGGAACGGCTCCGGCGCGTCGCCGCGATGCCATTGGAAGAAGAGATTGCGGTCCGCCCAATCCGCGCGCTTGCCGCCCGTGAGCGGCATCAGGCTCCGGCCGTCGAGGCGCACGTTCTGGGGCAGTGGGACGCCGCAAGCCTCGGCCAAGGTGGGCAGCACGTCGATGTGCGCGGCGAGACGATCGACACGGCCCGGCTTCAGGCAGCCCGGCCATCGGAAGAAAAACGGCACACGAATGCCGCCTTCATACACGGTGCCCTTGAGACCGCGCATCCCGCCGTTGAAGCGCACGTGGTCCGGACCATTATCGGTCAGGAAGATCACAATGGTGTTGTCTTCGATCTTCAGCGCGCGCAAACGGTCCAGCACGCGGCCGATGTTCTCGTCGATGTTGGTGACCATGCCGTAGACCTTCGAGTCCCATTCGTTCACGCCGGCGGCGCGGTACGGCGCCACGTAACGCTCGGCGATCTCCAGCGGCTGATGCGGCGCGTTGGTGGCGAGGTAGGTGAGGAACGGCCGGTGGCGATTCTTTTCGATGAACTCGATGGCGGCATTGGCAAAGATGTCGGTGCAGTAGCCGGGGGTCTTCCGCGCCACGCCGTTGTAGAGCAGGACGGGATCGAAGTAGCGCTCGCTGGGCACACCTGAGGGCTGCGACAGACCGCCGCCGCGATGCACGATGGAGGTGTCCCAACCGCGGTCGGCGGCGCGCATCGGATAGTTATCGCCCAGATGCCACTTGCCGAAAATGCCGGTCCGATAGCCCCCGTTGTGAAACACCTGGGCCATGGTGACTTCGTCCGGGTGCATATTCGAGCGGCCCAGGTATGTGTCCACGACGCTGGTGCGGTAGTTATAGCGCCCGGTCATCAACGAGGATCTCGTGGGCGAACACACCGGACTCACGTGGAAGCGCGTGAATTCCACGCCTTCGCGCGCGATGCGATCCATATTCGGTGTGTGAATCTCCCGGTTGCCGTGGCAGCCCAGATCGCCGTAGCCTTGATCGTCCGTCATGATGAGGACCACGTTGGGACGTCGCGGCATGGCGCGCGCGGCCAGGGGCGCCGCGGCCGCGGTGCCGAGAAATGAGCGTCTGGTGTGGGTCGGCATGGTTAGTGGTAAACGATCGGCCGCAAAGACCGGATGTAGATGTTGCGATAAGCCACCGGGCCGTGGTCGCCCTGCAGCATGATCGGATTCAGCGCGGCTTCATCAATGGACATGTGCGAGCGCGTCCCACCGTCCACTACGACATCTTCCTGCACGGGCAATCCATTCTGCAGCACGCGCAGGAAGCGGGCGTTTTCCGTCTTCTTGCCGCCCGCATCGAAGCGCGGCGCCCGGAACCAGATCCGGAAGCTCTGCCATTCGCCGGGCCGCCGGCTGGCATTCACCTTGGGGGCCGAGCCGCCGACGCCGCGGCCGTCAATCCAGCGCTTGTAAATACCGCCGCAATCGGCGCTGGTCAGCCGCTCCCACGCGCCGTAACTGTCGAAGACCTGAACCTCATAAAGCCCCTGCAAATAAACGCCGGAATTACTGCCCTTGGCCACCATGAATTCGAGATAAAGTTCTACATCGCCGAACTTCTGATCGGTGACGATGTTGCTGGTCCTTCCTCGGGCGCTGTTCATCATGGAACCGCCGGGGGCGGGCTCACCGAACAGCAGCGTGGGGCCGTAACGCTCCCAGCGCACCGCCGCGGTGGTGAACCACTCGAGCGGTTTGCCGTTCTGGGCATGCCACCCGGCGAGGTCCTTGCCATTCAGGAGAGGCGTCCAGCCGGGCTCCATCAGGTACGGGGGATCGCCGTGCGCTTCGCCGTCCGTGTACTCGGCGGCCTTTTGCGCCAGCGACGCGCCAGCCATGGCAAGGAGGAGCGCGGCGGTCGCGAACAGTGTGCGTTTCGACATGCGGACAATATAGCGTATAACGGGGACAGGCTACACTGTCCCCATCTCAATGGGGACAGTGTAGCCTGTCCCCGTTATCCCCGTTACCGCTATGGCGTTTTCAAAAGCTGCCTGTAAAGTTCCCGCGCCTCCCGCACTCGCTTCGTGAGCGCCCCCACTTCCCCGTTCGCGTAAGTGGCCGTGAACTTCTCGTCGCGCAGCTTCCCTTCGATGTACTCCAGAATGTGCAACCGCTTCTCCACCAGTTCGGGCAATTGTTTGCGGTTCTTGAAATCCTGCCCGCCGGCCAGAATATAGATGGGCGAAGTGTGCGCCAGAGCGCCGTTATGCGCCGTGGCGCGAGCGGCGATCCACTGGCCCTCGCCGGCGCGGATGGTGAAGTCGGCGGCGAGGGTCGCCTTGGCCGGATCCTTGGACTCCAGCGAGCGGATCACCTGCCCCTGCGAGACGATTTCGAGCAGTTTCGGTGACCCGATAACCTGCGGCCCCCAAGCCCGCGCCCGAATGTGCACCGCACCGTTTTTCGGCACCTTGAGTTCGTCGCCGGGCAGCGCGCCGTTGGCCGTCAGTTCCAGCATCGGCCCGTTCGTGACAAACGTGCGTCCCTGCTTGATCGCGGCGAACCACGCGTCGGCCGAGAAATTCCTCCCGGTGTAAGCGTAGACCTTCACCTCGCCGGGCGTGTTGCCCCACGGCAGGTCCGAGCCGGCCGATGCCGTGAGTTTCTGCCCCAGGTTGAGGAAATCATAGAAATCTTCCAGCCCGATGCGCCGGAATTGCAGGATCTCGAAAAAGTCGATCTTGCCGCGGATCACGTTGATGGAGGAATCCCAGGTGGCGTGCTTTTCCACCTTTTGCCTCCGGCCCATCTCCACTGCCCAGCTTTCGTGCGCATATCCGGTCAGCGCGCCCTGCCGGTGCGCGCCGTCGAACATGAAATCGTAGAGGTGATACTGCGACGTGTCGCGCACCGGTGCGGTGATGTTCAGGGCCAACGCGTGGCCCTGCTCGCCGATGTCCGTTCGAGGATCCTCCTGGCCCGAAACCAGCACGTAGTCGTCCTTTTGATACCGGTGATCCTTGCCGAAGCCCGCCTGCTCGAAGTAGGTCTTCCGCATATCGCCCATCCGCAGGATGTTCATCACGTGAACGTCCTCGGCGCGCGCCCACGTCATCAGCAGCTCATCGTGCTCCGGCCGCATCCGCGGGTGGTGCACGTGATCATCTCCCGAATACCAGCCGCGTTGGGGCATGTTCACCCAACGTTCCAACTTGATTTTGCGCACGCGCGTCTGGCCGGCCTGAATCTCGAACTCTTCAAAGAACGGCAGGAACTCCACCCCGCGCGCCACCGCCAGCCGCCACTTGCCGGGCGGCAGGCTGATCGAGAACCCTCCCGGCACGAAATATGCCGCCACCTCCTGCCAGTAGGGCAGGGCCGGGCCGCCCTCATAAATCGTCGAGCGCGTCTCGTTGCTGTGGTAGTCCCCGTTGGTGACCCGCACCGGCCCGATGTCGCCGGGCTTCCACGGCGGTGGATCGTAGAACGCGCGCGTCGTAGTGAAGGGCGGCACCGTTCGACCGTCGGGCGGGGTGCGCCACTTGCCGTCGGCAAGCGAGGTGATGCACACCATCGCCGGCGTGCTCATCTCCACTTTGAGCGTTCCCGTGTCCGGCGCGCTTCCCAACGTGTAAACCAGGCACGCCAGCGCGCCCACCCCCACCCCGCGAAAAACCCAGCTTTTCATGTCCCCAATCTCCTTCGCGCCTCTCCCACCGTCTCCAGGATCTCCACCCGGTAACATAGGCGACCCTGCGTGCCATTGACATTCTACATCCGGAGAACCCATCCGCACCGCAAGGAGAACGCTTCGAATACACTCAGAGCGCCGAGGAACGCATCAGGTCGAAGCGGTACCGCGGATCTTGCCATGGTGCCAGAACCTCTTCCCGTTCGCCGTCATGGGAGCGGAAGACCGCCCCTTGCGCCGGTTCCGTTTGAGACGATAAGCCGAGCGGTTGGGGGCGCCACGCAAGTTCCTGGATGAGAGCCGGGCGGCGATGGATAGCCTTGGCTTGAGATGGACGGGCGTAGTGCGGCCGAAATATCGTGCGGTATCGGCACGGCGCGCAGGTGGCGACAGGGTGCCTGTCCCTAACGGCGCTTGCGGAAGCCGATGGGGCTGGGCGAGTAAGGCGCGACGAAATCCACTTTGGCGCGGGCGGGGATCTTCGCTTCCATGCCGGGCGCCCAGTAGCAGGCGTTCACCATCATGCGGCGGAAGCCTTCGTTGAGGAAGTCGCCCGGGTGACCCATGGTGGTGGTGAACACGCGCGCGGTTTTGCCGGATGCGCCCGTGTAGCTCTTGGTCCAGGCTACGGGGACAAGGTGCTTCGCCGGGTTCGGCGGGGAATCGGGTTCCATGCCGGCGAGCACTTGGCCCATGAGTATGGGCTTCGAATCCCCGCTGAGCGTGGTGATGGCGTAAACGTCCGATGGCCCCCAGACGTTCTTCGACGCCGCGCAGGATGGGATGCCGGCTCATGCCGGGCGCGGGCACTCCCCGCGTGCTCTCCTTCTGGTGCGCGCCATAATGGTTGATCCACGTCTCGCCCAGCACCTGACGCCCATAGCCACCTTCGAACTCACGGTTGCGAAAACTGTAACGCGCGTATGGACTCGAGAGGTTTTTCTGGTAGTTGAAAGCGTGCGTCGAGGTGCGCAGCGCGACAATGGGGCGGCCCGAGTTGGTGTAATCGACGATGTGCTTCATCTGGGAGTCCGGCAATTCCTGGAAACGCAGGAATAGGACCATCAAGTCCGCTTTATCGAGCGCCTCCAGCCCCACCAGATTATCCGAGACGCCTGGATCCACTTCGCCGGTCCGGGGATTGCGCGGCAGCACCAGGGTGCAGCGAAAGCCGTGATGCGCCGCAAGCAGTTTGGCGAACGCCGGCATGGATTCTTCGGAGCGATACTCCTGGTCTCCCACCACGAAGACGACGTGCTTGCCTTTGCCGGGAGTGCGCGCCGCGGCGAGCGTAGGCAAGAGCGCGCTTAAGAGCGTTCGGCGTGTGGTCATGTCCGTTCTACCTCCCGAGCCCTTCGAGCTTCACGACATAGGCCCATTGTGACTTCGCGCGATCGACCGGAGGCGGCGGCATCTCGATAATCACGTTCTTACCCTTCGCCCTCCACTTCAGCGCGCCCGGCATGCCCAGCAGAGATACCTTCATCGCCGCCGGAGCGCTGACGTCTTTCACTACCAGTTCACGCCCCGGCCAGCGCGGCACAATGGCGTACAGGTCCGCGCCCTTGGCCGTGAAGAAGCATTCGATGATGGCCTGACCGGGCTCCGCGCGATCGACGTAATCGGTGACCTCGTAACGTTTCATGTACTCGCCGGTTTCGAGTTTCTTCTGCGCGCCTTCGCTCCACTGCCGCGTGCGCTTCCACGCCTGGGTGCCGTAAATCGCGTCGCCATTCACACCCAGCCAGCGTCCCATCTCAATGAGGCGCTGCTGCATGATAACGGGGATGCGCCCGTCGGCGGTGGGCCCGATGTCCAGCAGGAAGTTACCGCCGCGGCTCACCAGGTCGATGAGCATGAGGATCAGTTCGCGGTCGCTGCGGTAGTCCATCAACTGCTCGGCGCGATTGTAGCCGTAGGAGTGACCCATGCCGCGGCTCTCCTCCCAGGGATGCGTGGAACCTTCCAGGCCCGCCGTGTACTCGGTGGTGTAATAGCCGCCGTGCTTGTGGCGCGAGTCCTTGCCCCAGCGGTCGTCGATGGCCACCTCGTCCTTCACCGGCGATTCGTTGAACAGCCACGCGAGCAGTTCGGGCGACTTCCACTCGGCGCTGGTCAGATCCCATTCGCCGTCGGAGAAGATGGTCGAGGGCTTGTAGCGCGTGACCACGTCCTTGAACTGAGGATGCATGTGCTCGGAGACGTAGCGAGGCTTATCGGAGAGCCACAGCGGGTTGTACCATTCATACAGCGAATAGTAGATGCCCATCTTGAGCCCGCGCGCGCGCACCGCGCGTGGTCAGATCGCCCAGCAAGTCGCGCTTGGCTCCCACGGCCACGCTGTTCCAGGGCCGGCCCCAGCTTCGGTCGGCTTCCTGGCTGGGCCACAAGGTGAAGCCCTCGTGATGCTTCGAGGTGAGCACCACGTACTTGGCGCCGGATTTCTGGAACACTTCGGCCCAGTAGGCGGGATCGAATAATTCCGCGCGGAACATGGGCGCGAAGTTCTCATAGGGGAACTGCTCGCCGTAGTTCTTTTTGTGGAATAGCCAGGTGGCGTTCGGCTGGCCCTTGTCGGTGGGGCCCTTCATCAACTGATTCCAATACCATTCCGCGTAGGTGCCCACTTTGCCGTAGGCCGGCACCGAGTAAGTGCCCCAATGGATGAAGATGCCGAACTTCGCGTCGGTGAACCAGGAGGGGGTGGGCCGGCTGTCGATGGACGGCCAATTCGGCTCATAGCGTTTTTCAGCGCAAAACGCGGTGGCCGCGCACAGGCAGGCGAGAAGCGTCAATGGCACTCTCATAACTCTCCCATCCTACTAATTCCGGTGACTCCAAATTCCGATACAATGCCGTTCATGCGTAGTCGACGTGTGGCTCTCCTTCTCTTGGTGGCCGCGGGCGGCGTGTACGCCCAGACGGCTCTGGTGGTGAAATCGCCCATGGCGCCGCCCGCCTGGGCGCTGCTGGAGCGCGAATTGTTGCGCTTCAATTCGCTGGCCTGCGAGCGCTTCGCGGCCAAGTACGTGGACGCGCGCGGCTACCTGCTGCACACGCCCCGCTGGGGCACCCTGGACGGTCCGGACGACGCCATCGAGACCTTCTCCAACTGGACGCTGCTCCACGCGCTGGGCGGATCGGATGCGGTGCTCGAAGCCTATAAGAAAGCGCAGGAAGGCCACTGGAAGCAGTACGGCGAAATGCGCACGCATCTTACCAAGCTGGCCGAAAACGGCGCCTATTACAAAGAGTTCATCACCCAATCCGACTGGTTTCACACCGGTGAAGGCATGCGCGCCTTTATGCTGAGGGGGCTCTCAGAACCCGGCGACGCGCGCTACATCCAGCGCATGAAGCGCTTCGCCGGCCTGTACATGAACGAGGATCCCGAAGCGCCCAACTACGATCCCACGCGCAAGCTGATCAAGAGCATCTGGAACGGCAGCCGCGGCCCCATGCTCCATAAGGCGACGGTTTACGATTGGGTGGGCGACCCCGTGCCCGGCCGTTTCCATCTGCTCCACAACGCGGCTGGCCGCGGTAAGATGCTCGACCTGGAATCCTGGTATCCCAAGATGCTGGCGCATTGCGCCGAGTATCTCGACAGCGTGGGCGACAATCCGTTGAACCTGGCCGCCACCACGCTGGCCTTGAACGCTTACGCGCTCACGGGCGAAGCCAAGTATCGCCATTGGATTGCGGAATACGTGGACGCCTGGAAGCGGCGCACCGCCGCGTGCGGCGGCAACATTCCGTCCAACGTGGGGCTGGACGGCACGCCCGGCGGCGAGTACAAGGGGCAGTGGTGGAAAGGGACCTACGGCTGGAACTTCACCATCTTCGACGGCGAGATCGAGAAGATCGCGCACCGCAACAATTTCGAGGCCGGCGCGTGGCCGGGTTTCGGCGCGGCTTTGCTGGCGACTGGCGATCAGGATTACATCGACGTGCTGCGCCGTCAAATGGATAACATCTACGCGCAGAGGAAGGTGGTGGACGGCAAGGAGTTGCTGCCGCGCATGTACGGCGACCCGCACGGTTATAAGTTCAGCGGTCCGCCCGAGTGGTACCACTTCGTCGAAAACCCCTACGTGGCGCGGCTCACCGAGATCTACTTGTGGTCGATGCAGCGCAAGGATCTGGACCGCGTGCCGAAATCCGACTGGATCGGCTATCTTGAAGGGCTCGATCCGGACTATCCGGCGAAGGCGCTGGCGGCGGATTTGGAGCGCGTCCGCAAAACGCTCGCGAGCATTCGCCAGGATACGACCACGCCCGAAGCGCGACTGGCCGACTATCTGCTGGAGTTGAATCCGGCCCAGACCGATGCGCTGGCGAACCTGACGTTAGGAGGTTACTTCGGCGGACGCATCTGGACGCTGCACAGCCGTTTCCGCTACTTCGATCCCGCGCGGCGCCGCGCCGGGTTGCCGGAAGACGTGGCGGCGCTGGTGGAAAAGTTGGGCGCGGACTCGGCGACGCTCACGCTGGTGAATGTAAACCCGGTGGACGCGCGCACGGTCACGGTGCAGGCGGGCGGTTACGGCGAGCATCGCTTTGACGCGGCGCAAATCAACGGCGTGTCGGTGTCCCTCGGCGCGCCGCTCGTGAGCGTGCATCTGGAACCCGGCTGTGGCGCCCGCATCGAATTCAAGATGACGCGCTACCAGAACCCGCCCACGCTCGCGCAGCCTTGGGGAAGGAAGTGAGGCGGGGGACACGTAGCGCCATTGGTGATACATTGTAAGTACGAGGCGGCGCATGATCAAGAAGCTGACGAAACACGGCAATAGCCTGGCCCTGGTCATCGACCGGCCCATTCTCGATCTCTTGCGGATCGACACGGATACGCCGCTCGACATCAGCACCGACGGCAAGAGGCTGATTGTCGCCCTGTCGGAAGCCACCGCGCGGCGCAAGAAATTCAACGCGGCCCAGGCGTGGGCCCACAAACGTTACGGGAAGGCGTTCCAGAATCTGGCTGAGTGAGGCGTGCGCGGCCCTCGTATGGACCCCGTCTTCCTGACGATGGACGAGATCCTGGAGATCCATCAGCAGCAGATCGAGATGTATGGTGGGCTAGCCGGCGTTCGCGACGCGGCTGGTTTGGAATCCGCGATCGCGACACCGCGGGCCAGTTTCGGTACCGGATTCTTGCATGCCTCCATCCCCGCCATGGCTGCCGCCTACCTCTTTCACATCTGCCAGAACCATCCGTTTCTCGATGGGAACAAACGTGCCGGCGCCAACGCGGCGATCACATTCTTGCTCATGAATGGCTGGGAGCCGGATTTCGAGCCGGACGAGTTGGTCGAGTTGGTGCTCACGGTTGCTTCGGGTGTGACGGGGAAGACCGCTCTGACTGGGATCTTCGAGTCGCGCTGCCGCCTTGCCCGAGCGGTCGAGTAGGACCGAGCCACCCGCTGCGATACACAAGATGACGGCAGGAAGGAGGCAGGAACTGCCCAGGTGCATGCGGTTTGTAAGGCGGTTCCTACGGCGCGACCCTTACTTTCGCGGTGGCTTCGATGCGCACCGGGCCCAGGAGGCCGGATTCGAGCAGGGGATCGTCCTTGCTCCAGTGTTTGCGTGGGGAGAACGTGAAACGGCCGGTGGGGCTGGGCTTGCCGTCGAGGTGCCACTGAGGCCAGCTCTTCATGCGGGGGCCGGTCCATTCGGCGTCCGGCGGCAGGCGGTCGTCGCCAATGAGACGGTTGGGCCAGAGGTTGACCACGCGCACTTCCAGGTGGTTTTCTCCGGCGCGGGCCACATCCGTGATGTTCACGCGGAAGGGCGGCTTCCACAAAATGCCGAGGTCTCGGCCGTTCAGGCGCACCTCCGCAATCACTTCGACTTGGCCGAGATCCAGATAAAGGCCGCGCCCGGCGCCGAGCATCGCGGCGGGAATCGCGAACCGATGGCGATAGGTGGCAGTGCCGGAGAAGTGCCTCACGCCATCGTCCGGGTGCGAGGTCCAGGAGATCAGGTGTTCGAGCGTGACGTGCTCGGGCGCGCCCCATCCTTTCGGAAACTCCAGTTGCCAGGGGCCGGCGATCTCGACCGGCTTCGGCACGCTGGGAATCTCGACGCGCATTCGCCTGCCGCTGGCGGTGCGCAGTTCGTACGAGCCGGGTTGCGCCACCTCCAGGCGATACGCGTCGCCGTCGCGTTCGACCTGATGCCGTCGGATTTACCGCGCAGATCCGTGGCCGAAGTGGCGAGTACTCCGGTCGCTTCGACGCCGTCGCGCGTGAGGGCGGTGAGCCTTTCAGGCGCGGGCGCGCCGTCGTTTGTGAAGACCACGAATACCGAGCCGTACGGATCGAGCCGTATGGGGATGCGCGTGAGAGCGGGTTGCGCGTCGTAGACGGCCAGGGGCTGGATGCGGCCTGAGTCCGGCCACCACAGCGCGGGCCGCTTGCCCGCGACTCGAAAAGTGGCGAGGAAAGTGGCCGCTTCCGGCTCAGCGCTAGCAAGGAAGTAGATATCCTGGTCGCCCACCGTGCGGTGGATGTAGCGGAGTTGCTTGCCAGGTTCGAAGCCCACACCACCGAAATCCGGCGCCGCGCCTTCGTCGCTCAGCACGGCGTCGAGCGGTTTGCCCCACACCACCTTGCCTTTCCCGTAGCGATGTTCGGTGATGTTCACACCGTCGCAATCGGCCCACAGTTCAGCCGCGATACGGCGCACCTCGGCGTCGCCGGCACCGTATTCGGCCAGACTCGGCGAGTTCGAGGGCGGCGCACCCAGTAGCGTGGCGCCGGCCGCGACAAGTTTCTGGATGTTGCGCAACTGCGCCACGCGCATGCTGGCGGCCGAGGGTGACACCAGGACGCGGTAGCTCATGCCGGAGGGCAAAGTGGCGCGACCGTCGCGCACGCTCATGCGTGAGAGCATTTCGGCGGAGACGACGTCATAGTCGTAGCCCGGAGGCGTCGCGAGATTGGTGAGCGGCGCGTGCGCATCGTTCGGGCGCGCGCTCGCTGTCGAGGTAAGCCACGTCGGCGACGAAGCGCCCTTGCTGGAGCAGGTGCTGGCATCGCGCGAGATAAGTGAGCCACGCCTTGGACTGCTCCCACCACGTGATGGTGCGCTCAAAATGAATGCCGTAGGGGCCCATGGTCATGCCGGGCCAGCGATTGAGCCACGGCTGCATGGCGTAGCGGTGAATGACGAAGCGATTGATGCCGAGCGTGAACATCTGGTCGCCCAGCGGCTTGAAGCGGAACGGATGGTTCTGCCACTTGCCGTTCCAGGCGCGCGAGGTGAAGGCTTCGGCGGCCAGCACCGGCTTGCCGTAGGTGTGCGCGGCGGAGGCCATTTCCTTGGTGACCCACCAGGGCTCCATGCCCATCCAGAATTCACTCATGGGAAGATCGGCGAGGCCCGCGTAGGGCAGGTCGTCCAGCGGTCCGTTGCCGTAAGCCTCGATGGACAGCTTCAGCCCATGCTGGTGGCTGAGTTCGCGAAAATGGCCGGCGTAGTTGACCAGCAGCAGGTCGGCGATGGTGCGTCGCAGGTCCCAGAGAAAGCGCTCTGAAACTTCGACGTTCTGGACGGCGCGGCCCGTGAAGATGGGCAGGTAGGCAGCGAGATCGTAGCCGCGGCGGGCGCGGAACTCTTCGCGGAAACCGGGTGTCCAGTTCTGCGAGCCGGTTTCCCAACTATCGATGTGCGTATAGGCGAGCGCAGTGGCGCCAACGGCGCGTTGATCGGCGACCAGTTTGCCGATGAGCGCGGCGAAGTGGACGTCCACGGCATGCTTGCTCAGCTTGTCGCACTCCAGACCCAGGCTTTCCGCGGGCGCCGGGTGATTCATCTTGCCGGTGGTGGTGTGGCCGAAGCGCAGCACGGTCCAGTTGCCGGCCGGAACGTTCCAACTCAAACGGCCGTTGGGGTCCATTTGGGCGGTGAGCTCGACGATCTTGTCGCGCGGGATGGGCACGGCGCCGGCGCCGCCGGATAGGGACGGCTGGCTCACGTAGGCGGCCTTACCCGGGATATCTTCGATACGCGCGTCACCGTGCAGTTCCACGTCGCCAAGCGGGACCACCTCGGGCGCGGGGGCGACCGGCGTTGCAAACGTCAGACGGAAGTAACGCGCGCGGACACGATCGAAACTCACCGACGCGGCGGGCCAGGAAACGGCGAAATCGCGGATGGCGCGAAACTCGCGGCCATCATCGGAGACGGCCAGCGTACCGTTAGCGGTGGCGCGAAAGACATCCAGCGCGATAGTGACCGACCGCGCGGAGAAGGGCTGGGGGAATTCGATGGTCAAGACGTTCTTGCCGCGGGTGAGCTTCGCTCCGGCGTCCGCCATGCGCCGCGAGTCGGCGGGCGGAGTGGGGAAGGCCACCACGGCGATGTCGCGGTAGAAGCCGTTGGTGGCTTTGGGTTGCGGCAGCATGCCGGAGAAGAGACGCGGACCGCTAAGGCGCATTTCGCTCGATACCACGATCTGCATGGAGAGCTCGGGCGTGATCCAGGGGCCTCCGCTGCCGCACCAGCCGCCGTCGTTATTCATGTCGATGGTGATGCCCAGGCGCGTCGCCTCCCGGGTGGCGTGTTGGAACATCTCGCGCCACTGGGGCGAGAGGAAGCGCACGGGGCCTTTCGGCACGAACACGTCCACTTCCATGATGATGACGCCGCGGATGCCGGCGCGGTGCATGGCTTCGAGGTCGGCCGTGATGCCGGCGCGCGTGATGTTGCCGTCGATCCAGAACCAGTAGACCCAGGGCTGGGCGGATTCCGGCGGATTGCGGAAAGCGCTTTCCAGATCGGCCGGCGCGGAAAAGGCGGTGGCCGCAACCAGCAGCGCGGCGACGGCGATTCGCGCGATCAAACGTTTCACTGCGGCTTCACGACGGCCTTGGCCACGGCCTGGTTGTCGAACTCGTCGGCGGCGCGGACGGCGATGGTGTGTTCGCCGGCTTTGACCTCGCCGATGCGCACGGCGAAGCTAAGATCGCGCGCGTCCATGAGTTTGGTGGTTGGCTCCACCATCATCCACTCGCCGCCGTCGAGCGAGTATTCGGCGCGTTCGATGACGCTGCGCGCGTCGCGGGCCCTCCAGCGCACGTTGAGAGAACCCGCGTCGAATTCGGCGGCGAGAGCCGAGATTTCGGGCGGCGTGTTGTCGATGGTAAAGCGGTCGCTTTCAAGCCGCGCGGTGAGCGCCTGGTCCGCGGGATTATCCGGCGAATCGGAAACCGTGACGCGGACGTAGTATTCGCCGTCGGGGAAGGCTGTGGAATCCCAGGCGAGGTACTTGTCGGCGATCTTCTCTTTGAGGAGTTTCCACTCCGTTTCGGAGGCGCCGCGGATTTCGAGCTTCGAGACGAGGTCGTCACCGTTTTCGTCCCGCGCGGCCCAGCGTGCGCCAAGGAAGCCTTTGGCATACTGCAGGGTGGCGGAAGACGCGCCGGAGGAGATGCTTAGCTGCGGCGCGGCGGGGCGATTGCGGCGCGGAAGAGGCGGCAGCGTGATGGACTGCGACGGCGTCAGCATGAGGCTTTGCGGCGGAAATTTGTAGTTAGGCGGGGTGATCTCAATCTCTTCAAGAACGGGCGCAATGTTCATGGGCAGGTAGGCAACCGAGACCAAATCGAGCTGCGGCGAATGACCGTCGGGAGCCTGTTCGATGGTGGCGCGCCATTGAATGAAGCGGGCCGCGGGCGAACTGATGCGTCCGCCATCGAGCGCCGAAATGGGCCCCGACCACGCGCTCCAATTGTGCCGCGGGCGGTCCAGGTTGCCGCTGCGTGTCGCGACCACGATGCGGCCTCCATTCAACGCGGCTTTGCACTCGAGCCGTCCCCACAGCGAATGCAGTTTGGCGTCGAAGGTTTCACTCTCGATGACGCCGTCTTTCTCGAGCCCAGGGCCGATGGCGAGCACTCTGCCGACGTTACCCGAGGCGGCGTACAACTCACCGGCGGGGCTGGAGACCAGACTCGTGATCTGCGTGGGCGCGGTGTTGACCAGCAGCGTCGAGAGCAGTTCGGAATCCAGGCGGTAGATGTTGCCTTTGTTGCCGGTGCCGGCGATGGCGCGTCCAGCGCGGTCGATGGCGAGCGCGTAAACGATTTCCTGCGGGTGGCTCCAAAACTTGCGCGGGAAGCCATCTTTTTCGATGCGATAAATTTCCGAGCCTCCGGTGAGCGACGCGGCGCCGGGGGCAAAGCTGGGTGGAGGAACGCCTGGTGCGCGCGGTGCGGCGTGGGCGGCTGGCACGGGTACGGCGGGGGTGGCGGCGGGAACGGGCGTGGGCGTAATCATGAGCGCGGGAGCGACGGTGCGGGCGCCGGCCGCAGCGGCGTAAATGGCGCCGTCGGGGGCGACGGCCACGGCCGTCACCTCGCGCCGGGCGGCCTGATAGAGCACGAAGCCCTCGGCCGCGGGCGTTACGCGCAGGATCAATCCGCCCGGTTCGGTGCCCACAATCAGATTCCCGCGCGCGTCGATTGCCAGCGAACGCGCGTGCGTTTCGTCGGTCTTGAAGAACACCGCGCCTTGGCCCGCGGCGGTGACGCGGTGAATCTCGCCTTGATCGCCGGTGGCGATGTAGAGATCGCCCGCCGGAGAGAATGCCATCGCCCAGATGTACTTCGCACCGGGATTGTAGAACATCTCGACTTTGCCGTCGGCGGCCACGCGATAGACTTTGCCGTCGGGCGAGGTGGCGGCGTAGACGCGATCCTGCTTGTCGATGGCGAGCGCGTAGATGTCCATGCCGTCGAGCTCGGCGAGTGGCTTGCCCGCGCCGCCGCTCGGAACGACGTAGAGCTTGGTCTTGGAGCCGCCCGCGCCGCCGCCACCCGCGTAGAGATTGCCTTTTGAATCGCGCGCGACGGACCAGAGATAGGGCGAGGAAGAATCGAAGATCTCCTTCAGCCGCGGCGCGAGCGCGAGCTTGCCGTCGCTGGAAAGCGACAGGCGCTGGATGGCGCCTTTTTCAAACTCTTCGCGTTCGCCGGCGGACCACACACGCGTCTGGCCTGCATTGGCGTAAGCGGCTGCCGCCAGCAGGGCGGCGCAAAGAAAGGTGGATTGGCGCATGGCGTTGGGATTTACTTGACGGTGATTCGCAGCGAGTAACTGCCGCTGACGATGAAGTCGAACGGGATGGCCGCCTGCTCGATGGCGCTTTCCGCGGAAGTGAGCAGGTGGCGGTTGGAGGTGCGCCCGTTCTGCATCACGTTGAGCACGGAGGCGGGCAGGCTGGGCAGCGCTTTGTCGTCGCTATAGACGGCTGGTCGCGCTTCGACGAAAGCGGCGTAGAGCTTGTTGTTGGCGCGCTCCTGGTTGATGAGCGCGACGGTCTGCGGCAGTTCCAGGTAGCGGTTCATCATGCCGGCGGCGAGTCCCATGCGATTGAGCGTGTCGGCATCGCTCAACAGGATGCGATGTTCGCCCTTGGGCAGCATGAGGGGCACCCGTAACGTGAAGTTCTTCTCGATGCGCTCGCCGCGGTAGGGACGCAGGAAGACCTTGACGGGGATCGCCTCGCCGGGCGCTACCTCGTTGCGCGCGATCCAGGCGCGCTCGATGGAGGCGATGCGGCGCTGGGGTAGCAGATCGATGGTGGCGTTCACCGCTTTGAGTTTCGGCATGGTCACGGCGTTCGAAAACAAGCGGCCGAATTTGTCTCCCCACCATCCGGCCAGAAGCAGGGGAGCGGGAATGGGCATCTCGCCTTGCGCCTGCATGGTCGAGAGCGAGAGCGGCGCCATGCCATCCACATCCACGGTGGCGTGCAAGCGGTAGGTGGCCTCCTCGGCGAAATCGTTCAACCCGGAAATCGAGTTGTAGAGCGTGAAGGTCATCAGGGCGGGCGTCCACTTCTGCTCGACGGCCACCTGGAAGCGCAGCGTTTTCTCCTTGCGGATCTGGTTGTCCTGATCGAAACTGCGCACGCGGACCTTCACCGGGATGGTGGGAGCGGTTTCGCCGAGCACGCCCATGATGCCGCTATGACGGTCCTGGTGCAGCGCGCCGACGATTTCGGTGGCGTTGGCGATCTTGGTGGGCGCATATGCGGAGGAGAGCACCATCAACACTTCGCCCTTGCTCATAGGCAAGTTGAGCGGTCCCAGGTTGAAGAACGGATGCCCGAAGGCCAGCACGCGTTTACCGTCGTTGTAAGTCACGGTGCCGAGGCCGGTGACGCTCATGTCGCCGGAGACCAGCACGCCGGCGACCACGTCGCCCGGGCCCAGCGATTTGCGCCAACCGGGCGCGGGCGCGGCGCTGGTGAGCGCGCCGCTCGCGCCCCCCTGCACCGCCTTAAGCCCCAGTTGCTGGAACAAAGGCCCGAACTCGCGCAGCACGTCCTCGTGGAATCCGGAGAAAAGCAGCGGCGTCTCGATGGGCACCATGGTGGCTTCCGAAAAGGGGGCGCTCTGCGCTCCGGCGGAGACGGTTTGCTCGATCAGTCCCGCCGGGACGTGCAGGGCGGCGCGAGCGGGAAGCTTGTCGGGCGTGCGGGCGCCGGCGGGGCGGGTGGTGTCGAAGTCGTTGATTTCGAGCATCAGCTCGATGGGCGTGATGCCGCAGATGGCGTCCGGCGAGAACACGCTGAGACGCAACGCGATGGCTCCCACCAGCTTGCCGTCGATGTAGACGGGGCTGCCGCTCATGCCAGCGGCAACGTTGGTCGTCTTGGCTTTGCCGCCGAGCTTGCCGATAATGATGTCCTGCTGGGGCCCCCAGGCGTTCTTCCAGAGTCCGATGATTTCCACCGGAACCGCCTCGGGCTGGTCGCCGGTGAACACCGTCCAGGCGTAGCCGTGCATGCCGGGCTTGATTTCAGACGAGCGCAGGATTTGGACGGGGCCGGTGCGCGGGCGTGACGGCGCGACTGTCTCGGCGGAGGCGACAAGACAAAACTACTGCCGCGAGGGAAACTGCCCCCGCCAAGTGGATTCTTCTCATAGGTGAGCTCTTACCTTCAGTGTAGCTGCAACCACCGGTCGAGGAAGGCGTAGGCCTGGCGGCGGACCTCGGGCGGGAAGTCGTGCTTCGCCTCGGGATGGACGGCGATGAGGCGGTCCGGGGCGCGGAAGATGCGCTCGTAGACGGGCCGGGCCGCGGTGACGCAATCCTGGACGCCGGTAACTTCGAAGTTGCTGTCGCCGGTGGGCGCGTTAATAAAAACGGGGCGCGGAGCGAGCGCGCCGAGAATTTCGGTGAAATCGAAGGGCACTTTCCCGGGCAACTTTTCGTAGACGGTGGCGATGCGCGGCATGTAGCGCGGACTGGTCCAGCCGGTGAGGTTGCCGCCGTAATACTTGCGGAACGAGGTGAAGCCGCAACTGGTGACGATTACTTTGATGCGCTGGTCAAAGACGGCCACGAACAGCGCATTGTGGCCGCCCAGCGAGTGCCCGATAACTCCAATGCGTTGCGGATCGACTTCGGGCAGCGACACCAGCAGATCCACGGCGCGGCGATGGTTGACGATACCCTTCATGGTTCCGCTCACGTACCGCGGATCGTCGAACTTGTAGGGGTAGTCGCCGAAGCTCGGGTAGTCGGGCGCGAGCGCCACGTAGCCGCGCTCGGCAAGTTCGTGGGCGTAATGCAGGTTGGGGAGTCCGGCGAGTCCGGCCGGTTCGGCTTTACCGGGGCGCGTGGTCTGATGCAGGCAGAGCATGGCCGGCAGGCGGCCCTTGCGCCGGTGCGGAACCAGCAAGTAGGCAGGCACCCGGTCGCCCTTCTCCGCGACGAACGTGAGTTTGGTGCGCGTGTAAGTAGCGGTGCGAACCTCTTCGATCTTTTCGACGGCCAGCGGTTCTTCGGTGCGCCGCGGAAGCGCGCCCATGACCAACTCCATGTTGGCGGCGATGTCGCGGCGGCGCTTGCTCCAATCCCGCTTCGAACGCACCTCGTGACGTCGTCCGGCGCCGTCCAGGTAGTAGAGCAGATCGCTCTTGTCAGCGTAAAAAGGCGGGGGCGCGGCACAGGCCCACCAGGCCCAGGCAAACAGGATGGCCCGCATCACGCCCAACAGTTTACCATCGGCAAAACGCGGCCCGAGACGTGCCGCCCGTGTGAGACCTTTTCGGCCTGCCTGCCTAGGCGGCCTGGACATCCGCCCGGTGACCAAGCACTGCTTTTACTACACGGACTTCACGAAATGTTTCTAAAAGATGCTGTCCGGAAATTCCCGCCAGGTGGTGCTGGACTGGTCGTAAGACTCATGTACCGGACTACTCCACCGGTAGCACCGGACCAGGAGGGGATCTCACGCCGGCAACGTCGAGGGTAAGGGCATGCGTGCCGGGCAGCAGGTCCGGCAGCTTGACGTTGATCTGAAACAGGCCCGGCCCCACCAGCCCCGCATATTCGACCACAGCCTCCTTATCACCCACCAGGACACGTACGGGCCGCGATGACGGGACCGCAGTCCTGACCACCACGCCCGCGACCGAGGGCTCGAAGCCGGTGCCGTAAAGTAGAAGGCGCATACCACCCGACGCGCGGCGGGTGCCTGGCGCGAGTGCAGGGTCGCCGACCACCACTCCGTCGAGATGCACCGCGGCGGGGAACAACAGGGAGCCGGCCGCGTAGCTGAACAAGGCCGGCGCTGTGGTCTTGAACTCCGCCATGACTACCGCTGAACTCTGACTCTCCCGGGTTACTTCCACCGGGACCGCCCCCCCGGCCGTCCCCTCCGGTGCCTGCACATTGATCTGTGCAGGACTAATGAAGTAGACGAACGCCGGCTTGCCGCCGATCTTTACCTGCACGCCATCCAACATCGTGGGCAGTTGGTCATTGACGATATCGTCCGCGCGCCAGGCCCGCGTGGTGGCCGCCAGGCCGCTGCCGTATATGGTGACCCACGAGCCGGCCACCATCCCCGGCGCAAACGACGCGCCGTTCACCACCCCGTTGCCGGAAAGCACGCGCGGCGCGGCCGCCTGTTGGCGGATCTCGACCGACTGCCGGCCAATGCTGACCCGCGTGGTCCTTGCTTCGAGACTTGGGTTGGCCTCCACGGTCAAGACCAGCGTTGCGGCGCCGCGACGCGCCGTGCCGGACTCCAGACTTACCCAGGACTGCTCGCTGCGTGCGGTCCAGGAGGCCCCGCTATCCGCTGGCCGCACATCGATGTGGAACTGGCCGCCGTCTCCCGGCGCATTGAGGGTCGTCGTGGAAGGCTGGGTGTCCAGGTTGGCTCCGTTCATGCTGTTCCACGCGATGTCGTCAATCGGGAACTTGAGGTCGCGGAAGACCGTGCGCATGTCCCGCTGAAGACCGTGCGAGATGGCTGCGACCATCATCGTGGAACGAAACGTCTCCGCTCCCGGGGAGTTGGTTTGCTGGCCGTACGAATTTTGCCACGCCGCGTTCCACAGTTGCAGAAACTCCATCATCCGCTTCACCGGCAGGCGGTATCCATCCGGATCCGCGGCGCCCTCCCTCAGGAAGACATAGGCTAGGGTCAGGAAAGTCCGGAGGGTCTCATCCTGCGCCGTCCGGGAATCGTTCCAGGAAGTGAAATTGCGGCCGTTGGACAAGTAGTTGGCGTAGCCGCCGGCCAGGCCCGAGCAGGTGGCCAGCGCGTCGTCGGCGATATCGGTCATGAGGTCCTCACTCAACCCCAGTTCTCGATACCGCCGGGTCATCTCGTGGATGGTGGCGTGTTGGAAGATCTGCGCCATGGTTTCCGAGTAGATGGCATTGGCATCGCCGTCAATCCTGCCTCCAAAGTAGAAATCCGCGGGCGAGTTAAGAGTGAAGTTATGGCCCATTTCGTGGATGAATGAGCTCCAGAGAATCGTCTTCAGGTCATAGGCGATCACGAAGGCGATCGGATCTGTGAACCAGAGCGAGTAGAGCCCCGCCGACGGCGTGGACGCTTGATAGACCACCTGCCGGAAAACGCCTCCCCGCGGGTAGGCATTGTCGTTCACAAAGTCCTTTTGGATGGATGCCGCTACCGACAAGGCGTACGCGGCGACGTCGCTCGAGACGCCGGGCAGCTTGGTTATTGGCACCAGGCCGGTTGGAACCGCATAGAGTCTTGTCGAGAGCGTCGAGTAGGACGGCGGGAATTCGACCGGGGTAAGTTTCGTGTCGAAGACCCGCTGGACCGAGTAGCTGGGGGGAGGAACCTGACGCGGACAAGCGCGCCTTCCTGCGGGCCGTTGCCATAATCCGGCTTGACCTCGGCTATGTAGTTGCGCTGGCACTCGGCATAGCGATGCGTTTGCGGAAAGAAACCTGTGGTGGAGGCACCGTCGCCCCAAACAAAAGTGAACGCGCGTGTGGGCTGGCGCGAATCCACCCCGCTAACCGAGGCAGTGCACGTCGATGTATCCACAGTCGCAGTGGCGCTTGCCGAGAGTGGACTCTCGGTAAAGTAGCGGGCGTAACTGAAACTGTCCAGCGAGGAAGAGGGTTGCTGAGCCCCAACGCCCAGCGAAACACATAAACTCAAGGTAATTACGAGTGATGGTTTCATCCAGGATTCCCGTTAGCCTCCTGGCCGCCATCGATTATACATCCAACCGCCTCCCTTAGATCCGTTTCTCTGATTTTTTTCGTGACGCGCGACTCCAGCGGTCCAGGAAGGGACCGACTCAGGCTCCTGGGTGCGTGAACCAGCATCTCCTGCTGGGCCTTTCGGGCAGCATCAGGATCCCATCAACCTCCGCGGCGGCAGTGCTGCGCTCGGGCTCGCTCTGCCGCCGTTTGAAGAACTCCGCTCAGGCCACCATCGGGGGATCTTCTCGGCCTGCCAACCTACCCAGCTTGTCCCCAGAGCCGTGAGTCGGGTATCGTATACATTCCGCCGCCCCGGCGGCCGGCAGCGAGGGCCGGAGCGAACATGATCAATGTGGATACCATGCGGTTCGTCGACCGCTATGCCGGATTGCCACTGTGCTGGTGTCTGAGTCTGCTACGTCTTCCCTCCCGCCTCATCGGCCGGACCAAGCTGCCGCCTCCTCGCAAGATTCTGGTCATCAAACTCTCCGAAATGGGCAGCACGGTACTGGCTTATCCGGCCATCGAGGCGCTCAAGAGGAAAGTCCCCGGCCTGGAGCTGTGGTTCCTGACTTTTGGTCCCCATCGGGCCATCCTCGAGACCATGACGACGCCGGAGAAGGTCCTGGCAGTCGACGTCTCCTCCCCGCTGCGAATGCTCCTAAGCTGCGCGAGGCTGCTGCGGCGTCTTCGCCGCGAAGGCATCGACACCACCATCGACATGGATTTCTTCAGCCGGTTTGGCGCGATCCTGGCGTTCCTGGTGTGCCGCGGAAACCGGGTCGGCTTTCACCGTTTTACGAACGAAGGGCTGGGGCGAGGAAGGCTGCTCACGCATGCGGTGGCCTATTCACCGCACGTGCACACGGCCGCCGCCTTCATGGCCCTGGTCGAAGCGCTTCTGGCGCCGGACCCTAAGGGCCTGAACACCAGGCGGGCAATCCATTCGCGGGACTTGCGGATTCCGTTTCACCAGCCCACGCCGTCCGAGCGTGAGGCGGTGCGGCGCAACCTGGCCGAAGCCGGGGTCAACCTGGCCTCCACGGAAACGCGCATCGTCCTGATCAACCCAAATTCTTCGGACCTTTTTCCGTTGCGCCGGTGGCCGCTGCCCTATTTCGCCGAGTTGTCCGGCCGCCTGCTTCAGGAGTACCCGAACCTCAGCCTGGTGATCACCGGAACAGCCGCGGAACAGGCGGACGCCCAAGCCATCCTCGACCGGCTGCAAAGCCCGCGCTCAGTCAGCTTCGCCGGGCGCACCACGTTTCTCGAATTGCTGGCCCTGTATTCTGAGGCGCACGCCATGGTCACCAACGACAGCGGGCCCGCCCATTTTGCGGCCTTGCTCCGGCTGCCGACAGTGGTTCTGTTCGGTCCGGAGACTCCCGCGTTGTACAGCCCCATCAATCCGCACGCCCGGTGCCTGTATAGTCACTTCGCCTGCTCCCCGTGCGTCTCGGTGTACAACGCCAAGAAATCCCCCTGCGCGCGGAGCCTCTGTCTGGAAGCCATCACGGTGGACGAAGTTCTTCGCAACGTGCGGGAGATTCTGGCGGCGGCGCCGCCGGGATAGGGTATACTCAACGCTTGCCGCGGCCTCAGGTCTTCCTCGCATTCCTCCCCCTGCTGCTCGCGACGGGCTGCGTCCACGCCCCGGACAGCTACCCGCCTCCGCCGCAGTACTCCCCAAATCTATCGTCTTGGGAACGGGACTCGCCTTTCGCGGAGATGAACGCGTGGGACGCGGCGGAATACATCGTCAAAGACATTAGCGCCACCCCCGAAGGGAGCGGCTGGCGCTGGACCTACGAGCGGCCCGAATTAAGGTTCATCCTGAACTGCACCGGGCATCAGAAGTTCGCTGCGGACTTCGGGGTGGTCGGCGCCACGCTGGCTCAAACCGGTCCTGTCACCATCTCGTTCCGCGTCAACCAGCGGCTCTTGGGAGAAATGTACTGCGCCAAGCCCGGTAACCGGCATTTCGAAAAGCTGGTCCCCGCGTCCTGGTTGAGCACGAAAGAGTACACGCGCGTGGTCATCCAGGCCGACAAGCTCTATGTTGATGAAAGCGACGGGGCCAAGCTCGGTTTTACACTTTACCGCGCCGGATTTGTCGAATCATGTGGCAAGCCCTGAGCATTCTGATAGCCGCCGGCTTCACCGTCACGGTCGCGGTGGCCGCGGGCAAGCTGCTCCTGTGGCGGCTCGCCGTCAAGCTGTACCGTGGTGAGGAACTCCTGCTGGCCTTCCTGCTGGGATCGGGCTGTCTCAGCCTGCTGGTGTTCCTGCTGGCGACTGGCGGGCTCGCGGGCCGGGGCGCATTTGTTGGCTGTGGCGCAATACTCATCGGAATCTTCGTCTGGGAGGGGAGAAATCGTGCTCCGGGCGAACCGCTTCCGGACTACGCCCGGTTCTGGAAAATTGTTTTTCTGGCCGGTTTTGCGGGCTTCGCCGTGCTCTATGGGCTGTATGCCATGGCGCCGGAACATAGCCCGGAAGGCTCCGGCAGGCACCTGGAACTGGTGGCCAGGTATGCTCGTGACCACGGTCTCGCCCGCGTGCCTACCGACCTGCGTGCCGGTTCGCCACAGGGTCTGGAGATGCTGTTCCTCTTCGCCTTCACCTTGGGCAGGCACTCGTCGGCGGCCTTGGTACATTTCGCATTTCTGCTGGCCCTGCCGCTGCTCATGCTGGCTTACGCGCGCCGCATGGGGTTTGCCAAGGCCGGTGTGCTCGGCGCGCTATTCACATTCGCAAGCCCCATCGTCGGGGTGGACGGCTCCAGCGCGGTCACCGATGTGGCCCTGGCCGCGATCCTGTTCACGCTCTTCCACCTGCTCCAGATCTGGGATTTGAAGCGTGGCACCGCCCTGCTGGTCCCCATCGGACTGCTGGCGGGCTGGGCCGGCGCCGTGGCTTACGCCGGCCTGGTAGGGGTGCCTTTTGCCCTGGGTTTCCTGGGCTGGAAACTCATCCGGGCGCGCCAGCCGGCCTTGCGCCCACTGATAGCTGGTCATGGCGTGCGCCACCCTGATGACCGCGCCGTGGTTGGTCCGCAATTGGATGGTCAACGGCAACCCGGTCTCGCCGTTCTGCAACCGCTGGTTTCCCAACTCGACCGTCACCGTCTCACTGGAACGGGATTATCTGCGCCAGACCCGAACTTACGGCGATATCCGGAACAAGCTCGAAATCCCGCTTGACACCACCATCCTCGGCGGCACGCTGGGAGGCCTCACGGGACCCCTGTTCCTGCTCGCCCCGGTCGCGCTGCTCACCCTCCGAAGGCGCGCGGGCCGGCAGTTGCTTTTGGCGGGAGCGGTTTTCGGCATCACATATCCGCTAGACATCGGCACGCGCTTCTTGATCCCCTGCCTGCCGTACATCTCGCTGGGGATGGGATTGGCTTTCATCGAAACGAGGGTCCTGGGCCTCCTGCTGCTGGCTGTCCACCTGTTTCTCTCGTACCCCCGCATTGTGGCAGCCTACTGCGACCCCGGGGCCTGGCGGGTGGAGACCGTCCAACTTCGCGCGGCGCTGCGCCTGCGGCCGGAAGAGGACTTCCTGGCATCCCGGCTGCCCGCCTACGCGATCACCCGGAGACTCGAGCAACTGGTGCCCCCCGGCGGCAGGATCTTCACGGTGCGTACAGTCCCGGCCGCCTACACCTCCCGCGAGGTTCTGGTTTCCGGGCGCGGCGAGCTGAACCGGGAACTGTGGGAGGCCCTGCGAGTGGCCATGACGCCTGACCGGCGCCCCACCCGGCACCGGCTCTTTCGATTTCCGGGCGAACGGTTGCGCGCCATTCGAATCGTCGTGACCGCCGCCGGTGAATCCGAGTGGACCATCCACGAACTGCGCCTGTTTCATCAAGGCCGTGAACTGCCTCGCGCGCCTGCATGGCGGCTGCGCGCGCGTCCCAATCCCTCTCATGTACAAGCGGCCTTCGACAACAATCCGGTCACGTTCTGGAGGAGCGGCCAGGACCGGAAGGCCGGCATGAGCGTGGAAGTGGATCTGGGAGGGTACGCCGGGCTGGACAGCGCGTCCATCGAGTCTTCCCCGGATCAGGGTCCCGTTCCACTCCGGCTCCAGGGGCTACCGGAGACCGGCGTATGGAGGGACCTGGCGGAGCGAACCGAAGACCACGACGCCTTGCGGCCCACCGGATTGCGCCGCGCCGCCATCGGGGAATTCAAGGCGCATGGCGTTCACTACATTCTGACCACGGACTCGGATTTCCACGCCAGGGATTTTGTTGAGAAGCCCGGCTTGTGGGGTATCAGTGAGGTCGCCCGGAGCGGGGATTTTCGACTTTATCAACTGCAGTAGAGGCGTCCCTCGCGGCGCCTGTCCTGCCGCAGATCGTAAATGTAGATGGACTGCCCGATCCTCGCCCTGGGCGTCAGTTGTCGCAGCCAGCTATAGCTTCCCGGGGACAAGTACAGGTCGTGAAGAAGCGTAACGCTGATGGCCGCCACGCAGTTCAGTTCCTTTCTTGCCTCGATATCCGCAGTCTGAGGCAAGGAGACGCTGGTGATGCCGTAATAGGACGGCGGCGCCATCCCGAAATACATAAGACAGACGGATTCAACCCGGTTCGCGTCCAGGTAATCTTTCAGCCTTTTCAGGTCCTGGCCCCAGTCAATGTTGGAGTCGAGCAGATAGCGCGCGCCGTGGGCGGATCCGCCCGAGACCGTGTTGAAGAACGACAGGTAGTCCGGGTAGATGGCGGCGGATTCGGCCGTCTGTACTACCAGGATCAGCGCCAGCAGGAAAGGAAACGCGCGGCGGAACCGGCCCTCTCGCAAGCGCAGAAACAGGGCCGCGATCAGCACCATCAGGAAAGGGTAGATGGGGAGAAGATACCGCACGCCCAGGTCGATCCGGCTGGTCATGGCCGATGCGAAGTAGATCAGGATGGGCGCCACCAGTGCGATCCAGCGGAAGGGCAAGGCACCCAGGCCCGCGAGACCAATCCGTCTTAGCGCGCCCACACCCACGGCAAATCCGAACGCGGCCAGCACCAGCACGGCGGTCGGCGTCTTCACCAGAAACACCACCGGATAGTAGTACCACCATCCCTCCCGCGACTGCTGCCCGAGCAGGTACGACGCGTGTCCTCCTTCATTGTGCTGGAACTGCATGAACAGCCCTACCAGGTACGGATGATCCGGCAGGTGAAACGCCCTGGCCAAGGTCGCCAGGAAGTGCCCGGAAGGGTTCCGCGGGTTCGCCACATCGGAGAGAGAGCATGGGACACCTGGAGCAATGGGGGTCCCACCCTTCTCGCACAGACTCAATTTGAATGCGTACGCGGGCAGAATCAACGCCACCGAGATGACCGCCACCACCAGCATCGATAGGAAGAACCGCTCGACGGATAGGCGCGTCGGGGACGCCGGTGGTGGGGAAGCCCGATCTTGCTCCTGCCACGCCCGGCACAAGTAGAGGGCCATGTAGACGGGGACCAGCAGGACGGCGGAGAATTTGGTGAGCAGCGCCAGACCCAGCGCCAGGCCGGACCAGCCCAGATCCCGCACACGCCTTCGGAGAAGATACTCGGTCCACGCCATCACTGCCAGGAAGAAGAACAGCGCAATCAGGAGGTCATTGGTGGTATACCGGCCGTGGGCGATGATGTTCGGATCGGTCGAGAACAGAAACAGCGCCAGAAGCGCGGCGGGCGCGCCGAAATGCCGTCGCGTCCAAAGTCCCACCACCATGGCGAACAGGAGCGTGAAAATAATGGTCACGCCGCGGGCCGCCAACAACAGGGCATCGGCCGGAATACGGTTCTTGTATAGAAAGACCTCCTCGAAGTCCCGCAGGTAGGCTCTGGCCCAACTGGGGTGCCCCAGCGGGAGGTCCGGCTGGAACCAAAGAAGGGGCAGCGCGTTGAGCAGCTTGGCCAGCGGCGGGTGCTCGGGATTCAAACGGAAGTCGCCGGTCTTGAGATAACTGTAGCCGGCGGCCACGTACGCGGCCTCATCGAAAGTAGCGCTCTCGTTGAGGACGGAGGTGACCTGTACAACCGCCAGGAGCGACAGCAGCGCCGCGGCCCAAATCCGGAAGCTTCCTCCGCCGGCGTAACCAATCTTGAACAAGCGACTATTGTACGTGCCGTGAGGCTACCGTGCTGGAGCACCTTCGACCCGCCGAAAGCGGACCGGAGACGGGCTTGGCACTCTGTTTCAGAATTTCGCGCACGTATTCTCCCGGCCATGAGGTGCCGGGGATCGCAAGTAGCTGCGGCCAGGTCGCGGCAGCGTTTTGCGTCAAAGTTGATTACTGCAGGATGACCGTCAGCCGACCACGCTCAGGACATTGGCCGGGTTAAAACGACTATACGTCCCAGTGGCTAAACGCATTTGACTAGCTATACGTCAATGCCGTACAGTTAAGAACGTGATCGCTGAAATCGTAAGCCTGTCGGGATACGAATCTCAGGTCTCGGCGCTCCTGAACGAGGAAGAGCGGATGGCGCTGGAGTTCTATATCGCCTGTGCGCCGGAAGATCATCCAGTCATCCCGGGCACGGGCGGCTTTCGCAAGGCTCGCTGGGCCCGGCGAGGCAAGGGGAAGAGCGGCGGTTTTCGTGTCGTTTATTTCTATCTGGCCGAACCGGGGAGGACCTACATGGCTGCGATTTACGCCAAATCTCGAAAGGAGACCCTTACGGCGGCCGATCAGAACGTCCTCGCAAGACTCGCGGCACGGATCAAGAAAGCAGCAAAGGAAGGCGGATAATCATGGGTGTGCGCATTTTGAAGACTGGGATTAAGAGGCGTACCAAGCTCGGCATGGAGCTGGAGCAGAGCGCAAAAGAAATTCTGGCCCACGTGAAGGGTCACGTGAGACTGCCAACACGGCGTATCGCGCTGCCCGACGAGGTCAATGTAAAGCGCATCCGGACCAAGACGGGAATGTCGCAAGCGGAGTTTGCGCGCATGTTTTGCATAAACCAGAGAACGTTACAGGAATGGGAGCAAGGACGGAGAAAACCCGACGCAACGACCCGTGCGTACCTCGCGGTTATAGCCAAGAACCGCAAGGCGGTGTTGGACGCACTGGCATCCTGAAGTCATGGAAACCGGCGTTGCCGCGCTGGATTCCGGAGGCAAGATCTCTCGGATAGTAGGCACTCGGAAACCATCCACGGCACCATCGGCAATCCGCGGAACCACCTGTCGCCGCTTCTGCATCACAGGGGAGAAGCCGGCTCATGTAGTCAAGCAGTGCGCCGACGGGGCGGATCTCCGCCCTGGCAATACGTAAGTGAACTTCCGAACTGACGTACCTAGCGGCCTGCGGCGAGGTCGAAGATTTGGTGGATGGTTCGCCGCGCCAGGACTGCTTGGCCGGCATGCGGTGGCGCCGGCCTGCCGTTGCTCCATCTCCGCGGCATACCGCTGAACCCAGCGCCACACGGTGGTGTGGTCAACTTGCGCGCCGCGCTACTTCAAGCGGCTGAATTTCTTGAACTCCTGTGCCACTTGCGCGGAGTGGGCGTCGCCGGGGTGGATCACGACGCGATAGAGAAAACGCAGTTTCTTCCCCTTTTCCAGGATGAGGCTTCCGTCCTTGGACTTGTCGCGGGTGAATTCGCGCACGCCGAAGATGTTGGCGGCGAACAGGCCATAGCCGCGCGCGTGCCAGTAAGTGGGATGGCGCGGATTCGAAGGATGGTCCAGAATGGCGATGCCCAGTTTTTCGCCTTCCAGCTCGCCTTCGTAGTCTACCCACGCCGAGCGCTTGCCCCAAACGTTCTTCTCGGTCGTGAGACCTTCCGCGTTCACCATTCTGCCGGTGCGCGTCACGCCCTTGGCCTTGGGCGACGGTTCTTCGAGCGGCGTGGCCAGGCGGATGGCGAAGGTGCCTTCCTTGGTGTCGCCGAACTTGACGTCCACCATGGCCGTGAGCGTGATGTACACGTCCATGACGCGGCGGTCGCGGTCGGCGTAAAAGGTCATCTTGCGGTCTTCCTTGAGCAGTGTGTTGCCTTGCGGGTCCTGCCAGTTGAAGGTGGCGTGAAGCGTGCCTTTCTTCTTGCCGCCCGCGACGGGGCCGGCTTTGTCGAGGACAATCCTGCCTTTTTTCGGTCCTTTCTGGCGCGCCTCGTTGGCCCAGAAGTCGAAGCCGTTCACGTCGCCATGCGAAAACCACAAGCCGCGGTGGTGCGGGTGATCCTTGCTTTCGCCCTCGATGTTCTCCATGGGGTAGCCGCGCGTGACAATCTTGCCGGAGGCCGTGCGCAGCGGATGCAAATAGGGCTTGGGAGTATCGGCGCCGTAGAAAAACGTGGAGAAGGCGGCGCCGTTGATGGTGATGTTCATGCGGTCGGCCTGCTGCTGGATGTCCACTTGCGCCAGGCACGGCAGAACGGCCCACATCGCGATCGTCAAATACCGTTTCATGTAAGAAAGTAGACCATACCGGCTCGCTTCGTCACAACTTCTCCGCCATGGCGCCGGGTGGCATTTTGCCGGGGTGCAGTCGCCAGGTTGCAGTGGTTCCCTGCAAGCGACGCATCCGAGCGGTGGTCAGCGACCGAATCGGCATTGAGCCAAAGGGCTGACAGCGCACCGAGCACAGCATGAGTTCGGCGGACACATCCTGAAAGCGCCAGGCTGGCGCTCGCCGGAAACCTGCAGGTCGCACCGGCAAGCGGCTTCAACGCACGGGCTGGAGGTATCCCTTGAAATCGACGGATGCCTCGTCTCTGTTCCGGTAGGGAACCGGTTTCGGGTCGAGCCATGCGACGATTTTGTCCTTGATCGAGTAGGCGAAGAAGTGGTTTCCGCGCGGATTGTAATGGCCGATGAAGTATAGCTTCATGTAATCCTGGAAGGGGATGCGATAGCGGGCGAAATCGCGGAGCTGGACCTCATTCATGTCGAAGTAGTCGAACCTCTCCTGCTTCAGGTAATCGACGACCGGCTGATCGTAGCGCGTCCCGCTCTCGCGCATTTCCTTCATGGCGCGGTACGGATCGAACAGGACGATCAGGAGCTTCTTGTGGTTCCGCCCGGCAAATTCACGGGCCTTTCCCAGGATGAACCGGGTGGCTTCGAAAGAGTATCGGTCCAGAAGTTCCTGCGCCTGGCGCGGCAGTTCCGGTTCCCGGCTCCAATCCATGCGATAGTCCAGGTGGGCCGCCAGTTTATTGATGCGCTCGACGTCCAATTCGCGCGTAAACCCCAGCGCCACCGCGTATAGCTGGAGCGCCAGGTCGTCCTTCAGCCGCTCCACCATGAACCGCGGCTCCGTCATCCGGTAAAGCGCCGCCGGAGTATTGAGTGGATTCTCCTTCTCCACAAACCGGCCGGTCTGGAGGTTCATCTCCAAGTGGGCCCAGAAGTTGGCATGGAACATGGTGCCGCCACGGTCGCTCCAGTGCTTGTAAACGATGGCATGGCGACAGCGCAACAGGCTGCGGATATGATCGTCACCCCAAATGTAGAGGATCAGGTTTTCCGCCCCGTGCTTCGTCCGTTCCTCTCGAATCATCCTGCGGTAGGCCTGATAGACGCCGTACCCGCCCACTCCGAAGTTCCGAATCGGTTCGCCCAAGTGCCCGGCCAGGTACTCCTGCCAGGTTTCCCCGTCGTTCACCTGGTTGCCGTTCGTGAAACTGTCGCCGTACGTGCTGATGCGGCACATCCTGCCGGTATAAAGAAACGAGGTGCGCGAGCCGTTCGATTGGACCGTAGAGATCGTAGTGCTCTTGTCCATTCCATCCGCCGGCAAATAATTACCCGGAATGTAGCCGAGTTCCGGGTCAAACCGCGCCCAGGCGGGTCCCCGCAGAAAGCGGTCGATCACCTCTTTGGGAACGGCGCTGCCCTCGAGGAACTGTTCGAGGGTGAGTTGGCCTGTCGCCAATGCGTTCAAACCCAGTCCGGTGGGCATTGACAACAGGACTGCCAGCATCACTCCGCGGCTCGCTCTCATCGGCTGTTGCCCTCCTCGCGAAAGAGAATTGGTACCAGCGGGCACGCAGATACCAAACCTTATTTCGGACTCTCGTAAGTATACACACAGGCGGGCAGACTTTGATCGCGCTTTGGTCATGGCACAGAGCATCATGGCAAAGAGCAGTTGCATTTTGCCTCCGATTGAAGCAAACTGTAGGGTTTTCCACCTCTGTGAGTTTTGCGAATGAAGATACGCGTTCTCTATCACGACCATTGTTTCGACGGAGCGGCGGCCGCCGCCTTTTTCAGCCGCTTCGTGGAAGGCGCCTACCACCCCGGCGCCGAGTTTCACTTCACGGGCATGGCACACACCGCCGCGCAGCAGTTCGACGATCGCCTCTTCGACGGCGACGAGAACGCCATCGTCGATTTTAAGTACTCCTCGAATCCGCGCCTGACCTGGTGGTTTGACCATCACCAGAGCGCGTTTCTTACCGAGGAGGACGCGGCCCATTGGCGCCGCGACACGAGCGGCCGGAAGGTCTTCGACCCCGACTTCCGCTCCTGCACGGCGTTCATCGCGCAAGTGGCGCGGACGAAATTCGGCTGGGAAGCGCCGGACCTTGCGGAGTTGGTGGAAGCGGCCAACATTATCGACGGCGCGCAGTACGACGACGCGAAATCGGCCGTCGAGATGGGTACGCCGGCCATGAAACTCACCCTCGTCATCGAGAGCGTGAACGGCTCCGAGACCGTGCAGCAAATCATCCGCTGGATGCGTCACCGCAAACTGGCCGACATCATCGCCGATCCCCTGATTCAGGAGCAATACAAGCCGTTGTACGAACGCCACCTGCGCTCGATTGAAATGATCCGCGAGCGCGGCCGAACCGAAGACGGCGTCGTGTTTTTCGATCTCGCCGACTTCGGCGTGGAAGGCTACAACAAGTTCATTCCGTATTACATCTACCCGCAATCCACCTATACGGTTTCGGTCAGCACGTCGAGTTTCCGCACCAAGGTCTCGGTGGGAACCAACCCCTGGACCAAGTGCCAGCCGCTGCGCAACCTGGCCAGCATCTGCGAGCGATACGGCGGCGGCGGGCACCCCCGCGTGGGGGCCATCAGCTTCGCGAAAGGCGACGTCGCCTCCGCGCGCCGCGTGGCCGCCGAAATCGTTGGCGAGTTAAAGAAGTAGCGCGTGCGGGAGAAAGACTCGCGGTTTTCTAATAGCCCCACTCGCGCAGCTTGTCTTCGGTGAGGCTCGACCCTCCGGCGCGGCCGCCCAGCAACCGCTCGACGTACTTGGCCAGGATGTCGCACTCGATATTGACGCGATCGCCGGCGCGGCGCAATTTCAACACCGTATTGGCGTACGTGTGTGGGATGACGCTGGCGCTGGCCACTTCGCTCTCGATGGCGGCCACCGTAAGGCTGATGCCGTCGATGGCGAGCGAACCTTTCTCGACCGTGTAGCGTGCCAGGGCCGCCGGAACGCGCACCTTGAGCCACCAATCGCCGCCACCCAGCTGCTCCAGCGACACGATTTCTCCCACGCCGTCCACGTGCCCTTGCACAAAGTGCCCGCCCAGCCTTCCGCCGGCGGCCACCGGACGCTCCAGATTCACCTGGTCGCCGGGCTTGAGCTGGCCCAGCGTGCTGCGTCGCAGCGTCTCGGCGGCCGCATCCGCCGTGAAGCCGTTGCGGCCCAGTTCGGCGGCGGTGAGGCACACGCCGTTCACCGCGAGGCTGGATCCGATGGCGGCGTCGTCGAGGACTTTGCCGCAACGCAGGCGGATGCGGGCGCCGTTCGCGCGCGCCTCCATCCCATCCACCACGCCCAACTCTTCGATGATGCCCGTAAACATCCCTCAGACGTCCTTGACCAGATAGGCTTCCACGGCGAATTCGTCCGGCGCGATGTCGTGCAGCGTGACGTCGCGGAACTGGATGGCGTCGACGCGCCGCAGGCGGCCCGTGCCGCCCACCACGCTCAGCGATTGCATCCCGCCCAGAATCTTGGGCGCGTAATAGAAAAAGATCTTGTCGACCACGCCCAACTCGAGCGCGGCCCAGTTCACTTTGCTGCCGGCTTCGATCATGAGCGAGAGGCACTTTTCGCCGGCCAGGAGCTCGACTACCCGCCGCAGATCGGTGCGGCCGTGCTTGCCGTCGAAGGTGACCACGCGCACGCCGTGCTGTTCGAGCGCGCGCCGGCGCTCCGGGCTGGCGGCGGAGGTGCACACTACCGTAACATCGTCCTGGCAGCTCGCCACCATGCGCGATGCCGGCGGCAGCCGCAGTTGCGAATCGAGTACGATGCGCATCAGCGGGCGGCTGCGCGGCAATCCACTGCGGTCGTTGAGCAGGCTGTCGTCGTTGAGCACCGTGCCGATGCCGGTGAGAATGGCGTCGGCGGCGTGGCGCAACTGCTGCACGTTGGCGCGCGCGGTTTCGCTGGTGATCCAACCGCGATTATCTTCCGGCGCGGCGATTTTGCCGTCCAGCGTCACCGCTGCTTTCAACATCACCAGCGGCTTCCCCGTGCGCATGAAGTGGCAATAAGCTTCGTTGAGCTTTTCGGCCTCGCGCGTGTGCTCTCTGGCCAGCACCACCTCGATACCCGCGGCGTTGAGCTTGCGGAAGCCCGCGCCCGCCACCCGCGGATTGGGGTCTTCCATCGCCGCGACCACGTGCGAGATGCCCGCCGCGATGAGCGCGTCGGCGCAAGGTCCCGTACGCCCCTGATGCGAACACGGCTCCAGGTTGATGTAGAGCGTCGCGCCGCGCGAGCGTTCGCCGGCTTCGTCCAGCGCCAGCGTTCTCGGCGTGCTTCAGGCCGTTCCAGGTGTGAAAACCACGCCCCACAACTTCACCCTCGCGGACCAGCAGCGCGCCAACCATGGGATTCGGGCTGGTCGCGCCGCGTCCTCGCGAGGCCAGCTCCAGGGCCTCACGCATATATCTTGAGTTCATGTCTCAAACAAGGATGCCACGAATCTTTCGGCTTCGAAAGGCAAAAGATCGTCCAGTTGCTCGCCCACGCCCACGTAACGGATGGGCAGATTGAGTTCGCGGGCGATGGCGACGACGATGCCGCCCTTGGCGGTGCCGTCCAGTTTCGTGAGCACGATGCCCGTGACACCACTCGTTTCGGTGAACTTGCGCGCCTGTTCCAGTCCGTTCTGTCCCGTGGTGGCATCCAGCACCAGCAGCACTTCGTGCGGCGCTCCCGGCACCACGCGCCCCGCCGTACGGCTCATCTTTTCGAGCTCCGCCATCAGGTTGGATTTCGTGTGCAGCCGTCCGGCCGTGTCCACAATCACGTAGTCGCATTGGCGGGCCAGCGCCGCCTGCAACGCATCGAAGAGAACCGCGCTGGGGTCCGCGCCGGGCTTCTGATGGATGACTTCGGTGGAGGTGCGCGTGCCCCAAATCTCCAACTGCTCGATGGCCGCGGCGCGAAACGTGTCGGCGGCCGCCAGCAGCACGCTGCGGCCCTGCGATTTGTAGCGCGCGGCAAGCTTGCCGATGGTGGTGGTCTTGCCCGATCCGTTCACACCTACTACCAGCACCACTTCGGGCGGCGCGGCGACTTGCGTGGGCGGCTTCTCGGTGGCCTTGAGCACTTCCAGGAGTTGCTCGCGGATCAACTGCTTGAGTTCGCTCGCATCGTTCACCAGATGGCGATCCACCTTGGCGCGGATGCGCGAGAGAATCTCCTCGGTGGTCTTCACGCCGATATCGGCGCCGATGAGCGCGTATTCAAGCTCTTCCAGCAGGTTCTCGTCGATGTGCTTGGTGGAGGCGAGAACCTCTTCCATGCGCGCGGTCAGCCCGGCGCGCGTCTTTTCAATGCCGCGCTTCAGTTTCTCGAAGAAACCGGGTTCTTCCTCTTGCGGGGTGCCAAACAGGGTTTGAATCATGATGGAAAGCGCTTCTCTCATTGTACAAGTAGGGCGGGCTTTCCAGCCCGCCCGGGGCACTTTCAGTGCCCCACAATCCGGCCTTCCTGGTTCAGCCGTAACCGGCGGTTGCGCCAGACGACTTCCTTACCGAATAACCCGGCCAGCCATAGGCCGAACGCCCAGATATCCCATAGCGGAATCAGGTAGAAATGCTTGAGCGCGATGTGGCTGTGGACGATGCCGCGCCCCACCAGGACGCCCGTGAGGAGGCGTAGCGCGACCAAAAGCAACGCCAGCCACCAGTAGCCGGTGAGCGCGGCGGCGAGCGCCCACAACCCCGTATGCGTTACCGGCAGGCCCATGTAGCCGTCGCCGCGGCACAACCGGATGGTGCGCGCCCAGCGCAACTGGTGCTGCCAGAGCCCCCTCCAGGTGTCGTCGCCCAAATGCGTCACAATGACCACCTTGGCCATGAAGGTGCTTAGGCCCAGCCGCGTGATGTGGCGGGCCAGTTGATAATCGTCGGCCAGGTAATCGGACAGCGCCTCGAAGCCACCGATGGCGCGGAGCGTTTCGGCGCGGAAGGCCAGCGTGGCGCCCAGGCCGAATTCGTTTACGCCCACCAGCGGCGCCACCAGCGCGCTGGGCATGAAGTTGGTGGCGATGCCGATAGCTTCGAACCTGCCCGGCCAGTGGTCCGCCTCGCCGCGGAATAGGCATGTCACGATGCCGATGTCCGGATTTTCGAGCGGCGCCACCAGGCGGCTGAGGTAGTCGGGCGGCACCTCGATGTCGCTGTCGTTCATCACCAGCACCGGGTAGCGAGCCTCGCGCGCCAGATCGGCCAGCACGCCGGCCTTGGGGTTGGCCGCGGGCGTGGTGCTGTGGATCAGGCGAATCCGCCGCCCGGGAAATTCCGCGATCAAGCGCTGGATGGCCGGCACGGCTTCATCGTGTGGGTCCGCCACTCCGAACAGTACTTCGTACTCCGGATAGTCCAGCACGGCGTGCGAGCGGATGGCCTCCCAGAAGTGCGGGTCCAGGCCTCGGATGGGCTTGAGAATGGACACCGGAGGAAACGCGCGCGCGCGCGCTTCCTTCACCAGCAGGTGCCGGAGAGCCGCCACCAGCGCCACCAGTTGATAGGCCGCGGCGGCCAGCGCGACAGCCAGCGCGACGTAGATCACAGCGCCACCAGGGCCACCCCGCAGGCCACCAGCGCGACTCCCGCCCAGCGCTTCGCGTTCACCCGCTCGCGCAGAACGTACTTCGAGAGCACCGTCTCGACAACGTAGGTGGCCGCCGTCGCCGGTACCGCGAAACTCAAATCCGCGATGGAGAGCAGGCGCAGGAAGCAGAAGAAGGAAACCGCCATGAAGAAGACGGCCAGGATCAGGTACCGGCGCCGGAGGACGGCGGCGAACGCGCGGCCCAGCGCGCTGGGGCGAAAATCGTGGATTTCGCCGTGACGCTTCATTTCGATGGTTTGCAGAAGATCCGCCGCCACGGTGGAGCTTACGATGGCCGCGACCAACATCCACTTCATGTACGCTTCTCCACCACCGGAGCCGTGCGCGGATCGGTGCCGCCCACCAGGATCACGCCCAGCATGATGAGCACAGTCCCGGCCCAACGCTCCCAGCCGATCTGCTCGTGGAGGAAGAACTTCGCCACCAGGGCCGTCAGCACGTATCCGGCGCTGGTCACCGGAAGCACGAAGCTCAAGTCCGCCCAACTGAGCAGCGTCATGCGCGCCAGCGTCCACACGATCAGCAGCGCGATGCCCAGCACCACCCAGGGGCTCAGCAGCGCGAACTCACCGGCGCCCGCGTGCTTGACTCCCCAACCGAGCGAAAAATTGCCTGCCACGTTGCTGACCACAACGATGGCGGTGATCAGGACGGTTTTGCGCATGAGGCGGAGCTTCCGGCCTGCTTCTGCTCCTTGACGAAGCGCTTGCGCTTGGCGCGCAGCGAGAGGTACTCGCGGGCTTCCTTGTAAAGGCGCTTGCGCTCGCCGCCGTCGAACATGGCGTTCCTCACGATGCGCCAGGCGGCGCGCGGCCGGAAATAGTACTCACCGTAAAACCGTTCGACCCAATCCACCAACTCGGCGCGATCCAGACCCGGGTAAATGATGTTGGGCAACTGGTGGCCCTTCTCGTCGGTCATCGCGTCGATAGTGATCAGGTTATTCTCGCGGACGTAATCGTAGAACTCGGTGCCGGGGTAAGGGTGCGCGATGGAAACCTGCACGGTCTCGCAATCCAGGCGCTTGGCGAAGTCGATGGTGCGGCGGATGCTTTCGCGCGATTCACCGGGCAGGCCCACAATGAAATCGCCGTGCACGGCCAGGCCCAGCTTCTTGCAGTCGCTCTGGAAGCGCAGCGCCATGTCCACGGTGGCGCCCTTCTTGATGTTCTTGAGAATCTGCGGGTCGCCGGATTCGTAGCCCACGATCAACAACCGGCAGCCGGCTTCCTTCATGGCTTTCAGCGTCTCGTAGTCGGTGGTGACGCGCGACGTGCAGCTCCACGTGAAGTTGAGCGGCTTGATATGGCGGCAAAGTTCGACGGTGCGCGCCTTCTGGTAGTTGAACGTGTCGTCGTCGAAGAAGACTTCGCGCAATCCAGGGAAGTTGTCGATCGCCCAGCGCAGTTCGTTGGCCACGTCCGCGCCGGAGCGCTTGCGCCAACGGTGGCCCGAATGCGTCTGCGGCCACAAGCAGAAAGTGCACATGGCCGGGCAACCGCGCGATGTGTAAAACGCCAGGAACGGATTCTTGATGAAGGGGACGTTATAGCGCGTGAAGTCGAGATCGCGCTTGTAGATCTTCGTCACCCAGGGCAGCGAGTCCAGATCTTCGATGGGCGGCCCTTCCGGATTGTGCACGAACCCGCCGTTCTTGCGGAAACTCGCGCCGGGCAGGTCCTCCACCGGGACGCCTTTGGCGAAATCGGCGACCTGGTGGTCGAACTCGCGCCGCACCACGAAATCGATGGCGCTGGTTGCCTTGAGCACCGTTTCCGGCTCGATGGTCACCGGCGGCCCCACGAAAGCGATCTTCAGCTTCGGGTTCGAGTCCTTCATCATCCCGGCCATCTTTACATCGACCGAAAAACCCGGTGTGGAGGTGAATAGCACCAGGAATTCGAAGTCCTTGGCCATGGCCACGGTTTGCTCGATGGAAATGCCGTGCGGCGGAGCGTCCACCACTTTGCTGTCCGGAATGAGTCCGGCCGGATAGCAGAGCCACACCGGGTACCAGTAGGACTCAATCTCGCGCGACGCCGGCCAGCGGGAACTGGCGCCACCGTCAAACTTCTCAAAAGACGGCGGGTTAAGCAGCAGCGTTCTCATGGCTTCTCCTTAGAGCTTACTGCGCGTAGCGCCCGGGAAACAACCTCGCGGCAGGGAACGGAAGATTCGGAGGGTTCTACTCGGCCCCGGCGGATTGAGCGGCGCAGGCCTGGGTGGCGTCGGCTTTGGCAAAGTCGCGGAAGCTGACGTCGAGTCTCGCCGTGCCCACCAGCCGCGTCTGGATGGTGCTCTCCAGATGGCGCGGAAACGCGATGCCGTCGCGAATCTCGTAATCCCGGATGAAATCCACTCTTTTCAAGAACACGGATGGGTTCTTCACCATCCGTCCGGATTCGCGCAACGGCATATAAGTTGCTGCGTCCACCCAGAGTTCCCCTTTGAACAGGCCCAGCCTCTTCTTGCGGGGCGTCAACTGGAATACGTGTAGCAAGCGGTTTTCGCGCTCCACCATGCCCTTGTATTTGAACTTGTAGTTGGCGGGAGTGATGGCCATATCCGTCGGCCGGCTGGTCGTGGCATGCGTCTCGGCCGTGAGGTAGCGTGCAATCACGTCGTTGCGGATAGTTTTGTCTCCGACGAAGTTCAGCGCCTTGTAGGTGATCTGCCCCAGCTTTGAAATATTACGGAGAGCGTGCAACGTGCCGTTTTTCTTCAGCTTAGGGACGCTTGCGTCGATGTCCACTTGCATGGTCAACCCGCGCATCTGGGCTTGCTGCGCTTGCGAGGCCGCCAGATAGCGCTCCAGAACTTCGGCGCCCGGGCCTGTCTGCCTGGAGTCCAGGGTCGCGCTCGCCAAAATGGAGGCGATTGACAAAAATAGAATTGTTCTCAAAGCGTACATGGGCAAATTCGACGCACCGGAGACTTGGGTACAGCCCTCCCCTCCAACTACTCTATCAATTTCTTGACGCCTTCAGCAACCCACACGTTACAGCGGCACCCCCGGCAAGCACCTCCCAGGTTATTATATCGGCATGGGACAGATTCCGGTTGGCACCAAAGGCGAGTTCAACCTGCTTGTGACGGACGAAGTCGCGATCGACTTCATGGAAGATCCGACAGCACGCGTGCTCAGCACGCCGCACCTCATTGGTTATCTCGAACTCACCTGCCGTAATGCCGTTAAGAATCTGCTGGATGCGGGCTACGACACGGTCGGTACGCACGTTGACATCAAGCACTTGGCCGCTACCCCGATCGGCTTGCACGTGAAATTCCTGGCCGAAGTGATCGCGGTGGAAGACCGGCGCGTCCAGTTCCGTGTGGAAGCTTACGATGAAAGAGAGAAAGTGGCCGAGGGCACACACGAGCGCTTCATCGTGAACGTCGCCCGCTTCGGCGAACGCGTCCAGGCCAAGCGCGCCGGGTAGCATTAGCGCGCCGGAAACCACGTCAGCTTTCTTCCTGGTCGAAAAGCTGTAGCTGTCCAAGGTCGCGCCGGTCGAGGCGCCCGGCTTCCGGCCGCAACTGATTCAGCCCGAGCAATCCGCCGGCGGTATAGGGTCGATCCGCCAGCGCGGAGCGCGCGGGCTCATCCAGGCTGGCGATCTCGGTGACTCCCCCGGCCGCCTCCACCGCCAATATGGAGTCCGCGGCGAGTTTGGAATCGCCGAGCAGACTCGGGTTGTGGGTGGTCGCAACCACCTGCACGCTACCAGCGGCGTCCTGCAAGGCGTCGAGCATCGCGCATGCCGCCGCCGGATGCAACGCCAGCGCCGGTTCCTCGATTCCCATCAGCGGCACGCCGTGGGCCGATTGGAACAGCGAAACCAGCACGGCCAGCGCGCGCAGAGTGCCATCGGACATGTTCGCCGCCAGGAAGCGCCAGGAATGTTCGGCATCTCCCATTTCCTGACGAAATTCCAGGGTTTCCTTCGGGCCAACCGCGCGCACGTCCACTCCCAGCACACCGGGAACGATCTTGGAGAGATACTGTTCGACGCGCTGCTTGCGGTCCACATCCCGCAAGCCCATCCGCCGCCATACGCTGGCAAGGTTGGTGGCGTCGCGCGAGAGCAACTCTCCAGCGTCCGGCGATTGCAGGTCGCGGATCTTCTCCGGATTCGGATAGTAAAAGCCCATGCGCGCGAGCGCCTCGCACAGAGGGTGGAACTCGGGCCAGCCGGAGAGGTTGACCAGATACAATCCGTCGAAGGAGGCCTCGGGCGCCCCTTCCAGCCCGCGTACCACGCCTCTATCAACGCGGAATCCACTGCGCGAGGCCAAGGTGCCGGGCGATCGTATTTCGCACTCTTCGGTCTGCACCTCAAAGCCGCCGGGTGGTCGCGCGGCGATCTGAAACGCATAGTGCCCCATGGGCCCACTGGGCAGTTCGAAGTCCAGCCGAAGCCCGAAATGATTGGGGTGGCCGCCGCTGCGCCGCCGGACTTCGTGTATCCCTCCACGGTCCCTCAGGGCATGGTCCAAGGAGAACCGCAGCGAGTCGGCCACGAAGCGCAGAGCGTCCAGGAAGTTGCTCTTACCAGCGCCGTTGGGTCCCACCAGAAATGTCAGCGGGCCAAGGGCCACGTCGCAAGCCGCGATGCTCTTGTAGTTGCGAAGACACACGCGTTGGATGAATGCCATATCCTTCGCTGCTCCATCCACCCGGATGGCCGGGTTCTCCCAGCGCCTAGTGTATTCCGATCGAATCCTACTCCGCCACCTGGCAGAAGACCTTGATGGCGCCGCCGGGCGCGGTGAGGCGTTCGAACAGTTCGCGGTAACGGTCCAGGCCTTGGACCGGGTGCGTGAGCAGGCGCGCGAGCCAACCCGGGTACTGCACTTCGGCGTGCGCCATGTCCCGGATGCCCATTTCCCAGTCCTCGCGATGGGCGTTGGCGATGCCCACCATCACCTTGTTGCCCAGCACGAACTCGAAGTTGATGCGGTCCGCCGGAACCTCCAGCGCGCCCCCGGCGCCGGTCACGCTGGTGAGCACCAGCACGCCGTTCTTGGCCAGCGCGAGCGCGCTCTCGAAGGCCACCGCGGCCGAGGTGCTGGCTTCGAAGATGTAGTCGAACGGTCCGAACTCGCGCGCCGCTTCCGCCATCGGCCGCGCGCGCAGGGATTCGTAACGCGCGCCCAGGGCTTCGACGAGTTCCGCGTTGAGCGTGGGCGGGAGGCTCCGCGCGAAGGTCACCACTTCGAATCCGCGCAACCGCAGCACCAGCGTCGCCAGCAATCCGAGGCCTCCGGCGCCCATCACCGCCGCGCGTTGCGGTTGCCAAACTCTCAGGCGGCGTTGTATCTCGAAGGCCTGGTGCAGCCCTTTCTCGGCCACCGAGAGCGGCTCGAGCAATACACCGACTTCGGCCAGCGCCCCCGGAACCTTGACGAGCTGTCCGGCATCCTCCACATAGTGTTCGGTGAGAAAGCCGTGTACGCGGCTGATGCCGTGTTCGTAGTAAACGTCGTCGGTGGTCATGTCCGGCGAGCCGATGCGGTCGTACCAACCGGTGCCTGGGCGGCGCACCATCGCCACCACGTAATCGCCCGGCGCGAACTCGCGCACCTTCGCTCCCCACCGCCTCCACACGGCCCAGGTTCTCGTGGCCCAGCACCAGGAAGTCGCAACCGTCCGGAGCGGCGCCGTACTCGGCCGCGTTGATCTCGCGATCGGTGCCATCCACGCCCACGCGCAGAATCTTCACCAACACGCCGCGGCCGCCGGGCACGTCGTCGAGCACGGGGGCGGGCACCTCTCGCAGGTGGGCGGAGCCGGGCTTACCGGGATAGACCGCAACAGCTTTCATGACGCCTCCGCAATGAGCATACAGCAAACCCACCGGGCGGCGCGTCATCGGCTACAATGGGACCGGAAAGGGGTACATGCACATGTCCGACCAAGATAGTGGCAGACTCCTGTGGTTCGTGGCGGGTGCCGCCGTGGGTGCGAGCATCGCTTTGTTGTATGCGCCGGCGTCCGGTAAAGAGGCGCGACGCTACCTGTCGAAGAAGACCGACAAAGGCCGGGAAGCGCTGGCCGACACCGGGAAGGAAATCGTGGACAAGGGTCGCGACCTCTACGATAAAGGCCGCAAGCTGGCCGACGAAGCCGCCGACATGTTTGAACGCGGCCGCAAACTCGTCGAACGTTGATCGCGCGCGTCCCACCCGGACGGGGGGCGTAATATGAGCAGCCCTGGCACTCCGCAGGGGGAATCCCTGCCTGCATTTCGTAACGAGCCGTACACCGATTTTTCGCTCGAAGCGAATCGCGCCAGCATGCGGGACGCGCTGGCGCGCGTACGAGGCGAGTTCGGCCGTGAATACAAATTGTGGATCGGCGGCGAGCGCTTCAAAACGGAAGCCAAGCTGAATTCCCTGAACCCTTCGCATCCGAGCGAAGTGGTTGGCGTACATCAGAAGGCCACCACAGATCTGGCGGCCAAGGCCATTGAGGAGGCCTTCCGGTTCTATCCGGAGTGGCGCCGCACCAGCGTTGAACTGCGCGTGCACATGCTTCTGCGAGTGGCGCGCATCATACGGCAGCGCAAGCTGGAATTCGACGCCTGGCTGGTCTTCGAGGCCGGCAAGACGTGGCCGGAAGCCGAAGCCGACGTGAGCGAGGCCATCGACTTCTGCGAATACTACGCGCGAGAGATGCTGCGCTTCTCGTCGCCTCCCGTCCTGATTCAACTGCCGGGCGAGCGAGACGAGATGCGCTACCTGCCCTTGGGCGTAGGTGCCATCATTCCGCCGTGGAACTTTCCGCTGGCCATTCTGGTGGGCATGGCGACGGCGGCGCTGGTGGCCGGCAACACGGTGGTCATCAAGCCATCCAGCGACACGCCGACCATCGCCGCCAAGTTCGTCGAAGTGCTGCTCGAAGCTGGATTCCCGGACCGGAGTTTCGCCTTCGTCACGGGCAGCGGCGCCGTGATGGGCGACGCCCTGGTGGAGCATCCGCTCACGCGTTTCATCAGCTTCACCGGTTCGCGCGAAGTGGGACTGCGCATCAACGAACTGGCCGCCAAACCTCGGCCGCGGCAGCTTTGGATCAAACGCGTGGTCGCCGAGATGGGCGGCAAGGACGCCATCATCGTCGACGATTCGGCCGATCTGGATCGCGCCGTGGCCGGAGTCAGCGCGTCGGCTTTCGGTTATCAAGGGCAGAAGTGTTCGGCGTGTTCGCGCCTCATTCTCGTCGAGAAGATTTACGACCAGTTTCTAGACCGGCTCCAGGCAAAGGTGGAGGCTATTCGCGTGGGACCGAGCGAAGATCCGGACAACTACATGGGTCCGGTGATCAACTCGTCCGCCGCGCGTTCGATTCTCCACTACATCGAGATGGGGCGCGAGGAAGGTCGGCTGATCGCGGGCGGCGGTGCGGCGCCCGGCGACGGCTACTTCATCCAGCCCACCATCCTCGCCGACGTTGACCGCAAAGCGCGCATCTTCCAGGAGGAGATTTTTGGGCCCGTCCTGGCGGTGGCCAAGGCGCGCGATTTCGATCATGCGCTGGAACTGGCGAACGACAGCGAATATGGGCTCACCGGCGCCGTGTTTTCGCGTGACCGCGCCAAACTCGACAAGGCCCGCGAGTCATTCTTCGTCGGCAACCTGTACTTTAACCGCAAATGCACCGGCGCCATGGTGGGCGCCCATCCGTTCGGCGGCTTCCACATGTCCGGCACGGATTCGAAGGCCGGCGGCCCGGACTACCTGCTGCAGTTCCTGCAAGCGCAGTCCATCGCGGAAATGGTGTGAGCGGGGCAGATAGTACCAGACCGGTCCGATGAGACCCTTATTAGCTGTTGCCTGCGGCCGCTTTCGTGATATGATTTCCACCAGTTCTGCTTGAGATAGCGGAGGACAGGAAATGAATACCTTTGACGGCGTTAGTGTGCGTGCTCCTGGGCGTGGTGTCTTGTGCTTTCGGGCTAGTTCACCGCTGACGGTGCGGCCGCGGTGCCTGAACCCGGCACCGTGATTCTACTCGGATCGGCTTTGGCCGGTATGGGCTATTTCGCCTGGCGGCGCAATCGTAAATAGCCGGCCCGTTCTCAATCTGGAAATCGATCCTCGCGCCTTGTCGGGCGTCAGATAGAACTGGATCTGTGTCCGAACAATGACTCGCTGGGTGAGATGGAGTGTCTGGGCACTCATTCCGGTTTCCTACCTGATTCTCGCCTTCTCAGCGGCCGCGACGAACAACATTTCGACCAACGAAGCGTGGTTTGCCAGCCCCGCGCTGAATCTCCTTCACAAAGGTTTCCTCGGCACCACTATCATTGAGCCGTCCGGCACGTGGCTCGCGGGCATCGAACGGCACACCTATTGGGTGCCGCCGGCGCACCTGCTGTTGCAAACGTGTTGGTACGGGCTGTTCGGCTTCAGCCTCATTCACGCTCCGGGCGCTCTCCATCTTGTGGGGGCTGGTGCTGCTCGCCTCACTCTGTGCGTTTCTCTGGAAGTTGTGTGCCAGGACTGATGTGGTGTGGCTTGCGGCTGCGCTGCTGTTGATCGACGGCCGCTTTCTCACCTTCTCGTCGCTCGGGCGGATGGACGCCATGTGCGCCGGCTTGGGTTTCGCCTCCTGGGCCGTTTACGTCTGCCTGCGGGAACGCTCGCTCCGCACCGCCATCGTTGTTGCTCACTCGCTGGCGGCCGCAAGTTGTCTCACGCATCCATGCGGCGTGCTTTACGCGGGTGGACTGGTAATCCTGATGGTCCTCCACGACCGGTCACGGATTGGGTGGCGGCATCTGCTCGGGGCCGGCGCTGCGTACCTGGTGGGTCTGGCGTTGTGGGGTATCTATATTCTCCAAGATCCGGTTTCTTTCTACCGGCAGTTCACCGGGAACGTGTCCGGCATCGCGGGCGAGTTCACCACCTCCACCCGTTGGTCGGGACTTCTCTCGCCGCTGGCCGCATTCAAGCGAGAGTATTTTCTGCGCTATGGATCCATGTTCGGCTGGTATGAGAGAGGACTCTCGCTGAACCGGTTTCAATTGCTGGTGCTGTTGGCGTACACGCTGGGAGTTCTTGGCACTGTGATGACTGCCGTCCCTGCGAAGGCGCGCCGGCTCTCGCACGCTTCTGTCCCTGGGCACATTCCTCTTCTGCACGCTGGCGTTGTTCGATGGACTGAAGTCCAGCTCGTACCTCCTGCACACGCTTCCCTTCTGCGCGGCACTGTTGGCTCTCACCGCCCTGCAATTGGCATCGGCGGGTAGCGCAATCCGCCGGCGTTGCGCGGTCGTCGTTCTGGCTGCTCTGGCCGGCCTCCAGCTAGCGGCCGTCGCGCGCGACGCCCGGCTTCAACCGGTGCGATGGGACTATGCATCAGCCGCCGCGTATTTGCAGCGCCATGCCCCGCCGTCCGCGACGGTCTTTGGTCCCGCCGAATTGGCCTTCGCTCTGGGCTTCGATGCGAATCTCGTGGACGATGTCCGGCTGGGGTATCACTCCGGACGAAGGCCGGACTTCATCGTCACGAACTCGCTTTATCGCGACTGGTACGCAAGGTCTGCCGTCCTCAATCCCGAGGTACACACCCATATCGGGCAAATGCTGACGTCCCGCTACGTGATGGTTTTCCGGAACGCCAGTTACTCAATCTACCGGCGTTCGTAGATCAACTTACCGCCCAGGTAGGTGCGCTCGACCACGGTGTCCTTTACCTCGTCCTCCGGGCAGCGCAGAATGTCGCGGTCGATCACCACCAGATCCGCCAGCTTGCCCGCTTCGATCGAACCTTTCTCCTTCTCCTCAAAGGTGAGGAACGCGTTGTTGATGGTGTAGAAGCGAATGGCCTGCTCGCGCGTGATGGTTTCCCCGGCGACCAGCGGCTTCTCGCTCCAGCGCGCGCGCCGCGCGAGTGTGATCCACATGCCGAGAAATGGATTGTAGGGATTGTTCGAGCGCAGGCTGCCGATTTTCTGCATGTGGTCGGAGCCGCCGCCCACCACCACGCCGTGATCGAACAGCGTCTTGTAGGGCTGGAAGTAGCGCAACCGTTCCTCGCCGAACTGCTTGGTGAGAGTGGCTCCGTCCATGCGCAGCCAGGCCGGCTGCATGTCGGCCACGATGCCCACGCGCCGCATGCGCTGGATGTCTTCCAGGGTCATGAAATTGGCGTGACTGATGCAGGGGCGTTTGTCGCGCACGGGAAATTCGTGGGACACTTCCTCGTACGCCGTCGTCAGCGCGCGCACCGCGCCGTCGCCCACCGTGTGCGCCGTGAGCTGCATGTCGCGCGAGAGCGCCGCGCGCGCGATGCGAAACAGTTTGGCGGGTTCGATGTAGAGCATGCCGCGATAGTTCGGATCGGCGATGGAGTAAATCGAACTGACGCCCCACGGCTGGAGCATGTAGGCGCTGCCCGTCAGCATGCCGCCGTCCAGAAACACTTTCAAGCCCCGCACCCACAGCATGCTGTCGTGGCGGCGCAGGGGGCTCGCGGCCAGCTTGCCGATCTGTTCCTCGATCTTTTCGATGGGCTGTTGCGGATCGATGCTATAAGTGATGAACGCGCGGCAGCTTAGCTCGCCGGCCTCTTTGAGCGCGCGGAACAGCTCCACCGTGTCGTCACCGGCGGTGCGCTCAACGATGCTGGTGATCCCCACCGAGTTGTAATCGGATAAGAGCATCTTGAGACGCTGGCGACGGTCGGCCATGGTGGGCGTGCGTCCGCTTGCGCGCGCCGCCACCAGTCTCGCCGCGCTGCGCACGATGCCGGTGGGTTCGCCGGTTTTCGGGTCCCGCTCGATTTTTCCCAGGCGGCCCTCTTCCGCGAGAGGCTCGCGGCCGATGCCGCTGAGTCTTGAGCGCCAGCGAGTTCAGCGCGGCATCGGGGCCGGTGCGGAAACACACGGGATTGCGCGGCGCCGCCTGGTCCAGCTCTTGGCGCGTTGGGTAGCGCTGCTCGCGCAGCCGCGTGATGAAGACCTGCGAGAGCGTGATCCACTCGCCCGGCGCGAGTGCGGCGGCACGGGCCCGCACGTAGGCGAGAACACCGGCGATGGATTCCATGTCGGGGATGGGGTGGTCGAACTCATACATCGAGGCGCCGGTCGAGTGCACGTGGCTGTCGATGAGCCCCGGCAGCACCATCTTGCCAGCAAGATCCACGAGCGTCGTGCCCGGCTTTTTCAGGCGCAGAATTTCGGCGTTCGTTCCCACCGCGGCGATGCGCCCATCCTTCACCGCGACGGCTTCGGCAATGGCGAACTGTTGGTTCACCGTAACCACGCGGCCGTGGTGGAGGATCAGATCCGCCGCCGGGAGGGTCACCGTCCACAGCAACACAACCGAGGCACGCAACATGACACACATTTCATCACGTTCGAGCGCGCAGCACATCCACGCCCATCCAGAATGCCGCCGCCCCCGGTGGAATCATACGCTCGGGCAGCAAACCGGACTCCTGGATCATGACTTCGTCGCTCGCCAGGCGCACCCAGCCGGGGAAGCCGCCAGCGGCCGTTTCCGGAAGAAACTCGTCGTTGAGCCGGGCCTGGCGCGCTTGTTCGAACCATTCCGGCGTGTGGATGATCAGCAGCGTACAAATCTCCGGGCGCAGGTTGAGCAGATCCATGGCCACGCCGGTGAGAAGCAGTTGCGCGCCGCCGGTACGGAGTAACGCATCCAGATATTCCAGCGCTGGACCAGCCTTTCCGAACAGCTCTTCGGCGTATTCCTCGCGCAGTTTGGCTCCGACGTGGTAGTCGCGCCGCGCGTCCGCGAAATCGAACATGCCGGAAGGGACCACGTGCAGTTGGCCGCATCCGAGGCCCAGGCCGCCATCGCCTCGTTGTGCCAGGCGCATCCGGTAGCCGTCGCCGGTGCGGCATGCGACCAACATCGAAAGCCCTATCGCCGCGTCGCGGCCCGCACCGCTGGTGAGGGGGTCGCCGCCCGCGGCCGCATGCGCCGCTTGGCGCAAGCGCAGATTCCCGTCCAGCGCGGCCGGCTGGCGCGCTCCATCGCCAATCGCCGCACGCAATTCAATCTCAATGGCCGAGCATGTATCGAGCATGTCGAAATAGCGTCCCGCCGCGCAGTCCAGGGTGAGCCGCGGCTGGGGCGAAAACCGGCGCATCACATAGATGTGCCCGTTGGTCAGGCGGGTATCCGCGAGCAGGGCCAGGCGGCTCATCGCGTTCTCGCTCGTGCCAACCGCGGGCGAGGCATCGAGCGCGCCCAAAACGCTTTCGACGTCCGTCTGCAATGCTCCATAACACACGGCTGGATAGACGCGCCCGGCACGGGAGAGCAAGCGCTCCTGACCGTACTTCCAGCCGAGGTATGGCATGAGCAGCGGCTGCCGGACCGCCTCGCGCAAGGAGCGCAGCCATTCCCGCGCGCGGCCCACGTCCGCCTCGCGAACCAGTTCAGCGATCGAATCCACGGCGGCCCTCAAGCAACTCGACGATCATCGTCGCGGCTCGCGGCAGATGGAACGGATCCTTCACCGGAAGCGCGATCAGCTCCGTCATGCGGTTTCCCTGGTGGTCCAGCCGCTGCCACCACTCGCCGGATTCCGGCATGGGGAAGTGCGCCCAGGACCACTCGTGTACTTTCTCATACCACTCCATGCACCACGGCTCGCCCGTCAGACGATCGGCGAGCAGCAGCGCGTAGAGCGCCTCGGTGTGCGGCCACCACAGCTTCTTATCCGCGTTCCCGAGATACGGCGCATGCCCTTCGGCGTCGATGCCCAGGAAGATACCACCGTACTCCGGGTCCCATCCGGCCTCCAGGTGCCAGCGGACCACTTCCGCCGCGCGGCGCGCCAGTTCGCGGTCGCCGCGTCGCGCCGCCACGTGCATCACGAACCACATGCACTCGATGGCGTGGCCCGGCATGACAGCGGTACCTTCGGGCGGCGGCAGTTCTTGCCAGTCTTCGCTGAGGAATTCGAACAGCAGCTTGCGCT
>CAVUYK010000013.1:0-739497 GCA_963745655.1 Terriglobales bacterium | reverse complement strand
GCCAGCGGCCCGTAAATCACTTGGGACGATCGCGACTCCAGCACCGGAATCAGGGCCATGTCCTGCTCCCGAACGTGACCCAGATCGGCGAAGGTCTTCAGAGCGTCGCGACGGTCGGCATCGTGCGCTTCGGTGGTCTCCAGATTATGCGTGAATGTGCCGATTGCGCACAGATCGTGATCACTCGGGGAGGTGGCAAACACTTCGGTTGCCGCTTCCTGCCAGAACCGGCAGCCCGCGGGAACGCGCCCCGCCCAGTTCCTGATCCCTGCCGGCACCTTGTCTGTAAAGCAGATTGCGATTGGTGGCAAAGTGAGCCTGATTGAGGCGGTCAATGTTTGAGCGATTTGGTTGAGATTCATAGGCGGTCCAAAGCGATCGGCCGCACGCTTCATTGCCTTGCAGTGTGTGAAGCGATTTCTCCGAAGCCTTTGACCCAGGTAATCATCTGCCGCTCATCGCCAAGCAAGTCCTGCAGGGTGGTCCTTCTGAAAACGTCGTCAACCGCCGCCTGCACGGTTCGCCAGAGTATCCGAAGGGAACAATCACCCGAGCGGACGCAGCCCTCCATTTGGCCGGAATGCGTCTCACAGAAATCACCCGCGAACAGACGACCGCCGAGTACAACCATCACGTCGCTGAGGATAATCTGGCTGGCCGGGCGCGCCAGGGAATAGCCGCCGGTACCGCGCGCCGCCGTGACGAATCCTCCCAGGCGGAGTATCCGCAGAAGCTTGCCGGCGTAAGCCTCCGAGACGCCTTCGGCATGGCTGATCTCAGGGATAGTCAGCCGGCCGCCTGGTCCTTGCTGTCCGAGGCGGACCAGGCAGCGCAATCCGTATTCATCGTGAGAGGTGAGTTTCATCGATGGGAAAGCCTCGCGACTGGAATAACATCTTCAATGCCCAGTTCGAGCTTGGCCGCCTCCGACATCCTGTTCTTCGTCCAAGGCGGGTCAAACACCAGGTCGAGCTTGACTCCACTTACACCCGGGACATCCCTCACCTTCGATTCCACCTCGGGCGGCAGCGTGCCGGCCACGGGGCAGTTCGGCGCGGTGAGCGTCATCCGGATGGAAACAAAACGTGTCTCATCCACAGTGACCTCATAGATGAGGCCAAGCTCATAGATATTAACGGGCATCTCGGGATCGTAAATCGTACGGAGGCGCTGGATGACCTGTTGCCGAAGCTCGCTGGATGTCATGGCGTGGATACCGCCTCTCCCGCGCCCCGCAGCGCCGCGCGCAACGTATGCCAGGCCAGCGTGGCGCATTTTACACGCGCCGGAAACTCCCGGACACCTGAGAATACCACCAACTTACCGAGGTTCTTCGGCAAGGGTTGATCCGTAGTCACGAGGTCGTGGAACTTCGCCAGCAGAGTCTCGGCCTCGGCCACGGTTTTGCCCTTCAGCACTTCGGTCATCAAAGACGCCGAGGCGGTCGAAATGGCACACCCGGCGCCCTGAAACGTCACCTTGTCGATCACGCCGTCGTGTTCCTTGAGGAAGACCTTACACTTATCGCCACACAGCGGGTTGTAGCCTTCAGCGCTCCGATTCGCGTCTTCGAGCAACTGAAAGTTTCGTGGCCTTTTGCTGTGGTCGAGGATGGTCTCCTGGTACAGGTCGTTGATCATAGAGCGAAGACCTCCTTGACCTTCTGAATGCCCGCCACCAGCGCGTCGATGTCTTCCCTGGTGTTGTAGAACGCCAGCGAGGCCCTGGTCGTGGCCGCAACCCCGAAGCGTTCCATGACCGGCTGGGCACAGTGGTGGCCGGTGCGGACGGCCACACCTTCCCGGTCCAGAATGGTTCCGGCGTCGTGCGGATGCACGCCGTCGATTACGAAGGAAAGTACGCCGGCCTTTTCCCGCGCCGTGCCGATCAGGCGCAGCCCGGAAATACTTTCCAGCGCCCGGGTTCCGTACTCCAGCAGGTCGTGTTCGTGCGCCGCGATGGCGTCCATGCCGATCTGGTCCAGGTAGTCCAGGGCGGCGCCCAGTCCTATGGCGCCGGCAATATCCGGCGTGCCGGCTTCGAACTTGTACGGCAGGTCGTTGTAAGTTGTCTTCTCGAAGGTGACGGACCGGATCATGTCGCCACCGCCCTGGTAGGGCGGCATGTCCTCCAACAATTGCTCTCTGCCATACAGCACGCCGATGCCGGTGGGCCCGAACACTTTGTGGCCGGAAAAAACGTAGAAATCGGCGCCCAGATTCCGAACGTCCACCTGCATGTGCGGAACTGCCTGCGCGCCGTCGATCAACACCGGAACGTTCCAGGCATGTGCCGCGCTGACGATCTCGCGCACGGGGTTGACGGTTCCGAGGGCATTCGAGACGTGGCTCACGGCCACCAGCCTGGTCCGGCGGTTCAGCAGCTTTTCGAACTGGTCGAACTCCACCTCGCCCCGGTCATTGATCGGAATGACCCGCAGCACCGCGCCTTTTTCCTCACAGAGCATCTGCCAGGGCACAATGTTCGAGTGATGCTCCAAGGCCGAAATGACGATCTCATCTCCCGCCTTGACGTGCGTTCGGCCATAAGTCTGCGCTACCAGGTTGATGCCTTCCGTCGCGCCGCGCACGAAGATGATCTCCCGCACATTCGCCGCGTTCAGAAACTGCTGCACCTTGCCCCGCGCCGCTTCATAAGACCGGGTAGCGCGTTCACTCAACTGGTGCACGCCCCGGTGAATGTTGGCGTTGTCCATCCGGTAGAAATGGGTGAGTGCCTCAATCACGCATTTCGGCTTCTGGCTGGTCGCCGCGTTGTCAAGATAGATGAGCGGTTTGCCGTGCACCCGCTGCGCGAGAATCGGGAAATCCTCGCGGATGGCGGTCACATCGAGGCTAGTTGCGGCCGGCATGCAACCTCTCCAGAACAATCTTTTCCAGTCGGGCGCGCAGCGAACCTATCTTGACCCGGTCAATAATGTCGCGCGCAAAAGCGTACGTCAGCAGATCACGCGCCTGCTCCCGCGCAATGCCGCGCGACTGCAGGTAGAAGATGGCCTCCGGGTCGAGTTGGCCGATGGTCGCGCCGTGCGTGCAACGAACATCGTCGGCGTGAATCTGCAGCTCGGGTTTGGTGTTGATGGTGGCGTCTTCGGATAGAACCAGGTTCTTATTGCTCTGCTTGGCGTCCGTCTTCTGCGCGCCCGGACGAACGATGATCTTCCCGCTAAAAACCGCCGCGGACGTTCCGCTCAGGATGCCCTTATACAACTCATGGCTCGTGCCATGGGGCCTCGCATGATCGATGGCCGTGTGGTTGTCGATATGCTGGCTGCCGGACGTCAGATAGAGCCCATTGACGGTAGCTTCCGTTCCCTCCGCCAGGACGGCATTGATGTCGTTGCGTACCAGGCCGCCGCCGAGCGAAATGGAATGCGTCGAGAAATTCGCGTCGCGGCCGATCTGGACCTGGAGCGTAGCCACGTGGAAGGACCGCTCATCCTCTTCTTGCAGTTTGTAGTGGTCCACCACCGAGTGATCGCCCGCCACGATCTCGGTGACCGCGTTCGTGAAATACTTCGCGCCGCGGCCGAGGTAGCTCTCCACTACGGTTGCCTGGCTGTCTGCTCCGAGCACGACCAGGCTGCGCGGATGCGAAATCACCGGCACGTCGTTGCCGGTCATAAGGAACACGAGGTGAATGGGCTCCTCGACCACCGCCCCCTGGGGAATCTCGATGCAGGCGCCCTCATCGAATTGAGCCGTGTTCAACGCCACAAACGCACGATCCTGGTAGGCCGCGTAACGCGCCAGGTGCGTTTTGACGGCACCGCTCGCTTCGCGCAGCGGCGTGGCGCGGATACCCCGTGGAAGCTTCTGGGCAGAGCGTTCAGGCCAGTAGCGGCCATTGACGAACACCAGCCGGAGACAGTCCCTCGCTCGGGGACAGACTCTCATCGAACTGTGCCCCTTCCCGGGCGTTCCAATGGGAAGGCGCGGCCGAGAATTGTGTTTTGGCGATGGAGGAGACGTTGGTGAAGCGCCACTCCTCATCCCGTGTCGTCGGAAACCCCAGTTCGGCGAAACGCCGCGCGGCATCCTGGCGGATTGTTTCCATTCGCGTCATGCCGTGACGGCCTCCTCCACGCCGGTATAGCCGGTTTGCTCCAGCTCGAGCGCCAGACGCTTGTCGCCGGATTTGACGATGCGGCCGTCAGAGAGCACATGCACATAGTCCGGCACGATATAGTCCAACAGGCGCTGGTAATGCGTGACCACGATCATGGCCCTGTCCCGCGTGCGCAACCCGTTCACGGCGCTGGCGACGATCTTCAGTGCGTCGATGTCCAGACCTGAGTCGGTCTCGTCCAGGATCGCAAGCCTCGGCTCAAGCACGGCCATCTGGAAAATTTCGTTGCGCTTCTTCTCACCGCCCGAGAAGCCCGCGTTCACCGGCCGGTTCAACAACGCCGGGTCCATTTCCACCACCGCCAGTTTCTCCTTCACCAGGGTCAGGAAGTCCATGGCATCGAGTTCCTCCAAACCGCGGCTCTTGCGCATCGTATTCAGCGCGGCCTTGAGGAAATACATGTTGCTGACTCCGGGAATTTCCACGGGGTACTGGAACGCCATAAAGATCCCTTCCCGAGCCCGGTCTTCCGGCGACATCGCCAGGAGATCCTTTCCGTCATACACAATCTGCCCGCTGGTGACCTGGTAAAGGTCGCGGCCGGCCAGGACTTGCGCCAGCGTACTCTTGCCCGAGCCGTTCGGCCCCATGATGGCATGCACCTCACCCGCAGCCACCGTCAGATCGACGCCGCGCAGGATCTCCCTGCCGGCCACGCTCGCATGCAAGTTCTTGATTTCGAGTAGAGCCATCTTGATGTTCCCTCAACCCACACTGCCTTCCAGACTGATGCCCAACAGCTTTTGTGCCTCGACCGCGAACTCCATGGGGAGCTCCCGGAAGACCTCTTTGCAGAACCCATGAACAATCATCGAGACGGCGTCTTCCGTGGAGATGCCGCGCTGGCGGCAGTAGAAGATCTGGTCTTCACCGATCTTGGAGGTGGAGGCCTCATGCTCAACCTGCGACGAGGTGTTTTTCACTTCCAGGTAGGGGAACGTGTGCGCGCCGCACTGGTCGCCCAGGAGCAACGAGTCGCATTGCGAGTAGTTCCGGGCGCCGGCGGCGCCCTTGAGGATCTTAACCATGCCGCGGTAAGCGTTTTGGCCGTGCCCGGCGGAGATGCCCTTGGACACGATGGTGCTGCGCGTGTTCTTCCCGATGTGGATCATCTTGGTGCCGGTGTCCGCCTGCTGGTAGTTGTTCGTGACGGCCACCGAGTAGAACTCACCAACCGAGTTATCTCCCATCAGCAGACAGCTCGGGTATTTCCAGGTGATGGCCGAGCCGGTCTCGACCTGGGTCCACGAGATTTTCGAATTGACGCCCAGGCATTTTCCGCGCTTGGTCACGAAGTTGTAGATCCCGCCCTTGCCTTCCTTGTCGCCGGGGTACCAGTTCTGCACGGTCGAATACTTGATCTGGGCATTGTCGAGCGCCACCAACTCAACCACGGCGGCATGCAACTGGTTGTTGTCCCGCATCGGTGCCGTGCAGCCTTCCAGGTAGCTGACGTAAGCGCCTTCGTCGGCGATGATCAGCGTGCGCTCGAACTGCCCGGTGTCCTTCGCATTGATGCGGAAGTAGGTGGACAGCTCCATCGGGCAGCGGACGCCTGGGGGAATATAGCAGAAGGAACCATCGCTGAACACAGCGGCGTTGAGAGCCGCAAAGAAGTTGTCGGAATGCGGAACCACCGAGCCCAGATACTTCTGAACGAGCTCCGGATGCTCTTGGACCGCTTCGGAAAAGGAGCAGAAGATAATGCCCATCTCCGCCAGCTTTCCCTTGAAGGTCGTGGCCACGGAGACGCTGTCGAACACTGCGTCCACGGCAACGCCTGCGAGCAGTTCCTGTTCTCGTAGCGGGATGCCGAGCTTCGTCGTAGGTTCTGAGCAGTTCGGGATCGACCTCGTCCAAGCTCCGCAGTTGATTGATTTTGGTCTTGGGCGCCGAGAAGTAGACAATGTCCTGATAATCGATGGCCGGGTAGCGGACGGTGGACCATTTGGGTTCTTCCATCGTGAGCCACTGGCGGTAGGACTTCAGGCGCCATTCCAACATGAACCCGGGCTCGTTCTTTTTGGCCGAGATCATGCGAATGACGTCTTCGCTCAGCCCCTTGGGGATCGTATCCGCTTCGATTTCAGTGACGAAGCCCCACTTGTACTCTTGATTTGCGAGCGCTTCAATCGATGTCGCCGGCGTGCTCATCGGGACCGAACCTTTCTGGAAATATCGGGCTACTTAAAGGCTAGCGCATCTTGACTAAATAGTCAAGACAGGCATAATGACTGATTTTAAAAGGGCACTCGCGACGACGTCGCCGTGTGCTCATCGGGACCGAACCTTTCTGGAAATATCGGGCTACTTAAAGGCTAGCGCATCTTGACTTTTTAGTCAAGATGGCTATAAGGGCTAATATCACGAAGCCATTCGAGAGCCCTGCGGCGGGGATCGAGCCGCCCGGCGCGGAAACCCGGGCGCTCATGTGTGCTGCTATGGTCTTTACGCGCCGGTCAACGCCGGTTACCGCCTCAGCCGGTGTGCCTGCCCGTGCGTTTCGCCCAGCATCTCGCGCGAGCGTCTCCAGCTTCTTCTGAACTGCTCTCCTGCGTTTGTTGGCCGCTCAGCGGCCCGTCATGCGCTCCAGGTGTTCCGGGTACCGCGCCCCTTTCAACGTGATCTTAGCCGCAGCGCTTTCGATATCCTGGATATCGCCGGATGTCAGGTCGAGCACGGCTGCTCCGAGGTTTTCATCAAGCCGGTGGAGCTTTGTGGTGCCTGGGATGGGAACGATCCACGGCTTTTGCGCCAGCAGCCACGCCAGGGCTATTTGAGCGGGCGTTGCGTTCTTCCGTTTCGCGATAGTGCCGAGCAGGTCAACCAAAGCCTGATTTGCTTTTCGAGCCTCCGGCGTAAAGCGCGGGACCATGTTGCGGAAGTCGGAGCTGTCGAACTTGGTGTTCTCGTCGATCTTCCCGGTAAGGAAGCCTTTGCCCAAAGGGCTGAACGGAACGAAGCCGATCCCCAGTTCCTCCAGAGCCGGCATCACCTCCACTTCAGGCGCGCGCCACCACAGCGAGTATTCGCTTTGGAGCGCGGCCACCGGCTGAACGGCGTGTGCCCGGCGGATGGTTTGCACTCCAGCCTCAGAAAGGCCGAAGTGCTTCACTTTCCCTTCCTGAATCAGATCCTTCACCGCTCCCGCCACGTCTTCGATGGGCACGTCCGGGTCAACGCGGTGTTGATACAACAGATCGATGTGATCAGTTTTGAGTCGTTTGAGCGAGGCTTCGGCGGCCTGCTTAATGTGCTCGGGGCGACTGTCCAGCCCAGCTTGTTTCCCGGTGTTCGGATCGAGGTTGAAACCGAACTTCGTCGCGATCACGACGTGTTCCCGGAATGGAGCAAGCGCTTCGCCCACGAGTTCTTCATTCGTGAACGGGCCGTACACTTCTGCGGTGTCAAAGAACGTGACGCCTCGTTCGACCGCCGTCCGAATCAAGGAGATCATCTCCTGTTTGTCCGCGGCCGGACCGTAACCGAAGCTCATCCCCATGCAACCGAGGCCCAGCGCCGAGACCTCCAGCCCTCCATTTCCCAATTTGCGCTTTTGCATCATCTGAACTCCTCTCTAATTGAATGATCTCTCTAACGGTCCATCAGTTCCATGTGTTCTTCGGTGAGCCGGGCTCCTTGCACGGTGATCTTCGAGAAGGCTTTCTCGATCTCACGGAGGTCACTCGTGGTCAACTCGACTGACGCTGCTCCTATGTTCTCCGCCAGACGTTCCAGCTTTCGGGTGCCGGGGATCGGAACCATCCACGGCCATGGTGATGTACTACTGGGAAAATCATCGACCCGGGACTTTGACGGCGAATCCTTCGCCACAGGAAGTATTGAGTCGATGTATCGCCCTTAGGGCCTGTAACGGAATAACGTTGCCAGCGCGGGACCGCGTGCTAACGCGCGCGGCTCAGCAGGCTTCTGAGCCGTGACCGTGAGGGGCGGTCTGGAAAGCTCGTCTCTGACAGGCCCTACGCAGAAGAGGATGCACTCGCGGACATGAACGGCCTCGAGAGCGGGCTCACGGTGTTCACGACTCCGCGGCCAGTGGGCGGACTGAAGCCGGTGCACTTCGTGGCTGTGACCGTGGCGGGTTCTGGTGTCTGACTGCGATCCTACCCATGAGTGACACAGGGTGGACAAATTGCGAAAAATGGTGGGCCCTGTAGGATTTGAACCTACGACCAACGGATTATGAGTCCGCTGCTCTAACCGCTGAGCTAAGGGCCCACACGTTCGGCGAACGAACCAGTCCGCCACTCTTGCAGTATCGCAGATCGACTCCGCCAGACGCGCAGCGCTACGCGTAGGTGACCTCTACCAGGTCGGCGGCCAGCTTCGCCTTGCGTTCCTTGAGGAACGAGAGATTCGCCAGGTGCGGGCCGGCCACGGCGCGCGCCGCGATCTCCACCGTGCAGTTGGGGTCCTGGCGCGTCTTGATGCAATCCAGGAAATTCAACACGTGCGCCTGCAGCGGCACGGGCGCGTCCTTTTCGATGAACGGGGTCTTGTTCTTCGGCCAAGGTTCCTTGTAAATCCGGTAGCCGGCTTCGTCCAGGATGAGCGTGCCCTGGTCGCCGAGAAACGTGATCGACCAGCCATTCTCGTACGCACTGCAGTAGTCCAGTTCCCAGGTCGCCATGAAATCCTTGAACTCGAAGACGGCGCAGAACACTTCGGGGTGCTCGCTCCCGGTGGCCTTGGCGACATAGCCTTGCATGACGGCCGATTGCGGCGGCTGCGCGTTCATGAACCACAGCACCACGTCCATCAGGTGGGTGCCCTGGTCGGTCACGTTGCCGCCGGCGTAATCCCAGAAGTAGCGCCAGTAGCGGAAGCGCATGGGTTCGAGCGGGCGCTTCTTGGCCGACCCGAGGAAACGCTCCCAATCGAGCTTCCCGGGCAGAGGCGAATTGTTGAGGGGCTTGGAGACATTCCAGTGCCACTGCGGTTTCACTTGGGTGACGCGGCCCAGAATGCCCTCGTCGACGAGCTTCTTGACTTCCATGAGCGCGGGTGCGCTGCGGCGCTGCATGCCGATCTGCACGACCTTCTTGCTGTCGCGCACGGCGTCGATCATGGTCCGGCTTTCGGCCAGCTTGTACGAGAGCGGCTTTTCGGCGTAGACGTCCTTGCCGGCTTTCAGCGAGGCGAGCAGCATGGGGCAATGATGATGATCGGGTCCGGCCAGGACCACGAAGTCCAGGCCCTGCTGCTGGAGCAGTTCGTGATAGTCCAGGTAAGTCTTGGCACCGGGCGAATCGGCCTTAGCCTTTTCCAGATTCGGCTCGTAGACGTCGCACAGCGCCACGCACTCGGCGCCGGCCTTGAGGAATTCTTTGTTCAGGTAGCGTCCCCGCCCGCCGGCGGCGATCAGGCCGTAAGCCATCTTGTCGTTGGCGCCCCAGGCCTTGCGGGGGACGAACAAGGGCGCGGCGGTCAGGGCGGCGCCGGCGCCCATCGACTCTCGTAAGAACGCTCTGCGATCCGATTCCATGAAAACACTCCTTCTGTCTGACCACTCTATACCAACCGGGCGCGCCGCCGCAGCGGGGAGCGAAAGCGGGACAGACAGCCTTTTCCGCCGTCGGGCATCCGCGGAGATGGATAGAGGCTGTCTTGGCGGAAAAGGTGTCTGTCCCTGGCTTTCACTTGGCGGCCGTGGGTGGAGTTGGAAGTTCGGGAAGCTCGATCTCGATGCGCGTGCCTTGACCAGGCCGGCTGTCGATCCACATTCGATAAGAAGAGCCAAAAAACAGCTTCAGCCGTTCGTTGATGTTGCTGACGCCGATGCCCTGTTCGAGCAGCGTCGCCAGGCGCGCTTCGGGGATGCCCACGCCGTCGTCCTCCACCACCAGGCGCAAACGCCCGTCCACAATGTGGCTGGCCAGGAGGATGGTGCCGCCTTCGAGCTTGCCGCTGAGACCGTGGCGGATGCAATTCTCGATCAGCGGCTGCAGCAGCATGCTGGGCACCGGGCGGTCCAGCGTGTCGGCGCCCACGTCCTTGACGAAACGGAGCTTTTCGCCGAAGCGGACCATTTCGATGGACAGATAGTCGTCGATGAAACTCAGTTCATCGCGCAGCGGGTTAAAGTTGTCGTGCCTGCGCAGCAGGCGGCGCAGGATGTTCGACAGCTTGTAGACCACCGTGCGCGCCTGCTCCGGGTTGGTGCGGATCAGGGAGGAGACGGAGTTCAGTGTGTTGAACAGGAAGTGCGGATTGATCTGGCTCGAGAGCGCCTCCAGCCGCGCCTCGGTCAGCAGGCGCTGCTGGTCTTCCAGTTTCCGCTCGTTGCGCGTGTTGTTCCATACCTTCAGCGGCAACGCGGTGGCGAACAAGCGTGGTAACGTAGAGCGCCACGATGGTGAGCGGATGCGGGTGCGGCCAGTTCGGATAGAGGTAGTATAGGGCGGCGCGCGGAGCGAAAAAGTGCCCCAGCGTGACGCGCAGCAACTCCGCCAGAACCACCGTCAGGAAAAAGGACAACTGGAACGCCGTGCGCCGGTGATCGTGCCGGCGAAACAGACGGTAGATGCTCAGATCGAAAAACGGCGAGAAGCGCCAGATCTCTTCCTTATCCGGCGCGCAATCGCGCAGCAGGCCGCCGAGCACGCCCACGGCCGCCAGCAGCGGCATGGTGAGGTACTCGCCGTTGATCATGGCGGGAATGGAGATGAGCACGCCCCCCAGCAGGCCGGTGACGTAGCCGGCCACCAAACCCGCCAGCAGGCTGCCCTCCAGGCCCAGGTCCACGGCCAGATAGGACTTATTGAGGACGCGAGTCGCCACGCCCGCGCCGAAGATCAGCGCGAAGCCCAAAGCCAGGCGCACGCGCTGCGCCAGCGTGCGCTCCTCCTGCATCAACATGCGCTGGAACGTATTCGAACGCACCATGATGCTGGCCACCGAAGCGGCCACGGCGAGCTTCACGAGCAGAACGACAAGATAGTCCTCGATCATCCGGGTACGCCGAACATTATAGAATGGAATGTAGTGATTCACTGGTCATCGCCGCTCTAACCTTCACCCGACGCCATGGAGACTTCAACCGGCGCCCAGCTCCGTAAGGTAGCCGAGGCGCATTTCCCGACCCGCTTCGGCGAATTCCGAATCTTCGGATTCGAGGGAGGAGATCCCTCGCAACCCGAGGAGATCGTGGCCCTGTGCATGGGTGACGTTTCCCAATCCCCGGCCCCGCTCGTGCGCATCCACTCGCAGTGCCTGACGGGCGATGTGTTCCACAGCAACCGCTGCGATTGCCGCGCGCAATTGGAAATGGCGCTCGAGATGATCGCCGCGGAAGGCCGAGGCCTGGTGATCTACGAGATGCAGGAAGGGCGCGGCATCGGCCTGCTCAATAAGTTGCGCGCCTACGAGCTGCAAGACGGAGGGGCGGACACGGTGGAAGCCAACGAACAACTGGGGTTCGAGGCGGATTTGCGCAACTATGCCCTGCCCGCCGTGGTGCTCCAGTTCTTCGGCGTAAGCCAGGTACGGCTGCTCTCCAACAATCCAGAGAAGATCGACGCGCTGGAGCGCGCCGGGATCCGCGTGGTCGAGCGCGTGCCTTGCCTGATCCCTTCGAACAGCTTTTCCGAGGACTACCTGCGGACGAAGAAGGAGAAGCTGGGTCACCTGCTCGAAGGCTTCTGAGGCGGTGGGTGGGCTTTCAGCCCGCCAAGTAGCTCCTAACCCAGGGCGCATCTTACCCGAACGGCACTCTGGCCGCGCGTGCGCCGGCGGGCGGAGGAAGGCGTTGAGGGGAGCGGTGGTGCGGAAGGGATGCATTCCGCGCCCGAGAGCGCGTCGAGCCGCGAGCTTTCGCGGATAATGGAGTGCATGAAACTTTTCGCCGCGCTGTGCCCCATCCTGCTGGCCGCGCTCCCAGCCGCCCGCGCGGCCGACGCGCCCACCATGGATATCGGTTCGCGCCGCCAGTTGTTCGTCGACCGTTATCTGATTGAAAGCATGAAGGGGGTCGAACTGCGCTTGAGTACGCCGGTCGACGCCGGTCCAGTCGTGGTCCTGGACCAGCCTTGGGAAGGCGCGTTTTCCGGCTATTTCACGGTGATTCAGGATGGCGCGGGGTATCGGCTGTACTATCGCGGTGAACCACATGCGGGTAAGGACGGCAACGCGGGAGAAACCACCTGCTACGCCGAATCGCGCGACGGCGCGCATTGGACCAAACCCGAGTTGGGGCTCTACGAGGTTGCCGGAACTAAGAAGAACAATGTGGTGCTGGCGGCCGATCCGCCGTTTTCGCACAACTTCAGTCCGATGCTGGACACCCGGCCCGGGGTCGCGGCCGAGGAACGTTACAAAGCTCTGGCGGGGGTTCACCTTAGCGGTCTCCACGCCTTCGCCTCGGCCGATGGCATCCGCTGGCGCAAGCTCGTGGACACGGCCGTGCTGACCTCGAAAGCCTTCGCGTTCGATTCGCAAAATGTCACCTTCTGGAGCGCTGCCGAGCAACGCTACGTGTGTTATTTCCGAACCTGGAAGCGCATAGGCGCGGTGAACTACCGCTGGGTCTCGCGCACCACCAGCCGCGACTACATTCATTGGGACACTCCCGTCGAGATGAACTACGGCGACGCGCCGCCCGAGCATCTCTACATCAATCAGACCAGCCCGTACTTCCGCGCGAGCGACATCTACGTCGGCATCTCGGCCCGCTTCATGCCCGGCCGGCAAGTGATCACCACCGAGCAGGCCGCCGCCATCGGCGTCGACCCGGCCTACTTCAAGGACTGCTCGGACGCCGTGTTGATCACCAGCCGCGGCGGCGATCGCTATGACCGCACGTTCCTGGAAGCGTTCCTGCGGCCCGGCTTGGGCGTCGAAAACTGGGTGTCGCGCTCGAACTACCCGGCCCTCAACCTGGTTCAGACCGGCCCGGCCGAAATGTCGTTCTACGTGGTGCGCAACTACGGGCAGCCCAGCATCTATCTGCGCCGTTACACGCTCCGGCTGGACGGCTTCGCTTCGGCCAAGGCGCCTTACTCGGGCGGCGAACTGGTCACCAAACCGCTGCGCTTTCGCGGCCGCCGGCTGGAGTTGAATTTCGCCACTTCGGCGCCTGGCGGAATCCGCGTCGAAATTCAGGATGAGGGCGGCACACCGATTCCGGGCTTCACACTGGCCGAATCACGCGAACTGATTGGTGATGAAATCGCCCGCACCGTGTCGTGGACCTCCGGGGCCGACCTGGGCCGGTTGGCCGGCAAATCCGTCCGGTTGCGGTTCGCGATGCACGACGCGGACGTGTTCAGCCTGCGTTTCCGGGATTGATCTGGCGCGCCCGCAACGCAGTTTCGCGCCTCGACAGGTAACGGCGCGGCCCGCCCGTGCGCCTTTTCATATGCAGGCCGGTCTTGTATCCTGAGAACAGGTAACGCCGTTGAAGAATAATTCCACACCCGACGCGATTGAGAAGGCCCCTAAGTCAAGGCTCCGGTGGCTGTTATTGCCTCTGTTTCTCGTCACCGCAGGGTTTGTAGGCTATCTCTTGCATGCCTCGCCAGCCTTCGATTCGAAGCCGGAAAACGCGATTGTGGTCCGTACGGCGAAATCCGAGAACGGGCCGCTGGCGCGTAGCATGCGTCTTACGGGCCAAACTTCGGCGCGCATCTTCGCCGCCGTTACCGCTCCCCGGCTGCGCGGTCCCGAGCGCGGCAACGCCATGATCCTGATCCGGTTGGTCAACAGCGGAAGCATGGTGAAGAAGGGCGAATTGCTGGCGGAAATCGACGGCACCAACACGCGTGACCACATCGACGACGTGCAGGATATGGTCACCACCGCGGCCAATGACATCGTCAAACGCAAAGCCGAGCAGGCCGTCGAGTGGGAGAACCTCCAACAGACCATCCGCGTCGCCAAAGCCGAGTTGGACAAAGCCAAGCTCGAGGCCCAGGCGTCCGAGGTGCGCACCGTCGTGGACCAGGAACTGCTGAAGCTCTCGGTGGAGGAAGCCGCGGCGCAGTACAAACAGTTGCAGGAAGACGTCGCGAACAAGAAGATCATTCACGATGCCGAATTGAAGATCCTCGAAGTCACGCGCAAGCGCCAGGTGATGCACCTGGAGCGGCACGCCACCGACCTCAAACGCCTTACCATGCGCGCCCCCATGGACGGCCTCGTCGTCATGATGCCGATCTTCCGCAACCATGAGTTCACTCAAATCGAGTTAGGCGACCAGGTGGGGCCCGGGCAGCCGTTCATGCGCGTGGTCGATCCGAACTCGATGCAGCTGGAAGCTTCGGTCAACCAGGCCGAAGCCACCGCGTTGCGGCTTGGCATGAGCGCCGACATCACGCTGGACGCCTTCCCCGGTACGACGTTCCACGCGAAAATCTACAGCATCGGCGCGCTGGCCACCGGCGGCTGGCGCCAGAACGACTTCATCCGCAGCATTCCCGTGCGCCTGCAGATTGACGGCGGCGACCCCCGCTTGATTCCGGACCTTTCCGGCGCCGCCGACGTTACCATCGAGCGCAAGGAGAACATCGTACAGATCCCGCTGGCAGCCGTGTTCACCGACTCGGGCAAGTCCACCGTGTTCGTGCGCGAACAGGGACGCTTCGTGCGCCGCCCGGTGGAGTTGGGACTCGAGAGCAATACGCAAGTGGAAGTGGTCTCCGGCCTGAAGAGCGGCGAAGTTGTGGCCCTCGAAACGCCCGTCTCCAAGGCCAGCTGAAAATTCCTGCAATCGACTCTAGAGATGACAGGCCGCGAACGAATCGCCCTCACCATGCGGCACCGCCAGCCGGACCGCGTGCCGGTGATGTGCCAGCTCTCCATCGGACATTACAATCTGCATGGCGGTTATAAGCCGCATGAGATCTGGTATGAAACCGAAGCCTTCGCCGGCGCCGCGTTGAAGCTGGCGCGCCGGTACCGCTTCGACGGCATCCTGGTGGCGCTGGCCGGCCGGCCGGCCAACTATCTCGACCAGGCCGTTTCCATCCAGGAGGGCGACGACGGACAGTGGATCGAGTGGCGTAACGGCGACCGCACGTTCCTGCCCTGGGACGACATGGCGCACCACTATCCGGCCGACACCGCTCGGCCCACGCGCGCCGACTTCGACACCTTCGACCCCGACCGCGACATCCACCACATCGACGGCTATCTGGGCCACATCTGGAACGCGCTTTACCACATGCAGAGCCTGCCGGAGAAAGACTACGGCGGGCCGCTGGAGCGCGGCCGCATCCCCGCCTGGCTGTTTGGCGCCCTGGACATGGTCCGCCGACAGGCGCCGGATCTGTCCGTGCACGGCTCGGTCTATTCGCCGCTGACGCAATTTTTCGAGATCTTCGGCTACGAGCCGGCGCTCATCGGCCTGCGCACGGACCCGGCGCGCGCGCACGCCGTGCTGGATGGTCTCACCGAAGGCGTCATCGCCTGGTCGCTGGCCTTGCTCGAGCACGGCGCCGACGCTCTGGATCTTTCCTCGGCCTTCGTGGGCGCGCCGTTTCTTTCCCGGCGGCAATACCAGGAGTTCGTGGTCCCTTACGAGCTGCGTGTGAACGAGTCCATCAAGGCTGCCGGCGGCATCTGCTACACGCACACCTGCGGGCGCATCGGCGACCGTTTGGACCTGATGGCCGCGACCGGCACGCTGGGCATCGACACGCTGGATCCGCCGCCGCTCGGCAACGCCGATCTGGCCGAAGCCAAACGCGACTTCGGCGCCCGGCTCTTCTTCAAGGGCAACATGAACTCGGTGGAGCTGCTGCGCATGGCCGCGCCGGACCAGGTGCGCGAGCACGCCGCCGGACGCATTCGCGCCGGGATGCCCGGCGCGGGCTACATCCTCAGCACGGCTTGCTCGGTGGCGCCGCGCGTGGAGCCGTGGAAGCTCGAGATGCTCGTCCCCCTGGCCGAAGAACTGGGCCGTTACGAATCCCCCGGCGCAGTCTGATATCGTAGAACAACCGGAGACATACTATGCAGAACTCATCTATTACCAGGCGGGAAGTGCTAACCGCCGCCGCGGCCGCCGCGGTACTGCGCCCGGAGCGGGTCTGGGGCGCCAACGATCGCATTCGCATCGCCATGTTCGGCGCGGGACACCGCGGCCTGCTGGGCGAGGCGCTGCTGTTCGCCAAGGAATCGAACATCGACATCGCCGTGGTGTGCGACCCCTGGCGGCAGCGCCGCGAAGCCGCCAGTGCGCGCATCCAGAGCACGCTCGGCACCACGCCCGAGCTCGCCGTGCATTACGAAGACGTGCTCGCGCGCAAGGATATCGACGCCGTCATCATCGGCACGCCCGACCACCAGCACTGCACCCAACTGGCCGCGGCCGCGCGCGCCGGCAAGGACGCTTACGTCGAGAAGCCCATGGCCATGAACATGAAGGAACTCATCATGGCCGTGGACACGGTCAAGAAGTACCAGCGCGTGGTGCAGGTGGGCACGCAGATCCGCAGCCTGCCGGCTTCGGCCGCCGCCAGGAAATTCGTGGCCGCGGGCGGCCTCGGCAAGATCATCAAAGTCGAGCAGTCGCGCAACGCCTGGAAGCCCTACTGGCACCAATACGCCGATCCGAGTCTGAAGGAATCCGACGTCGACTGGAAGGCCTTCCTCATGCACGTGAAGCCGCGCCCCTTCGACGCCGATCAGTACACCGCCTGGATGGGCTACCGCGAGTTCTCGCTGGGCTCGCACGCCGGCCTGATGGTCCACTTCATCGATTTGTTGCACTACATCACCGGCGCCAAAGTGCCGCGCCGTGTGATGGCCATGGCCGGCACCTATCGTTGGAAGGACCGGCGCACCTGTGCGGACTCGATCGAAGTTCTGCTCGAGTACCCCGAGGACTTCCTGGTGCGCTACAACTCGACCTTCGGCAACGGCGCCAACAACTACTTGAAGTTCTTCGGCACGCGAGGCGTCCTGGACGCCAGCCACTGGGGTTGGAAGGATTCGTTTTCGATCAGCGGCGAGGGCACGCAGGATGCCGACCGCATCCGTCCCGGCGACGTCATCCCGCCGGCCGAAAGCGTCCACCACATGAAGAATTTCTTCGATTGCCTGCGCTCGCGCCGGGAGCCCAACGCCTCCATCGACGCCGGCTACGCGCATTCCGTCGCGGCCATCATGGCCGACATTTCCTACCAGAAGCGGAAGGAAGTGACCTACGATCCGGCGAAGCGCGCCATCAAGGCGTAGCGCCGGGGGGCTCTTATACTGAAAAGATGAAGAGGATACTGTCGTTCGCTTGCATGGGGATGGTGCTGGGCGCGCTGACCTTCGCGTGGGCGCAGCCCCGAAACCACCGCAACCGGCGCAGCCGGTGGCCGCGAGCAAGCCGGATCCGCGCCGTCTCTCCGCCGTCGAGCTGAAGAAGATGCTGGACGCGCGCCCGGAGGTGTTCCTGCTGGACGTGCGCGAGCCGAAGGAGCTGGAGGAAGAGGGCGCCATCAAGGGGGCCATCAACATTCCTCTGGGGACCTTGGCCCAGCATTTGGGGCAAGTGCCCAAAGGCGTGCGACTCGTGAGCATCTGCCGCGGCGCGCAGCGCGCCGCCCACGCCGCCGATCTGCTCGAAAAGCACGGCTACACCGGCATCCACACCTTCGCTATGAACGACTGGCGCGAAAAGGGCTACGCGCTCGAACACCCCAAAGCGCCGCCGGCCGTCAAGAAATAGTTTCGGCCTCGCACGAATCTGATAAAATGAGAACCGGGCAGTTCCCCGCCGAGCGGGAGTAATTCAGTGGTAGAATGCCAGCTTCCCAAGCTGGACGTCGCGGGTTCGAGTCCCGTCTCCCGCTCCATGTTTCGACTTACAAGCGCCCACCATTCTTCACGTTAAAGCAGAGCGGGAGCCACACCCAAAAACACTGGCCGGCATGATTCTCAGATTGGGAGCGATAGCCGGCGTGAAATCCATCTGCCCGAGCACGGCTTCCGAGAGGTCGATCCCGGGAGCGATCTCAATCAACTCCAGACCTGATCCTGTGAGTCGAAATACGGCACGCTCGGTAATGTAAAGTACCTCTTTGCCTCGGCGCAGCGCTTCCGGCCCGCTGAAGGTAATCTGTTCGACGCGCCGAGTGAACTTCCTGGCCTTCCCCTCCGAGCAAATTCTCAACTGGCCGTGCTCAAAGGTTGTCCGTAAGCCCCCGGCTGTGAAGGTGCCCAGGAAAACCACCTTGCCGGTTGGCTGAGCGATATTCATAAATCCACCAACCCCCGGAATACGACCGGCAAACTTGCTGACATTCACGCTGCCCTCCGAGTCACACTCCGCCATGCTGAGGAATGCGGCATCGAGGCCACCACCGCTGTAAAAATCGAACATGTACGACTGATCAATGATGGCCATCGGATGAGCAGAAGCGCCAAAGCTCAATCCGCTGGCTGGAATCCCGCCAACCGCACCGGCCTCCACCGTCAAGACCATGTCATCCAGTCTGTTCTGCTCTTTCGCAATTTGCGCGATGCCTTCTGGAATGCCGATCCCCAGGTTTACGACATCGCCATTTTGAATCTCGTCGAGTGCGCGCCGGGCTATGTAACGTCTGGGATCCTCGTCCATCGTCGCCATCTCGATGTCGCCGGTATTCCCTTGCGTGATATAGGAGGAATTGAATTGTTCCGCGAAGGTCTGCATGTGGTTTGTCTTACTTGCGAGGACGACGACGTCGACAAAGATGCCCGGTAGCCGGATGGCCTTGGGATCGCGTGAGAAGTCGTCTGCCATCCTGTCTACTTGGACAATCACTTTGCCCCCGGAATTCTTGGCTGCCTGAGCGATTGAAAGAGCTTCACCGGTCAGTACTTCATCGTCGAACGAAACGTTGCCAAATGAATCGCTGGCCGTGCCCCGCAGAAGCGCAATATCTATAGGGAATGCCTTGTAGAGAAGCCATTCTCGTCCCCCCACCTGCAGAAGTTCAACCAGATCTTCGAGAGTGCGCGCGTTTAGTTTCCCACCGCCCTGGCGGGGATCAACAAAGGTACCCAGGCCAATGTGCGTGATAGTTCCGGGATTGTGTGCCGCAATGTCCCGGAAAAGCTGCACGATCACTCCCTGAGGAAAGTTATACGCTTCGATCTCATTTTCGATCGCCAGCATGCCGAGCTTTGGCGCGAGGTTCCAGTGACCCCCGACCACGCGTTTGACAAGGCCCTTGAACGCAAAATGGTTGAGGCCACGATCCCGGCCGTCGCCTTGCCCGGCGGCATAAACCAGGGTCAGGTTTCGCGGCTTGGACTCCGTTTGGAAGCGCCGCTCTACCGCGAGCGTCAACTCTTCAGGGTGAGCGCATCCAACAAAACCACTGGTGGCAACGGTGGCATTGTCAGGGATCAGCCCGACCGCGTCGGCCGCCGACAGAAACCTCACTTTTCTCATGGGGTGGACATTCCTCCAAACGTTCAATATTACTTCTATCGACTACCGCATAATATAGGACAGTAAAGGGTGCCATACCAGGCTGACCCCTTTTTAGGGAGAGTGTGACAAATGATCGAGACTGGGCTCAAGGGAAGAACGGTTATCGTGACCGGGGCGGCTTCCGGCATTGGGCGTGCCACGGCACTTCGCTTCGCGCGGGAGGGCTGCCGCGTAGCGGCGTGGGATGTCAAGAATGATTCGGCCGCACAGTTGGTGGATGAACTCGTCCGGGCGGGAGGTGAAGCCTGCTTCCAGACCGTGAATGTCGCCGACTCAAAGTCCGTGGACGCAGCCGTGGCTGAGGTCGTTGACCGCTGGGATCGCTTGCATGTCCTGATCAACAACGCCGGCATTCTACGCGACGCGCAGCTTGTGAAATACAAAGACGGCGCAGTCGTAAGTGTGATGTCGGACGAGGGTTTCGACACCTGCATCAGCGTGAACTTGCGCGGTGTGTTCAACTGCACGCGCGCCGTGGTCCCGAATATGATTGAGGGCGGCGGCGGAGTGATTCTCAACGCCTCGTCAGTGGTGGGCATCTACGGCAATTTTGGCCAGACCAACTATGTCGCTTCCAAGGCTGGCGTCATCGGGATGACCAAGACCTGGATGCGGGAGTTGGGCAGGTACAACATCCGCGTGAATGCCGTGGCGCCGGGGTTCATCTTGACCGACATGCTGAAGCAAGTCCCTGAGAACGTCCTGGCGTCGTTTGCCCAGCGAACGCCGATGGGGCGGCTCGGAAATCCCGGCGATATCGCCGAAGCCTACCTGTGGCTGGCGTCCGACGCCGCGAGCTTCGTGTCGGGCGCTGTTTTGAGCGTCGATGGCGGTGCTGTGACGGGCACCTAAGGAGGCCGTTTGAAGAAGATTTACGTCGCGACATTTCACCAATCCAAGTTCGGTAAGCTGCTCGGCATGACGGTCCCTGAGATTCTCAGGAACTCTGTGGAGGGCGCCTGCGGGCAAATCGGCGTCCCACCTTCGGCGTTGGATGTGGCGTCGGTAGGCGCGGCATGTAATTTCACGCTCAATGAGCAGGGTTTGCTTGCCGGACTCATCGCAATGGTCCCGGGAATGGAAGGAAAGCCGATTGAATCCGTGGAAAATGCCTGCGCTTCCGGCGGGCAAGCGGTACTTTCCGTCATTCACAAGCTGCAACTCGGCCTTGGTGACACAGGCATCGCCGTCGGCTACGAGAAGATGCGCGACGTCCAGGGAAAGATGGACGGCGGGCTTATCGGCAAGGTTCTCGGTTATTTTAGCCACCCGGACGAGCGCGAAGGAAAGACATTTGTCTTTCCACATATCTTCGCCGAAGTTATGCAGGCCTACATGCGGGAGCACGGAGTCCCGGAGGAACATCTGGCGCAGATTGCGGTAGAGGAGTACGCCAACGCCATCCACAATCCTAACGCCCAGATGAGCAATGTCCACATCACGCTGGAACAGGCGATGAAGATTGAGGGTGTCAACCGCTACATCTTCGATGGCTTGCCCCTGAAGACCTACGACTGCTCCCAGATCAGCGACGGTTATGCATCCCTGATTCTAGCGACTGAAGAAGGGCTCGAAAAACTCGGTGTACCAAAGGCGCAGTGCGTTGAAATCGCTGGCTGGGGCCAGGCAACGGACCCAATCAAGAAGGAAGGCCGCGACGTGTTGCATCCAACCGGCGCCCTCAAGGCCATGAACCAGGCGTACGAAATGGCCGGTCTGACCCCGGCTGACATCAACGTGGCGGAGGTACACGACTGCTTCAGCGTGATGGGGGCCATCGGCACCGAAGTAATCGGCAAAGCGGCACCCGGCAAGGGCGCGCGGTATTGGGTGGACGGCAACGCACGGCCGGATGGTCAGTGCGGAATCAACACCTCCGGGGGCCTGATAGCCAAAGGCCACCCGATTGGGGCGACGGGAATCGCTATGGTCGGATGGGCGGGGCTGCAGTTGCAGGGCAGGGTTTCGCCGCGGGTCCAGGTTAAGGACGCGCGCGCAGCGGCGACGTTCAACATCGGTGGGCCAATTTGCGCGTCGGTATGCACGGTACTGAAACCAGCGTCCTGAGGAGGCTGGATCGTCACTTTGACCTGCCCCGGGGTTTGAGACAGCGGATAAGTTGAGGGCCGCGACTCAGATCGGAATCACGAGGCGGTTTGCCTGTGTGGCAGTGGACCCACGATAAACCAATACGCGATCAAACCTGCCACGAGCGTGGCAGCGGCGAGGGCGAACCCGGGGAAGTACGAACCCGTCCAACTGATCAGAAGCCCGGTCGTGATCGGGGCAATGGAGCCGGCGACGTTCCCCGCGAAATTCTCAATGCCGGTCCAGAGGCCGACTTCGTTCGGAGGCGCACAATCTTGGAGGATTGCCATCAGGTTTCCGGAAGCAAGGCCGACGAGCGACGCGCCCATAATCAGCAAGATGGCGGCATTGGCAGCTTTCGACACGCGCCGCGGGAATCAGCAGTAACCCCGTCAGAAACGCCACGGTGATCACGCCCTTGCGGGCGAGCGTTTCGCTGACGCCCCTATGCGTCAAGTTATCGGCAATCCAGCCGCCCAGAGGCTCGCTCACGCCGAAAACGAAGAAAGGAAGGGAAGCGAATAATCCGGCCTTCAAGATCGTTAGGTGGCGCACCGTGACCAGGTAGTCCGGCAGCCAGTTCACGAGCAGATACCAGTAGTAGTCAAAGCAGAAGAAGCCCAGGCAGATGCCCATCAGGTTGCGGTTGCCGATCAGAACCCAGGCGCCGCGCCAGAACGAGACCCGCGGCCGTGAATCATCGGTGCGCTTGGGCGCGCGCAGATGGGATGGAAAAATCATCATCCACGGGACCAGCCAGAGCAGCGCGGAGAATCCGACCAGCATCAGCGTTCGTCGCCAGCCGTAGTGCACGATCATCCAGGGAATGATGATCCCATCGAGCACCAATCCGGTTCGGCTGCCGAAATCGAAAAGCCCCGAAGGAAAGCCACGGCTCTCGGGCGGGAAGAGCAGGCTGACGATCTTCGTGCCGCCCGGCAGATAGATCGATTCGCCGATGCCCAGAATCACCCGAAACGTTATCAGCACGGTCAGGCTTGCCGCGAAACCGGAAAGTCCCTGGGCCAAGGACCACAGGAGAAACATCCCGGCATAGAGCCACTTCAAGTTGAAGCGGTCGACACACCAGCCAATGGGAATCTGCATCAGCGCATAGGAGACAAAAAAGGCCGAGAGTAGTCCGCCTTTAGCCGCCGGACCGAGTCCAAGGTCGGAGGAGATGAACGGCAGCGCCATCGAGACCGTGGCGCGGTCCATGTAGTTGATCATGGAGGCGCTGAACAGCAGACCGACAATGCTCCAGCGGCGGCGGTTTGAGATGCTCAACCCAGCGCGAGAGGCATCCGGCTCGGAGGTGTGCGGTGTCGAGTTCACGAAGATGATGTTAGCCTATTGTCGACATGCGACGCTCTATCCCGAGGTCGTGCGGGACTTGGGAAGGGCGGGGGTGGTCACAAGTTATCGCGACGCGACCTCACCTGGTGCTGCTAAAGCCCATCCTAAGAGTGTCACTTGTTATGTCCTGAGTTACCTTCCGCGTGGTCATAACCGCCATCGCGCAGAACTCATCCGCCCGGATCTCCTCGAGGCCGATTTTGTACACCGAGCTTTAGCGCCGTGTGCAAGTCCACTGCCCGGCGAAGCAGCCAACCGAACTCGGATGCCTGCGCGGCATCGAGCTTGTCTAACGGGCAGTGATCACAGCGGCCGCCGAAGACCAGAAAGTGCTCATTGCCGTTGTCAAACGTGGAGCCGTTGGGCACGGCTCGCAGGCGGGAGCTAACAAGAAACTCTATGGGAGGGACGCTTTTCCTGTATTGACAGCGGTGAATGGCCAAAGCTATACTCCAACCATAAATCTGGGAACGGTCACGTCGTTGGGGGAGGATTCCTCACGTGCCGAGCTTGCGACAGCCTTTCGGAGCGCGAGTCCCTTCAAAAGCTTCCTAGTCTATGTCATGGGTGCCTGGCGCAACAGCGTCTCCCGGGCGGTGATCGTGGTGGGCACGGCGCGAAGTTTGAGAAGGAGGGGTGATGAGCAAAGTACGGGTTCTGGTTGGCACACGTAAGGGTGCGTTTGTCGCGGAGTCCGATGGGAAGCGCGCACGATGGGACATCAGTGGTCCTCACTTCGCGGGATGGGAGGTCTACCACATCAAGGGGTCGCCCAGTGATCCGAATCGACTGTATGCGTCGCAGTGCAGCGGCTGGTTCGGACAGGTCATTCAGCTTTCCAACGACGGTGGAAAGACGTGGACGCCGGTGGGGAACAAGTTCGTGTACGAAGGCGTTCCCGGCACCCACCAGTGGTACGACGGAACACCGCACCCTTGGGAGTTCAAGCGAGTCTGGCATCTCGAACCGGCGCTCAGCGATCCCGACACAGTCTACGCCGGGGTCGAAGACGCCGCTTTGTTCCGCTCGACCGACGCGGGCCAGACCTGGCAGGAACTCCCCGGACTGCGCGGCCACGGTTCCGGGCCCCATTGGCAACCGGGGGCAGGGGGCCTGTGCCTGCACACGATCCTTCTGGATCCGGGCAACCCCAACCGGATCTTCATCGCCATCTCGGCCGCGGGTGCTTTCCGTACCGACGACGGCGGCGAAACGTGGCTGCCGATCAATCGTGGGCTGAGATCCGAGTACATCCCCGATCCGAACGCCGAGGTGGGCCACTGTGTCCACCGGATCGCGATGCACCGGTCGCGCCCGTCCGTGCTGTTCATGCAGAAACATTGGGATATCATGCGCAGCGACGACGCCGGCGATTCGTGGCGAGAGGTAAGCGGAAACTTGCCGAGCGACTTCGGCTTCCCCATTGAAGTTCACGCGCACGAGCCGGACACCATCTACGTCGTCCCGATCAAGAGCGATTCGGAGCATTTTCCGCCCGAGGGGAAGCTGCGTGTGTACCGCAGCCGGACGGGTGGAAACGAGTGGGAGGCCCTCACCAGAGGCCTGCCTCAACGCGACTGCTACGTCAACGTGCTGCGTGACGCCATGGCGGTCGACTCCCTGGATCGGTGCGGAGTTTATTTTGGCACCACCGGTGGGCAGGTGTACGCATCGGCGGATGCCGGAGACAACTGGGCCCCCATCGCCAGAGATCTTCCAGGGGTGCTTTCTGTTGAGGTTCAGACATTGCCATGATCCAAGTCGTACTGCCTCCTCATCTGCAGACCCTGGCAAGTGTGGGAAGCGAGGTAACTCTCGACATCCAGGGAAAGGTCACTCAGCGTGCGCTCCTCGATGCCCTGGAGGCGGGCTATCCCATGCTCCGCGGGACCATTCGCGATCAGGTCACAGGACAACGCCGGCCGTTTTTGCGATTCTTCGCCTGCGGAAAAGATGTATCCAATCAATCACCCGACGCCCCGCTGCCCGACAAGGTAGTCACTGCGGCCGAGCCGTTCCTTATCATTGGAGCGATTGCCGGCGGCTAGGGACGGCAACTGGCTCGAGCACGGTAAGGCTCACTTCCTCCAATTCCTGGCCTCCGGCCTGGCGGTGCCAGCAATGCTGCGAAGCCCATCCTAATACGGAGGAGCGGTTTCATGCGTCACGACCTTAAGCGATAATCCCGCGCATACGGACTGCGCGGGAGGCGGTGGGTAACCGTCGTCCCATCCCGCGATCCGTATGGGAGCCGGGAGTCGGCGCAGGAGCTGATGGTTTCCATTGTCAACCACTATCCGGCGGGCATCATTTTGCGCGTGCGCGACGCCAAGCGGGTTCGCGCCGCGTGAGAAGTCGCCGCCACTACGCCTACAGAAAACGGCTTCCGAACCTCAGCCGGCAGTTGAGAAATCTGCCGGCTGAGAAAAACGGATTCAGTCAGATTACGTGATAATATCTACGACAAACCCAGGCGCGGGAGGTGAATGGCGCCGAGTTGCCGGAGTCTTCTGTCCTTCTCGTACTGGATAACTCCGGCTTGCCTGATCAGGGAGAGAGCCTGTGGACGATGAACGGCGAAGACGCGTGCTGATCGTCGACGACGAAGCCAACCAGCGGTCCGCCGTCTCGCGGATGGTGGAACGTTGGGGCTTCGTCACCGAGACCGCCGCCGACGGTCAGGAAGCTCTCGACAAACTCCCGTTGTTCGAACCCCACGCCATCGTAACCGACGTCATGATGCCCGGCATGGACGGAATGGAGCTGTTGCGCCGCCTGAACGAGATCGCGGGCGCTCCCCCCGTCATTGTCCTCACCGCCTTTGGCAGCATGGATGCCGCTCTCACCACCGTCCACGAGCACGGCGCCTTTTGGTTTGTGGAGAAGCCCATCCGGCCCCGCGCATTTCGTGTCCTGCTGGATCGTGCCGTGGCTCACCACCGCCTCTCGGAAGACAAGGAACGGCTCGAGCGGCAGTTGAGCAACCGCGGCGTCCTCGGCAAACTGGTTGGCTCCAGCCCCGCCATGCAGAAGGTCTTCTTCCTCCTCCGTCAGGCCGCCCCTTCCAACGCCAACATCCTCATCACGGGCGAAAGCGGCACCGGCAAGGAAGTAGTCGCCCGCCTCATCCACGACCTCAGCCCCCGCTCCGCCGGTCCCTTCGTGGCGATGAATTGCGCCGCTCTCCCGGAGAGCTTGATCGAGAGTGAGCTCTTCGGCCACGAAAAGGGCTCCTTCACCGGAGCCATCACCGCGCGCCAGGGCTGCTTTGAGCTCTCCAACACCGGCACCCTCCTGCTGGACGAAATCGGCGACATGCCGCTGGCCCTGCAAGCCAAGCTTCTGCGCGTTCTGGAGGACGGCCGGGTGCGCCGCCTGGGAGCGGCGCGAGAAATCCAGCTCGACGTCCGCATTCTCGCATCCACGAACCGCGACCCCCGGCAGATGGTCGCGGAAGGCAGGTTCCGCGAGGACCTGTTCTACCGCCTGAGCGTGATCACCGTGGTCCTTCCGCCTCTTCGCGATCGAAGCGCGGACATCCCCGCCCTGGCCGAAGCCATTCTTGCCGAGCTCAACCAGAAGCATCACACTCGCATCACCAGCCTCGATCCGGCGGTCTTCCAGGCCCTGGAGCACCACGCCTGGCCCGGTAACGTGCGCGAACTCCGCAATGTGCTGGAACGCGCCGTGGTGCTCGCCGGGGAGGGCGAGGTCCGCTTGGAGCACCTGCCGCAATCCGTGACCGGGGCTACGGCCGAACCCGCGCGGCGCAGCCTGAGTCCCATTCCCTCGGTCACCTTCAACGTCGGCGCGACCCTCGAACAGGCCGAGCGCGAACTCATCGAGATCACGCTCACCTACACGAAGAACAACCGGACCCGCGCCGCCGAGATTCTCGGCATCAATCAGAAGACGCTGTACAACAAGCTGAAGGAATACGGCGAAGGCCCGGGCGAGTGATGTCCCTCAAGACGAAAATCCTCCTCCTCACTCTCGGCCTGATGCTGGGCCTGGTGGGTGGGTTTTCCGCCCTTCTGCTGAACAACCTGGTCGTCTCCAGCCTGCAAAACTCCCTGCGCCTCGCCGAACTCGCCGGCCAGCAAACCAAGGGACTGCTCCTCATCCGCCTGGAAGAATCGTGGAAAACCGGCGCATCGGATCGCCGGCTCTGGTCTTCCGCGATCGCCGCGGACGCACGCCTGGCAACTTTCCTGGAAAACAGCGTGGCACAGGCTCCCTCCCTGGTCGAGATCTCCATTGCAGGCGACGACAACCGGATCCTGGTCTCCTCCACACGCTCCCGCTCGGGATCTCCCTTGCGCGAATACCGGCCTCTCCGCGCGCTTTTGGTCCTGGACCCCTTCCATCGGATCCAGCGCGTCTTCGCGCGGGGGCCGGACTACGAGATCCGCATCCCCATTGGCCTGCTCGACGACCCCCGCCCCCTCTTCACCATCCAGGTGCTGTTGTCGACGGTCCTGCTCCGCGATTCCCTCCACCCCGGCCTCCAGTGGATCGGCGCCGCCAGTCTTACCGCTGCTCTTCGTTTCGTTGTTATTTGTCTCGCTGCTGGCCGGCTTCGTCTCGCGCAACCTCCGCCGCATCGCCGAAGACATCGACCTCATCCGTCACGGCGAGGCCGTACCGGAACCCACCCCGCACACGTCTTCGCCCGAGTTCGCCGCTGTCCAATCGCAATTGAGCCTGCTGGGCGCGGAGGTGCGAGACACCGCGCGCACCGCGGCCGATTTCCGCAGCCGCGTAAGCACCGTGCTCGAGCGCCTGGAAGAAGGCATCCTGCTGTTCGATCCCGAACAGCGGCTCATCCTTTCCGGCGGTGCGTCCGAACGCCTGCTCGGGCGGCCCCTGGATGGCTTTCAGGTCTGGGCCACTCCCCTGGGTCCGATTCTCCGGGAAGCCTTCGAGCAGCGCCGCGGCGTGCCCGAGCGTCTCATCGAGTGGCCGGGCGCCGGCGGCCCGGCGCCACTGCTGGTGGCCCTGGACTTCTTCGCGGACGGGCGGGCGCTCATGCGCCTGCGTGATCCGGAGGGGCGGCGTCAGATCGAGTCGCAACTGGGACTGCTTTCGCGTCTGGATGCCATCAATCGACTGACCGGCGGAGTGGCGCATGAGGTCAAGAATCCACTCAACTCCATCGCGGCCCGCCTGGCCTTGCTCGAATCCATGGTCGGGGAGGACTCTCCGGAGGCGGCCGAGGAGATCAAGGTCATCGGCGAAGAAGTCGAGCGTCTCGACCGCGTGGTCCGCACCTTTCTCGACTTCACCCACCCTGTCGAGATGGCGCAGAAGGAACTCGACCTCGCCGAAATTGCCCGCGATGTCGCCGTCCTGATTCAGCCCGACGCCGCCCGGCGTGCGGTCTCCGTCCACTTCAGCTCCCGGCCGGAGTGCGTTCCTCTTTGGGGCGACCCTGATCTTCTCCGGCAGGCCCTCATGAACCTCGCCGTCAACGCCCTGGAGGCGATGCCGCAAGGCGGCTCGCTCTCCTTCGACGTCGAACTTCGGGCGCGGGACGCGTGGCTCACGGTCGCCGACACGGGCGCGGGAATCCCCGAAGCGGGACGCGACAAGATTTTCCAGCTCTACTTCACGACCAAGAAGAACGGCTCTGGTCTGGGACTCGCCATGGTCTATCGCGCCGTGCAACTCCACGGCGGTAGCATTGAAGTGGACAGTGAACCCGGACGGGGAACACGCTTCCGAATTATGTTGCCGGCGCTCGTGAAACCATGACGACATCCCGCCCGGCAATCTTCGCGCTGTTGGCCGTGATGGCTCTTAGTGCCGGCGGCTGCAGATGGTTTCGACGGACGCACGACGCCTCCGCCTCCTCCCGCACCGGCACCGGCACCAGCACCGGTACCTGCACCGGCCGTGCCCCAGCCTCCCCCGCCCGCTCCCGTCGTACATCCGCCCAAGCCGAAACCCGAACCGGCGCAGGCACCCGCGCAGCCGCCTGCCCCGCCTCCCGCCTTCGGCCAGATTCTCACTCCTCAACAGCAGACCGAGTTCCGCCGCTCCTATCAGCAGAGCGCCCAAATCGCCCGCCAGACTCTCAGCCACCTCTCCGGCCGCGCCCTATCCCGCGACCAGGCGGACACCGCCAATCGCATCCGCTCCTTCCTCAGCCAGGCCGATGAAGCCCAGTCCAAGGATCCGTCTGTCGCCGCTCAACTCGCCCGCCGTGCCGAGCTCCTGGCCCGAGACCTGCTCAATTCCTTTCGCTAGCGCGAAAAAAAAGGAGCCGGGGGACGCGCCCCCGGCTCCGATTCCTGGTTGAAATTCAACCCGACTTACCGCTTGGCCATGATCTTCACTTTCGGCACCGACAGGTACCCGATCACCTGGTTCTTGCGGATCTCGTTCACTACCACTTCGTAGGGTGTCCGCGCCCCACTGGTGTAGAACTGCACCGGTTCGTTGATGGTCTTGTCCTTCTTCTCGACGCGCTTGTCGTCGGCCATCACTATCGAGAGTGAACTTGCTCCGCTTCACATCGGCCTTCTTCAGGGCGAGCTGAATGTCACCCACCCGCTGTAGTCCGCCGGCCTTCGGCAGCGTGAACTCGTAGTAGTCTTTCTCGCCGAGCTTCCTCAGGGCGCCTAGCTCGGTGGAATTGGTCGCGATCAGCCCACTCATCACGCCCATGTCGCCGGTCACGCGCTTCAGATCCGCGATGGTCTCCGACAGCTCCGTCCGGGTGGTGGCCACCTCGGTCTTCACGTTCCCGACATCACCCTTGATGCCATCCAGGGTCTGGTCCACCTGCGCCGACTTCTGAACATTGTCGTTCTTGATCTGATCGATCTGTTGCGTCAGCTCCTGGTTCTTTGCGGAGAGAGTGGTGAGCACCGCTCCCGCCCGCTGCTTGGCGGCGATCTGTGCGCGGCGGGAGCCGGCCACCGCCTCCTGGCGCGCCGTCTCGAGTTGTTCGCTCATCTTGGCAACCGTCTCGTCGAGTTCTGTCTTCGCCAGCGAGACGCTGGTCTGCATCTGAGAGTGGAACTGATCCATCTTCTGCTGGGACTGCATCAGTTCCTGGCGGACCGAGGCGACCTGCGAGCTCTGATACCACCACCCGCCCAAAGCCGCCACCAGCGCGACACCAATCAAAATCTTGCCCACGAGCCCACTCGCCGGGCGATTCGTGTTTTCGTTGTGTTCCACATTGCTCGTCATTGCTTTGATCTCCTCAGCCTTTTCTTTCTGGGACGCTCTCGGCGTTCCGATAAGAAGTAAGGCACTCTCCAGACCAATCGCTAAGTGCTTTGTTATTAACCTGCTTCCGGTGAAAACGGTGCATATTCGGCAATTCTGCCCGACGCTCCGGATGGCCCGGATCGGCAACCCTTCCCGATCACCGCTTCGTGCAGGTGGTAGCAGGCGGGTACAGTCCGTGGGTCCCGTCCCAGCGGCCGTCCCAGCGGCCCCAGCGGCCCGGCGACCGCGGACTGGCGCGGTCAATCCCGCCGCGCGAAGCCCAACTGCACTCGCGCTTTACCCGTGAAGTTCTCAATGCGGACACGCTCGCGCGGCGCGTCATAAGTACCGCCGTCCACCCACACGGCACGCGCGCCGGTTGGGTGCGGCAGGCGGATCTCGACGGTGGCCGGGTGCCGGTCGGAGCCGCACTCGATTTCGGCCACCATGCGGTCCTGGTCCACCTTCGATTCCACGCGCAGCGAGAGCGGCCCGAAGTAGCTGGCCACATGGTCCAGTTCGATGCGTTGCCCATTGCCGAGCCACTGGCGCGGCACACCGGCGAGCAACTCCAAGGTATCGCCGCGCTCCATATAAAGCATCCAGCGCGTGTCCATCAGGAACCAGGCTTCCTCGTGCGTCTTGTGCGGGCTGGCGCCGAAATAGTGCTCCTGGAAAGTGTAGGTCTCGCGGTCGGCCATCGCCGCCACGGTGTTGTAGTAGGCGGCCAGGAATGGCTTGGCTTCGCCGCGCCGCAGATGCGTGACCGGATGGCGGCTGTAATAAGGCTGGCTGAAGGCGGCGTTGTGAGTGGTCATCAGATCGTTGTGGAAATTCAGCAGGGCTTCGGCCGCCGGCTCGCGCGGGTCCAGCACTTCCTGAAATACAAGATAAAGAGGTCCGAGTAGCGAGTCCCGGCTCACCATGGCGCCGTGCGTGAACCAGTCGCCGCCGCCGGCGTAGAGCGAGAGCGGGCCGCGGTACTCCACCCACGGCGCGACCGTCGGACACCACGTGCCGTCCGCGAGCGGCACCACCGGCGAGCGGCCCATGGCTTCGAACAGGGCCGTGCGGATGTCGCGCTTCAGCGCGTCGGCCTCTTTGGTCCAACGCGCCGATTCGGCCGCGTCGATGCCGGCGAGCATCTCGCCCACGCGCTGGAAGCCCAGGTAGGCATAGCCGTTCAGCATGAAACTGCGGAAGGGGTCGTCGGGGTCCGCGGTCTTGCCCTCCAGCATGCCGTAACCCTTGCCGCGCAGGTCTTCGCGCAAGTTGCGCGCCCGCCAGCGCCGCATGTACTCGCAGGCCTTGACGAGTTTCGGCGCGATGGAGCGCACCCACGCCTGGTCGCGCGTGTAGCGGTAGTGTTCGCCCATCGACCACAGCGCCGCGCCGGTTTCGAGCATATAGTTGTTGAAGTTCTGTATGAAGCCGTCTTCGCGCTGCTTATCCAGGAAATAGGCGAGCGACCGGCGCGCCGTATCGTGCCAACCCATCGAATCCATGAATTGAATGATGGGCGAACTCTCGCTTCCGATGGGCGAGTAGACGCCGATGGTGGGCGTGAGCGTGCCGGCAGGTTCGAGTCCATACGTGATCACGTCGAGATGCAGCAACCCGGCGCGGATCATCTCGTCGATGCGCGCCTCCGGCACACGCATCTTCGCCGCCGCGTCTAATTTCTTCCGCCAATACGCGCGGCATTCGGCGTGGCGCTGCGCGAAGCTTTGCTCTTGCAGCCGCCGCGCGCGCTCGGCCGGTATGGGCCGATGCGGGATGCAGACTTCGAGCGTGGCCGCTTCACCGGGTTCGAGAAGAATGGCGATTTCGCGCGCGCGCGCCGGCTCGCCGTTGAGTTTCGAAGTGTAATAGACGCGGCCGCCGGCGAGTGTGCCGAAGCCGGTCGACGGATCGAATCCAAAAAGGTCCTTCGGGTTCCGCTCGACGTAAGGGCTCTTGAAGAAAGCGTAGCGCGGCACGCGCGCGGTGTTTACCGCGCGGACGCGCAAATACAGGACGGTCTCCTCGCTGCGCTCCGTTTCGCCCGCGCGCAGCGCGTCGAATTGTGCCTGCTGCTCCTTGGTGAACATGTGTCCGCCGCCGTAGCCGTCCGCCACCAGGTAGTGAGTGCCACGCACCGTGGAGGCGGAAAGCGGCGTGGATTCCAGGCTGGCGAACGCCGTATACGCGTACGTGATTTCGTCGTCCCGCAATTCGCCGTGCAGGATGGGGAGCACGCCGTCTTCGAGGCGCCGCGTGATGTGATCGGCGGGCCCCCAACCTCGCCCGGCGAGGAAACTGTAGCTCACGGCTGGAGCGTTCCCTTCCACAACGTTAGTCGGCTGGCCGTGCAGGCGCGGCTGAATCCACTGCAGCCGCTCACCCACGGCGAATAAGCGAATGTCGCGGCTCAAGCCCAGCCACGTTTGAACCTTCACGTCGCGCGAGTCCGCGGCCGCCTCCGTCCAGGAGGCTTCCGGCGCGGAGGCGATTTGCTGGAGCTTGCTCTGTAACCCGCGCGCGCGGATGGCTTCGGCGATTTCGGCGTAGGATCGCAGGTCGGCCGCATCGGTGATCACCACACCGTAAGCGGGCAGCCAGATGGGGCATTCACGCCGTGCGTCGCGCGCGAAAAAGGTGAATGTCTCCCGGCCGGCGCTGGCCACCGTCACCAGCGCGGAGCCGGCGCCGTAACGGGGTCCGTCCCCGGTAAGGGTGAGTTCCAGCCGCCCCCGCGGCGCGATTTCTTTCTTCGCCGCCAGGGTGGCTCCCGTGACCGTCACTTCGGTGTTCGTTGGACGGCTCGCCCACTCGATGGCAATCTGTCGAGGCGCGGACATCAAGGAGGCCGCCGCGGCGGCGAAGACACAAGAACGGAGAACCCACGTGCGCATGTCAATCAGCATAGAACGCCAGGGTAGCCCGATCAAAGCGCGCCGTTGTAGTATAGGATCTTGCCCGCATGGAAGCCCTGTTCGAAATCCTGAAGCCGGCCAGCGAGGAATGGGCGCTCGCCGAATCGCTTGACCCGAAGCGGTTGCCCGCCCATATTGCGGTCATCATGGATGGCAATGGCCGTTGGGCCCGCCAGAGAAGTCTGCCGCGGGTGGCGGGGCACAAAGCGGGCGTGGAACCGGTGCGCCAAACCGTCGAAACGTGCGCGCGTCTGGGCGTGAAGCATCTCACCCTCTACGCGTTTTCCTCGGAAAACTGGAAGCGGCCGCGCACCGAAGTAGACACGCTATGGCGCCTGCTGCGCCTGTACTTAAACAAGGAACTTCCGCAACTACTCCGCAACAATGTTCGTCTGGTGGCCATCGGCCGGCTGGATGGCCTGCCCGAGCGCGTGCAGCGGGAACTAGGTCAAGGTGTCGAGGCCACCGCCGCCAATGACGGACTGCAGGTCAACCTGGCCATCAATTACGGCGGACGCGCCGAGGTGGTGGACGCGGTGAACGCCCGGATCGCCGAAGCGCGCGCGGAGGGCACCCTGGACCGGCTTTCGATCGACGAGGACGACATCTCCAAGCGGCTCTACACCGTTGGCGCGCCCGATCCGGATTTGTTAATCCGTACCTCCGGTGAGATGCGCATCAGCAATTTTCTGCTTTGGCAGATCGCCTACGCGGAACTCTACATCACCGAGACCCTGTGGCCGGACTTCACCCGCGCCGAGCTTCTGAAAGCCATCCTCGACTATCAGAGGCGCGACCGGCGCTTCGGAGGCTTGGGTCCCTCCGGTTCTGAGTGCCAGCCGGGCAGACGCACGCAGCCGGCGCTGCGCGTTGTAGCGCGATGAAGCGGCTTCTGAGCGCGGCGCTGCTCATCCCCATCGTTCTCTATGCCGTCTTCTGGGGCCACCCGCTCGTCTTGCTGGCGGTGATCTCGGCCGTGGCGCTGTTGTGCCAGTACGAATACGCCGGGCTGGTGGAGCACTACGGAATCCAGAGCCCGGGACCGCTGGCTTACGGCGCGGGGCTGCTGCTTCTGCTCCTTCCCGGCCAGGAACTCGCCGTTCTGGTGGCCGCCACCCTGCTGGCGCTGACCATCTCGACCATGGGCGCGGATCTCGCCAAAGGTCTGCCGCGCGCCGCCGCGCTGGTGTTCGGCGTGATCTATATTTTCGGTTGCTTCAAGTTCGGTGTGCGGTTGCTGAAGTTGAATCCGCATTGGCTGATGTTCGCGCTCGCGCTGAACTGGATCGGCGATACCGCGGCCTACTACGTCGGCCGCGCCTTCGGACGGCACAAGATGGCTCCCCGCGTGAGTCCGAAGAAGACCTGGGAAGGCGCCGCCGCGTCGCTGGTGGCCTCGGTCGTGTTCGGGGTGTTCTACCTGCCGCACTTCATTCCCACCGTTACGCCGCTGGCCGCCGGTCTGGTCGCTCTGGCCGGCAACGTGGCCGGGCAACTGGGCGATCTGGCCGAGTCGGCCCTGAAGCGCGGTGCGAAAGTGAAGGACTCCAGCGCGCTGCTGCCCGGCCACGGCGGCTGGCTGGACCGCGTCGATAGCAGCCTGTTCTCCATGCCGGTGGTGTACGCTTTTGTGCGTCTGTGGTTCCGCGCGTGAAGCCGGGCGCCTGGCTGTGACATAATCTTTCCGAGGATGATCAAATGAGCCAATTCCGTTTCTCCGTGGGCCCCTGGAACGTGCATGAGGGCCGCGACGCGTTCGGTCCCGAGGTGCGTCCCTCCATCGCTTTCGCCGAAAAAGTCAAAACCTTCAAGGAAATCGGTTTCTCCGCCGTTCAATTCCACGACGACGACGCCGTGCCGAAGATGAACGGCATGACCGACGCCCAGATCCGCGCCGAAGCCCGCGCGGTTCGCCGTATCCTGGACGACCACGGCATGGCCGCCGAGTTCGTCGCCCCGCGCCTGTGGGAGGATTCCCGCACCATCGACGGCGGCTTTTCGGGCAACGATCCGAAGGAGCGCGACTTCGCCGTCTGGCGCGGCTTGCGCAGCGTCGACATCGCCAACGAGTTGGGCGCCGACAAGGTCGTGCTGTGGCTGGCGCGCGAAGGCACGCTATGCTTCGAGAGCAAGAATCCGGTGGAAGGCGTGAACCGCCTGGTGGAGGGCATCAACCGCATTCTCGAATACGACAAGAAGATCCGCGTGCTGATCGAACCCAAGCCCAACGAGCCCATCGATCGCAGCTTCTGCCCCACGCTCGGCCACGTCATGGGGCTGGCCTATCGCACCGTGGATCCCACGCGCGTCGGCGGGTTGCTCGAAAGCGCGCATGCCATTCTCGCCGGCCTCGACCCGGCCAACGAAATCGCCTTCGCGCTTTCCTTCGGCAAGCTCTGGAGCGTCCACCTCAACGACCAGAACGGGCTCAAGTACGATCAGGACAAGACCTTCGGCGTCGAGAATCTGCGCCAGGCCTTCAACCAGGTGCGCGTGCTGGTGGAAAACAAATACGGCTCCAAGGGTGAGTATGTGGGACTGGACGTCAAGGCCATGCGCACGCAAAAGGTGGCCGATTCCTATGAGCATCTGCGCAACAGCCTGAAGATCGTCCAGTTGCTCGAAGAGAAAGTCCGCACCTTCGACTACGCCTTGCAGGCCCAGTGCATCGCCGACCGCAATTACGAACGGCTCGAGATGTACGTTCTGGAACACCTCATGCGCGGGTAAGTAGCAATACTGTCCGGTCCGCAAAATGGGGGACTGGCTCGAATTTCGCTGCTTTTGCGAAACTTCGTGCCTGTACCCATTTTGCATGCGTGCCGAAACCGCATCGCCATTACTGGGAGGGAATATGAATCGGTTGGTGGTGGCCGGCATTTTGCTGGCGCCGTGGTTTCTCTTGGCTCAGGTGGAGCCGGGCGCCGTGCGGCCCATGCTCGCCAAAGAGCTGCAATCCCCTGAGGTGGCCGCGCAGCCGCTGCTCGACTACCTGATGACCAAGGTGCCGCCGCTGAGCGTGCCCGCGAAACCGGAACTCTGGACGGAGGAGGCCGGCCGGCGGCGCCATGCAGGTTCTCGACCAGGTGATCTTTCACGGCTGGCCGGCCGCCTGGCGCGACGCACCGGCGAAGTTCGAGGACCTGGGCGTGTTCTATTCGGCGCCCGGCTATCGCATGCGCAAGCTGCGCTACGAAGTGGTGCCGGGTTTTCATTCGGTGGCCATCCTCTACGAGCCCACCAAGGCCGGGCCGAAAGCGCCCGGCATCGTGAACGTCAACGGGCACGTCGGCGCGCCGGGCAAAGCCGTCGAATACAAACAGAAGCGCTGCATCAACCAGGCGCTGCACGGCATCTACGCGCTCAACCTCGAATGGATCAACCAGGGCGAACTGAGCGATCCGCAAAACGAGCACACCTTTGCCGCCCACATGGATCTTACCGGCACCACGGGCGTGGGCTTGCACTACCTAGCCATGCGCAAGGGCCTGGACTACCTGGCCGCGCATCCCCAGGTGGACCCCGCGCGGCTGGGCGTAACGGGCCTGTCCGGCGGCGGCTGGCAGACCATCACCCTCAGCGCGCTGGACGAACGCGTGCGCCTGGCCATTCCCGTGGCCGGCTACTCGCCCATGACGTCGCGGCTCGAGCGGTTCATGGACATCGGCGACAACGAGCAACAGGCCAGCGATCTCTTCGTCTATGCCGACTTCACGCATCTCACCGCCATGCGCGCTCCCAAGCCCACGCTGCTGATCTACAACGCGCAGGATAGCTGCTGCTTCATCGGGCCCATGGTGAAGCCGGAACTCTACGACAAGGTGGCCCCCTTTTTCGCGCTCTACGAGAATGGCCGCGACAACCTCGCCTGGCACGAGAATATGGACCCCGGCGACCACAACTATCAACTCGATAACCGCGAAGCGTTCTATGGTTTCACCAGCCGGCATTTTGAGCTGCCCGCCTGGGACCGTGAAACGCCCGTCGGACGGGAAGTGAAAACTTACGACGAACTCAAGGTGGGTTTGCCCGCCGGCCAATTGACCATGTTGGGGCTGGCGCGCAGGCTTGCCGCTTCCATCCAGCGCCCCACGGGCCCGGCCCCGGCCCGGCGCACGCTGCTCCGGGACATTGTCCGCTACACGCCGGTGTCGCTCGACCACGCCTGGGCGCTCTCGAACACCAAGGCCAAGGGCGTGGAAACTCGCTGCTATCGCCTGCAGATGACCAACGGGCTTTCGGCCACCGCCACCTGGGTGGCCGCTTACCAGGTGCCCTCCGCCAAAACCGCCACCATCGTGCTCCACGACAAGGGGCGCGGACAGTCCGCCGAAATAGTGGCCGACCGCGCCAATCGCGGCGAGCAGGTGCTGGCCCTGGACCTGCTATTCACCGGAGACGCGGCCCCGCGCCGCCGCCGCTCCGAGCGGTGACGATGGGCGCTGGCTTTACGGTCTGATGCTTTCGGCCGCCGGCGAGCGGCCCATCGGCGTCGAAGCCGCCCAGCTCATTGCCGCCGCGCGCTACTTCCAGCGCTCCACCGGCGCCGAAAGCATCCGCATCGATGCCACCGGCATGCGCTCGCAGTTGGCCGCCCTGGTGGCCGGCGCGCTCGCGCCCAAACTGTTCTCGGAAATTGCCGTCCACGACGGGCTGCGCAGCCTGGGTGAACTCCTGGAACGCCCCGTCAAGTTTCAGGACGCTCCCGACATGTTCTGCCGCGGACTGTACAAGTACTTCGACCTGGACACGCTGGCCCGGTTGGCCGAACTGAGAAGCGAAAACTAAACACAGTCCTCGCTTGGTACGATTGCCAGTGCGGCGCCGGTTCCGAGGAGCAACATGCCCGGTAGGCAGAATAGGTACAGGCACGAAGTTTCGCAAAAGCGGCGAAAGTCTGCGAGCCGTGGCGTCACCGGATGAGATCTTCGCGGCAGTACAGCCTAGTCGAGCCAGCGATTGAGAATGGGGGCGTAGGCGTCGATACGGCGGTCGCGCAGAAACGGCCAGTTGCGGCGCACTTCTTCCGCCTGGCGCGGATCGCATTCGACGACCAGAATCTCTTCCTGGTCCGTGGAAGCCTGCGCCAGGATCTCGCCGAAGGGGCCCGCCACGAACGACGATCCCCAGAATTCGAGCGAGCCTTCCACGCCCACGCGATTCACCGCGGCCACGTAGAGGCCGTTGGCGATGGCGTGCGCGCGCTGGATGGTGATCCAGGCGTCGCGCTGCGCCGCGCCGCGTGACGCTTTCTCGTGCGGGTGCCAGCCGATGGCGGTGGGATAGAGCAGAACCGTGGGGCCGCCCAAGGCGGCCAGCCGCGCGGCTTCCGGATACCATTGATCCCAGCACACCAGCACGGCGATGCGGCCGAAGCGCGTCTCAAAGCTGGGGAACCCCAGGTCGCCCGGGGTGAAGTAAAACTTCTCGTAGTAGCCGGGGTCGTCCGGAATGTGCGTTTTGCGATAGATGCCGGCCAGGGCGCCATCGGCGTCGATGACCGCGGCGGTGTTGTGATAGAGTCCCGCGGCGCGGCGCTCGAACAGCGACGCGACAATCACGATGCCGAGTTCGCGCGCGAGATTCGAAAGCGTTTCCGTGGTGGGTCCCGGAATCGGTTCGGCCAACGCGAACAGCTCAGCGTTCTCCTCGCGGCAGAAGTACTCGGAGCGGAACAGTTCTTCGAGGCAGACCACCTGTGCGCCGCGCGAGGCCGTTTCGCGTATCTTCCACACGGTCTTGGCAAGATTCTCGTTGGGATCCGCGGCGCAGGCGGTTTGAATAAGACCCAGGCGGAACTTGTCGTCCTTGGCAGGCGGCATAGCTAAGATTGTTCCACATGGCTAGGCGAAAAAGTTGCCATAGCGCCGCCGGCCGGCAATTCGCTAGCATGGGGACATGGCGAAAGCGGGCAAAGGTCTGATTAACGTGACGTGCCCTTGCTGCAAGGCGCAACTCAAGATCGACGCCTCCACCGAGGCGGTCATCAGCCACAAGGAGCACGAGCGGCCGCGCACCTTCGAGAGCATGGAGGCGGGCGTGGTGAAGGTGCAGGGCGAAGCCGCGCGCCGCGAGGAAGTGTTCCAGCGCTCCGTCGCCGAGCACAAGGTGCACCAGGAAGTGCTGGCGAAGAAGTTCGACGAGCTTTTTAAGCAGGCCAAGGAGAATCCCGACCAGGGGCCGCGCCTGCGAGACGTGGACCTGGACTAGCGTAGTGCGGCGGAAATACCGCCCGGTATCGGCACTGCGCGCAAAATGGGGACTGGGACGAATTTCGCGGTCTTTGCGAAATCTCGTGCCTGTACCCGATTTTGCCCACCGGGAATCTTCCTCGTCAGGATTTGCGCCGCACTCCAGTAGTATGGATGCGCCCGGGCGCGGATGCGCTCGGGCGCGCCGGATGTACACTCTTGGTGGGGGTGATGAATGCCCGATCGCAAGGAATCGTCCCACGCCATGCGGCCCACCACCGCGATGCTCACGAAGGGCTTCGACCCGCGTTTGTCGGTGGGTTCGGCGCGCCCGGCGGTGTTTCGCAGTTCCACCTATGTCTTTTCGAGTCCCGAGGCGGCCGAGCGCGCGTTCGCGGTGGCCAGCGGCCGCGCCAAGGCGCGCGAGGGTGAGCACGTCGAACTAATCTACTCGCGCATCAACCATCCCAACGCGGAAATCCTGGAAGAACAGATCGTGCCGTTGGAGAAAGGCGCGCAGGCCGCCGCCGTGTTCAATTCCGGCATGGCGGCCATCATGACGGCGCTGGCCACCTTCCTTCGTCCCGGCCAGCGTGTGGTCCACACCGTACCGCTCTACGGCGGCTCGCAGCGCTTCATGCACGAGTTTCTGGAGCCGCTCGGCATGCCCACCGTAGCGGTAGTGGCGGGCGACGGCACGGAACTGGAAGCGGCCATCGCCACCACCCCCAACCTGGGCGCGGTTTTCATTGAGACGCCGTCGAATCCCACCATGGTGATGACCGACCTGCGACGCGCCGCGAACGCCGTCGCGCGGCGCCCGGCCGGCCACGGGAAACGCGCGCTGGTGGTGGTGGACAACACCTTCCTGGGTCCCACGTTCCAGCATCCGCTCAACCTGGGCGCCGACCTGGTGGTCTACTCGGCGACCAAGTACTTGTCCGGCTTCAGCGACATGCTGGCCGGTGTGGTGCTCGCGCGCGACGCCGCGCTCATCCAGGCCGTGCGCGCCGCGCGCGTGATGTTCGGCAACATCCTGCAGCCGGACGAATGCTGGATGCTGGACAGCCGCTTGCCCACCGTCGCCCTGCGCATGAACAAGCAGAGCAAGAACGCGCAGCGCATCGCCGAGCGTCTGGCGAAACACCCGCGCGTCCAGAAGATGCACTACCCCACGCTGTTCGAAAACGCCGAACAGGCGCGCATCCGCGACGCGCAATGCGATTTTCCCGGGGCGATGTTTTCCATGGAGTTGCGCGGCGGCCGTCCCGCGGCGTTCGATTTTTTGCGCGGCCTCCGGCTGGTGAGTGATGCGGTGTCGCTGGGAGGCGTCGAGACGCTGGCCTGCCATCCGAAGACCACCACGCATTCGGGTCTGACCGACGGGGAATTGCAGATCGCCGGCATCACCGACTCGCTGGTGCGCATATCGGTGGGCGTGGAAGACTGGCGCGACCTGCTGGCCGATTTCGAACAAGCGCTCGACGCGATCTGAAAAGGGGACAGACGCATTTTCGCGTACAATCCTCGGGTAGAGTATGGATAACCTCAGCCGGCAGTCCTTCGTGAAGCTGCTCGCCGCTTCCGCCACGCTCGGCGCCGCCCCAACCGGTGTGCCGGCGTTGGTTCCTCAACCCAAGAAGTTGCGTCTCACCGGCGGCGTGCACGCGGCCGGCGCGCCGCCACGCTTGTTGATCGACGCGAAGCTCGACGGGGCGGCATCGGAAGAAGCGTATCGCCTGGTGGTCGAAGAAAAGACCGTCACGCTTACCGGACGCAGCCAGGCGGGGTTGGCAGCGGGTTTGCGCACGCTCGCGCAACTCTCCGCCGACGGCGCGATGCCGTGCTGCGAGATCGAAGATGCTCCGGACATGGCCTTCCGCGCCGCGCATATCTGCTATCACCTGGTGCGCGAGAATCTCGGCTATAACACGCCGAACTTTGAAGCGCTGCTGGCGCATATCGACGAACTCGCCGCGCTCAAGTACAACGCGCTGCTCCTTGAATTCGAATCGCTGTTTCCCTTCCGGCGCCACCAGCGGGTAAGCGGCAAGCTGGCCTTCACGCGTGCCGAAATCGAACGCATACGCGAGCGCGCCGCCCAGCACCGTATGGAGATCGTTCCGCTGGTGCAGTGCCTGGGACACGCCTACAACGTGCTGATGCACGAGGAATACGCCGAGTATCGCGAAATTCCCGGGTGCTGGCAGCAGTTCTGTCCCACGCACCCGCGCCTGGCGGATCTCTACATGCAGTTCGTCGACGACTATCGCGAGTTGTTTCCGGATTTGCGCCAATGGCACATGGGCGGCGACGAGAGCTATCTCCTGGGGCAATGCGACCGCTGCCGCGCCAAAGCCGAAAAGCAGGGCGTCTCGAAAGTCTACGTCGATTACGTCGGCGCCCTGGCCGGCCGCATACAGGCCGCCGGTATCCGGCCCATGGTGTGGAGCGACATGCTCGAACATTATCCGGAGGCCATCGGCGAGTTGCCCAAGCATCTCAAGATCGTCTACTGGAATTACCATCTGCCAACCTGGCCGCGGCCCTACGCGGTGGGAAAATTCCGCGCGCAGGGCCTGGACGTGGTGGTGGCTCCGGCGGTGCGCTACGGCGGGTATTCGGAGATGTCCATCTACTATCCGGCGGCGCTCGAAGGCATCCAGACGCTCTTGCGGCGCGCTCACGCGGATAGTTGCTCGGAAGTGATGGTTACGAATTGGATCAAAGGCAGCCCGTACGAGACCTCGCATTACGGTTTCGCCTGGGCGGGGGAGGTGAGCTGGAACAGCGCCGCGCGGCGCGACGATTTCCAGCGGCGCTACGCCAGGTGCGCCTTTGGAAGCGACGACGCGTCGCTGTGCGATGTGTACGAACTGCTCAGCAACAAGGTGCTGCCGTATGGGGAGCCGGTGCTGGCGCATCAGCCCATCAATATCAACCGCTACGACAACTCGGCCTTCCGCTTCACCGAAAAGTGGCTGCACTACACCACGCCCGAGCATCGGCCGCAGGATGCGGCGACGCTGTTCGTCGGTTTTTTGCGGCAGTTCTATCGCGATCAGAAATGTTGGGAGCCGGAAGTGCTCGAACAGCTTAATACGGCGCTCTCCAAAAGCGTGCAAGCCGAAGAGATCCTGGCTCGCCTGGGGCCCAAGTGCACGCGCGGCCGCCGGCAACTCGATTTGCTGGCCATGTGCGCGCATTCCATCACCGTGAAGTGCCGCTTCGCCCAGGCGCTGCATGCCGGCCGCAAACTGCTCAACGCGCCGGCCGACCAGGCCGCCATCGCGGCGTGGCTGGACGGGTGGCTACCGCATAGCGAGGCCTGGCGCGAGGCTAAGCGGCGGCATCGCGCCGCGCTCGCGCCCACGGGCTTCGCTCCCTGCGTCGAACTGCTCAACGAGTTGTGGTTCGACGCGGCCGAACACGACTTCTTCGTGGAGATGCGCGTGCGCCTGCGCAAGAAGCTCGCCTCGCGGAGTTGATACCCTGGTAGTTTCGGAGTATCCATGGGCGGAATCGGGTGGATTGAACCAGCGGGGCCGCGCAGGCGGCGAATGGGGGAGTCCGAGGCGCGTGAGCAGCGCTTGGCGCGCATCGACACCGCCATGCGGGGCTCCGCTTCGGCGTTGCTCGGCATGCGGCACGCCGACGGCTATTGGTGCGGCGAACTGACCGCCGACGCGACGCTCGAGATGGACTACATCCTGCTGCAGCTCTGGCTGCATCCGAGCGAAGGCGACGGCTGGAATCCGCCTTCGCGCGCGCGCATCGACAAAGCCTGCCGCTCGATTCTCGACCGCCAGCTTCCCGACGGCGGCTGGGAGATCTTCGCGGGCGGCGGCGCGGAAGTGAACGCCACCGCGCGCGCTTACGCCGTGCTGAAGATCTGCGGTCACTCGCCGGAGGCCGATTACATGCGGCGCGCCCGCGAGCGCGTGCTGGCCCTGGGCGGTCTGCAGGCGGCCAACAGCTACACGAAAATCAACCTCAGCCTGTTCGGACTGTATCCGCGCAAGTATACGCCCACGGTGCCGCCGGAGATCGTGCTGGTCCCGGGCGACGTCCTCTACGAGATGTCGTCGTGGACGCGCGCCATCATCGTGCCGCTGTCCATCGTGCAGGCCATGGGGCGGCATCGGCTGGCGCCGGACGCCTCACGGTGGACGAACTTTACGACCCGCACAAGAAGCTCGCCATGCCGGGCCGCAAGGGCATGGCCATCCTGTTCCATCACCTGGACCGCGCGCTCAAGATCTGGGAGAGGCGCGGATTCAAGAACGTGCGCGGCGCCGCCATCCGCGAAGCCGAGCACTGGATTCTGGACCGCACGCGCTACAGCGAGGGGCTGGGCGCCATCTATCCGGCCATGATGTACATCATCATGGCGCTGGACTCGCTGGGCTACGCGGACGATCATCCGGACCTGCTCGAGGCGATCCGCCAGTTCGAGGCTCTGCTGATCGAAACCGAAGACCGCTTCCACTTCCAGCCCTGCGTGTCGCCGGTATGGGACACGGCCATCGCGGCGTTCGCGCTGGGGGAAGCGGGTCTGGCCGACGCGGCCACGCTTACGCGCGCGGCCGACTGGCTGCTCGGCGAAGGAAGTGCGGCGCCGCGGCGATTGGAGCGTGAAGCGTCCGGACCTGGAGCCGTCCGGCTGGGCCTTCGAATTCGCCAACGAGTACTATCCGGACATCGACGACACCGCCATGGTGCTGCTGGCGCTGCTGCACGCCAAGGCGAGCGACCCCGTGCGCCAGGAGCGCGTCGAGCGGCGCGCCATCAACTGGCTGCTGGGCATGCAGTCGAGCGACGGCGGCTGGGCGGCCTTCGACGTGGACAACAACTGGGCCATCCTGAACAGCGTGCCGTTCGCCGACCACAACGCCATGCTCGACCCGTCGTGTCCGGACATCACCGGACGCGTGCTCGAATCGCTGTGCGCGGCGTGGATTCGACGCGGCGCATCCGGCCGTCAAGCGCGGCGTCGAGTGGCTGCTCAACCATCAGGAAGACGATGGAAGCTGGTACGGACGCTGGGGCGTGAACTACGTTTACGGCACTTTCCTGGCCATGCGCGGATTGAAGTACGCGCAGGCGGCCGCGGCGCGTCCGGCCATGCAGAAGGCTGCCGATTGGCTGCGCGGCGCCAGAACGCCGACGGCGGTTGGGGCGAGAGTGCGGCCGGTTATCGCGTGAACCGTTTCGTGGCCGCGCCCAGTACGCCGTCGCAGACCGCCTGGGCGCTGCTCGGCCTGCTGGCGGCGGGCGACCGGGCATCCGACGCCGTGCGCGGCGGCGTCGAATACCTGACGTCCACGCAGAAGAGCGATGGCACCTGGGACGAGGCGCTTTTCACCGGCACCGGGTTCCCGAACGTCTTCTATCTTCAGTACCACATGTACCGCGACTACTTCCCGCTTCTGGCGCTCACCGAGTGCCGCGCGGCCATGGGCCGGCCGTGAGCCGGTGGCATGATTCAGTATCCCGCCGGCGCCGCCGTGGCTCTCGATCGGTCACCGGGCGGCGCGGTGCCGGCGAGTTGCGCAGCACTGGCCGCAGCCTGCCCAACACGCCTTCGTCCGGCTTCCCGGCGCGGGTTTACACCAACTCGACGTTCGGACTAATTCGCGATACGGTGTCCAGCTACTCGCGCCAGATACAGATCGGCGCTAAGCTGAACTTCTGATATGCCAAGGGCCGGCGGATCCACGTTCGATGTGACGGTCTGCCGGTTTCAGTTCACGGCGCGTGGTGTGCTGCATTTCGCCGCGGGCAAGCCGGCCAACATCGCGCGCGGCGTGCTCGGCTCCGCCCTGCATGCCACGTCCGCCTACGCGCGCGTCTTCAAGCCGCGCGCCGAATCCGGTCCCAGCGGGTTAAGGGACGTGCCACGGCCATTCGTGCTGCGCGCGGCCCATCTGGATGGACGCACCATCGAAGCCGGAGAAACATTCTACATCGATGCGCATCTGTTCTACGCCCGCGACAACACCATAGAGGAGATGCAAGCGGCGTTCACGCAATGGGACCGCGCGGCGTTGGCCGACGCCATGATTTCGCGCGTGTCGGTGGCGCTCGATGCACCACCCAACCCTATCGACAAACTGCGCATCCGCTTTCTCACGCCGACCGAGCTCAAGAGCGGCGCGAAGGTGGTCGAGAGACCCGAGTTTGCAATTCTATTCGCGCGCGCGCGGGACCGCGTCAGCACGCTTCGCGCCGCCTACGGTCCCGGACCACTGGAGATCGACTTCGCGGGCATGGCAGAGCGCGCTGGGCGCGTGCGCATGACGCTGTGTGAGACGCGGCACACGCGCGTCGAGAGGCATTCCAAGGGAACCGGGCAACGTCATCCCATGGGAGGCTTCACTGGGCGTGCCGAATACGAAGGGGAGCTAGGCGAATTCCTGCCCATTTTGCGTGCCGCCGAATGGACTGGGGTGGGACGACAGACAGTGTGGGGGAACGGGGCGCTCTCGGTCGAGGTATAGTCCTTCCCTAAGATCCCTCGGAATTCCGCCGTCCTCGCCCCGCGGTCAGAACAGGTGCGAAAGTTCGGTGTCCAAGTGGGCCAGAGCCGCGCGCAGTACCTTCTCGTAGCGCGGATTCTGGGCGTTCTCCAAGTCGTGCAAGACACGCACCTTGGAGAGCTCGAGGTTTTCGCGCTGACGAATTTTCGCGAGTTCCTCTCCCATTGGGCCTTTCTTCTTCTTTGACGGGTAGCGTTTCTGTGATTCGGAGGTTTCTATTTGGGATTCCACGGACTTACTTTCCCAGCCACGTGCCAAATCATAGTATAGCGCGTTCAGAACGAGTGGGGTGGATGGCCTGGCGCTCAACCGTCGAAACGCTTGAAAATGAGACAGCCGTTGGTACCGCCGAAGCCGAAGGAATTGGACAAGGCGTAGTCGATGCGCATGGGCCGCGCATGATTCGGAACGTAATCGAGATCGCAGGCTGGATCCGGCACTTCGTAGTTGATGGTGGGCGGAGCGATTTGATCGCGAATGGCCAGCAGACTGAAGCCGGCCTCGATGCCGCCGGCGCCGCCCAGCAGATGCCCCACCATGGACTTGGTGGAACTCACCGCGAGCTTGTAGGCGTGCTCGCCGAAGACGCGCTTGATGCCGAGCGTTTCGATCCGGTCTCCCACATCGGTGGAAGTGCCGTGCGCGTTGATGTAGTCGATTTGTTCGGGCTGGATGCCGGCGTCGCGCAGGGCCGCGCGCATGACGCGATAGGCGCCGTCGGCGTCTTCCGAAGGCGCGGTGATGTGATACGCGTCCCCGCTCATGCCGTAGCCCACCACTTCGCCCATGATCTTGGCGCCGCGGGCGCGGGCCATTTCAAGCTCCTCGAGAATGAGCACGCCGGAGCCTTCCCCCACCACGAACCCGTCGCGCCCCTTGTCCCACGGACGCGAGGCGCGTTCCGGTTCGTCGTTGCGCGTCGAAAGCGCGCGCATGGCCGAAAACCCGCAGATGCCCATGGGGCAGATGCAGGCCTCCGCGCCGCCGCAAATCATCACGTCGGCGTCCCCGCGCTGGATGATCTTGAACGAATCTCCGATGGAGTGGCTGCTGGTGGTACAAGCCGTGGCGGTGGCCGAATTCGGACCCTTTGCTCCGTTTCTGATGGAGACGTAACCGGACGCCAGGTTGACGATGGTGCCCGGAATGAAAAAGGGACTTACCCGCTCCGGCCCGCGCTCCAGCAGCACTTTGTGTTCGCGCTCGATGATCTCGAATCCACCAATGCCGCTGCCGATGTACACGCCCACGCGTTCGGCAATTTCCGGCGTTATCTTCAACCCCGACGCGCTCACGGCGAAGTCCGATGCCGCCATGGCGAAGTGGATGAACCGGCCCAGCCGGCGGACTTCCTTCTTCTCCACGAACTTCGCCGGATCGAAGTCGCGAACCTCGCCGGCAATCTTGGCGGGGAAGCCCGTGGTGTCGAACGCGGTGATGCGGGAGATTCCCGAGCGGGCGGCCAAAACCGCCTGCCAGGTTTCTTCCGTCCCCGTACCTAGCGAGGAAACTATTCCGACACCTGTAACGACGACTCTACGCGGCAAGATTGACACTCCTGGTGGGCGCCGAAGCGGGCAGGCTCCGCCTACTTCTTGGCCTGCTTGGCTTCAATGTAGTCGACGGCGTCCTTCACCGTGGTAATTTTCTCGGCATCCTCGTCCGGGATGTCCAGTTCGAAAGCTTCTTCGAACGCCATGACCAGCTCCACGATGTCGAGGGAGTCCGCGCCCAGGTCATCCACGAACGAAGCGGTGCTATCCACCTGGGCTTCGTCCACTCCCAACTGCTCAACGATGATCTGTTTCACCTTCTGCTCAACAGACATGATTCCTCCACTCAGATTCACAAACTCACTGATTCTAGCGACGATCGTGGCTGGCCGCAAGTAGGGGTGCCACGCCCAACCAAAACTATGGTGTACCACAGGTGCGGGGGGGCTTGGCAATCTCTCCGCGTAATAATCCGCGCCGGAAGCAGAATAATCCTGGCTTGGCCGAATGTTCGGGAAGTGGAAAGAGAGCGAACCTATGCTGTTGCCACTTGACAGACGCATGTTCTTGACGGCCACGGCCGGTTTCGGTGCCTCCCGAGCGGCTCTTGGAGTGTAGCTATTCAGTTTTGGGCGGGTTTGGCTGGGAGGCAGGGATTCGAACCCCGATAAGCAGCTCCAGAGGCTGCCGTCTTACCGTTAGACGACCTCCCAACTACGAAACGATTTTAGCATGCCGGTCCCCGGCATGAAAAGTTGCGGTCTCGGAAAACGAGGAGTGCGGCGCGGGCGTTTGTTATCCTGCTAGTGAAATGGCTCGAGTCCTGGATGGAAAATGGGTGCGCGATCAAATCGTGGCGGAGTGCCTTCCACGCGTCGAACGGTTGAAGGCGGCGGGGCGCGCGCCGGGGCTGGCCGTGGTTCTCGTCGGGCACGATCCGGCTTCGGAGATTTATGTCCGCAATAAAGTAAAGCTGTGCGAGGAGCTGGGAATCTACAGCGAAAAGCACACACCCGAAGCGACGGCGACCACCGGGGAGATTGTCGCGCTGGTCGAATCCTTGAACCGGCGCCAGGACATTGACGGCATTTTGGTGCAGATGCCACTGCCCAGGCACGTGGACGCCAAGCGTGTGCTGCTGGCGATCGCGCCGGACAAGGACGCCGACGGACTGCACCCGCTCAATCTGGGCAACCTGATGACGGATCGCCCCGGGCCGCGGCCGTGCACGCCGGCCGGAGTGGTGGAACTGTTGAAGCGGTATCAGATCCCCATCTCCGGAAAGAATGCCGTGGTGGTGGGCCGCAGCGACCTGGTAGGCAAGCCCATGGCGTTTCTGCTTTTGCACGAGAACGCCACGGTGACCATGTGCCACTCCAAGACCGTGGACCTGGCCGGGGTCTGCGCCCGCGCCGACATTCTGGTGGCGGCCATGGGCAAGCCGGCTTTCATCACCGCGGATTTCATCCAGCCCGGCGCCACCGTGATCGACGTGGGCATGAACCGTCTGGAGAGCCCCGAGCAGGCGGCGGCGATCTTCCGGGCCCCTTCGCAGCGGACGTTGGTGGGCGACGTTCATCCGCTGGACGTCGCGGAAAAGGCGGGCGCTTACACGCCGGTGCCGGGCGGAGTCGGACTGCTGACCGTCGCCTGGCTCATGGTGAACACCATCGAGAGCGCGGAGCGGAGACTCCTGGGATGCTCCGCGTAGGACTCACGGGCGGGCTGGCTTCGGGCAAGAGCTTCGTCGGGGAGACCCTCGCCGGCTTCGGTTGCCGGCTCATTCGCGCCGACGATCTCGGCCACCAGGTGCTCTCTCCGCAAGGCGAATCCTACGCGGCCGTGACCGGCGAGTTCGGGCGCGGTATTCTGAGAGAAGACGGCTCGATCGACCGGCGCCGGCTGGCCGCGCTCGTGTTTGGGAGCCCGGAACGATTGGAGCGGCTCAACGGCCTGGTGCACCCGGCGGTGATTGCGCGCGAAGAGGCTCTCATCGGGAAGTATGCAGCGGAAGATCCGCGCGGTATCGCCGTGGTGGAGGCCGCCATCCTCATCGAGACCGGCAGTTACAAACGCTTCGATCGCCTCATCCTCGCGGTTTGTCCGGAGCGGCAGCAGTTGGAACGCGCCATGGAGCGGGATGGGATGAGCGAAGCCGAAGTGCGCGGCCGTCTGGAGCGGCAGATGCCGCTTCGCGAGAAGTTGCGTTTCGCCGACTACGTGATCGACACGTCCGGCGAGAAGGAAGACACGTTGCGCCAGACGCGCGCGGTCTATGAGTCGTTGCGGAGCATCGAGCCATGAAATTTCGTCCTTTATTGCTGGCGGCGGCGCTGGTGGGCACGTTCATTTACCTGACCTCGCTCACACGCTACAGCCCCTTCCGTTACATCCGCTCCCTGGCCAACTCCGGCCCGCTGTGGTCGGGTCCCGGCGTGGCGCACTCGGCGGGTCTGAGCGCCGACGAAGTAAACAACATCGAGGTGTACGACCGGGCGCACTCGGCCACCGTGAACATCGTCACCGAAGTGCTGCGCCAGAACTGGTTCTTTCAGATCGTGCCGGAGCGCGGCACCGGTTCCGGTTTCGTCATTCGCGACGACGGGTTGATCCTGACCAACGCGCACGTGGTAAGCGGCCGCGCGACGCGCATCCAGGTGACCATGCCGGACAAGACGCGCTACACGGCGGAGATTCTCGACAAGGACGCCAATAACGATCTGGCGCTCATCAAGATCACGCCGAAGAAAACGCTGGCGCGCCTGACGCTGGGTGATTCGGGCAATTTGAAGGTGGGACAGAAAGTGCTGGCCATCGGCAATCCGTTCGGTCTCGAAGGCACGTTGACCACGGGCATCGTCAGCTCGCTCGGCCGCACCATTCAGACCGACGAGAGCGGCCGCGAACTGGAGGGCATGATCCAGACCGACGCAGCCATCAATCCCGGCAATAGCGGCGGGCCGCTACTGGATTCCCAAGGCAACGTAATCGGCATCAACACGGCCATCTACGGGCCCGGCGGCAATATCGGCATCGGTTTCGCCACGCCCATCAACAAGGCCAAGGCGATGCTCGAACAGTTCAAGGCCGGGCGCCGTCACGCGCGCCCCTATCTGGGCGTGCGTTTCTATCCGGTCTCGGGCGATCTGGCCGAAGCCATCAAACTGCCGCCCGACGGCGGCTTGCTGATTATCCGCATTGAAAGTGGTTCGCCCGCCGAAAAGGCCGGATTGCGGGGAGCCACCAGCGCCGTCATCGTCGGTAATCTGGAAATCCCCGTGGGCGGGGATCTGGTCATGGCAGCGGACGGAAGGGCGACGGAAAAGGGAGACGACCTCGGCCGGGTGATGCGAACCAAGCAAGCCGGCGACACGCTCGAACTGACCATCTTCCGCGATGGCCGCATCAGCAAGGTGAAGGTAACCCTCGGTGCCGCTGAAGAGTAACAAACCTGGGACAGTACCCTCAATCACCAATAAGTTCCGTCTCAAAACGGGAATTGAGGGTACTGTCCCGGGTTTGGTGTGCCTGCTGTTGTTGATCGCGGCGGGGTGCCGCTCGGGACCGCAGCCCGCGCCGGCTATTGGGGAGATGTTCGTGGGACCGGCGACGCTGAATCTGCGAGAGGAGATCTCGCTGCGATCGAAGACCGTCGCCACCGTTAAACATGGTGAGCGGCTGGAAATCCTGCAGCGCCGGCGGCGCTTTCTTCTGGTGCGCGCACCGCAGGGCCGGGAAGGCTGGACGGACAGTCGAAAGTTGCTGAGCACCGCGCAGATGGACGCGTTGCGCAAGTTGGCGGAGCGCTCGGCTAAGCTGCCCAGCTACGGGAAAGCAACGGTTTACGATGCGCTCAACATGCACACCGAGGCGCACCGGTTGTCGCCGAGTTTCTTCCAACTGAAGGAGGGCGATTTCGTCGAAGTCCTGGGACATCACCTGACGCCGCGAACCGGGACCAGGCCGCCCGGCGAGGCGGAAGAGAAACGGCCGGCGCCGGTGAAGAAGGTCCGCACGAGCGCCCCACCACGCAATCCGTCGGGCGGGAAACTTCCGCCTCTGCCCATGCCCGCGCCGCCGCCGCCTCCGGCGAACTGGATCGAGTTGTCGCGACGCCGTGCGCCGGTGGAACCGGTTCCCGACGTACCGCCAAAGTCCGGGACCAAACCCGCGGCCGCGGTGGCGATGGAGGACTGGAGCCTGGTGCGCACCAAGGAGGGCCGGGCTGGATGGGTGCTGATGCGCAACTTGCGCATGGCCATCCCGGACGAAGTCGCGCAGTACGCCGAAGGGCATCGCATCACCTCGTACTTCTCGTTGGGCGAAGTCCACGACGGCGGCGACGTAAAGCACAACTGGCTCTGGACCACCATCGTCAAAGGCGGCGAACCTTACGAATTCGACAGCTTCCGCGTCTTCGTGTGGAGCCTGCGCCGGCATCGTTACGAGACCGCCTACATCGAGCGCAACGTAACGGGTTACTTCCCGGTGGAGATTCGCACGGTAACGCTCGATTCGCGCAAGGGTTCGTACGAGTCGCCTGGATTCTCCGTCATCATCGACAATAAGGACGGCCAGCCGGAAAAGCGCACGTACGCTTTCCAGGGCTATCGCGTGGCGCTGATTTCGAAGGTACCCTACCATCCGGAGCAGGCGGAAGGCGCCGCGCCCACGGCTTCCGAACGGCTCACCTCCGAGCGTGCGCCGGAGGAGAAGTCTTTCGCCTCGCGCGTGAAGGATTTCTGTTCCAGCGCCTGGCGTCGCCTTCGCGGCAAATAGCGAAGCGCCGCGCGGCCTTACGCCAGGAGGCCGCGAATGTAGTTCAGGTTGCGGCGCATGTCGTCTTCGACGCTGCCGGAAGGCGCCGCGGTTTCGAGATTGGCGAAGCCGCGGTAACCGATCTCGCCGATGATCTTCATCGCTTTGGTGTAGTCGATCACGCCTTCGCCCAGGTAGGCCTTGTCCTTGAGGTGGATCTGGCAGACGCGCCTGGCCGTGAGCCACTTTAATTCGCGGTACGGATCGTGGCCGGCGTCGAAAGAGTTTTTCAGGTCGTAATAGACCATAACCGCCTTGGACCCCACGCGGTCCATGATCCGCACGTTCTCCTCGGCCGAAAGATAGTTCTCCAAACCCAACTTCACGCCCGCGCGCTCGGCCGCGCCCGCATGCTCTTTCAGGATGCCCACCAGCGCGTCGATTTGAGAAGGCTGCTTCAATTCGCACTGGGAGAAGAACGGGATCAGGATGACACGAGCCTTCAGTTGCGCGGTGATGGGGATAGCCGCGGCGAGCCACTGCTGGGCGCGTTTCTCGCTTACCATGCACACCTGGTTGCACTGGGTGAGCGCGGTGCCGGCGACGGCGACCCCGAGGCGCGCGGATTCGGCGGCGTAACGCGCCAGAAGCGTGTTGTCTTCAAGCGCAAGCCGGGCGCCGTCTTCGGTGGGTGCAAGGCTGACCTCGACGCCCTGGAATCCGAGCTTCGCGCCCAGCGCGAGCGCCTCGATCTTCCCCCGCAGGCGCAAGTTCCAATCCGTAACGCCCAGTTTGACGCCGCCGGGTTTCTTCGCCGCCCAGCAGGGAAGCGCCAGTCCGGCGCCGAGCAGCGCTCTTCGCGAGAGATGCATGAGTGCCTCCTCAAACCATCATAGTGTGGGAAAAGTCCGGTGCCAGCCGGTGAGTCCCTGGTAGAAGTGTCCGAGCTGAAGGCCGGAGAGTTCGTCTCCGGCGCGGGTGACGATCTGCATGCCGAGGGGCAGGCCCTCGCTCGAAAAACCGCACGGCACGGTGAGCACCGGCACGCCCGCGAAGTTGAACTGCCGGACCAGGCGCGTGGCGGCCAGGCCCACGCCTTCCTCGACGCCATCGATCATGACCGTAGAGTCTGAAATCCGCGGCGCCGCCATGGGCGTGGCGGGCAGCGAGCAGCGCGCGATAGGTGTCGAACATGCGATCGAGCCGGCGCTGGAAAACGCGGCGGTAGCGCAGGGCGTGCAAATAGTCCACCGCGCTCACGAAGTGGCCCTGTTCGATGAGGGAGCGCACGTCGTCGCCGAACTGCGTGGGATCCTGTCGGTAGCCTTGGTCGAGAACCGTGGCGCCCTCCACCAGAACCTGCAGATGCGCCAGTTCGCCGGCTTCGATGGCGTCGGGAATCACGGTCTGCTCGACGATCATGCCGGCATCCTGGAACGCGCGCGCGGCGCGCTGCATGGCGCTCGCAACATCCGGATGAAGGCGCGAAACGAAGGGCGGGCCGACCAGGCCGAGCTTCCAGTTTCGCGGACCCGCGTGGATCTGTTCGGCCCACAGTGGCGCGGGAGCCGCCAGGCAGGAGGAGTCCATCGGATCGCCGCCGGCGATGGCTTCGGCGGCCACGGCGGCGTCTTCGGCCGAGCGCGCGAACGTGCCCACGTGATCGAGTTGCCAGGCCAGCGGCATCACGCCGTGGCGGCTGATGCGGCCGTAGGTGGGCTTGAGCCCCGTGACGCCGCAGAAAGAAGCCGGAATGCGGATGGAGCCGCCCGTATCGGTGCCCAGCGCCGCGAAGGCGAGGCCGGCGGCCACGGCGGCGGCCGATCCACCGCTCGAACCTCCGGGCACGCGTTCAGAGTTCCACGGATTGTGGCACGCACCGTAGTGCGGGTTCACGTTGGTGACGCCGAAGGCCAACTCGTGCATGTGCGCGCGGCCCAGGATGATGGCGCCGGCCGCCTCCAGCCGCTGGACCGCCGTGGCGTCGAAGGTGGGCTGAAAGTCGCCGTAGAGCAGGCTGCCCGCGCGCGCATGCGCCCCGCGCATGAAGAACAGATCCTTCACGGCCACGGGTACGCCGTGCAACGGGCCGCGAAACACGCCCCGCGACATCTCCTCTTCCGCCACGCGCGCCGCCGCTCGCGCCCGCTCGCCGGTAAGTTCGATGAACGCGTTGAGCTGGGGGTTGAGGCGCTCGATGCGATCCAGCATGGCGTGGCACACTTCGACAGGCGACAATTGGCGGCCGCGGTAGCGGCCCGCCAATTTCGAGATTGGCCAGTGGCAGAACTCGCTGGCGCTCACGAGCGCGGCCCCACCAGCGCCTGGAACAAAAACGCGGGATCCTCGAAGCCAAGTGGTTGGGAGCGGACCCAGCGCGCGGCCTCGTCCAGCCGCCGGATGCCTTCGAGATGGCCCTCGATCCGCTCGGCGGAGAGTGGCAGATGGGCCGCGGCGGCTTGCGCCAACCGTATTTCCGTCTCGTTCTTGCGATTTGTATTCACTCGAGTGGTTTGTTCCGGTTCGCCATCATCCAATCCAGTCCCTGCCGCCACCAGCCGCCCAAGAGTTCCTTAAGCGGCCGTTGGAGCGCGGCCGGCGCGATGGAAAGCGTTTCCACCAGGATGTCCTCGCCATAGAAGGAAGCTTCCTTGGCGATGTTGCCGTCGTCCAAGACGATGCGGCTTTGGCCGTGCGAACCGCTGTTGTCCTTGAGATTCGCGGGAGCGTTGGCCGCCACCGCGAACATATGGTTTTCCACGGCGCGGGCCATCATCTGCGCGCGGTAGGGCGCCAGCTTGCGCTCGGTGGCCATGCCGGATTCGTGGCTGATGTAGTAGAGCACGCGCGCGCCGGCGAGCGCGGGAAGGCGGGCGAGTTCCGGATAACGTTCGTCGTGGCAAATGATGACCGTCGACGTCGCGCCCTCCAGATCGAACAGCGCGATGTGATTGCCCGGAGTGGCCCACTTCTCACCCGCCAGATAGATCTTGGCGTAGCGTTCGACCAGCTCGCCGCGGGAGTTGAACACCACGGCCGTGTTGTAGGTACGCCCGTTGATCTTATACACGCTGCCGACGATGGCCGCGAGTTTGCCCGCCGCGCAGGCCTTGCGGATGGATTCCTCGGCGGCGGCGATCTCGCCGGCGCCCGCCGCCATGATGGCGTCTTTGTGATAGCCGGTGAGAGCGCACTCCGGGAACACCGCCACGTTCACACCTTGGGCCGAGAGTTTGGTCAACATTCCGACCATGCGCTGGCGGTTGTCCTCGACGTCGAAGGAAGAGCGGAACTGCACGGCGGCGACCTTCAGCAACACCCGCGGTGCGCTCCAGGCCGCGCTCGAGAGCAGCAGAAGCGAAAACGCCGCGGCGAGGTTCATGGGAGCATCTCCTAATGGTCCCGTTCGGTGATGAGATCGGCCACCGAGAACAGGGCCCGTTGATAGGGATTGTCGGGAAACGCCGCCAGGATCAGGCGCGCGCGGTCGGTGAAGGCGGCGGCGCGAGCCATGGCTCTCTCGATGCCCTTCCTACGCTCCAGGAATTCCCGCACCGATGCGAACGGCGTGCGGTCGTAACTGGAATCCTCCAGCACCGCCTCGATGGCGCGACGCTCGCTCTCGTCGGCCTGTTCGAGCGCGTAAATCAACGGCAGCGTGATCTTGCCTTCGCGCAAATCGTTGCCCACGGGCTTGCCCAGCACCTTCTCGCGGCTGGTGAAATCGAGCACGTCGTCCACCAGTTGGAAGGCCATGCCGAGATTCCAGGCGAAGTCGCCCAAACGCTCCACGGTCTCCGAGCCCGCGCCGGTCGCCATGCCTCCCAGTCGCGCGCAACTCGAAAACAAGCTGGCCGTCTTGCGGTCCACCAACTCCATGTAGTCGGCTTCGGTGACCTTCATGCTGCCGATGAGTTCGAGCTGCAGCAACTCGCCTTCGACCATGCGCTGGGTGAGTCCGATGAGCAGGTCGAGGATGGGGAAGTTGCGCTGCCGGAGCGCCACCTGGAAGGCCTGCATGTAGAGCCAATCGCCGGCCAGCACGGAGGTGTGGTTGCCCCAGATGACGTTGGGCGAGGGCCTGCCGCGGCGCGTCTGCGCGACGTCGATCACGTCGTCGTGGGCCAGCGTGGCGGTGTGCAGCATTTCCACCACGGCCGCCAGGCTGATGACGTCGCCGGTGGCCTCGCCCACCATCTTGGCGGCCAATAGCACCAGCATGGGGCGCAGACGTTTGCCGCCGCCGTCCTGCAGGTAGCGGCCGATGGTGGTGATAGCGTCCACCGAGGCGATGGACTCCAGGCTGATCTCTCGCTCGACCAGTTGCAGGTCGTCGCGCACGAGATTCTGAACCTCGCGAAATGTGAGGGCTTGCCGCAGCTTACCGAACGACATCAGGTTTTCCCAGTGTACTCAGAGCCGCGCTCCCCCTGCAAACAGAGCTTGCGGAAGTTGGCTGTGGTGGCGTCGGCCAGCGTTTCGAGCGGCTCGCCGCGCAACTCGGCAAGCCGGCGCGCCGTATGTGCCACGAAGGCCGGTTCGTTGCGTTTTCCCCGATGCGGAACGGGCGCCAGATACGGAGCGTCGGTCTCGATCAGGATGCGGTCGAGGGGGACCACGGGCGCGGCCTGCTGGATTTCGACTGCCTTGGGGAATGTGACCACGCCGGCGAAGCTCACGTGAAATCCCATGGCCAGTACCCGCCGCGCTTCCTCCGGTCCTCCGGAAAAGCAGTGCATGATGCCGCCCAGCGATGCGCCAGTCCAGTGTTCTTCGAGCAGCCGCATGGTGTCCTCCCAGGCCTCTCGTGTATGGATGACGATGGGCAGGCGCGCGTCGCGGGCAATCCGTAACTGGTCGGCGAAAACAGCGCGCTGAGTTTCGCGCGGCGAAAAATCGTAGTGATAGTCCAGGCCAATCTCGCCGAGCGCGACCACCTTGGGATGTGCGCACAACTCGGCCAAACGGCGCAGCGCGGCCGGGTCCGCCTTGCGCGCATCGTGCGGATGTATGCCCACGGTGGCATGGATCCCAGCGTAGCGTTCGGCCAGGCGGATGCCGGATTCGAGATCCGGCGGGCCGTCGCCCGACCCCACGGCGAGCAGGGTCTCGACGCCCGCGGCGAAGGCGCGCTGGATGGTCTCCTCCCGATCGGGGTCGAACTGCTGATCGTCGAGATGGCAGTGCGAATCGGTCAGAGTCATTTCAGGCGCGCGCCGACGGGCGTGTTTTCGGGGAACGCGGCCAGCACCGGCCGACCGCCTTCGAGCGATGCCGCCACCACCATGCCGTTCGACTCCACGCCGCGCAGTTTGCGCGCTTCGAGGTTGGCGACGATGGCCACCTTGCGTCCCACCAGTTCCTCAGGCTTATAAGCCGTGGCGATGCCGGCCACGATCGAACGCGGCGACTCTTCGCCGATGTCCACCTGCATGTGCAGGAGCTTGTCGGCGCCCTTTACCGGCTCGGCCGAGAGAATCAGGCCCACGCGCATGTCGACTTTCACGAAATCGTCGATGGTGATGGGCGGCTCGAGCGGCACGAACGGCGTGGCGGGCCCGGCCGGAGCGGCCGGCGTCTTGCCCATGATGGCGGCCTGGCGCGCAGTCTCTTCCACTTCGAGCGCACGCATCTTGTCGATGCTGATTTTCGGATCCAGGCGCGGGAACACGGGCGTCACTTCGCCGATTCTTTGTCCCGCCGGCAACTGGCCCCAGGTAAGCGTGTTGAGGTCCACTTCGGTGAGCGGTGTGGTCATGCCGAGTTGCGCCCAGATCCTGGCCGTCGATTCGGGCAGCACCGGCGCGAGCAGCGCCGTGGCGATGCGCAGCGTTTCGGCGGCCGTGTAGAGCGTGGAGGCGAGCTGCGCTTGCGCCTGCGGCTTCTTGGCGATCTTCCACGGCTCCTGTTGGACGATATAGCGGTCCACCGCGCCCAGCAGCGCCCACAGCGCTTCCAGCGCTTTCGAGAATTCGAATTTCTCCATCGAGGCGAGGTAGCTCGCTATGGTCTCTCGCGGCTTGCGCCGCGATGTTCTCGTCGCCCGCCGAGGCCGGGATCGCCGCGTCGCAGTAATTGCGAATCATGGTTAGCGCGCGGCTGGACAAGTTGCCCAGGCCGTTGGTGAGGTCCGCATTGTAGCGGTTCACCAGCGCGTCGAAACTGAAGCTGCCGTCGGAGCCGAATACGATTTCGCGCAGCAGGAAATAGCGCAGCGCGTCGAAGCCCATGACTTCCTGGATGGGCGTGGCGCGCACGATGTTGCCGCGCGACTTGCTCATCTTGTCCTGCTCGAACAGCAGCCAGCCGTGCGCAAAGACGCGCCTGGGCAGTTCGAGTCCGGCGGCCATCAGGAACGCCGGCCAGTAAATGGCGTGGAAGCGGACAATCTCTTTGCCGATCAAGTGCAGATCGGCGGGCCACAGGTTCTCGCCCTCCACCGCGCTCATGTAAGTGGTGAGCGCGTCGAACCAGACGTAGAAGACGTGTTTGCCGCCGTCGGGTACCGGGATGCCCCACTGGATGGTAGTGCGGCTGATGGAGAGATCGCTCAGGCCCTGCTTGACGAAGCTGATCACTTCATTACGGCGGATGTCGGGCTGGATGAAATCGGGCTGGTTCTCGTAAAGATCCAGCAGCTTCTGCTGGAACGCCGAGAGCTTGAAAAAGTAGTTCTCCTCGGTGACCGTCTCGGTGGGGCGGCCGCATTCCGGACACGCATCGCCGGGTTGGGCTTCGTTCACGTAAAGTTCGTCGTGGAAGCAGTACTGGCCGGTGTAGGAGCCTTTGTAAATGTAGCCGTTGGCCAGGCACCGCTTGAAGAGATCCTGCACCACCTTGTGGTGCGCGGGACTGGTGGTGCGCTGGAAGCGGTCGGCTTGGATGCCCAGCTTGCGCCATTGCTCGCGGAACTCGTTCGAGATAACGTCGGTGAACTCTTCCGGGCTCTTGCCGGCGGCGGCGGCCGAGCGCTCCACCTTTTGCCCGTGCTCATCGGTGCCGGTGGTGAGAACCACGTCGTAGCCCTGCATTCGCTTGAAGCGCCGGATGGTGTCGGCCACCAGCGTGGTGTAGGCGTGCCCGATGTGAGGCGCGGCGTTTACGTAGTAGATGGGAGTTGTGAGATAGTACTTGGGCTTCATCGAACCTTCTTCAAATAGGCGAAATTGGCTTCCGCCAGGATGTGTTTGAGCGGGACGCCGGAGCTTTGCGCGAGCCGGCGGCAGTCCTCGAATTCGGGCGAGAAATTTCCCGAGTCGGAAACCTTAACGCGCACCGTGCCCTGCGGCGTTTCGACTTCGACTATGCGGCGGGCCTCGACCCTGCGCTCGGCCGCGTAAACTCTCAAGCCGAGAGTGGTGGTTTCGTCGAAGACGATTTGCGCCATCCGCTCGCGATCCTGCGGTGCGGCGATCACGCGGAGCAGGGAGCCGGGGCGGTTCTTCTTCATGAACAACGGCGAAAGCGTCACGTCGAGCGCGCCGGCGGCCAGCAACCGTTCCAGCGCGTGGCCCAGCAGCTCGGGAGTCGCATCGTCGATGTTGGCTTCGATTACCGCGACGCTGGTGGATTCGGCGGCTCCGGTCGCCTCGCCAACGATCACGCGCAGTACGTTGGGCTGCTCGGTGAAATCGCGGTCGCCCGCGCCGTAGCCGGTCGAGAGAATGCGCATGGGCGGCAGCGTCTCGAAGCTGGCGGCGAGCGTCACGGCGATGGCCGCGCCGGTGGGTGTGGTCAATTCCATTGGCGGACCGCTCGCATAAACCGGCCGGCCTTGGAGCAGCGCGGCGGTGGCGGGCGCGGGCACCGGCAGCAAGCCGTGCTCGGTCTGGACGGTCCCGCTACCGACGTTCACCGGCGAGCAGACGATGCGGTCGGCGCCGAGCAAATGGAATCCCAGCGCGGCGCCCACGATGTCGGCAATCGAATCCACCGCCCCGACTTCGTGGAAGTGGACCTTTTCGAGGGGTACCTGGTGCACCGCCGCCTCCGCTTCGCCCAACCGGCCGAAGATGGCCGAGGCGCTGCGCTTGACCGCGCCGGGGAGGCTGGCCGCGTCTATCAGGCGCAGGATGTCGCCCAGGTGTCTATGATGGTGGTCGTGCGTCTGGTCCGTGTCCACAAAGAACTTGTGGGCGGCGATGCCGCGCCGCAGGACGCGGTCGAAGCGAAACCGGGCGCCGGTGGAGAGTGAATCAAGGCCGCCGATCAAGGCCGCCTCATCGGCGCCGGCCGATGCCAGGGCGCCCACCAGCATGTCGCCGCTCAATCCCGAGAACGCGTCCAGATAGCAGATTTTCATTCGCTTTCGTCCGTCGCTCGTGCGAGGGCCGGTTGTCAGCCTCGCGCACGCCACTCTATTATCGTACAGCCTCAGGCCCCGGGCGGCTCATGGGGGTTGGTGTATAATACAGAGTGTCGGACTTGAGGAGTGGGCGAAAGCCCACTTTTTTGTTGGTCCCAGTTCTCCCGGAAAAATGAAGGACGAAGTCGCAGCCAAAGTGAGAGCGATCGCCGAGCGTGTGGGCGCTTCCGAGGGCCTCGAGGTTGTGGATGTCGAGATGCTCGGAGGCGGGCGCAGCCGCGTGTTGCGCATCTTCATCGACAAGCCCGGCGGCGTCACCCATGGCGACTGCGAACGGGTGAGCCGGGACGTGGGCACCATCCTGGATGTGGAAGAAGTGATGCCGGGCGGGCACTACACGCTGGAAGTCAGTTCGCCGGGCGTCGAGCGCAAGCTCACCAAGCCCGCCGATTTCGAGAGGTTCCTGGGGCAAAAGGCCAGGATCGTTCTGAAGTCAGCCGGTCGACAATCAACGCCGCTGGGAAGGCGTGCTGGCCGGTTTTGCCGATGGCGTCGTCACCCTGGAGCCGGGTCCCGGCAAGGTGCTGCGCATCGGTCTGGACCAGGTCGAAAAGGCGAACCTCAAGTTCGATTGGTAATCTCCGGACAGACGGGAAAGAGGTATTCGGTTTGGGCAGCATCTATCAGTCCATCGAGATTCTGAGCAAGGAAAAGGGCATCGATCCGCAGATCGTCGTCGATGCCGTCAAGGACGCCATGTTGGTGGCGGCCCGGAAACATTTCCACCCACCGAGGATCTGCTGGCGGAGTTCGATCCGCTCACCGGCGCCATTCACGTCTTCGTCGTGAAGAAGGTCGTGGAAACGGTGGAAGATCCGCTCAACGAGTGGAACCTGGAGGAAGCCCGGCGTCACGATCCGGCAGCCGAAGTCGGAGCGGTGATTCGCATCCCGAAATCCACCGACGCCCTGGGGCGCATTTCGGCGCAGACCGCCAAACAGGTGATCCTGCAAAAAGTCCGCGAGGCCGAGCGCGAAACGGTTTACGCGGAGTACGCCGGACGCGTCGGGCGAACTGGTGAACTGCGTTATCAAGCGCATCGAGGGGCTGGACCTGGTGGTCGACATGGGCAAGACCGAGGCCCGCCTGCCCAAGAAGGAACAATCGCGACTGGAAAGCTTCAGCGTGGGCGAGCGCGTGCGCTGCGTCATCAAGAGCGTCGAGAAGGCCGGCAAGAACGCCGGCGTCATCGTCTCGCGCGCCGCGCCGGAACTGGTGATGCGCCTGTTCGAGCAGGAAGTCCCGGAAATCTACGACAACACGGTGGTGATCAAAGGCTTGCGCGCGCGAAGCCGGCGAGCGCACCAAGATCGCCGTGTCCAGCCGCGACCGCGACGTGGATAGCGTGGGCGCCTGCGTCGGCATGAAGGGCATGCGGGTGCAGTCGATCATTCGCGAACTGCGCGGCGAGAAGATCGACATCATCGAGTTTTCCGACGACCCCGTGGTCTTCGCCACCCACGCGCTCAGCCCGGCCAAGATCGCCGCGTCACCATCGTCGACGCCAACGAACGGCACATGGAAGTGATGGTGGACGACTCGCAGCTTTCGCTGGCCATCGGCAAGAAGGGCCAGAACGTCCGCCTGGCCGCCAAGCTGCTGGGCTGGCGCATCGACATTAAGAGCGAGGAAGAGAAGCGCCAGGAAGTCGAGATCGGCCATGGCCGCCCTGGTGGTGGCCGGGTGCGCCGGTTTCGGTGCTGATCGATCATGGCATGACCGAGAAACTGGCCGAAACGCTGCTCGAGGCCGGCATCTCGACGGTCGAAAAATTGGGCGCGATGACGCCCGAGGACCTGGAAGCGATTCAGAACATCGGACCCAAAACAGTCGAACGAATTCAGGTTGCCGTCAACAATTATTTCGGCCAATACGAGGAGGCGCTGGGCGTCGGGGAAGCGGAGTCTTTCGAGCCTGCCGCCGTGCCCGGGACGGATGCGTCAGCCCAGCCGGTGGAGGGCGAACCGGCCAGCACCGAAGCGGCCGGGATCGTGGAAGCGGCAGCCGAAACCGACGCCGCAGCCGGAGCCGGTACCGATGCCGCGGCCGGATCCGCAGCCGGAACCGAAGCTGAAACCGCAGCCGAAATCGAAGCGCAGCCTTTGGAGGCGCCACCCAGCGAACTGGTTGCAGAGTCGTCCGATGTGGACGAATCTGCTAGGATAAAGGACGCGGATTGACGCTCCCGGGGAAACGGAAGTGAAGAGTGTGTGTCGAAGGTGGGAGCACGCTGCGGGACAATCGTGGCCCTCTCCTGATGGACAATCTGCAAGAAGGGTAGTGTCACTTTAACACCGTATGAAGAAGACTCGGATCAACGAGCTGGCTCGCGAACTCGAGGTCAAGCCCAATCGCATCCTGGAGTTGTTGTCTGAGTTCGGCGTCACGGAGAAGAAGACGCATTCCAGCTCGATTGACGACGATGTGGCCGATCAAATCCGCCGGCGGATCGGTGGCTACGTCGGGGCGCGCGAAATGCCGGCCGATGAGGTTGCCGAAATCGAACCGGAATCGCTGGCCGCCTCAGCCCCGTCGGCCGCGCCGGTGGTGCGCGAACCGGTCCGGCCCGTGGCTCCCATTCCTCCTGGCACGATTCTTACGCCTCCGGCCATTCCAGCGACGGCCGAGGCGAGCGCCGAAGCCATGCCGCGGCGCCGCGCGCCGCTGCCCATCCGTCCACCGCTGGCATCCACGTTGGCGGGCCGCGAGAGCGCCCCCACACCGCGACCGCCGGCCACGGAGCCGCCGCCACTCGCCGCCCACATTCCGGCCAAGCCCGCCGCTCCGGCGATGGCCGCCACGCCCGCGCCACAGCAGCCGGCCAGATCGGCGGGGATTCCCGCCAAGCCGTTGCCGACGCCTCGCCCGGGTCAGATTCTGTCCGGTCCGAGGCAGCCGTTCCCCCGGGACGTTGCCCCGGCTCCGCCGCGACGGCCCGCGCCGTCCCGGCCTCCCGCGCCCGCGCCGGCACAACCCGCGCCGCAAGCCGCCGCCGCCGCCAAGAACCATGACAGGCCAGTCGCCGCAAAGAACCCTGGCGGGTCAACCCGCCGCGCGCCCGGTGGTTCCGCCGCGTCCTGACCTGGTGGCGAGACTGACAGAGCATGGTTCCGGGTCAGCCGAGCGCGCGGCCCGGCATGCCCAGCCGTCCCCCGGCCACGCCCGTTCCAGGACAGCCCATTTATCGCGGACCCATTCGTCCGGGCCAGGTCATGGCGCCGCGTCCCGGCGCCGGACCGATGAACCGGGTGACTGCGCGGCCGCCCCATGCATCCGACCGCCGCGTCCGCCCGCGGCGAGGCTCCGCCTCCTCCCACCGTGGAGCAACCGCGCAGGGCCACCGACAAACGCCGGCAAGTGGATCGTAACCGCCGGAGTCGACCAGGAAGGTAAGCTCCATGTGCCCATCGCGCGCCGCGAGGCGCTCGCGTCCATGGCCGTGAATCGCGACATCACGATCGCCGAAGGCATCACCGTCAAGGAACTTTCCGAAAAGCTCGGCGTCAAGGCGAACCTCGTCATCAAGCGGCTGGTCGAGAAGAAGATTTTCGCCACCATCAACCAGACGCTGGACGTCAAGCTGGCCGAGGAAGTGGCGCGCGATTTCGGCGCCTCCACCAGACAGGTCAGCTACGAAGAAGGAAGCCACGCAGGAAATCGAGCAGGCCGAAGAGCGAGACGGATCTGCGTGAAGCGCGCGCCCGTGGTCACCATCATGGGCCACGTCGATCACGGCAAGACGTCGCTGCTCGACGCCATCCGCGAGGCCAACGTCGCCGAGCGCGAAGCCGGCGGCATCACGCAGCACATCGGCGCCTATCACGTCGAGAAGAACGGCCGCAAGATCGTCTTCATCGACACGCCGGGCCACGAAGCCTTCACCCGCATGCGCGCCCGCGGCGCCAAGGTCACCGACATCGTGGTGCTGGTGGTGGCGGCCGACGACGGCGTGATGCCGCAGACGCTCGAAGCCATCGACCACGCCAAGGCCGCCGGGTGCCGATCATCGTGGCCATCAACAAGATCGACAAGCCCGACGCCCAGCCCGAGCGCATCAAGCAGCAGCTGACCGACCGCGGCCTGCTGGCCGAAGACTGGGGCGGCGACACGGTCATGGTGCCGGTATCGGCCAAGACGCAAGCAGAATCTCGACCTGCTGCTCGAAATGATTCTGCTGGTGGCCGACATGCAGGACCTGAAGGCCAACCCGGCGCGTCCCGGCGATGGGCACGGTGCTCGAAGCCAAGCTCGACCGCGGCCGCGGTCCGGTGGCCACCGTGCTGGTGCGCAACGGCACGCTGCGCGTGGGCGACTACTTCATCTGCGGCTCGGTATTCGGCAAGGTGCGCGCCATGTTCGACGATCGCGGCGAGCCGATGCGCGAAGCCGAGCCCTCGACGCCGGTCGAAGTGCTGGGTCTCGAATCGCTGCCCGAAGTGGGCGACACTGTTCCAGGTGGTGACCGACACCGCCAAGGCCAAGCAGATCGTCATCTACCGCGAGGCCAAGGCGCGCGAAGCAGCGCATGGCCAAGAGCGCCCGCATCACGCTCGATCAACTGCACGAGCAGTTGAAGGAAGGCGAGGTCAAGGAACTGCAACATCATCCTCAAGACCGACGTGGGCGGCACGGCCGAGGTGCTCACCGACACGCTGCAGAAGCTGTCCAACGACAAGGTCAAGGTGCGCGTGCTGCACGCGCGGCGTGGGCGCCATCACCGAAACCGACGTGCTGCTGGCGTCGGCTTCCAACGCCATCATCGTCGGCTTCAACGTGCGGCCGGAGCGCAACGCGCGCTGCCACCGGCCGAGCAGGAGAAGGTGGACATCCGGCTGCACACCATCATCTACGAACTGACCGACGAGATGAAGCGCGCCATGACCGGCATGCTCGAGCCGGTGTTCAAGGAAGTCTACCGGGCCGGGCCGAGGTGCGCGAGGTGTTCCGCATCACCAAGGTCGGCAACGTGGCCGGCTGCATGGTGCAGGACGGCGTGCATCACGCGCGACAGCGAAGTCCGCCTGCTGCGCGACAACGTGGTGGTTCACACCGGCAAGATCGAGTTCGCTCAAGCGCTTCAAGAACGACGTCAGCGAAGTGAAGAGCGGGCTTTGAGTGCGGTATTGTCGCTGGCCAACTTACAACGACCTCAAGCCGGGCGACATCATCGAGGCGTTCGTCACCGAGCGGGTGGCGGTGGAGGCCGTGGTCTAGATTCGGCATCGTGGCTGCGATCGGCGTTCTGACGCTCGAATTGCGAATTCCCGACGCCCATTCGCTCAAAGACAAGCGGCACGTCGTGCAAGAGCCTGAAGGACCGGCTGCGGCACAAGTTCAACGTGTCGGTGGCCGAGATCGACTACCAGGACGTCTGGCAACGTGCGTTGCTCGCCGTGGTTACGGTTTCCAGCAGCCGTCAGTTCGCCGGGCAGGTCCTCGACGCGGTGGAACGCGAGGCCGTTTCGCTGGCGGGTCGCTACCTGGTGGACACCAGCGTCGAGTGGCTGGACTAAAATTGGATTATGGATGCTCACCGAGTTGAGCGCATATCGATAGCGCTGAAAGAGGAATTGGCCGAATTCGTCGGCTTCGAACTCGAGGATCCGCGCCTGGATCTGGTCCGTGTGGACGATGTGCAGGTCGCCCCCGATGGCAACACGCCCTGGTGCTGGTGACGGTGCCGGGCGCCGAACCGGAGCAGAAGGCGGCGCTGGCGGCCCTCATGGGAGCTTCGAACTACCTGCGCGGGGAGCTGTCCGTCCGTCTGCAGATCTGCCACATTCCAGACCTGCATTTTGAAGTGAGCCGGGATCCCAAGGAGTTGGCCCGGATTGAGCGATTGTTCAAGCGGGCCGAAAAACAGCGCCGCAAATTTGCATCCTCGCTCGAAAAAAACTCCTAGAAACCCTTTCTCATGAAGCATTTTGTGGTACTTTTGGGTTTGGCGGCGTGGCTTGCGGCCGCGCCCTTGCACGCGGGCCCATCGGTTCGTGTGGAAGAGAGCGTGGACGCCATGGGCTCCACCTACTCGGTGGCGCTTTACGGCGACGACCGGGACCAACTGGAAGCTGTGGTAGAACAGCGTTTGACGAGGTCCGGCGGCTCGACCGGATGCTGTCGAACTACCGCCGCGACAGCGAATGGAGCGAGGTGAACCGCTACGCGGCCCAACGGCCGGTCCAGGTATCCCCGGAACTGTTCCGGCTGCTGGAGAGGTGCCAGGAATACAGCCGCCAGAGCGAAGGTGCCTTCGACATCACGGTCGGCCCGCTGATGAAGGTTTGGGGCTTTTACAAGGGCTCCGGCCGCCTCCCGCACAAAGCGGCCGTGCGCCAGGCGCTGGAGACGGTCGGCTACCGGCACGTGATCCTGGATGCGGAGCAGCACAGCGGTTCGGTTCGACCGGCCGGGGGTGGAGTTGGATCCGGGCGGTATCGGCAAGGGCTACGCGGTGGACCGGATGGTGGACGTCCTGCGCGAGAATGGCGTGTCGAGCGGCTTGATCTCGGCCGGGTCCAGCAGCATCTATGCCCTGGGCGCGCCGCCGGGCGACCGCGGGTTGGAAGGTCAAGATCCGCGATCCCGAGAAATCCCGGGAAGACGGTGGCCGAAGTTTATCTGAAGGACGAGTCCATGTCCACCTCCGGCAGCTACGAGAAGTTCTTCCGGGCGGAGGGCGCATCTACAGCCATATCATGGACCCGCGGACCGGCTATCCGGCCCCGGGAATGCTGTCGGTTTCGGTGATTGCGCCCCGCACGCTCGACAGCGAAGCCTGGACCAAACCCTTTTTCATTAACGGCCGCGACTGGGCGGCCGAACATAGACCGAAAGGATTTCGAGCGTTTCTTTGCGAAGACAGGACGGAACAGGCATGCGCGTGGCTCCAATGAAAAGCCGGTTTCTGGATGCCTGCCGGCGCCGGCCCACCGACGTGAGGCCGGTGTGGTTCATGCGGCAGGCGGGCCGGTACATGAAGCAGTACCGCGAGATCCGCGCCAAACACGGGATTCTGGAAATCTGCAAGCGGCCCGACCTGGCCGCCACGGTGACGCTGCAGCCGGTGGAGATGCTGGATGTGGACGCCGCCATCATCTTCGCCGACCTGCTGCTGCCGGTCGAGCCGATGGGGCTCGAAGCTGCAGTTCGTCAGCGGGCGAAGGGCCGGTGATCGACAACCCGGTGCGCACGTCGCGAAGACGTCGACTCGCTCTCCATCTCCAACACCGACGATCTCGGCTACGTCGGCGAGGCCATCCAGCATGGTGGTGCGCGGCGCTGGCCGGCAAGGTGCCGGTGATCGGGTTCGTGGGCGCGCCGTTCACCATGGCCAGCTACATGATCGAGGGCGGCCCCTCGCGGACCTTCCTGCGCACCAAGCAGCATGATGTACTCGACGAGACGCTGTGGCGCCGCCTGATGGGCAAGATCGTGGACGTGCTGGGGCCCTTCGCGCATCTTGCAGGTGGCCGCCGGCGCGCGCGCCATCCAGGTCTTCGATAGCTGGGTGGGCGCGCTCGGGCCGGACGACTACGTGCGCTTCGTGGCGCCGTATTCGCGCGCGCTGATCGAGCGCATCCGCTCCACCGGCGTGCCGGTGATCCACTTCGGCACCGGCGCGGCGGGTTTCTTCCGCGAACTGCACGCCGCCGGCGGCGACGTGATGGGCGTCGACTGGCGCATCAACATCGACCAGGCCTGGATGGACATCAGCTACCGCTCGGCCATTCAGGGCAACCTGGACCCGGTGGCGCTGTTCGCGCCGCTGCCCGAACTGAAAAGCGCATCCACGAACTGCTGAAGCGCACCGGAACGCGTCCCGGACACATCTTCAACCTGGGCCACGGCATTCTGCCGGAGACGCCGGTGGAGAACGTCAAGGCCGTCGTGGAGATGGTCCGGGAATTTCGTCCATGAATTGCGGCCGTCCTCCTGCTGGCGCACGGAGCGCCGGAACGCGTCGAGGACGTGGAAGAGTACCTGGGCTTTGTGCGTCGCGGGACGCCCGCTCCCGCCCGCGTGTGCTCGAGGAAATCCGCAGCGCTACGCCGGATCGGCGGCGGCTCGCCGCTGCTGGACTGCACGCGACGTCAGGCCGAAGCGCTTCAGGCGCGCCTGGCCGCCGACGGCGCCCCTCCCGGTCTACTTCGGCATGCGCAACTGGCAGCCCTTCATCCGGGACACCATGGCGCGCATGGCGGCCGACGGTCGAGCGCATCGTGGCCATCTGCCTGGCCCCGCAGTATTCCAAGCTGAGCGTGGGCTTCTACTTCCGGCGCACCCAGGAAGCCAAGACGCGGGCTGGGCTGCAGCGCCGAAATCGTCTGGACAAGAGCTTCCACGATCATCCGCTGCTGATCGAGGCCTTCGCCGAAAAGCTCGCCCCGCTCCTTCCGGCCGAGCGCAGGTGCTGTTCACCGCCCACAGCCTGCCGGAGAAGATCCTGGAGCAAGGCGACCCCTACGACACGGAAACCCGCGCCACGGCGGCGCTGGTGGCCGCGCGGCTGGGGCTGGCCGACTGGGACTTCGCCTATCAGAGCCAGGGGCTGACGGACGAGAAGTGGCTGGGCCCGACGGTGGAATCCTGTCTGGACGCCTACGCCGCCGCAAGGCGTGCGGCAGCTCGCCCTGGCGCCCATCGGCTTCGTTTGCGACCACGTCGAAGTGCTCTACGACGTCGACATCCTGTTCCGCCGCTACGCGGCCGCGCGCGGCATCCGATCTGGCGCGCGCCCGCATTCGCTCAACGATTCGCCGGCGTTCATCGCCGCGCTGGCCGAAGTTGCCGCCGAGAAGCTGAGGGCCGCCTGACATGCGCCGCGTGATCATCGTCGGTGGCGGCATCTCCGGGCTCTCCACCGCCTACTATCTCTCCAGGCGCGGCATCCCGTCGACGCTGATCGAGAAACGCGCCCGCGCCTGGGCGGCGTGATCCGCACCAGACCGTCCAGGCTGCGTGCTCGAAGCCGGTCCGGACAGTTTCCTCGCCATCAAGCCCTGGGCGCTTGGACCTGATTCGCGAACTGGGGCTGGCGGACGAAGTCATCGGCTCGAACGATCACCTGCGCATCACCTACGTGCTGCGGCACGGCCGCCTGGTGCCGCTGCCCGACGGCCTGATGATGATGGTGCCCACCGCATGCTGCCCCTGGTTGCGACGCGCCTGCTGGGCTGGCCCACCAAGATCCGCATGGGCCTGGAACTGCTCCGGCGCCGCCCCGAGAGCGCGCGCCGGACCGAATCGGTGGCCGAGTTCATCCGCGACCACTACGGGCAGGAGGCGGTCGACTACCTGGCCGAGCCGTTGCTCTCCGGCGTCTACGGCGGCGATCCGGAGGCGCTCAGCGTGACCAGCGTGCTCCCGCGTTTCGTCGAACTGGAGGCCCAGTACGGCAGCCTGACCCGCGGCGTGCTGGCCGAAATGCGGCGCGCGCATGGCAAGACCGGCAAGGCCACCTTGTTCCGCACATTGAAGCGCGGTCTGGGCGCGCTGGTCGAAGCGACCATCGCGGCCACCGGCGCGTCCCTGACCAGCATACGCGCGACTGTCCAGACCATGGAGCCAATTCCGGGCGGCTACCGCGTGCGCGCGGATGGTGAGTGGATGGAAGCCGAACAGGTGGTTCTGGCCGCGCAGGCCTATCAAGCCGCGGCGGTCGTGGCGGGCTTGGACGCGGAGTTGGCGCACGATCTCGATGCCATCCCCTACAATTCTTCCACCACGGTGTCGCTAGGATACCGGCGCGAAGGCTTCCCGCACCCGCTCAACGGGTTCGGATTCCTGGTTCCGAAACGGGAACGCGACAGGTTAGTGGCGTGCACCTGGGTGGGGACCAAGTTTTCGCATCGCGTTCCCGACGACAGCGTCTTGCTGCGCTGCTTCCTGGGCGGCGACGCCTGCCTTCACGATAGCGACGACACAATCGTCGCGGCGGTGCGCGAGGAGGTGCGACGCATCATGGGCGTGGGCGTCGAGCCCGCCTTCGCGCGTGTCGCCCGGTGGCCCCGCTCCATGGCGCAATACAGCGTGGGGCACCAGGCCCGTGTGCAACGGATTGAAGCGCGCGTGGCGCGCTTCGCGGGCCTTCACCTGGCCGGCAACGGCTATCACGGCATTGGCGTTCCCGACTGCATTCGCATGGGCCGGGACGCCGCCGCGCGCATTGCCGGCGCCGTCTGAGGCTTCAGCGCCGCATCACCACCGCGAATCCGCTTGGCGACAACTCCAGCCGCTCGATGCGGTGCTTCAGGCCGAACGGCTGCCCCAGACGCAGATCCGGGCTGTAGCGCTGCGCGAAGTGCCGCATGATGAAGTCCACCATCATGCTCGGCACAGTCATGCCGGACACTTCCACCTTGTCCAGATAGACCGTGGCCCGGCCGCCGCTGGATTCCATGCGCGCCCAGGCGCGCACCGGCTTCCAGCCTTCAAACATTTTCGTGAACAACCAGCCGGGCGAGGAGCCCCGCGCCTCAAGAAGCTTAACGAAATTCACGCTCGCCCCAGCGGACGCGCGGCCGTATCCCAAATCGACATGCGCGCCGTACACGCTGCCTGGAATGATCTGAACCACTTCCTCGTTGAGAAAAGCATCCAGTTCAGCCTTGGTGAACACAATGCGGGAGCCTGGGGCCGCCTTGCCTTCGACGATGGCGTCAATCTTGCGCTTGCACTGCAAATGGCTTTGGCTGGCCGAAGCGGGCCAGAGCACCGCCAGAAGAGTGCAACCCAGGATCACCCGAAGCATCTTTCCTATTATAGGAAAATGGAGCGCGAGCCCGCTTTCCATGGGATCATGGTGATACGGAGGAGAAGATGAAACTGAGAATTCTTGTGGCTTTGCCCCTGATTTCGGGTATGCTCTTAGCCCAGGCTGACAGCGCCAAGCGCCTGGAAGCCGCGGCCGACATCCTGGCCGAAGTGATGGGGACGCCGGACAAGTCCATACCGCAGGGCCTGCTCGACAAGGCCCAGTGCGCCGTCATTGTTCCCAGCCTGAAGAAGGGTGCCTTCATCGTCGGTGCCAAATACGGCAAGGGCTATGTGACCTGCCGCAAGCAGAACGGTGTAGGGTGGTCGGCACCCGGTACGGTTAAGATCGAAGGCGGCAGCTTCGGATTTCAGATCGGTGGGTCGGAAACCGACGTGATTATGCTGGTGATGAACGAGCGCGGCATGCGGCGCCTGTTGACTAGTAAGTTCACGCTGGGCGCGGACGCCTCGGTGGCCGCCGGGCCGGTGGGCCGCACCACCACCGCGCAAACCGACGCGTTCATGACCGCCGAGATCCTGTCGTGGTCGCGCTCACGGGGGGTGTTTGCCGGAATCTCCCTGCAGGGCGCCACGTTGCGCCAGGACAAGGACGGCAACCGGGATCTTTACGGCAAGCCGTACGAGAACCGCGACCTCATTCTGCGCGACACGGCCGTGCCCCAGGCAGCCGCCCAGCTCATCGAGTCGCTCAACAAGTATTCGGGACGCAAGTAGAAGGATGTGCGCCGGGGGGGCGCTACTTATGGCGGTAGGTGATGCGCCCCTTGGTCAAATCGTAGGGAGACATTTCGAGCGTCACGCGGTCGCCGGCCAGCACGCGGATGCGGTTCTTTCGCAGTTTGCCGGCCAGGTGCGCCAGGATGGTCCGGTCCTCATCGAGCCGGACGCTGAACAATCCACTGGGGAATTTCTCAACCACGATTCCCACCACTTCAATGCAATCTTCCTTACTCATTCTCCTCCTTAACTGAAATTCGCTACCACTGGGGCGCCGGACCGTGAGGCGCAGATAGCCCTTTAGAGATATTGCCCTAGATGAAGCCGGGAGTCAATCTCGAAAAGGGGACAGACGCATTTTCCGCCAATGAGCACCCGCGGAATTGAATCACAGCCGCCTCCGCGGAAAATGCGTCTGTCCCCTTTTCGAGGCCGCCGGCTCATGCGTCCACGCTGATATCCACCGCGCGATAGCTGCGCGGTTGGTAATCGAGTTGTGATGCCGAGTTGGGATTCAAAGGCGCTACTCATAGCGTAACGCATCGATGGGGTTGACGCGCGAGGCCTTGAAAGCGGGATAGATGCCGAAGCCCACCCCCACCAACAGCGAGACGCCGAAGGCGATGAGCACGCTGCCGGTGGTGACGATGGTCTTCCATTCGGCGGTGCGCGAAATCATCCAGGCCAGGAAGTAACCGCAGCCGATGCCCAGCACGCCGCCGCTGGTCGAGATGAGCACGCTCTCGGTGAGGAACTGGCGCAGGATGTCCCTGCGCCGAGCCCCCGTGGCGCGGCGCACGCCGATCTCGCGGGTGCGCTCGAGTACTGTGGCCAGTACGATGTTCATGATGCCGATGCCGCCCACCAGCAGCGAAATGGCCGCGATCGCCACCATTACGTAAGTAAAAATGGTCTGCGTGCGCTGCTGTTGCGCCAGCAGCGCGGCGGGCACGGTCACGGTGAAGTCCGGCGTGCTGTTGTGCGCCGCATTGAGAATGGCCGTCACGACTTTCGCGGTCTCGATGCTGTCGACACCCGGTTTCAGGCGCAGGTCGATGCCGTCCAGTTCGTCCTTGACAAAGCTGGACATATCCCAGAAACGGTATTGGAAAGTATTGAAGGGCACGAAGATCGTGTCGTTCAAATCCTCCATCTGTCCACCGCGGCTTTGCGAGCCCGCCTGGATGGTTTCCTGGAGCACGCCCACTACCTCGAGCCACGTGTCGTTCACCTTGATGTACTTGCCGAGCGCCGGCTCATAGCCGAGCATCGCCACCTTGGCGTTCGAACCGACCACGCACACCGGGGCGCTGGTGTTCTCGTGGCGCTGATCGAAGAACTTGCCTTCGGCCAGGCGCAGGTCGTGAATGGGCGCGTAAGCGGGCCGCACGCCGTAAAGGTCGTGCGTGGTGCCGGGCGGCTTGGGAAGCAGGCGCGAAGGGCGCAGCGTGCGGCGCGGCGACATGCTTTCGAGCGCCTCGATGTTGGCTTCGAGAATTCTCGCGTCGCGTTCGGTCAAGCCCGGCGAAGACCGGCGCCGCTGCTGGAGTTCTTCCTGATTGCTGGCGGGCCGCGAATCGATCAGCAGATTGCGCACGCCCAGGCGCTCGATGAAGCTGAGCGATTCCTCGCGCGCGCCCGCGCCAATGGCGAGCATGCCGATGACCGAGCCTACCCCGAAGACAATACCCAACGCCGTGAGCATGGTGCGCGTCTTCTGCGCGCGGAGGTTGTGAATGGCCAAAGCTACGTCGGAGAGGATCATCGCGAGATCGCCTTCAGTGCGCCGCTTGCCGGCGTCTGCCGCTTGCGCATTTGTTCGGGATCGGCCAGCGCCACCAGTTGCCCTTCGCGCAGTCCCTCCACCACCACTTGCGATTCGCTGCGCCGCACCAGTTTCACGTCCACCGGCGTGAAGGAAGCGCCCGACTGCAGATAGACGAACTTTCGCCCACCGCTATCGAAGAGCGCCTGCGAGGGAAGCCACAGCGCGTTGCGGCGCGTTTCGGTGGTGATGCGCACCCGTGCGCTCATGCCTGGGCGCAGCTCCGGCGACGCCCGGTCGATGGCGGCACGGCATTCCGAGTACCGGTCCCAAAACGGCCCCGTGGTTCCGCCCAAGGTCTTGACGCGTCCCTGAAACGTAGTGCCGGGCAACGCCACAACGCGGATCTCGACGGCCTGTCCCAGGGCCAAATGTCCGCGATCAAGTTCGCTGATGCGCATGGATACTTCCCAATTCTCCAGGTCCGGAATCTGCGCCACGGCCATGCCGGGACGCACCATGTCGCCCACCTGCAGGGCGGGCAGGTAGGAGCCGTAGCGGAAGTTGCCATCGGTGTTGGGCTGGCGCGCCGCGTAACCGCGCCGCGTGGCGCGCAGCGTCATGGATTCGATGTAGCGCCTGGCGGTGGCCGCGGCCGTCTGGGAGCGCATGCGGCCGGCCTCTTGAATGGCGATGCCGGCGCGCGCGGTGGCCAGGCGGTCCGTCAGGTCCTTCTCAAGTTGACGCAGCTTGTCGCGCGCGGCGGCCACCGCCAGATCGTTCAGACGGGCGACGATTCTGGCGCTCACTTCGTTCTTGCGGGCTTCATATTCGGCGACTTGCAGATCCGTGCGGGCCTGCAACATGGCATAGCGGGCTTCCTCTTCCTTGGCCTGGCTTTCGGCCTGCGCCTGGATCACCTGCTGTTCGGCCTCGGCCACGTCGGCCTCGGCCTCGCGCAGTTTATACTCCTGTTCGGTCGAGTCGAAGCGCGCCACCACCTGGCCGGATTCCACCAACTCGCCGCTTTCGGCCAACGCCGTGATGGCCAGCGTGCCGCCGCCCACCATGGGGACCACCAGCATTTGTGAGTTTCCGCCCTGTAATTCCCCTTTCGCGGTTACCGTGAAGGTGACGTCGCCGCGCTTCACCGCGGTGGTGGGCACGCCGGCGCTCGCCGGGGCGCCGGCTTGCGCGCGCCGCGCCGCGTGGAAGATGGCCCAGCCGGCGGCCAGCAGCAGCGCGAGGGTGGAAGCGAGAATCAGGATTCGCTTCTTCACGGCGTGCGCTCCTTGGTTTCCGGCTCGGCCAGCGATACCATCGTTCCGGCGGCAAGCCCTTTGACGGCCACTTCGTCGGGATTTCGCTCCAGGACCTGCACTTCCGTCGCGCGCGGCACGCCGCCGGCCATGACGTAAACCACGGGCTTGCCGGCGCGGGTAAACAGAGCCTTCTTGGGGAGCGTGATGGCGTCGGGGAGGCGCTTGGTAACCACGTCCATGGCGCCGTTCATGCCAGGACGCAGGCGTGCGTCCGAGGTGGTGAAGGTGCCGTGTGCACGGAAAGTCCGCGTGGGAGGCCACTCCCAACCCATGACAATCATGGGCGACACAAAAGTGAGTTTACCGGTGAAGTCCACTTCCGGCAACGCGTCGATGCGGATCCTGGCATCCTGCCCCACGGCGATCTGTCCGCGGTCGATTTCCTCGACCTTGCCCTCCATCTCAATGCTGTTCAGGTCCGGGATCTCGGCGATGGAAGCCCCCGGCCACACCTGGTCGCCGACTTTGAACGGCTTGGCGTTCATCCAGCCCTGCGAGTAGTTGGGCAGATAATCGATCATGCCCGTGAGGGGTGCCTTGCGCTCCATCTGCCCCAGCCGGTAATGCGCCAGCTGCACTTCGTCGCGGGCTTTGTCGCGCGCCCGGGAGAGCGAGGCGATCTTGGCCTCGCCCGAGACGCGGTTCAGATCCACGCCGGCTTTCTGCGCGCGCAGTTTGCGCTCAGCCAGGTCCAGGTCGATGCGGCTGATTTCCGCATCCAGCGCTCGCACGATCTCCGCCTTGGAGACTTCCAGCCGGGCCCTCTCGACCTCGTAGCGCGCGGCCGCGCTGTCAACCTTGTCCTGCTCGACCGAGATGTGCTCCTGCGCGACGGCTTGATCCAAGGCGGCCTGCGCCTGTTTGAGCGCGGCTTCCTTCTCCTGAATTTGCTGCCGGGCGCTGCTGGGATCGAAGCGGATGACGACGTCGCCAGACTGGACCGTGCTTCCTGGGGATGCCAACCACACGATGCGCAGCTCGGGCACATTGGTGGGGGCGGTCATTTGCAGCGAGCGGCGCGCTTTGAGTTCGCCGCGGCATCGCACGATACAAGCGAATTCTCCCCGTTTGGCGCGCGTGGTCGGCAATGCGTCCGTGCCGGAACGAGGCCGGAAGCGTTGCCAGCCAGCCGCCGCCAAGCCCACCACAAGCAGAATCAACAGGGCGGAGGCTCCCCATCCGAAGGCGCGTTTCCGCGTCATCGCCCGTCCACCTGGATGACCACCGCCGCGGAAATGTCGGGCAGCAAACGGGGATCGGACTGCTCGATGCGGAAGCGCGCCGGAAAGTTCTTAATGGGACTGCCCAGCGCCGTGGTGGCCACCGGGCTGGCGGAGTGGAAGCGGGCGCGGAAGACGGCTTCCGGATAGGCGTCGAGCGAGACCAGCGCCGTCGCGCCGGGGGTGAGCACCGCGCCGTCGGGCTCGCCCAGCAGGGCTTGTACCTCCATTTGCGAGGGATCGAAGATCTTGAGCAGGTTCTGGCCCTGCCAGAGCTGGTCGCCCTCTTGCGCGTTTCCCATCGAGCCGGCGCGCCAGACGTTTTCGAGCGCCACCATGCCGGGCAGGGGAGCGCGAAGAACCAGCTTGTCTGCATTCGTGCGCGCCCGTTCCAGCGTCACCTTCTGGCGTTCGGCCTGCAATTGAAGGATGCGCAGGCCAGCGGCCTCGGCCGCCTCGCGGAAGCGATTGATCTTTTCCAGCGACTCGACGCGCGCGCGGGCTCCGGCGGCTTGCGCCTTGGCCTGCAACCGCGTGATTTCGCTGCGCACCAGGCCCCGGCGTAGTTCAATCAGAGCTTTGCCCAGATCCGCCTCGGCCTCTTTGCGCCCGACGGCGCGCTTTTCAGCTTCGGCGCGATTCTCGGCGGCTTTCTGGCGGGCTTGATGCGTGAGATTCTCGTACTTGGCCTGCGCCTCGAGCGCGATGTCGAGCTGCGTGGTACGGTCGAATTCGGCCAGGATGTCGCCTTCCTTCACTACCGCCCCGTTCTGCGCCAGCTTGATCAGGGTCATACGGCCGCCTTGTCCGGCGATCTGCGGCACTTGGATCGAGTGCGCGCGGACGGCCTGGATGGTTCCGGTGGCGCGTATGATGCGGTGCGGAGGCGTTGCGGCCGGCGATGATGCGGCTGCTTTGCCGGGACTGGAGGATGGGGTGGCCGGGCGCCGGCAGGCCGGTACCGCTAGAACGACGGCCGCCGCCAGCGTAATCGCCAGCCTGCCCTTGATCGTCGGCATGTATCTTCGTAATAAAGACGCACGAGTCGTGAATATCGTTGTAATTATTCTTACCATTTCCGCAACCGCCGCGGCGCCGTAAAGGTGGGACAGTACCCTCAATTCCGGATTTCCAGCGCGATCTGTCGCCCCTCGCGCGTTCTCATCATCAACCGGTTTCTCTGGCTGAGCCGGCGCGAGCGTCGTTTGGTGATCTGGGAACGCCTACGAGCGAGACTGCCGATCTGCCCATGGTGTGCGACGGCGAACGATGCTCACAGGAAAATTGGAATTGAGGGTACTGTCGGGTTTGGGGAACGGCCGCTACGCCGGAGCCTTCCGCCTGTACTACCTTGGTAAGGGAAAGGTAACGGGAACTTCTTGCTGGAACTTGCGGATCAAAACGTCCTTATCACGGGAGCCGGCCGTGGCATCGGCAAGCGCCTGGTCATGGGTTTCGCGTCGGCGGGCGCGTCGCTGGGACTTCTGGCGCGCAGTAAACCGGAACTCGATCTGGCCCGGTTAGAGATTGAACATGCGGGCGCGAAGGCCATTCCGCTGGCGGCCGACGTTCGCGACTACGCGGCGGTGGTGGCGGCCGTGGAGAAGATGCACGCCGAACTGGGGAGTGTGGACGCGCTGATCTGCGCGGCCGCGGTGCAAGGCCCCATCGGGCCGTTGATCGATACCGACCAGCGCGCCTGGATGGACGCCGTAGAAACCAATCTGTTCGGCGTGGTGAACGCGTGCCGCGCCGTATTGCCCGGCATGATCGCCCGCCGCCGCGGCAAGATCGTTGTGCTCGGCGGCGGCGGCGGCGCCTACGCGCGGCCCAATTTCACGGCCTACGCTGCTTCGAAGGCGGCGGGCGCCCGGTTCGTGGAGAGCCTGGCTGAGGAAGTTCGCGAGCACAACATCCAGGTCAACATACTGGCACCCGGCGGCACTTTCACGCACATGACCGACGAGATCCTTCGCGCCGGCGAGCGCGCCGGCTGGAAGGAGCAGGAGGGCGCGCAGCAGGTGCGCCTTTCGGGTGGCGTGCAACCGGATCGACAGATCCAATTAGCTCTCTTTCTGGTTTCCCAGCGCTCCAACCACATCAGCGGGAAGATGATCCACGTCAAGGACGACTGGAGGAAACTGGAGCACACCAATCTCCATCCCGACATGTATACGCTGCGGCGGATGCAAAAGACGCCCTGAGATCTTCCGCGTCGGGCCGGCGGCGGGCCGCCGAACCTACACCGTCATGCGCTTCAATTGCCCGCAGGCGGCGTAGACGTCGCGGCCTCGCGGTTTACGGATAAAACACGGCACCCCGCGGCGCAGGATGGTTTGAAACGCGAGCACGCGATCGGGCGGCGGCGTTTCGAAAGGAATGTCCGGTCCCGGATTGAGCGCGATCAGGTTCACCTTGCACTTCAAATTGGCGATGAGCCTGAGGACGCGCCGCGCATCGGCGTCGGTGTCGTTCACTCCGCCGAGCAGGACGTATTCGAAGGTGAGCCGCTCCCAGGGCCGCAGTGGATAGGCGCGGCAGGCTTCCATCAACTCCGCAAGCGGGTACTTGCGGGTGATGGGCATCAGCGCGAGCCGCTGCTCCTCACTCGACGCGTTCAACGAAATCGCCAGCTTGGGCCGTACCGGTTCGCGCCCCAGTTCCGCCATCTTGGGGATGATGCCCGAGGTCGACACGGTGACGCGCCGCGGCGAAATGCCCATGGCGTGCGCGCCGGTGAGGATGCGTGTGGCCTTCACGACATTCGCGAGATTGAGCAGCGGCTCGCCCATGCCCATCATGACGACGTTGAGCCGGCGCGCATCCGCGCCGGTCGAGAAGGCGCGTGCGAGCGTCCCCACTTGCCCCACAATTTCGCCCGCCGTGAGGTTGCGCTCCAAGCCCATGCGTGCCGTGAGACAAAAGGCGCAATCGACGGCGCAACCCACTTGCGTCGAGATGCAGATGGTATCGCGCGTCTCCTCGGGCATCCACACGGCTTCGATCATGCGGCCGTCGTCCAAGGCGAGCAGCGAGCGGCGCGTCGAGTCGGCGGAGGTGAAGGTGGCCGTGATCCCAGGCCATCCGATGCGCCACTGGCTGGCCAGGCGCGCTCGCAAACGCGCGGGCAGTGCACTGGCTTCGTCGAGCGCCGTGATGCGTTGCGCGTAAAGCGCTTCGTAGAGCTGGCGGGCGCGGTAAGCCGGCTCCTCCGCGCCCAGCGCGGCGCGCAGTTCTTCCGTTTCTAATCCGACCAGCGCGCGCTCCACAGCTCCAGTCTATCGCGCCGGACTTACTTCCTCGCCGTCACCGTGATTTCAATGTGCGCGCCGCCGGCGAGCTTGGCGACTCCCACGGTGGTGCGCGTCGGTCGCGGCTCCTTGAAGAAGGTTGTGTAGACGGAGTTCATGCGCTGGAACTGATCCATGTCGGTCAGGTACACCTGCACCGCCACGACATCCTCGTATCCCATGCCGCCCGCTTTCAAGAGAATCCCGATGTTTTCCAGGCACAATTTCACTTCCGCCTCAAATTGTTCGGGAATCTTATTGGTCTGGAGGTCTATGCCGATCTGCCCCGAGACGTAGAGCGTGCCGCCGGCCAATATGGCCGGGCTGAACGGCCGTCCAGTGGGGAACTCCTTGGGCTGAACCACTTTCTTGGGGGCGGCGGACAGAGCCGCGGCGAGAAGAAGACGAAAGGGCCAGGGTCGAATGCATTATCCGCATCATAATGGCATGATACTCCAGGGTGGTACCCTGCGGTACCTAGGTACCACCGCAAAATGAGAAGGTGCTTCTATTGCAACTAACAGGGCGGTAACCCATCATGGGTGAGGACTGAGGATTGAGGAGCATGGACAAGCTTGCAATGAACACGACGACTGCGGGCAGTTTTAAAGGATTTCCTTCGGAACGGCGGGCCGCCGACCGTTTTCCCATCTCACGTGACGTGCAATACAAGGTGCTCAGCAAGCGAGGCGGGCCGGATGCGGGCGGTGGACAGACCGTCAACATTTCGAGCAACGGCGTGCTCTTCACGACGGAGCACTACTTGATCCCCGGCCGGCGTCTGGAACTGTCGATCAGTTGGCCGGCCCAGCTCAACGAAAAGTGCCAGCTCAAGCTGGTGGCGCGCGGACGCGTGGTGCGTTGCGAGGAAAATCTGGCCGCCATGGAGATCCAGCAGTACGAATTTCGCACCCGCGCGATACATGCTCCCGCGCCGGCCCCGGCCCCCAAGCCGTAGGGCGCACCGCTCGTGTTGCGCTAGGCGGAAAGCTCTTTACCGTTCGAAGTTCGCTCGCGGACCAGTTTGAGCACGCTGGCCTCCACTTCGTCGAGCGAAAGCGAAGTGGAATCCAGATACACGGCGTCGGGCGCTTGCAGGAGCGGCGCTTCCTTGCGAGTGCGGTCGCGATGATCGCGTTCCGCGATCTGGCGCGCGATGTCGCCGGTGTCGGTGGCCACTCCCTTTTCCCGCAATTCGCGCGAGCGGCGGGTGGCGCGCTCCTCGGGGCGGGCATCCAGAAAGATCTTGATCTTGGCGTCCGGGAAGACCACGGTGCCGATATCGCGCCCTTCCATCACCACGCTGGCCGAAGCGGCCATTTCGCGCTGCTTTTCGACCAAGGCGCGGCGCACGCCCCCCACCGTGGAGACGCGCGAAGCGGCGTCGCCCAACTCCGGCGTGCGAATGGCTTCGGTGATGTCCTCGCCGTTGAGTGTAAGTTGCGTCGATCCGGCCTGAAACTCGATCCGAGCGGCGCGCGCGAGCTGCTCCAGCTTTTGCATGTCCTCCAGATCCACGCCCGCGCGGATGGCCCACAGCGCCACAGCGCGATACATCGCGCCGGTGTCGATGTAGATGAACCCGAGTTTGGAGGCCACGCGGCGGGCGATGGTGCTCTTGCCGGCGCCGGCGGGGCCGTCGATGGCGACGACGAGTGGTTTCGACATGGGCAGCTACCAGGATAGCCGTAATATGATGGGACCGGATGGATCCGCGCGAATTCGAAAAACTGGTGGAGGAGGGCCTGCGATTGATACCCGCGCGCTTCCGCCGGCGCATGGAGAATGTGGTGGTGGTGGTGGAGCAGGAAGGGCCGCCGGGCTTGCTGGGCCTCTATCATGGCCGGCCGCTCACCCATCGCAGCGTGAGCGACGGCTTCGTGATGCCGGACCGCATCACCATCTATCAAGGACCGCACGAACGCGCCGCGCACGGCCGCGCGCATCTGGAACGGATGGTGGCCGAGACGGTGTGGCACGAAGTGGCGCACTACTTTGGCATGGATGAAGGGCGTGTGCGGCGCGCGGAGTCTCTGCGCCGGCGGCGTGCTCAGCGCCCCTGACGGGGGAGGCCGCCGAAGGGCGGGTTCGGACCAGGCGTCATCCCCGGTCCGGTTCCCGGGCCCGGCATCATCCCCTGTCCGAATCCCGTCCCCAGCGGGTGGTCCCCGTTCCGATCCCCATCCCGGTTCCGGTGCTGCCCGGCGCGCCACTCATTCCCATGCCAGCGGCCTTGGCCGTATCCTTGCGGATGTCGTAGACGAATTCCCACTCGTTGTAAGCGGTGCGTTCGTTGTAGATCTTGATGCCTTCATCTTCCACCTTGCTGGCCACGCCCGCCAGGCCACCACCGATCTGCATGCCGCCGCCCTGCAGGCCCGTCAAACCGCCGGGCCGCGGCGTGGTGAGAATTCTTCGGATCATATCCAGCGCCGGGTTCGAGGGCGTAGGCGCCGCGCCCGCGTTGGTGGTTCCGGTTTGCGGCATGGTGGGGAACGGCCCCGGCATCATGCCGGCCGTCGACTGGTTCGCTGGGGGTGGCGGGGTACTCGTCCCGGTTGTGGTGTTGGGCGCGCCGGGGTCGGTGGGCTGCGAGGAATCCGCCGTCACCGGCGCGGAGTTCTCTTCGGAGTTCTTTTTCTTGTCGAGTTCCCACGGACGTTTCCGGCGAAAACGCGAGCCCGGCTGCGCCTCTGTTCCAGGCAGCGGATCCGTGCTGCCGAACGCGGGGCCGGCAGTGATGAACGAACTCGCCGCCGTCTCCGCCTTGCCGTCCTTGCCTTTCTCTTTGTCCTTGTCCGACCCGATGCCTTTGACGTCCTTGGCTTTGTCGTAAACCAGCGAATCCGTGAACACGCCGCCGGGGCCGACGTGGATCAGCCGCCACTCTTCCTTGCCGGTGAGCGGGTCGCGGTAGCGGTGGCGGAGATAGCGGATGTTGTTGGTGTTCTCGAGTTGATCGAGATCGGCTGGATACTTATTCCACTTGCGGACGTAGAGTTTCACGGCGCGCGAGTACTGTTCGCCGCGCTCGATCAGCATGCCTTCTTTGACGCGCTGGGATTCGAAAGTCGCGCGTGGCAACTCCAGGTAGAACAGGATAGCGACGGACGCGGCCATCACAAACACGAACAGCAACGCGAAGCCGCGCTCGCCCGGGCGGCGCCCATTCCTGGATGTGAGCGTTGGTTTCACCCTCCGGCCTCCGGCGCAAGCGGCAGGGTTTGCCGCCCTTCAAACTGCGTGTCTTCCATGGTGACCGAATTCACGCCGATGCGGACCACCTTGTAACGTTTCTTGACCAGTTGGCCTTCTCCCGCCACGTGAATCTCCTCGCCTTCGAGGAAGAAGGCGCGGCGCGAGCCGCCACGAGACGCGGTCACGTATCCATAGAACCGGAGCGGGATGGGGGGAGCCTGAGGCTTCAAGATGGGCGTTGGCGGAGCCGGTGGCGGCGGCGGCAGGGGGCCCATGAACTTCCTGGCCACTTTTTGCAGAATCTTGGCTTCAGGCGCCTTGGGCGGGGGTGGCGCCTGGCTGAATTCGAATAAACTGCGCGTGCCGCCGGTGAACTTCACTCGCCGCAACCGCTCGAGCAGGTCCAGGCGCAAGGTCGGATCGGCGGTCGCGGGATCCAGTCGATCTTCGGGTCTGCGCGGCTTGAGCGAGGGGCGGAATTCCTGCCGGGACAGTCTCGAGGACTCTCGCGATCCACGCGGCGCCTCTTCGCGCGCTTCCCCGGGCACGGCCGATGCAGCCGGCTGCGGCGCGCGCACCGGCGGCGTCGAACTTTGCGGTGCGTCCGACGACGTAGAGTTCGAGTAGAAAATGTACGCGGCCACCAGCAGCAACCCCGCCAGGATCAGGGCTTTCTTCGGTTCGGCGCCCAGCTTCATTTCGCCTCCGCATCTTCGCGGACGAAGGTGTTCAGCTTCATGCTCACGTTCAGCGCTCCGCCGCTGGACTGCGGCGCGGCCTGCAGAAACTCGATCACCAGAAAACGCGGCGATCGGTCCAGCAGGTTCACGAACTGGACCAGGTCCACGTAGCTGCCTTCGTAGCTGCCCGCGATGGTCATCATGCTCAGGGTGTCACTACCCTCGACCGGCTCGAAGACGAAACTTTGCTCGCGCGGCCGCATGCCCACTTGTTTGGCGGACTTCACCAGTTCGCTGACGATGGTGGAACTGGCGGCGCGGCGGCTCACAAAATCGTTCGCCATGAACTGGTCGCCTTCCATGCGGGCCCTCTCGATCTTGGCGGCAATGGCACGTTTCCGGGTGAGCGTCACTTGTTCTTGCTGAACCTCGCGCTGCAGTACGGTGAGTTGGCGTTCCAAGTCTTCGGCCGAGCCTCCGAACGGGTGGAAGGCGAACACCGCGGCCACCAGATTGGCGGCCAGGAGTGCACCGATGGCGGTGCGCATCACGGCGCGCGGCTGTTTCATCGCGCGGCGCCAGCGGTCGGCCCCCAGCCAGGATTTATAGCTTCTGGACATAGTTCACGCTTATGCGATAGCGGTAAAGCGGCTCGTTCTGCGACGGAGGGAGCCAGCTCTGCACGGAGGTGGCTCCGAAGAGCGGCGAAGCCTCCAGGTGCATCAGGAATTCAATCACCGGCTCGTTCGATGTGGCGCCCACCACCATGTCGAGCAGCAGTTCGTTGTTGGGCATGGCCTGCGGACGCACCGAAATGAGCCGCACGTTGTACGGCAGGGTGCTCGCGATATCCTCGAAGATCCGGGTCCAACTGATGCCCTTGCGGTAGAGCAGCAGGTTGAGGAAGGCATTGCGATCGAGTACGTCGGTGTAGTCCCGGCGCCGCAGCCGCGCGTCGATGGCGGCCTGCTGCTGGGTGAGCCGGCTCTGTTGGCCGGCGAGCTTGGCCACCATCTGGCGCGTGTCGGCGGCGCGGTCCCGCTCGGTGATCGCCCAGTAGCACAGGATCGCGAGCGAGCAGGCCAGCAGGGTGAGGGCGGCCACCCCAGCCGCTACCAGCGGCCGGTCGCGCTGAAACGGTTCGCTCGAGAAGTTCAGGGGAACGCGGACGCTCATCTCAGAATGCCTCCAGAGCGCGCAGATAACCGTACAGGCCGGCGCGGTGTTCGCCTGGGGTGCCCAGCGGCGAATCCAGCGGTGTCGCACTCAATCCCGTCTCGGCTTCCCACAACCTGCCTAGCTCGGGCTGGATGGATTCGAATCCGCACAGATAGACGGTGGAAGGCCGCCCGCCGAGTTCGTCTTCCATGTATGCCAAGGTGGGATAGAGGACGGCGTTGATCTCCTGGGCGGTGACGGCGGCCAGATCCACCGTACGCACCATGCGCAACGCCGCGCCGCGCAGTGCGCACACCGTCAGCGCGCATCCGCTGAGCTTGGCTACCAGGCTCACGGCGCTGGCCCCGGTGGCTGCGCCGTCGAGCAATCCGAGCGCCGCCATGGCCGAGGTGGTGACGGAGCCCGGCTGCAATCCGGCGGCGCGGAAGGGCGCCTCGTAGCGCGCCAGGATATCCATGGGGATCAGACCTACCACCACGTCGAGTTTCTTCGAGTGGCCCGCGCGCGGCTGCGAGAAAAACTGTACGGAAGCGGTTTCGACGTCGTACGGCACGGTCTTCTTCACGCGGAAGCGCACCAGCGACACCTGCTCGGCCGGCTCGGTGGGGAACGAATCGAAATCGATGACGCTCAGGCGCGCGCAATAGTCCGGCAGGATGATAGCCGCGGGGCGGCGCTTGCGGGGCGCGGACTCGCCGGCGATCTTGCGCACCTCGTCGGCGAGCACGTCCGGCCGCAACACGTTCTCTTCCACCGGCGAAACTCTCAGTACGCCCTGGTCGAAGGCCGCGAAGCCCACCTGGCGCCCCTCGCCCATGCGCGCGTAGGCAATGCCGGCTTCGGAGAGTTCGCAGACCAGCTCCGGCGGCGGATCCTTGACCAGGCTGGTGAGACGGTGCCAGAAGTTCATAGTGTCGTTTCTATCAGCTCTCGATGAAAGTGACCTTGTTGATTTCGCGCATGGTGGTGGTGCCTTGGGCGCATTTTGGCGAGCGCCGATTCGCGCAGGAACGTCATGCCGTCCTCGCGCGCGGCGCGTTTGATTTCGATGCTGGGCCGCTTGTCGAGAATCATCTCGCGGATACGCTCGCTCAAGTCCAGCAGTTCGTGGATGGCGGTGCGCCCGCGGAATCCCGTGCCGCCGCAATCGAAGCAGCCCGAGCCTTCGTAGAAGGGCTTGGCGCGCCATAGTTCGGGGTCGAGACCGCTCTCCACCAGGTAGGAATCCGGGTAGCTCACCTCGGTTTTGCAGTGCGCGCAGATCACGCGCACCAGCCGTTGCGCCAGAATGCAGTTGAGCGCAGAGACGAAGTTGTAGGCCTCCACGCCCATGTTCAGGAAACGGCCGAGCACGTCCAGCACGTTGTTGGCGTGCACGGTGGTGAACACCAGGTGGCCGGTGAGCGCGGCGTTGATGGCGATCTGCGCGGTCTCCTGGTCGCGGATTTCGCCCACCATGATCTTGTCGGGATCGTGGCGCAGAATTGAGCGCAGGCCGCGCGCGAAGGTGAGCCCCTTCTTTTCGTTCACCGGAATCTGCGTGATGCCCTTGATCTGGTATTCGACGGGGTCCTCGATGGTGACGATCTTGTCTTCGTCGTTCTTGATTTCGCTCAGCGCCGCGTAGAGCGTGGTGGTCTTGCCCGAGCCGGTGGGTCCGGTGACCAGCACCATGCCGTAGGGCTCCTTGATGTAGCGGCGGAATTTGAGTGAGGTCGTCCTCGGAAAAGCCCACCACGTCGAGCGAGAGCTTGGCGAACTTCTCGCTCATGGATTCCTTGTCGAGCACCCGCAATACGGCGTCCTCGCCGTGGATGGTCGGCATGATGGAGACGCGGAAATCGATGAGACGGCCCTTGTAGCGCACGCGGAAGCGGCCGTCCTGCGGCACGCGGCGTTCGGCGATGTCGAGTTCGCTCATGACCTTGATGCGCGAAATGATGGTGGAGTGCCACTCCTTGGAGATGGGCGGCATGGCGTAGTGCAGCACGCCGTCGATGCGGTACTTGATGGCGACTTCGGCGTCGCGGGTTTCGATGTGGATGTCGCGAGGCGCGGCGTTCCAGCGCGTTGAAGATGGTGGTGTCCACCAGCTTGATGACGGGCGCGATGTCGCTGTCGGCGGCGGAGAGTTTGTCGATGGACAGGGTCTCGTCCTGGGCGTCTTCGTCGGCGACCACGTCGAGCGTGAACCCTTCGGTCACCTCGTCGAGCACGCGCTGCGACTGTTCGGTCTTCTTGAGCAGGTCGGAGATCTGCGACATCGTGGCGATGCGGACGCGCAGTTTCTTCTTGAGCAGCAGCGCAATCTCGTCGATCAGATTCAGCTTGCGCGGATCGGCGAGGGCGATTTCGAGAGTGCCGTTTTCCGCGCGCAGGGGCACGAAATTGTAGCGGAACATCAGATCGACGGGGACCGAGCGGAACAACTCGTGGTCGATGTGGCACTCCTTCAGGTCGACGAAGTCCGAGTGGTAGCGCGCCGCCAGCGCCCGCGCTTCGGCTGCCTCCCGTTCCAGGTCGATGGTCTTACTTCGATCCGAGCCCATGTTCGAGAACCTCTCTTGCGCTACCTCAATGTATCCGCCAGCGAGAAGATCGGCAGATAGAGCGCCACCAGGACGAACGCCACGAAAGTGCCCATGAAAATCATGATGACGGGTTCGATGAGCGAGAGCGCGGCGGTCATCTGTGTGTTTACGTCGTCCTCGTAAAATTCCGCCACGCTGCCCAGCATGGCCGGCAGCGCGCCCGTCGATTCGCCTACCTCAATCATATCGATGGAGAGCCCTGGGAAAATGCCCGTGCCGCTCAGCGCGTTTGACAGCGATTCGCCCTCCCGCACTTTTTGCCGGGCCGTGTCGAGCGCGCGCCGCAGCAGCTTCGAGGTCAGCGATTCCGCGGCCGTTTCCAGCGCCTGCACCAGCGGGATGCCGCCGATCAGCAAGGTGCTCAACACGCGCGAGAGTTGCGCCACCTGGTACTTCACCCAGATGTCGCCAAGCAGCGGCGTACGGCGCTTGACGGCGTCGATGTGCGCCTGCGCCGATTCGCCGCGCGCCCACAGGTTGAACAGCACCACGATCCCCGCCAGGCCTCCCACCAGCGCCAGCAGGTAATTGCGCGCCGTGGTTCCCACCGCCACAAGAATCTGCGTCGCCATCGGCAGTTTCGCCTGCATGCTCTGGTAAAGTTGCGCGAAACTCGGCACCACGTAAGTGACCAGAAATACGATCAGCGCCCCCACCAGCACGATCAGGAAGGCAGGATAGAGCAGCGACAGCAGCAGCTTCTTGCGCACCGCCAGCGCCAGTTTCTGATACGTCAGAAAACGGTCCAGGACTTCCGGCAGACTGCCGCTCTTCTCTCCGGCCATCACGCTGGTGACGTAAATGGCCGGAAACACGCCCGCCTGCCGGAACGCTTCCGAAAGCAGCGCGCCGTTGCGCACCTCGTCGCGCACCTGTTTTATGTAGCGGCCCAGCTTGGGGTCCGTGAGACGGTCCGCCAACAGGTCGAGCGATTTGAGAATCGGCAGCCCCGCGCGCACCAGCGTGACGAATTGCTGGTTGAAGATGAGGAACTTTTCGACGTTGATCTTGCGGCCGCGCCGGGCCAGGGCGCGCGCGAACGGCACCGCCGGGGTGCGCGGGCGCACCGTGTAAATCAGGAAGCCCTGGTCGGTGTAGCGGTCGCGAATCTCCTGTTCGGAGTCCGCGTCGATGGTCTGCTGGCGAATCTCACCGCGGCTGTCGGCGTACTTGACTACCCATTCCGGCACGGTCAGGGCCTCCGGTCTTCCTCGTCCAGGGCTTCCACGAATTCGGCGCCCGGCGGCAGTTTGAAACGAAAGAGAGCGTCGTCCACCGGGGGGTTCACTTTCTCGCCGTCGAAAAAGTATTCGAGAACCGAGCGGTCCTGCCCGCGAACCAGCAAACGGCGGATGGCGTACGCCGGGCGAAACCAGGAACTCCACCTCGCTGTACGGCAGCCGATCCGACTTGGCCTGGGCCGTGATCAGCGTGTCGGCGCCTTGCGCGGTGGCGGTGAAGGACCGGAACTCGCGGTCGAAATCAAGCTTGCCCAGCAGGAACGCCAGCGGCGCCCGCAGGTCCTCGCTCTCCTTCAGCTTGGCCTTTTCGGCGCGGTTGGAAGCCGGGCTGTAAAAGTAGACGAACTTGCCGTCGGAAACAAACAACTTCCCCTCCGGCTTCGAATATTCCCAGCGCATGCGACCGGGCTTGCGCAGCCAGAGTTGGCCGGATTCGGTACGCGTTCTGCCCTGCATTGTATATCGTTGTGAAAAAAGGACTTCAAGTGTTTTTGCGCGGTTGTAGCGCTGCTCCACCGCCTTCAATAACACCTTCAGCGGCACCTCGGCGGCGAACGCCGGCGCCAGCATAAGCCACACCCCTGCCGCGACTGCTCTCACATCAGCTTTGACGTTCCGGCCGGACGAAACGTGCAACCGAATCAACCCATTGGCCCGCTGGCCCTGCGGCTTGCCGCCGGTGTGATAGTATCTCAGACGTCTCACGTCTGGCGACAATCAAGGAGGACCCCATGCTCCGTCGCGGTTTCATGGCGGCAACACTCACGGCGGCACCCCGCTCCAGGGCCGCTGCCGGTTCGGCGAAGTCTCGCGTAATCTATGATGTACGCGAGTTTGGAGCCAAGGGGGGACGCACCCGCAACGAGGCGGTCCAGTTCCAGGCGGCCATCGACGCCTGCCATGGCTCGGGCGGGGGCACCGTCTACGTGCCAGCGGGCGACTACCTCTGCGGCTCGCTCGTGCTCAAGAGCCATGTGACTCTGTATCTGGAAGCCGGCGCGACCGTTTACGCCAGCACCAAGCCGGATGATTTCCAGGCCGGGGCGCCGCAGTTGATCACCGCGCGAAAGGCCGAGTACATCTCCATCCTCGGTCCGGGCGTCCTGCACGGCGGCGGAATCGCCGACCTGGGGCGGCGGCCGGGTTTTGCCGACGAACCACGCCCCAAGTTTCGTCCCAGGGTCATCTATCTGGAGGACTGCCGGCAGGTCACTTTGCGCGACTTCACCATTCTCTACAGCGATTCCTGGGCCTGCCACCTGCGTTTCTGCGAGAAGGTGGTGGTGGACGCGGTCACCATCCTCAACAACTATTTCCGCACCAACAGCGACGGCATCGATCCGGAATCCTGCCGCGACGTCCGCATCTCCAACTGTCACATCACCGCGGGCGACGACTGCATCTGCCTGAAGACCGTCAACGGCGTCCCGTGCGAGGACATCGTCGTCACCAACTGCACCACCGAGAGCATTGCCACGGCCATCAAACTGGGCACGGGTTCTCACGGCGACTTCCGCAATATCACCATTTCCAACTGCACCGTGCGCAATTCCACGGTGGGCGTAGGCTTCTTCATCAAGGACGGTGGGGCCATCGACGGCGTCACGGTTTCCAATCTCACCATCGAGACGCTGCGCGATCCCATGCAGGTGAGCCCCGAACGCTTGCGCAACATGATCTACCCGATCTTTCTCGACGTCGAAAAGCGCAACGACAGTTCGGCCATCGGGGCCATGCGCAACATCATCTTCAGCAATATCGTCATCCACAGCGACAACGGCATTCTCATCCAAGGCATGCGCGAGAGCGCCATCGAGAACCTGACCCTTTCCAACATTTGCTTCCGCGTCACCGCGCCGTTCGACTACAGCCAGCGGAAGAAGCACGCCGGTGGAACCATCAATCCGAAAGATGACCGCATCACCGTCTACGCCCGCCACCCCACTTACTGCGCCATTGCCAACGTACGCAACCTGTTGGTGGATAACCTGAGCGTCCAGGCGGATGAGAAGGTGCTGGAAGCGTTCCCGCGCTCGGCGCTGGCGTTGATGCATGTCGACGGCGCCATCTTGCGCGCGGTTCGGGGCGGTAAGTCGGCTGTCGAACAGCACGATTCCAGAGGAGTTGCGACATCTTGATCGAAGAGTCTTTCGACAAGCCCGAGTTGAACCCGCAACTTGCGTGGCTCAACGAGCCGGAGAACTGGTCGATCGATACGGCGGCGCGGCGGCTGGTTGTCTGGCCCGGCGCGGAGACCGATTTTTGGCAAAAGACCCACTACGGTTTCACGGCCGACAGCGGCCACTTTCTGCATGCGCCGGTGAGCGGCGATTTCACCATGACGGTGGGGATCCTTTTCCAGCCGCGTCACCAGTACGATCAAGCCGGGCTGATGGTGCGCTTTTCCAGCCAGTGCTGGCTCAAAACGTCGGTCGAATACGAGCCCGAGGGTGCCTCGAAGCTTGGCGTGGTAGCGACCAGCGGCGGATTTTCGGATTGGTCGCTGCAGGATTTTCCGCGTGAGCGCCACTCGGTCGAACTACGCGTCCGGCGCATGGCGGCGGATTTCCTGGTGGACTACCGTGAGGGCGCCGGCGCGGACTGGAGCATGATCCGCATGGCGCACCTGGCCGGCGTCGAGCGGCTGGATGCGCTGTGCGGACTCTACGCCTGCAGCCCGAAAGGCGCGGGCTTTTGCGCCGAATTCGCCGACCTCAAGATCGTGGCAAGCGATTGAACACGCTGTACCCTCTCCCTCAGGTCGCGGCTCGGACGCCGGATCTGAGCCGCGACGTGAGGGAGCGGACCCGCAGTCATCTATGACGCCTTGTCTGAACGGGGTGTCGACGGCATTCGCACTTTCTAACTTTCTTACGCATAATGGAGATGAAACGGTTTCCTATGTCTCTGGTGCGGGTGAAAGAGAAGTTTCAATTGACCTTGCCGACCGAACTCAGGCAAAGGGCGGGCGTGGCGGTGGGCGATTACCTGGAAGCCAGCGTCGGACGCGGCGGTGTGATCACCCTGACACCTAAAGCCTTCATCGACCGGCGTCTGGCGGAAGGGTTGGCCGATATTCGCGCCGGCCGTGTTCACGGTCCGTACGAAAGCGTCGACGAAGCCATGGCGGCCATGCGTGGCAAGCCCGAGCGCTCTCCTTCCGCGACTGGCCGGAAGCCCAGGACGCCTGCCATAGCCTCCCATGCGCCTGGCGTGGTCTGAGCGATTTCGAAGGAGCTACGCCGCTGCTCCGGCAAACGTGCAAAAGGCTTTCTGGAAACAGGCGCGATGGTTGCTGCACGATCTCAGGCACCCCTCCATCCGCGCCAAGAAGTACGACGAGACGAACGATGTGTGGCAGGGCAGAGTAACCCGCGATTGGCGGTTTTACTTCACGATATCGGGCGACACGTACTGGCTGATCGACATCATTGCCCACCCGAAATAGGAGCGGCGGTTCTCCGCCGCCCTCGCTCCTACACTAACCGGATGGTTTCCGAGTCCTCGTCGAACAGGGCCACTTTGTTGTGCAGGTGCGACTGCATGGCCATGATCAGCGGGGTCTGGACGCGATAAGCCAGTTCCAGATCGCCGCGCGGGGTCCCGCGCGTGCGCACGCAGTTGAAGAAATCCTTCAAGTGCGCGACGGTCAGGTCTGAATGGCCCTCGCCGCGCGTGGGCGTGTCGTTGGGGAGTTCCTGGCGCGGCCTGTCCACGCCCTTGAGCGGTTCGATGTTGATGGTGAGATCCGTCTTGCGCGCCACGCCTTCGGATCCGCGCGCCAGCGTCTCGATGCCCACATAGTTCACGAAACTGCCCAGGAACGTGATGTCCAGGTCCTGCGGATATTGGATCAGCAGGTCGAACGTATCGGGTACGTCGCGCAGCCCGCCGTAAAAGAACCGGCCACCGGTGGCCACCACTTTTTTCGGGAATCCGGCCGAGAGCATCTTCACCAGCGGCGTGAGCATGTGCGGATAGCAGTCGGTGAGCGGGCCGCCGGAGTAATCCATGTAGAGGCGCCACTGGAACAGGCGCGACACGGTGAATTCGTGCCGGGGAGCGTCGGCCTGGGCGGTCTCCCAATCGACGCCCACCCCGGGCTTGGCGTTGGGGTCGTCGATGGGCATGCCGGCTTCGCCCCCGTCGCCGCGCCGGAAGTAGCAGCTCTGCGCGTGCACCACCTTGCCGATGGCGCCCTGGCGGATCTGTTCGCCGGCGCGCTCCCACACGCTGTCCGAGACGTACTGCGTGCCAATCTGAATCACGCGCTTCAGCTTGCGGTTCTCGTGGACCAGTTCCTTGAGCTTGTCGAACTGTGCCCAGTGCGTGACGGGCTTTTCGCAGTAAACGTCCTTGCCGGCGCGGATCGCCTCCATCATGTTGAACACATGCTGGCGGTCGGGCGTGGCGATCACCACCGCGTCCAGGTTGGGGTCCTTCAACATGTCCGCCATGTGCGCGTAGCCTTTGACCTTGAGAGCCGTCTCGGCGCGCTCCAGACGCGGCTGATAAATGTCGCAGACGCTGATCAACTCAACCGGATCCCCTTGCTCGGTGAGCTGCTTGATGGTCTTGCCGTGGTAGCTGCCGCGGCCGCCGGCGCCGACCAGGCCGACGCGAAGTTTCTTCTGTGTCGAGCCTTGCTGCGCCAGGGCGCGCGTGGCCAAACCGGCGCCCGTGATGCCCGTCAAAAACTGCCTGCGATCCGAATGTTTGCCGTCTTTCATGGATTTGCTCCGCTCGAACGAGTATATATCAGCGCGCCGCGATAGGTACGAACTCCAATGTGCGGCTTTGTCGCGTGGCCGAGGCGAAATCGAAGTCGCAACGGATGATCAGCGAACTGTCGTTGGCGTCCTTGGCGATCCACAGCCCTTGCGGATTCTTTACCGCCAAACCTTTGGGTGCGCGCACGAAGACGTTCCCGCGATAGCCCGCCGGACGCGTGGCTTCGATAGTTAGCTCCTTGGTCGCGGCGTTCCAGCGCGCATCCACGATTTCGGCCTGCCCCTGGCGCACGTGCATGTCGGTGGAGGCCACCCACGGATACGCGCGCTCGCGGGCGACGCGCAGCAAACGCACCGATTGCGCGGGCACGGTGAACCGGATGGAATTCTTATGAACGCCCAGGTAGCGCTCGTTCCAAAAGTCCCAAGCCACGTAGGATGCCGCCGGGTCCAGGCCCAGGCGCTCGAACGCGATGTCCTGATCGAGGGCCGTCGAGCGGTAGTTGAATACGGCGACCAGGTCCCACTGGTCCCAATCGCGCTTCACTTTCAGGTGAAATACTTCGGGCCAGGCAGGCTCAGGCTTCTCGAACAGGTCCAGCGGCGCGGCGCATTCGGGAAGGCGCGGGAACACCTGCTTGATCATGGCCAGCCGCGCGTCGCTCATGCGCGAGATGTCGTCGCCCAGCATGAGCGGGCTGCCGTTGATGCCGAAGATGGTGGTGGTGATCTGTGCGTCCGAAACGGCGATGGGCTTGTCGATGGTGAGCACGTTGCCCGAATCGGCCAGATACAGTTTGCGATGCGTGAAATAGTTTCCGGCGAGCGCGCTGGTGGCCGCGCGGTGCGAAGTCCAGTATTCGGCGCGGTTGATCATGAACGTGCCGGGATAGAAGCCTTTGCCGGGGCCGTCCAGCGCGCGGCCCTCGCCGTAATCGGTGCCCACGCGGTTGGCCGCCACCAGACCCACGTTCAACAGCGTCGGGCCGGTGCTCGGCAATAGATAGGTGTCCTTGCCGGCGGCTTCGCTGATCACCTTGAGGCCGGTGCGATAGGCCTGCGGTCCGGGAATGAGCGAGCGGTCGTAGTAGCCGTCGGGAATGTGATTGCCGGGCGTCGTGCCGGAGATGGCATCCAGAAAATCGATCATGTAATAACGCACGCCCCAGTTGCGGTAGGTGGTGAACACGTTTCTTAGAAACGCCTGTGTTTTCGGATGCGTGGGATCCAGTACGTAGACTTCCCCGATCTCGCGATGCGGCACCGTGAGCGGCTTGCCGCCCTTGAGCAACAGTGCGTCGCGGAACTTTTCGACCTCCGGTTTAAGTTGCGAACTGAGCCAGAATGCGCCGCACCAAAGCCCCAGTTTGAAATCCCGCCGCGCCAGGTTTCCGATGAGCGCTTGCGGACCGCTGGGGAACGACTGATAGTTCCAGCGCAGCCAGTTGCCCGGCTGCTTGCCTTCCAGATTGCCGATGCTTACCCAGACGTATTCGATGTCGAGCCCCGGCAGACGTTCGCGAACCGCGCGCGCGTTGCGCAGCACGACGTCCTCATAGCGCTCGACGTTGAAGCCATCCACCCAGGACCAGCCCAGCCATCCGGCGGGAATCTTCGGCCAGATACTCACCTTGTATTGGGCTTGCACCAGGCTCGCCCACGTGTCCAGTTCGGTGTACGGGTCCGTGCCTTCGGCCAGGCGGAGCTTTTCGGTTTCGACCGTCGCGCCCGCCGGGAGCGCGAAGCCTTCGAAGTCGCAATAAGTGCTGAGCGTGGGCACCCCGCGCGCTTTGTCCCAGGCAAGTTCATGCACGGTGCTGATGCGGTCGTAAGTGACAAATCCCAGGTGTAAGGCGGTGCGCGAAACCGGATTGTAGATCTGGACCAGCGTCTTACTCTTGCGCGGTTTCTCCAACGCGCTCAATCTCACGACCGGGGATGGGTTTTGCGAGCCGGATTCCACGAATGCCACGCTCTTTTCGCTCGCTTGACCCAGCCCGAGCGCGCCCACTTCCGCGAGCCTGCAACGCCCCAGCGTGACCGGGGCGCCGCTCAAGTTGCGGATGGACGATGTGATGAAGGCAGAGGCGTCATCTGGCCCCTTCCGAAAATCGACCGTCCATTCGATGGCGGGCTCGGCGAAACGCAACACCAGGCTGCCCGTCGAAGATCCAGTCCACCTGGCCGAGGCGGCGTCTTCGGCCCACAACGTCTTGCCGTTGACATCCAAGCCGACGCGCGCGCTCTCGATCGCCGCACCAAAACTGAAGCGCCGCTTGGCGGCGTCAACACGCAGAGTCTGTGCCCACAGCGAGGCAACGGATAGAGCCAAAAGTAGGATGAGCCGTGTATGTTTCATGATTCGACCTTTAGTTTAGTTTCGGGGACAGGCTACGTGAGTCCGAAACTACGCGAGTTTCGGACTCACGTAGCCTGTCCCCGAAACTAGCGCGCATTCGTCGAGAGTCCAGGACGGTACCGCCCCGGCGCGGCTGGCCACCAACGCTCCCAGCCGGTTGGCGAAATCGCCCATGCGTTCGACCGGCCACTTCTCGCCCATGCCGTGGAGGAAGGCGGCGGTGAAGGCATCGCCCGAACCGACCGTGTCCACGACTTCCACCTTGTAGCCGGGCACCTCTACGTACGCATCGCCGGCCAGTAGGGCGCATCCGCGCGCGCCCAGGGTGACGCACACCGCCTCCCAGGAGTACCGCGCGGCCCAGGAGCGGCAAAATACCTCGAGGGAGCCCGCCGCCGGCGGGAACATGCGCTCCATCTCGACCACCTCGTCGTCGTTGAGCTTGACCACGTGGGCCAAGGGGAGCAGCCCGGCAATCAATTCCGGAGTATAGGATTCCTTACGAAGGTTGATGTCGTAGAGCCGGCGCGCGCCGGGATTGCTTTGGATCAGCCGCCGGAGCAGCGCGCGGATGGAAGGGTCCATCTGGTGCAGCGTGCCGAAGGCGATCCAATCCGGCTGCCAGCGCGCGATCCGTTCGAAATCGCTCTCGGAGAGCCGCAGGAGATCGTAAGCCGCCGGGCGATGGATGGTGAACGTGGGCTTGCCCGCCACGTCCAACTCGACGGTCACGGTGCCGGTGGGCGCTTGCGCGCGGCGAATGAATTCGGTGGAGAGGCCCATGGCCTTGGCTTGTTCGAGGACCGCGTCACCGCGCCTGTCGTTTCCGACTGCGCTCAAGAAGAGCACTTCGTGGCCCAGGCGATGGGCGTGGAAGGAGAAATTGAACGGCGCGCCGCCCAGCTTTTCCGCATCCGGAAAGACGTCCCAAAGCACTTCGCCGAGGCTGAGGATCTTCATGGTTTTCTTCCCCAGACTACACTACTCGGGCGCCAGCACCGCTTCGATGAGACGCGGACCGCGTTCGCGCATGGCTGCGCCGAATTGCGTTACGAACTCCGCGGTGGTGGTGGCTCGCGTGGCCTCCATGCCATGGCCGCGCGCGAGCGCCACCCAGTCGAGATCGGGGCGCCCAATGTCCATCATGCCGGCGGCCCGCGGGCCGGCCTCGCCAGCGCCCGTGCGCCGCAGTTCGATGTTCAGAATCCGGTAGCTGCGGTTGGCGAAAATCACTGTCACCACGTCCAGGTTTTCGCGCGCCATGGTCCAGAGAGCTTGCAGCGTGTACATGGCGCTGCCGTCGGCCTCGAGTGCGATTACTTTGCGATCGGGGCACGCCAGCGCGGCGCCCAAGGCGGCGGGCAGGCCATGCCCGATGGCGCCGCCGCTCACGGCGAGATAGTCGTGGGGCGGCGCGCCGGCAAGTTCGCGCCATACCGGTTCGCTGGACGAAACCATCTCATCGCTGAGGATGGCGTGCTCGCTCATGAGCGCGGCCACGGTCTGCCCGATGCATGCAGCGGTGAGCGCCTCGCCGGCCGGAAGCACCGGGCGCCGGGCAGCGGCCAGGCGGGGCGCCTGGCGCGCGCCGCACTCTTCGGCCAGCGCTTCCAGCGCGGCGGTGCCGTCCTCTTCCGGCGCGGCCAGCACCTCCATGCGGCAATCGGGCGGGGCCATTTCGCTGGGCAAATTCGGATAGCCGAAAAACGATACCGGTGGATACGCCTCGACCAGAATCATGTGCTGGATGCCGCTTAGCAGCGCCAGCGCGGGCTCGGGAAAGTAGGGAATCTTTTCGGGCGCGAAGCGCCCCGCGCCGCGTTGCATACGCGCCGCGAATCGATCCGCGAACACGCGCACGCCGGTTGTCGCGGCCAGACGCCCGGCCGCCAGGAGCGCGCGATCGAGCAGCGCCGTGCCGCTGAGCAGCAGGGCCGTCGAGCGATGAGTGCGCAGGATGTTGGCGATCTCGCGAATCCGTTTGGCGTCGGGCAGCGCGCGTACGGGGCGGGGAACCGCCGTGCCCGGCGCGCCCGCCTCGCTCCAGGAATAATCCGCCGGGACGATCAACGTGGCCACTTGTCCCGGAGGCGCGAGCGCCGCGGCCACCGCCTCGCGCGCGGCTTCACCCATCTGCCCGGCGGATGCGAGCGTATGGACCCAACCCGAGACCGGTCGCGCCAGTTGTGCAATGTCGGCGGTGAGCGGCGCGTTGTGGCGCAGGTGCTCGCTGGAATGCTCGCCGACGATGCTCACGATGGGCGTGCGCGCTTTGCGCGCGTTGTGAAAATTCGCCAGACCGTTGGCCAGTCCCGGCCCCAGATGCAGCAGCGTGGCGGCGGGCCGGCCGCTCATGCGCGCGTAGCCGTCGGCCGCGCCCGACGCCACGCCTTCAAACAGGCACAATACGCCGCGCATCGCCGGCACGCGGTCGAGTGCCGAGACGAACTGCATCTCGGAAGTGCCGGGATTCATCAGACACAGATCGACGCTGTTATGGAGGAGGGTGCGCAGCAGACACTCGGCGCCGTTCATAAAGGAAAGGGCCGCTGCGCGCATGTCGATGGCGACGGCGGCCCTGGATTGAGTTTAAGTGAAGCGGTACTTGCGGGTTGAGTCGTTCCAGATCACCTTCTTGCCGTTGCGGTAAGAAAGCGTGGCGAGGTGGCCGCTGATGGCGGCCTGCTGTCCCGACCGTTGGCGGCGCAATCACCTTGCCCTTGCCCTGGGTGGCTTCGAGCCAATTGCGCAAGTGCGCCATCACGGATTCGTTGTCCGCGCCCGGATCCGATTCGTGAATTTCCTTGCGCTCACGGATGCGCGCGGGCGCCCTGCCCTGGAACTTCTCCGGATAGAAGTGCAACTCGCGGCGGCTGATCACTTCGATGGTGCCTTCGTTGCCCATGAACTGCTCGCCATAGCCGAAGTGGTCGTTGCCGAAGTAGCAGCTATAGTTGATGTGGAACTTGTCGGGGTACTCGTAGATGGCGCTGATGGTGTCGGGTACTTCGCGGTCGTCGGTCGCGCTGCCCCAGCGATACACGCCGCCGGAAGCCATGCAGGACGCGGGCACGGTCTTGCCGCAAACGAAGTTGGTGATGTCGGTCTGGTGCACCAGCAGGTCGGTCGAAATGCCGCCCGAATAATCCCAATAGAGGCGCCACTGGTAGTAGCGTTCCTTGCTGAACGGGCGCTGGGGCGCACTGCCGAGAAACCGCTCCCAGTCGGTGTTCTGTCGGGTTGGCGTCGGCCGGAATCTGGTAACGCCAGGCTGGATTGGTGTCGAGCGAGTTGCGATACCAGAAGGCGCGCACGTAATGCACGTCGCCGATGAGGCCCTCGGCGACGAGTGCCTTGGCTTTCTGATAGAACTTGTTGCTGCGGTTCTGCGTGCCCACCTGAATGACGCGGTCGTAGTTGGCCGCGGCTTTCAGGACTACTTCACCCTCTTCGATGGTGTGGGCCAGCGGCTTTTCGACGTAGATGTGCTTCTTGGCCTTTATGGCGGCCAGCGTCATGGCCTGGTGAAGGTGTTCGGGAGTGGCGATGACCACCGCTTCCACCGACGGGTCCGCCAGCAACTTGTGGAAGTCATCGTAAGTCTTCGGCACGTTCTTGCCCATGCTCTCGACGCGGTCTTTGGCCCGGGCCAGGCGGTCCGTGAAGGTGTCGCAGACGGCGGTGATCTGAAAGGCGTCGGGGGAGCCCTTGTAGAGCATCTCCATGAGATAGTAGCCGCGGCTGCCGGCGCCGATGAAACCGATGTTTACCTTGTTGTTCGCGCCCAGCGAACGCAAAACGGCGGGGCCGGTTGCCAGCGCCGCGCCCGTGGAACGTGTGACAAAACTCCGGCGGGAAAGGTTCTCGCTCATGATCGCAGATCTCCTTATTACGGGTTTGAAACTACAGCATAGCAATGATAGGGGACGCGTTGCCGGGCACGAAAAAAGCCGGGCACCCAGGAGGCACCCGGCGAAGGAGCACCAAGGAGCCGCTTGTAGGTTACGGCTCTTCGGTTGTGGAGGAGATCGTTACTTTACGCGAGCAAGCCTCCGTGCCCGAGGGCAGCCAGTTCCCAACCGGAAACCCGGTAGCGGGCCAAAAGCGGAGGCAGCATTAAGTCCACGACGTTGGGCTTGGCTGAGCGCGAACAGCCCGGCGCCGAAACCAGCGGCACGTCGTCTTTGTATGCCAGCATCAGGAGGTTCCCCGGCTCGACGGGGGCGAGAAAGCGCTCCACATGGCAGCCGACCTGCACCATGGACCGGCCGATGACGTCTTCCGGACCGGCCAGTGCCGTTGTGGACGCCACCAGAACCACCGTGGGGCTGGTCCGCAGCAGATGTTGCAGGCCCCGGGAGACGGAGTTTTCGTCCTCGACCGTGGCCAGCGCGTAGCTCGGCGTAACGCCGAATCGCGCCAAGCGTTGTTGCATGATGTTTTCAAACAATTGGCGCGCGCGCTCGCCGGCCACCGGATCGGAATATAATACACCCACCGAAGCGTTCCTGATCGGGCGGGCCTGCAGGATGGGGCCGCGCTCTTTCAGGATGGCCACCATGGCTTCCAACTGCGCTCGCGCCACGGCGAAGGGCGCGCTCTTGACGGTGGCAATCCGTTGGCCGGCTTGCGCGTGGGAGAAGTTCAGCGAGGTCGCGATGACCACGCTCGAGGTGCAGTTGATCTGCCTGAGCAGTTCGTCGTCCACCAAGACGCAACAATCCTCGGTGGCAATCAGATTGGCCCGGCCGCCCGCTGCGAGTCTGATCTCCAGGCAACCGCAACCCATCTCTTCGGCGACCGCCAGCACCGCGTCGTCTTCTCCAATTTCGCCATCTTCCAGTTCCGTGACCCAGACGTGATTCAGACCCTCGGATTCGAGCATCTGCACGTCTTCCTCACGGATTATGTGGCCTTTGGCTAGGAGTTTTCGGCCTCCGGAGCGAAAAATCGTGCAGCAAAGCGCGCGCCCGGTGGATACCTTCACATCGACAGTCTGCGCCTTCATGATGCCACCTCCGGCCGTCCGGCCACGATGTGTCTCAATTATACAAGCAAGTGGTGCGAAAAAGACTGCCTTATTCTCGCATTTATTTGGAGGAATTTCTGACGCCGCTGCAAGGGAATTGTCGCGTCCGCCGCTAAGACCGGGCCAGGATGGGTAGAAGAGCAGGTTCTTCGCTTTTTCTTTGTGTTCCCGCCGCCGTTCCATCCGGTCGGAGGACTTTGCGCATGGCGATTTCGTCGCAGCACTGGAACTTCGGGCACCGCAGGCAGTCCTTCCATGCTTTGAGCGGGAGTTCACCACGATCGACGACCACGAAGCCGAGTTTCTCAAAGAAGTTTGGAACATAGGTGAATGCAAACAGCAATTCAAGTCCAAAATCAGAGGCTTCCCGTTCCACCGCCTGGACCAACAACTTGCCCAGACCGCGCGACTTATATTCCGGATCGACGGCCAGGGAGCGCACTTCGGCCACCGTCGATCCATAAAAGTGCAACGCGGCGGTGCCCAGCACGCGCGCTCCGTCGCACACCACCGTGAAGTCGCGAATGTTCTCCGACATCTCGAACGCCGTGCGCGGCAGCATGACGCCCTCGGAGGCGTACGCGTTGATGAGTGCGAGCAGGCTGGGAACGTCCGGCATGCGCGCCTTGCGCACGGTGAGCGGCGTCGCGGTCTTGCCGGAATCAGGCACCCGGGCCCTCCCCTGGCGTCATGCGCGTTCCGATACGCTCGCCCGAGAGGATCCGTTCCATCACATGGGGCAGCGCGCCCGGGACGATCAGAACCTCGGCGACGCCGGCCTTCAGTGCCTCGCATGCCGCGTTCAATTTGGCCTGCATGCCACCGGTGGCGACGCCGGCGGCGATGAGTTCGGCGGCGCCCGTCGGCGTGAGCGATGAAACCACGGAGCCCTGGGCGCCGCGCACGCCGTCCACGTCGGTGAGAAACAGCAGTGTGGGCGCCTGCCAACCTGAGGCGCAGGCTGCCGCCATCTGGTCCGCATTCACGTTGTAGATGCGTCCTTCGGCGTCGCCCGCCACGCAGGCTACCACGGGCAGGTATCCGCCCCCGGTGAGCAGATCCAGCAGCGCCGTGTTGGTGCGCACCGGCCGGCCCACCGCGCCCAGCGCCGGATCCATTTGCACGGCTTCCACCAGGCACGCGTCGATGCCGCTCAAACCCACCGCCCGCGCGCCGGCGCGAATGAACGAACCGACCAACTCGTGATTCACGGTTCCGGCGAACACCTTCAATATGGCGTCCACCACTTCGGGCGTAGTTACGCGTAACCCATTCACGAACCGGCTCTCGACGTGGCGCTCGGACAGAAACCGCGTCATCTGTTTGCCGCCGCCATGCACCACCGTGACGGCGTGGCCCAGGCGCGCCAGCGCGTGAATCTCTCGCGCCAACTGGTCGCGCGGCTCCGCCGCATCCAGCAGCGTGCCGCCGAGTTTGACCAGGAACTTCACAACAGTCCCTCCGTTTCGGCGAATCCCATGATGAGGTTCATGTTCTGCACCGCCTGGCCCGCGGCGCCCTTCACCAGGTTGTCGATGGCGCTTACCACCACGCCGCGTCCGGAGGCGGCGTCCAGCTTCACGCCAATGTCGCAGAAATTCGTGTACGCCACCGCGTGCAGGTCCGGCATCTTGCCCGCATCGTAAATGCGCACGAACGGCTCGCCCGCGTAAGCCTTTTCGTATGCGGCTACCACGTCGGAGGCGCTCACCGATTTCGCGGCGCGGAAGTAGATGGTTTCCAGTATCCCGCGGTGCACCGGAATGAGATGGGCCGTGAAGCTGAATTCGGATTCCTCCAGGCCGCTGTTCATGAGCACTTCCGGAACGTGGCGGTGATCCAGAATCGAATACGCCGAAAAGTTGCCGGTCACTTCGCAGAAGCTGGTCTTGAGGCTGGGCTTGCGCCCGGCGCCGCTCACCCCGCTCTTGGCGTCGCAGACGATGCCGGCCTGGCGGTCGGCGAGGCCGCTCGAGATCAGCGGACGAATGGCCAGGTTGGCGGCCGTCGGATAACAACCGGGGTTGGAAACCAGCGTGGCGGCCGGGATTTTGTCCCGATAGAACTCGGGCAGCCCGTAGACCGCCTGGGCCAGCCAATCGGCGGCCGTGTGCTCCTCTTTGTACCACTTGCGGTGATTCTCGGCCGTGCGCAGCCGGAACGCGCCGCTCAAGTCGACGATCTTGGCGCCGGCCTCGATCATGGGCGGCGCCAGGGCCATGGAAACCTCAGACGGCGTAGCCAGAAACACCACCGCGATCCCCTCGTCGCGAACCGCCTTGGCCGTCGCCGGGGCCACCTGCGGCCCTTTCCAGCCGCGTGGGTGCACGGCCGCTTCCGAATCCGAGCGATGCTCCAACAGAACCGGCTCCGCCTGTGGATGCCGCGCCGAGAATGCGCACAAGTTCCGCGCCGCTGTAACCACGGAAGCCGACGATGCCGACACGAATAGCCATTTGATTAATTATTCACTCTTGTGAATAATTATAACACGAGAGGGCTTACTTCTGTTCCGAAACCGAGCGCTCGGCGAGTTCGCCAATGATGGGCAGGGAGACGAACTGCTCTTGGCCGGTTTTGAGGAGCATGAAGATCCAGAGCACCAGCATGCCGGCTTTGGCCAGGCCGGCCAGGTGCATGTGGCTCATGGGGCCGAAGCCGAGGATCGGCGAGACCACGTGGTCCACGATCAGCCAGACCACGAACAGGTAGAGGCCCTGGAAGGCGTGGAAGCGCACTGTGCGTTCGTGGCGGAAGCGTTCGGAGGCGAGCACCACGATGGAGGCGATCCAGCCCAGGAAGGGAATATAGCAGAGCATGGAGGCGGTGCGGGCGTTAATGGAGTCGGCGGCGCCGGCGCGGGGCGGCGGAGGCGGTGCGGCGACGTTCTGCCGCGCTCCACACTTGGCGCAGTAGACATCGGTTGGTCCGGCGCTGGTTCCGCATTGGCAACAAAACGGCATCTGCAATCCCCTGTAATGTCATACGATACGCCGAAACGTGGTGTTCCGGCAATTTCTGTATGTGGCGGATCGGGGAGAAGCCTTAGAGGCAACTAAGGGGAATCGCGGATGGGATTGACCATCCAGGGATGTTACGGTGCGGCTAGGAGGTCTGATGTCTTATCGGAGTGCGAGTTGTGCCATGGCCCTGCTGCTGGCTGGAATGTGCGCGCCGGAGGCGGTACGGGCGCAGAGCGTGTGGCGCTACACGCATCCGGAAAGCAAGATCATGTTGGGGGTTGAGTGGCGGCGCGTGGCGTCGTCGAAGCTGGGACAGGAACTGCGCGCCACCATGTCGAAGGCCGACACCCAGGGCTTCTCAGGTTTAGAGCAGTTGAACCTGTTCGACTCGGCGGACCGCATTGTGTTTTCGGCGCCCATGCCGGCTCAGGCCAAACCAGCCTCGCCCAACCAGGGACTGGTGGTGGTGGAAGGCCGTTTCGATTGGGCCAAGCTCCGGACCGCCATGCTGGCGCAGGGGGCCCGCGCGCGTATGCACGGCGGAAGGGAAATGCTGGTAGCGAAGAAGGCTGGCGGCATGGATGGCGTGCTGGCGCTGGCGGAGCCGGGCATGCTGGTGGCGGGGGACCAGAAGTCGGTGGAGGCGGCACTGGCCGGCGCCACGATGCCGGAGACGGCCTCGCTCTACCGGCGCGCCACGTCGCTGGCTGCGCGCAACGACATCTGGCTGGTGGGTGCGTTGCCGCCCGGCGCGATATCGGCTGAGGCCGGGCCGCAGGCCAAGATGCTGGCGGATGTCACGGGCTTCGAGTTCGGCCTGAACTTGCGGCGCGGCATGGGAGTCGAATTGAGCGTCGCGACGAAATCCAAGGAATCGGCCGAAACGCTGGCCGGCGGTTTGCGCATGATGTTGGGCATGGCTGCCATGCAACAGACCAACCGGCCGGAGATGGCCGCGCTGGTGGAAAAAGTTCGCATCGCTTCGATGCTGTCCGGCGTCCGCTTGAGCCTGCAACTGGACGAAACGGAACTGGACAAGAGTTTTCGCTCGCTGCGCACCGCGCTGCCGGGAGGGATGCAGCCGGTCCAGGTGCGGCCGGTGTACAGGGGCGAAAAAACCATCACCTGGCCGAGCGTCGAGGCCGGAGGCGCGACGCCAGCTCCGGCGGTTGCGGAGGCACAGAAACCGCCGGAGCGCCAGGTGATCAGGATCTACGGGGCCGAAGGCGGCACCCGCGAGATCCCCTTGGAGAGTCGCTGATACACACCGTCCGGCGCACAAAATCGGGTACACGAAGTTTCGCAAAAACGGTGAAATTGCTGACTGTCCCGGTTTTCGGTTACTCGCCCGACGCCTGGATGAGCGCGTGGATATTCTCGCCCGGCGTCCCCATGCTCACGCCGCCGCCGAACGACAGGATGAATGGGTGGCCGGCCGCTTTGGCGCGCACCGCCGCGGCAGCCGCGCGCACGTCGGCGCGGGTGCCGCGGACGCCGATATCGAGCGGCGCCACGTTTCCCATCAAGACCATGCCACCGGCGGTCTTCTCGATGGCCTGGCTCACGTCGAGATCGTAGCCCCAATTGAGGACGTCGAACCCGGCGCCGGAGAGCTCGGCGAGAAACGGTCGCACGTTGGCGTCGTTGTGGTACACCTTCACCCAAGCGGGCGGGAAGGCTCGGGTGATGCGCCGCAAGTAGGGCTGCGCAAACTCCAGGTAGCGGGTGCGCGAGAGCATGCCGACAATGTCGTCGAGCACGAAAATGCCTTCCACGCTCGCGCCCACGGCTTGGGCTTGCGCGCGCAGCCAGGCGATGACGGTCTCGGTGGTGACATCCAGCAAGCGGTGCACGGCCTCGGGATTTTCCACCAGGTCCATCATGAATTCAGTCACGCCGCGCAGGAAGGAAGCCAGGCACAGCGGTCCGCGCGCCGCCACCACCGGGATGGTATAGCCCGCGTCGAAGATGCGCTGTTTCATGGTGCGATAGCGATACAGCGCTACCGGCATCAGACCATCGTGTTGCGGGTCGGGGACGCCGGGGATGTGATCCAGACTGGCCAAAGAGGGTGCGATGCCGGGTGGCTGGTCGTCGTGCCACGAGACCCGCGCTCCGAACGCCGTCGGCTCGATGGCCATGCCGAACTCGGCCCACCAGGAGGGGAAGAAGATGGCTTCGGGAAACTCCTCCGCGATGCGGCGGTTGGCTTCAAACCAAGCGTTCGCGTCGAAGAAGTAATCCATGTGGCCGATGCCGGCGTAGCCCGGGATCCACGGACTATCCACGATCAGCGCAACGGGTGCGCGCCCCACCGCGCCACCCTTCGCCACGGTCCTGAAGAGCTGCCACTGCTCGGGCCGCATGCAATTTTCCTAGGCGCCTGAGAAGGCTTCCCCCGCGAAGCTCGAGGCGGCCAACTGCCGCTTCAGCTCCTGCTCTTCTTCGGGGGTCAGAGAGCGCCGCGGGGCTGCCACCGGACCGCAGTCGATCCCAGACCACTTCAGCATCAGCTTGATGGCGGCCAGGGCGGGGAAGCGCAGCGACAGTTGAATCAACTCGTTGATGCGGTACTGCACCGGGCGCGCTTCGGCGAAGCGGTTGGCGCAAGCGAGAGGCTATACACTTCCAGGAACAACTGGGGAATCAAATTGTAGAACGAGCCGATGCCGCCGTCGGCGCCCATCATCAATCCGGCGGCGAGTACTTCGTCGCGGCCGTTGAAAACCACCGCGCCGTGCTGTTTGAACAGGCCCATGCGGTACAGGTCGAAATCCGTGAACTTCAGGCCCACGATGTTGGGGATGTCGCACAGCTCCAGGATGTGCTCGACACGATTGATGGCGGGAGCCACGTCCGGGAAGAAGTAGACCAGGAACGGCACATCGGAAGCCGAAGCCAGCCTGCGGTAGTAGCCGGCCACTTCAGCGAACGAGTATCCACCCGCCGGAGGCAGGCTGCTCACCGCCGCCGCGCCACAGCGCGACGCGTGCTTCACCAACTCCACCGCTTCGGCCGTGCGAGGGGCGCCGGCGTGGACGATCACCAGCTTGCCGCGCGGCGAACAGCGTATGGCCACTTCGGCCGCGCGCTTGCGGTCTTCGACGTCAAGCTGCGGACCTTCGCCGGTTTGCCCGCACACATACACGCCGTGGACGCCGGCCGCGTACACGCGCTCCAGCAGCCGCTCGAATGCCGCGGGAGCGAAATGGCCTTCCTGGTCGAGTGGCGTAATGATGGCCGGAAGAATGCCGTGGAATGTCGAAGTGTTCATGGTTGCCTCTGCTCCTTACTTCTTAAAATCGAACGGGAACGTCTCGGTGAGCTGGGCGTCGCTGAGCTCTTTCAGGAAGTTCGAGATACGCTCCAGGAACACGTCCGTGAGCACGCGGCCCTTTCCGAGGGTGCCTTGCGTGGGATCGCCGAGGCCCGTATTGCCGCTCACGTACATCCAGGGCCGCATGAAGTGGAGGTAGGGAACTTGCAGGCTCTTGAGCGCGAGCGGCGTTTCGCGAGCCTTCACGGCGCGGTCCATGTGGACCTTGTCGGGGAACAGCGCCAGCGCGATAGAGGTCTCTTCCTCGTTGGCGTGGTCGCCGCCGGTCTTGATGATCTCCTTGGCTTTGTCGGCGTAGACCATCCAGTAGTCCACCTGCACGGCGAAGACCTTGGGATTACTGGCGTAGAGCTCTCTGAGCGTGGCGGCAATGGTGGATGTGTTGCCGCCATGCGCGTTCAGAATGACCACCTTCCGGATGCCCTGATGCTGGCTCACGTCGACCACATCCTTGATGAACTGCATCAGCGTGGCCGGCCGGATGGACTGCGCATAAGGATTGGGCGCCTGGTTCGAGTTCACGCCGTACGGCATGGTGGGCAGCACCAGCACCTTGGCGCCCAACTCGTTGGCCTTCGCCCCGACTCGCTGGGCCAACTCCCGCGCACTCCAGGCATCCGTGCCGTAGGGCAGATGGTTGGCGTGCGGTTCGGTGGAGCCGATGGGCAACAGCGCCACCTCAATCTGCCGGCCGCGCACCTCCGGATGGGTGAGGTCTTCGAGCCGGGGACTTGTATTGGTCTGACTCCACAGCGTAACGGCTCCCATGAGCAGGAACAAGCCGGGCAGTCGAGAGTGTTTCATCGCGCAGTCTCTCCTGGTAGCGGTTCTCAAAAGAACTTCAATTGTACGGCATTCAGCGCGGAGTCAGAATCAGCACATGCTTGGCCTGGACGCCGCGGAACTGCATCGGATAGCTGCGGCCGGCGTAGTAGGCGTTCCATTGATCCTTGTAATGCGAGGAGAGCACCTGGCCGGATTCTCCCGTGGGAAGGTTGAGCAGCGAATGGTCCCAATCGCTCGGGTCCACCACCATGCGCATGGAAGGGCCGAACGTGCTGCCGGCGGCTTTCACGGTGGTAGTGCCACCGCTGTTTTCGACCGGGCCGATGTCGAAATACTTGCCCACGCTGGGCAGGTGGCTGCCCACCGGATGAGCGATCATCAAGAGGTTGTAGCGGCCATACGACCATTTCGCGGCCGCGTCACCTTGCAGACGCCGGCCCTCTTCCATGGCGTCTTCGAACGACTTGAGCAACAGAGAGTCGTAGTCGTCGAACCAGTCTGGGGGGCGTTCGCGCAGCAGCCGCTCGATCACCGCCGGCGCCATGGCGCTGCGATACAGCAGGGCCTTGCCGGGCGCGGCCCGATCGACGACCCTGCGCCGCAGATGTTGATAGAGCAGCGACGCGATCATCGGCGCCGCCAGATTCTTCTCCATCTGTCCGTTCCAGGCGCGCAGGATTTCGGCCGGTTCAGCGAGGCTCTGGTTGCCGCGCCCACGCTGGTCGAAGGCCGTCACCGCCTGCCGCGCCAGCCCATGCATGAACGCGGAGTAGACGTCTTTCTGCACGGCGAGCAGTCCCGCGGCGCTCCAGTGCGTGCGAGCCGACAGCAGGTGCGCGATCTGGCGGCTGCGATAGCCCGGGGCGAACCCGCCGCCAACGCGGTAGCGGTAATCGGCCGGGAACGGGTTCTGATTGGCGGTGACGATCATGCCCGAGGACGGATTCAACTTCGAGGGAAGCTCGTCGAAGGGAATGAAGCCATCCCATTCGCAGGTGGCCTTGGAACCGTCCGCCGGCACGTCGCCCGCGCAATTCTTCCTCACCGGAAGCAAGCCGGTGACCTGGTAGCCGATGTTGCCGTCGACATCGGCATAGGCGAAGTTCAAGCCGATGGGGAAGGTGGAAAGCGCGGCACGGAAGTCCTGCCAGTTGGCGGCGCGGTCGATCTGCAGGAGCGGCAGGCGAAGCTTACCGGGCTCCGCGGCGGTCCATCGCAGCGCCAGGGCCTTGCCATCCTCGATGGCGACGACGGGGCCGTGGCGCGTGACGATGTTGGTGAACTCCTCCGGAGCTCGTCCCTTCACGGGCAGCTTTTCGCGCTCCAGCCGCGCCTGTTCCTCGCGGCCTTCAAAGATATAACGGCCGCTTTGTGCGTTTATGGTTTCGATGTAAAGATCCTGCACGTCGAACTCGAGGTTGGTGATGCCCCAGGCGATGCGATCGTTATGACCCACCACCACTCCGGGCAGCCCCGGCAGCGCGACTCCCGATACGTCTAAACCCGGCGCTTGGAGATGCACCATGTACCACACCGACGGGATGGTCAACTGCAAGTGCATATCGTTCGCCAGGATGGGCTTGCCGGTCGCGGTACGGGCGCCCGAAATCACCCAGGCATTGGACCCCGGCACCAGCTCGTCGCCGCTACGCACCGGGAAGAGGAACTCGACCTTGGCCTTGTCGCCGCCGGCCAAGAGCGCCTGCTTCTGGATTTCGGACCTCCAACTAGTGGTCAAGGTGCGGAACATTTCAAGACCGGCCAGCACGCAGTCCGCCAGCCGCCATGGGCGAGGGTCGTAGCGCATCACCGTAAATTCGAGTGGCAAGCGGCCCTGGTTCGTTTCGATGTAGTAGTTCACGCCTCGGGTGTACGCCGCGAGTGCCTGTCGATCCGCCGGCGCCAGCGCGGCCAACTGTTCGGTGGCAATGCGCGCCAGGCGCAGGCGCCGGGCCTCGCGGTCCATCTCGATGGCGGCCTCGCCGGCCACCTCGGCCAACTCGCCGGCCGCGCGTCTTCGCAAGGCATCCATTTGCCAGAAGCGATCCTGGGCCGTGACGAAGCCCTGCGCGAACAGCGCGTCGTCAATGCTCGAGGCGCGAATATGCGGCACGCCCAGCGCGTCGCGCGCGATGGTCACCGGGGCGGAAACCGGCGCCTTCCGTTCACCGGAGGTTTGGGGCAGAGGCCGCCATGCGAACCAGTACCCCAAGGCCAAAATCGCCAGCACCGCCGCGGCGATGATCAAGTTGATATATTTGAGTAGCCGTTGGAGGGACACTAGTAGAATTCTACTGGAATTCGGAGCGATTCTAGTCGCGCGATGCCGGAAACCTACTTTGCCTACCGCTACATTCTCCTGTTTCTAATCCTTGTCGCGAACGGGTTTTTCGCCGCGGCTGAGGTGGCGCTCATCACCGCGCGTCCCACCTTGCTGCGGCGATTGGCGCAAAGCGGACAGGTGGGCGCCAACACGGCTCTCAGCCTGTTGGCGAATCCCCCGCGGCTTTTGTCGGTCACGCAGGTGGGCGTGACGCTGGCGAGCCTGGGCTTGGGATGGGCCGGCGAACAAACGGTTTACGAAAGCATCCTGGCGCTGCTCCAACCCGCGCACACGCAGCTGAGCGATAAGATCCTGCATGGCACCGGTTTCCTGATTTCGTTCCTGGCCATCACGTTTGTGCATGTCGTCATCGGCGAGGTGGTTCCCAAGAACCTCGCCATCGAGAAAGCGGACCGGCTGGCCGTTCTGGTGGCGCCCCCGTTGCTGGTGTTCAGCCGCGTCATGGCGCCTTTTATCTATGTGATCGAGCGCTCGGCCGCCGCCATCTCGCATCTGCTGGGACTCCAACGGGCCGCACGGGGTGGAGGACATTCGGCCGAGGAGTTGCGCTTCCTTATCAGATCGAGCCGTAGCGCGGGGCACCTGGACACCTGGGAAGAAGCTGTGATTCAGCGGGTGCTCGACATGACGAATCTGGCCGTGCGAGAAATCATGGTGTCCCGCAACGACCTGGTTTCGATTCCCGTCGAGAGTACGCTGGATCAGGCGCTGGACACTTTCGTCGCTCACGGGTGTTCGCGAGTGCCGGTTTACGAAAAGCAGCCTCACGAGATCGCCGGCATCGTCCACTATAAGGATCTGCTGCGCGAATGGCGGCGCCGCAACATCGCCGCGCGCCTGGGGCGGCCGCTGCCGTTGTTCCATCTGCGGCCGCTGGTACGCAGGGCGCTGGTGGTGCCGGAGAGTAAACCTCTGGACCAGATGGTGGACCTGTTTCGCGAATCCCACGCGCACATGGCCATGGTGGTCGACGAGTTCGGCACCATCGTGGGCATCGTCACGATGGAAGACGTGGTGGAGCAGATGTTCGGCGAAATTGAGGATGAGCACGACCAGCGCCGGCCCGCTACTTCCGCCGCCGCGCCGGTGCTGGATCTCGACGGCGCCGACACCATCCGCGACCTCGAAATGCAGTACGGCATTGTGCTGCCGGCCGACGTGGGTTTCGAAACGCTCGCCGGGTTCCTGCTCTTCCGCCTGGGGCATGTTCCCAAGGCCGGCGAAAGCGTCGAGTACAACGGCATGCGTTTCGTGGTCACCGAAATGGAACGCAACCGCATCGCGCGCGTGCGCATGGAGCGCGGCATCGCCGGGCGGGAGGTTCAGTAAGGGTTGGGCGCCCCGGAGGCCCGGGCGAGGAGTTTTTCGACTTCCTTGCGCAGAGGGCCGGTGGCTTTCGCGTAAATCATCTTGTAGGCCGGACAGAAGTAGTCGAGATCTTCGAAGCTTCCGTGGCGCGCATGCCGGAACTTAGGGCAACCGGAGTGGCAGATGGATTGATACTCGCAGACCTGGCAGTCCGCGTGAGCGATGGTCTTGTTGGCGGCGAATTGGTAGCGCCGCCTGCGCCGCGAGATTTCGGCCCAGGAATCCAGCGTGATGTTGCCCAGCTTCCAGTCCTTCTCGACAAAGAAGTCGCACGGAAACACATCGCCGTTGTACTCCACCACCACGTAGGAATCGCAGGTTTCGTGCAGCGTACAACTGCCGGGCTTCTGTCCGGCCAGCGCCTCGGCCACATTGTCGAAGAAGCGTATGCGCACCTTGCGCCGGTCCGGCCACCACGCGTCGAAGGTCTCGCACAAGAAGCGGCCGTATTGTTCCGGTGTGATGGTGAACGGCAGCGGCTCCCCGTCTTTGGCGAACTCGGAAAGGGGAATGTACTGGAGATTGTCGATTCCCAATCCGCGGAAGAAGCGGTAGAGCTCGCGCGGTTTCTCCACGTTGGCCTGGCTGAGCACGCACAGGACGTTGAACTCCACCTTCTCCGCCTGCATCAGTTCGATGCCCGCCATCACGCGCTTCCAAGTCCCGCGGCCTTGCTTGTTGACGCGGTAGCGGTCGTGCAGTTCCTCGGGGCCGTCCAGCGAGGCGCCCAACAGCCAGTTGTACTCGCGAAACAGGTTGCACCAATTGCGATCGATGAGGATCGCGTTGGTCTGAAGCGCGTTGCTTACGCTCTGCCCGTTGCGCCCGTACTGCTGCTGGAATTCGACCAACTTCTCGAAGAACGGCAATCCGGCGAGGGTCGGTTCGCCGCCCTGGAACGCGAACACGCTGTTCGGATAGGAGTAGAACAAGTAGGTGTCCACCAGGCGTTCCAGCGTGTCGAGCGACATGCGGCGGCCCGGCAGCGCCTTGTAGGGGTCGGCCTCGCGGTCCAGGTAGAAACAGTAGGTACAGTCCAGGTTGCACACCGCCGACGCGGGTTTAATCAACAGCGACGTGATGCGCGGCGTAGTTCCCAGCCCGCCGTCCAGCAGGGGAAACGCGTTCCCAGATCCCACACGGTCAGTGTAGCATCAAGGTCGGAGCAGCATGACGATCGACGAACTCGTGACATGGGTCCGCGCCGAACTGGGCGCCGCCGTGGACCAGGATTTCCGCCGCGGACAGTACCGCTTCTTCCGAGAAGAGGTGGACAACTACGGCGTGCGCGGCCATCAAGTGAAGCGCATCGCGGCCGGATTGTACCGCCGCGTGAAGGCGTGGCCCGCCGCCGACCGCAACAAGCTCTGCGAGGCGCTCTGGAAGAGCGGCAAACTCGAGGAAGGAGTGGTGGCCATCTATCTCTACCGGCGATTCCAGCGCCAATGCGGCACGGTGGAGTTTGAGATCTTCGCGCGTTGGATCGATCGATACGTCCGCAACTGGGCGCACACCGACGGCATAGCGAGTTGGCTGCTCGCCGCTTCCATCGCCAACGCGCCCGAGTTGATCGGGCAACTTCCGGCTTGGACCAAATCCGCCCATCGCTGGAAGCGTCGCGCCGCGGCCGTCGCGCTGTTGCAGGAAGCCAAGCGTGGGCGTCGCACCGAAGAGATCTTCCGCCTCGCCTCGCTGCTGGTGGAAGACCCGGACGACATGGTCCAGAAGGGTGTCGGCTGGCTGCTCAAGGAAACCTATCCTAAGAAACCGCGTGAGACCGTCGAGTTCCTCGCCTCATGCAAGCATCGCACCACGCGTCTGGTGCTGCGTTACGCGGCCGAAAAGATGAGTACGGGCGATAAAACCGCGGTTCTCGATTGAGGCCCGTCGTCCATTTCACTCGAAACCACGTCATTATGAAATAGGGGAGAAGTTTGCGCCCCTTGCGCGTTCCTTCAAATCATGGCACTGCGAAACATTGTTCTCCTGGCTTTCTTCCCGACCGCTTCCATGCTCCTGGCTGCGCCCAGAGGTTGTCCGGCGAGCTTGCCGCTCGGCAGTTTCGAATTGCTGGTGGATCCGGGCACCGGCGAGGTGCCGCATCCCATCCGTCAGGTGAACGCCGTGCTGCCCGGACAAAAGCTCATCTACAAACCTGGGCAGTTGCCGGCCGACCATAAGAAGTCCGCCGAAATCGCTTTGATTCTGGTGCCCGAGAATCGCGGCGCGGTGCAGGAATCCGCCTTGACGGTGCTCAATCACCAGCGTGCTTCCCAACCCGCCGAGTGGAAGGTGACCAAGCCGGTGGGTGTGATCGCGTTGGTGTTCGGCCCGCAAGGCCTGGACACCAAGAAAGTTAGCTCGCTGATGAAGAAGGACCAGGAATTGGTGTCGCAACTGGCGGATTACGCCGAAAAAACCTCGCAAGTGGAAACGCTGATCGAAACGCTCACGGTGTGGGACAAAGATCCCTCCGGATCGAAGAACCTGGACGCCGCGCTGACCGGGTTCGCCGCTCAGTCGGGCGCGGCGGTGCCGAAGCTCGACCGCGCGGCTCCCACCAACGACCAGGCGTTGATGTTGATGCGGACGCTCAACCCCGCGCTCACCTCCTACGACCCGCTGGTGCAGTCCTCCGGCGCGCGCTTTCAGCAATCGGTCGGCTTGGCCGCCTCAGTCGCCGGACTGTTTCTCGGCAACCCTGTCGGATTGGCCGCCGGCGGCGCCATGATGGTCCAGAACCTGCGCACCATGATGTTTCCGGACACGGCCTTCCGCTCCGCATTGGTGCCAGCGTCTACGAACGACGTGTTAACGCTTTGCGCCAAACGCGAAGCGGCCAAGTCCCGCACGCGCCTGGCCTATTTGTGGGCGTTGCGGCTGCCCAATGCGCCTAAACCGGCGCTCACCATAGCCGGCCCCACGCATATTCCTCTCGGGCTGGCCTCCGGCATCGAGGTGAAGGCCGCGGAAGCGGCCACCTGGAAGTACCTGGACCGCGCGCGGAATTGGCAGTTGGTCTCCTCAGGCGGGAAAGGGTATATGATTCCGGTTACGGTAGCCGCCGGCAAGGGCCTCTCGCTCAATCTCGCCAAGGTCGCTCTGCCCGCCGGCGCCTACAAGTTGAAGGCCGCTTGGGATTGGGATAGTTTCGAGGTTGGTGGCGACGTGCAGGCCGTGCCGCTGGCAGCCTTCACCGAAGCGAAAGTGTCGCCCGCGAGCCAAGACAAGTTGGTCACCGCGAGCGGTGTCGTGCGCGCCACGCTGGAAGGCGCGGATTTCGAGTTTGTCGAGAAAGTCGCTCTCCGCAAGGCCGGCGAGGAAAGAGCCGCGCCGAAGGAATTGGTCTTCAACCTGCCTCTCGGCAAGCGCGCCGGGCCGCAGCCGAGCGTCGAAGTGGAGATCGACACAACCAGGCTTGCGGCCGGCCACTATCGTCTCCTCCTCACGCAATCCGACGGCAAGACGCACTCCATTGCGATGCGCATTTTGCCGCCGCATCCGCGCATCGTGAACTTGCCGCTGGCGGCCAATACGGGAGAGCCATCGCAGACCGTGGTTGTGCGTGGCAGCGGTCTCGATCGGATCGAACAGATTCAGTCGGACCGTGCGGAGATCACATTCGCTCCCGGCGGTACTTCCACCGAGCGCGTGGCGACCGTGCGGTTGAACGCCAGCGCCAGCAAGGGCGACTACGCGGATCTCGACCTGAAGGTGGAAGGAATGCACCAGCGGTTGCGGTTCAGCGGCGCGCTGGTTGTGCTCGGCCCCCGTCCGAAAATCACTTCCGTGAAGGCCAGCCTCCCCGAGGAACTGAGTGTCGCGCTCAAGACGTCCGAGTTGCCCGCGGGCGCGGTGGTCAGTTTCTCCATGCAGGTGGAGAACCTCACCAGCGACCCCGTCGTACGGCTGCGCTGCGGCTCCAGCGGCCCGCCATTCCTCGTGCGCGCCGGCGAGAAGCGCGACGCGGCCCGCCTGGAAATTGCCGGGCAAGGGCTCTTGTTCCTTTCTGTCGACCCCGCCGCCGCGGGCCAGCCCGGCTGCGTCCTCACGGCGTCGGTCGAGACTGTGCCAGAGGGCGCTTCCGATCCGGCCACCCTAGGTCGCCTGGTGCGGCTGCCGCGCATTAAGAGTTTCGTCCTCACGGACGAGAAGCTCGCGCCTGAGGTCTACGCCGCCGTTTTGAAAGGCGAAGACCTCGATACCATCGAGAAGACGGGTTGGGACGCTCAGTCCGGCCTCGCGGTCAAGGATCTGCCCAAGCCCGTGGCCGGAGAAGGCCATGAACAGACCCTTCGCGTGGCTCTGCCTTGGCCCTCGCCCACTCCCCACGCGCCTCTCCATGTCTGGCTGCGCGGGGAGGACGCGGGCCGTGCCACCCAAGCGCGCTACTGAAGCCGGCGGCCAACACCGCTGGTGCGCTCCACATTCATGGCGCGCAGCAACTTTCGCTTGACTTTCGCTAGTGATATTCCTTACACTATAAGCACAAGAAGAAAAAGCGAAAGGAGCACCATGTCCACCTCCCCCAAAATCCTGGCCGGCGCTTCCGGTTGGACGCATCCCCATTGGGATGGTACCGTCTTTCCCGCACCGCGCCCGCGCGGATTCCACCGCCTGGAGTATCTCGCCCGGTTCCTCGACACCATCGAGATTGACGCCTCTTTCCACCATCCGCTGCGGGCTGAGGTTACGCGGCTGTGGCTGAGCAAAGTGGAGCACAACCCACGGTTCCAGTTCACTGCGTTGCTGGGGCGCCGTTTCACGCACGAGCGCGATTTGGACGCCGCGGCGGTGGCCACGTTCACGGAAGGGCTTTGGCCGCTGCACAAGGCCGGACGGCTGGGTTGCGTGGTGATGCAGTTTCCGTGGTCGTTCCGCTTCACGGCCGAGAACCGCGAATTCCTGATCACGCTGCGGCGCGCCTTCCACGAATTTCCATTGGTAGCCGAGATGCGCCACGATAGTTGGCTGCAAGAAGAAGCGCTGGGCACCCTGATCGACTACCGCGTCGGTTTCGTGAACATCGACCAGCCGTCTCACACGCGCGCCATGCCGCCCACGGCGTATCTGACCTCGCCCATCGGCTACGTGCGCATGCACGGCCGCAACCCGCTTTACTGGCGCGAGGAGTTCGAGAATCCCGATTCGCGGCAATATCGCGCCAACTATCTTTACGGCGCCGTGGAGTTCGAAGAGTGGAAACCGCGCTTCGAACGCGTGAGCGCTTTTTCCACCAACACATTCGTCGTATTCACCAACGATGCGCGCGGCGCCTCCGTGGTGAACGCACTCGAATTGAAGCGCCTCCAAGGGCGCCGCCACGCAAGCACCCTCGCGTCTGGTCCAGCTCTATCCGGGGCATCTGGCGGCGTTCCGCGCCGACGCGCCGGTGCAGACCGCCCTGTTCGCGGCGGCCGAAGAAACCGCGCCGGTACTCGACGCAGTGGCTTAGCCGGGCGCTTGGCGGGAGCACTTCACCACGCGTTCACTTCCAGATCCAGTGATCGCGTGGTGCCCTCTGCTATCTCGACTTCCTTGCCGGCGGAGAGTATTTGCATGGCATCCTCGCGCCGCTCAATCCGCCAACGGGCGGAGTCGCTAACCGCCGCCACGCGGTAGACGCCCGGCGAGAGTCCCGACTGGCTGTAGTGCCCTTTTTCATCCCCGCGGCACGAGACGAAAACGGGGTATTTACCCTTGAGCACAAATGGCCAACGGCTGACCAGGACGCGGGTGCCGGGGGCGGCATCGCCCTTTATGGTGACCACAACCCTCCACGGTGCCGGGCCGATCCGAGACTGTGATCTCAAGGTGGTGGTCGATAGCGTGTGGATCCAGTGTGACAATCGACCCAGGTAGCTGCGTACCGTTATACGAGAGGTTCCTCAGGTAGTACGGCAGCTTCAGGCCTTGAAGTGTAAGCGCGCACTCCTCCAAGCTGAGCCGTTGTCAAAGTGAAATTGCCGCCTTCGTCAACCGACACAGGTGTCGCCTCGTCGAAGAACGGCATCCTGCCGACGGGCATGAGGACCACGCGGAGATCCGCCCGCTGCTCGCGAGGAAAGCTCTCCGGAAACTCGGCCTTTCCCTGCAAACGCTGAGGTCGGCGCGCCTGTACTGTGAACTCGACGTCCTCATCCGAGACCACCACGGGGATGCGGGCGTTCTCGCGTTCGAGGAGCGGTCTGCCTTGGACCCATGCGTTCAGTTGGTAGCTGCCCGGCGAGACATTGTGGATGACAAACGGCGTGTTGCAGGGTAGTGAGATGGCGGCCCGGCCGATATGGGCCTGTCCGTATTCCTGAAATACGCTCAGAGCATACTGCTCTTCTTCCGCGCACTTACCGAACTCGACGACACCCGAGATCCGGAGGAACGGGCCCCTTCTCACTTCGATTTCACCGAGATAGAGGTCAGCCCCTGAGTCAACCCTGATCGGCCTTCCATAACCAGATTCCGCATCCTCCGGCCAGTACGTCCTTCTGTACCCGCGCGGTCGGTCGGTCTCCTTCGCAGGCTTTTCCGCGGTCTTGGCCTTGACGGACTCCGAAACGGTAGGCGAGATTTGTACGAAGTAGTCACCTGGGGGTAGCTTCTCGATGATGAATACCCCGTTCGAATCGGTCACCCCGGACCCATCCGTCGGCGCCAAGGTCAATTGACCTTCGCGGAACCGGGTGAACACCATCCCCACCGTTTGCTTTACAACCGGCTTCTTTGTCATCATTCTCTACTTCCACTAATCGCCCTCGAACCGCAGCCTTCTTGTAGAGCAACAGTCTGACCCGGCGCACCGTGGGTTTCCCGCTTCCATCGGCCTTGCTAACGCTCACGAGCCCTCGGTAAACCTCTAACGCATTTGGCTCGACATATCCATCTGCGGTTGCAGAAATGCCGTAATTGCCAGGCTCCGTCAGGGAGAAAGTGAAAGCGCCAGTGCTGTCGCTCGTCGTCTTCTGAGTCTCAGCTTTGTCGGATCGCGCCTTTATGACCGTTACCTGCGCGCCCATAATCACAGCGCCATACGGATCTTGTACCGAGCCTTCAACGATTACTTTGGGCTGGGCGACCAAGACCGGCGCGAGAAACCACGACGAAAAAGTAATGCTTGCGAGGATGCGGCTGGTCATCATCACCAGGATATAGACACCTGCGCGCCGAGCGGAGTTCCCTGACTTTGGCGATTTTGCCCACCGCTGGTTTCTGGCGGGTTGAACTGCTATAACGATAGGGACTTCGCTCATGTCCACGACAGAGCCTCGTATCGACGTCGAGCAGGTGATGCAACAAATCCGGGAACGGGTGCAGGATCGCTATGCGTCCGCACCTGGCGGGACCGGCGCCGCCATCGGCTCCACACCGGTCCCGGATGCCGACTTCAACGAACTGTTGCGGCTGATCGAACACGCGCGACGATGTTCGGCCGCCATCGGCGAGCAGCCGCCGCAACCGCCCACGCTGCGCGCGCACATGAGCGCCATACTGGTGCGGTTGGTGCGGCGCATGCTGTTCTGGTACACGCCACAAATCACGGATTTTCACAACGCCACGCTGCGCGCCATGGAAGAACAGGTGGCCGCTCTGGAGAGCGTCTCGACGCGCCTCAATGCGCGTCTGGCGCGCCTGGAACGCCTGGCGGAGTCAACGTCGGCCGGCGACGCCCAACCTCCGCCCCCATAGCCGTCCATGCGCAAGCCGAACATCAACATCCTCACGCCGAGCCTGATGCCTTACGACGCTATTGGCAACGACGTGCGGGGCATGGCCGCGGCGCTCCGCGCGGCGGGTTACCAGGTGGATGTCTTCGCCGAGGAGATCGAGGAGTCCTGCGCCCAGGACGGGCGGGTTCTCGATCTACACGACCGCCGGCGCTGGCACGATTCGCGGTCGATTCTCATTTATCACCATTCGATGGCATGGCCGAAGGGCGAAGAGTTGCTGCATACCGCGGCCGCCAAGCTGGTGGTGCGGTATCACAACATCACGCCGGCGCGCTTCTTCTCGCGCTATTCGGAGGCGCACTACCGCGCCTGTAAGGACGGCGACGCGAGCACGCGGCGCCTGGCGCGATTGCCGCGCGCGTGGTTCCTGGGTGCCTCTGCTTTCAACTGCGAAGAACTTGTGCGGATGGGCGCGCCGGCCGCACGCACGGCGCCTCTGGCGCCGTTCCACACGACCGGGGAGTTGTCGCGCGTCCCCTTCGACGCCGCGACGCTCGACCGTTACAAGGACGGGTGCGCGAACATCCTCTTTGTCGGCGGCCTGAAACCGAACAAGGGGCATCTGCGCGCTCTTGGCGTACTCGCCGAGTATCGCCGCTGGTGCAACTCGGACGCGCGCCTGATCTTCGCCGGCACAGTGGATCAGCGCCTGGCCAGCTACGCGGAGGAACTGGCGCGGGAAGCCGAATCGATGGGGCTCACCAGGCACGTTGTATTTGCGGGGCGCGTGACCGCGTCACAACTACGCAGCCTTTACACGCTCGCCGACGTGTTCCTGTCGGTGAGCGAGCACGAAGGCTTCTGCGTGCCGCTGGTCGAAGCCATGTATTTCCGCTTGCCCATCGTCGCCTGGGGCAAGACCGCTGTGGGTGAGACGGTCGGCCCAGCCGGACTCGTGTGGAACGATTTCGATGCCGGCTGTTTCGCTGAGTCCATTCAGGCCGTGGTCGAGCGGGGCGATCTGGCCCGCCATCTCGCATCCGCCGGCAGGGAGCGGTTTCAAGAGAGATTTCGCCCGGATATTCTTAGCAGTCAGCTCGAAGCGATGCTGGAGCGGGTTTCGCGCGGCGAGGTGGCCTCATGAAAACCGCGGGGCGCAAGCTGCGGCTGGCCTTCGTGGTGCAACGCTACGGGGAAGGCGTGACCGGCGGAAGCGAGATGATGTGCCGCGCCATCGCCGAGCGCGTCGCGCCGCATCACACTCTCGAAGTGCTGACCTCTTGCGCCGTCGACTACACGAGCTGGGAGAACCACTTTCCCCGGGGCGTCGAGAGCCTGAACGGCGTTACCGTGCGGCGCTTCGCGGTGGAACGGCCGCGCGAAAAAGCGAAGTTCGATCGGCTCTCGGCGCGTGTGCTGCACCAGCCGCATACACCCGGGGACGAGATCGGATGGATGCGGGCGCAGGGTCCGCTGGCGCAGGGGCTTTTCGACTATCTCTCCGCGCACCCGAACGACTACGATCTCTTTGTGTTTTTCACGTATCTCTACGCCACCACATGTTTCGGTTTGCCGCTGGTGGCCGGGCGCGCCATTCTAGTGCCCACCGCGCACGATGAGCCGCCCATCTATCTGGCCGCATACGACGACATTTTCCGGCAGGCGCGCGACCTGATCTTCCTGACGCCCGAGGAGCGCCATTTCGTCTGGCGGCGTTTTTGCTTCGAGCGCGAGGTGGGGCATCTGGCCGGGAGCGGTGTCGAGTTCCCGCGCGAGCCGCTGCCGCCGGATGCGGAGTGGGAACCGCTCCGGGCGCGCATCGGCGGAGCGCCGCTCGTCACCTACATCGGCCGCATCGATCCATCGAAAGGTTGCGACCGGCTCATCGACTATTTCCTGCGCTACGTCGAAGACCGCCCCAGCGTGGGCGCCAAGCTCCTGCTCGCGGGCAAGACCGTGATGGAAGTGCCCGAGCACGCTTCGATTCTGGCGCCGGGTTACGTTTCCGATGCCGTCAAGTGGCTGGCTCTCCAGGCCAGCGACGTGGTGGTGGCGCCCTCGCCCTACGAGAGCCTCTGCATCGCCGCGCTGGAAGCCTGGGCTTCCCGCAAGCCCGTGGTGGTCAACGGCCGTTCGGAGGTTTTGCGCGGGCAGTGCGCGCGCAGCCAGGGGGGGCTGTGGTATCGCGACTACCGCGAGTTTCGCGCCTGTCTGGACCGGTTGCTCTCCGATGACGCGCTGCGCGCCGCGCTGGGCCGGCAAGGACGCTGCTACGTCGAGCAACATCACGGCTGGGATCGCGTTGCGCGGAATTACTTGGACATCTTCGAAGCGGCCGCCGCGGAGACTGCCTCATGAAGTCGCGCCTGGGTCTGGTGGTGCCCTGGTACGGAGAGAACATTCCGGGCGGCGCGGAAGCCGCGTGCCGGGCTCTGGCGCACGCGTTGCAATCGGCCGGCGCCGAGGTCGAAGTGCTCACCACCTGCGTGCGTGAATTCGCATCCGACTGGAACGACAACTTCCACGCGGAAGGCTCGACGGTGGAAGGCGGCCGTCGCCGTGCGGAGGTTTCGCGCGCGCCGCCGCGACACGGCCGCCTTCGACCAAGTGAATCGCAAGCTGGCCCGCGGCATTGTGCCTTCGCTCTCCGAGCAGGAAATCTACCTGCGCGAAACCGTGCGCAGTCCGGCGCTGTGCGACTATCTGGACCGCCACCGCGCCGGTTACGTCTACCTGTTTCTGCCTTACATGTTCGGCACCACCTACGATGGCGTGGGGCGGTGCGGCGAACGCAGCGTGCTCATCCCTTGCCTGCACGACGAACCGCAGGCGCGCATGCCACTGCTCCAGCGCCTGTTCGAGCGCGCGCGCGGCGTGGTGTTTCTTTCCGAAGCCGAAGGCCGCCTGGCCGCGTCGCTCGTCAACCTGAGTGCCGCGCGCACGGCCGTACTGGGCTGTCCGGTCGAATGCGTCTGGACGGGCGACGCGGAGAGATTCCGCGCCCGATACAATCTGGCGGACTATCTGCTCTACGCCGGACGCACGGACCCGGGTAAAGGATTCGAGCTTCTGGTCGATTACTTCGCGCGGTACACCGGCCATCGCCCGGGCGCGTTGAAACTGGTAGTCGCCGGCGGCGGCCCATGCGCGTGGCCCGCTTCGCTCGGCGCGCGCGTCGTGAACCTCGGCTATCTCGACGAGCAAACCAAGCGCGATGCCCTCTCGGGGAGCCTCGCCCTGGCCGTGCCCAGCGCCCAGGAGAGTTTCTCGCTGATCATGATGGAAAGCTGGCTCGCCGGACGGCCCGTGGTGGCAAACGCCGCTTGCGCGGTGACTACGGATTTCTGCCGCCTCTCGGGCGGCGGATTGTACTTCGCGGACTATGCGGAGTTCCGCGAGATCCTCGACGAACTGGTCGCCAATAGCAGCCTCGCCGATCGGCTCGGCCGTCAAGGACGCGAGTATGTGCTGGCGAACTACCAGCCTGCTCAGGTGGCGGCGCGATACCTGGAAACGCTCAGCGCCTGGTTCGATTGAAGGAGGGCTTGCCGATGTGGATTCGAAAAGTGTTGGCGTTGAGCGCCATGACGTGTACGATCGGTGTGTTTGCCGGGCAAACCACGTTCTATGTATCTCCCTCCGGCGACGACTCGCACCCCGGCTCCGAGCAGCAGCCTTTTCGTACCATCGAGAAAGCCCGGGACACCATTCGGTCCATCCGCCAGACGGACCGGGATGTGGTGGTTTATTTGCGCGGGGGAACTTACCCCATCGACAAGACTCTTAGCTTTGATGCGCGTGATTCAGGCACCAGCGGCCGTGACGTGGTCTATCGCGGCTATCCGGGCGAGATGCCGGTGGTGAGCGGAGGACGTCAGGTCTCCGCATGGCAGCGCGGCTCCGGCAACCGCTGGACGGCGCGCACGGACCTGGGCAACTTTCGTCAGCTCTACGTGAATGGCCGGCGTGCCCGGCGCGCTCGAGGCGGACCGCTGCCCGGCGCGCAACTTGCCGGCGCCAGCGCCTATACGACCACGGATGCCGGGATGGCGCGTTGGGGCAACCCCAGCGACATTGAATTGGTGTACGACATTCAATGGGAGCGCACCATCTGCAAGGTCGGTAAGATCCAGCCTGGTCCCGCCGGCGCCCTGGTCACCATGCTGGAGCCTTACTTCACCATCGCGCGCCTGAAGGAAGGCATGCAGGTGGATCTGCCGACTTACATCGAGAACGCTATCGAACTGTTGGACGAGCCGGGCGAGTGGTACCTCGACCGATCCAGGTCCACCGTGCATTACATGCCGAGAGATGGGGAGATCATGGAGCGCGCGCTGGTGACGGTTCCCGTGGTCGAGAGGTTGCTGGCCGTGCAGGGAACCCTCGACGAACCCGTTCACAACCTTCGCTTCGAGGGCATCACCTTCGCCGATGCCGGTTGGTTGCAGCCCAGCCGGATCGGCCACGTCAACCTCCAGGCCAACTTCACCATGGATCAACAGAACCTCTTCTTCCGGGTGGGGTCGCAGGGCGCGCAAATGGGAACGGGACTGCCCTTGCTGGTGCATCCTTTCGGAGAAGCCCTGAAGAGTCCAGGGGCCATCCTGCTGCGAGCGGCCGAATCCGTGCACTTCGAGCGGTGCAAGTTCACGAGGCTGGGCGGCGCGGGCATCGACGTCGAGTTCGGATCCCGCGCCAACATCATCTCCGGATGTGAGCTATACGATATCGCCGGTTCCGGCATACAGGTGGGAGATGTGAACGATCACCATCCCACGGATGCGCGCGCCGTGGTCCGGCAAAACCGGATCGTCAACAATTACATCCATCACGTGGCCGTTGAATATACGGGTGGCGTAGGCATCTTCGCGGGCTACACCGACAACACCGTCATCGCGCATAACGAGATTTCCCATCTTCCGTACAGCGCCGTCTCCATCGGATGGGGCTGGGGCGAGACCGACGCGGGCGGCGGCGCCTACTGGCACCCGCGCGTCTACGACTACGCCCACCCCGTCCCGGAACAACGTCTGCGAGTACAACCACATTCATCATGTGATGGGCGAGCGTTGGGATGGCGGCGCCATCTACACTCTGGGAAATATGCCTGGCACGATGATTCGCGGCAACCTCATTCACGACAACAGCGGCTGGCCCGGCGGCATCTACCTGGACGAGGGCAGCGGGTTCATCGAGGTTGCGGACAACATCGTTTACAACGTGGGCCAACGGAGCGACCGGGTGCGCCCAAGCATAGCCACCAACTACAACAACAAGCGCCAGAACCGCATTGCCACCTGCAAGGAAAAAGGCACGACTTTCAACATCCGGCCGGGCGAGCCCGGGTTTCCGCGGGAGGCAGCCGGCCGCGCAGGATTGGAACCCGCCTATCGCGGCCTCGTGAAGTAGGGCGAGCCCTGGCTCATCCGATCACCGCGCGGATCCTTCCAGTGCCATCGCGCGCGGGAACAGGATGTTGTTCTCCAGATGTATGTGCATGTGCAAGTCCTGCTCCAGTTCCTGGAGACCCGCCATCAAGGACTTGTACGTGACGCAGGCATACTCCGGGATGGCGTAGCTCGCCGTGATTGCGCGGATGGCGGCGAGGGCCGTTCCGGCACTCTCGTGCTCCGCTTCCATCACCCGAATGGGATGGCTGACCGAGCCACATGGCGTCGGTGGCAGTGGTGAACCGCCCTGTATGGCGGCCTCGCAGGCGCCGATCGCGGGGAACAGGATCATTTCTTCCTTTTGAAGGTGCGCCTCCAACTCGGAGCGCAGACCAGCGTAGACATCCGGAAGCCCCGTCAGCGTGGGGCCGTATTTTTCGTTATAGATCCGGTAAACCTTTTCCAGACGCGTGCCCAGTGGGGCCAGTTCGCGCTTCAGGTATTCGTGGTGCGTCCCAACGATGTGACCAATGAGTTCCCGCAACGGCGCCGTGTTCCAATCGCGCGACGGAATGGAAGGCGCGTCCATGGCCAAGTCCAGCTCGCGCTGGACCGAAGCCAGGTCATGACCCTTGTCCCGGCAAACATCCGCCAGTGGGCGCTTGCCGCCACAGCAGTAATCGATTCCCAGCCGCTCGAATACCCGCACCGCAGCCAGGGAATTGGCCGCGATGTCCGAAACCGTTCTATCTTGAGTCGCTAGCATCTCTATACTCCTCTTCAATACCCATCCTGGGGCCACACGCTCCTGGAGGCAGTGACTTTGATCACGCGCGCACTGGGACAGTACCCTCAATTCCGGTTTTATTGCGGGCGGCGATCGATTCGCGATAGACTCGACAACTTAACCGGATTCGACCTCCCAGAGGCTTGATTTGAAACTCGCGTTCGCGGACTACCTCATCCTGAGTTTGTATTTCGGCTTCGTCCTGGGCATCGGATGGCTGCTTAAGAAGCGCGTCTCGACCAGCGAGGACTTCCTCACCAGCGGGCGTAGCGTGCCTGTCTGGATTACCAGTCTGGCCTTCGTCGCGGCCAATCTCGGTGCGCAGGAAGTCATCGGCATGTGCGCTTCCGGCGCCAAGTACGGCATCATGACGTCGCACTTTTATTGGGTGGGCGCCATTCCCGCCATGCTGTTCGTGGGCGTTTTCATGATGCCGTTTTACTACGGCAGCCGCGCGCGCTCGGTGCCGGAATACCTCAAGCTGCGCTTCGACGAAAAGACGCGCGGCCTGAACGCCATCACCTTCGCGCTGATGACGGTGTTTTCTTCCGGCATTTCGATGTACGCCCTGGGCCTGTTATTCCAGATAGTGCTGGGCTGGAGTTTCACGGCCTCGGTGCTGTTGTCGGCCGCCATCGTGCTGGTCTACACGTTCCTCGGCGGACTCACCAGCGCCATTTACAACGAGGTGCTGCAATTCTTCCTGGTGGTGCTCGGCTTCGCGCCACTGGCGATCCTGGCCGTGGCCAAGGCCGGAGGCTGGAGCGGCATCGCCAGCGCGCCTGCCGCCGGTGATGACCCAAGCGTGGTCGCACACCGCGCACGCCAGCCAGAACCCTATGGGCGTGGAGTGGTTCGGTTTGATCGCGGGCCTGGGCTTCGTGCTTTCCTTCGGCTACTGGTGCACGGACTTCCTGGTCATCCAGCGGGCGCTGGCAGCCAACTCGATGTCGGCCGCGCGCCGCACGCCGCTGATCGCCGCGTTTCCGAAGATGATCATCCCGTTCATCGTCATCGTGCCGGGTGTGGCCGCCATGGCGCTCATGAAGATGAACCTGGGCTACACCCTGCCGGTGAAGGGCTCGGGCTACGATTACGATCAGGTGCTGCCCACGCTGATGGCGCAGTTCTATCCGTCCGGCCTGCTGGGCGTCGGGCTGACGGCGTTGATGGCGTCGTTCATGTCCGGCATGGCCGGCAACGTGACGGCCTTCAACACCGTTTTCACTTTCGATATCTATCAGAGCTACATTCGCCGCGGCGCGCCGGATTCGCACTATTTGTGGGTGGGACGTTGGACCACTGTGGTTGGCATCGCGCTTTCCATCGGCACCGCGTATCTGGCGCAGCTCTACAACAACATCATGGACCTGCTGCAGTTGGTCTTCGGGTTCGTGAACGCTCCGCTGTTCGCGACGTTTCTGTTGGGCATGTTCTGGCGGCGTACCACCGGTCACGGCGCGTTCACGGGCCTGCTCGCGGGCACCGGGGCCGCGGCGTTGACGCACGGTCTCACCATGGCCGAAGGCAAGGGCGGCTGGATCGGCACCGTGCACGAGTTCCCCTCCGTCATGGCCCAGAACTTCTGGATCGCCATTGTGGCATGGACGGTTTGTTTCCTGGTGACCATTGTGACCAGCCTGGCCACGCGGCCCCGCCCCGTAGCGGAGTTGCGCGGCCTGGTCTTCGGCTTGACCGAATCGCCCAGTGAGGCGGGTGTGGTGTGGTATGAGCGGCCCGTGGTACTGGCGGTGATTGTCGGCGCGCTGTGCCTGATGTTGAACTTTCTGTTCTGGTAAACGCCTATGTGGGATCTCAGAACACCTTCCGGTTTCTTCTTCTTATTGGTCGGCTTGATTCTCTGCGCGCTGGGGGTGGTGGGCCCGGCGGTGCGCGCGCCCCTGACGACTGTGAACATCGACCTGTATGTGGGCGTAGCGATGCTGGTATTTGGAGGAGTGCTCCTATGGCTGGCCCGGCGGCGTTCCTGAAGGATGGCTTTCGCGAGAAATACGGCCCTGCGGAGGCGCCGCGCCTGTTGCGCGCGCCGGGCCGCGTGAACCTCATCGGCGAGCACACCGACTATAATTTGGGCTTCGTGTTGCCGGTGGCGCTTCCCATGGCCTGCTATATCGCCGTTGCGCCGAGCATGGACGGCCGCCTGCGCGTGTGGTCGGAAAACCTGCGGCAATCGCGCGAGTGGGCGGTGGAAGATCTTGGCAAGCTCGAACGCGCCGGCGAGTGGAGCGACTACGTGGCCGGCGTGGCGCGCGAGTTGGTGCGCGCCGGCTGCCCGGTGCGGCCGTCCAACCTTTTCGTGTGGAGCACGGTGCCGGTGGGTAGCGGGCTGAGCTCCTCCGCCGCGCTCGAAGTGGCCACGGCCATGGCGCTCATCGACGAATCCGCCGGATTATCGCGGCTCGACGTGGCGCGCCTGTGCCAGCGGGCGGAGACCGATTTCGTGGGACTGCCGTGCGGCATCATGGACCAGTACATCTCGGTGTTTGGCGAGGAGGGTTGCGCCGTGCGGATCGACTGCCGTTCGCTGGAACACAGCGCCGTCCGATTGCCGGCCGGCGCGGGCCTGGTGGCGGTGAATTCCATGGTGAAGCACGAACTGGGCGGATCGGCCTACCGCGATCGCGTGCGCGAATGCCACGAGGCGGTGGACGCCATCCGCACGCGCATCCCCGAAGTGGCCAGCCTCCGCGACGTGAGCGTTCCACAGCTCGAAGCTTGCGCGGACCGGATGCCTCGGCTGGTGTACCGTCGCGCGCGGCATGTGGTCACCGAGGATGCCCGCGTCGAGGAGTTCATGCCGGCGTCGTCGGCAAACGAGCTGAAGCTCATGGGCGAACTGCTGGTGGCCTCGCACCGCAGCCTGCAACACGACTACGAAGTGAGCTGCCCGGAATTGGATTTTCTGGTGGATCGCGCCATCGAGATGGATGGCGTTTACGGCGCGCGCATGACCGGTGGCGGTTTCGGCGGCTGCACGGTGAACCTGGTACGGCCCGACGCGGTCGAGGCCTTCCGCTCGGGTATTGCCAGAATCTATCGGGAACGCTATGGCATAGAGGCGCAAAGCTACGTTTGTTCGCCCAGCGCCGGCGCCGGCGAAATTTTCTGAGAGTTTCCTCGGCCCAGCCGCACTATCACATCAAAGCGTTTGCAAGTCCTCCTCCGTGAGACGTTGGTACACGTCTCGTACGAAAAAACGCCGCGGGCCCGCGACAACACGGGCCCGCTCGAATAGTCCTCACCACCCCCGCCGCAAGGCGCGTCAGGGTTTCTTCGTGATCTTCTTGCAGACGGTCGCCGCGCCGGTAGGATCCAGAGCGGCCGAGCCTTCCTCGATGTGCTGAATGCGGCCCTCGGTATCAATCACGAAAGTGGTGCGATTGGCGAATCCCAGCACGCCCACCAGCACGCCGTATTGTCCGCTGACCTTGCGGTTCGCGTCGGAAAGCATCGGAAACGAGGTATGGAGCTCCGTCGACCAGCGCTGCAGCGTTTCCAGGTCGTCCGTGCTGATGCCCACCACCTGGGCTTCCACCCCGTCGAAGTTGGCGATGCCTGACTGGTAGGCGGTCATCTCCTTCGTGCAGCCGCTGGAGAAGGCCTTGGGTACGAATGCCAGAACCACGCTTTTCCGGCCCCGATAATTCGAGAGCGTGAAGTTGGACCCGGTGGTCGAGGGAAGCGTGAAGTTCGGCGCGACATCCCCCACCTTCAGGTTGGTCTTGCTCTTAGCTATCTGCCCCCACAGAAACAGGCCCCCGGCCACCAGAACCACGGTCACGGCGATGGCAATCTTCATAGTCGCTACCTCTCCTTCCTAAGATGCCCGGCGACTCTCTCCGGATGCGAGAGTAACATCGGCGAGCGCGGGCGGGCAAGCATCGCTCAGAACGAGATGTTGACGATGTGATCCGCGCCGGCGCGCGCACGTTGCCGGACGTGCAGATTTTGGCGCGCCGCGTCGTAATACCAGCAGCCGTTGGCGAGCATGGTCCGATCACCGACTTCCAGATAAGCGTCGCCGCCTTCTTCAATTTTAGATGGCCGCGGCAGGTGGTGCACGATCCACTCGTAGTCGCGATCTTTTTTCGATTCGGTCTCCAGACGGTAGTAGTCGCCGGCGGGCGAGGCGTGAAATTGCGTGGGATACGAGAGCCCTTGCTCCGCCAGGAAGAACTCTCCGCCCAGGGCGGGGAAGTAGTGCAACTCCATGGGGTCGCCCGGACGCTCCCCCGAGAGCGGTATCAGCGAACCGTTCCTGACAAACAGCGCGGGAGAGTTCTCCGGCACGTCGATCTCAATGGTCTGCTTGCCTTGGTAGGTCGCGTTGCTCGAAAGGTCCGTCCATCGGCCCATGGGCAGATAGACCTTGCGCCTGCTGGTGGGCTGGAGCGACGGCGCCACCAGAATCTCGTCGCCGAAAAGAAATTGGTCGTCGAGGTGGGCTCCCTGTGTGTCGCCGGGAAACTGCATCGGCAGCGGATGGATGATGGGGAAACCGCGCTCGTGCGCCTCCAGAGCGTAGGTGAGCAGGAACGGCGTGAGGCGTGCGCGCAACAGGGCGGCGGATGCATCCAGCGGTGGACGTGGCGGCTTGGCTTGTGCCGGAGTCGAATCGCCCAGCAAGGGAAGGAATACGGCCAGTTGCGAGAAGCGCCGGTGAATGTCGATGGGCGCCCAGCGCCATGTCGCTAGATCCACAGCGCTCAGAAGCACCGCCGAGAGGCTCCCATTGATGAGCGCGCGCACGGTGGCGCGCAGTGCGGCCCATCCCACCGGGCCGAAGCTGTCAAGCTGGGCCGCCTCCCGGACCCATTCGCCTGGCGGCAAGATGCCTATGTCGCGCGAGTTCAGCCGTTCCACGGAACTCGTAGCGGCGAAATGCGATTCGAACATTTCCTTGGGACTCGCACCTTGATAGAAGAAGTACTCCAACCGTGTCGAATTCCTGGCGCGCACCTCGAATACATCTGAAGCGCTGGCGCCCAGATCGAATTCGTAGTCCACCGGGGCGGGGAAGTAGAGTCCGTAACCGCGATTCGACAGCAGGAACGCGCGGCGTGTTTGCACGCGCGAACTTTGCAACACCACCGGGCCGTCGCGCATCCCCAGGCCTTGGAATTTCTCCGCCGGTGCGTTTCGAAAACGGACCACCACATCTCGGTTCACGCGCATGGCGACGGCGGTTTCCCCCAGGAGTTTGAGACCGTCCGCGGTGGCGATTTCAATTCTCCCGGTGGATTTCTCCAGCCGCACCACCAGTTCGCGAGATCGCAGCTCGACGACATCCTTCTCGTCATGCCCGGTGACCGCGACGGCTTCGCGATCGGTCAGGTCCGGGCAACCGGGAACAAGCTCCCAACCGCGGCAGAACCGGATGGCGGACGCGTTAACCCACTCGATTTTGGCCCAGCCATCGCGGAGCGGGAAGGTCGCGGAGTTCCCGCGACGCTGGTAGGAGGCGGGCGCGCTCCCGCACGCCGGCAGGCAGACCAGAAGACCAGCGAATGCGGCCCGGAAACGCATGCTAAAGCCGGAGCAGATTCCGCTGCACTTCTCCGGTGACCATAGCCGTTTCTTCGCCGACGAAGATGTTCACTTCGGAGCGGATGCCGAACTCGGGCAGGTAGATGCCGGGCTCGATGGAAAAGCAGGTCCAAGGCATGACACGGCGCTCGTCGTGCGTTTCCAGATTGTCCATGTTCGCGCCCGCGCCGTGCACGTCGGCGCCGATCGAGTGACCCGTGCGATGGAAGAAGAACTCCCCGTAGCCGGCTTCGCGGATGTGACCGCGGGCCACGTCGTCCACTTCGAAGCCGCGCAATTCGCGCCTGCCCGCAATGGCGTCCTGGACGCATTTCACGGCCTTGTCGCGCGCCTCTGTGACGATTCGGAATACCTCGAGCATCTTCTCGGGCGGTTCCGCGCCACAGTAGCCGGTCCAGGTGATGTCGTAGTAAACGCTATCGGGCGCGTCCAACTTCGCCCACATGTCGATGAGCAGCAAGTCGCCGCGCGCGATCGGGCGGCTGTGCTCCGCGTCGGGCTCGTAGTGCGGGTTCGATGCGTTGTCGTTCACGGCCACGATGGGGCCGTGGTCGGTGGCGAGCGCCGCCGCGGCGAAGCGGTCCAGAATGAACTGCTTCACTTCGATCTCGGAAATGGCCGCGCCACCGGCGAGACGTGCGCTCACCAGATCGAAGGCTTCGCGGCGAATGCCATCCACGCGACGTCCGGCTTCCAGATGCATTTCGAGCTTCGCGGGATTCCAGCAGGCTTCAAACTGCTGAATCAGGTCGGCGGAACTGATGACTTCAACGCCGCACCCACGAACCAGTTCCAGCGTGCCCGCATCCACCATGGCGACATAAGGAATGGCGCAGTGGGGCGAATACTGCATCGCCACGCGCCGGCAGCCCGCGAGCATTTTCGCGAGTCCGTCGGCCTGCGCCGTCCAGCTCGAATACGGCGTCTTCTCGCCCGGCAGGCCGTCGAGCATGCCGGGCTCGATGCGATGCACCAGGCCGCGTGGCTCGCCTTGCGCCGGGATCAAGTAGTACCAGCGCCGCGTCGGCACGTGTTGCGCGTCGAGCCGGAGCACGCGATAGGCCAATGGGTCGCGCAAGTGGTGGTCGAAAAACAACCATCCGTCCAGCCCCTCGCGCCGCAACGCTTCCTGAATCCGCGGGAGGTTCATGGTATTCCTCACTCAAAGAACGGCCGCCACTTCTCTTCCGGGGGCGGCGCGGTCATCCAACTGGCGGCGAACAGGCAAGTCACCGACATGGCCAGCGCCGGATACACGGCGTCGAGCGCGGTGATGCCGGCCAAATTCCAGAGTACTGTCACCAGCGTCCCCGATGCGATGGAGGTGATGGCCCCAGCCGTGTTCACGCGGCGCGAAAAGAAAACCGCCAGAACCGCCGGGGTCACCGCGGCACCATACACAGTATAGGCATACAGCGCCGCGCGCAGGATGGATTCGAAATGCGCCGCCTGCGCCAGCGCGAACAGACCCAGCGCCACCACCGTGATCCGCGACAGCAGCAGACTCTTGCGGTCGGCGCCTTTCTTCGCCATGAAACGCCCGTACACGTCGTGGATCAGGTTGCTGGCCGGTGAAAATAAGAAGTTGTTCGCCGTCGAGACGACCTTCGCGAAAATGCCGCCCAGCAGGATCGCACCCACCAGTGGCGGCAGTCCGAGTCGCGCGCTGACCAGCAGGATCTCGCGTGGGTTGTCGGGGTGAAACTTGGAGCTGCCCACCACCGCCAGCGCGATCAGCAGCGTTTCCAGAATCAACGTGCCGACGATCCACCCGCCCACCGCCCTGCGCGCGTCTTTCTCCGAGCGCGCCGAGAAGAATTTCTGGTACATGCCCTGGTTGCCGATCAGCAGCAGCATGGTGGGCAACGTAAGCCCCAGCGCCTGCCAGATGGTCAGATCTCCCAGCGGCATGAAGTGCGACGCGGGAAGTAGACGATGCACCTCCTGCCAACCGCCCACGGCGCTCAACAGCAAGGGGAGCGCGATAATCACGATGCTGGTCACCAGCAGGCCCACCACCAGGTCGAGATACGCCACCGAGGCCATGCCCGCCGCGGCCGTGAACGTGATTACGAACGCGGCGATAATGTACATGCCGGTGCTGCGGTCCACCGACGGGAAGATCAAGTGCAGAATGTCGCCGCCGGCCTTGAACTGGTAGCTCGTGATCATCGTGTAGGAAATGACGATGGCGATGGTGCCCAGTACTCGCGCCGTGGCGTTGTAGCGCGACTCGAGCAGATCCGGAACCGTGAATTGCGCGAAGCGCCGCACGCGTCCCGCGATTTTCCAGATGACAATTAAGCCCAGCCACCCGCCGGCGGGTTGCCAGAGGGCCGCGAAGCCGTTGCGGTAGGCGTTCTCGGCGCCGGCGAACAAACTGCCCGCGCCGATCCACGACGAGAGCAAGGTGAACACCAGCACGGTCCACGGCAGTTTTCGGCCGGCCACCAGGAAATCCGTCTGGTTGTGGACGCCTCGCGTCTTCACCGCCGTGACCACGGCCAGGACCAGGACAACGGTGACGAGTACAGTTATGTAAATCATGGGCCTACTTGGTTCCCGGGATCTTGCGCCACTCGACGCTCGTTTTCAGGTGGGCGAATCCCGCAATGTCTCTCTGATCGACGACGCTGAAAGCCAGAACGTCATCCAGCCAATCCTGGCTGGAGCCGTCCCAGTGTTGCGTGGCAACTGTGAGCGTATATTCCTGTCGCGTGAGAAGACAATCGAACTGGAAGTCGACTTCCAGTACATCGCCCGCGTCGAAGCGTCCGAACGATCGCTGTTCGATGCGGGTGTTGGTCCCGTAAACGTCGATGCCCAGGCGGTTCCGCACCAAAATCCCCACCACAGGTTCCACCACCGTCTGCGTGAATTCGGCGCGCACGCGAACCGTCACCGGACTGCCGCTGGCGACGGCGCTCAGCGATTGTCCCTGTTCGTCCAGGATGCCCACTTCGGTGATCCGGCTGGCGCCGTCGCCGTGGCGGAAACTGGCGTTCAACCCGATGCGATGCCCGGCGTCCTCAACAGGTTTGGCCTGCTGCCTTTCGAGGACGAATCCCACGTAGCGGTTGACCACGTCGCTGGGCTCGCCTTGCGCCGCGATCTCGCCGTTCAACAGGAGTATGGCGCGGTGCGCCAGGCGCTTCACCAGTCCCAGATCGTGCGAGACGAAAAGAATCGTCACCTGTTTCTGCTTCAGTTCCTCGAACTTTTGGATGCAGCGGTTGGCGAAAATGGCATCGCCCACGGCCAGCGCTTCGTCCACAATCAGAATCTCGGGCTCGACATGTATGGCCGTCGCAAACGCCAGGCGCACGTACATGCCGCTGGAGTACTCCTTGACCGGACGGTTGATGAACTCGCCGATTTCGGCGAAGGCCTCGATACTGGGGAACGCGCGGTCCACTTCGCGGCGCGAGAGGCCCATGATCTCGCCGTTGAGATAGACGTTCTCGCGTCCCGTGAACTCGGGGTTGAAGCCGGCGCCCAACTCGAGCAACGCCGCCACGCGTCCTTCGGTGAGGACTCGCCCGCGAGTGGGTTGCAGAAGCCCGCTCACAATCTGCAGCAGCGTGCTTTTGCCCGAACCGTTCGGACCGACCAGCGCCAGGATCTCGCCCTTTTCAGCGCGGAAGCTGACGTCGCGCAATGCCCAAAATTCGGTGTGGCGGCGGCGCTTGAAGAACGGAAACACTTCGAGGATGCGGTCGGAAGGACGCTTGTAGAGAGGATAGACTTTCGATACTCTTTGCGCGAGGACCACGACGGAAGTGTTCACTATACCTTACATGAGCACGCCGCTCAATGACAAGGTCGCCACCACTCTTGGTCAGCCGAGCATCACGCTGCGGCGCATGCCGGTCTCTAGCGGCACCCCGTAGCCGATGAGACAGAATTGGTCCAGCGCAAACAGGACCACGCTTTCGATGTTCTCCGCTTGTGCCAGCCGGGCCTCCTTCAGCCAGGCCGTCGTGTAGTCTCCGATGCCGACCAGGTGGCTGCGCTTATTTCTCGGAAACCCCTTCGTCTCGCTGAAATCCATGGATTCGCGACTCAAGTTCAAATTACGGGCGTAGGTGTAGCTGAAGCTCTCTGTCTTCAGGCAGTCGAGTTTTGGCGGTGTCCATTCCGCGTTCGGAAAGTTGACCAGCCGATTGAGCGCCGTGTCGTTGACGTCGGTGGGGTAGAGAATTTCGAAACGGCAATTGGCGTACATCGCGCGCACGTGGTCGATGACCGTGCCGGTGAAGTTGTCGATCAACGCCGGGAGGAACTCGGTTTCTTCCGGATAGGACGACGGGTTCTCCTGGTTGGTTGTGAACACGTGCATAGCGCGGCTGTAAGCGTTCTGGAAGGTCGTGGTCGTATATTCGTCGTAAAACGGCATGCTGCCGGCGTCCGCCCATTGCCCGGAGAGGCTGTCCCAGCGCGTGGGGAAGTACCACCACTGAACCTCGCCGAGTTGTAGAAAAGGCGTCACCCCCGCTTCTGTCATCACCGTGGCCATTTCCAGGTGAACCTGCTTCCAGAAGCTGGCGCTCGTCGGAGAAAAGTTTGTCTGCAATGCGGGCGTGTTCAACCAGCATGCGCTGCCATCGGCATGACGTTGCGCGATGCCTGCTTCCACCGAGTCGTCCCCATGCTGCAATTCCAAACTGAACGCGGCTGCCACGTCTATACCGTAACCGCGAAGGGCTTCGTAGTAGCTCCGGTTCCAGTCCCGCGCCGCGCGGTTCAGGCGAAGATCGGCTTGCGTGTCGGTTCGCCATTCGCCATCCACGCCGCCGGTGAAAGTCTCCGAATTCACTTGCACGTAGAACTGTCCTGAAGTCGGATCGCCCTCCACCTTCAGCATGTTGCCGTCGGCGCCCATGGCCCGCGCGTGGATCGTGAGCCTGGCACCGTCGGCCTCCGCGCGAACCGCCATGTATCCCCGGTTGATCTCCAGCTCAAACGCTCGCGCCATGGTCTCGGCCGTGTCTCCGATCTTGTTCACGTGCGCCAGTTCCAGCCTCTTCTCCGGCGGTTCGTCGGTCCTGCCGATGAACAATTTCGTCACGGCGCTGAACTGCGGCGTGCCCACGAAATCCACGGTCGCCGATGCGTACTGGTGATTCTGGCGAACCAGCTCGTAAAACCACAGCGCCCCGACGTAGTGATTGGCTCGCCCGTGGAACCCCAGTTTGTGCAGTAACCATGCCGTGCGTTCGGGAGCTAGCGCGATCGAGTGGTCGGTGTCCCAGTCCGTGGCCAGAGTGATCTTCGACTCCGTATCGTAGTCCGGCAAAGTCGGCGACGGGATCGCTATCTCGAAGAAGTCGAGGTAGAAGTATTCGTTCGCGACACCCTCGTGCGCGACCGTTACGGTGTGTTCACCCTCCGCCAGCTCGCCCAGCGGCAGGCGCACCAGGACATCTTCGCCGTCGATCTTGAGATTTCGGGTGAACGCGTCCGCGCCGTCCACGCGGATCGAAATTTGCGTGCCGTTGAAGCAGGCCCGCGTGCCCAGGTACAACTCATGCGTGTGAGGGCACCGGTACTGGCACTGTGCCGTGCTGGCCGGCGACGTGGTGTGCCGGATCGATCCGCCCGAGAAGTTCCCCCGCGCGCTCTGCCAGGCGCCTGTGTAGACTAACTCCATCGAGTCGTCTTCAATCCTCCGGCTGCCCGGCCCGGCGATCTTGTACGATCTTCGCTCTCCACCCACCGTCCAATTGGCGACCTGCACGTCGAACTCGCTGCGGGCGAATTCGCCACGTTGGAAATCGGCGGCGTACGTCCATCGCATCTTCCGAACCGATTGTGTCGGAACGGTTCTGTCGTCGACGTCCTTTAGATTGGCGAAGTCCAGTTCCACGCGCCACTTTGTCGGCGACGTCCCGCCGCTCAGTCTCGCCGAATCCGGAGTCCAGACTTCCGTCTTCGCGCCCGCTACGTATCCATATATTCCGATTCGATTGCCGTTCGCGCCTGTCGTGCTGTTCTCCGGGGTCTGCCCCGCGCCGATGTAGGTCAGCGTGATTCGCGATCCCGCCCTCGTGGCGCGCATGGTCTGTGAAAACGAGTTCACGCTGTCCACCAGCGCTTGAACCGTGGTCTCCAGTGTGTCCGAGTAATACAGTTGGTAGGTGTGGTGCTCCTCCAGCCATGTCAGCCCTACGTAGTCTCCCGTGGTCGCCGTGCCCTGCAGTTCGAACTGAGCCGTTGCGCAGGTGTAGGAACCCTCCACCGGCGTGGCGTAGTCGAACAGTTTGACCTTGTACAAATCCTCAACGCCGCTCTGCGATGCCCAGATTCGTAAATAGGGCCACTCAACCGTCGGGAAGAGGTCGCAGTCCATCGCCATGCAGTTCTCTCGCGTCTCCTCATAGGAGAGAGTAAGTCCGCTGAGATCGCTGTCGGGGAGATTGCGTAAGGCGGGATGTTCGAAGACGTTGTCGCGATTCCACTCCACCACCGCCCAGTCGAACTGCTGTCTCCACGTGCCGCTCACATGGAAACCCGTGGCGTGGGCGCCGCTCAGGGCGGCGATGGCCGATGGTCGCTCGAAGTAACACTGTAAGTCGCGGTCGGGCCGGAGTTTCTCCAGCGTTTCTGGCATGTAAGTTCCTCACAGCCTCACGATGACCGTGAGATCGCGCCCTGGTGTCGTGTCGCTGGTTTGACCCACGGAGAGGATGTCGAGCTGCAGCAGCGCCTCAGCCTGAAGCGGCGGCAGCCCGAATCCGTCCACGACATTCGATTGCGTCCCGCCCGTGGGGATCGTCAGTCGGCAGATCTCGTCCTCGTTTTGTCTCAACCGTAGCTCGATCCCAGCGCCCGTGGGTGCCTCGCCCACCACCGCGAACAGATCCCGCATCGAGTGAGGCGCGTCCATGACCAATGCCGGCGCGGCGCCCGATTGAATCGCCAGGAATCCTTCCACTTGAATGGAAATCTGTCCTCCGGAGAGGGTGCGCAAGCCCTCGCTGGTCGTTCCGGTGAAGTACTTGACCGCCGTGGGACTGCTCCCCTTGCTGTTGGTCACGAACAACTCGGCCGATGCGACCCGCGCTTCCGGCAGGTAAATCGGACAACTGTAGCTGCCGCTCGATGGGCTGCCGAAGAAGTCTCTGGAGAAAGGCAGAATGAAGATCTTGCGCACGAGGTGATAAATCGGAGCATCCACTGCGTGGATCTCGGCCGGACTTCCGTGCGCGCCTCGTGTCACATGGTACAGCGTGCCGCCGGACAGTGTTTCTTCGATTTCCAGGATCTCCGAGCCGATTTGGATGAGATCCCCCGCTTGCGCTCCTCCCGCCGAGTTTAGTTCTACGGAGGTGTCGGTCTCGCTGACGGCGGCGGCCAGTTTCTTGGTCGTCGGGCTTGCCAGCTCATCCCAGTAGTTCAAACTCAGCGTTCCGGCGCTGATCGTGCGCGTATTCGTCATCTCTTCGAACGCCACCCCCGCCAGCTCCACCATCCCCTGCCCGGATGGAATCAACCCGAACGTAGGCAGGCCCGGCATGTCCGTGTCCAACTGCGTGCCCGCCGCTCCGCCGATGCGCCAACGAGTGAGCGGTGAAAGCTCGTACGGACATTCCACGTCGTGCGTATTCGCGGAGCGTCCCGAGATATGCACCGTCGCCGAATCTCGATTAGGAACTTCGAACTCCACCGGGCTCGTTCGGCCCAGTGCTCCGAAGTGCCAACTCGATTCCGACACCACGAAATGGCTGGTCGCGCTCGGTTCCACGGTCCATACTGTCGCCAGCGTGAGTGTCGTAGTGGTGTTCGACAGCACGCTCCGCTCTTGTCCCGCCCCCAGGCCGCGTGTGATGCGGACCACCGCGCCGCGCAACTCGTTCGACAACATCTCCAGCGACTCGTGGCCGATCACATCCGCGCCGTGGATCGTAACACCGCACTCGGGCTGCAATTCCAGTCGCCAATAGAAGTTTGCGTGATCGAAATTCTCGTCCGGTGGCGCGTCCAATCCGCTCGCCAGACCACTGTCGGTGAATTCCGTCGCAATGGGGCAGTCGGATGCGACGCGCGCCAGTTGCATGGGGCTCTTCCCGTTGTACACGTGAAACCCGGTCGCTCCGCTACCCAGACTGATCTCCCGCAGCGTCACCTTGTTCGTGTTGCCGGTGGACGGAATCGTGGCGCGGACCACAAACGAGAGACTGCTTTCGTTGCCTTCTCCATCCGACGCGCTCACGGCGTAGTAAAGCGTCTGCCCTCCGGCCAGAGTTCCTCCGCTCGTCTCCACTGATGGCGTCAGGCTGAGCGTCGGAATCGAGAGGTCGGCGCGCACCTGGCTGGCCGGCGCGGAAAACCCCGCCTCCAGGAGCACCGCCATGCGCCCATCGGTGCTCTCCGCCGACTTCTCATGTATCTCGAACTGCGCTTCGCCGTATTCGTCTCGTACCAGACCCGCCAAGGGCCGTGGCACTCCAATGCCGTATGGAGAACGTCGACGCGTGCGAAAGTCCCTGCCGATAATCCCGTTTGCGTCGTCGTACCAGGCATCGTCGTGGATCTGTGCCGTGATAGTCGCGGTTCGGTAGTTCAAGCTTGGAACGACCTTGGTGACGCGAAACGGCTGTCGCTCGAATCCTTCTTTGAGATACGTCAGAGTGATGATGTCACCTGGCCTCAGCCCCACCCCGCGAACGCTCGTCTCGAACTCCGCGTAAGTGTTGCCGCGGACGGCCTTGTCGAGATACCGCCGGACCGCTCGTGCCGCCTGGTCCATGTTCGGGATTCCCAATGCGGCCAGCGTGGCGCTTACTTCCCGGCCAGCCGAGACGACATCATCCACATCCGCCAGCGAAATGCTGTCCTGCTGGTACTCGTTGAAGGAGTCCTGAAACTCGACGCTCGCGCGATTCGGTGTGTCCGCCGTGCCGCGCGACCATATCCTGAGACTCGGCTCTCCGTTGCTGCGGCGAAGAATCCCCGAAAAGCCATAGGTTCCATCGCCGAACTCATACGCGGGCCAGCCCCCCAGCAACGCGGTCTGCGCGTTGCTTCCCGCGGGTTTGCTCGGATTCTGAATGGCCAGCGTGCTCTCCGGAAATAGTTCCAGTTTGCCATCCTCGCCGTAAGTCAGATATAGCGCCGACGCATTCCGAATGCCTCGCAGTACATCGGCGGCACTCCGCCGCTTGCGCAGAACCAGATTGCATTGGTGGCGGGGGATCAGGATTTGGTTGCCGTTCAAATCGAGCGTCTGAATCGGTTCATCACAGTGCGCCGCCGTTCGTGCGAAACTCCCCAGATCGATCTCTTCGTTCTTCCAGCCGGCGCGGCGTAGAACGTCCAGCATTACCCAGGCCGGGTTGTTCGTGAACGATTCGCCGAGTGCCGAGCCGTCCTCGGCGTAGCGCGCCAGTTTGAGGCCTTCCAGCAGTACCTCGATCCGTGGCAGCGTCTTGCCGTCCTCAATCCGGTTGGGGACTACCACCGACACCACCGCCATACTGCCGTACGGGTCGCCGGCCGGATTCCCTTGCGGATCGGCGAAATCCTCGTTGAAGGTGCCGGCGCGGCTTCCGGACCCCACGGCGCTAAACCAACCCGTCGCCGTCATATCGGTGCCCGCTTGGCCTGCCGGGATCTCGATGTCGTTCACCAGGACCTTCAGGACTCCTTGGATTTCTCCCGATCCTAGTAGTACTTCCAGATGCGTGAGATTGCCGTCGTTTCGAGCGAACACGATTGGTGGTGTGTACCACCCTGTCCCGTATACCAGTGGCACAAAATCGTTATAGCGGCCTTCGTTCTCCACAACCAGCGAAGTGTGCCAGCTCTTTTCTCCGTAACTCCGTACGCTGATGGTCGGTGGCACAAACTCCACGCCGCCGAATCGCCGCGTGGCCCGCCCCGCGCTGTCGGCGCGAAACATCCCTCTCTGCTCGCAGCTCGTCTTCGTGTAATCGCAGGTCGTAAACGGTTCCGTGCCGTTCAGGGTTCCGCAGCCGCCTTCCACATCCGGTGCGTACCCGCAACCGTAGAAGATGGAGTACTTGCCTTGCTCGCCGCCTTCGACAGCTTCCGTGCGCTGCGCCTGCGTCGCCGGGAATACCCATGGGCAGCGCCGTTGCACCCGCACCGTCGGCAGCAGCATTCGCTGCAACCCGTTGCGGCTTGAAAAACTCAACCGCAGCGTCGATTCCGTGATTTCTTCTGGCGCGTCGGCAATCCCGCGAAATAGAACACGGTCCGTCGTCGCGGCTTCGCCCGACTTCAGGTTGAAGAACACGAAACGGACCGTCAGCCGGGCACCCTTCCAGCCCGTGTTGCGCTCGATTTCCGAAAACCGCGAGTCGGCGTTCGCCAGCGTCACCGACAACTTCGAAACAAGATCCACGCCGTCTTCGCTTCCGGCCTTGATCTCAAACAGGTTGTTTCGAAGAACACGCGCTTGATAGGTCTGGCCGTTGTACTCGACCTTGTGCGTGCTCCACCGCTCCGTGGCGCCCGAACTGTCCTGGCACTCGAACAACAGCAGCGGCGTCTCGGTGACTTCCAGTTCCTTGAGTTCGTGAATGGTCGGCATGCGCTTCAAGTCCTCCGTCTGGCCGCGACTCGCACCCGGCAAGAGTGCCGGTTCAGCCCCTGCGTCGTCACCGCCAGGCTGTCATCCATGAACCGCGCTTGCTCGTACACGCCTCCCAGCCCCGCTGTTGATTTGTATTGGGAGGCGCCGGTCTGTGCCTCCACTTGAAGTCCAAAGACATCCACTGTTCGTCCGGCCGGAAACTCCAGTCCGAAAGTCGCCGTCTCATTGGACAAGCTCAACTTTGACGAAATCACGATGCGCGTCCAGGCCGGTCCGACCGTGTACGTGCGGCGATCCGTCCCGGCCGCGCTGGATCGGTACGCTGTGAGGTCCCCCGTGTAATCGCTCCGCGCGTACATGCTGAAGCAGTACTGCAGGCTCTCGGGCGCGTCGAGCGTTTGGTCCATCCGCTGTGCCGCCTGGCCCGTGTTGGTGACTCTCGTCGCCCGATTCGTTCCCAACGGGTCCGCCATGCCGCCCGTCCGCTCCATCAGCGGATCCTTGCGCCACACGTCCGCGTCGAGATCTTCGCTCCAGCCGAGTAGGTTATCCGCGGGGTCCAGAAACGTGAACGTCTGGAGTCTGCCCTCGCACGTCTGGAATAGCGTCCGAATGGCAGCCACCTCGACGTCGGTCAGATCTTCATAGGTCAGTGCCCACTCGATCCGCGAGCCCGCTGGGTCGCCCAGCCTGCGTGTGCTCCCGTCGGCCAGCGCGTTCACCACCGTGCGTTGCACTAGTCGTTTCTTGCCCGGAAACTGGCCCAACGCGCCCGACTCTAGTTGTGGGAAGCAGAGCATGCTAGGTCCTGTTCTCCCGGATCACCAGCGCTGTCTTCGCCTGCTGCTCCGCATTGAACTCCATAGCCATCTCGTCCTCTTCCAAGCTGCAGTCCGCGTAGACCGTCCCGTCCCATGGGTCGGTAAACTGGAAGCTGCCGAGCGCGCCCTGCGAGGCGTCGAAGAACTTCTCCAAGCGCCTCAATTCCGCGTCCTCCAGCAGATCCAATCGCACCATCCATCGCCGCAATGCCGCGCCATAGCCGCGAAACCGCTGCTCGCTTCCGTCCACGAACTGCAGGACCTCGGTCGAAAAGCACAGCTCCCGTTCTGCCGGATACTGCATCACCGCGCCGGTTTTTAGTCTTGGAAAGTCCGCCATGATCTGCTACAGCTCCGTGATGACGTCGTTGATCCCATGCGAGTTGAGCATCGCCTGGCGCACCGCTTGTGCGATGTCTTCGCTGTGGTCGAGAAACGAACGGCTGTCCATGGCCTGCACTTGCACCGTAATCTGCGCCGCCGCGCCGCCTCCACCGTTGTTTCCGCCGGCTGCCGGCCGCGTCTCCCACGCTGCCTGTGTGGAGGCGCTGCTCGTCTGGCCTGCGCTCCACCCAGGTGTTGCGGTCGCCGTTTGTCTCAATTGCTCCAGCACCGTCGCGGCCAGTTGGACTCCCGCGCGGCTCGCCGCGTCTCCCGCCCCAGTGCTGGATGGCAGGTTCTGGACCAGCGCCTGGGCGACTCCGTTCCACGCCTCGCTCACCGTCGAAATCTCCGGGGCCGATGCTTCTCTCAGCAGCCGCAGGCTGTCTCCCGCGCCGTAGTCGAGTGTATGGATAGCATCGTCGCTGGCTCTTGAGTACCCGCCCGTGAAGTCCACCGCTTCTGGCTTCACATACTCAACCGGTGCCGCCGTGTCTGCCGCCTCGCTGCCCCCGCCGAATAGCTTCATGATTCCCGAGACCAACGGCGAAATTCCGAACGCACTGCCGAAGATGCTTGATAGAATCGACCCCGTCGGCTGAATCACGCTAGCCAGCCCGAGGTTCCCCTGCGTACTCGTGTTCTGCGCCACCGCCGTAGTGTTCTCGCCACCAGGTTGGCTTGCTGCTGGCTGGCCTGACGCAGTTGATCTATGCGGGCGGATAATCCGCTCAGCTGTTCCGTGGTTCCGGCCGTGCCGCGCGCAACTTGTTGGTCCAGCGTATCCGCGACGCTGTCTGCCACATTTCCGCTGCCTGCCAGCTTCGCCAGAAGTTCGGCCAGGTCGACCATCTGCTCATCTCCGGCCATCTCTGTTCTCCTCCATCAGTTCACCTTCCAGAACCAGGAATGCATCCGCCTGGCGTGCCGGCACATCGTCCAACGTCGGCCTTCCGGTCAGCCGCCAGGCGTAGAACGCTTCCAGCCACGCCACGCTTTGCGCCGTAATGTACGATCGCGGACATTCCTCTATGGCCGAGTGGCGGCGCACCCAAACCGGCCGTGGCCGTTCGTCTTGCGCTTTTTCTATCCACCCGCAACGCCGCACTTGCTCCAGGCCTCGTCTCCGGCACTCTCCGCACTTCCACCCGGCCTCGTTCGCAAACTGAAAATGGAAGGCGGCGATCAGTTTTTTCGTTCTGCTTCGCCCATCCCGCACTCTGCCTTGATCAGACTGAGCGCCTCCTGGCAGAGAGCTTCCGGCCCCTTCCGGAATAGGCCTTCCGGCGTGACCGGCTCTCCGTCCACCTCCAGCCCTTCCACCCCGGCCAGTCCCCATTCGAGGTAAGTTCGATCGATCTCGCTGGCCAGCAGGGTCGCCTCGATTCTTTCCTTTGGTGTACCGCCCGCCTCGAAGAACTCCGCCTTCTGCGCCAACTCCCGGATCCTGCGCGTCAGGTCGATCCGTCGGCCGAAGGAGACCCGGCCGATTTCCAGCGTCACTCCCGGCCACGTCTTCGACCTCGCTTTGAACGTGCTTGCGTATTTCATCGCTCTCGACGTCCTTCCCGCCAGCCGCTTTTTCCCGGCTTGGTCCTCGTCTTCTTCTGCCCGCGCCTTCCTAGCCGAACGCCACGAAAACTTCATCGTCGATGGCCCCCTGCGCGCGGCTGTTCGTGAATTTCCATTGCAGTCGGTTGTCGCTGTCGTCGAATTCCGGTACTTCCGGAATCACGCTCATCAGGTACAGGCCGAACAACTGCCCTTGCTGCTGACCGAGTTGGAACATGATCGAAATCGGCGAGCGGCTCCGGGCTGCCTGATACAAAGCCCGCGTCGAATCGTCGTCTTTTTCGTACAGGCTGAAGTTCATGACCACGTTGCGGATGCCGCCGGCCACCCCGTGTGACGTTTCGCAGCCGAACTCCCGGTTGCGCAGGTCGATGCTGTTCTTGACCACCAGTTCCGCCGACGTGATCGTGCAAACCCGCTCCTCGATCGCTCCCAGCCAGGCTTGGCCCAGGTGTCCCGGAACCACCGCGTAGTCGAACAGGCCCATCGCCGGCTCCTCCGGAAACGCGCTCAACGCGCCTTGCCCTTGGTTGAAGCTTCCGCTGTCGATCAAGTCCGAGGCCAGTCCGCTGAATTCGAACTCGTGAAAGTCGCCGTCGATCGTCACCCGCATCTCGTCCACCGCCGCGCCCGACAATACCCTTTGCACCGCCGTGCCCGGACTCCAGTAGTCGAACACGCTTACGCTGGACATGTCTGTCGCCGGCGAGTATCCCACCGTTGCCCCGATCGCCGAACCCGCCGCCGGAATCACGGAGAACGGCGCGTTCAACAATACCGTCTGCGCATCCATGAGCGAGGACACAAAGCGGATCTCGTTCCCGTAAACCACCGCCTGGCCCGGCGCCAGTCCGTGCGGGCCGGCAAAAGCCAGCGTTCGGGTTTCGCTCTCCGCGGCCAGCGTGGCTCCCGCGAATATGTGCGGTCCCCCGCCCAGCGCCGCGCGAAACAGCGGGCCATAACCCGGTTCCACGCTCTGGTTCGGCCAGCTCGTCAAGTATGTCTTCAACGAAAACTGCGTCTGCTTGCGGATTCCCGCCGGCAGACCCGCGAACGTGCGGCTCCCCGTCTTGTCCTTCCTCTGGAGACGGTCCACCGTCTGCTTCGCGGTCAGCTTCACGGCCGGAAACCGGTTTTCGCTCGTGATCGCCGGCACTTGCCCGTACGATCCTTCCGGCGCCGTGTAGAACCTGTTTTCACTCGATGAAATGTAGCTAGGCATGCTTCCTTAACCTCTCCATGGCTCTCGCCTCTCTTGTTTTGCGCCTCGCCGCCTGGCGTCGCCATCGCCCAGACTGCTCGGCCTACTGCACGCTTCCCTCTACGTCGAATTCCACCTTCGCCGTCTGGATGTGATTCTTCCCGCCTTTCTTTACGGCGCCGAAGTTAATTTCATATCCGCCGGCGTAATACATCCCGCTGCCCCAGTCGCCGCGATTGCCGTCCAGTATGCGTGTCACCGCGTCGGCGTAGCCGTGCAACTGGCTCTCCAGCCCTTCCAGGCGGTCCTGGGATACCCGAATCTCCACCACCATTCGCACGCGTCCGGAAAACGTGCGGAACTTCTCTCTCATCTCGTTCGCGACTCGCTCGCAGTAGACGTGCACCGACGGGTACTTCGCTCCGCCGCCCCGCTCGGCCACCTCGTACGCCACGTTTTGCGCGAATACTTGTTCCGGAGCGATCTCCGCCAGTTGCACTCGCGCGCTTAGCGCCGCTTGGTGAACGCTGCTCGTGAGTCCCTTCGTGCTCTTCAATAACTCAGCCACGCAGTTGGTCGTCGTGCCAGCGATTCCAGCCATCGTCCTCACCCTCTCTGCAGGATGCGATCCACCGTCAGATACGCCTCGGGCTCCTGGCCCTGTCCCGGCTTCCGACCGCTCGTCGGCCCGGTCTCCGGCGCCGTCCACTGCTCTCCCAACGCGATCGCCGTCTCGCCTTGCAGCGCGATGGTCTCCGGAGAAGTTCCGGCGTACACGCTCCATCCGCACGCGCCGCTGGGCGCGTCCTTCGCTTCCACCACCAGTAGCGCGCCGTCCGGCGTGTCGTACACACCCACCTCGCTCGGTGCTCCTTCCGCGCCGCTCGCGTTGCGCCACGCCACTTGCACGTAATAGCGCGTCGCTATCCCGCTCCCCGGCGTCGCGCTCATCTCCGGCCCGGCCGCTTTCTGGATCGGTGCGCTCACCACCCCCACGCCCGTCTCCCGTAGCATCCGCGCCGCCCACTGCGCCAATTGCGCGTACTCCTTCCACTTGCCCTTGTGACGGTCGTTCAACTGGCTGTTGTAGGCGTCACGATACGCCACTGCCAGCGTGTGGAACACTAGCCACTGCTTCAGTGGCCGCGTCACCACCACGATGCCCAGATTCGGCCGCCCGCTTCCGTCGCTGTTCCATGCGCCCGCCCGTGTTCTCCGCAGCAGCGCTTCCAACTCCACGGCCACTTCCTCCTGCGACACGGCCAGCTTCGTCGTCAGGTCAATCCCTTCCGTGTGCGCCACCTCCAGGATGGAACTCTCGTAGCCTCCCAGATCGTCGATCGTGGCTATTACGCCGTCGGTGAAAAGAGACATGGCCGTTGCCTCACTTCTTCCCTTTCTCGCGCAGATTAGACTTTGCCAGGCTCAGCACTCCGCGCAGCATCTGTAGTTCCGCCTCCGGTACCACGCTCAACGCCACCCGGCTGGCTGCCATCGCCTGCTCGGCCACCTTCCGCGCAGTCACTGCCGCGTCGCGGAATTCCGCCGCTTCTTCCTCCGTCCCCAGGCGCGCTTTACCCTCCGCTACCATGCGGGCCGCCACCGTCCGCGGCACTTCCGTCTTCACCCCTTCTTTGCCGCCGTCCGGGGTCTCGTTGCTCACCAACACCGGATATGCGTCCACGATCTCGCTCTCGATCTGTCTCAGCTTCTGGTAGAAAATCTTTAAGTCCATACGTTCCTCGCTTCAATCGTCCAAAATGGGGACTGGCTCGAATTTCGCTGTTTTTGCGAAACTTCGTGCTTGTCCCCCATTTTGCATGCGTGCCGAAACTGCAGAATCGGGGACTGGCTCGAATTTCGCTGCTTTTGCGAAACTTCGTGCCTGTCCCCGATCTTGTCCCACTAGCTGTTGACCTGAACGCCGAAAGCGTTGCGTAACACCGCCGTGCCGTACAGCACGTCCACGGTGAACTGCTGCGCCAGCGTGTTCGGTTGATAGCTCATCACCACGCGGATCCCGAAGTTTCCCAACTCGGCGTATTCCGCCACCGCCCCCGTTCCGGGAAGCGGCTGCGGCAGACGGCGAACCACCAGGCCCAGTGCCGAGTGCCCGAAGCCCACGTTGTGGATCGTCATCGGCGTGCTCCCGGTCTTCGGCACGAACTGCGAGCGGAAAACGTAGAAGTCCTTGATCTTCCCCACCGTGCCGTCCACCAGGGCACGCAGCCCCGCGTCGCCCGCTGTGGCGTACTCGCTGAACCGCGTGATCTGACGCAGTTGCGAATACGTGCTGGCGTCCACCACCAGGTACTTCGGCTCGCTCGCCGGAACCTTCGCCTGCGAACAACGCCGTCTCCGCGGCGTCGATCGTCGCTTCGGTTACCGCGGTCGAGGCTGTGCCCACCGGCGCGTTGGCCGTGAAGCCCGCGTACAGCCCCAACAGGTCCGACTCGATCTTTTCGGCCAGGGCCACCACCGCCGGCTGCATGTACAGCTTCAGCAGGTCGGGAACGGCCAGAACCTTCGTCACATCCGGGATCTGAAAGGTTGCTTCCGCGTGCGTGTTCAATACGATCTGGGCGTTGCCCAGAGTCGGGTTCTGTGTCTGAACGCTGCCCCCCTCGGCCAGATTGTTCGCCACCAGCGTCGCTGGAATTGGCACGTTTACCGTGTCACCGGCCTGGGCCAGCGTAGGCTCGAAGTCCCGGTTGACAAGATTTCCCATGACCAGGTTCCCCATCAGCGCTGGTAAAGCGTCCACCGCCACGAGTTTGACAATCGCGTTAGCCACGTTTGTCGACGTAATTGCTGACATTCACCTTCTCCTTGTCTTATTTCGCGGGCGCGGCGAAGCTTCGCCGCGCCCGTCGCCTTTGTGTTCCCCAGGCCTCGCCTCGCGCGCGCCTGCGGCTTCTGCTCAAGCGCCTCGCATGGTCTGCGACGCCACTCGCGCAATCTCTTGCCGGATTCGGTCCAGCTCCTCGGCATTCATCCCCGGCCGCAGCTTGTCCAGGTCGGCTCCACCCACGCCCGTGGCGCGCTGCGTCGCCGCCACTCCCGAGCCGCCCGTGATCCGCGCCGGTAGAAATTCGGGATTCTCGCTCACGAACTGCGACAGATACTCCCGCGCGTCCAGTTCGTCCTGTCCCGCCCGCGCCACCAGCCGCCCATCCGTCGTGCGTTGGATGTCGTCCTTCACCGCCTTGAACGCCAGATCCACCTTCGCCACCCCCAACCGCTGCAGTTCGTTGCGGATCTTCGACTGGCGGTCCAGTTCCTCGGCTAGCTGCCGGCTCCGGCGGTTCTCTTCCACCACATCGTTCAAGCGCCGCTCCAACTCTTCCCGCCGCCTGCGCTCTTCCACCAACTCCGCTTTATAGGCCGGCTCCGCTTTCGCCCGTTCCGCGCTCACAAACTCCGTGATCGCTTCCCGGATCACCGACCGGACGTCTACCGGCGGTTGCTCCGGCGTGTTCATCTCTTTGCTCCGCTGTTCTTCCATGCCTCTCCTCTTCCGCCTCGCGCGCCCATGCGCCGCGCCTCTCCTGCATCCCAAGTCGAAGAAAACTCCCAAACCCAGGTGGGCCTAAGCCCCCGCGCTTGGGCGCGGGGGCTTGGCCCTGGGTTTGTCGCGTGTGCCCTGGTTACTCTTTTGGGATACTCCCGCGAACCACTCGTCGATCTCCCGTGCGATATGCTCCTTGGTCTCTTGCCGCACGTCGCAGAGGTACTTGAACGCCAGCTTCTTGAAAACCTGTCTCTTCAACGTCTCCGACTCGATCCCCAGCCCCAGCAGCTTCGTGGCGTCTTCCAGTTCACTCGTGAAGTCCCCGATGTCGAATTCGTCCAGCCCGTTCACGTCGATCGTCAAACCGTCTTCTCTGGCTTCCTCGATCGATCGCAGCACCCGCTTCAACACGTCCTTGACCGCGTCCCCGTATGTCCGCAGCACTTCCTGCGTGACGCTGTAGTCTCTCTGCTTGCTCAGCGCCGATTGCGCCGTGTAGCCGCCCTGCCCCCCTCCCGCTTGCGTCATCAGGTAGCACACCCGGTAAATTTCATCCTTCAACCGAATTAGGTTCTCCGCCGCGAGCTGATAAACCTTGCCCTCCGGCTCGGTCCACCCGAAACGGTCGCCCGGACCCAACTGTATGTAGTAGGCTTCCCCCACCACCTGCTTCCATTCGCGGTCCGAGTAGATCACCGGCATCGCGAACAACCCCATCGTCAGCGCCCAGCTCAGCGCATTGGATTTGTCGAAGTGCTCCAGCTGCAGTAGCCCGGCCTTGTTCAGCAGCCAGAGCCCTTCCGACACTTTCAGTTCGAACAATGGCACCCGCGCCTGCTTCCACAGTGAGTGGCGCCCTTGGTCGATCAACTCGATCGCGGCTTTTCCATCGCCCCGTCCACCCGCTGATACACCCGGAATTCCTGCTTGTCGTAGTACATCCACCGCGTTTCGGCACGATACTCGCCTTCCAGTTCGTCTTTCTGCAAGGACGACGTCCGCAGTACCACCCAGGCGAAATTCCCCCGCTCGTCCAGGCTCCAATTGATGACGTTCTCCGGCCGGTAGTCCACCAGGTAGGCTCGCGACGCTCCCACCGCCTCTTCTTCCGCGCGGTTCGCCACGGGCTGCTTCAGGCGTGGAAAGTCCACCAGAATGTAGCTTGCTCCGCTGACCAGCGTTTCCGTCATCTGCCGCCGGAAGAAATCGCTCAGCGCCGTCCCCTTCTCGTCACAGTCCTCCGAGAAATTGTTGAAGAACTGCTTGCCGGCGTCGTTGTTTCCCTCGAACGTCAGCACCGGCTCCCGGCGGAATAGCGTCGCCGTGTACCAGTCGATGATCGAGCCGATGTAGTTCTCGTAGAACACCTTGCTCAGCCGTTCCTGGTAGACGTCGTACGGTTCCTTCTGCCGCCGCGGCAGATACAGGCTGGCGCTCTCTCTCAGTTGTTCGCCGCCCGAGTACAGGTCCCGGTACTTCTTCCACATCGCCTTTCGGACGACGTATTCCGGATGTTCTTGTTCGATCCCTGTCACAGTCTCTCGCTCCTAGCCTCGGGACAGGCTCCTGTGTCCCAAGCCGCCGAAGGCGGCGCGTGGACACACGTGCCTGTCCCGCGTGTCCCTGTTGTTTGTCCCAGTCCCAGGTGTCTTAAAACAGCCTTCTGAACTGGTCTCCCATCGGCGCCCGTGGCCGGCATTCCTGCCACACCACATAGCCCAGGGCGTCCGATAAGTGCGTCCGCCGCGGATTCTTGTCCTTGTCCACCACCGTGCTCCCCGGCTTGTAAGCGACTTCCTCGAAATCCTTCACCAATTCCTTGCATCGCGGGCTGATGGACATTTGGATTTGCCCATCCGCGGACTTCAACTTCGCGTTCACCAGCCCCACCCGTTCCCGCACCTGCGGATTAGATCTCGGCACTCTCTGTTGAATGTTGTGGTAGTTCTCCGTTTGGAAAAAGCGGCGGATGATTTCGTAGTCTGTCGAGCCCGTCGTCTGCATGTTGTTCCCCGACGCGTCTCCGTAGATCGTCACGCCCGCCGGATGTTCCGCGTACCGGTTCCAGAACTCCCGGCAGGCTTCCTCCGTGCTCGCCCGGCTCATCACGATCTCGTCCACCACCCGCACGAACTCGTGCTCGATCTGCACCACCACCGACGACATTGGGTCCACGTTGAAATCCAGCGCCCACATCAACGGCAACTGCCGGTCGATTTCCAACTCCCGCAGGTGTTCCCGCCGTTTGAACGTGTGGTACACCAGCCCCGAGTTGCTGTTCAGGTATTCGCCCAGCACTTCCTGCTCGAAGAACTGCTGGTCGTAGCTCCTCTTCAGCCGTTCGTAGAAGTCCGGAACTTTGTCCAGCAGGTGCCGGTTCTCGAACGGCCTCGCGATGGTCGCTTCGTATCCTTCCACCGCGTCCGCGATGAATCGCCGGTATACCCAGTCGAACCCCTTCGGCGTCCACACGGCGAAACCGCATAACCGGCCCGCCTTCGGATCCCTCAGGCGCCCCTCCAACCGTTGCCACGCTTCTTCCGACGTGTAGGTCAGTTCGTCCACCCCGAACCACGCCAGGTTTGTGCCGCGCAACCGCTCGAACTCGTCCACGCTCCGGAACAAGATGCGCGATCCCGTGTCCTTCAGCGTCAGCACGTTCTCGGCTTTGTTCAAATCGTAGGGAATGCCGTTCTCGTTCAGAATCTCCAGGAATGCGCAGATCGTTGCATCTCGCAGCATCGGGTATGTCGGCGCTCCCATCAGTCCCAACCGCCCCGCGTTCAGGTAGCTCAGCTTGATCGCTTCCTGGCAGAGCGCTTGGCTCTTGCCCGAACCGATGGGACCCGAGAAGCCCTTGAACCGCGCCTTCGAGCCATGAAACGCCGACTGCGACGGCAGCGGTTCGTAAGCTATGCTTCGGGTTCGTATGCCACATCCGGTGTCTCGACCCATGTCACCTTGATCTCCCTCGGTTGGCTTTCTTCGATTTCTTTTTGCATCTGCATAAGCCGAATGAGATCTCCCAGCGTGGCTTTCAGTTCATTGGCGTCTATCTTCTCCTCGATGTTGTTCACCAGCTTGTCGATTAGGGATGCCTGCTTGTCCACCAGACTGCGGGCTGGGTTCTTCTTGCTCGACCCTTTTTTCACGGCTGTTTTCGTGGTGCCCATATGCGCTCCTCTTACGTCGAGTAGCCTAGCATCCCCGCCCGCCTGTGTCTGCGCGCACTTCGAGCTAACTGGTTGAAAAAAAAGTTAATATTCTTGCGGTATGCGAGTGACTCGCCGCCCGGCTCCCACGCACTAAGGCATGTTGTACGTCCGCACCGGCCCCCGGCGCGCCGGGTAGTCGCTGTAGGGCGGCGGGAGAAAATCGTAGGTCTCGTGCATCCAGTTGCTCAACCCGAGCAGGCTCCGCCCCTGCATCTCGCCGTCGCGCCGTGAACCCCAGCATGGTGTTCTCCGTGAGACCCCGCCGCTCCAGTTCCTGTAGCAACTCGCCGGCGCGGGACTACCACTGACCGTGGATCGTGCAAAATGGGGACTGGCTCGAATTTCGCTGCTTTTGCGAAACTTCGTGCCTGTCCCCGATTTCCCGCCAGGAGCGTCTGTCCGATATGGGCGATGCGGATCCATGAAGCCCACCTGCAGGAAAAACGGCCGCCGCATCAAGGTGAAGTAGCCGCGCTCCTTGAGCGCGTGGATAATGGTCGGCTCCCACGGCGGCAGGCTGGTCTGCGCCCAGTCCGTGGTGTCCGGCGCCCAGCCCGTGAAGATCGACGAACGGGTTGGGCTGCACTGCGGGCAGCTCGCGTAGGCACGCTCGAAGCTCATGCCGCTCGCCGCCATGTGGTCCAGATTCGGCGTGCGGATCGAAGCGTTTCCGTAACAACCCAGATCGGGTTTCGATTAATCGTCCGAAAGCAGAAAGACGACGTTCGGCAACCGTGCCGGTGCGGTTGCTGCTGCCGGCCGCGCCGCCGCGGCCGAAGCCTATAGCAGACTGCGTCGTGAGAGTCGCAGCCCGGCTCAGTATAATGGATTGTAGCGCCCGATATGCGAAGAGACTTGCTGATCCGTGCCGCGCTGGTTTGGGTGAGAGATCTCGCTCTGGCTCTGGTCATCGCCGCCGTCTTCATCCTGTTCATCTACCAGCCCGTGAAGGTCGAGGGCACCAGCATGATGCCCGCGCTGGTCGATCAGGAGCGCATTTTCATCAACAAGTTCGTCTACCAACTGGGCATCAGCCGCATCGATCGCGGGGATCTCGTGGTGTTCTACTATCCGGGCGACCAGACTAAGTCCTACATCAAGCGCATTGTCGGCCTGCCCGGCGACACCGTGGAAATCGACCGCGGCACGGTGTTCGTCAACGGCCGCGTGCTGACTGAGAATTACGTTCCCCAGGCCTATCGTGATTACCAGTCCATGCCGCTCACGCGCATCGAGCCGGACTCCTACTTCGTCCTCGGCGACCACCGCAGTTCCTCCAACGACAGCCGCTCCTGGGGTTCCGTACCGCGCCAGTGCATCTACGGTCAAGCCGTCTTCGTCTATTGGCCCCTCGAAAAACTCGGCCCCGTACGGTAAACTCATCCTTAATCATGTCCAGCCGATGGCTTCCCGCCGCGCTTGTTGCGCTGAGCGTTTCCATGGCCATGGGCGCCATCGTGGGCCGCATCGTCGAGGATCATACCGGCTCTCCGCTGGCCTCGGCCGGCGTGCGCATCTTCAAAGCCGATGCGCCGAGTGTGCTCGCCGACCTCGATACCGACGCCGCTGGCCGCTTTGAAGCGCCGGGATTGCCCGCCGGCGACTATCGCGTCGAAGTCTCCAAACCCAACTTCGTGCCGGCCACCGTGCGTCTGCGCGCCGCGGGCGACGAAGCCCCTTCCGCGCCTGTTATTGTCCGCCTGGTCCGCTGCGGCGCTTTCACCGGCACGGTGGCCGATCACGACGGCCAACCCGTTCGCAAGGCCTCCGTTTTTGCCATACCGAAACCCGCCGCCGGTCTTCCGATGCGTCCGTTCGACCTACGGATCTCCGGCACCTATGCCCAGACCGATGAGCGAGGACAGTACCGTCTCTACAATCTGCCGCCCGGCGAGTATGCCATCGCCGCCTCCATCGGCGCGTCCAGCATTTCGGTCGGCATGACCGGCGGCTCGCAGACTGTCTCCCGCCTGGGATCGCGCGTGGTTTTTTATCCTGCGGCCGCCCAAGTCCAGTACTTCAAGGTCTCCGGCGGCGAGGAGTTCCACAACATCGATTTCTCCATCCAGCCCACTAACCTGAGCGTGGTCGAAGGTAAGGTGGAATCGCCCCAAACGGACGGAGAGTTCTGGCTGGCCCTGACGCCTGTCGACCAGCCGGGCTTCGCCGTCGCCGTCACCGTGACACAAGCTAACGGTGGCTTCCGCTTCGAAGGCGTCCCGTCGGGTTCGTACCACCTGCTCGCCAGCGGGCCGAGCCGCAGTCGCGGCGGCTTCGGTGGCTTACCTGGAACCGCAACCGCTTTTCGCGCGCACCCGCGTCGAGGTGGCCGGACAGGATCTCACCGGCATCTCGATCGATCTTGATCGTGGCCGCGCCGCCGCCTTCCGGCTGCGCCTGCCGCCGTCCGCCGCCAACGATCACAGTTGCCCGTCCACAGCCCAAGTCACTCTGTCGTCGCTGGAAGACTGGGCCATGCACCTCGACAAATCCGTGGATGTGAATCCGGCCCAGGCGCGAACCATCGAGGATCTCGCTCCCGCCCGCTACCAACTGTCAGTCGGTAAGCTCGGCGACTCCTGCTACAGCCCCTCCACCGGTATTCTGGATTTGACCGGAGCAACCAACCCCGAACCGCGCGATATCCTGCTCGCGCCCGCCGGCTCCATTCGGGGCCGCCTGACCGGGGCGGGGAAGCCGTCGGAATTCGCCATCGTGCTCGTATCGCCTGATCCAGCCGCCGGCGCACAGCCGCTCCAGGCTGCCATGATCGGTCCCGACGGCAAGTTCACCTTCGCCGGACTTCGTCCCGGCCGCTATCTCATCGCGGCGCAGGCCGCTTCCCGGCGATGGGTGCCCGACCTCGCCATCATGTTCGAAATCGAAGTGCCGGGCGGGGCTCCCACGGAGATGGACCTGCCCGCCCCAGCAACGGAAAAACAAAACCCCTGATCGAAGGAGCCAACTCTCATGCGCACTCTCCTGATCGCAGCGGCGCTCGTGGTCGCCGCTGCAGCACAGCAATCTTCCAAGACCACCGGCTCCATCAGCGGTACGGTGAGGGACCCCACAACTGGAACGCCGCTTGCCGAAGTATCGGTATATATCATGGGTTCCGTCTCGCCAGCCGACACGACGACGGACTCCGTGGGGCATTACACCTTGCGCGGCCTGGTGCCCGGTTCCCACCGCGTGAACGTCATGGGCATCAAGTCGGGTCGCCTCTACACATCCAGGATGGTCACGCTCGGGACCGGTCAGGATCTCACCTCGATCGACTTTCCCCTTCAGGCCTTCGGCGAGATCTCCGGCAAGGTCTTGGACGAGAACAAGGAACCCGTGCCCGGCAGGACGGTCTTTTTGGTGGGGCGCGAATACAGGCTTGGGAACCTCGAATACGTCTATGCCAGCGTTGCCGCGACCGACGATCAGGGCGCCTACCGTCTGGAGCGCGTGACGCCCGGCCGTGCCTTCCTTCTTGTGGTGCAGAAGGCGCCTGGGAAGCTGAGTGCGGTTTCCGACGCGCCCGCGGATCCCAAGCTCCGCAAGAAGGTCTTTCCGCCCACTTATTACCCTGGATCCACCTTCATGGATGGCGCTCAACCGCTGATTCTGCGCTCCGGCGAACGCCGCGAAGGAGTGGATTTCCAGTTGACGCGCGTTCCCTCCTTCTGCATCGAGGGCGTGTTGGAAGCCGGCAGCGCACCGGCATCGCTCGATTTTCAGATCGCTCCGCGCCGTCCAACCAGCGGCTGGATGGGCAGCTCAGGTTTCTTCACCATGATGCCCTTCGGCCAAACCGGCCCCGACGGTAAGATCCGCGTCTGCGAACTTTCTCCGGGCGACTATCAGTTGACCGTCTCGCAGCGCGCCGCAAAGAGAGATGACTGCCCGCCGTTCTTCGGAACCACGCAGGTCAGCATCACCGACCGGGACGTGCGCAACGTCCGTGCTGAAGCGCGCCCACGGCTGCCCATCTCCGGTGAAGTCGTCTGGGACGGCACCCCGCCCGACAAGCCGCTCGACTCGAAGCTCTCGATCAATCTACAGCCCTTGACAAGGGGGCTGGTCATGGGCGAAGACGAGAGCCTTACGGCCAAGTCCTCGATTCCAGGAGAGTTCAACTACCCCGGCCTGCTGATGGATGAATACAAGCCTGGCGTCCGCGGCCTCCCCAAGGATCTCTACATCAAGGACCTCACCTACGCCGGCATCAGCGTCCTGCGCGCGCCGCTGCGCTTGGGCAGCGCCATCGGCAACGCCACGCTTCGCATCACCCTGGCGCGTGACGGCGGCACCATCGACGCCAAGGTCGCAGACAAGGATGGCAACCCCGTGCCGGACTCTAGAGTGTTGATCATGCCCGCCGAAGCCAACACCGAAGCCACGCTTGCCGCCGCACTCATCACCGGTCAGACCGATCAGAAGGGAACCTACACCACGAGCGCGCTGGCGCCGGGCAAGTATCACATCCTGGCGAGCACAACTCCCATCGACATGTCGCCGGAGTGCAATCGGCAAACTCTTCCAAGCGCGCATCCCGCGCCCAAGAGATCGAGCTCGCCCCGAATGCGAACGTAACAGTTACGCTCGCGCCCACCCTTTGAAAACCGGGACAGTCAGCAATTTCACCTTTTTCTTGCGAAACTTCGTGTCTGCACCCGAGCCTGCTCGCCGGAAATCTTGCTCGTCAGGACCCGCGCCCACCCTTTAGCGTTTCAGAAACGCCAGGAACTCCCCTGGAATCGCGCGTCAGGCCCGCGAACGTCGCCACCACTTTCTCGTCCGCGCCGACAATGGCGTAGAAGGGAAGTGCGACGGTCGAAAAACGGCTCTGCTGGAAATCCTGATTGCGGCGCGAGGCCTCGTCCGTGCCATCGGTGTACAGCTCAACCAGAATGTACTTCTTGAGCTCCTGTTCGATCTCGGGCCGCGTGAACATGTTGGCCCTCATCCAGTGGCAGTTGGTGCAAGCGTAGCCGGTGAAGTTCACCAGCACCAGCTTATTCTCTTCGCGCGCCTTGGCCAGCGCTTCGGCGTACTGGTTCTTCATCCAGACCAGCGTGGTGCCGTCGCTCCTGGCCGCACCTACTCGCCGCGGGTGCTGGAACATGGGCTTCGATCTCGCCCAGCCGCGCCCCGGCCATGCCCGGGATCAAGCTCAACGCGAAGGCCAGAAACAGACTCCCCACCAGCAACCGTGCCACGCCGATGTGCTCATCCGCTTTGACGCCTTCCAGCCGCAGCCATCCCAGCAGGTACGCCCCCGGCAGCGCGAACAGCACCACCCAGGCGGCCAGGAAGCGCTCTCTCGTGAGAAATCCCCACTGCATTACCTGGTCCACGTTCCCCACATACTTGAGCATCGCCGCCAGAATCACGAATCCCAGCACCACCTTGATGCGCGACATCCACCCGCCGCTCTTCGGCAATCGCTGCAAGTACGACGGGAACATTGCCAGCAGGAAGAACGGCGACGCCAGCCCCGCCGCGAAGCTCACCATCCCGGCCAGTGGTTGCCAGCCTCCGCCGCTCACCGATGCCGCCAGCAGCGTCCCCACCAACGGGCCCACGCAGGCGAACGAAGTGAGCGAAAACGTCAACCCCATCAGCAGCGCGCCCATCACGCCGCCGCGTCCCGAAGCCCGGTCCATGCGCGTCAGCAACGAAGAAGGCAGCGTGATCTCGAAGGCCCCCAACAGGCTCAAAGCGAACACCAAAAATACCAGCGCGATGAAGCCGTTTACCCACGGACTCGATCCCAACTGCACTACGCCGAACGGGCCCAGCGCCACCGTCGCCGCCAGTCCCAGCGTCGAGAACAGCACCACGATGCCCAACGAAAACACCAGCGCCTGCGTGATGCTCTCTCTTCTCGAGCCCGCCGGCCGGCTCAGGAAGAAAGATACCGTGATCGGAATCATCGGAAACACGCATGGTGTGAAAATGCCCGCCAGGCCGAAGCCGAACGCCACCAATAGGAACATCCCGAGCGAGCGTTGGTCGCCGCCTCCAGCCGTCACCACCGGTGCCGCCTTGGCCGCCGCGCCGCCACCGCCTGGCTCCACGAATTCCGCCGGCACCGTCACCTTCTGGGGTCTTGCGCCCGGGTCGATCAACAGGCTCGCACTGGCCGTACGCTTCACCGGCGGCAGGCACATCTTGTCGTCGCAGGTCTGATAACGGACCTCGGCCGTGAACTCCACGCGGCCCTGGAGAGCGTTGGGCTTCAACTGGCAGACCAGCAGAAAAACGGTCTGGTCGCCATAGGTTTCTACCTCAATGTTGAAGTTCTTGTCGAAGACGCGATGGGGCGCGCGCGCGTACACGCGGCAACCGCTCACCGCTGCGTTTTCCGCCAGGCTCACCTTGGTGGGTATGGGCCCGCCCTCGGGGGTCGAAAGGGAGTAGAGGTGCCAGCCGGCGTCCATCTTCGCCGTCAAGCGCAGCAACACTTCGCCGCCCGCGGCCGCCCGGCCGGACTCCGGTTCCAGGGTCCACTGAACAGGGTTGAGTTTCTGGCTTTGCGCGAGGGGTGCGAACGCCCACACTACCAGCGCCAGCAGGAACAGCCGGAGGCCGCCCTCAGTCCGCGCGCGCCGCCACCGTGGCGGGTGCCAACTGCTGCAGCTCTTCTTCGATGCGGTGATCCACACGGCCTTCGGCGAACTCGGCGGCCACCCGGATGGCATTCTTGATGGCGTTGGCGTTGGAGCGTCCATGGCAGATGATGCACACCCCCTTGATGCCGAGCAGCGGCGCTCCGCCGTACTCGGAGTAATCCACTCTCTTGCGGAAATCCGCGAAAGCCGCTCTGGAAAGCACGTATCCGATCTTGCGCGTGATGGTGGCCTTGAGCGACTCCTGCAGCATGTGCTTGATGATGTCCACCAGGCCTTCGCTGACCTTCAACGCCACGTTGCCCACGAACCCGTCGCATACGATCACGTCGGCTTCGCCCGTGTAAACGTCCCGCCCCTCCACGTTGCCGATAAAATTGATGGGCAGGCTCTTGAGCAACGGCGTCGCCGCCCGCGTCAGTTCGTTGCCCTTGTGTTCTTCCTCGCCAATCGACAGCAGCCCCACCCGCGGATTGTCGGTGTGGAAGATCAACTTCGAGTAGATGGAGCCCATGACGGCGAACTGCGCCAGCATCTGCGGCGTGGAATCCACGTTCGCGCCCACATCCACGATCACCGCCGGCGTACCCTTCACGGTGGGAAAGGCCGAGGCCAGCGCCGGACGATACACGCCCGGGATCATGCCTTGCAGCATCTTGGCCGTGGTCATCGCCGCGCCCGTGTTGCCGCCCGAAACCAAGCCCTGCGCCAGTCCGTCCCGCACCAGGCGGCTGGCCACCCGAATCGAGCTGTCGCGCTTGGCCCGGAAGGCCCTCGCCGCGCTGTCCTCCATGGTCACTACTTCGCTGGCGTGAACAATCCCGATCGGAAGGCGCCGCCAGCCCTCGTGGGTCGCCAGTTCCTTGCGGAGAACATCCTCCTGGCCCACCAGAACTACCTGCACCCCGGAAGATCGGGCGGCCCGTACTGCCCCCTCCACTTCCGCCTTGGGCGCGTGATCGCCACCCATGGCATCCACAGCGATCGTAACCATATGTTTGGTGTAGACGGCGGCTCCTTCGTGGCTACTCTTCAGCGACTTCCACCACTTCGCGGCCCTTGTATTTGCCGCAATGCGGGCACACCCGGTGCGGCATCTTGGGCTCGTGGCAATTGGGGCACTCAGACGTACCCGCGCTGCGGACGGCGTCGTGCGCGCGCCGCGTCGAAGTGCGGCGATGTGAATGTCTCCGTTTCGGATTCGGCATGCAAATTCCCTCTCTCTAATTCCTAATCTCGTGTGTTTTCGACTACCCCGCCGGTTCTACAACTGCTTCAGAGCCGCCCAGCGGTCGTCCACCGGCCGTGGCTGGCAACCACAATCGCATGCATTGCGGTCCTGGCCGCACTGTGGGCAAATGCCCCGGCACTCTTCCCGGCAGACGCGCTGCATCGGAAGCGCCAGCAGCACGCGCTCCCGCAAGATATCATTCAACTCCAGCCCGTCTCCCTCGTAGAAGCCCACATCGGCTTCCCGCGCCACGATTTCAACTTCCTCGGCACGCTCCAGACGGCTGGTCGGCTCATAGAACAGATCGAACTCCGTCTCGATCGGGAAGCGGCACGGCTCCAAACAACGGTCGCAATCAGCCTCCATCTCGACGCTCAGGCGGCCCTGAATTCTGACCTCTCCCAAGCTCTCCGACAGCAGTTCGGCCACTCCGGCGACCCGCAACGGAGTCACCTGCCTCAGCTTGCCGTCCAGAAACTCGACCTCGCCCGGTGGAAAGGTCTCGTCGAAGCCGAGCTTCCGCTGTTCCATCTCCCTGATGCTAAGGAACATGCACACCTCCACCACCTTGACCGGACAGCAAAAACTTATTATAACGCGACGCGCGCCCTCCGGCACCTCCCACCGCAGGAAACGCACCGTGGCAATCGGAACAAACCGGCCGTTCACAGCCTTCGCCAGGGAGGGCCTTAGTCCTAATTTCCCATAGCGGCTAAGTGTTTCACTGGGTTGTCGCCACGTGATTCCGGTGGCAACCTGGAGCAGGGTTTTCTCCTATGGAAGGCTTACAAGTCTTTTTGATGGTATTTCTGGTGGTCGGATTCGCGGCGGGCGCCGGAGCTGTCTGGCTGGTGCTGCAGGGTCGCACAAGCACGGCATACGACCGCGCCAGGTCGGAGCTACAGTCCACTCTCACCGAATTGTCCGAGCAGCTCCAAGGGAAGGAAGAACAGGCCCAGGCTCTGCAATCGGCGCTCGACCAAGGCGTTTCGGCGACGGGTGCCCTTAAAGCAGAAGTCGAGGAAGTCACCGCCAGACAGACCGCCGCCGAGAGCGAGAAGGCGGCGTTGGCCGGAAGCCTTCAAGAGCGCGATCAACGTCTGGCCGCGCTCGAGTCCGAGTTGGCCGGCGCCCAATCCGAGTTGGCTGGCGCCCAGGCCGAGTTGGCATTGCGGGCCGAGCAAGTCACGCCACCACCGCCGCCACTGGCCGCTCCCGCCAGCGACGAGAGCGTCCTGCAGGTTCTGGCGCGGCCCATCGAGGAGCATCTGGCGGAACTGCGCGTCCGCTTGGAGCAGCTTAGCGCCGCGCCTTGTCCTGAACCGGAGCTCAGCGAAGAGATTCTCCGCAACCTCGCGCGGCCCATCGAGGAGAGAATCTCCGATTTGCGTCAACGCTTCGAGGAAATCGGCGCGGTCCGGCCCGAACCCGTCGTGAGCGAGGAGGTGCTGCAAAGCTTGGTGCGTCCCATTGGAGAGCAGCTTTCTGACATGCGCATGCGCTTGGAGCAACTCTGCGCCGCGCCCGTCACCGCGGAGATCCTGCAAAACCTCGCCAGACCTATCGAAGGCCGGCTCCACGCCGTGGAGCGGCAACTGGAGCGCATGGAATCCGATCAGGCGCGGTACAGTGCCGCCACCGCCGGGTTGCAATCCCGCAACGTCCAACTCCATGAGCGCTTGCATAACGTCTCCAGCGGGCTGTGCGAATTGCGGGGAGCCCTGGCCCGCAGTCTGGATCTCTGCAGCCTGGCCGTGGCCACCACCGAAACGGTCGTCGAAGCTCCCACCGTCGAAGCTCCCACCGTCGAAGCGGAAGCCGTACTTCCGCCGCCACCGGCCGTAGAAGCCGAGGTCGCGCCGGAGCCCCAGCCGGTGGCAGTGGCTGAATGCTCCGAACCAGTCGAGGCCCTGGCCGTCATCGCCTAGGCGGCCGCGGCTAGCCGCTTCCCTTACTCGGCAAAGGCTGCTTTGAGCTTGCGGTAGGTTTCGGAAAGGTCCTCGGGCATGACGCGTGTCTCGCCCACCACGCTCATGAAGTTGGCGTCGCCCGGCCAGCGCGGCACGATGTGCATGTGGATGTGGCCGGCGATCCCGGCGCCGGCGCATGCGCCCATGTTCATGCCCAGGTTCAGGCCCTGCGGGTGGTAGACGGCGCGCAAGTGGCGCACCGCCCGGCGCACCAGCAGCATCATCTCGACGGCGGTTTCCTGGGCCGCTTCCTCGATGCTCGCCACGTGCTCGTAAGGTGCCACCATGAGGTGACCGTTGGTGTATGGGTACAGATTGAGGATTACGAAATTTCGCTCCGCCCGGTGGACGATGTGATTGTCTTCGTCGCGCCCGGCGGCCGACTTCGAGCAAAAGATGCAGGCGTCCCCGGCGGCGGCGGTACTCACGTACCGGTAGCGCCAGGGGCTCCAGATGTGATCCATGATCTCGGCGGATGGCGGCGCCCCGGCGCGCGCTAGGCGGTCCGCGGCTCTTCAGGGGCGGGCTCGGCGGGCGCCACGGCCCCCTCGTTCACCAGATCCTTCAGCTCCTTGCTCGGCTTGAAGTAGGGAATGCGCTTGGAGGGCACGTCCACGCGCGCCCCCGTCTTGGGATTGCGTCCGATGCGTGGCTGCCTCTGCCGCGTGCGAAAGCTGCCGAAACCTCGGATCTCAATCTTGTCCCCATTGCGTAACGAGCGCACGACGCTCTCGAAAATTGCGTCAACGATGACTTCCGAATCCTTCCGGGTCACTTCCACCACTCGGGCCACTTCTTCGATCAGGTCCGCTTTCGTCATAGACACTGGTATCTCCTTGTCTTGCGGGACGCCGCTCCGGGGCTTCGCCCTCCGAATATCCAATATCGCAAAAACCACCGCCCCAGGGCTATCCCTGGTTTTTCAAATGAATCGCCTCTTCGATGGTCAGGGTGGCCGCCGCGGCGCGGCGTTGATAGGCTTCCAGCCGGCTGCGTTCCTCGTCCATGGCCACGGCGCGGTAGCTGAGACCAATCTTCTTCTCCGCCTCCTCGATGCGGATGATTTTGAACTCGAATTCCTCGCCGATCGGCAGAGGAGATTCTTCGCTCTCTTTATCCCGTTCCCGCCGGTGCTCCGTCTGCGGGCGGATCTCGGAATTGTGGCACAAGCCTTCGACGCCCGGCGCCAACTCGACGAATACACCGAAGCTCGACGTGCGCGTTACGCGGCCCTTCACGATGTCGCCCGCCTGGTGCGCGCGGAAAAAAGACTCCCAGGCGTCGGGTTGAAGCTGCTTAATGCCCAGCGAAAGGCGGCGGTGCCCGGATTCGATTTGCAGGATGACGGCCTGCACCACCTGGCCCTTCTTGAGCAACTCCGACGGGTGCTTGACGCGCTTGGTCCAGCACAGATCCGAAATGTGCACCAGGCCGTCGATGCCTTCCTCGATTTCGATGAACGCGCCGAAGTCCGTCAACTTGCGCACCCGGCCTTCCACCACCGAGCCCACGCTGTAACGCGTGTCCACCGTGGTCCAGGGATCGGCTTCCAATTGCTTGATGCCGAGCGAAATCCGCCGGTCCGCGGGTTTCACCTCCAGCACCACCGCTTCCACCTGGTCTCCCACCTTCACAACCTTGCTGGGATGCTTCATGCGCCGCGACCAGGTCATCTCGGAAATGTGGATCAGTCCTTCCACCCCCGGCTCGAGTTCCACGAAGGCGCCGTAGTCGGTGATACTCACTACGCGGCCGATGACGTGGCGGTCGGCCGGGAAGCGCGCGCAGACGCTCTCCCAGGGATCCGGAGCCATCTGCTTCAACCCCAGCGAAATGCGGCCCCGTTCCCGGTCCAGCTTCAGCACTCGCGCCGTCACATGGTCGCCCACATGCACCACTTCCGACGGGTGCATGATGCGCCCGTGCGACATGTCGCTTACATGCAGCAGACCGTCCACGCCGCCGATGTCCACGAAGGCGCCGTAGTCGGTCAGATTCTTCACCGTGCCGGTGATCACCGAGCCTTCTTCCAGCACGTCCAGTGCCGCGTGTTTGCGGGCCGAGCTTTCGTCTTCCACCGCCAGCTTGCGCGAGACCACCACGTTGCCCCGGCGCCGGTTCAGCTTCACCACCTTCACCGGAATGTCATGGTCGATCAGAGCGTCCAGATTGTGTAACGGGTGCGAATCGGTCTGCGAACCGGGCATGAAGGCCTTCACGCCCACGTCCACCATCAGTCCGCCCTTGATGCGGCCCAGCACGCGACCGGAAACCAACAGATTTTCGCGAAACGCCTTCTCCAGGTTGTCCCAGGCGCGAATGCGGGCGGCGCGTTCATGCGATAGCAGAATGTAGCCTTCCACCTCGCCCCCGTGGTGGTCCACCATCACGTCCACCACGTCGCCGGCGCGCACATTCACGGCGCCGTCCGGCATCTTGAATTGCTCGATTGGGACCAGCCCTTCCGATTTGAAGCCGACGTCGACGATGACTTCCTTCTCAGCCACCTTCAGAACACGCCCTTCGAGAACCTCGCCCTCCACGGGCGGCGCGAAGTGACTGTAGTCTTCGATCAAATGTTCGTAGTCAGCTTCCGCGGGGGTTCCCGGCATGTTCTTGGGCCGGTCTTCTGTGTCGTTGGCCATGGCTGCGTCTCCAGATCGCGAGCCTTACTCAACGCTCGCGCGGGATGGAAATGGGCACCATTCGGGCCTTGCTCGGGAGCACCGCGAATCTGCCATGACCCAACACCGACAAGCCGTTGATAAAGCGATACTTCAGAAATATACCGGACCCCGAGGTGGATGTCAACACGCCCGCGGGGTGCAATACGCTGTCCGCATGGCATCCGGGCGTCGCGATCCCGTGCCCCGTGCCCCGTGCCACGAGGGCCAAAAAGTTTCGTGTAACCGCGGCGCCTTCTCTTGCACCTCACCGAGTGGAGAGCAAATTGCTAACCGAAATGTGTGAGAGGGAGGTTCGGTTATGTTGGTGGGCTCGTTAGTTGCCGGTTTTCTGATACTTAGTCTGTTTATGGCTATGCTTTCGTCTTCACCCAAGACGAATCGCTAGGTCCCATTCCGACACGGGACTAGCACATTTTGCCGCACTTCGCCCGGAAGGATATTCCTTCCGGTTCCTCTCAACGCCTACTTTAGTTCCAGAATTTCTTTCTCTTTGACCTTGGAAGCCTGATCCAGCTTCTGCATTTGCGCATCGGTCACTTTCTGGATTTCGTCCAGCGCCCGGCGCTCGTCGTCTTCCGAGATCAGCTTGTCCTTGAGCATCTTCTTGAGCGCCTCGTTCGCGTCGCGGCGAATGTTGCGGGTCGCCACGCGGTGCTCTTCGGTCATGCCGTGCAAGTGCTTGACCAGCTCCTTGCGGCGTTCCTCGGTGAGCGCTGGAATGGGCACCCGCACGATCTTGCCGTCGTTTTGCGGATTCAAGCCCAGGTCCGACGCGCGGATGGCTTTCTCGATCGAGCCGATCTGCGAGATGTCGTACGGTTGAATCGTGATCAGCGACGGTTCCGGAACGTGCAGCGTGGCCAGTTGGTTTAGCGGCGTCGGCGTGCCGTAGTAATCCACGCGGATGTGATCGAACAGGCTCACCGACGCCCGGCCCGTGCGAATGCCCGCCATCAAGTGCTGCAGGTCGCTCAGAACCTTCTCCATACGGGTCCTGGCGGAAACTTCCAATTCCTTCGCGCTGCGGAACTGCTGTGCGGTTGCTGTATTGGGTTGTCCAGTCTTCATAGGTCGGTCCCCACGAAATTACGCTCGAATCAGAGTGCCCACGGGTTCTCCCATGGACACACGCATTATATTCCCACGAACGTTCAGATTGAAAACCACGATGGGCAGCCGGTTGTCCCGGCACATTGCCACGGCCGAGGCGTCCATCACGCCCAGCGCTTGGGCCAGCACGTCGGCGTAGGAAATCTCCCGAAACATTCTTGCTTCGGGGTGTTTTAACGGATCTTTGTCGTAAACCCCGTCGACGCGCGTGGCCTTGGCCACCAGTTGCGCTCGCAGCTCCAGGGCGCGCAGCGCGGCGGCCGTGTCGGTGGAAAAATAGGGGTTGGAAGTGCCGGCGGCGACAATCACTACGCGACCCTTTTCCAGATGCGCCATGGCGCGGCGCCTCACGTACGGCTCGGCCACCTGCCGCATCTCGATGGCCGTCATCACGCGCGCCGGCGTGCCTTGCTTCTCCAGCGCGTCGGCCACCGCCAGGGCGTTGATCACCGTGGCCAGCATCCCCATGTGATCCGCGGTCACGCGCTCGATCCCGCGCGAAGAGGTCCCCCGAAAAAAATTGCCGCCACCGGTGACCAGACCAATCTGGACACCCGTGGCGGCAAGCTCGGAAATTTCGCCGGCCAGTTCCCCGATGCGCGCGGCGTCGATGCCGAACGCGGCCTCGCCCGCCAACGCCTCGCCGCTGATCTTCAGCAGAATGCGCTCGTACTTTGCCACCCTATCCTCCGGGACAGGCCCGCAGTCGTCTTTATTCGCCCGGCGTCTCGGGCGCGGCCGCGTCGCCGACCTTGAAGCGCACGAACCGGGCCACCGTGATGTTCTCGCCGGTCTTGGCGATCTTGGTGGCGATCAACTGGGCTACCGTGAACGAATTGTCCTTGATGTACGGCTGCTCCAGCAGGCAGACTTCCTCGTAGAACTTATTCATGCGTCCTTCGACGATCTTTTCCACCATCTTCTCGGGCTTGCCTTCGGCCAAGGCGCGCGCCCGCTGGATGTCGCACTCTTTCCGGAGCGCTTCCTCGGTGACGTCCTCCCGGCGGATGAACTGAGGATCCGCCGCGGCTATCTGCATGGCGATGTCGTGCACCAACTCGCGGAAGTCGTCCGTGCGAGCCACGAAATCGGACTCGCAGTTAAGTTCCACCATCACGCCCAACTGAGAGCCGGCGTGGACGTAGCTGCCAATGACACCCTGCCGGGTGGCGCGGGCGGACTTCTTGTTGGCGTTCGCGATCCCCCGCTTGCGCAGGACCACTTCCGCTTCGCCCAACTCCCCCTTGGATTCTTCCAGCGCCCGTTTGCATTCCATCATGCCCGCGCCCGTGCGCTCGCGGAGCTGTTTCACTAATTGTGCGGTAATTTCCGCCATGGTCTTCCACCTGTCCTTGATAATTCTTCAAAGCCGCGCCCGCCTGGAACGCGGCGCGCTAGGGGGCGTCCGCGACCGGGGCCGCTTCGCTGTCCTCGGCCGGAGTCTTCTTCGGCAGCGACATCGAAGGCAGGTCCTCGTCCTTCAGGCTTTCCGACATGAGTTGCTCGGCGTATTGCGGATCCACCCACTGCGTGTACTCGGGGATCTCCTCAGCGGGCGTCTCATCGGTGATGATCTTCTCGGCGGTGAAGTCCTGCTCGGTAGCCAGGGCCTTGCCCTCGACCACCGCGTCGGCGATCTTGTTGGTGAATAGACGAATGGCGCGTAACGCGTCGTCGTTGCCCGGAATCACGTAGTCAACCACGTCCGGGTCGCAGTTGGTGTCTACCACGGCCACCACCGGGATGCCCAGCTTGCGGGCTTCCTTTACGGCGATCTCTTCCTTGTTCGAGTCCACCACGAACATCACGTCGGGCAGCCCGGGCATTTCCTTGATGCCCGACAGGTTCTGATCCAGATGCTTGCGCTCGCGCTCCAGCCGGATCAATTCCTTTTTCGGGCGCCCGCCGCCCGTCGTGTCCGCGGCAATCTCCTCCAGCAGCTTCAACCGCTTGATGGACTTCTGCACCGTGATCATGTTGGTGAGCAGGCCGCCCAGCCAACGCTGGTTCACGAAGTACATGCCGCAGCGCGTGGCTTCCTCGGAAATGGCCTCCTGCGCCTGGCGCTTGGTGCCCACGAACAACACGGTCTTGCCCTGTGCCGCCATCTCGCCCACAAACCGCATGGCGTCCTTGAACAGCTTCAGGGTCTTCTGCAGGTCTATGATGTAAATCCCGTTGCGTTCGCCGAAAATGTATTCTTTCATCTTCGGATTCCAGCGCTTGGTCTGGTGCCCGAAGTGAACGCCAGCTTCGAGCAATTCTTTCATCGAAATCGACGGCAAAATGCCTCCTTGATTCCATGCTGGGGACCCGTGTCCCCTGGGGGGGGTGGATACCAGGCCTCTCTCTCGCGTTCGCCGGCGGCCCAAAGCGAGATTTGCCGGCGCGATCAAAGCGGCCCAAAACACAACCCCTCCACGATGGACCACTATCTGACGTGGTGTGTCGTGGCGGGGTTGCGCGACATCTGTTCTAACGCTTGGAGAACTGGAAGCGGCGACGCGCGCCCTTCTGTCCGTACTTCTTGCGCTCGTGCTCTCGCGGATCGCGGGTGAGGAATCCAAGCTCCTTCAATTTGCCGCGCAACTCGGAGTTGAACTCGATCAGCGCGCGGGAAATCCCTAAACGCACCGCGCCGCTCTGTCCCGTGATGCCCCCACCGCTGGTCAGCACCAACACGTCGAACTTGTCGGCCGTTTCGGTGACTAGCAACGCTTGACGCGCCGTGGTGCGGGCGGCGTCGGTCTGAAAATATTCTTCGAAAGACCGGTTGTTGACCTTGATCTGGCCGTTACCCGGCCGCAGGAATACTCGAGCCACGGACGATTTACGCCGGCCCGTTCCCAAATACTGTACTAAGTTGCCTGCCACTCAGTTCCCTCTCGTTCGTTGGTTATGCTTCGGCCACGGGTTGCTGTGCCTGATGCGGGTGCTTGTCGCCGGCGTATACCTTCAACTTCTTGATCATGTGCTTACCAAGTTTGGTCTTGGGCAGCATGCCGGCCACAGCGTCTTCGACTATGCGCGTGGGGTGGTTGGCGCGCACTTTCTTCACGGCGGTCTCGACCAGCCCACCCGGATAACCCGTGTGACGACGGTAGACCTTTTGTTCTTCCTTACGGCCCGTCAGCCGGATCTTGGAGGCGTTGATCACGACGACATGGTCGCCGGTATCCAGAAACGGGGTGTAGATGGGCTTATTCTTTCCCATCAGAATGCGCGCGATTTCGCTGGCGACGCGACCAAGCACTTTATTATCAGCGTCGATGAGGTGCCACGCGCGGATCACCTCGTTCTTGGACGGAAAAACCGTATTCATGGACAAACGTTCCCTGTTGGTGAGCTACAACCATTTAAGATTAGCGGACTTGCGCGGCTCTGTCAAACGGGGGGGATGAATCGGGACGCGCACACTGGCCACGTGGTTCCGCGGCGCTTCGGCGGGACTGCCAGGCAGCCTGGTCCCGGTCAGGTCCCCAGGCCGCGTCCCCTCTTCAGCTCGAAGGTTCCAACCGCGCCAGTAGGTCTTCCAGACGTACGGCTTCCCGCCGCGGTGCGTCGTCAGAGGCGCGATTGGCCGCGAACAGGTGCAGAAGGTCCAACTGAAATAGCAGGTTGTCCGGAATTTCTTGCGTGTTCTCCGCCATACATTCCCCTTCATCGGCAATTTTGTCCCGATCTGTAGTCCCTGGTTCTAATTTTGGCGCGGGGGCGGCAACGCCAGGGCAAAAGGCTCAAGGACTTTGGCCGGGTGGGCGTAACTAGCTGGGAGAAGCGAGGTTCGTTCCTTCTTGAAGAAACTCTTTGTGGCAGAGATGGGCGGTGTGGCCTTCACTCCTTGAGCCTTGTCTCCTCTTCTCACTGCCATATCCATAGCAAGTCTCATGCCACTCGCTACTGGCGTGATCCGAAAGGCCCGGCGTGCGTTCCGAACCCCTGGCGTGCCAGTTCCGAACACTGCTTGGGGGAATAGTGCAATCTTGGAACAGCGGTGCGGCGGCGTGAGCGGGGTTCATCACCGGGAACGGCCACGCGCACCGCTCTGATTTCGATACCCAGACGGTTGCAGTAACATGGATGCAATCCGCATGCGCCAAACAACCCTCCTGCTCACTCTGTTGCTTGCGCTCCTGTCTAGCGTCCGCGCCGAACCTCTGCGCACGGTGCTCAACGGTTTGGAGATCGCCGTCGACCGTGAAAACCGGCTGCCTCGTGCACCTGGCATCTGAAGCCACCGGCGCCATCCTGACCGCGGCCGAAGGGCAGGCCAGTCTCCTCGACGCCGCGTATCCGGTGGCTTCGTTCTATCCCATGCGGCTGGGCTGCCGCAACGCGCATGCCTCCGTTTCGCAGGACTCCGGCGGCGTGGCGATCGAGTGGAAACAACTGGGTCCCAGCCGGCCCAACCTGCTCTCCGGAGGCGCCGCCGTCAGCGCGCGTGTCACCATCCGCGCCGCCCCGGACGGCCGCTCCGTGATCTTCTCCGCGCGCCTCCAGAACGATTCCACCGCGCCGGTGCCCCAGATCCTGTTTCCCGACCTCGCGGGACTGCGGCCTTTCCATGGCGTATCGCGGACCGAGTTGCGCCTCGGCGGCGGCGTGGTCCGGCCGTTCGAAGGCCCGCCGTTGCCGGAACACGCGGCCACATTTTACGCGCGGCGGATCTGGCAGGAATACCCGCCCTTGGGCTACCAGCACCTCAATACCTTGCGGTGGATCGATCTGGGCAGCCTGCGCGGTGGCCTGAGCGTGTTCCAGAAGCGCTGGGGCACGGACTACCCGCCCAAGATCATGACCTCGCGTCCCGAGATGGACCCGACCAGCCTGCGCCTGGTCTGGGAGCACGCCGCGGCCCTCCAGCCGGGGGCGTCCTGGGAAAGCGGCGAGTTCTGGCTCACGCCGCACGGCGGGGGGTGGGCCAAGGGAATCGAAGTTTACCGGCAGTATGTCGAGCGAATGAGCGTGAAACGCGAACTGCCGGCCCATGTGCGGGACGGCCTCGGCTTTCAGACCATTTGGATGATCGAATCGCTGGAGCGCGACCCTGCCCGCGCCTACTTCCGCTACTCCGATCTCCCGCGTGTGGCGCGCGACGCTAAGGAGCACGGCATCGACGAACTGGTCCTGTGGGGCTGGTCGGAAACTATTTTCCTTGCCCGAAAAGCTTCGCACGCAATTGGGAACCCGGGAAGAATTTCTCGCTGCCGTGCGGCGTTGCCGCGAGTTGGGTGTGAATGTGGCGCCGTTCTACAGCATCCAAACCGTTCTCAACCGTTTTGCCGCCCGCTACCACGTCAAGCCGGGCACCAGCAGTTACACCTATCACACCGAACTCATCCCCATGTTCAATCCGTTCTACATGAAAGTGGAGGACGGCGCCTGGGTGGACAGCGATAACCCGGTGTGGCTCAAAGACGCCTGGGACACCATGTCCGAATGGATCGACGCCGGCGTGCCTTCGATCAGCTACGATCAGTTCTCCAGCAAGAGCGCACCCGGCCAAAAGTCCCCCATGGTGGCGATGACGGAAAGGTTGCGGGCTCGCGCGCGGGCCATCGACCCGCAGTCCACCTTCTCCGGCGAGTCCATCACACCGGGAAGTTTCGAGCGCGACCCCGCCGTGTTGGATTACACCTGGAACTGGGCCGACTACAACGACAGCGGGCCCGCCCTCAACCTGCTGCGCTATCCGCGCCTCAACTGTAACGTGCAGGACTCGCCGCTGGTAGTGAAACAATGCTTCAGCGACGGATTGTACATCAACATCCTGGCCAAGAAGCCCGATCAGCCCAACGGTTCGGCGCTCATCAGCGAAGTGCCGCCAGTGGCGCGGGCCTTCAAGCAGGCCGCCGCGCTACGGCGTCAATTCCTGGATTACTTCGTCAAAGGTACCTTCCTCGGGAACTCGGTCCTCATGGAACCCGCGCCGGCCTTTGTCCGCGGCCATCTGCTCGGCGGCCGGCTTCTCATTGTCGTGCTAAACGACCAACCGGCACCGCAGGCCGTGCCGTTGCATACGGACCTGGGGATGTGGTTCTCCACTCTCCGCCCCTACCGCGTGAAGCGCTACGATGGCGCAGGCCGTCTCGCGGCCACTGGCCACGGGGCGGAGCGGTTCTGGTCGGCGGGAACGCCCAGGCTGGAACCACTGGAGCTCGCGTTTTTCGAAATCGAACTGGAATGAAGCGGCGGCGGATCCGCGAAGTCGCGCTACTGTCCGCCGTTGGGGAGGGCGCTGGGCGGCGTCGCCACCCGGCCCTTGTAGGCATCCTCCACTACGATGTGGTTGGTGGCCAGCGTCTGCCCGGTGGCGCGGTCCATCTCGACGCGCGACTTGCCGTATTCGCCCAGGGCGGCGACTTCGGTGGAGCGTGCCGAAGCCAGGTCCCGCTGCGCCTGAATGACAAAGTAGATGGTGGAGGCACCCAAGGCGTACTTTTTCTGCTCGGCGTCCAGGGTCTGTTCCTGCAGAATGCGCGCCTTGACCGCCGAGTTGTAACGCGCGCGCGCCTGCTGCACCGTGATCAGCGCGTTCTGCACATCGACGCGCAACTGGTTCACCTGCTGCTGCTGGCGGATCTCGTTTTGCCGCAAAGTGAGCTGGCTTCGAGTCACATCGGCTTGCGCCGAACGGTTGCGCAGCGGAATATTGAGCTGGAAGGCCACGCCATAGTCGGGAAAATTCCGCGACATCAGTTGGTTCATCAATCCACCCAGGCCGCCTAAGAAGAACTGGTTCGCATTCAGGGCGCGCTGCTCCGGTGTGACGCCCGTGCTGACGCCGGGGATGGCCGGCTGCGGTATTTGGTTGACCACGCCGACCAGGCCGTTGTTGCGGAACGTGCCGGTGACGTCGAGTGAGGGCAGGAGCGAATTCTTGACGCCGCGCAGGGTGATTTTGGCGTTCTCGATCTGCAAGGTCGGTTTGAGCGATATCGGGACGGCTCTCCAGGGCTTTGGCCACCAGTTCGCCGGCCGGCGGCAAAAGCTCGCGCTCGGGCAGCCGGATGCGGTCGGTGGGGACGATGTGCGCCTCGGCCACGGTGGGGCTGGCGACGCCCGTGCGGCTCAGCGCGTTCTTCAAGATGGTCTCCTGCTGCAGCAGTTGCGTCTCCGACACGATCAACTCCTGCTGGCGCTGCGCCACTTCGGCTTCGGCCTTCACAATCTCGATGGGCGCCATGGTGCCGATCTCGACCTGTTTCTTATTGTCGTTATAGAGCTTCTCGGCCAGCGCCACGGCCTGCTGCCGCACCTTCATGTCTTCGTTGAAACTGACCAGGTCCCAGTACAGGTTCATGACCGAGGCCACCGTGGTAATCACCTGCTGCTCGAAGGTGAGATCGGAGACTCTCAGATTGTTCCTGGCAATCTTGATATTGCGCGAGTTCAATGCCAGCCCGAAACCTTGCAGCAGGCGCTGCGAGATGGAGAGGTTTAAGTCGCCTTTGAGGGAAGGGTTGAAATCATTGCGATAGGAGTTTTGCGAGAGCCGCGAGGTGTCCCAGCCGAGCGACACATTGGTTCCGGTAAGGAATCCCTTCTGGAGAGCGAACCCGGTGTTGCTGGTGGTGGAAATGAGCGAGTTCGTGCCGGTGATGAACGAACTGGTTTGAGGACTCGTGGCGTGGTTCCAGTTGTAGGAGGAAGTGATCAGCGGGTCCAGGCTGGGCGTGGGCGGTCCGCCGCCGTTGGTGATGGTGCCCGAACTTCCGCCGGTCGTGCTCGAACCGCCCGTACCCAAGGAGTTCGATCCGGCCAGCACGCCGGTAGTGGAAGCGGCGCTGCTCGCGCCCGACGACACCGAAGTCGACACGCCGCCGATGCCACCGCCGGCGTTGGCGCGCAGCAGGTCGGTCTGGGCGATGCGCGGGCCGTAGCGCTGCAGCTCGATGTCCAGGTTGTTTTCCAGCGCCAGCGCGATGGCGTCCTGCATGGACAAATACAGCTGGCCGGCCCGCAGCAGCGACTCCAGACGATTCGAGTTGGCCAAGTTGATGGGCGCCACTTGGCGCATGCGGTACGGCGCGAGGATGAAGTTGCCGCGATCCGTCCCCGCCGGCGCGGTGGCCGGCGCCGCGGTCGCAGGCATCTGCTGAGCGCCCGCCGGTGGGAGCGCCAACAGCATGCAAAAGAAGATGGCAAAACATGATCGTACTCGCTTCATGAACGTCCTTTCCCTTCGCGTGGAGGCCAAGCGCCCCACCAATACCTAGACGACGGCGAAATGCTTCCGCATGTTCCCGTATTTTCAATGGTATCGCAAGCGGGTAATAGTGTAGGATGCGTTTGATGACCGACACCAACGCTATTTTGCAATTGTTCGAGCGCACGGGCGCGTATCTTCGCGGCCACTTCCGGCTCACCAGCGGCATGCACAGTCCGGAATATTTGCAGTGCGCGCGCGTGCTGGCGCATCCGGAGTACGCCGAGGAGTTGGGCACGCTTTTGGCCGAAGCCGTGCGCTCACTCGCGCCCGGCCGCGCGCCGGGCGTGGTGGTCGCGCCCGCGCTCTGGCGGCGTGATCATCGGGCACGAAGTGGCGCGCGCGCTGGGCGCGCGGTTCCTCTTCACTGAGCGGGAAGCGGGCGGGCAAATGACGCTGCGCCGCGGTTTCGCCATCGAACCCGGCGAAACCGTGGTGGTGATCGAGGACGTGGTCACCACGGGCGGCAGCAGCTGGGAAGTCATCGAACATCTTGCGCCAGGCGGGCGCCCAAGTGCTGGCCGCGGGCTCCATCATCGACCGCAGCGGAGGGCAGGTGGACCTGGGGCTCCCACGCGCGGCGTTGGCCGTGCTCAAAGTGGAGGCCTATCCGCCCGAGCAGTGTCCCTTGTGCCAACAGGGGATTCCGGTCGTGAAACCCGGTTCGCGTCCGTCGCCGAAATAAGACAGCGCGATAAGGGCCGGAAGGACGTTTATTTGGAGGAATCCGGCGGGTTTCCCGGAACGGGACTTCGCGGTCCTTTCGTCCCACTTCTACGAGTAAGCGCGTTTTTCGTCCAGGTAGCGTTGATACTCTACGCGGGGCGACTTGCGGCAGGTTATCGAAGACAACCCGGTTTCCAGTGTCATTTCCACGAGCCGACTCTACGACCGTTGCGGCTGGTCTTAGCCCGCACAACCCGCGGCTCACTTTGGGGCGGACGTATAAATTCGTCTGGTTGTTTCGAGAGTGCTTGGAAGCCGGAACAAAAGACTGAGCTACAATGGCGACGGGAGGATGCAATGAACGTTCGAACCGCATCGACACTTGGTCTAATCGCGATGGCTTTCGCGCTAAACGGCCGCGCGACCGATATTCCGGGATCCAAAGATCCGGCTGGTGTGAAGCGCTACACGGGCAGTGAGATCATTGGTTATCACGCCCCAAAATTCGACGAATTTTTGCTGCCTCTCGGCCCTCCCACCGAGGTTTCCCCGCCTGCCTACGCCAAAAGCCTGAAGACCGAGGGGTTGGTCGGCCGCTATACCTACCTGGCGCCCGCAGGCCGCTCGCCCGCCGAATTGTTTCGCAACTATCAGCTCGAGTTTCAACGCCTCGGGCTAACGCCACTTTATGAAAAGGGAGCCGGCGAAAAGGGATGGTTCGGCCCCACGCTCAATCAAGCCGCGGAAGAGGACCAAATTGGACAGATCCTCGCCTATAACGAGGACCAGGAGCGCGTTCTGGTCGCGAAATCGAAAGACGCGAAGCCCACGTACTATTACATTTTCGTAACCAGCTATCGGGACGGAGTGATCCCCCCGCGGCTTGAGAGCTCTGTGGCCAAGGAGAGCGCCCTGGCCGAACTCATCGTCATCGCGCCGCAAGCGATGGACGAGAACATGACGCTACTCAATGCGGCGGATATGTCGAAGGCCCTCGCGGATTCGGGCAAAGTTGTTTTGTACGGAATCAATTTCGATACGGACAAAGACACGCTCCGTCCCGATTCGGAACTCACGCTCAAGGAGATCGGGAGGCTGCTGGCAGACAATCTGCGTTTAAACATACATGTTGTGGGTCACACGGACAATCAAGGCAAGCCCGACTACAATCTGGATCTCAGCCGACGCCGGGCAGCGACAGTGGTACGCGAACTGACTTCCAAATATGGGATTGCAGCGAACCGGATGGACTCCTTCGGATGCGGCCAATACGCACCGGCCGCCTCGAACGACTCCGAAGAGGGGCGGGCTAAAAATCGTCGCGTGGAACTGGTCAAGTGGTAAACCGGCCGCGTGCCACACGAGCCGAAGCTCCACATGCGCCGGAAAGCATTACCCACCAGTAACGCCGCACAGTTTACGGACCGAATCCACTCGGCTGATTTGTCGCCATCCCGGACCTGTGCCACTCGCGGTCCAGAAACGCGTTCGAGGAACTCCGCCAGAATTAGGAACGACAACTCGGCATCGCGCCCGCCTTGCGACCCATCCACGCACCCGGTGAGCCGGGAAAGCGAAGAGGAATTTCAGTCGAATTCCAGTCCTGGCAGGTGAGTGAGCTTCCGGAATCGCGCGCCACGCGGCAGCTAGGGCGCGGCGTGAAACAACTCCCCATACGCCGCTTCGGCCGCGGAGACTTCCGTTTCTCTCATCTGAACAGACTCTTGCTCTCGCGCGCGCATGGACAGCCGTCCTTGATTCTGGTGCAGAAACCGGAATAGCAGATCGATCGTGCGATCCGGCATATCGGCTATCAATTCGATGCGCTGGCGAAACTGGTCGTATCGTGCGAGAAACGCGGTCTCGCGCGGAAGGTCTTCTTCAATGGTCTTCTGAACGCAGGCGTACAGGAATTCGGCGTGAGGCGTCGCATCGAAGAAGCGGTAGAAGTCGGCGGTGTCGTTCAGGACATTTACGTTGCCGTCGGCGGTGGGCTTCCAGTCGATCACAGGCAGCAATCGCCGCGAGTATTCTTGCAGGGTGGCGCGGTATTCGTCGATCCGCTCCAGGATTGCCGCCGAGACTGGAAAGACGACACCGGCGGGATTGAAACCGCGCCGGGCGAGCACATGATGAATCAAGTATCGGTGTATGCGGCCGTTTCCATCCACGAACGGGTGGACGTAGACGAAGCCGAAGCTCAACATGGCGGCGGCAATCACCGCGTCCAGGCCAGGTGCGGCCACACGCTCAAACGAGGACATCCCTTCCATCAACGAAGGCAGATCCTCAGGCCGCGCGCTGATGTGGTCCGGAATGGGCATGCGCGTGTCCCGGTCATGTTCACCGGCGAACCCGCCATCCTCGCGCAATCCCAGACGCACAAACCGCGCGTCACCGATGACGATCGCCTGCAGCCGCAGCAGTTCATCGGAGTCGACGGGCCGCTGGCCCGCCTCGCTGATCGCACGCCCCCAACGCTGGATACGATCCTGGGGTGCACGTTCCCCTTCGATGGCGTAGCTTGACCTGGAATCGTTGAGTAGCAGGAAGGCCGCCGTGCGCGCCAGAAGATCCTTCGGCACGCCGGCGACAGCGTGCCGGGCGCGCTGGACCAGATCCATCGCCGCGAACTGTTGCAGCTTGACGGTCCGGAAAACTAGCGGACAGAACGCCGGCGTTCCCGGCAGATTGTTGCGGACACGATGACGGGCCGAGTTCTCGCCCGCTATCGAACATTGCTGGTCGCGGTCGACGGCGTCCGTATAAGTGCCCCTGACTGCATCGTCCAGATCCAGGCGTTTTCCCAGCAGCCACTCATACAGGAACCATATTCGCCGGGAGTAGCTCCCGGTGGGCTTGGCTCGAACGATCGCCCCGAACTCGGAAGGCGCCAACACAGTGAACAGCCGCTTCAGAACGGCCAGGTCCAGCCCTTCGTATTTCAGAGCGAATCTGAGATGCCCTTCCAAGTCGGGTGTAGGGGCATGTCTCGGCGTAAGGATGCGCCATCCGCCCTGGTTGCGCACGCGGTGGCGCTGGCCGATGGCGGAGAGCGTTCGGGGCAGCGGCACACGAAGGCCAAACGCGTGGATAAGGGCAGCGTATCCCGCGAAAATCATACTTCATGAAAAACAGTTTCTGCAATGGGAGTATCGGAAAACGTGAGCGGCGTGTAACCCTCGTTTGTTGTTACAGCAACCCGGCCAGCGCGGCCAGGTCCGCCTCGCGATCCCGCGCCAGCGCTTCGCCTTGCAGCTTTAAGCCGCGAAGGTTCTCCGGCGAAACGTCGTCCATCGATTCGCTGCCGTGTATCAGCCTGGTCTGGAAGCGGAAGTAGCGCGGCACCCCAGCCGGCGTCGCCGGAAGCAAATGGCGCATCTGATAATCCACCGTGCTGCTCACGCCGTCAAGCACGATTTCGAGCACCGGCTTGGCCCAGTGCGCCACGCCCCAGCCCTTGGCCTGGCCGTACGGCAGCGGCTTCAACTGCTCGCCGGTGCCTAGCGAGACAACCAGAAAATCCCGCGCCTCCGGCCAGTAGGTCCGGGCCTCGACCAGTCCGCACATGGCCGGGTTGTTGGCATAGACGCCGCCGTCGATCAGGGCGTAGTAGTCGTCGGCTGTCTCCACGTCCAACTTGCACGGCTCAAAGAAAGTGGGGGCGGCGCTGGTGGCGCGCGCCACGCGCTTCATGGGGAAATCGTAATCTGGTTTCGCCCTGGCGTTGCGGCTCTTGAAGAAAAACGGGAACCGGCGTTCGATTTCGTAGCTGGTGAGGAGAACATCAGTCACCGCATCTTTCAACCGCGCCTCGCCGAAGTAATCTTCGAGCACGCCTTCCATCCCTGAGCTGGGATATTTCTCCTCGGCCAGACTGCCGAGCGCATTCACCATGTGCCAGGCCGAGCGGTGGAAAATCCGGCGCCCTTCCCGCTGGTAGAGCCTCACCACGTCCTCGGCCGCATATTGCGGCTTGCCGCTGGCGTCCGGTTTGGTCAAGGCCAGAGCCAGAATGCCGCCCGTGGACGTGCCGGCAATGAGGTCGAACATCTCGGCGATCTTCTGGCCCTTTTTCCGTTCGAGGTGGGCCAATACCACGGCGGGGATCATGCCGCGAATGCCGCCGCCGTCGATGGCCAGAATCTTCACAGGTTCCGTCATGCTTCCTCCCGGTCGAATCCAGGATCATCCTAGCACCGAGGTCCAAATTCGCGGTCCGATTTTCCGGAACAATCCTTGTATTTCCTTTGAATTACGGCGATTTCCAAACCTGTGAACGAATCCGGGCGCCGCGCTGCTATCATGTGAAATTCCGGTGAATCAAACCATCCGCCGCTGGACGCCCGCCTGCACCATGCTGCTGGTCTCGCTGATCAGCTACATCGATCGCAACACCCTGGCCCTGCTCTCACCCACCATCTTGCGGGAAACCGGTATGAGCGCGGAGCAATACGGCTACGTGATCTCGGCGTTCTCGATCGCCTACACGGTCGCCAATCCGTTGTGGGGCGTGTGGCTGGATCGCGTGGGCCTGCGCGTGGGCATGCTGGTGGCGGTGGCGTTCTGGACCGGTGCTTCCATCTCGCACGCCTTCGCCATGGGTTTCCTGAGCTTCGCCGCCGCCCGCGCGGCGCTGGGCTTTGGCGAGGGCGCCACCTTCCCCGGCGGGTTGCGCGCGGTGGTGCAAACGCTTCCGGCCGAGGGACGCGCGCGCGGCGTGGCGGTGGCCTACAGCGGAGGCTCGTTGGGCGCGGTGGTGACGCCGGTGATCATTACGCCTATTGCTCTTTATTGGGGATGGCGCGCCGCCTTCTTCTTCACGGGCTTTCTGGGTCTTCTGTGGCTGGTGGTGTGGTGGTTCGTCAGCCGCCGTCCGGACCTTCGCCGCAAGCCGGAGCGGCACGAGCGGCCGGGCGCGGGCGGGGGCGTGCGCGTCGAATACCGCGATCCGCGCGTGTGGGCGGCCATGCTGGCCTACGCGCTGGGCGCCATTCCACTGGCCTTGGTCATCTATGGCGCGGCGCTGTATCTGAACCGCGAACTGGGGCGCTCGCAGGCGCAAATTGGCGCCGTGTTGTGGCTGCCGCCGCTGGGTTGGGAGATCGGCTATTTCGTGTGGGGATGGCTCTCCGACCGCTCGGCGCGCCGCGCCGGGGACGGCGTCCGGCCGCTCGGCCGCCTGATGGCCGCCGCCGCGGTCCTCGGGTTGCCGTTGGCGGCCACCACGTATCTCAAATCTTTTCCGCTGACCATCGCGCTGATGTGTCTGGCGATGTTCGCGGCCTCGGGCTTCATCATCCTGCCGGTGGCTTACGCCACGCGCGTTTTCTCCTCCGCGCACGCCGGACTTATCGCCGGCCTGTGTGCCGGCGCCTGGTCCGGCGCGGTGGCCCTGATCATGCCGGTATTCGGACGCTTTTTCGACCGGGGCCGCTTCGACCTCGGCTTCGTGCTGGCCGCCGCGCTGCCTCCGGTCGGCTATCTCGCCTGGGCCGTGCTGGCGCGCATGCGCGGCGGCGCTACGGACGCGCGGCCGTAAGCACCAGCCCTTCTACATCCGGCTACACTAACAAGATTGGGAATCATTGCCATGAAACAGATTCATCGAAGAGCATTCCTGGGCACGGCGCTGGCTTCGGCCGCCCTGGCCGGCACCAAGCCGGTGCGCATCGGTGTGGTGGGCGTGGGCGGGCGCGGGCGCGGCCTGCTGCGCATTCTGCTTGATCTCGAAGGCGTCGAAGTGCCGGCCGTCTGCGACATCGACCAGAAGAACCTGGCCAGGGCGCTCGACCTGGTCGAAAAGGTCCGCGGCAAGCGGCCGGAAGGCTACTCGCGCGGCGAGGAGGATTTCCGCCGCCTGGTGCTGCGCGACGATCTGGACGCCGTGCTCTGCGCCACCACCTGGCAGTGGCACACGCCGGTCTCGGTGGCGGCCATGCGCGCGGCCAAGTACGCCGCCGTGGAAGTGCCCGCTGCCATCACGCTGGAACAGTGTTGGGATCTGGTAAAGACTTCCCGCGAGACCCGCATGCCGTGCATGATGCTCGAAAACGTCAACTACTTCCGCAACGTCATGCTGGTGCTCAACATGGTGCGAATGGGATTGTTCGGCGAGGTGGTGCATTGCGCGGGCGGCTATCATCACGACTGCTCGCTTTCTCGCGTTCTTGGAAAATGGCGATCTGGCCTGGCGCGGCCGCCACGCCGCGCAATTCGAACGGCAATCTCTATCCAACCCACCCCATCGGCCCCATCTGCCGCTGGATGAACATCAACCATGGCGACCGATTTACGCGCCTGGTGTCCATGAGCACGGTCTCGCGCGGCCTCAACAATTACGCCGCGCGCAAATTTGGCGCTTCGCACCCGTCCGCCACGCGCCGCTACGCGTCGGGCGACGTAAACACCACGCTCCTACAGACCGCCCGCGGCTACTCGGTTACGCTGGGCTACGAGATGCAGACGCCCCGGCCTTACGACCTGGCTTTTCGCGTGCAGGGAACCAAGGCCAGCTATTCCGGTACACTGGACAAGATCTACGTGGAAAGCGACGACCCTAAGCAGACCGAGAAATGGTCCGACATGCAGCCCTACTACGACCAGTACGAGCACCCCATGTGGAAGCAGGCGGCCGCCACGGCCGGCCGTTACAGCCACGGCGGCGGCGACTACTTCGAGCTGAGGGATTTCGTCGAAGCCGTTCGGCAACGCACCCAGACGCCCATCGACGTGTACGATTCGGCCACCTGGAGCGCCATCTTCCCGCTGACCATCCAATCGGTGGCGGCCGGGGCGAGCACGATTGATTTTCCGGACTTTACGGAAGGAAAGTGGAAGAAAGCATGACCCACAACAAACCTTTTCCCGCCGGCGCGCCCATCGGGTTGATCGGTCTGGGACTCATGGGGCAGGGCATCGCCAGTTGCCTTCTCTCGCGCGGTTTTCACGTGGTGGCCTATAACCGCACGGCCAGCCGCGCGCAGGCCAGCCTGAAGCACATCGCGACTGCGTTGAGCGAGTTGGCGCGCCGTAAGGTGGTGCCGCGCTCCGCCATCGCGGATTGGAAGAAGCGCTACCAGCTCACCGATTCGATCGACGGGTTACGGGAATGCTTCTTCGTGGTCGAAACCGTGAAGGAAGACCTCGCGCTCAAACGTGAGATTTACGATCAGCTCGAAAGCGCCGTCAAGGCGCGCGCCGTGATCGCATCGAACACCTCGAGCATCCCCATCTCGCTGCTGCAGAAGGGGCGCCAGCATCCGGAGCGCTTCATCGGCATGCACTGGGGCGAGCCGGCCGAGATCATGCAGTACCTCGAGATCATTCCCAGCAAGGAAACTTCCCGGCGCACCATCGACCTCACCAAACGCGTGGGCGCGGTGTGCGGCAAGATGCCCACGGTGCTTAACTTCGACATCCGCGGCTTCATCTCCAACCGCCTGATGTACGCCATGCTGCGCGAAGCGTTCCACCTGGTGGAAGCCGGCGTGGCCGACATCGAGACCGTCGACCGTTCCTACCGCAACGACATGGGCTGGTGGTCCACCATCGCCGGGCCGTTCCGCTGGATGGATCTCACCGGCATTCCGGCCTACCTGGCGGTGATGGAGGGCTTGCTGCCGGAGTTGGACAGTTCCACCAAAGTGCCCCACCTGATGCGCGGCATGGTGAAAAGCGGCGCCCTGGGCATCGCCAACCAGAAGGGCTTCTACCGCTACACCAAGGCCGAGGCCGCCCAGTGGGAAAAGGTCTGGGTGGACTTCACCTACGACATCCGCGGGCTGGCCGAAAAATATCAGAAACAGGTGAAGTTCTAAACGCATGCTGAGCTGGCTGCTTCTGGTCGCCTGCAACCTGATGTGGGCGCTTCAGTTCACCTGCATCAAACTGGTGGAAGGCCAGGTGGGCGCGTTGTTCACGGTATGGGCGCCCATGACGCTCGCCACCCTGATGCTCTACCCGCTGATCCATCTGGAAAAGCGGCGCACGCCGCTGCGCAAGAAGGACGCGCTGACTTTCTTGCTGCTCGCCGCGCTGGGCGTCTTCCCCGGCCAGGTCATCCTGACCTGGGGTACCCGCATGTCGCTGGCGAGCAACGGCGCGCTGCTGATGCTGACCATGCCGGTAAGCACGGCGATGTTCGCCGTCCTGTTCCTTGGCGAGCGCATGACGCCGGTGCGCTGGGCCAGCTTCGGCGCGGCTCTGGTGGGCGTGGTGCTGTGCTCGGGCGGCGATTTGCGAAACTTCGATTTTAGTTCCGGATATTTAGTGGGAAATCTCTTGATATTCGCCGGCACCCTTGGCAGCGCTTTCTACAACTCTTACGGCAAGCGCATGCTGGAGCGCTACTCGCCCATGGAAATGCTGTTTTACACCTACGCGGCTATGTTCCTGATCGTGACCCCGCTGGTGCTTTGGCTGGAACCGGAGAGCTTCCGCGCCATCCCGCATTTCACTGCGCGGACCTGGACCGGCATGGGGTTGCTCACCTTCTTCCACAATTACCTCTCCATGGTGCTGTTCCTGAAGGCGCTCCAGAAGCTGGACGCCATACAGGCCGCGCTCTGCAACTACCTGGTGACGGTTTTCGGCTTGCCCGTGGCGGCCATCTGGCTGGGCGAACGGCTCAGTCCCATGGCGCTCCTCGGCGGCGTGCTGGTGCTGGCCAGCACCCTAGCCATCACCCTCTGGGAAGAACTGCGAAAACCGAAATAAACCGGGACAGTCAGCAATTTCACCTTTTTTGCGGCTCCTCAGGCATGCTCCGCAGCGTAATGGTGAAATTGCTGACTGTCCCGGTTTTTGCGGTATTGCTATGCTGGCCTTAATTGGAACCGCCCGATGAAAGATAGAGTTGCCATTTTCGATACCACTTTGCGAGACGGCGAACAGGCCGCCGGAACCCGGCTCGGCAGCCGTGAGAAGCTCACCCTCGCCCGGCAGTTATCGCGCTTGAACGTGGATGTGATTGAAGCCGGCTATCCGGCCTCCTCGCCCGAGGATTTCGAATCCGTGCGGCTGCTGGCGAAGGAAATCGGCAACGCCACCATCTGCGCCCTTTCGCGCGCGGTTCCGAGCGACATCGAGGCCTGCGGCAAGGCGCTGGCCAAAGCCAAGCGGGCGCGCATCCACACCGGCATCGGGGTTTCCGATATTCACATCGCCGGCAAATTCCGCGACGACAAGTACGGCAAGACCATGGCCCAGAAGCGCGTGAAGCTCATCAAAATGGCCGTCGACGCCGTGAAGCTGGCCAAGAGCCTGGCCGCCGAAGTCGAGTTTTACGCCGAAGACGCCGGCCGCGCCGAACCGGCCTATCTGTTCGAGATGCTGGAAGCCGCCATCGGCGCCGGCGCTCATGTGGTGAACATTCCGGACACCACCGGCTACACCGTGCCAGAGCAGTTCGGAGCGCTCATCCGCGCCATCCGCGAAAAAGTTCCCAATATCGGAAAAGCCATCATCAGCGTGCATTGCCACAACGACCTGGGGCTGGCGGTGGCCAACTCGCTGGCCGGCGTGCGCAACGGGGCGCGGCAGGTGGAAGGCACCATCAACGGCATCGGCGAGCGCGCCGGTAACGCGGCGCTCGAGGAAGTGGTGATGGGGCTGCACACCCGCGCCGACTATTACGGCCTGCGCACCGGCATCGACACGCGCGAGTTCCACCGCACCAGCCGCCTGGTGGCGGACATGCTCGGCATGGCGGTGCCGCCCAACAAAGCCGTAGTGGGCGGCAACGCCTTCTCGCACAGCTCCGGCATTCACGTGGACGGCTTCCTGAAGCAGCGCGAGACCTACGAGATTATGCGGCCCGAGGACGTGGGCTTCGCCGAAAGCCGCGTGGTGCTGACGGCGCGCACCGGCCGCCACGGCCTGCGCGACCGCCTGGAGAAGCTCGGCTACAAACTCTCGCCGGCCGAATTGAATCAGACCTATCAGCGCTTCCTGGCCGTGGCGGACAAGAAGCAGGAAGTTTTCGACGAAGACCTCATCGCCATCCTCCACGATGAGATTCGCGAAGTGCCGGTGGTTTATCACCTGGAGTACCTGCACGCCTACAGCGGCACCGCGGCCATTCCCACCGCCACCGTGCGCCTGAAGGTGAAAGACGAAGTGAAGGAAGGCGCGGCGGTGGGCGACGGCCAGGTGGATGCCGTGTACCGCGCCATCGCCATGGTCGCCAGGAGTTCGGCGCGCCTCACCCGCTACGAGATCCGCGCCGTCACCAGTGGCACCGAGGCGCTGGGCGAAGTCACCGTGCAACTGGAAGACGGCGGCCGGCGCGTGATGGGCCGCGGCGCTTCCACCGACGTGATTGAGGCCAGTGCCAAGGCTTACATCGACGGGCTCAACAAGCTGGCCGATCAGGCGCCCACGACACAGGCGGATTGACCATGGCCCAGACTCCGGATACGGCGAATCCCGGCGCCGGCTCTTCTTCCGGCCGGCTGGATAGCTGGAAGGAAATAGCCGCCTACCTGAACCGCGGCGCTCGCACCGTGCAGCGCTGGGAGCGCGAGGAAGGCTTGCCGGTCCATCGCCTGCAGCACGACAAGCTTGGTTCGGTGTACGCCTACCGCGGCGAACTGGACGCATGGTGGGAGAGCCGGCGCACCGAGCTCGCGGTCCGCGTTCCGGAGAGAAAGGATCTGGAACTCTCCATTGCGGTCCTGCCCTTCGCCGACCTGAGCCAGCAGCAGGACCAGGGTTATTTCTGCGAAGGCATCGCCGAGGAGATACTCAACGCGCTGAGCCGTATTCAAGGTCTGCGCGTCGCCAGCCGCACATCCGCGTTCCGCTTCCGGGACCGCGCCGCCGACATCTCGGAGATAGGCCGCAAGCTGCGCGTACGCACGCTGCTGGAAGGCAGCGTGCGTAAATCGGGCCAGCGATTGCGCATCGCCGTGCAACTGGCCGACGCCGAAAGCGGCTACCAGCTTTGGTCGGAGGCCTTCGACCGCGACTTGAGCGACATCTTCGCCATGCAGGAAGAGATCGCCCGGCACGTGGCCCAGGAGTTGGAAGTCACGCTCAGCCCTAACGAAAGGGCGGCCCTGAAGAAAGCGCCCACCAACAACACGGAGGCGTACGATTTCTACTTGCGCGGCCGCGGCTACTTTTACCACTACAGTCCCCGGGACGTTTCCTACGCCACCGAGTTGTTCACACGCGCCGTCGAGCGCGACGGCTCCTACGCGCTGGCGTTCGCGGGCCTGGCGGACTGCTGGTCGTATCTCTACCTTTATTCCGAACGCCACGCGGGCATTCTCGAGCAGGCCGATTGGGCCAGTGCGAAGGCCGTGGAACTGGACCCCGAATCCGCCCAGGCGCACGCCTCGCGCGCCGTGGTTCTGTCGGTGAGCGGGCGCGACGAGGAGGCCACGGCGGCCTTCGAAACCGCGTTGCGGCTGGACGGGAATCTTTTCGAGGCGCACTACTTCTACGCGCGCCACGCCTTCGTGCACGGCGAGCGTGAAAAAGCCATACAGCGTTACGAAGAGGCTATGCGCGTGCGTCCGGAAGACTACCAGTCGCCGCTGTTGGTGGGGCAGATCTACGACGATCTGGGCCGCGCCGAAGACGCCCGCCTCTCACGTTTGAAAGGCATCGAGGCCGCCGAGCAGCACCTGGCTTTCAATCCCGACGACGCCCGCGCGCTTTACATGGCCGCCAACGGCATGGTGGCCGTGGGCGAGCGCGAGCGCGGCCGGGAGTGGGCCCAGCGCGCCCTCGCCGCCGAGCCCGACAATCCCATGCTGCTTTACAACGTCGGTTGCATCTACTCCATGCTGGGAGTGATCGACGAAGCCATCGATTGCCTGGAGCGCGCCGTCGCCAAGGGCCTCACGCAGAAGGGCTGGTACGTTTACGACAGCAACCTCGACGCGGTGCGCGCTCAAGCGCGATTCCAGGCGCTGCTCGAACGTCTGTCGTAACCGGAGCGAGGCTCGTGCCGGGCCGCCGGACCATCCGGCATCCATCACGCTCACGCCCGAACGCGCGCGGAATCGATGCTCTCTCGCGGCCACCGTCCTGCCCGATCGCGCGAAGATGTGCCGGGTGACGGCGAGAGCTGGCGGCGGTTCCTTTTGATTCCATGCGCAGAGCCGATTTCACACCCGTCTGGTCGCAACTAACGCGTACCCATACGGCCCGGTCTCCCCGAAGCGGCGCATCACATCGTTGTGAGACCTAATCGGGAATCTCTCGCAATCCGCGCTCTCGTCGCAGCACATATACATCTCGTATCCGTATTCGCCGAGGAGGTCCGTGATTTCCGTGATCTCGTAGCCGTGCCGTTCCCTTGTCACCTTGGGATGGTACAAGCTGCAGTAAATGGCAGGACGCAGGTTGCGCAGGCATTCCGCGCCCCCTTGCAGCACCGCCAGTTCGTTGCCGGCGGCGTCGAGCTTTATGAAGTCGAGGCGGTTGAGGCGATGGTTTCGAAAGAAGCTGTCGATGGTGGTGCACGGAACCCGGCCGGCTTCGTCTTTCGTTATCCAGCCGCCCTTTGATCTGGGCTCGGTCGCAAAGTTAACTTCGCCGTCACTATTTCCGAGGGCGGCCGCGAATACAACGCAGTTTCCCATCTGGTTCCTTGAGACGTTCCCGGAGAGGAGTTCGGCCAGGTCCGGCTGGGGCTCGAAGGCATAGACGGAGCCGGACTCACCGACCATGCGCGAGAGGACCAGTGTGTACGCGCCAATATGTGCTCCCACGTCAACTGCGACCATCCCCTCACGCAGCAGTTCCTTCAGAATTCGCGCTTTGGCGTCGGCACCCGTCTCACGTAGAACACGTGGGCCGCGGAACCTGAGCGCGAGAGGCTGATCTCTACACCGTCCCACCAGTTCCTGACCACCAGCGGTTTATCGGGGCGAAGGACCCAGTGGAGCCGCCAGTGTACCCGGCGCAGCACGGCGCGAACAGGCCGCTCCTTGAAATCGGGTTCCGAGAGGAAACTCATGGTTCGATTTTAGCGGATGTGCACCTTGACAACTTGATGTAAGCGATCAGCCTGGCGTGGACACAAGTGTTTAAATGGATGGGATGGCGCGCGCTGTTCAATCCGCTGGGACGTCGCGGCGCGACCTGCTGCTGGGAGCGGCGGCCGGCGCGGGATCGCGGCGGCTGGTCGTCGATACGCACCTGGAAGTCTGGTCCATCGAACTCGAACAGCGCTTCCCGTTCCGCCACCCCGAGCGACCCGAGACCAGGCCGCGCATCTCGGCGCCCATCGAAAATCAAGTTGCGATGATGCGCGAGTTTGGTTTGCGGTACGGCGTGCTGATCAACCCGCGCTACTACGGCTGGGACAATTCCTACATCAGTTACTCGCTGCACAAGTACCCCAAGCTGTTTGTGGCGCACGGTTTGCTGAATCCGCTCGCGCCGGACGCGCCCGGGCGGCTGCGCTACTGGATGAAAGAGCATGCGTTCCAGGGCATGCGCTTCAGCCCCATCTACCATCCCCAATCGACCTGGCTGAATGCGCGCGAGTCCTACCCGCTGTGGCGTGAAGCCGAGCGATTGGGGGCCGTGTTCAACTTCTACATCTTGCCGCAACAGATGCCCATGCTGGAAGATATAGCGGAGCGGTTCACCGGCGTCAAGATCGTGGTGGACCACGCCGGCAAGCCCGATCTGAAAGCCCGCGACTGCTGGAGCGAATTCCGCAAGATGTTCCGGTTGAAGCGCTTCCCGCACGTCTGGATCAGCAGCAGCGAACCTTACGAGATGTCGGAGCTGAAGCGCTGGCCTTACGAAGACACGCTGCCGTTCTACAAAGCCATCTACGAGGAGTTCGGGGCGGGACAATTGGTATGGGGCACGAGTTACCCGAGGCCGCGCTGGGAACTTCCCATGAACCAGGAACTCGAATTTGTGGAGAAGGTCTGCGACTTCTACTCCGACGCCGACCGCGTCCTGCTGTTGGGCCGGAACGCCATAGGCATCTGGAAATTTCCGAAGTGAGGGGATATGATTCGACTGTTCGTACTGCTCCTGTGCGCGCTCGGCCTGGCCGGCGCCGAGATTCAGGTGATCGCGCCCAAAGGCGCCACGGTGGTGGGCCCGTACAGTCCCGGCCTGCTTACCTCCGATTGCCTGTATGTCTCAGGGCAGGGCGCGCTCAACGCCCAGGGCAAGATCGCCGGCAACGTCGAACAGCAACTCCGCGATACGCTCACCAACATACGCGCCATTGTCGAAGCCGCCGGCCTCACCATGGAGCACGTGGTTTCGACGCAGCTCTATCTGACCGACATGAGCGCGTATCCCCGCGTGGACGCCGTGTGGCGCGAGTTTTTCGTCAAGAATCCGCCCGCGCGGCAGGTGATGGGCGTCCACCGCATGCCGGTCTCGACGCCGGTGGAAGTGACGGCGGTGGCCGTGCGGGATCTTAAGCGCAAGAAGATCGTCAGGCTGCCGGGCGAACCGCGCGGGGCCAGCGTACCAGCGGCCGTGTTCGCCGGCGAGCGCCTGTATATTTCAGGTTGCTTCGGCCTCGACGCGCGCACGGGCGTGGTACCGCCGGACGCCGCCTCCGAAGTGCGCCTGGCGCTGGACCGCATGGCCCGGACGCTGAAGGCCGCCGGCATGGACTTCCGCCACTTGGTGCTGGCCAGTCCCTACACCACGTGGGCGATTCCAGCCGGGGAACTGGACGGTGCCTACCTGCGGCGCATAGATACGGCCAACCCGCCGGCTCGCACCGCCATCGCCGTCGACAAACTCCCCGGCGGAGCCAACGTGGAATTCTCCGGCGTGGCGGTGCGCGACTTGACTCGCCGCAAAACCGTGCGGCCGCGCAACGTGCCTCCGGACACTTTGACGAGCCCCTGCGTCTGGGCGGGCGATACGCTGTACTGCTCGGTCATGCCAGGATTCATTCCCGGGCCCCGGTGCGGGAATCTATGCCGCTTCGATAGGACACCAGGTAAGGCAGACCATGCGAAACCTGCTCGACGGTCTGGAGGAGGAAGGACTGAACTTCTCGAACGTGGTTGCCACCAACGTCTACCTGGACAACATAGACGAATTCTCCACCATGAATCGCGTCTACGGCCAATATTTCACGCTTCTCAAGCCTACTCGAACCACTGTCCAGCCACTCCCGGGCGCGGCACGGAATCCCGATGCGGAAGACCGCTGGCCCAAATTGGAAGAGGTTTCGTTAGTGGCCGTGAAGTAAGGGGCGTGGCGCGCCCGGCTACTGGGCCTTGACGGCGTACTCGCGCAGCAGGGTGTGCGGCTCGCTCGAACTGTACAAGCGTATCCAATGGCGTCCGGCGCCCAGGCGCCCGGCCGGTGTTCGCCACCAGGCGCCGGTTGGCCGGCGCCACGGTCAGCTCCATCTCGGTTTTTCCCGACCCGTCCACGACTTCCACTTTGTAGGAATCGCGCGCGGGAAACTCGCTCAGGTCGATCGAAAGCAGCAGCGGCGAATTCGCCGGTACCCGGCTTTCGGTTAGGCCCTCGACTCCTCGCGCCGTTTCCAAAGCCACGGCAAAGGCGGGCGTCGCGGACGGATGCTTCAGGATCGAAGGCGCCAGCGCCAGAACACAAACTACCAGCGCCGCCACCGCGGCGGTGGCCCAGACGGGGGTGGGCATGGCCACCAGTCTCGAAATTCGGCTTCTTAGCTCCTCCCAGGCTGACGGAGGCTCCGCGCGCAGCTTTCGAGCCGCGGAGCGCATGGCGATAATGAAAGACTCGGTCTCTTCCAGGCGCGCCTGACAGGTTGAGCAAACCAGAAGGTGCTCTTCCACCTTGGCAACTTCCGGTTCGTCCAATCCTCTGAGTACATAACGCTCCAGCTCGTCGTCGCAGGTGTGCAAACCATTTTCGCTTGGCATGGTACGGAAGTCTCCTCACTTATATATTGTCTAATGGCAGTCTTGTTATCCTTCCGCACCACCACACCAGACTAGTGCCCCAAGCCCGCCACTTTTCTCAGGCAAATTGCGGGGATCGGTTTCTTGAGTAATCTTTTGCGTCCCAGTTCGCTGAAGCGGGTCTTGGCCCGCGACTTCAGAAGCCGGAACTGGGTCTCCGTTAAGTCCATTTCCAGGCAGATCTGCTGCTGGGGTTGCTCCTGGAGGTAGAAGCGGGTGAGGATCTCGCGATCGCGGAGGGAGATGCTGCGCAAAATCCCCTCCATCAGTTCGGTCTTCTGATTCTCGATGGCGCCTTCCTCGGGGTTCAACCTCACATCCACCAGGTGGACGCCCGATTCGACGTCTACCTGATCCTTGCGGTTCTGTACCGCGCGGTCGATGTGCGCGGCAATCTGGCGCCGCACCACCGTGCGGACGAATCCCATCAGCCGTTCCGGTTCGCGGACCTCTCCCCGCCGGATGGCGTTCACTACGATCAAAAAGACATCATGAACTTTGTCGTCCAGTTCCTGCGGGCCGAGATGGTGGCACAAATAGAAACGGACTCCGCGCGCGAACACGCGGTAGAGCGCCTCCATGCCCCCAGGGTCGTCGATCTGGACGCGTCTGACCAGAGCGGCCCAGTCCGCCGTAACGGGTTGAGATTCTTGGGTGGTCTCGTCGATATAGCTTGTGTCCGGAGCGGGCTCCGGACATTGGGATTCGGGAAGCTTCTCGTTGTGCAGACTTAACATGCCAGATCATTCCTTGCCGGTTATGAAGAATGCCGCCCAATAACGCGGCTGGGAACGCCAACTCGATGACCGCAACATATGGAGCTGGGCTTGTCGGAGTGCGTGGGCCGTCCGGACGCCGACTCCGGCGCCGGAGGACTCGCGAAGATTCGAGTAGAACGAGCGGAACAGTTCCCCGGTGTCGTCCGGAGTGGGCCAGAGGCTGGCGGCGACGGCGCGCGCGCCGGCGGCCAGCCAGGCTCTCGACAGGCCGGGAATTCCCTCGCCGGGCAGCGCCAGGCGCGCGACTTCATCGGCGCGCAGGGAGTAGGTTGTGGCGCGGCGTAACAGGGCGGAATCGCCGCTGGCCGGATAGTTACCGCTACTGCAGCCGCTCAGCACCACCAGGCCCACCGGGTATCGCCAGGCTGTAATCAGTTCCGGACCGAGCAGTTCCACTTGCGCTTGCGGATTGAGACTCAACGCCAGGTTCACGCGGGCGGCCAACTCGCGGCTGCGAAGAACGTGGGTCGCCAGGTGCACGATGGCGGGCCGCCGCGCCAGCTCACGCTCCAGGGAAACCCTGGATGCTTCCGCTCCCGTGAGTAGTATGGTGTGTGGGGGCGAAGCGCGCCAGGCTTGCGCGCAGGCGCGAATTTCCGTAAGACTGCCGGGCAGCCGGGCCAACTCAAGCGGGGGCGCCGCGGAAGCCAGTGTGGCATGCGCCTCGGCGCGGAAATGCGGCAGCCGGCGAAGCAGCGCGCGCCAACCGGTTTCGGGTTCTCGCGGCGTGCCCCGCCAGCGTCGGTCCGCCGTGTTAAATACTGCGTCGCCCACTCCCAGGAAGTCCCCCTCCAGCGCCCCGGCTACGCCCGGCTCGATCAGCCCGGCGGCGGGCGCGAAGCGCAGGCTGTGCTTCTCGATAAGATAAGTGGGACCGGACTGGCCCCGTCCGGCAACCAGCGCGGCCAGCGGCGTATGATGGAGCACGTCATCGGCCACCAGGATCCAGTCGCGCTTCCCGAGGGCCGCGCGCGGAGCCCGGCGAAACAGGGCGCCGTAGAGTTGTTCGCCCAGCCCCAGCGCCTCCGGCGCGCTTCGCAGAACCGCCTGCCGGAACTTTAAAGCGAGAGGCGAAAGCACGGCCAGCCCGGGGACTCGATACAAGTCGAAATCCGCCCGCGTGACGGTCCACACCCAACTTTCGCTCTGGCCGGCGTGGAAGACGAACAGGGCGTCGTCTGGGGCGAGCGTGCGTTGGATGCGGGCCACCATCGACGTCTGCGCGGCCGTGCGAGCGCCTGTGCCGGGCGCCCCGCGAAGACCCGCGCGGATCTCCATCTCCGTGAGCGCCGTGCGCAGCCGCTCGCCTTCCCGCAGGGCCGCCGGACGGCCGTTGGCCAGGGAGGCCACTTCGGCCCGCTGCAAGCGGGTCAGCGTCTCCCAGTATTCGCCGGGCAAGGCCGGTTCCATTCCCTGCGAGGCGGTGAGCAGCGAGCGCAACGCCCAGGCGCGGTTTTCTTCGGCCGCCGTCAGGGTTTCCTCGGCCAAGGCGCGGTTGGGACGTTCCGCATAGAGCCGGTTTCCAGCGCGCACGAACGAAGAACAGATCTGCTCGAGACCCACGCCCGCACTGATGCGCACGGCGTCGGCGGGCAGGACTTCCAACTTCCAGCGGCGGGCCAGGACCAGCGCGGCACGGAAATCCTCCAGCGCTTTCGCTGTGCGTCCTTGGGCCATGCGCAATTCGCCGCGAGCGTGATAGACGCTCCAGGGTGGGATGGTGGTGGCCGACCGGCGGGTGGCCGCGACCGCCTGATCCAGCAGAACTCCGGCCGTCGTCAGGTCGCCCTGGGCGAGTTTGAGAAGCCCGAGCTTCGGATAGCTGAGCGCGACGTTGGGGCTGCGCTGCAGTCGCCGCAGGCGGAAGGCTTCCGACAGCGCGCACTCGGCGGCTGGGTAGTCGTGTACCAGCAGCAACTCCCAGCCAAAGTGGTCCCAGCCACGCTCCTGTACCTCTAACTCGCCGCGTTGCGCCGCCTCTTCGATCCCTGCGCGGTACATCTTCTCGCCGCGCGCACGCTCGCCCAAACGGAAATAGACCCGGCCGAGTTGAAACAGCAGCAGAGCGCGATAGTGCGGCGCGGCCCCGGCCCGGAGGCTTCGCAAACCGGCTTCGGCGGCATGCCGCGCCTCCCGCATGTCGCCCATCTGCAAGTACAGGGACGACATGTTTCCGTAAAACGAAGCGCCGTCGGCCAGGCGTCCGGTGGCCTCCGCCAATCGTTCGGTTTCGAGATACAGACGCATCGCCTGGCGGTATTGGAAAGTCGCGAAGTAGCAACCGGCGGCGTCGTTCAGCGCCGTCACCGCCCGGCTGTAGTCGCGGCGCGCCAAAGCCTGTTCGTGCTCGCCGAGAAACAGCCGGGCGGCCTCCATGTAACGGCCCGCACGGAACATTTCAACGGCCGGGCTGCGGGGGGCGGGTTGGGGAGAAGCGGCCTGCCGGGGGGAGGATGGGGAGACGGCGTGCTCTGGGCGACTGGCCGGAACGTGCCCAGCCCCCCAAAGGGCCAAAAGGAACAACGTGCTTGCGAAGGCCGCGTGGGCCTTGCAGTTCATGTATGGATCCTGGAATAGGTTAGAAGATTAAACGCTAGTCCTGGCGTTCCTAGGAGTACTCTATCCAGTAGTACCCCTAGGAATCATACCAGATTTATCCCAAGATTGGGAGTCCACTTTTGTGGATTCTTTAGGAAGGACATGCGCCTGTGGGGCGCATGGGAAAGAATTTGATACTGCCTAACCAGCTACCACAGTCCGCCAATGATGATGATGATCGGATCGGTTCCCATGTCCTCTGCCGTATGTCAACTGCGATCAGTTGAACCTCACGACCCGAGGATAATGGGATAAGTTTCTCCCACGGCCGGGCTATGCTCCTAACCGCTTGAAGGCGTTGCTGATATTTATTTCGAAGATGTGGGAACCAGTAAAATCGCGGCTAGAGGTGTACGATTTGGCGCCTTTCGGCGGCTTCGCGCGCGGCCAGGACAATGTGGTTCACGCGGTATATATCCGAGAGTTTAAGCGTTTCAGGCCGGCCGTTGTAAACCGATTGGAGGAACTCGGCAAACAGCCAACGCCGCGCCGGTAGTTCGGTGACGACGCGCGGTTGACGTCCCGCGCTCATCACCGTGACACCGGTAGCGGCCATGTACTCGGCGATGCCGCGCGTGCCGGCCAGGCGCAATCGATCGTCGCCGTGGGTGGGCGCGGATTCCGGCCGCAGGTAATCCATCCGCAGCGTCGCGGCCCCCCCGTTGTCCAGGCGGAACAGCGTGGCGGTGACGTTCTCCATGTCGCCGAGTTCCGGATAGGCGATGTGCGTTTGGAACGACGCGGCATCGGTCAATTCCCGTCCGCTGGTCCAACGCATGAGATCCACCATGTGGATGCCGATCCAGGGGATGGTGCCGCCGTAGGAAGAGTGCCTGGTGTACCAGGGCGCGCGGGAACCACCCTTGTAAGATTTCTGCGCATCGATTTGAGCCACCTCGCCGATCTCGCCGGAATCGACGATCTGCTTGAGGGCGAGGTACACCGGATCGTAGCGCATGGGAAGCAGCATCGACAAACGCACGCCGGCACGGGCGACGCCCTGTTTGATTTTTTCAAGATCGGCTGGCTCGATGGCCAAGGGCTTCTCGGCGATCACGTGCACCCGGCGCGCCAGGCACGCCAGGATCAGCGCGGCGCGTTCGCCGTTGGGATTGCAGACGGCGGCGACGTCCAAGGTTTCGCGCTCCAGCAGCGCGTGGTGGTCGGCGTAGAAATGCGCGCGCGCCAGGTGCTGGTTCTTCGCGATGCGCGCGCGGGCCGCCGGATCGGGATCGGAAACGGCCACCATCTCGACGTCGGGCAATTGCGGCAGGGGCGACAGGATTTCGGAGATGTGTCCATCCAGGCCCAGCAGGGCCACGCGAATCTTCCTGGGAAGCCGCACGGCGGAGCCGTCGCTCGAGCGAGCCAGAGCCGGCGCGGCCGCGGCCACCAGGGACCGTCTGGAAAGTTGGCGCATGATGCTGATTGTGCCATAGCGGCGACGCGGCCGCGCGGCACAACCACCGCTCTCACGCCCGGATCAGCGACGTGATCTTGCGGTGCCACTTCACCTGCTCCCACAACCCGGCGTGTTGGGGATGGGTGAAATTCGAGGTGCAGATGAACTTGTAGCCGTGCTCGCGCGCGAGCGGTACACAGATCTCGGCAGCTTCCTTGGTCCACTCCCAATCGAGCGCGGGATGGTCCATCCAGAAGATCGGTCCCCAGCCCTCCGTGTTGCCCGGCGGAATATGGAAGCGCGCCGCGTGCTCGGAAACGTCCTGGATGCGGCCGCTGATCCATTCGATCATGCGTGTGCGGTTGGCTGCCCAGAACTTTTTCACTTCGGCGTAGGCGGATTCGAACTGGTTGTCGTTGGGCATCGCGGCGATGATGTTCAGGCCCGCCGCGCGCATCTCGCGGTGGTGGTTGAACCAGAGGTGATAATCGAGTGCGCCGAACGCCGACAGATCGATCTCATCCAGCGGCATGCCGGAGTCGAGCGACGCGAAGAAGTCCAGTTGCGGGTAGGCCTTCTTGAGCTTGGTGAGCGCACCCGTAAGGAAGCTGTTGTAGAACTGTTTCTGCACCGGATTGAACCGGCTCTTCTTGCCGGTGGCGTCCAGGTCCGGCACATGCACGCCCGGGTTCTTCTCCTTGAACTTCTTGAGATCGGCGCGCTCCGCGAGACCTTTCTTGAGCCACTCGAAGCCAGTCCAGAAGGGATACTCGTTCAACACGTCCACGTACATGACGCGGTCCAGCAGGCCGTTCTTGGCGAGCAGTTTGAGGGTGCCGTCCCAGGCCTGGAACAGGCCCTCCTCCGTGGTGAACGGCTGCGCCGGACCGGGCATCCAGGTAGCCAGTCCCACGTGAATACCGCGCTGGTAGCACTTCGGCAGGAACTCCAGCAGCGCGTCGCGAGGGCGTACGCGCACCGAATAGTTGTTGCCCCAGAGCGCGGGCGTCCATGAGTCTTTCTTGAAATAGTACTCCTCCTGGAAGCGGCCGTCAGGCGTGGGCGCGACCAGGTGCGGCATGGCGTCCATGCGGATGGCGTTGTAGCCGCGGTCCACGAGTTCGTCCAGCACCTTGTCCCAGTTCTCGAACTCGCCGAGCCGGTGATGGCGCAGGATCCAACTGTAGTCCCACATCGCAATGGCCACCGGCTTCTTCTGATTGCGGATGGCGTATGGGTTGGGGGTTCTACCCGCGGCTGCCGCCGCAACGCTCGTGCCGAGAAATGTTCGTCGAGTCATAGCGTCTCTGCGGTGGTTCCGGCAGTGGCGGAGCGCAGGATGCCCACGTGGGATCCCAGCCAAGTTCAATCCGTTCTTGAATCAGTGGCCCAGAAAGCTCTCGAGCTTCGAGACAGTCCGCTCGGCGGAGTCGAGATTCTTCTTCGCCGCGGCGGGGTCGCCCCGTTTCAGTGCCGCTTCCGTCTCGTCGAGGTAGTACTCCATCCGCTGCGCGGACGCCGCGATATCCGCGCGAAGTCCCAGGCCTTGCCGGCTTTGTTCGCGCTGCAGATTTGCGAGGCTGGTCTTCACGGCCCCGGCACGAATGCCCAGCAGCATGAGTTGTTCACGGGCCTGCTGAATCTCCGCTGTGTTAGCGGGGGCGGGCGCTGCTGGCACGGCGGCCTGCGAAGTCTGCGGTGGCGGGGGCTCCTGCCTCTGCGGTGCCGTGGGCTCAACTGGTGCTTCCGAACGAGGGGCAGCCTCGCTCCGGCGCATGGCCGGCTGCGATCGCGTCTGGGTGTTCACCGGCCGTGGCTCCTGTACGCGCGGCTCGGCCGGTTGCTGATCGGTCTGTGTTGGAACGGGAGTGGATGGTTCGGCGGTGCTAGTCGCGGCAGGGGTGGTGGTCGCGGCAGGGATGTCCGAAGGTGCCGTGGCGTTTACCGAAGGCGTCTCGGCGGGGTTCGCCGCGCGAGTGCGCCAGAACTTCGGGAGCTGCATGGCGGCCACCACCAGAACGATGATCGTGACCAGCGAGCCGAGAGCGAGATAGAGTCCGCGATGTCCTCCCTGCCGCGCCGGCGCCGCGGGAGGAGGCATGGATGGTGGTGGCGGCATGAACGGCGGAGGCGGCGGGGCCGCCACCACGTGCGGAGGAGGCGCAGCGGCCGGCCGCCCGCCCACGTTCAACAATGCCGCCCGGAATGCATCGGCGGTTTGAAAGCGCTTGGCCGGGTCCTTTTCGATCGACATCAGCACGATCTCGCTCAGAGCCGGCGGCATCGACGAGTCGATTTCGATCGGCGGCACGGGAGTCTTCTCCAGATGCGCCGCCATGATCGAATACTCGCTATCGCCTTGGAAGGGCCGGGCTCCGGTGACGATTTCATAGAGCGAGACGCCCAGCGAATAGAGGTCCGACCGGGAGTCCAGGTCCGTGGCGCCTTTGATCTGTTCCGGCGACATGTAGAACAGCGAGCCCACCGTGGCGCCGGTCTGGGTGAGTTTGCGGTCCGCGCCCAGCTTGGCGATGCCGAAGTCCATCAGCTTGACCACGCCCTTGGGGGTGAGGATCATGTTTGCCGGCTTCAGATCGCGATGCACGATGCCTCGCGCGTGCGCGTAAGACAATGCCGACAGGACCTGCGCGATGTAGTCCACGGCCTTCTCAATGGGGATGGGGCCGTGCTTCAGCATCGCCTCCAGCGTGACGCCTTCGACGTATTCCATCAGCATCACGAGCTGGTTGTCCAAACGCAGCGCCGTGTAGAGCGCCGCGATGTTGGGATGTTCAAGCCTGGCCTGCACCTTGATCTCCCGGAAGAAGCGGTCGGCAAGTTCCGGGTCTCCTTCCAGGTTCGGAAGAAGAACCTTCATGGCCTCGACCCGGTCCGAAATGATGTTGCGGACCTTGTAGACCTTACCCATTCCACCGGCGCCAAGGAGCGCTAGAATCTCGTAGTCGCCCGCGCGAGAGCCAATTGCGTAATCCATAAGCGCCTCACTGGTTGCCGACTCGATCCCCTACCTTCGCCGGACTGGCGCCGGAATAAGTGCCCACCGACGACGTCTCGTCCACCTGGTTGATGACGACTTCGCCAAGGTTGGTCTCCACCCGGCGAAGAATCTTGCCCGTTTCGGGATCCTTGACCACGCGAACCGGACGCCGGACGAAGAGACGGTCGCCCACTTGCACGCCTGCCCGGCTGCCCACGTTCAAGATGAGCGTCCCACCGGTGGCGTCCGCCACCACGCCGTCGATGTGGATGACCCGCGTGGGAAGCCGCGAAGCGTCCTGCTGTAACTGACCCGAAAGGTCGTCGACGGCCTGCCCCACGGCTTCACCCAAAATGGTGTCGGCGAAATTCTTGCTGGTCATGTCGAAGGCACCGCCGCCCCCGCCCGACCAATCCCCGCCGGCGCCGATCAGCTTGGTGCCCGAGCGCTTCGATTCACCTCGTCCGGTGGCCGCCGCCAGGATTTCGCCAGTGTCGGTATTCACCAGGCGCGCGGTTATGCCCACCACGGCCTTGGATTCGCGTCTGCCCACGCCGCCCAGCCCATAGCGCCTCGAGATGCCGCCAAACGCGCCGCCGCCGACGTTGGTGTTCTTATCGTCCCGGCCGAATTGCGTGATGCTGCCCATGATGATCGCATCGACGCCCAGCAACCGGCCGATCTTGGCCGCGGAACTCGGGTCAGCGCGGTCGCTGTTGGAAAAATTCTGTTCCTTGATGATCTTGTCGAGAGCTTTTCTTTCGATGACGCTGTAGGCGCCGCCCTGCACCAGTCGCTCCACCAGCATATCGGCAATCCCCTTGCCGACGTCCACATTGGTGCCGAAAATCGCCGCCACACCGCTCTGCACTGTGGCGTAGTCGAAATTCACGACCGCCACGCGCTTCTTCTGTTGCGCGAAGGCACTGGAGACCAGCAATCCGGCCAGCACCGCGGAAGCCATCCACCTTCTCATGAGTTCCTCCTTTTCCTTTAGCCCCATTATAGGGCGGAAATTGTGAATTCGTTTATTTAACCAACAGGCAGAGTCGAGTCGCCAGCGACAAGTTGGCCTCCAAGCGCTCTTCGATCATCCGCTCCAGATCCAGACGCGTTGCCGGAGCGTTCCCGTGCCATGCCGCGGGCGCCGCTCCCGCTTCCGCGGCATCCGTGAGCGCGTCGAGCAGCGCGGCACGGTCCCGGCTGCCGTCCATCAGCACCAAGAGCTTTTGCGAAAGTTCATCGGTCAATTCCACCGAGGTGTGGCGCTGGTTGGTCACCGTGGTCCCACCGCGTGCGAGTTGCAGCCGGGCCAGGGCGCTGGCCACGGGGCGTTCGCTCACACTCGCGACCAGGCGCGGCATTCTGGTGCGCAGCTCGATGGATTTCGATTCGTACAGGCGCAGCAACATATCGACGGCCGCTCCGGCCTCCTCGCCGGAGGCGAGGAACGAGGCGGCCGGCATGCACCCCGGCCAGCGCCCGGCGAGTTCACACAGCACTCGCCGCGCGAAAGGATGGTTGGTCGAAAGCGTCTTTCCCGTGGCTATAGTGAACGTTTGAGTTCCATCCGGCTGCTCGGGTCCGGGTTCCACGGGCGAGGCGGCCAGCAGGCCTTCCAGCCGATCGCGCCCCCCGGTTCGATTCAGAACCACCTCCCGGTGGCACAGCAAGCTGGAGCGGAAGCGGCGGCCCGTGGCGTAGTCGGCATACTCGCGTTCGGCCAGCCAGTCTCCGTTTCCGAGGATCGGCTCGCGGACCACGTCCCGTGAGTAGTCCGCATCGCCAAGGTATTGCAGTCCATGGCGCGCCGCGGACTCGACGAACTCGCCCAGATGAAACGGCGTGTTGACGTCGGCCAGATCGTCGTGGAAGAGAACCGATGCGTCGGCTTGTAGCAGCGTTTCGAACTCCTCCTTGATGGCCGCTTGGTGCGGCTCGTCTCCCAGCCGGCCGATCATCCGTCGGGCGATGGCGCGGGCCTCCTCGATCTTGCGTTGAGGTTCGGCGATCCCGCGCGTGTGGAACCGTACAAGGTCCCAGACAAAGCGCCGGAAATGGCAGCCGGGAAGAGCGTTGTAGCTGATGTAGGCCACCCCCTTCGGCGACAGGCGGGAAGCGCAAATCCCCAGGATTGCCTCGCGCGCCGCCGGCGGCACCCAGGAGTAGAGACCGTGCACGATGATGTAGTCGAACTCGTGCCCCGCCGCGTCCCAATGGCACACGTCGGCCTGTGTGAACTGGATGTTGGTAAGCCTCAACTCGGCGCTGAACGCGCCTGCCGCGTCAATCGCCGTTTGCGCCAGGTCGATTCCGGTGAACTGGCTGCGCGGTTCGGTGAACGCCTGCGGGATCAGGTTGGACCCATCGTTGCAGCCGATCTCGAGCACCCGGCAAGCGTCCACCGGTTGGCTCGTCATGCCGTGGAGCACGGCCAGCGTGGCCAGCCGGTCGGGGTGCGTCTGGGGCTGTGGTTTACAGGAATAGGCGACCTGGTCGTAACTAGTGGTCACCATACAGTCCTCGCGGCGTTGCAGCGAGAACGGCCACGGCGCGGACCTTGCCCGCTTCCTGACGGTCGCGGCTCGGAAGCGGTATCTGAGCCGCGACCGTCAGGAAGCGGGTTTGGCAAGCACTTATGGCGCTCTGACTTAGAAGGATGCGTTATTCACCGCCGAGGCGCCCTGCGAGTTTGTGAGCGATACGGACAACGAGCTAACCGCGTTGGAAACGTTTTGCACGGTGAACGGAATCCGTAGGCTGAACTGGCTTCCGTAGGTCGCCGAGGAAGCCGTCTGGTACCAGGTGGTGAACACTGCGGCGAGCGGAATGGTGAACTGGCTCGCCGAGAGTTGCGTTCCGGGAGTGGGCGTGAGCCCCACCGTTGCCGAGGTCATGTCGCGCGGTGTCGAGTAACCGGTCACCACCAGATCGAAGCCGCTGCCGGTTTTCGTCAGGCCGATCGAGGTGATCACCGGGGCTGCTTTCGCAATTCGGATGGTCGTGGATGGTGCCGGCGTGGGCGTGATATCGAGGCCGGCCGCCCGGATGCTTGAGGTCACCGTGATGGTTCCGGCCACCGTTCCGGTCTGCAGGCTGAAGGGTGCCTGCGTGGCGCCCACGGGAAGGCGGAAGCTCGCCGTGCGCCCGCCGGTGGTGAACTGCACCGCGGGATCGTCCGCGCCGATGTCCGGCGTGAAGGTCAAGGTGGCTTGCCCGGTGATTTCCAGCGGATACTTGTCGCTGAGCGCGATGCTCAGCGTGGGTTGCGTGGCCGGCTTTTCGGCCCCCGCAGGCACCGTGATGGACAGTGCGGGAACCGCGGGCACGCCGATGTTGAGACCAAACGAGGCAGAGGCGGTCTGCTGTCCGTCGTTCACCGCCACGGTGATGTTGAACGTTCCGGCCGCGGAAGGCGTGCCGCCGATGATCCCGGTGGCTGCATCCAGTGTGAGTCCCGCCGGCAACGCGCCGGCGCTGATCGACCACGTGTAGGGCGGCTGGCCTCCGGTCGCCGTGAGCTGCTGCTGGTAGACGCTGCCGGCAGTGCCGTTCGAAAGCGGCGGTTTGGTGAGGATGGTCAGCGCGTTGCTGATACTGATGGTGAATCGTTTGACCGCGCTGTTCCCGGCGGCATCATCGACCCGCATGGAGAAGCTGTAGTTGCCGGCGGCCGACGGCGTTCCCGAGAGCCGCCCGCTGGAGGTATTCAAAGTGACGCCCGCGGGAAGAGTTCCGAGTTCGGGAACCACGGTCCACGTGTAGGGCGCGGTTCCGCCCGTGGCGGCGAGTTGCGCCTCATACGGTGCGCCGGCGGCTCCATCGGGCAGCGCGCTGGCCGTTGTAATGGCCAGCGCCGGCGCGACGGTCATGGTGAACGACGCAGTGTCCCGGTAGCCGCCGCTATCCGTGGCGGTCAGCGAGAACGTGAAGGTGCCGGTCGTCGTTGGAGTGCCTCCGATGTGGCCGGACGATGCCAGGCTCAGACCTGGCGGCAGGCCGCTGTTCGGGGCCGTCCAAGTATAGGGAGGCGTTCCACCGGTCGCGGTTAGCTGCAGAGAATACGGGCTTCCCACGGCCCCGGGAGGAAGCGGAGAAGTTGTCGCGATCTTGACCGCTGCCAGGATGGTGATCGAGAAACCCCGCGTGTGCGTTGACGGCCCGGGCATCCAAAACCTGCGCGACGAAAGAGAATGTTCCGGCCGCCGTGGGTGTGCCGCCGATGATCCCGCTGGTTGCATCCAGCGTCAATCCCGCCGGCAGGGAACCTTCCACGATGGACCATTTGTACGGCTGCACCCCACCCGTGGCGGACAGGTTCGCCGGATATGCCACTCCCACCATTCCATTGGGGATGGTGGTGGTGGTGATCGACGGCGGAGGCGGTGCCGCGATGGTAATCGAGAAGCCCCGCGTCGCGCTGTCGGGCAGGGCATCCACTATCTGCGCCACGAAAGAGAACGTTCCGGCCGCCGTGGGCGTACCGCTGATGAGCCCGCTGGATGCACTCAGCCTCAATCCCGCGGGTAGGGAACCCTGCACGATGGACCAAGTGTACGGAAGCACCGCGTTCTTGGCGGCCAGGTTCGCCGAGTATGCCACTCCCACCACGCCGTTGGGGAAGGTGGTGGTGGTGATCGAAAGCATGGGAGCTAAGACCACCAGCGTGAATACTTTGTCCGCCGTGATGAACTGGGACGTGCTCGGGACCGGACTCGACACCCGCACATCCGCGAAGTACGAGCCGACGGTGGTGGGAGTACCGGTGATGACGCCCTCCGGGGAAAGCGTCAGCCCCGGCGGCATCGCGCCCTCAACCACAGTCCACGAGTAGTTCCCATAAGCGCCCGTAGCCGACAGAGCCTGTACATAAGGCTCTCCCACAGTGGCGTCGGCCAATGTGATCGTCACAATAGTTAATGGGGCTATCTGGGCGTAAAGCGCTCCAGTCGAGAGCGCCATCAGGATCAGCAGAGTCAGACCATGGCGCGGCTTCACTGGAGGCCTCCTTCCGGCGACGTGGCGGCGGGCACGGAGCGATCCGGCGGCACCACCACAATACGAGGATCAAGCCCCCCGGCATCCAGTAGCAGCAGGGGGTCCGCCGACCGCTCCGTCAGCCGGAACACCGTCCCGCCGGCCAGCGGATAAAGCCCCGTCAGCGTGCAGCCGCACTGGATCGATAGCGGACTGGCGCCGTCGCGGTACAAAACCGTGACGCTGCCGGTTCCGGCATTGGCCACCAGCACGCGCCGGCTATCCAGCGCTTGGATGGAAACCGGCTGGGCCAACCCATCCTGTTGGGAACCGAGCAGGATCGTGTTGGCCGCGCCGCTCGCATCTTGCATCAGGTACACCGCGTTCGCGCCGGCGTCGGCAATGAGCGCATCCTGGCTTTCTCCGGCGAACTCGATGGCCGAAACCGCTCCGAACATCGTCAATCGCCGAGCCGATGTATCGGCCGGGGAATCTCCCGGCGTGGAAAGCCCTTCGTCCACAAACATGGGGGACAAACCAGGTCGCGGCGAAGCCTGGGCGGATGGCAGAAAATAGACCGCCGTGCGGTCTCCCTCCGCAATGGCCAACAGCAGGGACGATGCGTCCTCGCTCACCGCCAGCAGGCTGGGTGCGGCGGGAAGCGAAGTGGTGTCCACCTCCGCGGCCTGGGCCGTGCCATCCCGCAAGCCGCTGAGCACTACCAGGCGCCGGGAGGCCTGGTAGTAGAGTGCCGCGGCTCGCCCGCGCGGGCTGAACGCCACCAGGTCCGGGGCGGAATTCGTCGCGGCCAACGCGAGCCATTGCACCGCGCCGTCGGCTGAGCGCACCGTTGCCAGGCGAAAACCGTCCCGGGCCACCACCAGCGCGTAATCCCCGCCGGGTGCCACCGTGGTTTGAACGGTCGCGAAATTCACTGCCAGGGGCGCTCCCCAAGTGGCCGCGCCGGCAGTCCCCAGAATGGGCCGGATGGCTCCCGATGCCCGGTCGGCGACCAGACCCAGAGCGGGGCCGCTCACCGCATAGCTGGGCGCCTGCGCCGTGGCCAGGCACGGGAACAGGAGACCGCCTAAAGTGACCGCAATCTTTGTAAGTGTCTGCATGGCCGATCTCTCCATTCAGTCCTTTACTACGGCGCGCCCACCGTGGGCGTGCCCGGGGTCACCACTGCCGTGGGTGTGCCGCCACCGCGCGTGAGGGCGACCGCCGTGCCCGCCGCGGCTGCCGCGGCGCCCACCAGGATCAGCGTCAGAAGCTTGCCGGAGATCCCGCCGGCTGCGCCCGCGGCCGCACCCGCGGCGATGGTCTGATTGATTACGGTGCTCTGGGTCAACCCCTGGTACCTGGCGTTGACGCGAATCTCCATCTTGCCGGGTACCTTATTCGGTTGGATGCCGCGGGCGATGGCTTTGCCCTGCGCATCCGTCATCACCGATAAGCTGCGGCTGCCGTCCAGGAACACGCCGCTGGGGCCGTGATCGGGTAGCAGGAAGATTACCGCCACCCCCGAAAGCGGCTTGTGGTTTTCGTCCTGCACTTGCACGATAGTTTCCCGGGCGACTCTCTGGCGCAAATTGTTAATGGCGCCCTCGCCCTCCAGAATTACGATGTTGAGTTGGGTCGGCGCGGGTGTTTGCGCCGAGAGCCGTGCAGGCAGACCTTCGGCCATCATCAAGAACGCGAGAAATACCGACAGCGTGCGGGTACTGTTTGAGATCCTCAACCGGATGCCCATCGAATCCCCCTTAGTGCAAATGATAACGTATTCCACACCGTCCACCAAACCCTTATTTCGACTTAGTGCGTGCTCTCGGGTAAGCGAAGCCCTGTACGGAGCCATATAATGAAGGCGTGATAGCGAACCAGCTATCCTCGACGCCCTGGAGATGGCGCATGATGATGGTTCGAACGGTTGCTACTCTGATCGCGGCCGCCACCGCGATGACTTCCACGGTGTGCGCGCAGTCCTCCAAGACCTTAACCGCGCGCGAGCTGTTCTACGCCCCCGTGAAAACAGCTCCAGCGGCCAAAGCACCGCCGGCCAAGCCGCCCCGGCGGGTGGCTTCCACCAAGCCGTCCTCCGCGCCGTCCACCGCGCATAAGGCGCCGGCCCCGCAAGTGGCCGAAGTCCAAGTCGGCGCTCCGCGCGTCACGCAGAGCGATGTGGCCGTCATTCCAGTAGCCTTTGGCGGCGGCCGTCCCCTGGGGCTCCGTTACAGCTTGCTGCGCAAAAGTGGCGGCGACAACTACGAAGAGGTGGACGCCGGCACGGTCTTTCATTCCGGCGACCGCATTCGTGTGAGCGTCGAGTCGAACGACAGTGCCTACCTCTACGTCGTCATGCGCGGATCCAGCGGCTCCTGGAAACTGCTGTTCCCCTCCAGCGAGGTGGGCGGCGGTTCCAACCTTGTCGAGAGCGGCCGCCAGTATCTGATTCCCCCGTCTCCCGGCCGCTTCGCCTTCGACGAACAGGCCGGCGAGGAGAAGCTCTTCCTGGTGCTCTCGCGCCGTCCCGAGCCGAGCCTCGAACAACTGATCTACTCGCTCAGTTCCGGCGCCAAGCCCGCCGAGCGAGAAGGCGCCCAAGCAGATGCTGATCGCGCAAGCCATGGGCCCCATCGACGATTCCCTGGTGAACCGTCTGCGCGGACAGGTGTACGCGCGCGACCTGATTTTCGAGAAAGTCGATGAAACCACACCCGGCGACAAGAAGGAAAAGGCCGTCTACGTGGTCAACCCGAACGGCGCGAGCGACTCACGCCTGGTGGTGGACCTGTCGCTCAAACATCAGTAGAAGGGGAGGCTCGCTATGAGGCAGGCACTCACCGCCGCCGTCGCCGTTGCCATGGTCTGTGCATCCGCCTTTTCGCAGACCAAGCGTCTGGGAGAGGGCCCCAATCGCATGGAGCTTTCTCTCGATCGTCACGAAGGCGCCGCCTGGCGCGCCGTCGATCCGGGTTTGGTCTTCGCCAAGGACGATCGCGTGCGCTTCCGTTTCCGCGCCAACTTCGACGGTTATCTCTACGTGATGAATCAGGGCACCTCCGGTAATTACGAGACGCTGTTTCCCCGGCAGGATACCGGAGAGCAGAACCGTATCGAAGCCGGAGTCGAGTATGTGGTTCCCGCCACCCGGGGATGGTTCCGCATTAGCGGCCCGCCGGGCCACGACATTCTCTACTGGATGGTGACCCCGCTGCCGCTCGGATCGCAGCCCAAATACACGCCGCTGCCTCCGCCGCCCAAGTCCGGCCCCGTGCCGCCCAGCCTCACGCCGCGTTGCGACGACACCATATGGAAGGCCCGCGGCGAGTGCATCGACAGTTCCGCCGGATCGCGCGGCGTCCGCGGCGACCGCAAGCTGCCCGAGAACTTGAGCGCCGCGGCGGGCGCCGCCTCTCGCGAACTGTTCTTCATACGCGATAAGAATCTGTCGATAGTGGCATCGCCGGGTCCGCTGAGGGGCCCGGTGGTTTACGAATTCCGCCTGGCGCACAAGTGAGGACACCATGTTGAAAACTCTCTCCTGGTTGCTGGTGGCCGCGGCGCTGGTGTGCGCGCAACCCGCGCAGCAAAAACCGCGGGAGCGCGATCTCAAGTATGAGACCGGAACGGAACCGGCGAAACCCACCACGGCCGCGGCTGCGGTGGTCATCCCGCGCTCCTACGCGCTGGTGGTGGGCATTGCGGGTTACAAGAACCTGGCTGCCAAGGACCAACTGCGGTTCTCCGAACGCGACGCGGAGGCCATCTACTCCATCCTCATCAGCCCGGAAGGCGGTAACTTCCACGCCGAAAACGTTCATCGGCTCATTGGGCCGCGCGCCACGCTCTCGAATCTTCGCCGCGAACTCGAGCAGTGGCTGCCCAGCATCGCCGGCGACCAGGACCGTGTGCTCATCTATTTCGCGGGCCACGGTTTCGTTTACGGCGGCAAGGCCTATCTGGCGCCTTACGACATCGATCCGAAAAACATCGCCGCGACCGGCTACCCCATGGACGACCTGGGCGCCGTGATCGGCGGCAAGATCAAGGCCAAGAATAAGATTCTCCTCACCGACGCCTGCCACAGCGGCGCCATTACGCCGGAAGGGGATCGCGCGGCCATCAACCGCTCGCTGCTGGATCTGAACCGCTCGCTGTTTTCGCTCACCGCCAGCCGCGACCGCGAGCGCTCCTACGAAAGCGCGGATTGGGGCGGCGGCCACGGCATCTTCACTTACTACGTCGTGAAGGGCCTGGAAGGGGCCGCCGACGAATCGCGCGATGGCATCGTGACCGCCGACGAGCTGGCCGAATACGTCCGCCGCAACGTGCGCGAGGCCACCCACGCCAACCAGAATCCCACTTCCGAACGCGGCAGCTTCGATCCCCAAATGCTGCTGGCCTACAGTCCCTCCGGCGCCGCTCCCGGCACGCCGCCTCCGCCCAAGGATGGCACTTTCATCATCGAGACCAACATGGACGGCGTGGAGGTGTTCATCGACGGCACCTCTGCCGGCGTCATCAACAAAGGCGTCCCGCTGCGGCTGCCGGGCTTGCGTCCCGGCGTGCACACCGTCAAGGGCGTGCGCATGGGTTACGAACCCGACGGCCCGCGCGAGGAAACCGTCTACCCCGGTCAGGAGTCCACCGTCACGCTCAAGATCGCCATCCTTCGGCGCCGCCCCAGGGCGGCCGTGGATGAGTTCGACAAGGGCCTGGAGCTTTACAACAAGGGCACCAAAGAGCACTACGCCCAAGCCGCCGTGCACTTTGGCGCCGCCCTGGCCGCCGACCCCACCTACAGTCAAGCCGCGCTCTATTTGGGCCGCGTCGAGCGCGACCTCTTCCACGAGGAGGCCGCCGAAAAGGCTTTGCGGCGCGCCATCGAGATCGATCCGGATTACACCGAGGCCCGCGCCACCCTCGGCGGCATGCTGCTCGACAAAGGCGCCCTGGACGAATCCATCCGCCAGCTCAACACCGTGGTCCAGCGCGATCCCAAGCACGCCCTGGCCTGGTACCTGCTGGCCCAGGCGCTGCGCATGAAGGAACTCTACCCCGATTCCATCGAAGCCGCCCGCAAGGCCATCCGCCTCACGCCGAACAACGCCGAGCCGCACTTCTGGCTGGCCGAAAGCCTGCGCCTGAGCGGCAAGTATCAGGATGCCACCGCGGCCTACTTACAATATCTTCGTCTCAGCGATTTCGATAGTAAGTTGGCGGGTAAGATGAATTACTACGTGCTCGGCTATCTGGTTGGGTTCGGGCGCAAGAAGCGCGCCGCCCAGCGCGACGTCTGGAAAGATCTGCGCAGCCTGGCTTACTTTGGCCTCTGCGACAGCGAGCGCCTGCTGGGGCACTTCGACACCGCCATCGGTTACTGCAATAAGTCACTTTCGTACGATCCACAGGACGCTTACTCCCACTTCGCCCTGGCCCTCTGTTACACCAGTAAGGCGCAGGCCTCCGGCACGCTCGAAGCCCTGGTGCCCGCGCGCAAGCACTTCGCCACCACCATGAGCCTGAACTCGGAAATGGCCGAAGCCGAGCGCGCCAAGAAATACATCGCCCGCATCGACGCCCTCCTCGCCGCCAACCATCCGTAAATCGGCAAAGCGAGGACTGGCTCGAATTTCGCCGCTTTTGCGAAACTTCGTGCCTGTACCCGATTTGCCCTGTCCCCATTTTGCCCACCGGTCATCTTACTGCTCGGAATCTGCGCCGGACTCAGCGAATCTGCGCCGCGTTCCGGGCGCCGCGAAGGCCGATGTCGGGTGCCGCGAAGCGCGTCGGGACAGACATCCACTCCGTCGGCGCACGGCTTGACATACATGAGCCGGCTTCTCGCCGGGGATCCAGAAGCGGCGGCAGGTGGTCCCGCGGATTGCCGATGGTGCCGTGGATTGTTGCCGGCCGACGACGCTAAAGTGGGCACTCCTGCGGGTCGGGCGTGACACATCCGAGTCGTGACTCGGGTGTAGACTAAAACACGGTCCAGGTAGGAGGTGCCAATGCGCTGGATAGCTTGACGGCGGTTAAGAGCCAGTTCCGCATACGCGCGCCTCAACGCGATCCGGAAGCTCGAAAGATACGGCCGATCAGAGACGGCATTAGTCGCAAGCATGCTATCTGATCAGGCTAACGAAGTTCGTATTGGCGCACGCGAAGTCTTGGGCCGCTTAAAGGACGCCGCCGCGGTTCAGCGTCTTGGTGACCTTATGCTGGGTCGTTTTGGTATTGGTAAATCAGGAAATCATCGATTCGCTGCCCGAGCCGCCGCAAAGGCTCTTGCGCAAATTGGCGCCGACGCTGTTACGGCTCCAGTAACGTAAGCGACTGAACATCCATGACGTGACAACCTCTACAAGCGCGACAGGGCCTTCTTGGCGATAGCCTTGACCGTATCGACGGCCGTGGGTCCTTTCGGCATGCTCACCCTCAAAATCAGACTCCCTTTCTTTGCATACAAGTCTGCGGATCCTTCGAAGTCAGGGTTGACGAAGGCGTCCTTCCCGAATTCGGGCAGCGACACAGGATGCTTGCCACCGTTCCTGCTTCTCCAGTAGCTGAGTTCGCCATCATGCAAGCGGATGCTGATCCGGCTTGGCGTTTTGACGAATGTATACTCACAGGACACATCACCCGACGCTATATCGCCTGACTTGGGGGCTCCCTTCAGAGGACCAGCAATCTGCTCGAGTTCAACCACGGTGATGAGCTTACAAGGATCTGGAATAGCTGGAGCGGCCTTCATAACATGCGTCGAACCACCAACGAAGATTGCCAGCATGCCGCACAACGCCAACCTTGACGACCACCGCGTTAATGACTTCATCGTATTCCCCTCAAACAAATCGCTGTCTCCGAGATTCGGATAGCCCTTATTGTACCTGATAGATCGGTTCCACTAGAGCGTACCCGCCAAGCGCGGGAAATGCGAGGCTCGAATTCTCGATCGCTTCTACCGGAAACCGACAACCGTCCAACTGAGCGGAGGGGAAACATTACTCCACCTTAGGGAATACACACCGCTTTTGACGACAACCTTCACCGCCAGTCGGGGATAATCCATCTAAAGCGGCACGGCAACCCTGACGGCGCTTAGCGAAAGCCGGAGGGATCGGGGCGGATCGGCGGGCCATTGGACTTCATGACGACCTCCATCATGCTGACTCCAACGGAGACGCCGGCGAAGACCCCCGTCGTGGAGCCGAACGCGCGGCAGGTATTGAAAGCGTCCAACGTGAAATTGATGGCCACGTTTGGGCCGATGCTATTGAGCAGGTCGACGGAGAGCGTCCTGAGGGAGCGGTTCGTGCCGACGTTAAACAGGATGGTGGAGGCATTGCTGCCGGCGGGAACGCCGGGATTAACGCTCGCTCCGATGATCACGCAAACGCCTGTGAGCTCGGAAACGTCGAGAACGGTTTTTACCGTGCGCGGGCCGGCGTGGATGCGCGAGCCGAAGCTGGGGAACGAGGAGGGGGCGATTTCGACGCCGAACGGGAGCGGTCCGAGGCTGAGGCCCACGCCGGCGAAGGCGAGCTTTTCGCGGACTCCGGCGAAGCGGGCGTCGGCGATGCTCATGGAGCCGGCAATGAACCCGCCTTCGAACAAGCTGCCGCTGATGGTACCAGTGCCGGAGATCTCTAGGTTCGTTGGGCGGGGCGTCATCCTGCCGAACATAGATTGAAGAAACCCCGGGCCCTTCTGGGGGGGAGCGGGAGGCGTGGGCTTAGGATCGATGGGAATCAGGAGGCCGCCGCCCCCGTCGGCGTCCGTGAACTGATTGAGGAGACGAAGGGTGTTCCCGTTGGGGTCGACGCGGCCATCGGCGTGGCGGGCGGGAAGAAGGCCGCGCGAGACCATCCTGCGTTGGAAATTGAAAATAGCGTTGACAAGGCGGAAGTCGGACTCAGGGCCGGAGGTAGCGGGGGGAAGTTGCGAACTGGGGCCGCCGTTGTCGGAAGTGATGCCTGTGAGAAGGTCGATGATAACGTTTTGATCATCGCGTCCGTTGCGCGCAGGGCGTTGGCCAACGGAGGCCTGGATGGTACGACCTAGACTGGGCATGAATGCCCCAAGTGTAACACCACACTTCATCGGCAGCATCCCGATGATTCCGTCGGTCAAACCTCGATAGAAATTTCCCTCGTAAGTCCTCGATAGAAATGTCCCCTTGTTCTCACTCATGAATCGGAGCGGCGTGGTGAGGAGAATACGTGAGCGAAATTCTGAAACAGAGTGCTAAATCACTCCGCGTTTCTGGCGCCGCGAAGGCCGATGTCGGGCGCCGCGAAGCGCGCCGGGGCGGACATCCACTCGCATTGCAGTTCTACTCCGACCTTCGTTCAGCAAGCTGCATTCAAAGCATGCCCCGCTGGCCTACCTGTGTTTCAATAGCTCCTCGACGGTCAAGCCGATATCCTTTGCGATCTGGCGCAGCAGGATGGGCGAAACGTCTCTTCCCTGGTGCGCTGGAACTGTTGTGCCGCGGCCATCAGGGTGCCGAAACTGTTTGTGCGAGCCCCGCTGGCGAATCTGCGCAAAGCCCAGCGCTTCAGCGCACTGTGACCGTTTGCGTGCCGATGAACTCCGCCTCCAATTTCGGTTCGCCTTCTTCCAGGAGCATTGCGATGACCTCTCGGAGATTGGTGTTGAGTTCATCCAAGGTGGGGGCCTGACTGTGAGCCCCCGGGAAGCCGGGAACGTAGCCCACATAGAGGCCCGTGTCCGGGCATTGCTCAACCACTGCGGTGTACGTTGTCATTCCCAGGCGGTCCTAAATGAGTGAGTTTGTCTGGACCTCGACTGCGGGGCCGCTTGCCACGGACCCCTCCTCATTGTAAGTGGTTGGGACTGGTCGAAAGCTGGCATTCCTCACCCGCGTAGCCGGCTGCCGCCACCCGACCGAAGTTACTCAGTTACTCCACGTTCCGGGCGCAGCGAAAGCCGATGTCGGGCGCCGCGAAGCGCGCCGGGACGGACGTCCACTCGTAGAGGACGCCGTCGGACAGGGGGCGGTCGAAGGCGCCGCCGCGGATGGTGTACCAGGGTTCGGCGGCGGTGGGAGGCGGCTTGAGAATCTGCGCAAAGCTCTTCACGGCCGGCTCGCTGGGCGTCTTCAATTCGTCCACGAACTCCCACACGTTGCCGGTCATGTTGAGGGCGCGGGAAGGACTGGGCCAGGACGGGAAGGAATTCACCGGCATGGGGGCGCGGCCGGCGGACTGGTTGCCGGCGACATTGGCGCGCGAGGGATCGGCGTCGTCGCCCCATGGATAGGCGCGGCCGTCCGTACCGCGCGCCGCCTTCTCCCACTCCAGCCCGGTGGGCAGACGCTTTCCGGCCCACTTAGCGAATTCCTGCGCGTCCACAAACGTGATGTTGACGATGGGGTCGAGCGGACGGTCCGCCGCGAAGCCCGGCGGCAGCGGACGCGCCTTGGCCTGGCAGAATTTCGCGTAAGCGGCGTTCGAGACTTCCGTGCGGTCGATGTAAAACGCGGCGAGCGTCGCGCTGCTCTTCTGCTTTCCGGTGAGAAACGCTCCCGCCGGCACCAGCAGCAGGTCGCCACTCTCCATCGTGAGCAGCGCCGGCGGTTCCTTCTTGACTTCCACCAGCGGCGACTTTCCGGGCGGCTTCGCCGGGCGCAACGCGAAGAACACCACCACCAGCAACAACACGGCGGCGGCCGCGCCGGCCGCTATCAGCCACGTCTTCGAGCGCGGCTGGGGCGCCGCCGGGGGCGCGGGCTCGGGCTCGGGCGTCTTCCGGCTCAATCGATCGAGTTCCGCGAGAACCTCCCGGAAGCTCTGCGGCCGCTCGTTCGCCTGCTTGGCGGTGCATCGAACCACCAGCGCCGTCACCTCTTCCGGCACACCCGCCCTCCGCAGCGGTTCCAGGTTCAGCGGTTCGTGCAGGATCGCGTAGAACAGCCGCTCCACCGTGTCGCCCTGTACGGGCTTGTCGCCGGTCAATAGTTCGAACAGCAGAATGCCGAAGGCGTAGACGTCCACCAGGTCGGTGACCGGCTGGCCGAGCACCTGTTCGGGCGCCATGTAGTAAGGCGTGCCGAGCGAGAAGCCGGTGCGGGTGAGTGACAGTCCCTCGGACTTGGCGATGCCGAAGTCCATCAGCTTCACCTTGCCCGCGGCGTCGATGTGCACGTTTTCGGGCTTGATGTCGCGGTGAATGATCTTCTTCGAGTGAACGTATTCGAGCGCCCGCGCGATGTCGCGCGCGATGCGCAGCTGGTTGTCGAGATCGCCCGTGTGGTGGTCCCGGATGGCGTGGCGCAGGTCTTCGCCGACCAGGAATTCCATCACGATGAAGGGCCGGCCCGCCTCCTCGCCGTAATCGTGGATGCGGATGATGTTCTCGTGCTCGATGTTGCCGGCCATGCGCGCTTCCTGCAGAAAGCGCGCCTTGGCCTCCGGGTCGCGGCAGCCGGCGTCGGTCAGGATCTTCACGGCCACCGTGCGGCCGATGACGGTGTCGCGCGCCCGGTAGACGTGCGACATGCCGCCGCCCAGGAATTCGATCAGCTCATACTTGCCGAGGTTCGCCGGAAGTTCCATTCTGTGGTCAACGGGCCGCTTGCGAAACGCACTTCAGGCTGTTGAGAAACTCCTTCTGGAAGACCGGGGCGAGGCCGCCGGTGTTGAGCAAGAAGCGGTAGGTGAGTTCCTTGCCGCCCACCGTTACGGGCGTCCTTCGCGGCCCTGCCGCACCACCCAGTCCAGGTTGTAACCGCCTCCGGCCGGACTCCAGCGGTCGGCGTCGGCGAAGAAGCGGAACACGGACCAGAGCCCGTCGCGGTTCTGAAAATCGAAATCGCTGCCGCCCGCAAGCTTGGCGCTCAAGCGCACGCTGTGGGCTCCCGCGACGGGCCAGACGTACTGGCGCGCCGCTTCCTGTCCGGTGAACTTGGCGCTCTGTCCGTCGATCGCCAGCGTCATCGCTTTGATCTGATCGGAGCGCTGCGGCTGCAGCGAGTAGCGCAGCGCCGGCTCGATGACGCCGCCCGGATACACCGCGTCGGAGAACTGGGCCGCCTGGTTGAAGAACGTGACGAACGCCGGGTTCAGCGTCAGGCCGCCGCCGGAACCAGCCACGTACTGGGTCGCCCTGCTTCGGCAGGAAGTTGCGCAGGGCGTCTTCGTAGAACATCCACAGCTTGCCTTCGCGCGGCCGGAAGATGGCGTTCACTTCCTGCAGCGTGGCCTCGGCCGTGGCGTTCGGGTTGAACGGGAACTTGTTCGACATGGCGGCGTAGGCGGCGCAGAACTGCCGCGCCTTGCCGTTGATCTCGCCCGCGCCCAGGCCTTTGGTGAGCGCGTCCACGTAATCGATGGGCGCCTCCAACAGCTTCAGCACCACGGTTTCGACGTGCGCCTCCGGATCGATCCGGAACGTGTAGCCCATCTTCTTCACGACGTTGCGCGCCGCGTCGGCGCTGGAGCGTACCGGCATGGCGCGGTTGGGGTCGGGCGGGCCGGTCATGTCCGCCACCTGGTCGATGGCCGTCTGCAGCGTCGCCAGCGAGCTCATGTACTCCTGGTTCTGCGGCCACACGTACTGCACGACGTGGCCGGCGGCGGCACGACTTTCTGCACCGCGTCGAAGGCTTCGGTCACCTTGGGCGAATCCACCGAGGTGTTTTGCGTGGCCACCCAGAACAGCGCCAGAAGCGGCGTCTGGGCGCCGGAAAGCGTATTTAGCTTCCGGGCCGCGTCCTGCAGGTTGGCGTAGCGCACCACGGTGGTGTTCTTCAGGAACTCGCGCCACCGCGCGATGTAGTCGCCGGTGTAACGGTTGCGCAGGTCCTCTCCCAGCTTGACCGGGTCGGGCTTGGCGGCGGCGTAATCGCCCAGCACCCAGCGCTCTCCGCCGAAAAACTTGTCGGCCTTGCGAAGGTTTTCCTGCATGGCCGCCCACCCGGCTTTGGTGAAAGCGCCCGCCACGTCGCGGTTGTTGATCACCACTTCGGCCGAGCCGGGGAACTGCTCGTTGAAGTTGACCTTCTTGGCGCGCCGCGAAGCGTCCGCCAGCATGAACTGATAGATCTGCTCGATGCCGGAGAACTTCGCCAGATGCAGGCGCGCGCGATCGATGGCGGCCGAGTCGTTCTGCTCGCTGAACGGGTTGCCGCGCGCCAGGTCCTCGCTATAGAAATCGAACTGCTTCTTCGCCAGCGGCAGCAGCTGATCCACCGAACGTCCGGCGGACCAGTGCGACAGGAGCACCGGCGACAGCCAGTCCGTGCTGCGCTTCCACTCCGACGTGGTGATCAGGTAGGCCTTCAACGTGTCGTAAGTCGGGCCGTATTCGTCGCTGGGCGCGGGCGGAACCTGCAGGCGCTGGAGCGTGCTCAGCATCTCGGCCTGCGTCTGCCCGAAGAGCAACTGGTGGAACCGGGCGTAGTAGATGCGCCGCACTTTCGGCTGCATGTCGCTGCCGCTGTAGAGCAGCCAGCGCAACCGCCACGGCGCGCCGTCGCGTTCATAGGCCGTCAGCCGTTCCAGCGACTGGCGCAAGTTCTCCAGCTTCTGCAGCGCCTCGGTCGTCGGCAAATTCATGCCGCTGGCTTCGGCGGCGGGAATGCCCCGCGCCGCTTCCAGCGCTTGCCCCTCCAGGGACCGGTTACCGAAGAACGATACCGTCATTCCAATGGAAAAGATCAACAGCAGCACTGCCGCCGAGGCCAGTAGAATCCGCCGCAGCGTGCTGGTCTTGGTGCTGCTTCCGCTGGCGCCCAGGGCCGCTTCGTCTTTCAAAATGACGTCGTGGAACAGGTGACTGAGGAAGAGCCACTGCGGAACTTTCCGGATGACGCCGGAGAGCGGCGCCGGCGCGGCCATGGGAGGAGGCGGGGGAGCTCCTCCCGCTTTGAAAATGCCCGTGGCGCTTCCGGCCGTCTCGAAAGGCGAGCGCTGCGTGGCCGGGCGCTGCGCTTCGGCCACCGCCGATTCCTGCACCACCACCGGACGAACGCCGGAAAAGTAGAAGCCGCGCAGGAACGGGCTGGCGCGCAGTTGGCTGGGCCGGCACAGGTCCACCAGGAATTGCACCAGCGTGGCGCGCAGCTTGCGGAACTCCCGGGGAAACTCGTAGGCCCCGGGCACTTTCTGGGTATCGTTTTCGCGCGGCAAAAATGCGATGCGATGGTCGGCGAGCGAGTAGAAGACTTCGTCGAAAGCTCTCGACAGCCGCCGGGTTTCCTCTTCCGCGTACACGCCGGTGGAGGCTTGCGCCCGCATGGGCAGCGTGGCGCCCAGCACTTGGGTGGCTTCCTCGTTGCTCAGGTTGCGCAGGAAGTCCTCAAAGAACGCCACGCGGTTCATCTTCGTGAACAGCACGTAAACCGGAAAGCTGATGCCGAATTGCTGGCTGATTTCGCTCAGGCGCGCTTGCAGCGTCCGCGCCGCCGCGGCCACCGCTTCCGCCGCGCCCGGCAGCGTGAAGGATTCGGCGTCCACACAGACCAGGGCCGCTCGCGTAGCCTCGCCCCGGGACCCCACCACCGATTTCAATCTGCCCGGCCGCAACCGGGCCAGCAAGCGCAGCCACTTGGAGGGCTCGCCGAGAAGCCGTCCTCCGGCTTCCAGAAAGACCATTTGCCGCGCGAACCAGAGATTCACCGAGCGCGTCGGCACCACCTGGTTGTCCTGATGGGTCTGTCCGGCGAGCAGTTCCGGCTCCAGTCCCGAATGCAGAATGGTGGTGGTCTTGGTCGATCCGGTTTCTCCGACCACGAAGACCACCGGCAGACCGGCCACCTTGGTTCCCTTCGGCAACCGCGCTTCCGCATCGCGGAGCAACGCGTCGATCTCTTCGTCGCCTTGCGCCGGAGCCGCCTCGGCGTCCGCGCCGGCCGCGTCGGAGCGGGATTTGCGCGACTGGAACCAATAGAAAATCGCCGTCGCCGAAATGCCCAGCGTCGCCAGGATGGCGAACAGAAGATAGAAGCGGGTCGAGTCGAGATGCAGGAAACTCCCCGTGACCCAAGCCAGCGCCAGGAAGACCAACAGTGCGGCGGCCGCCCCCCAATAGAGATTCATCGCAACTCCTTCTTCAACGAACCACTCCCGAGAGTTCTCCCAGGCTGGATACGCCTGAGCCGAGAACCAACTTGTAGATGGCGAACAAAATCAGCGCGAACGCGAAACACGCCGCCGCCGCGATCCCCCATCGCTTCACCCAGGGATCCGAGCCGGACGCCCGCCGGGCCTCCAAAGGCAAGGCCCACGCGGGCGAGAGCGCCAGCGTGCCTCCGCGGATGCGGCCGATCTTGTCCGCCGTGACGTCGATGATGGCTTTGAGTTCACCACGTCCGCCCAAACTGTAGCGGCCCGCGAATCCCAGCAGCAGGCAAAGCTGATAGACCTCCAGGATGTCCGCCAGATCCTGCGATTCGCCGCGCACCAGCAGATCCTGCAGGTTCTTGAAGAACACTTCGCCGGCTACGTGGTGGCCGAACAGTTCTTCCTGCAGCGGACGCCGCGGCCAATCGGCGAAAGCGGGATGCCGCAGGTTCAAAACCGATTCGTCCACGAAAGCCACCACCGCGAAGATGGCGAGTTTCACATCCTCCCCGTTATAACCCTGGGCGCGCGCCTGCTGGTCGGCGGCCTTCAGGCCTTCCAGGATGTTGTGACGGAAAGTCGCGGCGTCCGACACCGCCTGGCGTCCGGCGCGCAGACGTCCGCTCACCGTCAGGATTTCCTGGAACGCCAGCGCGAGATTCTCCTGGCGTCTTCCGGCAACCGCTTGGGTATTGGCATTGGGTAGCATCGAGTGACCTTCTCTCCGGATCAGGATTCAAGAACCACCAGCAACTCCAGCGTGGGGTCCGGCAGTTCGCCCGGGACGTACACGCCCACCTGGCGCGTCTGTACGATGTGGCCCCAGCAGGGTCCGCCCTTGCTCACACTGAAATACTGCGCGTCCACCCTGGTCGAGATCGCCGATGGAGGCACCGGCAATTGCGCCAGGGTCATTCCCGGCAGCGCTTTCTCGACCAGTCTCGGCACGAACAATTTCGAACAGACCTTCACCAGTTGCGGCGTCTTGGCGATCAGATCCACTTCGCCTACCGGCGCGCGGATGGAGAAGATCCAGCGCGAGTTGTCCAGACAACGCTGGTCCGTTACGTCGCCTTCGTAAAAATAATCGCTCACCTTGCGCAGCGGGATCGACACCACGTTGGTGGGCACCACGGTTTCCAGGTGCGTGCGAATGTGGTGGTCGAGCGCGCCAAAACACTCGTCCAGTTTCAGGTGATTGTAGAGCGGCAAGGCGCGCGGGTGGGAATCGATGGCGAAGGTGCACAGCGCGCCGCCCAGCCGCAGCAACTGCACGAAAAGCTCTTCCGGATGCACGCGGCGCGCGGCGTTGAGTTGCCGCAGCGGCGCCAGCGCCGAGTTCACCGTGTGCAGCAGCCAGAATTGCGCGATGTCGCGGGTGGAGTATTCCGACCAGGTCCGTCCCGCGGCGCTGCCCGAGGCGGACATGGCCGCGCTCTTTTCCTCCAGGATCCCGATCAGCCTCCCCAGCATACGCATCAGACGCTCGCTGGCGCCGATGTGCGTGCAGGGCGGGATGAAATCCGGGTCGAAGACGAAATGCCCGGAACCGTCGCGCGTGATGCGAGCCACCGGCAACCCCACGGTTCCCTCGGGCATCTCCTCGTCGAGAAACAGGGCAAAATTCTTGCGCCCGAACTGCACCGGCTTCTCGTCGCGTCCCGTGGTTTCGTCGTAAACCTCGCGCGACTCGGCCACGTAGCGCGCCGCCGAGGCTTGCGGCGTCGCGATCACTTCGCAGTTCACGCCGCCCGGCTTGTGCGCGGGGATCGCCAGCAGCACCCCTACCTTGTCGCGCGTGGGTGGAAACAGCTCCGCGATGTTGCGCGCCGGCGGCAGCGCATCGCATTCCGGCATGTGGAACGACAGCCCGTCGGGCAGAATTCCCCGCGCGTGCAGAACCGATAGCGTACCGTTGCGCAACGCTTCGGCGTCCAAGCCGCAACCCGCCAGGCCGTATCCTTCAAACCAGAGCGCGGACGCCGCAAAGTGGATGGAATCCTCGAAGTACCGGCTCTGTGCCTGAAAGTGATGCGGCCCCAGGTACATCCCTTCGGACCAGACGACCCTGGATAGATGTTTCATAGTTTCAAACCGCCACCCGCCCCCATGCTTCGCTTCCCTCTCACTGCCCTATTATGCAAGAGATTACTCCAGGCCGCCGCTCCGGCGCCACTCTTTCGCATTGAACGTGGGCCTTGGCGGTGTCATCATAGCTGGGAGAGTGGAAGGCGAGTGGGTGCTTGAACATGGGCTTTAGTGATCGTTACGAACTGCTGGAGCTTCTTAGGGACGACGGCATCAAGACGTTCGCGGCGCGCGAAATCGCTACCGGCCGCGCCATCGGCGTCTTTCTGCTCACCGGGGTTTCGCCGCAGATGGCTCGCGAGCTTCTCGATCAAGTTAAAAGTCTAAAAGACCGGAATATCTCCGAACTGATCGAAACCGGCGACAACCAGGGAACCCCCTACGTGGTAGTGGAGACTCTCCCTGGCGTGCTGGACCTGCGCGAATGGCTCTTCACCGAGATGGAAAGCCACGGCGTGCCGAGGCCGGCTGGAAACCTCGACCATTTGACCCGGGTCGGGCGGTGGAAGGTTCCCGTCATGGCGCCGCCGCCGCCGACACCTGCTGCCCCGCCGCAGGCGCAAGCGGGCCCCGGCGAGTTCACGCGAATGTTCCAAGCCGGCGCTCCCCCGGCGCCCATTGCCGAGCCCGCGCCGCCCCACCGCCGACACCTTCGGCCCCGCGGCAGGCGCAAGCGGGCCCCGGCGAGTTCACGCGCATGTTCCAGGCCGGCGCTCCCCCGGCGCCCATTGCCGAGCCCGCGCCGCCGCCACCGCCGACACCTTCTGCCCGGCCGCAGGCGCAAGCGGGGCCCGGCGAGTTCACGCGCATGTTCCAGGTCGGCGCTCCCCCCGCGCCTATTGCCGAGCCCGCGCCGCCGCCACCGCCGACACCTTCTGCCCCGCCGCAGGCGCAAGCGGGCCCCGGCGAGTTCACGCGCATGTTCCAGGCCGGCGCTCCCCCGGCGCCCATTGCCGAGCCCGCGCCGCCGCCGTCGCCGACACCTTCTGCCCCGCCGCAGGCGCAAGCGGGCCCCGGCGAGTTCACGCGCATGTTCCAGGCCGGCGCTCCCCCGGCGCCCATTGCCGAGCCCGCGCCGCCGGCCATCGGCGAGCCCGCGCCGCCGCCTCCGCCAGCCTTGCCGCCCATCGGGGAGCCCATGCCGCCGCCACCGCCGGCCCCGCCGCAACCGCAGGCGGGCCCCGGCGAGTTCACGCGCATGTTCCAGGCCGGCGCTCCTCCGGCGCCCATCGGCGAAACATCACCGCCTCCGCCTCCGCCGCCGACACCTTCTGCCCCGCCGCAGCCGCAAGCGAGCCCCGGCGAGTTCACGCGAATGTTCCAGGCCGGCGCTCCCCCCGCGCCCATCGGCGAAACATCACCGCCGCCACCGCCGACGCCACCGCGACCGCAAGCAGGCCCCGGCGAGTTCACACGCTTCTTCTCTTCGCCGCTTCCGGCTTCCGAGCCCGCGCGCCCGATGCATTTTCCCGAACCGGTGGCTCCGTCCGCCGCGACGCCTGCGCCGCCACCAGCGTCTTATGCGCCTCCTGGCGAGTTCACGCGCATATTCGGCAAGAGCGATGCCGGCGCGCCTCGATCGACGCCGCCGGCCGCACCGGTCGCGCCGCATGCTCCCGCGCAATCCGCGAGCCCCGGTGAATACACGCGCATGTTCGGACCGCGGATGGCCTCGCCGGCGGCTCCCGCCCCGTCGCCGGCGCCCGCCGCCGCGCCGGTGCGCGCCGCCGCGCCCGCACGCAAATCCTCCAACCTGCCGCTCATCCTCATCCTGGGGGGACTCTTCCTGGTGGCTGTTTTGGCGGTGATTTTCTTTGCGGTGCGGAAATGAGCGCCGGGGCGCGGACGGACCTCGAAGAACTCGGGCAAGCCGGAAAGTACGACGAACTGCGGGGCGTCCTGGAGACGGCTCTCTACTCGGAAGCGTCCATCCTGGAGCGTTTGCACCTGGCCAGCCTTTCGGACTTTGAATTGGAGCCGTCGCGGCGTAAGGCTCTGCCCCCGCCCACGACGCCGGCGGACCTGCTCATGGTTTTGTTCCTGGCCGGCGAGTACGTGAACCGCGCCGAGGTAGACGTTTTCCTGGGTGCGGGGAGCGCTGCTTTATTCGATGAGATGGGCTTGCTCGCGCCGGCGGACGGGGGCCGGTGTTACGCCACGGTGGCGCTCTACCCCATGGACGGCCTGTTCATCGCCTCCAGCCGCTGGTCCCATCCGGACGGGTCCGCGTTCGAGACGCCGCCCGACACGGTATACCCGGCCCTGGTCCGCAACACTCGTCTGTTCCTCGACCTGCTGCCCGACACGCCTTGCGAGGCTCTGCTGGACCTGGGCTCGGGTACCGGCATTGCCGCTTTTGAGGCTTCGCGTTACGGTGCGCGGCAGGCCTGGGCGGCCGACATCGCCGGGCGCTCCACGCGCTTCGCCGAATTCAACCGCCGCTTGAACGCGCTCCCGGGAGTGACCACGGTGACCAGCGATCTTTACGAACAGTTCGAAGGACAAACCTTCGACCGTATCGTGTCGCACCCGCCCTATATGCCCGTGCTCTCGCCCAAGTGGATCTTCATGGCAGGCGGAGAGGACGGCGAGCATGTCACCCGGCGCCTGGTGGAAGGGCTGCCCGGGCATCTGCGCGACGGCGGCCTGTGCTTCGCGTTGACCATGGGAAGCGATCGCCGCGACCGGCCTTTCGAGCAGCGTATTCGGGAATGGCTCGGGGAGAGCCAATCCCAATTCGACGTCGCGCTGGTGGTGCGGAAGGTGATGGAGCCGGAGCAATACGCGCTCCGAACGACGCCTTACGAACCGCGCACGCGCGCGGAAACCCAAGCCTGGCGGGAGCTGTTCGCGCGCCTCGAAGTGGAGTCGCTGGTCTATGGCCTGGTCCTCATCCAGAGACGTAACGGGGCGGGGAAGACCTTCACGGTCCGCCGCCAGGCATCCGCGGACCCGCGCCGCGCGGACTGGCAATGGCTGCTGGCCTGGGAGACGGCCGCCGCCAGCGAGCGTCTGGACGGCGCGGTTCTGGATTCCCGGTTGCACGCCTCGCGCCGCACGGAGTTTGAAGTGCTGCATCGCCTCACCGGCGAGGGTTGGGCTCCGAAGTCTTACCGGCTGAGCGTCGATCGGCCCTTCAGTATGAACTGCCAGGCCGAGCCCTGGGCCGCCCATCTGCTGTCTCAATGCGATGGAATCCTCACCGGGCGGCAGCACTTCGAGAGGCTCAAGGAAGAAGGCGTGATTCCGCCGCAGGCTACCGAGGCCGAGTTTGCCGACGCCGTCGCACCACTGATCTCCGGCGGTTTTGTCGAGGTGGACGGGTTCAGACCGCCTCGGGCAACAGAATAATCAGCTCCAATTGCGGCGCAGGCAGATCCCCGGGGACGTAAGCCGCCAGGTTGCGCGCGCGTCCCACCGCTTCCCACACCACGCCGGACTGATTGAGGCTGAAGTACTGGTAGTTCAGCTTCACGGGAATCGAGCCGGGCGGCTTGGGCACGTGGGCCAGGGCGATGCCGGGCAGGGCCTGGCGCACCAGGTGCTCGATGTGGCTGGCCGAGCAGACCTTCACCAGATAGGGCGTCTTGGCGATCAGCTCCGCTTCGTTCATCTCCGCGCTGATGGCCAGGTACATGCGCGTTCCGGCGAAGTACTTGTCGTCGGCCAGCGCCGTGGCGTAGATGGAAGGCTGCACCATCTTCAGCGGCAGCGACACGCAGTTGCTGGGCACCACGGTTTCGAGCAGCGTTCGGACCGTGTCGTCCAGGTCCGCGAAACATCGCGAGAGGTCGTCGTGTTCGTACACCGGCAGGTCCCTGGGATGAATTTTGGGCGAGAAGGTCGTCAGGCAACCGGCCAGCGAGAGCATGGCTTCAAACAGCCGCTCGGGATGACCGCGGCGGGTCTCGAACAGATGCTGAAACTCCGGAAAGTGCGAATTGATGGTGTAAAGCAGCCAGAAGTTGGCGATGTCGGTGGCGCCGAAGTCCGCCAGGCTGAGATTCTTCTGGCGCCGCAGTCCACCCAGCAGGCTGCTCTTGGCGGATAGGATTTCCACTAGCCGCCGGGCAATGGCGCGGAGGTAATCGCTGGCCGAAAGATCCAGCAGCGGCGGTATGAACTGTGGATCGAGTTCGAGCGCACCCGCCTCCGTTCTCCGGACGCGCGCCACGCGCAGGGTCGAGCACTCCTCGCGCGAATCCCCTTCGGTGATCAGGCGGAAATTCTTGCGGGCCATTTGCACGGGTTTTTCGGCCAGCCCGGAATTCTCGTCACGGATCAGGACCGCCTCGGCGAGGTAGCGCGTATCCGCGCCGTTTCCGGTCATAGAAACATTCAGGCCCGGAATACGAACATTGGGCACGGCCAGGTAGACGTCCAGGGTCTGCTGGTCGGGTTGGAAGCAATCCAGCAGAGGCTTGGGCGCGGGCGGCGCATCGGAAGACGGAAAGTCGAACAGCAGGCCGTCGGGAAGGATCCCGGACGCTTCCGGCAGGGCGAACACCCCGGCCGCGAGAGCCTCCTGATCGATGCGTGCGTTGAGGAATCCCCACGGATTGGCGGAGAGCGACTCCAGCCGAAATCGTAGCGAGTCCTCGATAAATCGGTCCTGCGCCTGCAAATGCTGCGGGCTCAGGAAAGTTCCCTTCATCCAGATCACCGGCTGCAATTGCCTCATGGGACTCCAAAGTAGCAGAACTGCGGGGCGATGGCAAAGACCCCGCCAAGGGGGAATTACTTTGACTCCGGCGGGCATCCCGTCTTATACTCGATTCAGATTCAAGAGGGTCGGGCGATCCCGCCGATTCCGGTCTGTTATGGCCAACTGGGTTTCAATACACGTCGCAGTGTCACGTCTGAGGTGGATTCCCAATGGCTGTGGATTTCCAGTCGTGGTAACATTTGCGTACGATTTGTATCGATCCGACACGAATCTGAATTGTGAGACAAAGAGGGATGGCAGATGGCAAAACAAAGCACACAGCACAAACTCGATCGGGTCCGCCCGCCGCGCGTTCATGTGACCTACGACGTGGAAGTCGGCGATGCGATCGAACTGAAGGAACTCCCGTTCGTCATGGGCGTTCTCGGCGATTTCACGGGCCAGCCCGAAGCTCCGCTGCCCAAATTGAGGGAGCGTAAGTTCGTCGAGGTGACGCCCGACAACTTCGATAACGTGCTGGAGGGCATGAAGCCGCATCTGGCGTTCTCGGTCGAAAACAAGCTGAGCGAAGATCCCAATGCCGGCCAATTGAAGGTGGATCTGCACTTCAAGAGCATGGACGATTTCGCACCCGAGAAGGTGGCCCGTCAGGTCAAGCCGCTGAAGGAGATGCTGGATCTCCGCACCAAGCTCTCCGATCTGCGCGGCTGCCTGCAGGGCAACGACAAGCTCGAGGAACTGCTGCTGGATGCCGTCAGCGACACCGAGAAACTGGACAAGCTGAAGGGCGAACTGGAGAAGGGTAAATCCAAGGGGGGTGAGAAATGAGCGACGCTCAAAAGGCAGCAGCACCGGCCGCCCAAGAACAGGTGTTGGAGCGCGGCCTGCTCGATCAGATCGTGGAAGAGGGCCGCCTGGCGCGGGACGCTTCGGCCCGCGAACGCGGCAAGGACCTGGTCAAGGAGTTCGTCGCCCAGGTGCTGGACGGCTCGATGACCGTGGCCAAGGACGCCGAGGCGATGATCAACGCCCGCATCGCGCAGATCGATCACCTGCTGTCGATCCAGCTCAACGAAGTGCTGCACCACGCGGCTTTCCAGAAGCTGGAAGGCACCTGGCGCGGCCTGAAGTACCTGCTGGATCAGAGCGAAACCAGCGAGAAGCTGAAGATCAAGGTCCTCAACGTCTCCAAGAAGGATCTGCTCCGCGACCTGCAGCGCGCGCCGGAGTTCGACCAGAGCGCGCTGTTCAAGAAGGTCTACGAAGAGGAGTTCGGCATCTTCGGCGGCGCTCCGTTCGCGGCGCTGGTGGGCGATTACGAATTCGGCAGCGGTCCGGAGGACATCGAACTGCTGGAGAAGATCTCGCAGGTGGCTGCGGCGGCGCACGCGCCGTTCATCTCGGCGGCCGAGCCCGGAGATGTTCAACCTGGACAGCTTCACCAGCCTCGACGCGCCGCGCGACATGGGCAAGGTGTTCGACACCACCGAGTACGCCAAGTGGAAGTCGTTCCGCCGAGTCGAGGATTCGCGCTACGTGGCGCTGACCTGCCCGCGCATCCTGATGCGCCTGCCGTACGGCAAGGACACCAAGCCGGTTGACGCCTTCAACTACGAAGAGCACGTGGACGGCACCGATCACTCGCAAGTACCTGTGGGGCAACGCCGCCTTCGCGCTGGGTGCGCGGCTGACCAACGCCTTTGCCACTGTATGGCTGGTGCGCGGCCATCCGCGGCGTGGAGGGCGGCGGCCTGGTGGAAGGCTTGCCGGTGCACAACTTCTACACCGACGAAGGCGACGTGGCCATGAAGTGCCCGACCGAGGTCGCCCATCACCGACCGCCGCGAGAAGGAACTGGCCGATCTGGGCTTCGTTCCGCTGGTGCACTGCAAAGGCACCGACTACGCGGCGTTCTTCAGCGTGCAGACCTGCCAGAAGCCCAAGCTGTACGACAACGAAGCCGCCAACGCCAATGCCCGGCTGTCGGCGCAGCTGCCGTACATTCTGGCCGTGTCGCGCTTCGCGCACTATCTGAAGGCCATGATGCGCGACAAGATCGGCAGCTTCATGTCGCGCACCGAGTGCGAGCGCTGGCTCAACCAGTGGATCACCAACTACGTCACTCCGGACGACACCGCTTCGGCCTCGGTCAAAGCGCAGCACCCGCTGCGCGAGGCGCGCATCGAGGTTTCCGAAGTCGCCGGCAAGCCCGGCGTCTACCGCGCCGTCGCGTTCCTGCGGCCGCACTTCCAGCTCGACGAACTGTCCGTGTCGCTGCGCCTGGTGGCGGAACTGCCGGCATCGACGCGCAAGTAATGAGCTGTGGCATGAGCCCGGCCATCCCGAGGCCGGGCTTCCAAAGGTTCAGAGAATCAGGTCACGAGAGGGTAAGGAGGATCAAAAATGGCGGTTGATTATTTCCTGAAGATTGATGGAATTCCGGGCGAGAGCAAGGACCATAAACACAAAGATGAGATCGACATTCTGAGCTGGTCCTGGGGTGAAAGCCAGACCGGAACCATGCGCACCGGCGGGGGCGGTGGAGCCGGCAAAGTGAACATGCAGGACTTTCACTTTGTGATGAAGGTCAACAAGGCCACGCCGAAGCTGCATTCTGGCGTGCGCCAGCGGCGATCACATCAAGAAGGCCGTCCTGACGTGCCGCAAGGCCGGTAAGGAACAACAGGAATTCCTGAAGTACACCTTCACCGATGTGCTGGTCTCGTCTTACCAGACGGGCGGCTCCAGTTCGGGCGACGAGATTCCCATGGAGCAGGTCTCGCTCAACTACGCCAAGATGGAGTTGGAGTACAAGGAGCAGAAGACGGACGGCACGCTGGACGGCGGCGATTAAGGCCGGGTGGGACCTGAAGGCGAACAAACTGGTTTAGGCGGCTGCGAGAGCCGATCCCATCATGACAGCCAAAGACCTGTTTCAGGCAGGGCGGCTGGACGAGGCGGTGCAGGCGCTGGGCGCGGAGTTGCGGAACGATCCGACCGACGTCCAGCGCCGCACCTTCCTTTTCGAACTCCTCTGCTTCAGCGGTGAGTACGACCGCGCCGAAAAGCAGCTCGATATCCTGGCCGATGCCAGCAGTGCGGCGGGCATGGGCACGCTGCTCTATCGCGCCGCGCTGCATGCGGAACGCACCCGCCGCCAGATGTTCGAAACCGTCAACCCTTCCCCTGCGGAGAGGCTCACACCGCCGCCGGGACCATTGACGGGAAGCCCTTCGAATCGATTCAGGACGCGGATCCGCGCATCGGCCCGCGCCTGGAGGTGTACGCCGCCGGCGCCTATCTCTGGCTTCCGTTCGAGCATATCGCCTCCATCGAGATTCAGCCTCCCCAGCGTCTCCGCGATCTGCATCTGGATTCCGGCGCTCATCCGTCCCGGTCCGGCGTTCAAGGGCCGCGAACTAGGCGAAGTGCTGCTTCCCGTGCTCACCCCGCTGGCCTGGAAGCATGGCGACGACGCGGTGCGCCTGGGCCGCGAGACCAGGTGGGAAGAGACCGGGGATGGGCAAGAGATCCCCGCCGGCCAGAAAATGTTTCTGGTAGATGAGGAAGAGTATCCCATTCTGGAGGTTCGAAAACTGGAGTTCTCTACTGCGCCGGCCGCGGCGGGTGGGGATAATTCCTGAAGACCATGCCCCTGCGCGACGATCTCCTGAATCCCATTCCGGGGCCCAATCCGAGCGGCGAGAACCTGCGATACGCTTCGGTCTACGACAAGATCAAGGAGGCCCGCCGCGAGGACGACGATGCGCCGCAGGGTGAGTGGCAGCACGAGCGAAAGACCGCCGACTACGTGCAGGTCCTCAAGCTGGCGGGCGAGGCCCTGGCCACCAAGACCAAGGACCTGCAACTGGCCGTCTGGCTCTCCGAGGCCTTGCTCAAGAAGGAAGGTTTCTCCGGCCTGCGTGCCGGTCTGGGGTTGATCCGGAAGTTGATCGAGGACTTCTGGGAGAGCCTGTATCCCGAACTTGAAGACGGCGACGCGGAGCTGCGCGCCGTGCCGCTCGAATGGATCGGCGGCTGCCTGGACATTCCTCTTCGCAGCGCGCCCATCACCCGCAACGGGTTGAACTGGTTCAAGTTCAAGGAATCGCGCGCCGTCGGTTACGAAGAGGACGCCGACACCGAATCTAAAGTCGAGGCCCGCACGGCGGCCATTGCCGAAGGCAAACTCACCGGCGAGGAGTGGGACGCGGGTTTCGCGGCCAGCAGCAAGGCTTTCTACGTCGCGTTGGAAGCCGAACTGGACGGCATCCTGGAGTTGATTGAATCCCTTGAACCGCTGTGCGAAGAGAAGTTCGGGGATTCGAACCCATCCTTCAGCCCCTTGCGCACGACTACGGAAGAGATCCGCCACACGGTTCACGGGCTGCTCCAGAAGAAGCGCGAGATCGAACCCGACGAAGCGGCCGAGGCGGTTGACGACGGCTGGAGCACTACCGAAGCGGTGGTGGAGGAGGAGGCCGCGCCGGTCGAGGGAGCCGCGCCCGTTGGTCCCAAAGCGAGGAAGGGCGCTCTTTCGGCGGAACCGGCCGACAAGGAAGACGCCTACCAGCGGATTGTGGTGGTGGCCGGGTACCTGCGCCGCGAGGATCCCTACAGCCCCGCCCCCTACCTGCTGTTGCGCGGATTGCGATGGGGTGAACTGCGCGCCGCGGGCGCCTCGGTGGACGTAAGTATCCTGGAGGCTCCGCCTACCGAGATCCGGCAATCGCTGAAGCGTCTGGCCCTGGAATACGAATGGCAGCAGGTGCTCGACCTGGCCGAGTCCGCCGTGGGCCTTCCCTGTGGGCGTGGCTGGCTGGACGCGCAGCGCTACGCCGTTCGCGCCGCCACCGAACTCGGCTACGAGCAGATCGCCGCCGCCATCCGCGGCGAATTGACGGCCCTGCTGGCGGCGTATCCGGACCTGCCGGAAGCCACGCTGCTGGACGATACGCCCACGGCCAACCAAGAGACCAAGGCCTGGTTGAAGGAGATCGCCCCGGCGCCCGCCGCCGCGGTCGAGCCTGTCTATACCATGGCGGCCGAAGAGAACCTCGACCGTGGCGAGGAAAGCGGCACGGCCCTAGGAGCCCCCACGGACGCGTACGACCTGGCCCGGGAAGCCGTGCGCTCCGGTCACGTCGAACAGGCCATCGACATTCTCACGCGCGAGGTGGCCGCGGAGCGCTCCGCCCGGGGCCGCTTCCAGCGCCGCCTTCAACTGGCCGAACTCTGCCTGGCCGCCGGCCACGAGCGCATCGCGCAACCGATCCTGGAGCAACTGATGGCGGAGATGGACCGTCGCGGCCTGGAGGATTGGGAATCCTCGTCCATGATTGCCCATCCTCTGGTTCTGCTCTACCGCTGCCTGGACCGTTCGGGGGCCGCCGACGAGGTGAAACACACGATCTACGACCGCATCTGCCGTCTCGATCCCATGCAGGCGCTTAGCTGCGGAAGATAAACCATGGCCAGAGGCGACGCCGACATTGCCGTGACTCCCGCCCTGCTGGACCGGCTCATCGATCTGGATCCCGGCGCTTCGTCCGATCCTCCGGCCACGCGCAACCAGTCCGTGCGGCAGCTCAAGATTTCCCTGCGGCGCGATCTCGAATGGCTGCTGAACACGCGCCGCATCGCGGAGGAGGCCCCCGAAGCTTACGAACAAGTCTGCCACTCCCTCTACCACTACGGGCTCACCGACGTCACTTCCATGGCGCTTAATTCGCCGCGCGACAAGAGCCGCCTGTTGCGTCTGATCGAGGGCATCCTCAAGGACTTCGAACCGCGTCTCTCCCATGTGCGCGTGAGTGCCATCGACGACGGGACGAGCAGCGGGCCGCGGGTTCTCCGCTTCCAGGTCGAGGGTCTGCTGATGATGGATCCCGCACCCGAGCAGATATTCTTCGACACGGTGATGCAACTGAGCACTGGCGAATGTCAGGTGAGGGGCGAATAGGGTGCGCGACGACCTGCTTCTCTACTACGAGCGGGAGCTGACGTTCCTGCGCCAGATGGGCGCGCAGTTCGCCGAGAAGTACCCCAAGATCGCCTCCCGCCTCAACCTCGAGCCCGACAAGTGCGAGGACCCGCACGTCGAGAGACTTCTCGAAGCCTTCGCTTTCCTCGCCGCGCGCGTTCACCTGAAGATCGACGACGAGTTCCCCGAGGTCACCGAGGCCCTGCTCAGCATTGTCTATCCGCACCTTCTCCGCCCGGTCCCCTCCATGACGGTGGTCGAATTTCAGGTCCGGCCGGAAGAGGCGCAGATCGGTTCCGGCCTGAAGATTGGACGTGGCAGCGCGCTGTTGTCGCGACCCGTGGCGGGCGTTCCGTGCAAGTTCCGGACCTGCTATGACACGGTGGTCTGGCCGCTCAGCGTCGCTGAGGCCGAATGGAAATCGCCGGACCGCCTGCGGCCCGCCATCAAGGCCGCCGAGGCCGTCGCCGCTCTCCGCGTAGAGTTGCGCTGCTGGAGCGAGGTGAATTTCGCCCAGCTCGACCTGAAATCGCTGCGCTTCTTTCTCGACGGCGAGAGCAGCATGGTTCACACCCTCTACGAGCTGTTGTGCAGCCGCTGCCACCAGATCCTGGTCCGGGACCCCACGCCCGGCTCCCGCGTCCGGCCCTTGATCCTCCCGGCCGATTCGCTGTGCCCGGTGGGCTTCGACGAAGACGACGCGATGCTCCCCTACCCGCGCCGCTCGTTCTCCGGCTATCGCCTGCTGCACGAGTACTTCACCTTTCCGGACAAGTTCTTCTTCCTCGACCTCGCCGGCCTCGACTCTCTGGCCGCCGCCGGTTTCAAGGATCGCGCCGAGATCGTCTTTCTGATTTCGCCCTTCGAGCTGACCGAGCGCCGGCAAGCTCTGGAAATGGGGGTTTCCGCCAAGACCATGAAGCTGGGCTGCACGCCCGCGGTGAATCTATTCGAGCAGACCGCCGAACCGATCCTGGTCACACAGCGCCGCTTCGAGTACCCCATCATTCCCGATATACGGCGGCCCAATGCATTGGAAATCCATTCCGTGGATGAGGTGGTGAGCGTCCGTCCCGGCACCCACGAACTGATCCAGTTCGAGCCTTTCTACTCCTACCGCCACGCCACGGCGCGCGGGGGCGGCCAGACCTTTTGGCTGGCCTCGCGGCGCCCTTCCGCCCGGCGCGACGACGACGGCACGGAGATGTTCCTCTCGCTGGTGGACCTGGCCCAACGCAGCGTCGAACCGGGCGTCGACAGCCTCACGGTACGCCTCACCTGCACCAACCGCGATCTGCCCTCCAGGCTGCCCTTCGGCAATGAAGCCGGCGACTTCGAGTTGGAAGGCGGCGCTCCCGTGCAGGCCATCGTGGCCCTTCGCAAGCCCACCGCGGCCGTACGTCCGCCGGTCGGCAAGGGCGCGCTCTGGCGTCTCATCTCCCATCTCTCGCTGAATTATCTTTCCCTGGTCGACGAAGGCCGCGAAGCGCTGCAGGAAATCCTCAAGCTCTACAATTTCACGGACTCCGCTTATTCGCTCAAGCAGATTGAGGGCATCACGGCCGTCAGCAGCCGCAAGCAATTCGCCCGGGTCATCTCCGAGAGCGGCATCACCTTTGCGCGGGGCACCCGGGTGGACATGGAACTCGACGAGGAGAACTTCGTGGGCGGCGGCGTCTATCTGTTCGCCGCCGTTCTGGAACGTTTTCTGGGCCTTTACGTCACGCTCAACAGTTTCAGCCAGCTCAGCGTGACCACGCGGCAACGGAAGGAGGCGCTCAAGCTATGGCCACCCAGAGCGGGCCGCCGCATCCTCCTGTAGACCCCGGCGCCGCGGAGGTTTCGGAGATCGAACGGCTTCTGCGCGAGGAGCCTTACGGCTTCGAGTTCTTTCAGGCCGTCCGCCTGCTCGGCCTGCTCTTTCCGGAAAGACAGCCGGTGGGGCGCTTCGCCAGCCTGCGCAGCGAGGTGGTCCGGTTCGGCGCGAATTCGGATTATACGTTTCCGGCCAGCCAGATCGCGCGGATGGAATGGCCCCAGGACGGCCCACCGCTCATGCGCGTCAATTTCATGGGCCTCACCGGTCCCATGGGCCTGCTCCCGCTCTACTATTCCGCGCTGGTGCGGGAGCGCGTCCGCGCCCGCGACACGACCCTGCGAGATTTCTTCGACATCTTCAATCACCGCGCCATCTCGCTGTTCTACCAGGCGTGGGAGAAGTATCGTTTTACGATCGCCTACGAGCGCGGCGACGAGGACCGTTTTTCGCGCTACCTGCTGGACCTGGTCGGCATCGGCACGCCCGGCCTGCAGCGCCGCCAAACGATTCCGGACGACGCGCTCCTTTTCTACACCGGACTGATCTCGCCGCAGGCGCGCTCCGCCACCGCTCTGCGGCAGCTTTTAATGGATTACTTCGACGTGCCGGTTGAAATCGAGCAGTTCGTGGGCGCCTGGCATCCGCTCTCCAGCCGATACGCAATGCCGCTTCAGCGAAACGGGCGCGTATTCCGAACAACTGGGTGTGGGCGCCGTGGTTGGCGACGAGGTGTGGGATCAGCAATCCGGGGTGCGGATCCGTCTGGGGCCCCTGAACCTGCCCCAGTACCTGGACTTCCTGCCCGAGGGAGCGGCCTATGAGCCGCTGCGGGTTCTGACGCGCTTTTTCGCCGGAGACGCGATCGATTTCGAAGTACAGTTGGTGCTGAAGAAGGAAGATGCGCCGCCCTGCGAACTGGGGGAAGAAGGCGCCGCGACGCCGCGGTTGGGATGGCTGACCTGGGCACGTTCGACTCCGCTCAGTCACGACCCCGGAGATACCATTCTCCGGCTATAGCGGCTCCGCGCCGGAAAAAGGGGACAGACAGCCTTTTCCGGGATATGCGCTGAGGTGATGGAATAGCGCTGTGTAGCGGAAAAGGTATCTGTCCCCTTTTTCCGGCGGACAAAGTTACTTGGTTGCTTGATACAAGGAGAATTCCATGGGCGTGAACCTGAAGTCGCTAATCGGAAAGCTGAATAACCCGACTCGAAGTGCGCTGGAGGGGGCCGCCGGACTGTGTCTGGCGCGCACACACTACGACATCGAGATTGAGCACTACCTCCTGAAGCTGATGGACGCGACCGACACCGATGTCTCGCGCATCTTCTACCGCTTCGGCATTAACCAGTCGCGGCTCTCGGCGGAGTTGACCCGCAGCCTGGACAAGTTGAAATCCGGCAACGCCCGCACTCCGGCCATCAGCCCGTCGGTGCTGAAGATGATGACGGCAGGCCTGGACGCTCGGCTCGATCGATTTCGGCGCGGCGCAGATCCGCACCGGCTTCACGATCCTGGCGCTCACCCAGGACGAAGAACTGGCGCGCATCCTGCGCGAGGTCAGCAAGGAGTTGCAGAAGATCGAGCCCGAGGCGCTCAAGAAAGATTTCGTCTCCATCGTCGCCGGCTCGCACGAGGACGCCGTCACCGCGGAAGCCGGCGAGGCTCCGGCCGAGGGCGCGCCGCGGCCCGGGGGCGGGAAGACCCCCAATCTGGATCAGTTCACCGTCGACCTCACCGCGAACGCGCAAGCAAGGGCAAGATCGATCCGGTGCTGGGCCGCGACGTCGAGATCCGCCAGATCATCGACATCCTCATGCGCCGCCGCCAGAACAACCCCATCCTCACGGGCGAGGCCGGCGTCGGCAAGACCGCCGTGGTCGAAGGCTTCGCCCTGCGCATCGCCAACGGCGACGTGCCGCCGCCGCTCAAGAACGTCACCCTGCGCACGCTCGACCTGGCCCTGCTGCAGGCCGGCGCCGGCATCAAGGGCGAGTTCGAGAACCGGCTCAAGGGCCTGATCGAGGAAGTGAAGTCCTCGCCCACGCCCATCATCCTGTTCATCGACGAAGCCCACACCATGATCGGCGCGGGCGGGCAGGCCGGACAGAACGACGCCGCCAACCTGCTCAAGCCCGCGCTGGCGCGCGGCGAACTGCGCACCATCGCCGCCACCACCTGGTCGGAGTACAAGAAGTACTTCGAGAAGGATCCCGCGCTGGCGCGGCGCTTCCAGGTGGTCAAGGTGGAGGAGCCCGACGAGACAGAGTCTGCATGGTGATGATGCGCGGCATCGTCGCCTCGCTTGAAAAGCACCACAAGGTGCGCATTCTGGACGAGGGCGTGGACGCCGGCGGTGCGCTTCTCGCACCGCTACCTGGCCGGCCGGCAGTTGCCCGACAAGGCCGTCAGCGTGCTCGATACCGCCTGCGCGCGCCTGGCGCTGGGCCAGAACGCCGTCCCGCCCGCCATCGAGGACGCCACGCCGGGAACTGGACGATCTGGCCGTGCAGGAGCGCGTCCTGGAGCGCGAAGCCGCCGCGGGCGCCGACCACGCCGAGCGGCTGGAAGCATCGTCAAGACCCGCAAGCGCCGAGGTGGAGGCGCGGCTTGAGCCGCTCTCAAGGAGCGCTTCGAGAAAGAGAGCGGACTGGTCTCGAGAATCCGCGAACTGCGAGGCGAAGCTCGAGGAACGACGACCGCCGGCGACGGCCAGGCGCGAGATGCGCGCGGAACTCGACAAGCTGAACGCGGAACTGGATGCGCTGCAGGGCGAGACGCCGCTGATGCGGGTCTGCGTCGACGGTCACATCGTCGGCGAAGTGATCTCCGCCTGGACCGGCATCCCCGTCGGCAAGATGTTGAAGGACGAGATCGCAGACCGTGCTCACGCTGGAGGAGCATCTGGGCTGCGCGCGTCATCGGCCAGGACCATGCGCTGGAAGCCATCAGCCAGCGCATTCGCACCTCGCGCGCCGGCCTGGAAGATCCCAGCAAGCCGATCGGCGTTTTCATGCTGGTCGGGCCCAGCGGCGTCGGCAAGACCGAAACCGCGCTGGCGCTGGCCGACCTGATCTACGGCGGCGAGCGCAACCTGATCACCATCAACATGTCGGAGTTTCAGGAAGCCCACACCGTCTCCACGCTGAAGGGTTCGCCTCCCGGATACGTGGGCTACGGCGAGGGCGGCGTGCTGACCGAGGCGGTGCGGCGCCGGCCTTACTCGGTGGTGCTGCTCGACGAAGTGGAGAAGGCGCATCCCGACGTGCTGGAGCTGTTCTTCCAGGTCTTCGACAAGGGCAAGATGGAAGACGGCGAGGGCCGCGAGATCGACTTCAAGAACACCATCATCATTCTGACCTCGAACGCCGGCACCGACACGATGATGAAGCTGTGCGCCGATCCCGAGACCATGCCCGAGCCCGACGGCCTCGTCAAGGCGCATCAAGCCGGAGCTGAACAAGATCTTCAAGCCGGCCTTCCTGGGGCGCATGGTGATCATCCCGTACTATCCCGATCCGCGACGAAGTGCTGAAGCGGATCATCGTGCTGAAGCTGGGCAAGATTCAGCGGCGGCTGCGGGAAAACCACAAGATCGACCTGATCTCTGCGACGACGCGCTGGTGGACGAAGTGGCGCGCCGCTGCACGGAAGTCGAGAGCGGCGCGCGCAACGTGGACAACATTCTGACCAACACGCTGCTGCCGGAGATCTCGCGGCAGATTCTGGGCCGCATGGCCGAAGGCCAGAAACTTGAATCCATCCACGTGGGCGTGGCCGAGGACGGGAGTTTCCTATACACGTAACGGGCCGCTTCCGGCTGAAGGAGTAACCGCATGTCAGGCGAGTATTTGCAGGAGAATCGTTTCCTTTTCATCGAGACGCCCCTGGGGCCGAATAAACTCCTTCTGGAGTCTTACAGTGGAGAGGAAGGCGTCTCGCAGCTCTTCTCGTTTCAACTGGAGCTGCTTTCCGAAGACCAGAAAATCGACTTCTCGGCGCTGCTGGGGCGTAAGGTCCACTTTGGCGTTGCGGGACCCGAGGGCGCCGACAAGCGGCATGTCCACGGCATCGTGACATCGTTCGCCCAACTGCCGTCGCGCGAACGCCTGGCCCACTACCGCGCGGTGGTCTCACCGGCCCTCTGGAAGCTCACCCGCAAGCAGCGCAGCCGCATCTTCCAGAACCTCTCCGTGCCCGACATCCTCAAGCAGGTCTTGCAAGGCTACGAAGTGGTCTACGAAATGCAAGCGAGTTACTCTCCCCGCGAGTACTGCGTTCAGTATCGCGAATCGGACTTCGCTTTCATTTCGCGCCTGATGGAAGAAGAGGGCATCTACTACTTCTTCAAGCAGAGCGACGACGGCGACAAGCTGGTGATCGCCGACAAACCCACTTCGCATCCCGACATGCCGGGCGAATCGCGCATCGTCTACGACGAGCTCGAAGGCGGAGGGCGCGGCGAAACGCGCATCTTCGACTGGTGCAAAACGCAGCACTGGGATTCGGGTAAGTACACCTTGCGGGATTACTATTTCGAGACGCCCAGGACCAATCTGCAGACACAAAAGGAGATTCTGCCTTCCGTGCAAGTGGGCCGGGTTACGCATCAGATGAACCTGGGCGGAAACGCGCCGGACCTGGAAATCTACGACTATCCCGGTGGTTACTCCAACAAGGGCTACGGAGATCACCTGGTGGAAGCCGGCATGCAGCAGATCGAGGCGGTGCAGTTTAACATCCGCGGCGAGAGCAACGTCTTCAACCTGATCCCCGGTTACCGGTTTACCCTGGAACGCCACTTCAGCGGCGACGGCCAGTATCTGGTCACCTCCGTGGTGCACTCGGCCGCCGAAGGCGCGTTCCATACCACCGCGGAAGGCGTGGGGCAGGACCACTTCAGCAACATCTTCACCTGCATCCCCTTCGCCCTACCGTTCCGCCCGCCCCGCCAGACGCCCCGGCCGCAGGTGCGCGGTTGCCAGACCGCCTTCGTCGTCGGCCCGTCCGGTGAAGAGATTTTCACCGACAAGTACGGTCGCGTCAAGGTGCAGTTCCATTGGGATCGCGAAGGGAAGAACAACGAGAAGAGTTCCTGCTGGATGCGCGTTGCCAGTTTCTGGGCCGGCAAGAATTGGGGCGCCGTTCATATTCCCAGGATCGGGCAGGAGGTCGTGGTCGATTTTCTGGAAGGCGATCCCGACCGTCCCTTGATCGTCGGCAGCGTCTATAACGCCGAGAATATGCCGCCTTATACTTTGCCCGGCGAGCGCACCAAGAGCTGCCTTAAGTCGCGCAGCTCCAAGGGCGGGGGTGCCAGTAACTTCAATGAGATCCGTTTCGAGGACAAGAAAGGAAGCGAGGAGGTTTACTTCCAGGCCGAGAAAGACGTCAATGCCTTGGTGAAGAACGACGAGACCCGGGATGTCGGGCACGACGTCACTATCAAGGTCGGCAACAACCGAAAAGTCACCATCGGAAAGAACGACTCGGAAACCGTCGGTGGGAGTCAGGACATTACCATCACGCAGAATCAGGACGTGAAGATCATGGGTAACGCCACCATGATGATCGCCGGAAACGCCGACACGAAGATCATGGGCAGCGAGGACCATTTGGCAACCTCCAGAAAGACGAACGTCATGACGACCGACTCGCTGATGGTGGGCGCCACGATCTCGATCAGCGCCGGAGGGATGGTCACCATCACCGCGCCCATGATCAGTCTATCGGCGCCGATGGTCCAGGTGGCCGGCGTTCTTCAGTGCACCACGCTGATCACCACCTCGGTGGTCTCGCCCCTTTACACGCCGGGAGCCGGGAACATCCTGTAATGGAGCCGGACAACTCCATTGAGTCGGGGTTGAGGGCCGTTCCGGAAGAGGCCCGCATCGCCGCTTTGGCCGAGTTGCTGAAGCCGGAGGTGGATCCGGCGCCACACCTCCCGGCGGTGGATGCGTGCCTGGACCACTTGAGCGAAACGGTTCGGCACCTGGCTGCGGTGGTGTTGGGACGGATCGGTGCGCCGGCCGTAGGGCCGTTGATCCGCGCGCTCTCTTTGGAGCAGCCCGTTCCCGTGCGCACGGCGGCGGCTCTGGGGCTTGCCGGCATCGGCTCCCGAGGCGGCCCCGGCCGTGCGCGAGCTGTGCCGCTCGTTGACCTCACCCGATGAGAATCTGCGCACCACCGCTTCCATCGCTCTGGCTAAGATCGGGGCGCCAGCGGTGGCTTCGCTGCGGTTGATGCTGCGCTTCACGGATGCGGCGGTCGTTGGCCGCCGCGGTTTCCGCGCTCGGCTCCATCGGACCGGACGCCGCGGAGGCGATCCCCGACCTGGAGGCGGTGGCCGCCGGCGCGAGCGTGCCGCTTCAACTTGCCTGTGCCGCCGCCCTGGTCCGCGCTAGCGGAGATCCCGCGCGGGGCCTTCCGGTCCTGTCGCGATGTATCGGGGATGCGGATCCGGTGGTTCGAAAAGACGCCCTCGACCGAATCGCCGAGCTGGGCGCGGCGGCCCATCCGGCGCTGCCCGGCCTCTTGCAGTGCCTGGACGATCCGGTTCCAGAAGTGCGCGCCGCCGCGGCCCTCACTCTGGGACGCATCCGCGCGCCCGCGGAGCAAGCCACCGCGCCCCTGGCGCGGATGCTCGATGATCCGGCACCCACAGCCAGGCTTCACGCGGCCATCGCTCTCTCCGCCTTCGGCAGGGAGGCGGCTTCCGCCGTGCCGTACCTACGCGCACGTGCGCAGGACCCCGAGGCCGACGTCGCTGCCGCCGCTCGCGCCGCCATCGAGACCATCGAAAAGCCAGCCTGAACCGGCCTACGCACGCTTTCTCACCGCCGCGACTTCAGCACCTCCGCCACCTTGGCCAGCAGCAACTCGGCGCCCACCGGCTTGGCCAGCACCGCGTCGGCCCCCAGGCTGGCGGCCATCTTCAACCAGGGCCCCTCGAATCGCCCCGAGATGGCGATGATGCCGACGCCGGGCATCTCCTTGCGTAAGGCCTGGATGGTCTCGATCCCCTCCTGCTCCGGCATGACGAGGTCCGTGATCACCAGGTCCACCTGTCCCGCGCGCGCCTGCTGGAGCGCCTGCTTTCCGTCCGCCGCTTCCGTCACTTCGTAGCCGCCCTGCTCCAGCACCTTCCGCAGGAAGCCGCGCACCCCGGCTTCATCGTCGGCCACCAGGATGCGAGCCGCCGGCGCCGGCGGCCCCAGCACCGCGCGGACCTTCCCGGCCAACTGCTCCGGACTGAACGGCTTCTGGATGAACTCCGCGCCCTCCTCCAAAACCCCATGGTGCACGATGACGTTGTCGGTGTAGCCGGACATGAACAGCACCTTGATCCCGGGCCGCATCTTCTCCAGCCGCGCCGGCCAGTTCCCGGCCGCTCACGTTCGGCATCACCACGTCGGTCAGAACCAGGTGGATGCGCCCGCGCTCCCGCTCGCAGAGCAGCAGCGCTTCGCCGGCGTTCTCCGCCGTGATCACGCGGTAGCCGTATGCCTTCAGCACCGCGACGGCGTAGTTGCGGACCTCCGCCTGGTCCTCCACCACCAGCACGGTCTCCTTCCCCCCCAGCGCCGGAACGGCTGCCGGCCTTCCGGCATCGGCGACCGCTTCGGCCAGCGCGGGCAGGTAGATCTTGAAGGTCGTCCCCTGGCCCGGTTCGCTGTAGACGTTGATGTAGCCGCCGCTCTGCGCCACGATGCCCTGCACCATCGACAGCCCCAGCCCGGTCCCCTTGCCCACCTCCTTGGTGGTGAAGAACGGCTCGAAGATCCGCTGCCGCGTCTCTTCGTCCATGCCCACCCCGTTGTCGCTCACCGCCAGCATGACGTAGCGGCCCGCGCGCGCCTCCGGATGCGACTGGGCATAGCTCTCGTCCCGCTCCACGCGGGCCGTCTCGATCAGCAGCTTGCCGCCACCCGGCATGGCGTCCCGGGCGTTCACCACCAGGTTCATGACCACCTGCTCCAACTGGTGCGGATCGGCGCGGACCGTCCCGGCTTCCGCGTTCAACTCGACGCGCACCTCCACGTCCTCGCCCACCAGGCGCTCCAGCATCGGCCGCATCTCCTCCACCACCTGGTTGAGATCCAGCACGCGCGGTTCGAGCACCTGCTTGCGGCTGAAGGCCAGCAGTTGCCGGGTCAATCCCGCGGCGCGTTCCCCGGCCTTGTGGATCTCCTCGAGGTTGGCCCGCAGCGGATCGCCCGGGCTCAGTTTGCCGAGCAGCAACTGGCTGTAGCCGTTGATCACGGTCAGCAGGTTGTTGAAGTCGTGCGCCACGCCGCCCGCCAGGCGCCCGATGGACTCCATCTTCTGGGCCTGCTGGAGTTGAGCTTCCAGCGCCTTGCGCTCGGTGATGTCGGCGAAGATGCAGGCGAACTGGTGGGGCGCGGGCCGGAAGGCCGTCACCTCGAAATGCTTCTGTAGTCCGGCGTGGTAGTTCTCGAAAAAGGCCGGTTCGCCGGTGAGGGCCACCTTGCCGTAAGTCTCGATCCAGTGCCGCCCGGTGCCGGGCATGACTTCCAGAACGGTCTTGCCCAGTATGTCTTCCGCCTGTCAGCCCGGTCATGCGCTCGAAGGCCGGGTTGACGGCCAGGAAGCGATAATCCGTCGGGCGCTCCCGCTCGTCGCAGACGAATCTGGTGCAGCGCGAAGCCGTCCAGCATCTCGCGGAACAGCGTGCGGTAGTTCTCCTCGGCCCGGCGATGGGCGGTGATGTCGCGGCCGATCGAGAGAACCGACCGCACCGCGCCCTGGGCGTCCCGTTCGGGCACCAGCCGCCAGTTGCAGATCAGCGGCCCTGGTTTGCCCTCGAATGTGAACTCGGTTTCGAAGGGCGCGCCGCTATCGAACACCCCTCGGATGGCCTCCTCCCAGAACCGGTACTGCGCTTCGGGGAAGCCCAGTTCGCGGTGGGTTTTACCGATGAATTGCGCCGCCTGAAAGTCAACATATTCGCGGACGTTTTCGGAGATGAACAGGTGCCGCCCGTCGCGGTCCAAGCGCGCCACGAGGTCCGGCATCCCCTCCACCAGCGCCCGGTGCGTTTCCTCGCTATCCCGCAGCGCCTCCTCCGCCCGCTTGCGCTGGGTGATGTCGTCAGGCAGAGCAATAGGTGGTTCTGGTCAGCCGCGGGAATGAGCGCGGTGGACCCCAGCAGCGCCACCTCTCGCCGGTCCCCGTCGCACACCAATGTGGTGTGGAGCTCGACGTCGCGATGCCCGGCTCCGGTCTTGAGGGTGTCCTCCAGGGCCAGCCGTAACGCACAATTCGGGCAGTTCGTTCCATAGCCGCAACCGCGCGGATCATCCAGGGCATTGATGCAGCCGAACACGCCGCAGGCGTGTCCGCCTTTCAGGCCGTCTTCGGAAACGCCGGTGAACGCCGTGAAGGCTGGGTTCGCATAGAGCACGCGCCGGTCCGCATCCACCACGCACATCATCACCGGCGCGTGGTCGTAGATGGCCTTCATCTCCGCCCGGCTGCGGGCCAGCTCCTCCTGGGCCCGCTTACGCTCGGTGATGTCGCGGTTGCTGGCACGCCTGCCCAGCCAAGTGCCGTCCGCGCCAAACACACTTTGACAGCCGTGACCTAGCCAACGCACGCTGCCGTCTCTGGCTATGACTCGGAACTCCATTTCCACCAGTTGCGGATTGCCGTCAACCACCAGCGTCTCGCACAGGTGCCGCTCATAGGCAGCCCGGTCATCGGGGTGTATGATTTTGGGTAAGAGGTCAGGATCGCTGACGAACTGCTCGGCAGAGTATCCGGTGATGCGCTGGCAGGAAGGTGACACATAGCGCATCTTCCTGGTGGGAGACATCCAACACTCCCAATCGTAGGTGAAGTCCGCCACCGTGCGGTACTTTTCCTCGCTCTCCCGCAGCGCCTCCTGGGCTCGCTTGCGCTCGGTGATATTCTCAAATACCGCGACAAAGCGACCCTTTTCCGGGCCATAAACCGAGATGGAAAGCCACCGCGCGAGTGGCGCGAAATTAATTTCAAATTTTTCGGGGTTCCCGGTCAACGCGACTCGACCGTAGATCTCAAACAACTCCGGGCTCTGCTCGCGAATCCCCGGGATCGCCTCGGAGACGCGTTTCCCCGCGACATCCCGCAATCCAGTCAACTGTTCGAAGGCATGGTTAACTTCCAAATAGACGAAGTCCACCGGCCGGCCCCGATCGTCATACAGCATCTGGCAGTACGCGAAGCCTTCTACCATGTTTTCAAATAGCGAGTGGTAACGCTGTTCGCTCGCCGCCAGCTCCTCCTGGGCCCGCTTGCGCTCGGTGATGTCCGTCAACATGCCCAGGGCGCCGGCGTAGCGGCCCGCCTGGTCGTACAAGGGGTTGGTTGACACCAGGGCATGCAGCGGCGATCCCGTGCGCCGGAGGAAGGTGAACTCGTACTGTTCGTGAATCCCCTGCCGGCGCCGGGCGAGGTTTTGTCGCGACAGTGCGTGATGCTCCGGGGCCATGAAGTCGGCCACGGGGCGGCCCACCACCTCGGCCTGGGGATACTCCAGCATCTGGGCGATTCTCTGGTTGGCGTAACTGACTTTCCCTTCCAGGTCGATGACCCAGATACCTTCCTGCGCGGTCTCGACAATCTGCCGGTAGCGCTCTTCGCTCTCCCGCAGCGCCTGCTCCGTCCGCTTGCTCTCGGTGATGTCGCTCATCACCAGGCGGCCCACGCGCGCGCCGACGGCGTCCTCGGCGGCGGTGGCTTCCAGCCGCACCCAGAATGCCGTCCGGTTCAGTCCCACCATGCGCAGTTCGCACGCCTCTGTCGCACCGGTCTCAAAGAGCTGTTTGTGGTGCCGGTAATAGACGCCCTGGTCCTCCTGGAGGATGAACCGGGCGAACGGCTGATGCACCAGCGCGCCTCTGGGCAGGCCCAGCCAGCCGGCGGCGGTGAGATTGGTCTCCAGGATCAACCCCTGCTCGTTGACGCTGCAGAAGCCCACCGGCGCCAGATCGTAGAAGTTGAAGTAGCGCGCTCGCGCGGCGTCCAATTCCGCCTGCGACCGGCGCAGCTCCTCGTTCTGCAGCTCCAGTTCGATCTGATGCACCCTCAGTTCGTGGAGCATCCGCCGGGTTTGCTTGCCCGACCGGGTCTGAGGGCCTTCCGGCGCCTGCGCCGCTTTTCCCCGAACCAGCTCTTCGGCCCGCCGGCGCAGTTCGGCGGGGTCACCGGGCGGGTCATCCCGGCTGGTCATGGTGGACCCTCTTGTTTTTCCGGCGCGCTTGGGGCGTCTGGCTCGAACTCGGGATACAGTTTCTTCATGCACTCCGGGCAGAAGCCGTGGCTGAACTCGGCTTCGGTGCGGTCGCGGACATAGTCCTCCACCTGGGTCCAGCAGCCCTGGTCGTCGCGGATCCTCTTGCAGTTTGAACAGATGGGAAGGATGCCGTGCAGGGTCCGGACGTCGTCCAACGCCTTATGCAGTGTCTCCTCCGTCCGCTTGCTTTCGGTGATGTCGCTCATCACCACGCGGGCCACGCTCACGCCGCCGGCGTCCTCGGCGACGGTGGCCTGCAGCCGCACCCAGAACGGAGCGGCATCCGTGCGCCGCATGTGCAGCTCGCACGCCTGCGGCTCTCCGGTCTCAAAGAGCCTGTTTGCGGTGCAGGTAATAGATGTCCTCATCCTCGGGGAGGATAAAGCTGGTCAACCGCTGCTGGACCAGAGCGCTCCTGGCGACCCCCAACAGGGAGGCGGCGGTAAGATTGGCCTCCAGGATCAGCCCCTGCTCGCTGACGGTGCAATAGCCCACCGGCGCAAAATCGTAGAGGTCCAAATAGCGCGACCGCGCCGCGTCCAGCTCCACCTGCGCCCGGCGCAGCTCCTCGTTCTGCATCTCCAGCTCGATCTGATGCACCCGCAGTTCGTGGAGCGTCCGCCGGGTTTGCTCGCTAGACAGGGCCTGGAGGTTTTCCGGCGCCGGTGCCGCGTTTTCCCGAGCCATCTCTTCGGCCCGCCGGCGGAGTTCGGCGGCGTCAACGGGAGGGGTCTTCTTATCTAGACATGGGTTTTCGGCTTTGCCTTTCTCTCAGTGGTCGCAATGGCATAGATCTCGCCGGCCTCATCCACCAAGGCGGTGGCGGTCAGCATCACCTCCACGATCCGGCCGTTCTTGGCGATCCGCTGCGTGCGGTAGGGTTCCAGAATCTCAGATCGGCTGAGCTGCCGGACCACGGCCAGCGCTTCCTCCCGCTGTGGTTCCGCGATCAGGTCGCGGATGTTCATGGCCAGCGCCTCGGCCTCGCTCCAGCCGTACATCCTGGCCGCCCCCGAATTCCAGGCCAGGATGCGGCCCTGCAAATCCTGCACCGTAATGGCGTCGTGCGAGTCGCGCACCACGGCGGCCAGATGGAGCAAGTGATTGGCTTTCCGCAGCGCCTCCTCGGCCCGCTTGCGCTCGGTGATGTCCATAAAGACCACAATCCCCGCCGTGACCTTCCCGTGGTCATCCCTGATCGGCGCGGCGTTGGCCAGAACAATACGTTCGTCGTCGACGGGTCCCTGTACGATGAATTCCCGGCTGCATGTTTCGCCGAGCATCATCGCGCGGGCCAGGGGCACTTCGTCGGATTTCAGGGGCCTGCCATCGGAATCCATGGGCTGCCAACCGGCCACATACTGATCGATCCCGACCCCGCTGGCGACGCTCTGGCGGTCACCGCCCCGGATGAGCAGTGCCGCTTCGTTCACATAGCGCAGGGCGCCGCTGGGAGCATCGGCGATGGCGATGCCCGCCGGACTATTGTCCATCGCGGCTTTCAGAATGGCTTGCGTTTCCCGCAGCGCTTCCTGCGCCTTCTTCGCCTCGGAGATGTCCACAAAGGTGATCACCGCGCCCTCGATCACGTTGTCCAGCGTGCGGTAGGGCAGGATGCGCATCGAGTACCACTCGCCCGCCTGGGTCTGCACTTCCACCTCTTTGGGAATCAGGGTGTCCAGCACCGCCTGCACATCCGCCACCAGGCGGTCGTAGCCCACCAGGTTGGAGACGATGTGGCCCACCGGCCGCCCCACGTCGCTCAGGATCAGGTTGATGATCCGGGTGGCGGCGGGGGTGAAGCGCAGGATGCGCAGTTGATGATCCACAAAGACGGTGCCGATGCCGGTGCCGGCCAGCAGGTTGTTCATGTCGTTGTTGGCCCGCGACAGATCCGCCACCTTGGTTTGCAGTTCGGCGTTGACCGTGGCCAGTTCCTCGTTGACCGACTGCAATTCTTCCTTGGAGGTCTCCAGCTCCTCGTTGGTGGACTGCAATTCCTCGTTGACCGACTGCATCTCCTCATTGGAGGATTTGAGCTCTTCGTTGGAGGTCTCCAGTTCCTCGTTGGCGGTCTGGAGGTATTCCTCCTTGGCCCGCAATTCCTGCTTGAGCGCCGCGATGCGCGCGTCGGCGTCCGCATCGGGGCCGTCCGCTTCCGCGCGTGGCTGCAGGGCGGCTGGCTCCGCCTGTTCGGGGTCGAAGGGCGGCGCTTCCTCCAGGATGACCAGGTACAGGGGCGCCTCGCGGCGTCGCGGCGGGGCCTGTCGCCACCGGGCGGATGGTCAGGTTGACCGTAGTGAAGTCGCCGTTGGTTTTGACGCGCAGGCCCGGGCAGCGCACGATCTCTTTGTCCCCGCGGCTTTGTGCAGGGCCGTGGTCAGGTCGCGCCGCAACCCTTCGCGGGCCATCTTCAGGATGTTGTTGATTCCGGCCTCGCCCGGGGCCGGTTCCAGGTACATCCCGGTGCGGCCGTGGAGGTAGAGGATGTCGCCCTGGCCGTTGACGAGCGCGCCGGCCGGGGCGACCTGCTGCAAGAGCGCCTGTTCGGTCAGCTCGCGCAGCGGCAGTTTTCCGGCGCCGGCCGTCTTTCCGGCGGTCCGCGGGAGCAGCCGCCTCCATCGCCGTCATGGGCGGCAGAAACCGGCCCAGGGCCGCGCGCTGCGCGCTGTGAATATCCTCCTTGCGCTGATACAGCTTCAATTTGCGGTCCAGCGTGGCAAAAAGATCGCCAAACTCGCCCACGGTCTCGGAGGTGCCCAGGAAGAGAAAACCGCCCGGGTTCAGCGCGTAGTGGAACAGGGGAATGAGCTTCTTCTGCAAGTCCCCGCCCATATAGATCAGGAGGTTGCGGCAACTGATCAGGTCGAGCTTGGAGAACGGCGGGTCTTTGATCACGTCCTGCTCGGAAAAGACCAGCATGTCGCGGATGCCTTTGTGGATGCGATAGGCGCTGCCGCCGGGCTCGGCCGTGAAAAACCGCGCCAGCCGCTCCGGCGAGATGTCGGCGGCGATGCTGGCCGGATAGAGGCCGGCGCGGGCCGTGGCAATCGCCTGGCTGTCAATGTCGGTGGCGAAGACCTGCACCTTGAAACTCTGCTTCATGCGCCTCCTGGTGCTCGGCGAGCAGGATGGCGATGGAATAGGCTTCCTCGCCGGTGGAGCATCCCGGCGACCAGACGCGGATCACGGCGCCCGCGGGCTTGCCGGCAAAGAGCTTCGGGATGACCTGTTCCTCGAGCGCCTTGAAGGCCTCCGGATCGCGGAAGAAATTGGTCACGCCGATCAACAGGTCGCGAAAGAGCGCTTCCACCTCCGCCGGCGTCTGCTGCAGATACTTGACATACCCGTCCATCGTTTCGATCTGGTGGACGGCCATGCGCCGCTCGATGCGGCGATGGATGGTGCTCGGCTTGTACTGGGAAAAGTCGTGGCCGGTCTGGGCGCGCAGCAGGATGAAGATCTTCTTCAGCGCGTTCTCGGCCTTGGGCGCCGGGGCGGTGGCGGGCCGGGGGGGCTTGCCGAAGGCATGGGCCACATAGGCGATGAGCTGGGCGGGCATCTCGGCCGGCGGAAGCTCGTAGTCCACCAGGCCGGTGGCGATGGCGCTGCGCGGCATGCCGTCGTACTCGGTGGAGGCGGGGTTCTGGACCATGACCATGCCGCCCTCGCCCTTGATGGCCCGCACGCCCAGGGTGCCGTCGCTGCCGGTGCCCGAAAGCACGATGCAGATGGCCCGCTCGTGCTGGTCCTGGGCCAGGGAGCGGAAGAAGAAGTCGATCGGCAGACGCTGGCCGCGGGGGGCGGAGGGTTCCATCAATTGGAGCGTGCCGTTCAGAAAGGCCATGTCGCGATTGGGCGGGATGATGTAGGCGCAGTTGGGCTGGACCGCCATCCCGTCCTCGACCTCGAAGACCTGCATGCGGGTGTAGCGCCGGATGAGGTCGGTGAGGATGCTCTTGTGGTCCGGGGCCAGGTGCTGCACCAGGACAAAGGCCATGCCGGGATCGGTGTCGGCGGGCATGCCGGAAAAGAAGGCCTCGAACGCCGCCAGCCCCCCGGCCGAGGCGCCGATGCCGACGATGGGGAATTGCGGGCCGTCTTGTCCTGATGGCGGCTCTACCACTTCTGGATCCGGTGCCTCTTCCGGTTCCTTGGCTTTGCGCCTACTTGTGACCATGGTCCGTATATTACATCAGATATTGGTCGGTTAATCACATTATTGCGGCGAATAATAACGCCCGTCACTGTTTATGCTTGCAAAATCGGGACTGGAAGCGAATTTCGCTGCTCTTATGAAACTTCGTTCCGGCCGTTGCTTTTGCTCCACGGGCACCTGACTCCTCAGAATCTGCGCCGCATTGCATGGACGCGGGAAGCCGCGCCGCCAGAACGTTTACACTGGTGTCTGGACCCTGGGTCCGATATCTTGAGCCAAACAGAGAACCATTCCGATCCGCTGGTTCCAGTGGTGGCGACAGCGGCGAGGAAGCCGCCCGACGTGTCGGAGTCCGTGAGGGTGGTGCGCTCGGCCGGCATCGTGTCGGCGGCGGTTTTCCTGAGCCGCATCACGGGCCTGGTGCGCGAGATGGTGATGGCGCGGCTGTTCGGCGCCGGCGCGGTCTATGACGCATTCCTGCTAGGTTTCCGCATTCCAAATCTAACGCGGGATCTGTTCGCCGAAGGCGCCCTCAGCGCGGCGTTCGTTCCCACCTTTACCGAGTACCTTGCCACCAAGGGCAAGGCGGAAGCCGCGCGGCTTTCGAACCTGGTGGCCACCGCCGTGATCCTCGCCGTGGGGTCCTTTTGCCTGCTGGGCGTGCTGTTCAGCCCGGCACTGGTGAAGCTGCTGGCTCCCGGGTTTGCGATGGTGCCGGGTAAGTACGAACTGGCTGTCACCATGACGCGCATCATGTTCCCGTTCCTGCTGCTGGTGGCGCTGGCGGCGCAGGCCATGGGCGTGTTGAACGCGTCGAACCAATTCGGCGTGCCGGCCATGGCCTCCACGTTTTTCAACCTCGGTTCGGTGGGCTTCGGACTGGCGTTGGGATTCTGGGCCGGGCCGCGGCTGGGCATTTCGCATATCGAGGGCATGGCCTACGGCGTGGTGCTGGGTGGCGCGTTGCAGTTGTTCTATCAGGTGCCCAGCCTCCGCCACCGCGGGTTCATGTTCCGCCCGCAAATCGATTGGTCGCATCCCGGCCTGCGGCACATCATCAAGATGATGGGTCCGGCCATCCTGGGCAGCGCGGCCGTGCAGATCAACGTGATGGTGAACACGAACCTCGCCTCCGGCATCGTCGATCCGGTGCGCGGGGTGGATGGCCCGGTGAGCTGGCTGGGGTACGCCTTCCGCTTCATGCAACTTCCCCTGGGCCTGTTCGGGGTGGCCATCGCGTCGGCCACGCTGCCGTCCATCTCGCGCAGCACGGCACCGGAAAGACTGGACGAATTCCGCCAGACCCTTTCCCGCTCGTTGGGGACGGTGTTCCTGTTGACGGTGCCCAGTTCCGTGGGCTTGCTGGTCCTGGGGCAATCCATCATCGGGGCCATTTATCAGCACGGCAAGTTCCAGCTCTACGACACCCAGCAGACCGCGCGGGCGCTTTCTTTTTATGCCCTCGGCCTGGCGGGCTACGCGGCGCTGAAGGTGCTGACGCCGGCCTTCTACGCACTGCGCGACTCGCGCACGCCGATGGTCATCAGCCTATGCTCGATTCTGATCAACTACCTGGCGGCGTCCAGCATGATCCATCTGGGAAGTTTGCGGCACGCGGGCCTGGCGCTGTCCACCTCGCTGGTGGCGTTGTTCAATTTTCTCGCGCTGTTCTGGATTCTGCGCAAGCGCGTAAACGGTATTTACGGCCGGAATCTCCTTTCAAGCTTCCTCAAGATCGTCGCGGCCTCGGCCGTGATGGGCGCCCTGGTGTTTCTCTCCAGCCGCTCCATCGCCGCCTGGATGGGCATCGGGCGCTGGGGGCGCCTGGCAGATCTGGCCGTGTCGATTCCCCTGGGCCTGGTGGTCTACTACGCGGCGGCGCGTCTGCTGAAAATCTCCGAGCTCGATCTGGCCACACAAGCCGTCGGCGGGCGCTTGGGCCGTTGGCTGGGGCCGCGGCGTGCTAAAATTATTTAATTGATGATCCCTGACCTACAACTGGTCATCCAACTTCAGAGTCTGGACCAGAAGGTCTCCCAAACGCAGCAGGAAGTATCGGCCCTCCCCAAGCACCTCGCCCGCATCGAAAAGGCGTTGGATGCCCATTTCCGCAAGTTGGAGGCTGATCGCGCCGCCCTCTCCGCGAACCAAAAGGAACGCAAGCAGCTCGAAGGCGACATCCAGGCGCAAGAGGCCAAGATTTCCAAGCTCAGAACTCAGATGCTGGAAGCCAAGACCAATCAGCAGTACCAGGCCTTCCAAGGCGAAATCGACTTCTGTCAGAAGACCATTCGCAAGGCCGAAGACCGCACCCTAGACCTGATGGCCGAATCCGAACCGCTGGATCGCAACGTGAAGGCGGCCGAGGGGGCTCTCGCCCAGGAGCGCCAGCAGGTGGACGCTGAGAAGCAGCGCGCCCGCGCGCGTACCGCCGTCGACCAGAAACTGCTGGACGAACTGAAGCAGGAGCGCCGCGCCATTGTGGAGCGCGTCAGCCCGAAAGTTCTTTCCACCTACGAGCACCTGCGCAAAAGGCACAAAGGCAGGGTGGTGGCCGGGGCGGTCGAGGATCGTTGCCAGGCCTGCAATATGACCATGCGGCCGCAGTTCTATCAGGATCTCAAGAAGGGCGACCAAATTCTGCTCTGCGAATGCTGCCACAGCATCCTCTACTACAATCCTCCAGTCGTGGCCGAAGAACACAACGCTCCCGAGCCAGCCTCCGGGGACGATGCACGCCCGGCCGAAATATAGGAAACTGTCATAAGGTTTTGAATCCGGCATAGATGCCAGAGCGGCTCGCGCGGCGACCGTGTGGGCCCAAGCGGAGTGATAAATCGTGAGAGTTTACCAGAGTAATGAGATTCGTAATGTGGGACTGGTCGGACACGGCCACTGCGGGAAGACCACGCTGGCGGCCGCCTGTCTATTTGCCGCGGGGGCGACCAACCGCCTGACCCGGGTGGATGAGGGCAACACCATCACGGACTTCGACGACGATGAAATCCAGCGCAAGATCACCATCTCGACCGCGGTGGCCTACGTGGAGTGGAAGAAGAAGAAGATCAACCTCCTGGACACCCCCGGCTTCAACATCTTCATCAACGACACGCAGGCCGCGCTGGTGGCGGCCGACGCTGCGTTGGTGGTGGTGGACGGCGTGGCCGGCGTCGAAGTCCAGACCGAGAAGGTGTGGGCCTTCTGCCGACGAGTTCAAGCTGCCGCGCGCCCTGGTCATCAACAAACTCGACCGCGAGCGCTCGAGCTTCGAACGCGCGCTGGAAAGCGTCCAGGAAAACTTCGGCCGCACCGCCGTCCCCGTGCAGCTTGCCCATCGGCGTCGGAGAAGCGACTTCACGGGCGTCGTGGACCTGATCCGCATGAAGGCCTACACCTACACGGCCGACGGCGACGGCAAGGGCAAGGAAGGTCGACATTCCGGCCGACCTCGCCGACGCCGCCCAGAAGGCCCACGAAGCGCTGGTCGAGATGGTGGCCGAAGGCAACGACGCGCTTGCTGGAAGAGTTCTTCGAGCAGGGCACGCTGTCGCCCGAGCACATCCTGGAAGGCCTGAAGGCGGGCATCCGCGAACTGCGCCTGTTTCCCGTGATGTGCGCTTCCGCCGTGCAAGAACATCGGCACCGACCTGATCCTGGACTTCATCGTCGAATACTTCCCAGCTCCGTCCGAGCGGCCCGCCGTGGCGGCCCATGCAAGGCGGCCAGGAAGTACGCGCCCGGTCTCCGATTCCGAAGGCCCTTGGCCGCGTTCGTCTTCAAGACCGTCGCCGACCCGTTCGCCGGACGCGTGTCCTACTTCAAGGTGATGTCGGGCGTCGTGAAGAACGACGCCAACCTGCAGAACGTCCGCACCGGCGCCGCCGAGCGGCTCGCGCATATCGGCTGCCTGATGGGCAAGACCATCCAGCCGGTCACCGAACTGCACGCCGGCGACATCGGCGCGCGTGGCCAAGCTGAAGGACACGCTCACCGGCGACACGCTGGCGCGACAAGGGTTCGCCGATCGCGTATCCGCGCGGTGCAAGCTGCCCGAGCCGTCCATCGCCTACGCCATTGAAGCCAAGTCGCGCAAGGACGAAGACCGCATGGGCAACGCCGTGCAGCAGCATCCTGGAAGAAGACCAGTCCCTGCGCTTCTACCGCGATCCGCAGACCAAGGAGTTCCTGCTGGCCGGCAGCGGACAGCAGCACGTCGAAGTCATCGTCAGCCGCCTGAAGAAGCGCTACGGCGTGGACGTGCACGCTGAAGGCCCCCAAGATTCCCTACCGCGAAACCATCCGCGGCACCGCCGACGTGCAGGGCCGCCACAAGAAGCAGACCGGCGGCCACGGCCAGTTCGGCGACTGCTGGATCAAGATGGAGCCGCTGCGCGCGCGGCGCCGAAGTTCGAATTCGTCAACGACATCTTCGGCGGATCCATTCCGAAGAACTTACATCCCGGCGGTCGAAAAGGGCATCGTCGAGACCGCCGAGAAGGGCTACCTGGCCGGCTATCCCGTGGTGGACTTCAGGGTGAGCGCTCTACGACGGCTCCTACCACGACGTCGATTCGTCGGAACTGTCCTTCAAGCTGGCCGCCCGCAAGGCCTTCAAGGCGGCCATGCAGGAGGCCAAGCCCGCCCTGCTCGAACCCATCATGAACGTCGAAGTGCAGGCCCCGGTGGAGTACGCCGGCGACCTGATGGGCGACATGAACGGCCGCCGCGGCCGCATCTCGGGCATGGACACCAAGGGCGGCACGCAGATCGTCCGCGCGCAGGTGCCCATGGCCGAGATGCTCAACTATCAGAACGACCTGACCTCCATGACGCAGGGCCGCGCGATCCTTCACCATGGAGTTCGACCACTACGACTTCGTGCCGCAACTGCAGGCCGAGAAGATCATCGCCGCGGCCAAGGCCGCCAAGGCGGGCGAAGAGGAAGAAGAAGAATAGCGTGAACCCGGGACAGGAAGGTGTGACACAACCGGCACAACCGCCCGGTCGCGGCTCGGTAGCTTTACGTTGAAACGTAAGCACTTACCGAGCCGCGCGCGCTAGCAAGCGGTTCAAACACCGGAGACTTCACACCTTCCGCGACCCGCGTTTTGGGGATTCGTCCCGCTTTTCGCAACCGTTTAAGCTTGACCCGACCCTAATCCCTGGTATACAGTCGAGATTCATAAGTGAGCTTGCCTAATCCATGTAAGCGTACGTGAATGCCTAACCACGGAAACCATCCAAGTCCATGGTTCGGCCTCGGGGCGGTCGCGCTAGCGGCCATCCTGGCGGCGTCCTGCTACTGTCAACCAGTCGCCTTCGCCGTCGGAGCGCCTCTGGCGGATCGGTTCCTCAGGGAACCCGCTATCCCGGATCCTCCTCCCGCTGCGACAGCCGGCGAGACGCGAGTGCGTGTCCAGGCGCCCCCGGTTGCGGACGCCGCGCTATCCATCACCTCGGCCGAGGAGGCGATACGCTTGGCGGAAGCCCATTTTGAGAAGGGCCGGAATTTATATCACAGCGGGGACACGGACGCCGCCCGCCAGGAGTTCGATCTGGCCGTCGAGAAGCTGATGGACGGACTGGATTGTCCCGAAGAGCGAGCCACGGTCGAGCGACGCCTGGAGAAGATGGTCGAGGTCATCCATCATTACGATGTGGAGGGGTTGGGCGCCGGCGAGGACCCGGATCAGCCCGGCTTCGACCGGTCGCCTATCGATGAGATCCTGGAGATGACGTTCGCCATCGATCCCAAGCTCAAGGACAAGGTCAAGGACGAACTTTCCGCCACGGTCTCCCAGTTGCCGCTGGAACTCAACGACGCCGTGGTAAGCTACGTGAATTACTTTTCGAGCGAGCGCGGGCGCCGCATCATGGCCTTCGGTTTGCGCCGCGCGGCGCGCTACCGGCCCATGATCTCGCGAGTGCTCGCCGCGGAAGGTCTGCCGCTGGAACTCATGCAATTGGCGCAGGCGGAATCCGGATTCATGCCGCGCGCCATCTCTCGCGCACAGGCGGCGGGCATGTGGCAGTTCATGGCGGGCCGGGGCGGCGAATACGGTTTGCTCCGCAGCGCCTACCACGACGACCGCCTGGATCCGGAGAAGGCCACGCGAGCCGCGGGGCGGCACCTGCGCGACCTTTACAACGAATTCGGCGATTGGTATCTGGCCATGGCGGCTTACAATTGCGGGCCGGTGTGTGTGGCCCGGGCCATCGAGCGCACCGGCTACGCCGATTTCTGGGAACTGCGCAAGCGCAACGTTCTGCCCAAAGAGACGGCCAATTACGTTCCGGCCATCCTGGCCATGATCATCGTGGCCAAGAACGCCAAAGATTACGGGCTCGACAATTTGGAGGAAGAACCGCCGCTGGTTTACGACACGGTGGACATGGCCGTGCCTACCAACCTGGCGCTGGTGGCGGACGCGGCGGGAAGCCCCCTGCCGGAGATCCGCGAGTTGAATCCGGCCTTGCTGAAGGCGGTGGCTCCGGCCGGATATGCGATGCGTGTGCCCAAAGCGAGTGGCGCGAAGGTGGTGGCCGGCCTGAACGCGGTGCCCGCGGCCAAGCGTCTCTCCTGGCGTTTACATAGGGTGTCCGACGGAGACACGGTGGCCGCTATCGCGCGCCGCTATGCGGTCCCGCCCGCGGCGCTGGCCGCAGCCAATTCCGCCGATCTATTGGCCGGCCCGGAAGCCGGAACCGTTCTGGCGATCCCGGTGGTTTACAGAGAAGCGCGCCCGGCGGTCCGCAAGAAGTCCACGTCGGGGCGCCACGCCACGCGCAAGGCCGGCTCCCGGGCCGCGCGAACCGTGCTCGCCAGAAGCGGCGCCCGCAGGGCGGTCTCCACTTCCCGGCGAAGCGCCACTGGGAAGAGCGCGACGCGCCGGGTGAAGCGGTCCGCGCCGGCCGCGGCATCGCAGGTGGCCGCGACGCGCCAAACGCGCCGCGCAACCGCGAATTGATCTATTTTTTCTCTCCTGGGGTTGCCTTCAAGCAAAAACGAGTTATTCTATTTGGTGTCTGAGCATGTTAGGAGGCAATGCACATGTTCGATGGCCGTTGGTTCGCTCTCGACGACGACATGGATGAGATCGATTTTGACGAAGAACACGTGGAACTAGCATCCGAGCTGGGGGAATACGGCCCGGAGGAGGAAGAGGAATTGATCGAGGAAACCATCATCGCTGAAACTATCTCTGTGCCGGGGCCTATGGACGCGCCGGTGCCCGCTCCCGTGGAAGAAGCCGCACCGCCGCCTCCGGCACCCGTGCCCGCCAAGAAGCCCGTGAAAAAGGTTGCGGCGGCGCCCGCCGCTAAGAAGCCAGCTCCGCAGAAGGCCGCTGCGAAGAAAGCCGCGCCAAAGGCCGCCAAGAAGGCCGCGGTGAAGGCCAAACCCAAGAAGGCCGCCAAGAAGGCCGCGGTGAAGGCCAAACCCAAGAAGGCTGCCAAGAAGGCCGCGGTGAAAGCAAGCCCAAGAAGGCCGCGGTGAAGGCCAAGCCCAAGAAGGTCGCCAAGAAGGCCGCGGTGAAGGCCAAGCCCAAGAAGGTCGCCAAGAAGGCCGCGGTGAAGGCCAAGCCCAAGAAGGCCGGCAAGGTAGTGAAAAAGCCGGCCAAGAAAGCCGGAAAAGCCGGGAAGAAGAAGTAGTTCCCGTTCGCCGCACGTCTTTTTCGGGGCGCCCCCGCCGGGGGCGCCCCGCATGCATCCGATTTGGTTCGTCTGCTAGTCCTGTGGAATGCCCCTAGATGCCCGACGACTGGTTCGCAAGATGCGCGGGGGTGCGCAGGCGCACTTGCTGGAGGCCGAGGACGGGCGCTTCTACGTCGTAAAGTTCCGAAATAATCCGCAACACCGGCGCATCCTGGTTAACGAACTGATTGCGTCCGTTTTCCTGAAGTATCTGCAGATTGCCGCGCCGGATACCGCCATCGTCCATCTTTCGGAAGATTTCCTGCGCGCGAACCCCGAGGTCTACATGCAACTCGGCACCAGCCACAGAGCGGTGGAACCCGGCTGGCATTTCGGATCGCTTTACCCGGGCGACCCGGAGCGCGTGGCGGTGTACGACTTCCTACCCGACGCGCTGCTGGCAAAGGTGGCGAACCTGGCGGAGTTTCTGGGAATGCTGGTATTCGATAAGTGGACCGCGAACGCGGATTCGCGCCAGTCCATCTTCCTGCGCGCCCGCCTTCGCGAGTGGGTCCCCTCGGCCGCCGGGCATCCCTTGCGCGTAGGTTTCGCCGCGCTCATGATCGACCACGGGTACGTGTTCGACGGTCCGCACTGGGAGTTCGCCGATTCGCCCATTCAAGGCCTATACTTCAGGTCGCTGGTTTACGAGAAAGTCCGTTCCCTGGACGATTTTCAGCCGTGGCTGGATCGAGTAATGCATTTTCCGGAAGAGGTGGTGGACCAGGCCGCGCGGCAAATTCCACCGTCATGGATCGAGGATGACGAGGACAACATCGAAAAACTACTCGAACGGCTGCTCGCGCGTCGCAAGCGAGTTCCGGACCTGGTGGAGGACTGCCGCAAGGGCCGCGTGAACCCCTTCCCCAATTGGCGCTAGGAGCCGCGCGGTTACTTGGCCGGCATTTTGAAGACGGCGTCGTCGATGGGCGCGTTGGCCTCGATGGTCTCCCAGAGGATGCGCACGATGGGCTTGCCGTCCATACGCTGCTCCATGGAACCGGGAATCAGGACGCCGTGGACCGGCTTGTAGTCGCTGGGGAAGGCTTCAATTTCCACCTCGCGTCCCATCACGGTGCGCCGGCTGGAACTCTTCACTTCCAGAAAACTCTTGGCGTCCACCCAGTGATAGTCCACGTCGCCGCTCTGGCGAACGGCCTTGATCTTATAGGCGGCAGAGCCCTGGATGTCTTCCTTGCCCAGCAATTCGAGGGTGATGCCTTTCCGGCTGGCGTTCACTAAGGGACCGTCGAAATCGGCGGTCTCCCGGATCCGGCGCGTCTCCTGATCACCGGCCTTCTGGGCATCCGGGCCGCGCCTCGGCACGATATCCCAGGCGTTGGTGCCGTCGAAAGCTCGCACCGTCTTCTGGCCTTGCATGGTGATCTCGAAGCGTACCGATGAAGGCCGCTTGATGAGCAGTACAAGGGGGGCCTCGGCCTGGGCGGTCAACATGACCATCTTGCCGGTGACTTTCAGGCTCTGGATGGCCTGCATCTTCTCGCGACCGCCCCTGGCGGTGACGTGGTTCGTCTACGATCTCGTCCAGGGTGGGGTCGGCGGCCGCCGCCAGCGTGGCGGCCATGGCCAAAACTGCGAGGAATCGGACCATGCACTCGATTATAGTTCACTGGCTGGATCCTGGAGGACGCCATAAGTAAGCCTTGCTAGAATGAGGGAACTCCTGATGCCAGAGCGAATCTTTCCCTCGGGTCCGTTGCGCGGCTCCATACGGCTGCCCGGCGACAAATCCATTTCGCATCGCTACGCGATTTTGGGCGCGGTGGCGCATGGCGAAACGTGCATCCGGAATTATTCGAGCGGGGCCGATTGCGCCTCGACGCTGGGGTGCCTGGGCGCGTTGGGCGTGCCCATCAAGAAGAGCGAAACCGAGGTTCGCATCCAGGGATCGGGCCTCGAGGGCTTGCGCACGCCGGGCGCGACGCTGGACGCGGGCAACTCCGGATCGACCATCCGCATGTTGTCGGGTATCCTGGCCGGCCTGCCATTCACGAGCCGCATCGCGGGCGACGAATCGCTCGCGCGCCGTCCCATGGACCGCATCATGCAGCCGCTTGCGGCCATGGGCGCGCGGATCGAGGCGAAAGACGGGCGCTATCCGCCCCTTACGATTCACGCCGCGAAACTCAAACCCATCGACTATACGCTGCCGGTGGCCAGCGCGCAGGTGAAGACCTGCGTGTTGCTGGCCGGGCTCCACGCCGATGGCGAGACGGTGGTGCGCGAGCCGGTGGCCACGCGCGATCATACCGAAGTGGCGCTGCGCGAATTCGGAGCCGACATCCGGGTGAGCGCGGGCGCCATCGCCATCCGGGGCGGGCGGCGGCTGGAAGCGCGCGAACTGGATGTGCCCGGGGACCTTTCGTCGGCTGCCTTCTTTCTGGCGGCCGCGCTGCTAGTGCCCGGATCCAGCCTGGTGATCGAGGGTGTGGGTCTCAATCCCACGCGATCCCGCTTGCTCGATTTTCTGCTTTCGATGGGCGCTGGGGTGGAAGTGCTCAATCTGGAGCCTCGCGCCGGGGAGCTGGTTGGAGACATAAAGGTTCAATACTCTAAATTACGCGGCGGCACCATCGAGAAGGACCTGACGGCCGCGCTCATCGACGAGATTCCGGTGCTGGCCGTGCTGGGCGCGGTGAGCGACGAAGGGCTGGTGGTGCGCGACGCCGCCGAGTTGCGCCTGAAGGAGACCGACCGCATCGCCACCGTGGCCGAAAATCTTCGCCGCATGGGCGTGGAGGTGGAAATTACCCCGGACGGTTTCCGCGTGCCCGGACGCCAGCGCTTCCGCGGCGCCGCGCTGGATTCTTTCGGCGATCATCGCATCGCCATGGCCTTCGCGGTGGCCGGCCTGGCCGCCGACGGCGCTACCACCATCGAAGGCGCCGGAGCGGCGGGTGTATCCTACCCCGAGTTTTTCGCTACACTGCGGCAAGCGGCTGGTTGACCTATGGCCACCGAACAGGACACTTCGCTCGATTTTAAGTGCCTGGCGCACGACCTCAACAACGTCTTTGCGACCATCAACGAGGCCGCCGAGGTGCTGGAGAGCGATCCGCGTTGGGCCACCCTCTCCGCGGCGCTGCATCGCAGTGTGGATCGGGGTAAACGCCTGGTGGATGGATTTTGCGAATCGGCCGGCGGCGCGACCGAACTAAACCTGCTGCTGGATAGCGCCATTGACGCCACGCGCGATTACCTCGAACTGGTGCATGGCCCGCGAATTGAGTTTCGCCGCAATGTGGATTCCGGGATCATGCTGCACGGCATTCCGGCATCTTGGGAGCGTGTATTCGTCAATCTCTTCCTGAACGCGGCGGAGGTGATGCCGTCGGGCGGATCGGTCGAGATCGCCGCCACTCGCGAGTCCAGCCGCGTATCCATCCGGGTTCGCGACGACGGCCCCGGCATCGCCCCTGAACTGCTGTCGCGGATTTTCGACCGCGACGTCAGTTCGAAAGGCCAGCGCCGCGGGCTCGGCCTGCACATCGTCAGAACGATCGTCGAGCGTAGTGGCGGCGAAGTGAGCGTCGGGCCTGGCGCCACGGGTGGGGCGGAGTTCCTGATCGCGGTGCCGGCGTGACGCCCGCTGCTAACGCCTTTTCTTTCCGCCGCTAGTCAGTCCAAGGGATCGAACCGTGGCGCCGTTCCCGTCTATTCTGGAGGTGCCATGAATATCGTGTTCACCGATCTCGACGCAGCGTTGCTGGATGCGCGAACCTATTCCTTCGAGGCGGCCCAACCGGCGCTGGACCTGCTTCGCCGCAAGAATGTCCCACTGGTGTTCTGTACCAGCAAGACGCGCGCCGAGGTGGAGTTATGGCGGACGCGGCTGGGAATCGAGCATCCCTTTATCGTGGAAAACGGCGGGGCCGTGTTTATCCCCAGGGACTATTTCCCGTTCCGGATTCCCAACGCACGCCAACGCGATGGCTACTCGGTCTTGGAATTCGGGGCGCCTTACAAGGAACTGGTCGCCGAACTTAAGGCTTGGTCGCGCGAGAGCGGATGCGACGTGTTGGGATTCCATGACATGAGCGTGGCCGAACTGGCCCTCCGCTCGCTCTTGCCGGTACACCAGGCCGAACTGGCCAAGCGGCGCCAGTACGATGAGGCGTTCGAGGTGCTCGGCTCGGGCACCTACCGGCTGCTGGAAGTCATCGAAAAACGTGGCCGGAAGTGGACGCAGGGCAATCGCTTCTATCACATCATGGGGGACCACGACAAAGCCACGGCCGTCGAGAGCCTCGTGGAACTGTACCGGAGGGCGCACAGGGAGGTCCGGACTATCGGCATCGGCGACGGTTGGAACGACGTTGGTTTTCTCGCCGGCGTAGACGTCCCGGTACTTGTTCGATCCCGCTACGATGCAGCCATTAAGCGCGCCGAGCCGCGCTGCATGGTAACCGAGGCGCCCGGCCCGCACGGCTGGAACCATGCCCTGCTCGAACTGCTGGCTGCCTGATCTCGTCGCGCGACCGCCTCTTCTCATCTACCCGCCTTCTTGTCGCGCGTGCCGAGGATTTCGCGCGCGCGCAAGCCTGTGCATAATGTTTGTAGGCCGCGAGGTGCATGATGAGATCCAGAAGCTGGCCTGTTCTGATCGTCGGGTTCGGCGCGCTCCTACTTCTGATGGGCTTGTACGGCTACGTCGCCGCGCGGCGGGCGCAGCATATCTACACGATGACGCAGAGCACGTATGAGAATCACCGTTTCGCCCAGCAGGCGTTGGCGGAGATGCGCTCCGGCATCTACCTGGCCGGGCTGTATCTGCGAGACTATCTGCTGGATCCATCGCACCTTGGCACGGACAGGTACCGCGAGCAATTTGTGGAAGTGCGCGCGTCGACCATGCAGTACCTGAATCAACTTCGAAAGCCCTCGCGTCCGGAAGAGAAATGTGGCACTGGGGCGTCTGGACAAGGAGCTGAAGGCGTATTTCGATCTGCTGGCGCCGGTTTTCGAATGGACGCCGCAGCAGAAGCTTCTGCTGAGCTCGCGGTTTTTGCGCGAGCAGGTGCAGCCGCGCCGCGATAGCGTGCTGGTTATGGCGCTCGATGTGCGCGACCTGAATCGGGCTCATTTCGCCCGGCAGCGCGATGAACTGGCGCGGAGCCAGGAGGAGTTGCGCGCCTTCCTGAACCGCATGACGGCTCTCTCTATGGTCCTGGGAGCCATGGTGGCCGCCACCAGCATTCTGCGCATTACGCGGTTGGAGACGCGCAATCTGGAACACCAGCGACGGACCGAGCAAGCCGAACAGGAACTGCGCCGGCTCTCCCAGCAATTGGTGCAGGCGCAGGAGAACGAACGCAAGTCGATCGCGCGCGAGCTGCACGACCAGGTGGGGCAGATGCTCACGGCCGTCCGTATGGAACTGGGCGGCTTTCTGCAATTGCGAAGCGCCAGCGAAGAGCAAATTCAGACTCGCGTGCGGGAAGCCCGCCAGGTCACCGAACGGGCCCTGCGCGCGGTGCGCGATCTGGCCATGGGGCTGCGCCCGTCCATGCTGGACGATCTCGGGCTGGTGCCGGCCATCGAGTGGCAGGCGCGCGATTTCTCGCGCCGCGCCGGCGTGCCCGTGAACGTTCAGGTGGACGGCCGCCTGGATGATCTTCCGGAGGCTCATCGCACCTGCATCTTCCGAATCGTCCAGGAGGCGCTCACCAACTGCGCCCGGCACGCGCACGCCCAAAACATCCGCATCTCCCTGCACGGCATGGACGGCCTGCTCTCGCTGGCGGTTCAGGATGATGGCGTTGGTTTCGGGCCTCGCGATTCGCGCGGCAAAGGATTGGGGCTGATTGGCATGGAGGAGCGGGTGGGAGAACTGGGCGGACAGATTGAGATCCTTTCGCAGCCGCACAAGGGAACGCTTGTGCGGGTGGAGTTGCCGTTGATCGAGGAGACCAAAGCATGAGCAAGATTCGCATTTTGTTGGCCGACGATCACGGCCTGGTTCGCAAGGGGCTGCGCCTGCTGGTTGAATCGCAGGAGGGCATGGAGGTGGTGGCCGAAGCTTCCGATGGCCGCGAGGCCGTGAGGCTCGCGGCGGAATGGCTGCCCGATATCGCCATCCTGGACATCGCCATGCCCAATCTCAACGGGATCGAGGCCGCGGCGCAGATTGTCAAGAGTGGCGCCGATGTGCGCGTGGTGATCCTCAGCATGCACTCGGACGAGAGTTACGTGGTGCGCGCTCTGGACGCCGGAGCCCGGGGTTATCTGCTGAAAGATTCCGCCGAGGACGATCTGGTGCAGGCCATTCACACCGTGGCCGAGGGCCGTCCTTATTTCAGCCCCGCGATCTCGGCGACGCTGCTGGAAGACTACGTCCGCACTCTGCGCCAACGCGGCCTGACGGATTCCTACGACTTACTGACGGACCGCGAAAAGGAAGTTCTCCAACTGCTGGCCGAAGGCAAGTCCAACAAGGAGGTGGCCACGCTGCTCAACCTCAGCCCTTACACCATAGAGACGCACCGCACCAACATGATGCAGAAGCTGAACCTGCACAATACGGCGGAAATCGTACTCTACGCCGTGCGCAAGAAGATCATCTCTTGACGTTCGCCGCGCGGCCGCGCGCGTTCCTCTGGGTCTTCGGCGCGGCGGATGGAGCGGGTGGCGCCGCCGGCTTGTAGCCATAAGGGGCTCGCAGTTGGAGCAGCCGGCTCGATTTTAACAGGTGATCGAACGACCCCAGTTGCGATGGTTTGCCGGGCGATTTGGTTTCTCTACCGGGTTCGCGTGCCAGCGCGGATTCGGGCTTGGCGAGCGGTTCGCACGGGCGGCAACCGGCGGCTCTTCCGGGCCGATGTTTTCACGAGCTTCACGTAGGCGCTCAGTGTTCGCGCGCTTCGCGAGCGTGTGGGCGTGGAGTTCTCCTCTTCCTCCAGCCACTCCCAAATGGAATTCTTCGACTGTTTCCGAGGATTTGCCACGGCATCCCTCCTTGCAACCTGGCGGAAGGTTTATTCGTCTAGTTTGAGTCTAGACCCGAACATGGTACCGTTCAAGCGCAAACTACTCGTTCTGGCGGTTCTGGGAGCCGCGTCCGCGCGCGGAGAAGATGCGCGCGAGATTGTGCGCAAGTCCATCGATCTGGATGAACGCAATGGAGCCATCGCCCGTAACTACACCTTTTTCGAGCACAACGTGCAGCGCCAATTTGACGACCAAGGTGAGGTGAAGAGCACGCGCTCGCGGACCTTCGACGTCACCGTCCAGGAGGATTTCCCCTACCGGCGTTTGGTCGGGCGCGACTCCCAACCGCTGAGCGTGGCGGAAGAGGCCGGCGAGAAGGCCAAGCTCCAACGCAGCATAGAGGAGCGCCGGCGGGAGACTCCTTCCCAGCGCGCCAAGCGGTTGGCCGAATGGGAAAAACGGCGGGAGCGCCAGCGCAAGATCCTGCGCGAGATTCCGGACGCTTTTCAGTTCACCCTCGCCGGAGACGCACGTATGGAGGGCCGCGAAGTTTGGGTGATTCGCGCCGCGCCCCTGCCGGGCTACCACGCGCGAACGTTTGAAGGCCGTCTGCTGGGCAAGTTCGCGGGCACGCTGTGGATCGACAAGGCCGAGTACCAGTGGGCCAAGGTCGAGGCCGCCGCGGTCGAGACCGTCTCGTTCGGTTGGGTGCTGGCGCGCGTGGCCAAGGGCGCTCATTTGGAAGTTGTGCAGACTCGCGTCAACGACGAAGTCTGGCTTCCCAGGCATATCCTGGCCACTTACCGCGCCCGCATCGGCCTGGTAAAGAGAATCTCGGGACAGAACGAAATCACCTATTCGGGTTATCGCAAGTTCCAGGCCGAATCCCACCTTGTGCCGAACGCTTCGGCGCACTGATAGCCGGGAAACTTCTCCTCGCCCGGCGCACTTCCCGGCAGGGAGGCGTCCGTCGAAGGGGGGAAGCGTGTCGGGCGTCCCTCGCCGCCGTCTTGCCAACTCTTCGCGCGAACCTGCCGTTAGAATGAAAAGGTGATTCACCCGCGCATTCTGTACAACGGCGAGATCCGCTCCGCCTCGGAGCCGCTGCTGTGTCCCGGTCAAATCGGTCTGCTCAGCGGATGGGGCGTGTTTACCACCATGCGCGTCTACGATGGAGTGCCCTTCGCATTCGCCCGGCACTGGGCGCGCATCCGCAAGGATGCCGGAGCGATGCACGTTCCGTTGCCCGAGGACGCGCGCGAAGTGGAGCGCTCTCTGCACCAACTGGTGCAAGCCAACGCGGCCGCCAATGCGTCGCTGCGCCTGGTGGTGATTCGCAACCGCGGCGGGCTATGGGAGGGCCCGGGTAACACGAGAGATTACGATCTGATTGCCCTCACTGCCGATCTGCACCATTGGCCCGCTGCTTTGCGGTTGGGTCTGAAAGCGCAGGCACGCCACGCCGCCTGCGAGTTCTCCGGCGCGAAGATCCTCTCCTGGGCCCAGAATCTCACCTGGTACGAAGAGGCCCGGTCGCGCGGATGGGACGAGGTATTGCTGCTCAACGAGCGCGGCGAGGTGAGCGAATGCACTTCGGCCAATCTGTTCGCGGCCTTCGGCGGCGAGGTGCGGACCCCGCCGCTCGACTCCGGCTGCCTGCCTGGCGTCACCAGGGAAGTGCTGCTCGGCGACATCCGCCTGCCCGGCTTCCGCGTGGTGGAGAAGCCCCTGCTCGCGGCGGATCTCGAACAAGCCGACCAGGTTTTCCTCACCAGCACCACCCGGCATCTGTTGCCCGTGATGACCATCGAGGGATTGTCGATACGCAACCGGGGCGAGGCGTGCCACGCATTGCGGGAAGCCTTCGACCGCCACGTGAAAGCCTATGTGGCGGCCCAACGCGCCGCCGTGGTTTAATGAGTGGCTTCGGGCGTCACCGCGAATGAGAGGAAGTTGCCCTAGATGCGGAAGCGGAAACCTGCGGTTCTCGCGGGCTCGTTCGGCCCGTGAGTTCGCTGGGCGCCTTTGCGGCGTTCAGACCATGCGATGCCACAAGTGCTCACACCGCTTTGTGCGCAGCATCTGGCGCATTTCCGAGATGCGCTACGCGCACTGCCCGCGCTGCCTCAACATGGACCTGGGCCAATGGTCTACGCGCGACTACCATCCACCGTGGAGAGTCAAAATGATGCTTCGCTTGGGCGCGCATCCGTACCGTTGCGGCCGCTGCCGGTGCCGGTTCGCCAGCTTCCGTGCCAGAAAGCCGCGGGCGCGCACAGCTAACTCCTCGCCCGTTTATTCGTGGGATTGAAGCTGAGGGCAAAAAAAATGGTTCCAAGTGACCCACGTTTCAGCTCGCCCCCCAGCCGTCATGCGCGGCCTGGGCCTGTCAGCCGGTGAAGCTGGACGCCTTCCTCTTCGCTCCCCGCCATTGCCTTTGGGCATCGGCGGATCAAAGCTCTGAGGCTCGCCTGCCTGTCTTCACCGATAGAAGCCGGCATCTCGTAACGGCCTTTCGCTCTCCCACAGCGGTTGCGCCCGTTTCCGGTCGCCCCCACGGTGAGGTCAAAGCTCCTGGCCTGCCACTTCAACGCCCCACCGAAGCTTCACCTGACCCGTTCGGTTACCAACTCGCCACCCCTCGTGGGTCTTCCCCACACCAGGGAGGGTCATCGCCGATAACCCGTTGCCAAATGCCCGATCCGGCGGTCTCAATCCGTCTTCGGCCCTTCGCTCCCCTCCGGGATTTTCGCCCCTCGGGATCGTAGCGCTCGGACCAATTTCAAATTGAGAAGCTTACCGTGACGTTCCGCCCGATTTCCCTTTGCTCCCCGCTGGCGCTAGCTTTTTATCACTTCCGCCAACGGATCATCGTTCCGGGTCCGCTACGTTCCGTCCGGCTCGCTGCTCCATGAACCTCTTGGAACCATCTCCACTATGCCCGAAGATGGTTTCTTAGTCAATCGAAATCGGCGTTTCTCTCACCTTTTTCCTCAAGTTATTTTCTATTTGTTTTCAATAACTTACAGACGCATGGCGGTGGATGGAATGTGGATAAAACATCTCGTGGCAGTCTTGTTCTTGCGGTTTATTCGCTCTGCAGCTTCAAAATCATTCCCGTGTCGGTGGCCACCCAAACCTGGGTGCCGGCGGCGGCCAGCACGGCCTGATGGGCCACGGCCCGGTAGTCCACGCGCATTTCGTTCCACTGTTTGAGGCCGGTCGAGCGAAGGATGTGAAGCTTGCCGGGGATGGGCGAGCGGTGCAGCGTGCCGGTGCATTCGATGGCGGCCAGATACCCTGTTTGGAGTTGATCGATGAGCATGCTGGTCACGGCGCGGTCCTTCTCGCGGAATACGCGCTCGCTCTTGCCTGTGCGGATGTCGAAGAAGAACACCTCCGAAGGCCAATCAAACGCCTGGTCAAATTCAATCAGAGACAAGGCGGCCCCGGACGGGCTTAAGACCACCTGGCTGATTCGCCCAAACATCGACGTGACCTGCGATTTCCAATTCACGCCGCCGTCGCGAGTCTCCACGACGATGGTGGTGGCGGGTAACTCGCGCCGCCGCGAGGCCGCTTCCGGATCCATCCAGTCTGGAAAGCGCGACACAAACCTGCGCGGCGGCCGGCTCCAGCCCGCGATGATGCCGTAACGCGCACCCAGAAAATCCAGCGCGCTGAAAACGGTGTGCGCCGTCGAGGTGGGAATGGATTCGACAACCTGGATCGGCGACCACGACTTTCCACCGTTGGTGGTCCCCAGCAGCGCCTTGCGGGGACCGATCGCGAAGCCGCGGTTCTCGTCCAGAAAATGGACACGCAAGGATTCCGGTGAGCGATCCTATCTTGCTCCAACTTTGTCCCGCCTCTTCGGTCCTCCAGATGCCCCGATCGGTCGCCATCCAGCCCAGGCTGTCGTTCAGAAAAAACAGCGATACCGGGCTCTCCTTAAGCTTCTGCATCGACCACGTCTGGCCGCCGTCGTTGGTCGAGACCATGACGGGTTTCGCGGAGCTTTCTCCGAGCAGCGTGCCCACGGCCAGGCCGCGGCGCACTGTGGGGAACTTCATGTCGCTGAGCGAGAGCGTCGAGTGAAGCTCATCGTGAAAGTATTGCAGCCGCCAGCGCGGTTCGGCGGTTGCCGCGCCGCAGATCCAAACGATCAGCGCTACCAGGGCCGGGATTCGTGATCGCCTCATGTAGGTATCAGCGCTTGATCCGGCCTGGGCCGCTGGAGAGAACCAGTTCGACGTGATTGGCGGCCTCGACCACCGTGGGATCCATGCGGGCCAGCGCCAGCAGGCAACCGACTTGCTCGCCCACCGTGGTGAGCAACTCCATTTCGTTGCCCGTGTGCGCGTGCGGCATGCGGTGTTGCACGTTGATGACGCCCACCACGCGATTGCGGGCGATCAAGGGCGCCGAAAGAAACGCCTCGAAGGTGTCCTCCGGCAGGTCGCTGAAGTACTTGAAGCGTGGATCCTGGTTGGCTCCTTTCGAGATGGACAGCAGGCGGCGCTCGCTCGCCACCCAACCCGTGAGCCCCTCGCCAATCTTCAGGCGGACGCCCCCGAGTTCGCGCGGATGCGGATCGTTCGAGGCGCACAGCACCAGTTCGTCGCCGTCAATCAGATAGACGAAACACGAATCGCAGTCCATGAATTCAGTGACCAGGGAGACGATCCCCTGCAACACCTCTTGCAGGTCCATCTCCCGCACCATGAACCGGCTGATTCTCTGGACCAGACGAACCTGCTGTTCGGCTCGATCGAGGCGCAACTCCAAATCACGTGTCTTCGGCACCTAACCATTATCGCCCGTGCGCGCGATGCAAGTGGGACGGCGGGGTGTGCGGCTTGAAGTGAGGCATAAAGGTGGGACAGTACCCTCAATTCCGGATTTCCAGCGCGATCTGCCGCTCCTGGCCGTTCTCATCATCAGCCGGCTTCTCTGGCTGGTCCGGCGCGCCCGTCGTTGAACGTTTCGGGATTGGTGCGCGACGGCGAACGATGCTCGCAAGAAATCCGGAATTGAGGGTACTGTCCCGTACCGCGCCCGTCGCGCCCCGTCGCGCCCCGCTGAGCGCCGCCGTCGCGCCCCTACAAGAGCGACGGCGGCGCGGCCGATTCTTGGCATGGGACAATCCGGAAAAGGAGAACTACTCGTGAGAGCCATATTCAACCCGTGGTGGCTTTGCGTTGTTTTGCTCACTCCCGTGGCGCGAGCCGGCTGGGTGGACTTGCGCGACGCGGTGGTGGTGGTCCGCACGGGCGCCATACCTGAGGCGGAGCGTACCGCCGCGACGGTGCTGGTGGAGGAACTCGAAAAGCGTAGCGGTATTCGACTCCCGGTCTCTACAACCCAGCCCCCTGGCAAAACGGCCGTGGTTATTCGCTCGGGCACGGCGCGAGAAGGTGGCCGTCCGGAAGGATACCGGCTGCATATCGAGTCAAAGGCCGGAGCCGCGACTCTCGTGCTGATCGACGGCGTGGACGCGCGCGGCGCGCTTTACGGCGTGGGCCATCTGCTGCGTCTGGTCGAATGGGGCGCGGGCAAGTTGAACCTCCCCGTCCCGCTGGACATCGACACCGCGCCCGCTTATTCGATTCGAGGCCATCAACTAGGCTACCGCCCGACGGCCAACTCTTATGATGCCTGGACCCCGGCGCAGTACGAACAATACATCCGCGAATTAGCGATTTTCGGAGCTAACTCGGTTGAAAATATCCCTTCGCAAGACGACCGGGTGAGCCCCGTGATGAAGACTACGCGCCGTGAGATGAACCGCGCCATCAGCCGGATCTGCCAGCGCTACGGGTTGGATTACTGGGTGTGGCTGCCGGTGGATTTCGACCTGCGCGACGAGCGCGGAAAGCGCCGCTTGGAAATGCTCGCATGGTTCGGCGAGTTCCTGCGGGACACGCCGGAACTCACCGGTGTTTTCGTGCCCGGTGGCGACCCGGGCGACAACTCGCCGGAGTTGGTTCTTCCATTTCTTGCCGAGCTGGCCAAGATGATGCGGCCCCTGCACCCGAAGGCGCGCATCTGGTTTTCGATGCAAGGATTCAATAAGAGCCAGGTCGATACGGTCTATCAATACCTTGAACGCGAATCGCCCTGGTGGATGGCCGGCCTGGTGGCGGGGCCCAGCAGCCCGCCGGTGGCGGAGACGCGGAGGCGGCTCCCGGCGAAATACAAGCTGCGTTCGTATCCCGACATCACCCACAACAAGATCTGCCAGTTCCAGGTGCCCGGGCTGGACCAGGCCATCGCGCTGACCTTGGGCCGCGAGGCCGTGAATCCGCGGCCGGTCGAATACGCGCGCATTCATAACTGGTTCGCGCCATATTCGGATGGATTTATCTCTTATTCGGACGGCGCGCACGACGACGTCAACAAGAATCTCTGGAGCGCGCTGAGCTGGGACCCGGCGCGACATGTGCGCGACATTTTGGCCGAATACGCGCGTTTCCATTTTGGCCCGGAAGTGGCGGCGGACGCGGTGGATGGGATCTTGGCGCTGGAACGGAATTGGAACAGTCCGCTGGCCGCGAACGGCGCGGTGGAGGGCACCCTGCTCCAGTGGAAGCGGCTGGAAGCCAAGGCGCCGGAACTGGAAGGCAACTGGCGCTGGCAAATGCTGCTGCTCAGGGCTTACTACGACACCCACGTGCGGCGGCGCTTGCTGCAGGACACCGCGCTGGAGACCGAGGCCAACCTGGTTCTGGCGCAAGCCGGCGCCGCCGGCGCCGAACGCGCCATGACCCAAGCCATGCTTGTGCTGGACCGCGCGAGGGCCGAACCGGTGAGCGCGGACTTACGAGCGCGCATCTTCGATCTGTGTGAAAAGCTGTATCAGTCCATCGGACTGCAAACCAGCGTCGCGAAGTATCATGCCAGCGGCGCCGAGCGCGGCGCGGTGCTCGATTTCGTCGACCTGCCGCTGAATAACCGCTGGTGGCTGGAGGACGAATTCGCGCGCGTGCGCGAACTGGGCACCGAAGCCGAAAAGGTTGCCAGATTGCTTACCATCGCCACCTGGGAGAATCCCGGACCGGGCAGTTTCTACGACAACGTGGGGAACTTTGCGAAGGCCCCGCACTTAATCAATCCGGTTGTCGATCCCGTGGAGCCGGAGGAAGACCGCGTCGAGCCGATGTTCTCGTGGTGGGACCAGGGCAAGAGCCGCGCGCGGCTTTCCTGGCAAGTGAGCATGTGGCCGCGGGCCCTGGTTTACGAAGGGATCGATGCGGATGCCACCTACGTGGTGCGATCCACCGGTTACGGGCAGGCGCTGCTGCGTGTCGACGGGGAGCGCGTAGCGCCGTCGCTGGTGGGTAGAGAGATGGGCGAGTTCACGGAATTCGCGGTGCCGGCCAAGTACGTCAAGGACCGCAAGCTGGTGCTCACCTGGGACATCCCCAGCGACGAAGGGCACCTCAATTGGCGCAAACGCTCGCGGCTGGCCGAAGTGTGGCTGCTCAAAAAGAACTAAGCACGGCGCCCCGCTCCCTCACGGTCACGGCCCGGGAGCAGGTCACTCACTGGATGAATCGGAGTTGGCGCAGCGTGGCGGCGGGTTCTTCCGCGTCGAAGCGCGTCATCATGGCACGCTGGTAACCGTCTTCGAGCGCGATGGCAAACGGCGGATCCACGAACTGGAACGTCTTGCGCAACGTTTCGATGTCGTTCGAGATGCCGGCCTTGAAGCCGGTGGACTGCACGAACTCAACGGCGAATTGAGGTTGGCGGGTGGGCACCGCGATCAGATGCGTGGCTCCCCAGTTGTGCTTGGCCAACGCTCGCGCCGCCTCGTCGCAGTGGTGGCATTCGGGGTCGAATACGTAGATGAATACGCGCCCATCGTGCAGCGGAAAGCGCTTGCCCTCGACCAGAATGGAATCCGGCGCCCGCGTGCCCTTGAGCCGCGCGGCGCTAATGCCATACGACATGCCGGCGAACACGGCCACGGCGCCAAAGATGAGTGCCGCGTTGCGCAATCCTTGCGACGGCCGCGACCACCAGCCGGCCAGGACGGCGCCCCCCACCATGAGCGCGTCGGTGATGAAGAACATGGGCCCCACCAGTCGCTGTATCCAAGGGAAACAGTTGCATTCGTCGCCGCGCAGCACATTGTAGTAGTAGCCGATATAAGCCATGAACACGAGCAAGGAGAGCCCCACCAGCCACGCGCCCCAACGGCGGAAGCGTGGAACCAGAATCAGGACGCCGGCGAAGGTCTCACACGTGCCGACGAAAATTGCCATGGGGACGCTGATTTCCTGCGGAAACTGCGCCTGGGCCATGCGCACGCCGGCGGCGAACGGGTCGACGACTTTCCAGATCCCGCTGATCAGATAAACCAGCGCCAGGCTAAAGGCTAGCAGATGAGATAGAACTCGCTGCCACGGGGGTAGTTCCAGCGGAACCGTCTCGTCGCCTGCCTGTGCCATACTCTGGTCCATGCTCCCTATTCTATTCTTGATTGCAGCGCCACTGTGGAGCCAAATGGCCGATCTGGTAATCGAGAACGCCAACATTTATACCATGGACGCACGGCGGGCTCGGGCGTCTCGTCTGGCCATCCGCGACGGCATCATTTTGGCCTTGGAAGAGGATGTGGAACGCCACATGGGCCCCCAGACGCGCCGCATGGACGCGCGCGGGGCGACCATGGTGCCGGGCTTCATCGATTCGCACGGCCACATGGCGCACTTGGGGCGGTCCATGGAGAGCCTGCCGTTGCGCGGGGTGAAGAGCATCGATGAGGTGGCCGGCATGGTCGCACAGGCTGCCCGCAAGCTGCCCGCGGGAGCCTGGATTCGCGGCGGTGGTTGGGATCAGACCAACTGGGGCGGCGTCTTCCCAACGGCCGCTCCGCTCACGCGCGCCGCGCCGGATCATCCGGTCTATCTGACGCGCGTGGATGGACACGCGGCGTGGGTGAACGGGAAGGCGCTTTCTCTGGCCGGCATCGGACAAGCGACACCCGATCCGGCGGGAGGCAAGATAGTACGAGCGCCGGACGGCGCCCCGAGCGGCGTGTTGATCGATACGGCGCAATCGCTGGTCGAGCGCCGGATGGGCCAAGCGACGCCCGCGGACCTGCGGCGTTGGATCCAGAAGGCCGCCCAGGAGTGCGTGCGGCGAGGCATCACCACGGTGCACGACGCGGGCGTGGACGCGGAGGAACTCTCCGCCTACCGCGCGTTGATCGCTGAGGGGCGCCTGCCGGTTCGCGTCTACGCCATGATTGGCGGGGATGGAAAGCTGTGGCGCGCGTATCTCGAAAAAGGTCCCGAGATCGGCGACCGCCTCACCGTGCGCTGCATCAAGTTGTTGGTCGACGGCGCCATGGGCTCGCGCGGCGCGGCGTTCTTCGCGCCCTATGCGGACGATCCGGGAAATTCAGGCCTGATTCTCATGCCACAGGAAGAGGTGGCGCGGGTGGCTCGCGAGGCCGTCCAGGGCGGCTTTCAGGTGGCCGCGCACGCCATCGGCGACCGCGCCAACCGCATGGTGCTGGAGGCTTACGCCGCCGCGCTCGGCGGCGCGAACGACAAGCGTTTCCGCATCGAGCACGCGCAGGTGGTCGCGCCCGGGGATTTCGCGCTGTTCGCGAAGTACTCGGTCATCGCCTCCATGCAAGCCACGCACGCGACCAGCGACATGCGCTGGGCCGTGCAACGCCTGGGGCCGGAACGCGTGAAGGGCGCCTACGCCTGGCGCCGCTTTCTCAGTCTGGGCGTGAGCGTCGCGAACGGCAGCGACTTTCCAGTGGAAGAACCCAATCCGCTCTGGGGATTCTACGCGGCCATCACCAGGCAGGATCGCGACGGCCACCCCAGCGGCGGCTGGTTTCCGGACCAGTGCATGACGCGCCAGGAAGCCCTGCGGAGTTGGACGATGGCCGGAGCGCACGCCGCTTTCCAGGAGAAGCGCAAAGGATCGCTTACGCCCGGGAAACTTGCGGATCTGGTGCTGCTCTCCGCCGATATCATGAAAATCGCGCCCGCCGAAATTCTCAAAACGCGCGTGCTCGCAACCATGGTGGGCGGCCAAGTGGTCTTCGACGCACGAGAGTAGGCGCGCGGCTCAGAGCCGCACGAACCACCCTCGCCGGTGCATGTACCAGGCGATGGCGTACAGCGCCAGAACGTAAGAGAGGCCGAAAGCCAGCGAGGCGTTTTCCGGTTTGAGCCACCCGGCGAAGGCGCGGGTGTAGAAGATGGCGTTCAGCGAAGTTCCACCAGGCTTGATGAGGTCCATCAGATCCCCCATCACGCCGCTCAGTGCGTATACCGTGATGGCGTTCATGCCGTAGATAGCGAACGGCCGCGTGCCGCGCCGCCAGCCCACCACGTCCAGGAGCCAGTAGCAGGCCGCGAAGATCAACTGCGAGACGCCCGCCATGAAGATCGCAAAGGGCACCGTCCAGAGATTCTTGTTGATGGGCATCCACTGTCCCAGAAAGGCTCCGGCGAACAGGAGCGTGTTGCCGGCCAGGAACATCCACGCCGCGCGCGCCTCGGCCGAAATGGCCGCGCGCAGCAGGTGCCCGGTAAGCACGCCGAACAGAGTGCTGGCGATGGCGGGCAGCGTGCTAACGAGCCCCTCCGGATCCCACACCTTGGTGGCGGACCACATGTGCCCGTTCAGGAACAGGCTGTCGACGTAGCGCGCGAAGTTGCAGTTTTTTTCGAGCGATCCCGGCGCGCAGCCGGGCACGGGCACGAGCGTCATCAGCATCCAATAAACGACGCACACCACCAGGAGCGCTACCACCTGCCCACGAATGCGCGTGCCCAGGAAAATAGCCGCGACCACCAGGTAGCAGATGGCGATGCGTTGCAGCACGCCGGGAAGGCGGATGGTGGAGAGCTTGTAAAACGGGAATCCGTTGAGTGCGAGACCCACCAGAAAGATGAGCCCGGCGCGCCGCAGCGTGTGCAGCAGGAGCTTGCCGCGGTGGTCGCCCCGCTCGACGCGGCGCGCGAACGACAAAGTCATGGCCAGGCCGACCATCCACAGGAACGATGGGAAGATCACGTCGGCGAACGTCCAGCCGTGCCAGGGCACATGCTCCAGGGGCGCGTAGGACACTCCCTTGGGCCCGCGGTTGTTCACCAGAATCATGGAAGCCATGATGAATCCGCGGCAGACGTCCAGCGATAGCAGGCGCTTGGTTGGTGTGGCGGCCGGTGGTGTGCTCATAGTGGTTCAGTCGGACGATGTTTCTACAGTAATACGGCCGCGTCCCGTTCCGCTTTCGCTCCCCAGTGTGGTATTTTGCTCTAGGTCCTTCCCAGGAGGAGAAACCGCTATGAGCGACATGGCTATCCCCGAAAATAACTCCGCGGTCGCCGACCAGTTCCTGACGATGCTGGAGATCTTCATCGATCCCGCCGGCGCCGTGCGCCGAATCGATCGCAGCGCGCCGTGGCTGGCACCCATATTGGTGATCGCTATCGGTGCCGTCGTGATCAGTTATCTGCTGATGCCAGTCACTTTGCAGGTGATGTCCATGAACCCGCCCGGCAACATTCCGCGCGAACAGTTCCAGCGTTCGCTCGGCATGATCGAAAAGGGTCTCTGGATAGGAGTCATCGCCTCGCCGGTTCTGGTGGCGCTCAAGATGCTTATCCTCGCCGGCATTTTGAAGTTGATGGCCACCCTCGGCGGCCTCGAGATCGTTTTCAAGAAACTCTTCTCTTTTGTCTCGAACGCCGGGATGATCATTTTGCTGGAAGGGTTGGCCACCTTCGCCGTCATCAAGGCCAGGGGCGACGAAATACAGACCATGGAGGAGATGATGCCCGCGCTCGGCCTCGATCTTCTGATCCGCGGCCAGTTTTCCAAGGCCGTCGAAGCCGGTTTACACTTCTTTTCCATTTTCGAGATCTGGTACATTGTCGTACTAGTGGTGGGCTTGGCGGCTTTAGCGAAGTGCTCGAAGTCGAAGGCGTTTCTGCTCACCCTCCCGGTCTGGCTCGTCCCCATGCTGTTCATGATGGTGGCCGCGATGTTCCGGCGCTAAAACTTACGGAGGTTCGCTTATGAAACGGTTCGCGCTCATAGCTGTGGCCCTGGCGGCTTTGCTGCCCGCCGCTTTTTCGCAATCCCAGCCCGCCTCGACGCCCAAGATCCAGACGCTGATCATCACCGGTCAGAACGGGCACGATTGGCGCGGCGTCACGCCTTACCTGCGCAAGGCGCTGGAAGACACCGGGCGTTTCGAAGTGCGCGTGACGGAGGAGTTCCGCGGCGCCGGCCCCGAGACCCTGGCTCCCTACGACCTGGTGGTTCTGAACTACTACGACAAACGGCAACCCGCCCTGCGCTGGGGCGATCGCGCCGACCAGGCGCTGCTCGATTTCGTGCGCGGCGGCAAAGGGCTGGTAATGTATCATTTCTCGACCGCGGCCTTCGACGGTTGGACCGAGTACGAGAAGCTCTCGGGCGCCAACTGGCGTCCCGGCCAGGGGCATCACTCGCCATCGCACGACTTCACGGTCAAGATCACCGACCCGGCGCACCCCATCACGCAGGGCCTTAAGCCGTCGTTCCCGCAACCGCACGACGAACTTTACGCCAACCTGCGCTGGCAGAGCGCCGGGACTTTCCACGTGCTGGCCACGGCTTGGGACGATCATTCGCTCTATAAGAATCCGAAGCAGCCCGTGCCCGGACCGGGCAAGGACGAGCCCATGCTGTGGACGCTCGACTACGGCCAAGGCCGCGTCTTCGCCACCGTGCTGGGCCACGACATTCCGGCCGTTCAGACTCCCGCTTTCGTGGTGACTTACACCCGCGGCGCCGAATGGGCCGCGACCGGCAAGGTCACGCTGCCGATTCCGGCCGGGATGGCGAAGTAAGGGGCGGCCGGCCGCCAGAGCGATCATCGACCAGCAGGGGATATTTTTGAAGCTCACCAATACGACATTTCGTGACGAAGATGGAATGTCCATCGCGCAGTGCCCGGCGATTCCCGGTTGCGTCAGCCAAGGACCAACTGAGGCGGACGCCGAACGCAACCTCGTGGAAGCCATCCGTGAATGCTTGGCTGTCCGCGCTGAACAAGGTCTGCCACTTACGGTTAAAACCCGCGACGTGCGCTCGTCTAGCGTGCCTCCCGTTCCGGCGGTGGGGCTCGTAGCGGCGCGATTGGGCGCTTGCGTCGGCATGCCAGTCGGCGTGCTCGGGCGGGCCTTCTGATCGCATGCCCCACCTGGCTCCTGGCAGTGGGTTATGCGCGCTGGCGCATTTGCGCACTTGCCGTCGGCATCGCCAAGACCGGTGTGCCCGGGCTGGGCATTCTGGTGGTGCCGCTCATGGTGCTGATGGTGGGCGACGCGCGCCTCGCGGCCGGATGGCTTCTGCCCATGCTCTGCACGGCGGATATCTTCGCCGTCATTCTATGGCGCCGCCACGCCGCCGCCGGTAAACTATTTTCGCTGGTGCCCTGGGTGGGGGCCGGCATGGTGCTGGGCGCCACGGCGCTGGCTCTACCGGAGCGCACCCTCCGCACGGTCGTCGGTGTCATCGTGCTGGTGATGGTGGGCGCCTTCCTCTACCGGCGCTGGCGCGGCGACGATCGCGTTCCCGCGCATCCGGCGCCTTTCGGTGTCGTGGCGGGCTTCGCCACCACCGTGGCAAACGCGGCGGGGCCGGTGATGAGCCTCTATTTACTCGGCAAACGGCTCTCGAAAGAAGAGTTCATCGCCACGGGCGCCTGGTTTTTCTTCCTCGTCAACCTCACCAAGGTTCCCATTTACCTGGGCCATGGCTTGATCAGCCGCGCATCGCTCGGCTTCGACGCGACGCTTGTTCCCATGGTTTTCGTGGGCGCCGCCACGGGACGATGGTTGGTGAGCCGCATGTCGCCACGCGTGTTTGAAGTGCTGGTGGTGATGCTAACGGTTGCCTCGACGCTGCTCTTGTTTCGGTGAAAGCCTGACAGACGATCGGCGGGCTTGCTCAGGCGACCATCCCGAATAGCGCCCCGATGCCTGAGGTCAACGCCGCGGAGTCATGGGGCCGGGAACGCCCCCTTGTCACCGGTGCGCATTCGTCCGCACCAAGGTAGTCCAGGTCGTGTTTGGGCGCAAGGCTCAGTTGCGGCAACGCATCAGCCGGGATGCAACCCGTAACGACATAGGTTACACTGGAGAGCGTGGCGATCAGGGGATTTCAACACAAAGGAATCGAACGGTTCTTCGCCACCGGCGCCAAGTCGGGAATTCAAGCGAAACATGCTGCCCGGCTCCGGCTGATTCTCGGCCGTCTGAACGCGTCAACGAGCGCGCGTGACATGGATTTGCCCGGCTTGGATCTCCACGAACTCCGTGGCCCCAGAAAGGGTACGTGGGCCGTCAAAGTGAGCGGAAACTGGCGCGTTACGTTCACTTGTGCTGGTAAGGACATCGAACGCGTAGATTACGAGGACTACCACTGAGGTGACCATGAAGATGCATAATCCGCCGCACCCGGGTGAGGTGCTCAAGGCCCTGTGCCTGGAGCCTCTGAGCTTGACCGTCACCCAAGCCGCGCGATCGCTCGGCGTGAGCCGCAAGACCCTGTCCAGCATCCTGAACGGGCGTGCCGGCATCAGCCCCGAGATGGCGGTCCGTCTGTCGATTGCCTTCAACACCAGCGCTGAGAGCTGGCTCAATCAGCAGCTTCAGTATGACCTCTGGCACGCGGAAAGAAATCGGAAGCGGCTCCACGTTGTGAAGTTGGTTGCCGCCTGAAACGGTGAGCCTTAATCGTCGGCGCCGCGCGCGCGACTTTGCGTTTGTGGTACTCGTCCAGCACCTTTTCCACGTACAGCCGCGTTTCGCGGTACGGGGGAATGCCCTGATAGCGCTCGACGGCGCCGGCGCCGGCGTTGTAGGCGGCCAGCGCCCAACGCACCTGGTCGTCTTTGTTCTGGTAGCGCAGGAGCAGGTCGCGCAGGTGGCGCACGCCGGCCTCTACGTTCTGCGCCGCGTCGTACGGGTCGGCGCCCAGTGTGGCCGCGGTCGCCGGCATCAACTGCATAACCCCCACCGCGCCCTTCGGCGATACGGCATGGACCTGGAACGCGGATTCGACTCGGGCCACGCTCTCGGCCAGGGGAACGAATTCGTCCTGGAGGTCCTGCCCCCGCGCCGCCCTGCGCACAAGTTCCTTAGGCGAAAGCGTTGGGACGGTGATGGCAACCGCGGGCGTGGGCGGAGGTGGTGGAGGCGGGGGAATGTAGTCGTCGGCTTCGAAGGAAGCGACTTGCGCGGCCGGCAGGGCGATGACGCCGGTCGAAGTGAACAGACGCACCTCGGCGCCGGTGATCTCGTGGCGTTCGGCGTGGATGCGGAAGCCGGTTCTCAGCACGGCGTGCTCGCCGGCCAAAGCCGGCAGGCACAGGGCGAGGAGGGCGCAAAAACCTCTCACATCTCTATTGACGCACGCACCTGGGGCGGCGTGCAAACCGGGACGGTGTTTTCCGCTATCATAGAGCCGTTTCCACTATGACCACGCTCACCCATCTGGAATGTACACGTTGCGGCGCCAGCCACAACGCCGACCGTCCACGCAACCTCTGCGATTGCGGCGCGCCGCTCATGGCGCGCTACGACCTGGAGCGCGCCCGCGAAAGCTGGAGCCGCGAGTGGATCGACCATGGGCCGTCCAACATCTGGCGTTACGCGCCGGTTCTTCCGGTGGCTTCGCCGGCCGCCATGGTCTCGCTGGGAGAAGGGTTGACGCCGCTCATCCCCTTGAAGCGGTTGGGCGCCCAATGGGGCGCGCCGAACCTGTGGTTGAAAGACGATGGCGTGAATCCGACCGGATCGTTCAAGGCCCGCGGGCTGGCCTGCGCGGTTGGCAAGGCTCTCGAACTGGGCATTCCCAAGCTGGCCATCGCCTCGGCGGGCAACGCCGCCAGCGCGCTGGCGGCCTACGCGGCCGCCGCGGGCCTGGAATCCCACATCTTCATGCCCGCCGACGTTCCGCAATCGAACTACATCGAGTGCCGGGCCTTCGGCGCCCATGTCACGCTCATCGACGGTTTGATCGGCGACTGCGCCCGGGCGATGGCCGCGCTCGCGCCTTCGGAAGGCTGGTTCGACATGAGCACGTTCCACGAGCCCTACCGCGTGGAAGGAAAGAAGACCATGGGATACGAGTTGGCGGAGCAGTTCCGCTGGACGCTGCCCGACGCCATCCTGTATCCCACCGGCGGCGGCGTGGGTCTGGTGGGCATGTGGAAGGCGTTCGAAGAGCTCGAGACGCTGGGTTGGGTGGCGGCGGGGAAGCGGCCTCGCATGATCGCCGTGCAGGCCGATGGATGCCGCCCCTTGGTGGATGCCTTCGAGCGAGGCGAGGAGACCACCACGGCCTGCGCGGATGCGCACACCCTGGCCAGCGGCCTCCGAGTGCCCCAGCCCGCCGCTGGCTTTCTGCTGCTCCGGATCCTCAGGGAAAGCGGCGGGACCGCCGTGGCGGTGAGCGATCAGCAGATGTTGGATGCGGGCGCGCTGCTGGCCGAGAGCGAAGGAATCTTCGCCGCCCCCGAAGGCGCCGCCTGTGTGGCGGCCGCCCGGGCGCTGGTCGATAAGGGCGAGTTGGATCCAGCCAGCCGCCTGGTGATCTACAACACCGGCGCGGGACTGAAGTACCTGGAGGCGTACTCGACACGCTTCCCGCGCCTGCGCAACCGGCAGCAGGATCGGCTCGGCGGGCTCATCACGCCGCGCTGAGGAATGGTCAGCGTGGCGGCACGCCGCCCCATTTTCGAAAAATAGTGGATTGTAGGGATGGTAATGTTTGTGAAATAGTGTTAAATAGAGTTGAAATGCTTGTGCCATCCGCACGCGTCCTGGTGGTGGACGACGAAGCTCCCATCCGGGACATTCTGCGTCAGTACTTAAGCGAGCAGGGTCACGAAGTGGAGCAGGCCTCCGACGGCGTGGAGGCTCTGGCTTGTTTGGAACAAGGCGGCATTGAACTGGTGGTCGCCGACATCCGCATGCCGGTAATGGGAGGGCTGGAGCTACTAGAACATATCCGGGTGCGAAACCATGACGTCGGCGTGTTGATGCTCACGGCTTGCGACGACGTCCCCAACGCGGTTCGAGCCATGCAGTCGGGGGCGCTCGACTATGTCCTGAAGCCCTTCCGGTTGGAGGATCTGGGCGGCGCGGTGGATCGCGCCCTGGCGTCGTACCGGCAGTTGCGTCGGGATAAGCTGCAATTGGCCGAACTGGAACTCCTGGTGAACCAGCAGGCGCGGGAACTGCGACAGGTTCTGGAACAGTTGCACGACGCCTGGGAGGAGGCTCTGGATGCCATGGTGGCGGCCTTGGACGTGCGCGAGCACGAGCCCGAATCCCATTCCCTGCGAGTGAGCGAGTACGCGGCCCGCCTGGCCTCGACCGTGGGCGTGGAAGCCAGCCTGCTGGAAGCTATCCGCCGGGGAGCCATGCTGCACGACATCGGCAAAATCGGCATTCCGGATAATATTCTATTAAAGCCCGGCAAGCTGACCGGCGACGAATGGGTGGAGATGCGCAAGCATCCGCAGATCGGTTTCTGGATCCTGGAGGGCATCGAGGTGCTCAAGCCCGCCTGCCAGATTGTGCTCACGCATCACGAAAACTTCGACGGTACGGGCTACCCCTCCGGCCTCAAGGACGTGGGGATTCCCATCGGCTCACGCATCTTCTCGGTGGTGGATTCGCTCGACGCCATGACCTCGGATCGCCCCTACCGTAAGGCCATGAGATACGAGCGTGCGCGGAGGGAAATCGAGGCAGGGTCCGGGTTGCGGTACGATCCCGACGTGGTGCGGAGCTTTCTGTCGATCCCGCCGGGCGATTGGGCCGAGATCCGCGAGCAGACCACCAACACGCGCACCCGTCCCGATCCGGTCTTCCTGCGGCTCTTCAAGGTCGCCCGCGCTTGAGCGGCGCGGTGCGCCCCTCACGGACCGGGGTGCATCACGGCCACGAAGCCCAGGTTGCGGTACAGTTGCTTGTAATCCAGCCCGCAGCCCACCACGAAGTGATCCGGAATCTCGAAACACCGGAATTCCACCGGCACCTGCACAATGCGCCGCGGCGTGCGGTCCAGCAGCGTGCAGATGGCCAGGGAATTCGGCCCCCGGCCGGCCAGCGTTTGCAGCAGGTAGCGCGCCGTGAAGCCGGTGTCGACGATATCTTCCACCAGCAGCACGTCTTCGCCTTCGATGCCTTCGTCCAGGTCCTTGGCGATGCGCACCACGCCCGGCGCGCCGCGCCGGTTCGAGAAACTCGAGATGGCCAGGAAGTCGATCTTGACCGGGATTTCGATTTCCCGCGCCAGCGCCGTCAAGAAGAACACCGATCCCTTCAGTACGGCGATCAGTTTCAGGTCTTTCCCCCGGTATTTCTCCGAAATCTCCGCGGCCACTTCGCGGATGCGGGCGTTTACCTGTTCTTCGGTGAATAGAACGTGGTCGATTTCCGGCGCAATGGGTTTGGTCATGCGTTAATGGGCCGCTCCGTGATGCCGTACTTGAAAATCAAATTCTGAAAATCCTTCTGATAGAAGACCTGGATGTTGATATGCGGGTAAATCTGCCGCAACAGTTTCACCTTCCGGTTCTTTTTGGTGACCAGGGATTGTTTCATGGTGGTGAGTTCCACGTACATGTCGAATTCCGGCAGGTAGAAGTCCGGGGTGAAGGATTCCAGCACCTTGCCGTCTTTGTCCCACTGTACGGCGAAGCTGTGCGGTTCGTACTCCCAGACAATACGGTAGAAGTCCAGCAGGTTGGCGAAGATCTGCTCGCTGGGATGATTGAAGACCACCGGCTTCAGGCTGGCTTTGCCGGGCGGGTGAATGCCGTGCTTGGAAAGTTGAAAGCGGACCTGAAACTGGAACTGCGCCTCCGCGGCCGGGCTCAGCAGCCCCTGCTCAACCAGGCCTCTGGCGGCCACCAGGCTCTCGATGATGCCGGCGACCTGGTCCGGGTCCATCCATTCGGTGCTCAGGACCAGGTCGAATTGAGACGGCGGCGCCGTCGAGCGCCCGAATCTTCTACGGCGTTCCGCGCGTTGCGCCGCATGCATCTCTTCGAGCAGCGTTCGCGCGGCGGCCCGCTCCAGGCGCCGGTCGAGCATGAGCATGCCCAGCCGGCGCGATTCGGGCGCCATCAAGTGCACACGCACCAGGTTGGGAAACTTGGCAAGCAGGAATTCGGCGCCGTCGGCCGATACCACCAGATGATGCTCGGTGGCCAGCCGGGCCAGGAGCGACGCGACCAGGTGCGGATAGGCTTTGTCGGGAAGGGAAGCGGCTTCTCCGAACTCTTCGCCGAGCAGCGCGCGCAAGCGCGTCTCGGTAATCAACTCGAAGTGCAGCCGCTGCGCCACCACCCGGGCCGCCTCGTCCACGCGGCACCCCGGTTCGCCCGAAACCGTTACCAACCCCATGTCCACCGTCATGATATCGCACCGGAGGGAGTAACATGGCAGCATGCCGATGAACCGCCGCGAATTCCTGGCCGGCTTGGGCGGCGCGCCGGCCCTGGTCCGGGCCGCGTCCGCCAAGCGGCCCAATATCGTCCTCATCATGGCCGACGACATGGGTTACTCCGATCTGGGCTGCTACGGCTCCGAGATCGCCACGCCGAACCTCGACCGCCTGGCCGCGGGCGGCGTGCGCTTCACGCAGTTCTACAACACGGCGCGCTGCTGCCCCACGCGCGCCTCGCTGCTGACCGGACTCTACCCGCACCAGGCCGGCGTCGGCCACATGGTCAACGACCGTGGACTTCCCGCTTACCAGGGCTACCTCAACGACCGCTGCGTCGACCATCGCCGAAGCGCTGCGCGCCGGCCGGCTACCGGACCCTGATGTCCGGCAAGTGGCACGTCGGCGAACACCGTCCGCACTGGCCGCTGGATCGCGGCTTCGAGCGCTACTTCGGTCTGATCAGCGGCGCCAGCAATTACTTCCGGCTGGATCCGGGCACGCCAGATGGCGCTCGGCAACCAACCGTTCACGCCGCAGCGCCAGCGCTTCTACATGACCGACGCCTTCACCGACTACGCCGTCTGGAGTTCCTCGACGAGCACGGCCGCGGAAGCGAGCTCCCTTCTTCCTCTATCTCGCCTATCACCTCTCCGCACTGGCCGCTGCACGCCTGGCCGGAAGACATCGCGCAAGCTATCGCGGGCGTTACAAGAATCGGTTGGGACGAGCTGCGCCGCCGGCGCCACCGCCGCATGATCGAGATGGGCGTGGTGGAAGGCCGATGGCCGCTTACGCCGCGCGACGCGGCCGTCCCCGCGTGGGAAGACGTCAAGGATCCGGACATGCGCGACCTGCGCATGGCGGTCTACGCCGCGCAGATCGACCGCATGGACCAGAACATCGGCCGCGTGCTCGCCAAATTGCGCGAGATGCGGTGCCGAACGGAACACGCTGGTCCTGTTCCTGGCCGACAACGGCGGCTGCGCCGAGGAAGTCGAGCGCGGCACGCCCGGCGCGCTGCCCGGCACACCGGATTCGTTCACCAGCTACGGGCGGCCCTGGGCGAACGCCAGCAACACGCCCTTCCGTCTCTACAAGCATTGGGTGCACGAAGGCGGCATCGCCACGCCGCTCATCGCCTACTGGCCCGGCGTGATCCGCAAGCCCGGCGGCCATCACGCATCAACCCGGCCACCTCATCGACCTCATGGCCACTTGCGTCGATGTGGCCGCGCGCCACCTATCCCGGCCACCGTGACGCCGCTCGAAGGCCAGAGCCTGGTGCCCATCCTCGAAGGCCGGAAGCGCCGTCCGCACGATGCGCTGTTCTGGGAGCACGAGGGCAACCGCGCCGTGCGCCAGGGCCAGTGGAAACTGGTGTCGAGGCATCCGGCCGGTTGGGAACTCTACGATCTGGCTCGCGACCGCACCGAGATGCGCAACCTGGCCTCGCGCCATCCCGGCCGGGTACGGGAAATGACCGCGCTCTACGAGAGTTGGGCCGGGCGTTGCGGCGTGGTGCCCTGGGAGAGATTCCAAAAATCAGGAGGCTAGCACCACTCGCCGTGTGATTTCTTCCCCGGCCGCGGGGAGCATGCGGCGTAGGGGCCGGGCATGCCCGGCCCGCGGCGCTGAGGGACAAATCACGCGGTCAGGAGGCTAGCCGCAACCCGAACCACACCGCGCCGATGGCGGCGAACGCGGCCGCGGGAATGCGCACGAGCAGCGGCGAGGAAGTCGCTCGCCGGAGTTGAGCCAGCAGCAGGGCCAGCGCCACCACCAGCGCCAGCTCCGCCACCACCGCGCCCGAGAGCACGAACGGGCTTCGGTAGCCGCTGGCGCGGATGAACATCTCCAGGTTGAGTCCGTGAAACAAGCCCAACGCGCCCACCACCAGCCAGCGCCCGCCGGCCGTGGGCAGCAGCAGAATTTCAGCGGCGAGATAGGCCACCGTGAGTGCCGCCACGGCCTCCACAAAGCGCGGGGCCGGTTGCCAGCCCAAGCGCGGCGCCACGGCGCAGGCGATTATTTCGCCCATAACGAACATGCCGGCCAGCGCCGCCAGTTCGCGGCGCGAGCGCGCCGCCAGCACCAGCACGGCCAGAAACAGAAACTGCGGCAACCCCCCGCCGGCGCGCAACGCTCCGGCCATGGCCTGCGAGATCACCACCTCGGTGGTGGTGGGAGGAGCGAAGCGCAGATCGGCTTTGGTGAAGGAAAAATCGAACACCGCCTGGTCGGTCTTGTTCCCCATGGAAGCTCGCAGCAGGTGCACGTGGTTGGGGACCAGCACGGCGTGGAAAGTGCATTCCACCTGGAAGCGATCGACCGGCTCGGGGAATTCGTAGGTGGCCGAACAAACGTAGGAGCCTTCGGCCACATTGGCGCGGCAGGCTTTGTCGATCATGCGCGCTTCGACGCCGGCGGCCGAAAAGTGGATGTTGGCGAGCAACGTCCGTTCGGGATCCTGGATGTGCGTCAACTCGTAGAGTGGAACGCTGAGGTTGTAGACCAGTCGCGCGCCGTCCAGTCGCGCCTCGCCGGTGCTCATCGACACCATGTGCGCCGCCAGCGGCAGGGTCGCGCACAGCAGCAGCGCCAGCCGCCGGATCACGCGGCGGCCACCTTCCGCGCGGCCTGCCATTTCAGCATGCGCAGGTAGACTACCCGCAAGATGGCCAGCGCCGGAATCGACAGAAAAATGCCGGCTACGCCGCCCACCTGCTCGCCCGCCAGTACGCCAAAAATCACCAGCAACGGATGCAGGGCCACTCCGGCACTCATCAGATAGGGTTGCAGCACGTAGTCCTGGAAAAGCCGGTAGACCGCCAGGAAAATCAAAATCCACAGCCAATGTTGGTACCCGCTGAATCCCGCCACCAGCAGGATCGCCGCCGAGGCGGTGAGCGGCCCCAGCACCGGGATGACCTCCAGGGCGCCCGCCACTCCGGCCAGCAGCAACGCGTAAGGCGCGCCCGCGATCTCCAGGAAAATCGCATAGGAGACGAAGGTGGCCAGCGCCAGCAGCACTACGGCCCGCATATATTGAGCTAACAGGATGTGTAAATCTGCAATGAGATCTTCCGCCAGCGCGCGGCGAGCCGGGTTGACGAACTGATCCACCAGCGCCTGCCGGATGGCGCGGGCGTCCTTGAGAAAGAAGAAGCTCAGGATGGGCACCAGGACGAGGTAGCCGAGGTTGCCGAGCGCCGCGAGCGCCCGCAAACCGGCGCGCCGCATCAAGCGGAACGATTTCGTTGGCGCTGGCTTCGATTTGCGCGCGCATCACGGCGCGAATTTGGGCCTCCATGGGCTTCCAGGACTCGGGCAGCGGCAGGTCGCCCGGAACCTGCAGATTCTTTACGTATTCGGGCAATCTCAGCGCCAGCGCTCCGGCCTGGTCGACGATGCGCGGAAGCGTCAGACTCGCTCCGGTGCCGATGAGCGCGAGCAGTAGAACGTAAACCACGGCGAGCGAAAGATTGCGGGGAAAGCGGCGCGCCGCCAGACGGTCCACCAGGTCGACCAGCGGAGCCAGCAGGTAGGCCACCAGCAGCGCCGCGACGAACAACATCAGCGTGCCACGAATCAGATAGAGCAGCGCGGCCGCCGTCGCCATCAGCAGCACGGTCCAAGCCGCGCGCGCCGCGCCTCGGTCCAGGCCTACCATACGTCAGGAGACAGAAGACAGAAGTCAGAAGTCAGAATGCTCTCCTCCCGAAGCCACGGCGCGCAAAATGGGGACTGGCGTGAATTTCGCCGCTTTTGCGAAACTTCGTGCCTGTACCCATTTTGCACACTCTGCCTTACTGCACTTCGGCCAGCACCTGGCGCACCCAGGCCAGACTGCGCTCCAGCACCGGCCCGCCTTGCGCGTCGCACTCCAGGCAGAGGGTTCCCTGGAAACCGCTCTTGGCCAGAATGCCGATGCACTTGCGAATGTTATCGGCGTTCACGCCCTCGCCGATGGCGCAGGCGCTCATGGCTATGCCGGTCAACTCTCCGCGCAGAGCGGCGGCGAGTTCCGCGCTCACGTCCTTAATGTGGACGTGGTTGACCTTGTGCTTGAACTGATCCAGGAAAGCCACCGGATCGCGGCCCGCGATGAAGGTGTTGCCGGTGTCCATGTTCATGCCGAAATACGGCGAGTCGTAGAGATCCAGGATCTCGGCCATCAACTCGGGCTTGGTGGTCGAGTATCCGTGCGGCTCGACGTTGACGATCACCTTGTGCGCCTCGGCCACCGGCAGGATCATGCCGAACACGCGCTTCAGGTGTGCCAGGATGTCGCGGTCGGTCATGCCCTCGGGCTTGTGCTTGTCGTCGGTCGTGTCCACGCGCGGGCAACCCGCCTGGCCCGCCCAGCGAATGGTGTGTAGGATGTACTCGACGCCCAGCGTCAGGCTCTCGGGAACCGTCAGCGGGAAGGCGGCGTCTATTTCGGACAACGCGACGCCGTGCTTCTCCAACTTGCGGCGCATAAGAATGGGGTCTTCGTACAAGGCCACGTGGGGCCAATAGCCCAGCGAATGGAGCATGTAGACGCCGTCGATGGCGGCGCACTCGATCTGGTGAAGCCCGTGGGCTTCGGCCCACTTAATGCACTGCTCGAAATTCCAGTTCGCGGTGTTGAAATTGTCGGTATGAAAGCCGATTTGCATCATGGGTTAGAGATCTCCGTGCTCCGCATCATAACATAGGCCACGGCCTCTGCCAGGGCCTGCCGATGTGGAGACCCAGGGCGCCGGATGGGTGCGGACGCACCGGCTTCTGGCGAGGAATCGCCGGTTCAGGACGGAAACAGCCGCAGGTGCTTTCCCGGTGGGTCGATGCGGACCACGCGGTCGCCGATCCACCGAATGTTGTAACTGCCTCGCAGACTCGGATCGGCCATCCCACGCCCGGAATTATCGGCGCCCACCCACTCCCGCGAGACGCGCTCCCGCGCGGTGAGCCTCATCTCCACCACGTCGCCCTTCCGCAAGCCGGCGAAGGTGAGGTAGCCGGATTCCGGCCGGACGGGCGCATGGCGGGCGTTAACCTTCACCTGGGGCGGGCCATCCTGCCAATCGGGAATCCGAACGCGCACAGAGCGGGCGTCGTGCACGGCGAGCCGCAGCCGGCGGGCGCGGCCGCGCTCGCGCAACTCCGCCGTGACCCGGGGCGTGGATCGAGTCCACGGAATGTTCACCTCTACCGTGTCGCCGTTCGCGCTCTGGATGCCGTCCCAGCAGGCATCCAGCGCCCGAATCCCCGAATGAGCACAGCAACCGCTGGGGACCAGCCACAGACCGGTCTTGTCGACGGTGACCAAGTCGTTCGCATAGCAGGCGTCGATCCAGCCGCCTTCCGCGCTTTCGATGACTTCGTCGCCGGCGCTGCCGCCAAACGCGGCGAGCGGGAAGGCCGCAAAGGTTCTGCGAGACAAGCGGGACGCGGTAGGAGTCGCGCCCGGGCGCGGCAGACTGAGGAGCGCCCGCAGGCGATGGCTGTCGTGAAATTGCCGCGACAGCAAACCATTTCGCGTGAAGCGGGCCACGTCGTCCCACAAGCGCCGCGAAAGGACGGAACTCCTCGTCGAGCGGCGCGCTGGCGGCGAGCACGGCGGCCAGCTCGATCATGTCGGCCACCGAGCATAGCTCGCTGAAAGGCCCCAATTGCCGGGCTTCGACGTTCTCGGGGAACCAGCCCCAGAGCCGCCCGCGTTGAGGTTAAGACGCGGATCGAGTGTCCAGTCGTAGACCCGTTTGGAGAAATGAATCCATTCGCGCCCCTCCGCGCGGCGGCCGTCCCGGATCAAGCCAACGCCCAGGCGCGCCATGCCGAGCACCGTTGAGGAGTGCGTGTGAAAGTGCCCGTTGAACTCTCCATTCGGACCGAAGCGCCCGGCGCCGGCGTTGGCGCCACGATCCAGGTCCTCGAGGCCGCTTAGCGCTCCGCGCGCGAGCTGGAGCGCCAACTCCAGCGCGTCGCGGTCGCCGGTGAACTGGTGAAGCAGAGCCAGCGGCTCGACCAGTTGCCCGGAGCGGAGTGTCCAGCCGCCACCTTTGGGACGGGGGCCACGGCTGCGGTAACGTTCCTGCGCGTAGATGGCGTATTCGCCCCACTTCGCGTGATGGCCGAATTGAGCCAGTTGGCGCAAGCCACGGATCATCGCCCGGAGGTGGCCATCGACCTTGCGGCGTTCGCTGGCGCCGGTGGCCGCCCGCTGCCAGCGGACCAGGGCGCGCAAGGTGCGGCCCTGATCCCAGAGGTGGAAGTAGTAATCGCCCTGCGGCAGGTTGGAGTGCTCGGGCACGTAGACTAGCCCACTCTCGGGCGCGAGGATGGAAGTGAGGAAGGCGCGCTGTCCCGCCTCGACGTCCCGGCCCGTGGCGAAGTCGCCGGTGAGGGCGCGTCCGCGAATCCAGGCTTCGACCGCCCGCCCGGTGCAGTCCCCGCAATCCCACTCCGAGTGGGAAAGGCGCGGGGATGGGAGGATCACGCACTCGAAGCGCGCCCGCAGGCAGGCGGGCGCACCCGGCAACGGCTCCGGGTTCCGGCACATGTAACCCTCCATGCACTTCCGCGCCGCCTGCTGAAGATCGGGACCCGCTTCGCCAGTGGGCATCGAACTTTACTATAGTCGGAGTTCATGCGCACGGTCACTTTCTTTCTGTTCGCTTTGGCCGGCTGGGCCCAGATCTACCAGCCGCCCGAGCCGCGTTCGATGTGGGATACCTGGGTGTTCGCGAAAGGCGACGAATACCACCTGTTCTTCCTGCAGAGCGATCCGGGCCAGACCTGGAACACCATCGGCCGCGCCGTCTCCAAGGACCTGATTCACTGGCAGACCTTGCCGGCGATCGAGACGCGGGGCCCGGCGGGCGCCTGGGACGCGGGTCCCACACTGACCGGCATCACGGTCGAATCCGGCGGCCGGTACCTGATGTTCTACGCTGCGGCGCCGGCAGCCGGGCAGAGCATCGGGGTTATGGAATCGACCGATCTCGTACACTGGCGGAAGTCCGGGCGCAACCCGCTGTTGGTGCCGCGTCCACCGTACTATGGAGGCGCCGACTGGCGGGATCTGTTCGTGGTTCGTGACGTGAAAAGCGGTGTGTGGCATGGGTATGTGTGCGCGCGAACCGTCAGCGGGAGTCTCCGCCATCGCGCACCTGACGACCACGAATCTGTTCGATTGGAAGTATCTGCCACCGGTGTTCGCCAGCGCGGACTTCGCGGACATGGAAGTACCCGAGCATTTTGAACTTGGCGGGCGGCATTATTTGCTGTTCTCGAGCATACGGTCGCGGAAAGCGGAGACCTCGGGGAGGCGAAATGCAGCCGGGACGTTCTACCTGATGGGCGATCGCGCGGACGGTCCGTACCATGTGCCCGCGGAGCCGCTGCTGTTGGGCGCGGGCAACGGCCGGTTCGACGACTACGTCGGCCGCACCATGCGTTTCGGCCGGGAGACGCTGCTGTATTCGCAAACCGTGGGCGGAGCGGTGACGTGGGCGACCCCGAAAGTCATTCGGCAGAACCAGGATGGTTCCTTGTGGCTGGGCTACTGGAGCGGGTTGGAAAAGCTGGCGGCGCGCAGCCTGGTTCAAAAGAGCGGGGTGACGGTCCGGGATGGGTCCGCTGCGTTGTTTCAGGAAGCCGGAGATTTTATGCTCGAATGCGAACTGCGGCCGGGCGGGGCTACCAAGGCGGGGCTTCAATGGCGCCAGGCGGACGGGAAGAGCTCCGGGGTGGTGCTGGACCGGGCCAGCGGTGTGGTTGCGGTGTTGGAGAACGGCGCGGTGATCGATGATATCCGCTTGGCGAGCTTCGGCAAGCGGACTCAACGTATACGCGCGCTGGTGCGGGCGCAACGCGCGGAGGTGTACCTCAACGACCGCTGGCTCTTCAATTGGCGCCTGAAAAACATGCCTCGGTCAGGTGCCGTGTCGCTCATCGCGACGAGTGGAGAGGCGCGGTTCTCGCGGATCCGGCTACGGGAGATCGAGCCGCCGCGCTGACGGTGCGAGGTTGTGGCAACACGGCCGGGCTTCCAGTCACCTTGGCGTGGAGGGGGCGCGCGCAAACATACCCCAACATATAGTGGCATGTTTCGCGCGACCCCAGAATTAAGTGTACCGGACGCTTGCGTTTTTCCCCGTCCGCGTTTACGATAGAGGCATCCCCCGAGTGACGGGGCTTTCACGCCCCGATATCCAGCTTGTTGCGAGGTAAGGCCGCTTGCTGAAACTAAAACGCGTTGAATTGCAAGGATTTAAGTCGTTCTGCGACCGCAGCGAAATGCGGTTTAACGGCTCGGGGATTGCCGCCGTGGTGGGTCCGAACGGGTGCGGGAAGTCCAACCTGAGCGATGCCATCAGTTGGGTTCTGGGCGAGCAGTCCGCCAAGAGCCTGCGCGGCGCGCGCATGGAAGACGTGATCTTCGCCGGCACCCGGGACCGTAAACCCCTCGGCCTAGCCTCGGTCACCATGACCCTGGTGAACCCGCGCGCGCACGAAATAGTGGGGATCCAGGTTCCGTCGAAGACCAACGGTCACCCCGCGGTGGAAGGCCAGGCGGCGGTTGCGCCCGCCGAAGGCAAGCCCAAGAGCGCGCTGGATTCCGAGGAAATCACGGTCACCCGCCGCTTGTTCCGCAACGGCGAAAGCGAGTATCTGGTGAACGGCAAGCAGGCCCGCTTGCGCGACATTCAGGACATCTTCATGGGCACCGGCCTGGGACCGGAATCCTACGCCATCATCGAGCAGGGCCGCATCGGACAGATCCTCAGCAACCGGCCGCAGGATCGCCGCGCCATCATCGAGGAAGCCGCCGGAGTCACCAAGTTCAAGACACGGCGCAGGCTGGCCGAAGCCAAACTGGAAAGCGCCAAGCAGAACCTGACGCGCGTCTTCGATATTTTGGAAGAAGTCGGCCGGCAGGTGAACTCGCTCAAGCGGCAGGCCTCCAAGGCGCGGCGCTACGAGGAATTGAAGGCGCAGGCGGTGGAGGCGTTGCGCAAGAGCCTGGTGGGCCGCTTCCGCACGATCGAGCGCGATACCGCCAAGATCGCCCTGGATTTGAGCGCCGCCACGGCCGAGGCGCAGAATCTGACGCAGGCCGTCGCCGAACGGGACCAGGAGCAGGCCCTGGTTCGCGACCGGCTTTACCGCACCGAGAACGAGCTGACCGACGCGCGCAAGCGCCTGGCGGATCTTCGCCTGGAAGAGGAGCGCGCGCGCGGGCGGCTGGAATACCAGGCCAAGCAGATCGGGTCCATCGAGCAGCGCTTGTCGCAGGGCGAAACCGAGTCGCAGGAACTCGAAGGGCGCGTGGGCAAGTTGCAGGCCGAAGTCGAGGCGCATACCAAGGGTGTCGCGGAACTCGAAAAGCACACCGAGACGGCGCGCGCGCGCCTGGGGGCGAAGAACGAAGAGCGCGAACGGCTGCAGACGCAGTTGCGCGAACGCGAGCAGGGCATCGAATCCGGCCGCCAGGCGGTCCTGCGCCTGCTGGGCGAAGCTTCGGCCCTGCGCAATCAATTGGCGCAGATCGAAGAGTACCTGGCCGGCATCGAACGCAATCGCGAGCGCGCCCGCAAGGACCAGCAACAAGCGTCCAACGACCTGGAGTGGCTGGAAGCTTCCGGCAAAGATCTAAGCGCGAAAATCGAAGCGCGCCGGGGGGAGCTGGACAAGGTCGTATCGGAACGCAAACAAGTGGAGGAACTGCTCTCCGCCCGCAAGAATGAAGCCGGCCAGGCGCGCCGCGCTCTGGACGATCTGCGCGGAGAGGCTTCGCGCATCAAGGCGCGGCGCGACTCGCTGGACGAGATTCTATCCCATCGCGCCTACACCACCGAATCCGTCAAGCGACTGTTCACGGCCATCGCGCAGGGGCACGCCGCGGACCTGAAGGCCGCGGGTGTGCTGGCCGACTTCGTCGAGGTTGATCCGGCCTACGAAAAAGCTACCGAGGAGTTTCTGCACGACGAGCTCGAATATGTGGTGGTGGACAACTGGGGTCAAGCCGAGCGCGGCATCGACCTGATGCGCACCGATCTGGAGGGCCGGGCGACGTTCCTGGTGCATCCGGACGGCGATCTGCGCAACGGCAGGCCACATCCGGAAGATCCCGCCATTGGCCCCGAAACCGGCATCGTGGGCCGTTTGCGCGACATGCTGCGGTTCACCAACGGGCTCACGCGCACGCCGGCGGAGATTCTGCCGCGCCTGGCGCGTTGCTTCGTGGTGGAAGACCGCGCGGCGGCGCAGCGTTTGGCGCTGGAATATCCGGATGTGTATTTCCTGTTGGCCGACGGCGTCTGCTATCACGGTCACGCGGTCAGCGGCGGGCGTAAGTCCACCAGCGGCCCGCTGGCGCTCAAGCGCGAGTTGCGGGAACTGAAGGTCCTAGCCGATGCGAAGCTGAAGCAAGTGGACGCGACCGCCGCCCGGTTGGCGGAGCTGGAAGGGGAGATCGCCGCCGCCGAGACGGATTTGGAGCGTTTGCGCGCCGCGCAGCAGGATCATGAAAAGCAGGCCGTCGCACTAGATCACGAATGGCGCAAGCTGGACGAGGAACAGAGTCGCGCGTCCAGCCGTCTGAAGGTCGCCAAGATGGAGTTGGCGCGCCTGGACGAAGAGAGCCGCCGCTCGGAGGAGCAGCGCGAACGCAGCCTGCGCGTGGTGGAAGAAAAAGAACTGGCCCGCCGGGCGCAGGAAGAAGCGCTCCTGGCCGCTCGCGCCGAAATCGAGAAGATGCAGGCGGATGTGGCGCGCGCCGGCGAGGAGCATTCGGCGTTGCGCGCGGAATTGGCCGGCCTCGACGAACGCCGCCGCGCGGAGAAGGCCGCGCAGGCGCGGCTGGAGTCGCAGTGGAGGGAAGTTTCCAACCGCAAGCGCGAAATCACCGCCGAGATGGAGCGGTTGGGCGTCGAGCGCGCGCGGCTGCTGGCCGACAACATCGAACTGGACCGCCGCACGGGCGCGCTCATCGAGGAGATCGCCAAGATCGAATCGTCGGTCGAGCGTTTGGCCACGGCCGAAGCCGCCGAGCGCGAGAGCATGGCCGCCCTGGAGGAAGGCCTCAAGCAACTGCGCCTGGACGTGCAGACGGCGCGCGACAAACGCTCCGAAATCGAAGTGGAACTGGTCAAGCGCCAGGCCGAGTTGAAGTACCTGGAAGAGACCAGCCGCAAGGAACTCAATACGTCGTTGGCGGAGCTGGCCTCGGGCGAAGAGACCATCCCCGACGAGCAGGCCATGGCCGAGGCCGAGCAGGCCTACCAGGAAGTGATGGCGCGCATCGAGGCGCTGGGGCCGGTGAATCCGCAAGCGCTGGAGGAGTTCAAGGAAGCCCAGCAGCGTTACGACTTCCTCAACACGCAGCGCCAGGACCTGATCGATTCGATACGCGACACCGAGAAAGCCATCCACGATATCGACATCGAGACGCGCAAGCGTTTCACCGACGCCTACGAGCGCATCAACACGTATTTCCGCGAGATGTTCCAGGTGCTGTTCGGCGGCGGGAACGGCGAGATGCGATTGACCGACGAGACCAACATCGCCGAGTCGGGCATCGACATCGTGGCTTCGCCTCCGGGCAAGCGCCTGCAGAACGTGCTGCTGCTCTCGGGCGGCGAGAAGGCGCTGACGGCGCTGGCCCTGCTGATGGCCGTGTTCCGTTTCCAGCCCAGCCCGTTCTGCATTCTCGACGAGGTGGACGCGCCGCTGGACGAACCCAACATCGTGCGCCTGACGCGCCTGATCAAGGAGATGTCCGCGCACACGCAGTTCATCGTCATCACGCACGCCCGGCGCACCATGGAGTCGGCCGAAGCGCTTTACGGCGTCACCATGCAGGAGCCGGGGGTGTCGAAACTGGTGAGCGTGCGTTTCCAGGAACCGCCTCCGCCCGCGATCATCGCCGAAACCTCCGGCAACGCCGTCCGGGTGTAAGCTGGTAGCTCGCACGGGAGGTGCGGGGAACCTTCTCGACTACCGTGGAAGCAAGGACGTGCCATCCGGCACTTGTCACGCGGTACTCAAGGCGGCTGGCCTGAAAGGTCACTCGGTGGAAGACTGCATCTACAAGGCCAAGTGGGGGATGTTGGAACACCTCCGTATCTTGGAGGAGCAGCGGCTTCCGGTACCCGTCGCCGCGGGCCCTCCGCGGATCACTATCGTGAACGCTCCCACTCTCCAGGAGGCAAGGTGAACGCATGGCGGAACTGACTCGCCGGGAGTGTTTTAGCGCGGTCGCGGCCGCGCCTCTCTGCAGCGGCCGCGCCGGCCACGGAAAGACCGGCGGCATCAAACTCTGTGAGGTCTTCGGGCCCGGACAAGCCTCGCGCATGCGCCTGGCGCGCCAGTTAGGCGTGAACTGGGCCATTGCCGGCGTGACTGGCGCACTCGCCAAGGTGCGCCGCGATCAGTACGTCGAAACCCTCACCGCCATCAAGTCCGAATTCCAACAAGCGGGCCTGAAAATCGCCGGCGTCGAAAGCCATCCCGTGCCGGCCGAAAAAATCAAGCTCGGCCTGCCCGGCCGCGACGAGGAAATCGAGAACTACAAGGCGGCGCTGCATGCGCTGGCTCGCGTGGGGATTCCCATGGTCTGCTACAACTTCATGGCGGGCTTGGGCTGGTATCGCACCCGAGTCGACGTGCCGGCGCGCGGCGGCGCGCTCACCAGCGAATTCGACAACCGCGACGCGCAAAAGCAAGGCCTCACCGAGTGGGGCGTGATCAGCGAAGAGAAGGTCTGGAGTAACCTCGAGTACTTCGTGAAAGCCATCATGCCCGAGGCCGAAAAGGCCGGCATCCAGATGGCGCTGCACCCGGACGATCCGCCCATCTCGCCGCTGCGAGGCATTGGGCGCATCCTCACCAGCGCCGCCAATTACCGGCGTGTGCTCGACATGGCGCCCAGTCCGGTGAACGGCATCACCTTCTGCCAGGCGAATTTCAAAGCCATGGGGGAAGATATTTATGGACTGGCGCGCGAATGGTGCACGGCGAAGAAGATCTTCTTCGTGCATTTCCGCGACATCGAAGGGCAGGGCGAGCGTTTCCGCGAAACCTTCCACGACAACGGTCCCACCGACATGGCGCGCATGTTGAAGATCTATTCGGATGCGGGCTTCGACGGTCCCATGCGTCCGGACCATGCGCCCACCATGGAAGGGGAATCCAATGCCACGCCAGGCTACGCCATGATGGGCAAAGTGTTCGCCTTCGGCTACATGAAGGGCTTGATGCAGGGACTCCGCATCCCTTACGAGTAACACCCCGGACAACCGCAACCCGAACTCAACCCGGGACAGTACCCTCAATTCCGGTTTTCCTGGCAGTGCCAGATCGCGACGGAAATAGGAATTGAGGGTACTGTCCCGGGTTTGAGCAAGCCGGGTCCGTATGTTGAAATAGGGAGCGGACCCATGACTGAACGAGAGCGGCTGCTGGCGGTCTATCGAGGCGCAACGCCGGACCGCGTACCCTTCTATCTGGATCTGTCGCATTGGTTCTACCAGAAGCACAAAGTTCCCTTCGACCTCTCGGTGTCCGTGCACGAACCGGAACACGACCTGCTGGCCTGCCACCGCGAGTTCGGCGCGGGCTTCGCGATTCCCAACCGTATTTCCTACTTCGACGTCTCTTATCCGCCGGAGGTGCGCGCGAGCGTTTCCCGCGAGCAAACCTCGCGCGGCGCGGAGTTGACCTGGACATTCGAAACGCCGCTGGGGGCGATTCGCCGCAAACGCCTGTGGAACGAGGGAAGCTATTCGTGGGGCATCTCCGAATGGGGCATCCGCGACGAGCGCGACTTGCGCGTGCTGGGCTATGCGTTGAGTCGGGCGCGTTTCGCCGCCGGCCTGGCAGCGTTACGAGGATTGGCGCCAGGCGGTGGGCGACAACGGCGTGCCGTATCTCTCCATCGGGTACAGCGCCATGGGCCAGTTGCTCAACTACTGGATGGGCATCGAACAGACCATGTTCGCCGCGGCGGACATGCCCGAAGTACTCACCGAAGTCGTGGAAGCCATCAACACGAACCTGCTGGCTCTGGTGGATCTGGTTTGCCGGAGCCCGGCGGAAATCATTCTGCTGGGCGATAATTTTTCGAGCGACATTCAGTCGCCGCGCTTTTTGGAAAGGTGGTCGGCGGATTTCTACCGCGAAGTGTTCCGCCGCATTCACGCCGCGGGCAAGTACGCCGCGGTGCATGTGGATGGGCGCATGAGCGGCCTGCTGCGGGCGTTCGCCGCCCTGGGCGCCGATTGCATCGACGCGGTGACGCCGGCGCCCATGGGCGATCTCACCGCGCCAGAGTGCCGCGACGAAGCCGGAGCGAACCTCATTCTCTCGGGCGGCGTGGCGCCCCCATTGTGGATCGAACCGGCCACCGACGACGACTTCCGGCGCGCCGTCCTGGACTGGCTGGATCTTCGCGTTTACGGCACCCGGCTCATCGCCGCGGCGGGCGACCAGGTGCCGCCCGGCGCTTTCGAGCATCGCATCCGCATGATGCGCGAGCTGGTGGAAGAATTCGGACGCTATTGAGAGCTGCAAGTGGACCATCGACGATGAAACGACGACGCCTGGGCCGTACCGGACTGATGGTTTCCGAGATCTCGCTCGGCACGGTGGAACTAGGCCTGGACTACGGCATACGCCCGGCGGGCGACGATGCGCGGCCTGAGGAAACCACGGCCGCCGCGCTGCTGCATCGCGCCTTGGACTCGGGCATCAACTACATCGATACGGCGCGCGCTTACGGGACCAGTGAAGAGATCATCGGCCGCGCGTTACGCCATCGCCGCGCCGAATATATCCTGGCCTCGAAGGTATCGTCGTTTTCCAAGGAGAATCTTGCGCCACAAGCCTTGCGCGAGCGTGTGGCGGCCTCGGTCGAGGATAGCTTGCGCGCGCTCGCCACCGGCGTGATCGACGTCATGATGGTCCACTCGACGCCCACCGATGCGCTGGACGCCGGTCCCGTTTGGGAAGAACTGTGGAAGCAGCGCGAGATCGGGAACATTCGTTTTCTTGGCGCGAGCGTCTACGGCGAAGCGGCGGCACTGGAAGCCATGGCCACCGGCTATGACTGCTTGCAGATCGCCTACAGCGTTCTGGACCGGAGGCCCGAGGCGCGGGTGCTGGTGGAGGCCGCCGCGCGCGACGTCGGCATTGTGGTGCGCTCGGTGCTGCTCAAGGGCGCGCTCACGCACCGCTGCCGCGATCTGCCCGCCGCCATGCATTCCCTCAAGCGCGCCGTGGAAAAGATGCGCGGCGCGGCGGGCGGGGAAGTGGAGAGCCTGCCGGAGCTGGCCTACCGTTATGTGCTCTCGCACGCCGCGACGCACACCGCGCTGGTGGGCACCGCGCGCATTGAGGAAATGGAAGCCGCCATCGGCTATGCCTCGCGCGGCGCGCTGAGCGAGGAACTCGCCGGGCGCATCCGCGAGATTCACGTGGACGACGAGCGGTGGCTCAATCCGGCCAACTGGCCGCTATAGGAGAGCGTATTGCGATACCATCAGGCGATTCTTATCAGTTGTGAAGTTCCCTGGGATGAGCGCGAGCAGTTGCTGGAAGACGTATTCCGCGCCGAAGTGCGCCATGTGCTCGCGCAAGGATTTCGCGACGTCTACATCTTCGGTACCGCCGGCGAAGGCTACGCCGTGGACACCGCGCGGTTTCGAAGAGTCCTGGAAGTGTTCCGCGAAGAAACGCGCGGCGAAAACGTGTTCCCGCAGGTGGGCGTCATCGGGCTCTCGACGGCCGCGGTGGTCGAAAGACTAGCGCTTGCCTACGACGGCGGCTTCCGCATGTTTCAGATCTCCCTGCCGGCGTGGGGCGCTTTGAACGATGCGGAGATGGCGCGCTTCTTCCGCGACGTTTGCGGAACCTTCCCTGATGCGCGCTTCCTGCATTACAACCTGGGCCGATCCAAACGGGTGCTCACGCCGGCCGACTACCGGCGCATCGCCGATGAGGTGCCGAATCTCGCCGCCACTAAGAACACCGGACTTACTATTCACCAAACCGCCAACTTACTAAGAACCGTTCCCGAGTTACAGCATTTTCTGAACGAGTACATGTTCCCCATCGGCTGCCTGCAGGGGGAGTGCTCTATGTTGAGTTCGCTCGGGCCCATGCTGCCCGCCAGGACCCAGGAGTTGTTCGAGTACGGACGTACGGGGCAAGTTGAGAAACTGTTCCGCCTGCACGCCGAATACCTCCGCGTGGCCGAGGACGTTCTGGCGCCCATGCGCCGCCGCGAGATGATGGACGGCGCTTACGACAAGGTTCTGAAGCGCTTGAGTGGCGTTCCCATGCCGCTGGGGTTACTGTCTCCTTACGACAGCTTCTCGGAAGAGATTTACGAAGAGTGCCGGCGCATCCTGGAAACACACTCCGCATGGACGGGGCGCACTTCCGCATGAACTCCCTGGCCACGCCGGCGATGGACCGCCGCAACGGTCTGATATTCCTTCTGACTTTCTTGTTGCTGTATCTGGCCGCTCCGGTGGTCTATATCGGCGTAGTGCAGGCGGCGCTCTGCGACAAACTGGGAGCCAGCGCCACGGTCGCGAATCTTCCCTTCGCCGCCTATCAATTCGGCCAGATTTCGCCATTGCTGGCTACCTGGCTGATCCCGCACCGGCTGGAACGCGCCGTGCTGGTGGGGACCGCCGGAGCGGCCGCGCTGCTGCAGGGTCTGGTGGTCTTGGTGTTGGTGGTCCCCTTTCCGGGGAGCGTGCGCATGGCGATGGTGACGCTCCAAGGCTTACTGCTCGGCCTGGTGTGGAGCGTCGCGATGCTGTATCTCTATCAGTGCCTGAACCGTGGCACAACCCTGGAGGGACGTGCGCGCGCGCTGAAGCTCACTTACTCGATGGGGCCGCTGGCGGCGGTAGCCGGATCGCTCGCCGCGCAGTACATCCTGAACCCAGGTTTCCGCTGGCTACCCTTCCCCTACGATTTCGCGGCGCTCTACGGCATCGGACTGCTGGCAAGCGCGGGCGTGGCGATGCTGAGCACGCGCTATCAACTGGTGGCGGTGGCCGACGAACCGCGGCCACCGCTGGGGAGGTTTCTGGCCGGCCTGTTCGCCGAGTACGCATCCGACCGGACGCTCTGGATGCTGTGGCTGGCTTTTCTCTTGTGGAGCTGCACGCTGGGCTCGGTGGCCAACGTTTCACTTTACACGCGCGAAGCCATGGGACGCGATCCGAAGGATTTCACGGGACTGGTGATGGCCATTCGATTTGGCGCCAAGGCCGTGGCGGGTTATGGGCTGGGTTGGCTGGCCCTACGTTATGGCCTTCGCACGGCGTCGCAAGCCACCTCGGGGTTGTTCGCCGCCGGTATGTTGTGGGCGTGGGTGGTGCCCGGTTTTGCCTATCTGGGAGCGTTTGGATGGCTGGGCGCGGGCGAACTCGGCGGCGTGTATTTTCCGAACTACGCCCTGGCGCTCACCTCGCTGGCCGCCGGTCCGCGCGTGCTGGCCGCGCTGATGCTGGCGACGCCGGTTTCGAGTTTCGCGCCCGCGCTGCACGGATACCTCACGGACCACTTCGGCTTCGCGGCGAGTTTCGCTTTCGGGTTAGCGACGGCGCTGGGGGCTCTGGTGTGTTTGAGGAAGCGGTAGAGAGCGGACCGTCAGAGTCCCAGACGCGCCCAGCGGATGTCCATGGCGTCGCTCGTGCCCGCGTAGTACACCACCAGGGCGTCTCCATCGGGCAGCGCTTCGGCGAACGGTAAACCGTAGCTCCAGGTCTGCATATCGGCAAGCGCATCGGCGGTGGAGCCCACCGCGCCGGAGGACGTCGCGGCTTCGTGCAGCACGACTTCGGAATCCGGCGCGAAGGCGGCGTCCAGGCTGTGAGCCATGCGCGCGCGAATGGAACGCGATCCGAAGCGGTCCACCCAGGCGAGCACCACGCGCCCATCGGAAAATATGGCGGGGTGAGACGGCTGGTCGGCGAATCCCAGGTCCTCCGGTGTGCTCCAACTACTACCTTCGTCGGCGCTGACGCGCCGCTGAATATCTAAGTACGACTGAGTTTCGCGATCGTACACCCAACTGAAAGTGACCACACGTCCATCCGGCGCCACGGCGGCGCGCTGGTCCCAGTGGAAGATGCGCGCGGAAGGATCACGGCAAATCAGGTGCGGCGCGGACCATGTCGCGCCGTCGTCGTTCGAGAACAGGTAGACCACCTTCTGATGCCAGGTGGAGCGGTCGAAGTAGTGCTTATTGCTCTCGATGCTGATGGCCAGGCGCCCGCTCGCGAAACGCAGTACGGGACTGGTGAGGCTGGGTGGTCCGACGTCGTCCGGCACCTCCACGGCGCGCCACGCGGACCAGGTTGCGCCGTTGTCGAACGAATCCGCCAGCACGATTTTCATGGGCAGGCAGCCCTCGGTCTGGGGATGGAACAAGGGGCTACCGGGATGCGCCTGCCGGTCGATCCACATTCCGCAAGCCAGCACGTGGGCGCCAGCGAGCGGCGTCACATAGACGACGCGCAGCGAGCCTTCGCGGCCCTCCACGACGCGCGAGAAAGGCGAGACGGGCTCGGACCACGCGCGGCCGCCATCGGTGGAGCGGCGAAGTTCCACCGTTTCGTCCGCGCCATCTTTGTCCGCGCCCGTGCGATAGGTGGCCAGCAAATCGCCGTTCGCCAGTACGGCCAGGCTGGGGAAGGTACACACCGCCCGCGCCGTTTGCGGCTCGGCGGCGTTCAAGATGCCGCGCTCTAGGACGCGCAAACGGACTTCTCCAGCGCGGCGCGCCAAGCTTCCAGCGTCTGGTCGATGTCCGCTTCGCTATGGGCGGCGGATATCGAACACTGTTTGGTGGCCGTGGGGAAGTAGTAGACACCCCGGTCGATCAACTCCAGCCGCATGCGGCTGTCGAGCGCGAAATCGTGGTGCGCGGCCAGGTCGTGCCAATCCACCGGCGGGTGGTCCATAAAGTAAAGGCAGAACGCCGATCCCTGCCGCACCAGCGTCGCGGTGAGGCCCATGGCGCGAGTGATTTCGCGGATTCCCGCTTCGATGCGTGCGCCCATCGTTTCGACGTGGCGGTAGACTTCGCCGCCGCCCGCGAGCAACCGCTCGATGGTGGCGATGGCGGCCACCGTGGGCACCGGATGCGCGTTATAGGTGCCGGCCAGCAGCACGCGCTTGGAAAGGTCCGGATGGATGAAGTAATCCATCAGCGCCTTCTTGCCGCCCAAGGCGGCAATGGGGTAGCCGTTGGCGATGGCCTTGCCGTACACCGCCAGGTCCGGGTGCACGCCGCTGATCTGCGCGTACCCGCCGATGGCGTGGCGGAACCCCGTTTTCACTTCGTCGAAGATGAGAATGAAACCGAACTCGTCCGCGAGTTTGCGCAGGCCTTCGAGGTATCCGGGTTGGGGATGCACCAATCCGATGTTCTGCAGGATCGGTTCGGTGATGAGCGCGGCGATGGGGTAGCGCTCGCAAACGTAGCGCACCGAATCCAGGTCGTTGAAATTGATGGGGTGCACCAGCGCCTTGTGCGCGTCGGGAATGCCGGCGCTGATGGGAAGGAAGGGATACTCGCCCGGGGAAACGCGCGGTCCCAGCGCGTCGAGCGGTGTCATCAGATTGCACGCCACGTCGTTGTGCCAGCCGTTATAGCCGCCCTGCATCACGATGATGTGGTCGCGCCCGGTGACGCCGCGGGCCAGGCGGATGGCCTGCGCCGTGGCCTCGCTGCCGGTATTCAAGAACTGCACGGCCTCGATCCACGGGATGTTGGTGCAAACCAGCTCGGCCAGGCGGCCTTCGTGCTCGGTGGTGCCCGAACCAAACAGGCTGGCGCCTCCGGCGAGCGCCTGGGCCACGGCGCGCGTCACATAGGGATCGTTATGCCCCAGGAAATGCGGGGCGAACGCGGCGTGGTAGTCGATGAAGCGATTGCCGTCGGCATCGTATATGTAGGCGCCTTCGCCGCGCACGAACGCGATTTCGGGTTGCGTCGCGCGGTTGACCGACACGACTCCCCCCGTGATGTACTTCTCTATTCTCTTGAAGAAGTATGGCGGACTTCGGATATGTTTTCACGGTCACTTCAAATTATACCGAGCAGCGCGAGCGTATCGCGATGAAGGATGCCTTCGATCACATCTTCGCTAATGCGCGGCATACGCGCGCCGGCCACGTGGTTCACGTTGCGCAGCGCGGCGATGGAATCCGCGGCGGTGGTGAACGGATAATCGGTCCCGAATAGTAGTTTATGCGCGGCGCCGTATTCGACGGCCGCGACCAGCGCGTTGTAGAACTGCCAGGGCCGGTAGTAGAGCGCCGAAACGTCGGCGTAGACGTGCGGCTGCTTGCGGATGAGCACAATGGTGTCTTCCATCCAGGGATGGCCCATGTGCGCGACCACCATGCGCAGTTCCGGATAACGGATGGCCACATCCTCCAGCAGAACCGGGTGCGCGTACTTGAGCGGCGCCTTCCGCGGAAACGTGGTGCCCTGATGGAACAGCACCGGGATGCCGCGCGCTTCGCAGTAAGCGTAGACGGGCTGCATGCGCTCATCCATCGGTGCATAGTTCTGATAGGTGGGGCCGAGCTTCAAGCCGCGAAAATTCATGGTCTCAAAGCAGCGGCGCATTTCGTCCAGGTAGTCCGGCTCGTGGGGGTCGATGCTGGCAAATCCGATGAGCTTGTCGGGATGCGCGGCGACGTAGCGCGCCACCAGGTCGTTGGGTACCACCAGTCCCACGTGCGCGGCGCGGAGGCCGAACACGACGGCTTTGTCCACCGGCCCCATGGCTTGCCAGTGATCGTGCTCGTCAATGTCCACCTGCGCCGGCTTGCCGCGCGCGAGATTCGCCTCGCGAGTGATTTCCTCGCCCCAGTGCTGCGCTTTCCACAAATGCGTGTGACAATCGACGATCACGCCAGTTGCTCCTCACTCCTGGCCTGGTCGCGGTTGAAGTAAAACAGGTAACCCGCCAGCACCAGGCCACCCGCCAGGAACATGATGACCGAGACGCCCGCGAAAACGCCGCCCAATCCGAAGCGGCTCTTCAAGAATCCCGCGATGAGCACGCCGATGCCGCCGGCCAGGCAGTTGCCCGTGTTCATCAGCGCCAGCGCCGTGGAGCGCATGCGCGGGTGGAGCAGGTCGCAGGCCACCGTGGGCTCGGTGGTCGAGCCGAGCGCGCGCAGAAACGCGAAGCCGGCGATGAAGACGCTTACCAGCGCATAGGTGGGATGACCCAGAAAACCGAGCAGCAGCGGCGCCGCGGCGAAATAGCACAGCGCGCCGAAAATCAGCCGCCGCCGCGGAAGGTTCCGGGCCATGCGGTCCGATCCCCATCCGCCCAGCATCACGCCCAACGTCGCCGCCATCTGCAGCATGAATGTGCCGGAGAAGCCCGCCGCCGCGAGACTCAGGTGGAAGGTTTCCTTGTAATAGAGCGGCAGCCAGTTGAAGAAGATCCAGATGCCGATGGAGAGCAACATACCCGACCCGACCAGCACGCGCCACGTGGCGACGCGCCAGAGCGTGCGAAGATCCTGCCACACCGTGATCCACAAAAAAGGCCGCGCGCGTTCGGCCACCGCGGCCAAGCGCGGCCGGTCGTGCAATACGAAAACACCGGCCAGCGCAAGCACCAACCCGGCCACTCCAAGAACGTAGAAACTCGGGCGCCACCCGATGCGATCTCCCAGGTACCCCGCCAGCGTGCCGCCCGCGATCAAACCGAAGTTCAAGCCAGCCAGATGCAGGCCGAGGGCCGTGGCGCGCGTTTTGGTGGAGTGGTGGTCTGCCAGCAACGCCAGCGCCGCCGGCAGATAGGCGCATTCGGTGACGCCGAGCAGGACGCGCGTCACCAGCAATTCCGTGGCGCTGTGCGCAAAGCCGGTCCAGATGGTGACCAGGCTCCAGGCGGCCAGGCTCACGTATCACCATGCGGCTGCGCGAAAACCGGTCGGCCAGAATGCCCGCGAAGGGCGAACCGGCGGCGTAGCTCCAGAGGAAAAAGCTGCCCAGCGCGGCCAGGGCCAGGTCGGACATTCCCAGTTCGGCGGCGAGCAGGGGAAACACTGCGGAGATGGCCGTGCGGTCGGCGTAGTTCACCATCGCCACCACGCACAGGAACGCCACCAGGTACCATTTATATTGCGGAGAAAGCTCCCCCGCGCGGCTCATGGATTCACTTTGATCCGGCTGAATTCCTGGAAGGATTTCTGGAAGCCGAGCATCAACATGCCGTGATCGCTGCCGGCGGTAACCATGCGCGCGCCGCGGTCCAGCGCCTTCTGCGCAGCTTCGGGCGTACCCGAGGTGGTGCCCCACCACTTGCCGTGGCGGCGCGCGGCGGCGTCGACGCGCTGAAAGGCCTGGTCCATCTTCGGATGACTGAACTGGAAGGGAATGCCCAGGCTCACGCTCAAATCCGCCGGCCCGACAAACAAGAGGTCGAAGCCCGGCACCGCGGCGATCTCGTCCACCACTTCGAGCGCCTCGGCGTCTTCAATCTGCAACGCCAGGAAGACTTCCTGGTTGCCCTGCCTAAGGTGGTCGAGCGGTGCGGCCATGCCGTGATCGGCGTCCGCGCCGACGCCGTCGAAGCCGCGCTTGCCGACGGGCGGGAAGCGCACCCACTCCACCCACTGCCGCGCCTCGGCCGCGCTACGGCAGTGCGGCACCATGATGCCGTTGGCGCCGAACTCGAGCGCGCGCATGGGAGCGTCGTAGCCACTCTTACGGATGCGCACCATCAGGTCCATGCCGGTGGCGCGGCAGGCCAGCGAAATCGGGTCGATCGAATCGTAGCCCCAGGCGCGGTGCTCCAGGTCCAGCCATAACAGGTCGAAACCGAGCCGGCCGATCAACTCCGTGAGCCACGGCTCCTTGACCCGGCCGATTCCCACCGTGAGGACGTATTCACCCGCACGCAATTTCCGAAGTACTCTGCTGTTGGTCATGGAACTATGGAGTTTAGCCTATTTCGGCTCCCTCGCGCGGGCAGGGGAGGGAGTCGAATGCCGGTGTCCACAAACACGCCGCGCGCACGCGCTAGCGGCGAACGGCCTCGAGCACCATGGTTTCATACGAGTTCACATCTTTGATGTCGGAGCCGGGACGGGCCTCCAGACCGGACAACGCGGCGGTGTCGCTCTGGCCCGGGACGAACTCCTTGACCTCGACGAATCCCGCGGATTCCAGGCTGGCGCGCAGCATCTTGGGCGTGTACACGAATTCGTGTGCCCAATAGCGCAACTGGCGGTTGAGGATCAGACACTCCGGATCGGCCGTTTGCGGCCATAGATGCCAGGCGATCTTCTGTTGCACGTAGGTTTTAGCGTCTTCGCTCTGAGGATACTGGAAGAGTGCGACAAACTTCAGCAGGTTCGGTGTTGCGATGCGTACCCTGCCGTTGGGGCCGAGCACCCGGTAACACTCCTTCAGCATCCTGGCAGCGTCTTCGTAGTGGATGTGTTCGATCAGGTGCTCGCTAAAGACGACGTGCATCGAGCCATCGGGGAGGGGGAAGGGTTTGGTGATGTCCAGGTAGGCTTGCCCTTCGCGCAGGTCGATGTCGGTGTTGAGCCATCCTGGCTTGCTGAACGGGCCCGCGCCAAGCTGCAGCTTTCCCGCCGGGTGGTTGCGCAGATACGCCGCGATGATGTGCGGGGACCCGATGCGCCGGTCGTACACGTTCCGCGCCTTGCCGCGGACCAGGCAGGCGACGTCGAGCCGGAGCACAAAGAAGAGGCCTATGGCGGCGAGGGTGATTGCCACTTTAGCCGACCGGCGCGCGAGCGGGGTAGGAGACTTGGATACCATGGTGTCTCCCTTGCTATCGGCGCGGCCCGGCAAATCCATTAGACGGGCGTGCTACCGGCGGCGCGCCCGCGCCTTCTTCTTGATCCGCGCCTTCTTGGTGGCCCGGACGGGTTTGGTGGCCGGGGCGCTCTGGGCATAAAGCTCGCGGTAGGTTTCGGCGTTGCGCAGTACGATCTGCACGTAATTGCGCGTCTCGGAAAAAGGAATCGTCTCGATGAATTCCGCCGGTTCGCGGAATTCGCCCCAACTGAGCCAGGCCCTGGAGCGCGAAGCACCGGCGTTGTAAGCGGCCAGTGCGGGCTCCCAGCGTCCATCGAACTGATTCAGGATGGAGCGCAGATAGTGAGTGCCGAGCCGCAAGTTGATTTCAGGCCGGAACAACATGGCGGTGCGAAAACGCCTGATGCCGAGTTGGCGGCCCAGTTGTTTCCCCGTCGCGGGCATCACTTGCGTGAGGCCGCGGGCGCTGGAGCGGCTTACGGCCTGGGGATCGAATTCGGATTCCTGGCGGATGAGGCCGGCCACAATGTGCGGGTCGAGCTGGTTGGCCGATGCGTTGCGTTCGAGGAGGGCGCGGTACGGCAGAGGGAACGCCAGGCGCCAGAACGAATCGGGCGCGTCTTCCAGCGAGAGCGTGAGATAGCCGCGCGCGACGGCTTTGATGTAGCGCATACCTTGCGCCGGCGCGTCGCGCCGCGCTGCCATACGCGCGAGTTCCGCGGCCAGCACGTAGGCTTGGCCGCCGTGACGCGCTCCGAACCGAAGTTCGGTGTCCGCCCAATCGGCGAAGCCGGCCTCGGCCAGCAGTCGCGCGCGCTCGATGCGGGCGAGCGACACGGCGTCGGGCTGGAAACTGGGAGGTGGGTTAGGCGCGGGCAACGGGAGATGTCCGAGCAATTCCGCGGCCGCCTCCGACGGCTTTGCGCCGGCCAGCGCGGCTTCCTCCAAGCGCTTCCGCGCCAGCGTCCGGTAGTAAGACGCCGGATAGACCGCGCGCAATTTCAAGTAGAGCGCCTTGGCCGTGCCTGCGTCGCCGGAGGTCTCCATGGTGCGTGCCAGGAAATAGAGCGCCGCCGGTGCGTGATCGGAAGCCGGAAAGTTTTCGAGATGTTCGCGCAGCATGGCGCCGGCCTCGGCGCGGCGCCCGAGATACGCGCTCCAGGTCACTTTCCAATGGCAATAGGCGGCTTGCGGGGCGGAAGGGAAGGACGCATAGCAAGCGCGATAGGGCCGTGCGTAGAGCGCCGGCTGGTTGCGCACCAGGTAGCGGTTGCCGGCGCGCACCAGGGCCTTGAGGCGCCATGGCGATCGCGGGTGATCGTGTTCCAGGGTGGCGAGCACCCCGGCGATCGCGTCGTCGGAGTCGTCGCGGCGCGCGCACTCGGCGAGGTAGTAAAGCCGTTCGGCTTCGGTCTCGCCCGTGCTCGCGGCGAGCGAGCGCAAATACGCGCAGGCCGTGCCGGTTTCATTTGCCAGGAAGCCGGCCTCGCCTATGCGCACGCGAGCCAGTTCGCGATCTTCTCCGCCGAACTGCGAGGCCCAGGCTTCCAGTTCCTGGCGCGCGCGCTCGTAATCCTGGGCCTTGATGAGCAGGCCGGCGCGCTCGAACATGTCCGCGCTCATTGCCGGCGGATAATTATTGCCGAGTTGCTCGCGCAAGCGCTCCAGCCCCGCGGCGGCTTCCGTTTCGGCCGTCGATGCGGGGTACTTGAAATACACTTTCTGGTAATGCACGGCGGCGACCGCACCGTCGCCCAAGGCCTCGAAACTCTTAGCCAGCAGCAGTTCGCCGTCAGGCTGCGGCAACTCGTCCCAGTTCGCGCTGAGCACCTGGCGCGCCTTTGCCGGAAGACGCGCTTCCAAGTAGGCCTGCGCCGCCAGCAGCGCGGCTTTGCCGATCACCGCTGACCGCGGCTTCATTCGCCAGACCGGATCGAGCGCGCTGGCGGCTTCCTCCCACCGGTTGTCCGACACCAGGCAAACGGCCGCCTGGTAGCCCGCGTAGTCGGCCAGTTTCGGCGACCGTTCAGAGAAGGCGCGAAGCTTGCTTGCGCCTTCGGCATAGTGGCCGTTTTCGCAGGCGCTCACGCCGGCCTTGAGTTCGAAGGCAGGATTCGCCACAACCCTGGCGGCGGCCATGGCCGCGCTGGCGGAGAGAACCACGGAGATCGCGCCAAGCACGCAAGCGCTAGGCAAGAGGGCCCGGGTAGTCCGGACCAAGCAGGCTGGGGTCATCGTTTGAGAGCGAACGCACCAACTCTTGATGGAGATAGTCGGCCATGGAGGGCGAGGCGGCGAGGAACTGCCGGCGAAACGCCTCGCGCGAGGTTTCGATCTCCTCCTTCAACGCGCCATAAAGATTACGATCCACGCGGCCGCTGCGAACCTGGCGCGACTTGTAGAGCCGCATTTCAGCCACCTGCACCCGCGCGAACCGTTGCGCCCGCAGATGCAATTCCTGGTCCTGTTTAGAGAGCGTATCCCAGACCGCAATAGCCGGCGCGGAGGAAGATTCGACTCCCGAAATGGAGAGCAGCCCGCCCGGCCGGCTCAAGGACCGGGCCAGCAGCGCGTCCAGAACGGCGGCGCCGATGGCGGCCAACAGTTCAATAGCGTTCGCGTCAATATGCTCGGCGTCGCCGTCGGCGTAAAGCACACCCAGCACGCGCTGGCGTCCGCACAACGGCACCAATTGCGCGCGCGCATCCTGGCCACCGCCCAAAGCGGAGACGACCGCCGGCGAAAGTTCGCCTTCCGACCGCATGGCAAACACGGTTTCCCCGGTTTCGACGGCTTGCTCGAAGGCCGGCGCGTCGGAAAGTGTCATTTGGGCCGCGAGCAACCGCGCGGCGGCATCCTGGTCTGGCACGCCACGCACGCCGGAGGTCTTCAGTTCCCGGCCCGTCAGCGTAAAAACCGCCGCCTGTTCCCGAAACGCGTCCGTGGCTTCGAGCAACGCCGCAGCCCATTCCTCGACGCCGGAGGCCTGTGCGATGCGCCGCGCGGCCAGGTTCAACTCCTGGTTCCATTGGCGGCGCGACGTCTCGCAGGCCGCGGGCACGGCCACCGCCGTCTCCGCCGCCACGCGCGTGCGCACCGCGGCTTCGGTTTCTTCGGCGATGCGCGCGGAAAGATCGGTGAAGCGCTCCGTGACAATCCGGTCGATTTCCTCCCGCCATCCCGAGGCGAGCTGTTCCTGGATGCGCGCAATCTGCAGGTCCCAGGCGGCTTCCACCTGCTCGCGGGCGAGGCCGGTGAATTCGTGCAGCGCCCGCGTCAAGGGGGATTCGAACTTGGTTTGAACGTCGGGCTGTTCCATAGTTGTGGCGCCGATTCCGATACGGTCTTACCTAGCCATTTTAGCGTACGTTGCGCGTGAGAAAAGAAAACGCCGGAGTGCATCTGCCAGAGCAGATACACACCGGCGCCTAGTGTTGAAATGCCACCTTCCGAGCGTCGCGCGCGGGAGCGCCTACTTCTTGGGAAGCGGAATGACGGTGACCTTATCGGCTTCGATGGTTACATCCTTGTTGATCTCTCCGTGAATCGGGGACGACACCTGAACCCTGTATGTGCCGGGATTCAGCAGCAATCCACCGCCGGCGTTGTTGAGTTCGTCCACGTATCCGTAAAACTTTCCGTTGATGTTGACGGCGCTAATGTCGCCCCCCGCAACGGAAATGAAGGACTCCGGCGAGCCGCCGCCGAACCGCAGTCTGCCGAACGGCGGTTTGGCCGGTTCGACAGGCGTGAGCTTAAAGTGCACCTTGGTGGTCTTCTTGGCGCGTACCGTGACCTTGGTCGTGAAGTCTGCGTAGCGCGGATCCTTGAAAGTCACCTCATGGTCGCCGGGAGCCACTTGGTACTTTTCCGAAACCGTGAAGCGCTGTATCGGGCCTAAGTACCTTGCCGTCGACGTACATAGCGGCATGGCTTGGCTTGCCGTGGGCCTTAATATAACCCATGTCGTCGGCTGCAGCTAATCCTAGCGTGAACGTGAGGGTCAACGCGATTAAGATGGTCCAGAGTTTCATGAACTCAGTATACCACCGAAAGCAAGGAGGTTAAGGGGAAGAAGGGGAAGTCCGGTACACTAAAAAGCGACTATTCTCGTAAACCGGGGCGCGGCCTTCGAGCCGGTGCCCCGCGCGCACGACGATATAATCTACTCCCCATTGGGCATAGAGTGGGATGGTTTGTGGGGACGGCTTGACCGAGGTCGTCTGCTGCCAGCGCCTCCACCATTCCTCGCTGAACTTGCGGAGGTAGTTTACCTGGCCGCCGCTTTTCCAGTCCACGTAGAGCGCGCGGAGCGCCTGCGCGCGGAAGATGCCCGGCTCCAAACCTCTCCCTGCGTCCGGGAACAGGAAGACCGCGTCGACCGGAGTCGAAGCTCGCGCCCAATCCGAGAGTTCCCGCAGTTCCGGCGTTTCAATGGGAGCGGCTTTGTGGAGCCCGGCCACCGCCGGGATCAGCGGGAAGGGCAGCAGGATGGCGCACGCCACAAGCACCGCGGACCAGCGGCGAGATCGCGCCGCGACCCATGCCGCGGCCCCCGCCACGGCGGCCAGTGCGAGCGCCAACGCCATGCGGCGCATGGTGATGCCCGGCCAGGGCATTTGCCAGATTTGGTCGAAACGCAACTGCATGGGAATCAAGAAGGCCACGAACAGCCAGAACAGCGCCTCGGGCGGGCGTCTTTCCGATGCGGCCTTCAAACCGGCCGCGCAGGCGGCGATCAGCAGTACGACGGTCGTAAACAGCAAGGCGCGCATGGGTTGGAACTGGGGGATCACGCCCAGTTTGAACTTTTCCAGGAGAAGATAAGAGGCCGGCGCACTTGCCAGCCCGATCAGCGGCAGGCCCACCAGGAAGAAGTTCAGATCCTGACTGGCCGACCGTCGCAGCCGCCAGCACGCCCACAGGCCGAGCAGCCACGTGGCCAGGTAGTGCCAGGCGAGGCTGCTGCCCCAAATGGAAATCCAGTTGTACGGTGCGCGGAGCCGCTGGATCTTTTCTTGCGCCGCGCCGAGGCGGCTGAGCAGTTCCTGCTTTTCGGTCTCGCCAATTTGGAGGCGCGAGAGAACGAACAACAACAGGACGGCCCCGAGCAGCGGTAGCAGTCCCATAATCCTACGCTGCATGACGGCGGGCTTGCCCGGCCACAGCGTGAGGGCGAAGTAGACTATCCAGAACGGATACACGGCGGGCGGCTGATACAAGAACGCGACGCCCACGGCAATGCCGGCGGCCAAGTCCCGCCCGACGGCCGCCAGGCCCACACCCAACAGGACCAGCGGCACGGCGAAACCGCGGGGCACGGCCTCCAGTTCCACGCTCATCACCGTGGGACCGTAGATCCAGGTTCCCAATGCGAACACGGCCGCCACCAGGAGCGCCATGCCGCGCGCGAGTCCCAACGCCGAAGCAATCAGGAACACGCCCAGGATGCCCGCGGCGCGCGCAAGCACTTGTTGCGCGAGGAGGATCTCACGGAAGCCCAAGCCAGTGATCTTGCGCAACCCGATGGACACTTCGTCCAGAATAGTGAAAGAGACGTGCGGCTCGGTGGCCACCAGGTCTTTCGCGAACAGAGAGGGATTGTAGAGCCGTTCGAGAATCGGCAGGTAGATCTGGGTGTCCGATTGCAAATACGTCGAGCCCGGGTAGACCAGGAAGCTCAGAGCGGTGATTGCGGCGACGCTCAGAGCCACCTTCCAGTGCGCGCTCTTCATTGCGCCGGCGTCTTTTCCAGTTGCTGCCGCGCCCAGACACGGCGAGGGTTCAACTCGAGCGATCGTGAGAAAGCCTTGCGAGCCGCCGCGTTGCGGTTCAGCTTGCGTAGCGCGATTCCCAGCCAGAGTTGGGCCTCGGCGTTGTCCGGCTTGAGCTGAATGGCCTTTTCGAAATCCTTGATGGCCAGTTCCGGCCCTCCGCCCAGGGCGGGCGGAAGATAGTAATTGCCTACGCCGCGGCTCACGTACGCCAGGGAGGACCGGGGGTCCAGTTGGATGGCCTTGGCCACCGAATCCTGCGCGCACTTGCCGTATCGAAGACCTAAGAGGACGTTGGCGGGGATCACCTGTCCGCAGAGCGTTCCGAGCAGACGGTTGAATTCCGACGAGTTCGGGCGCAGGGCGACGGCCCGCTCGGCGGACTTGATGCCGGCCTCGGCGACGTTCTTGGCCATGTTCTTGTCGCGCAGTTCCAGGGCGACTTCGGCGAGATACGATTGCGCCAACGCCAAGGTGTAATACGCCTCGGCGTGGTTCGATTGGCGGACGGCGGTGATGGCCAACTCGGCGATCTTCTTCTCCAGTGCAACGCGGTCCTGCCGGTCGCGCGCGGCTTCCAACTCACTGGCGTTCATGGGAGCCGCCAGCAGCAACGCCCATCCCGCCGTCAATAGTATTAGCATGTCGCGTCTCTTCATTCTACAGGGCCGCTACTTTGCGCTGCACAATCAGAAAGTATAGCCCCAAAACGCTCAGCAGCACACCGTAGCCGGCCAGCACCACCGGTGCCGTGAGCGCCGGAGCCAGCGCTCCGGCAAGCAGACTCCCCATGGGCATCCCTCCGCGGAAGGCTACGTTGTAAACGCTCATCACGCGTCCGCGCATGTCGTCGTGCGCGAGCAATTGCACCAGCGAACTCAAGGTGGCGAAGACGATGATCATGGCCGCGCCCGCGAAGAAAACGAACGCGCAGCTCATGGGCAGCCAGCGCGAAAGCGAAAAACCCACTATCAGCGCGCCCAGCACCACCATCGTAAGCACCACCACGCGCCCCTTGCGCGGGGTGTTTCCGAAGGCCGCCACCGACAGCGCTCCCAGGATTGAACCGGCTCCGGAGCACGCCAGCAGCAACGTGTAGACGGTAGGGCCTTGCCGGAACACGTCCTTGGCGAATACGGGCAGGAACACCATCAACGGGATTCCCAACATGGTGGCCAGAAAGGCCAACACGATCAGCGCGACCATCCCCGGTTTGCCTTGGATGAAGCCGAATCCTTGCCGCATGCTATCCAACATGGAGGAAGCTTTGCCGCCGGGCACGAACCGGATGCGCAGCAAAACCAGCGATACCATCACGGCCACGAAGCTCAAGCCATTCAGGCCGAAACACCAGGCCGCTCCCAATTGCGTGAGCGCCAATCCGCCCAGCACCGGTCCGATGACGCGCGCCAGGTTGAATTGGATGGAATTCATGGCGATTGCGTTCGGCAAATGTTCCTGCTTCACCAGCGACGGAATCAGCGCCTGGTAGGCCGGGCCGCCAAACGCCTGCGCGAAGCCCGCCACGAAGGAGAGCGCCAGGATGTGCCAGACCACCACGACCTTGTAGGCAATCAGCCCCGTCAGCACGAACGCGCAGCTCATCTGTATGAACTGCGATACCAGCAGCACGTGCCGGCGGTCCACGCGGTCTGCCACCACCCCGCCGACCAGGGAGAACAGAAAGATGGGAATCTCGCCGAGGAAGGCATCCAGTCCCAGTAGAAATGGCGAGCCCGACAGTTGCAATACGAGCCAGCTCTGCGCCAACTTCTGCATCCACGTGCCGATGCTCGAAGTGCAGGCGCCGGCCCACATCAGCCGGAAGTCTCGAGACTCAAATGCGCTGAATACCCGGCGAAGCAAAGTCAAATCCTGGCGGGAAACACCCGCGGCCGCCCGTCAGTACACCTGAAAGCAAAAGACCTGGCTGGAGCCTCGCGGGCTAAGCGAGTACTCGCCGTTTTCCAACACTTCATTGACCTCGACGCGGTAGAGTGAGTCGTCCAGCCTGGTGACCACCAGGCGCAACGGGTGCGGGCCGTTCTTTTTCGGCCTGTCGGGAACCACGAGCTGGCGGGCGCCGCCTTTGGACTCGAGCTTCCATAGCTCCAACTGGCCGGGTTCGATCTTGGCGGTTTCGAGCAGGAAGATGGGTTCGGCGAGCGGCGTCTTCACCGGGGAATCGGCGCCCGGGATCGACGCGATGGTCTCGTTCTTGCGCTTCTCCTCGCGGGCCTCGCTCGTTTCGGTGGCAATCAGGTTGTCGGCATGCAATAGGAACGGGACGTCCGGCTTGGGCGGCCGGGGGCCGCTGTACTTCTTCTGCGCCAGACCCGCGCCGGAGACAACCACAAGGCCGGCGGCGACCAGGATCGCGGTTCGGAGGGTCTTCATGACTCCATCTTACCGTGCCTTCGACGCGGGGCCCTTTTCTCGATGGCGCTCAGCACACGATCGAGTTCGGAGCCTTCGGGTGGTTTGCGAAGGACGTGCCCTTCGCCGTGATGTACCGATGCGGCCAATTCCGAGTCGTAGTGCTCGGCGAGCAGGACGAATCCGCCGGCGCGCCGGCGCGCTTGTTCGAAGACCTCCAACCAGTCGACGCGTGCGGGAGCCAGCGCGCAAAACGCGGCATCGAACCGGAAGCGGCGCAGCAGGTCGCAGGCTTCCTCCGTGGAGCCGGCCGGTACCACGCGATGCTCGCGACTGCTCAATGCCACCAGCCACTCGCGCGCGGCCGTCGCGTCGGGATCGAGCAGCAGCAGGGTCAACTGCCGGGCGCCTGGCCGCGGCGCGGTACGGCGGTCCATGGGGGCGTGTTGGCCGGCGTCGGCCAAGGGCAACTCCAACTCCAGCCGGCACATATGTGCCGGACCTTCGGTCCAGCGCATATCGCCTCCATAATGGCGGGCCATGCTCCGGCACACGCCGAGGCTGAGACCGCCCCGGGAAGCGACGGTGGCTTCGGAAAACGGGTCCGGCCTGGGCGCATCCATGGGGCGGGACGGGTAAGCGACCTCGAAGTGGGCCACCTGCGCGAACTCGCGCGCCGCGCACGAGACGGCTCTGCCGGCGGCGGTATCGAGTTCCTCCAGCACGAAAGCGAACAGGTTCGAGAACAGGCCTTCGAGTTGCTCCGGCGATCCCGGCACCAGCACCGGATCTTCCGGCAATATGGCCTCGAGTTGCATGCCCTGCTGATTCCACGATGCGCCGCGCGTCTCGATCAGATCACCGAGTAATTCGCCCAGATCGGTGCCCGCGGGTTCGGCGCCCTCGACCCTGGTGAAGGCGAGCATGTGGGCGACCGTTTCGACGACGCCCCGTGCCTCCCGGCTCAGTTGATCGAGTTCGGTCCGCACCGGGCCGCTGGAAGCTTCCCCCAGCCGTGCGGTGGCCTCGGCGATGACTTCCAACGGACTCTTGAGCTGCGCGGCGATCGAGGAAATGAGTTGCCCGGCCGCGGCGAGCCGCTGTCCATGGAAGAGTTGCTCCTGGCTGCTTCGCCACGCAATGCCGCGCAACGCGATGCTGGCCAAGTTCGCCAGGTGCTGCGCGGCGGCCTGCTCGGTGGCGGTGAAGCTGCGCGCACCGTCGTCCTGGTCCAGTTCCAGCAGGCCGGCCGGCTCGTGGGGTCCTTGCATGGGGACGAACAACGCCGCGCGCGGGCAATCGTCGCTTTTCTCGCCGTGAAAGAACGGGCTGCTGGCGGCATCGGGCACGGCCAGCAGCGTGCGGTTGCGGAACGACATGGCGGCGACAGAGGCCGGCGGGCCGGGAGGCGCGTCCACGGCGAAGGCGTGAGTGGCGCTCCTGGTGGCGCCCACTTGCATGAGCGTTCGCGCGCGCCTGTCGTAAATGTACAGGCGCGCTCGCGTGATGCCCAACGCCCGTTCGAGAACCTCCGACAGGCGCCGCTGGATGGCGGCGGGCGAATCCGCCGTCAGAATATCTTCACTCAGCGCGTAGAGCGCGTGCATCTGTTGTTGGGTGACCTCTGTCTTGCGGTCCCGGCGCCAGAAGTTAAGCCAACTCATGGAAGTATGGTCTGAGCCCTCAGCCACGGTTCCAGCCGTGGATCGAGATAGTCGTTCACTCCCACGTCGACGCCGGGGAGTTCGGCGTGCGTGGTCTGCATACCCACCACGCGCATGCCCGCCGCTCGCGCCGCCTCGACGCCGGGCATGGAGTCTTCGAACACAAGGCAGTTGCCGGGCGCCGTTCGGAGCGCGTCCGCCGCCATCAGGTAGATGTCCGGCGCAGGTTTGGGTCGCTCCACCTGCGCGCCGTCGATGGCCACGCGGAAATGCGCGGCCAAGCCGCTGCCATCCAGCACGAAGTCCACGTTGGGGCGTTCGGCGTTGCTCGCCACCGCCATCGGCATGGCGTCGTGCCGCTCCAGGAAGCGGCGCACGCCAGCGACCAGGTGCTCTTCCAGGCGCGGCGCCATGATGTCGCGATAGATGGCCTCCTTGGCGGCTCCGTGCGCGGCCAACTCCTCCCCGGTCAATCCCTCGCCGAAAACCTCACGCACGATGTCGTCGTTACGTTTGCCGAACATGGTCCGCTCGATTTCGCCGGAATGGATGCCGAATTGAGCCAGATAAGTGCGCCAGGCGATGGCGTGCGCGGAGTTCGAGTTGACGATCACTCCGTCGAGGTCGAAAATCAGCGCCAATCCGGGCGCCACGTGAGAGGGAGAATTCACTTCGAACGGATGATAACATACCGCCTCCGGAACCGGTTCTCCGTGCCGTCGCGCTATAATTTTCGACGGATGGACATCTACGAAGAACTGGTGCGGCTGCGCCGCGCCGGAGAGAGTTGCGCATTGGCCACCATCGTGGAGGTGCGCGGATCCATTCCCAGTTACGAAACGGCCAAGTTGCTGGTGCGCGGGGATGGCTCGATGGCCGGCACCATCGGCGGCGGCTGCGTGGAAGCCGAAGTATACAGCGCCGCCCGCGAGGTGATCCGCACCGGACAACCCCAGCGCCTCAACTTCACGCTCAATCAGGATGCGGCCAGCGACAACGGCCTGATCTGCGGCGGCCAACTGGAGGTGTTTGTCGAGCCGGTCCTTCCGCAACCGCGCGCGTTTATCTTCGGGGCGGGGCACATCTCCAAGAGCCTTTCGGCGGTGGCCACGCTGGCCGGATTCGACACGGTAATCGTCGACGACCGCGACTCGTTCGCCAACCGCGAGCGTTTCCCCGAGGCCGGCGAAGTCTTGGCCGGCGAATACGAGGAGATCTTTCCGCAGTTGCCGGTCAACGCTTCCAGTTTCATCGTCATCGTCACGCGCGGCCACCGCGACGACATGCGCGTGCTGCGATGGGCGCTTTCGACGCGTGCGCGCTACATTGCCATGATCGGCAGCCGCCGCAAGGTGATCTCGGTGGTGAAGGAGCTGGAAAAGGAAGGCGTGACCGTGGATCAACCCGAGCGCTTGTTCGCTCCCATGGGCCTGGACATCGGGGCGGTGACACCCGAAGAGATCGCCGTGGCCGTGGTGGCCGAAATGATCGCCGTGCGGCGCGACGCGGATTCCGGTTGGCGCGCGGCCTCGAAATCGCTTCACGGCGGCACGGGCCGGGAGGCGCAAGGTAAGTGAACTTCGCCGCCATCATCCTCTCCGCCGGAGCTTCCCGTCGCATGGGCACGCCGAAGGCGTTGCTGGTCACGAAAGGCGAGACGTTTCTCGATCGGCTCATCCGGGTCTACGCGGAATTATTCTCGCCCGTCATCGTCGTGCTCGGCGCGGATGCGGAAGTGGTTCGTGGCGGGTTGCGGCATCCCGAGCCCGCTCAATTTGTGCGGAACGAGCGCTGGCCGCTCGGCCAATTGACCTCGCTGCAGTGCGGCGTGGCGGCCCTTCCGAACGAAGCCGGGGGCTGCTTCTTCACGCCGGTGGACTGTCCGCGCGTCACAGCGGAAACGCTGGCAGCGCTGGACGGCGCGTTCCGCGAGAACTCGCCGCCGCCACTGGTGGTGGTGCCGCGCCACGGCTCGCGGCGGGGTCATCCGGTGGGCTGCTCGCGAGCGCTGTTCGCCGAATTGCTCGCGCTCGGGCCGGATGAGTCGGCGCGCGCCGTGGTGCATCGCCATGCGGCGCGAACCTGTATCGTGGACGTGGCCGACGCCGGCGTCCTGGACGACGTAGACACGCCCGACAGCTATCGCGGAATGGAAACCTCGCTTTCGTCATGACAGCGCAACGCAAGAAAGTTCTTTGGCGCCTTTTCTGGATCGCGCTGCTGGGGTTGATTCTGGCCGGGGTGGTGGCGCCCTTTCTCAGCGCCGAGCGCTTCGCCGCGCCCATCCGGGGGGCCTTGGTTCGCTCGCTGGGCCGCGACGTGGAATTTCGCCAGCCGCGCTTCGACCTCTTCCGCGGGCCCGGCTTCTCCATCCAGGACGTGGTGGTGCGCGAGGATCCCGCGTTCGGCTCCGAGCCCATCGCCTACGTGCGCTCGCTCGAGGCGCGCATCAATGTGAGCAGCCTCCTGGCCGGGCGGCTGGAATTCTCTCACCTTCGCCTGGTCGAACCCAGCCTGAACCTGTGCCGCAACCAGGCCGGCGTGTGGAACTCCCAGGCTTTCTTCCGCGCCGCTCACGGCGCAACCTGGCCTACCATCCAGATTCGCGGCGGCCGCGTGAATTTGAGATTGGGCGAATGGAAGTCCGTGTACTATTTCTCCGAAGCCGACATGGACCTGTACGTAAACGCGGAGTCCGGCGGCAGTCTGGTGCTGCGCTTCACGGGTGTGCCGGCGCGGACCGATCGCGCGGCGCAATCGTTTGGCGCCATGCGCGGGCGCTTGCGTTGGTTGCCGGCGCGCGCGGAAGGGCGGCTGGAAGCGGAAGTGGAACTGGAACGCAGCAGTGTCGGCGAACTGGTGATGCTGGCGCATGGGGAGGATGTCGGCGTGCACGGCGCCGTGAGCGGCAAGGTCCGATTGGCCGGGCCGCCCAGCGCCATCCAGATCGCCGGCGAGCTGGACATTGAGAGTCTCTATCGCTGGGATCTGGCTCCGGCCAAGACCACCGGCTGGCCGCTGCGCTTTCGCGGCGTGTTGAATGCGTCCGATCAGCGTCTCGAATTGGATGCGAACCGGCTCGACAACCCGGACCTGCGCTTGGAACTACGCTTGCGCGTCGCGGACTTTCTGGCGGCGCCGCGCTGGGCCGCCAGCATCACCGCGCTGGAAATGCCGCTGCCGCCGGTGGTGGAAGCGATCGCCCATTTGGGGTCGCCCGTGTCGAAGGATGTCGTGACGGACGGCAAGGTGACGGGCGTCATTGGCTATTCGCTCGAATCGGGTTTTCGCGGACAACTAATGTTGGACGCTGTCGCGCTGCGGCTGCCGGGCCAGGCCGCCGCCCACATCGATCAGGCGCGGTTGCTCGCCGCCGGGGGCAGGTTCGAAATGCCGCCGGCGATGTTGCGGTTCGATAACGCGGCCGCGCTGGTCGACGGAACCTACGACCGGCTCACGCGGGCGCTGAACGTCCGCTTCAACGCGCGCGCGCTTCCCCTTGCCACGTTGAAGAGCGCGCTGGGGGCGACCGTTCCGGCGCCGCTCTCGAAACTTGTGGATGCCGCCGGCGCGGGGCTGTGCTCCGGTACGCTGCGATTGGCCCAGGCGGGCGAAGCTCCCGGAGAATGGTCCGCCGATGCCGACGTGCGCAACGCCAAACTCACGCTCGCCGCCTTGGCGAAGCCCGTGCTGTTCCGCGCGGCTCACGTCTCCGTAACCGGAGCCAAATTCACTCTGAGCCACATCGACGCCCAGGCCGGCGACATCGAACTGTCTGGGCAGGTGGCCTTTCAGCCGGGCGCCGAGCGGCCCTACCGTTTGCATCTGGCGGCTCCGGTGGTGGATGCCGGCCAACTGGAGGCGCTGCTTGCTCCGGCGTTCCATCGTCACCAGGGTTTCCTGCAAAGGACCTTGCACCTGGGGCGGCCCGCGCCGCCGCCCTGGCTGGAGGATTGGCGCGCCGAAGGCGTAATCGAGGCCGCCACGCTCACCGTGGACCAGCTCACCTTCAAGGATGCGCGGTTGGGCTTCGCCTGGGTGGGAGCGGATCTCGAAGCGAAATCCGTTTCGGCGTCATTCGAAGACGGCGCTCTCTCGGGCGCGCTCTCCATCGGCCTGGGCGAAGCGGCGCCGCGATATAAGTTTTCGGGCCGCATCGAGGACATCCGGTGGCGCGGCGGCACGAGCACCGTCGAAGGCGTGGCGGAGGCCTCGGGTACAGGCGCGGCGCTTCTCGCAAGCCTGCGCTTAAAGGGCGTCTGGCGCGGCGAATCCCTCGCGCTGCTTGCCGACGAGAACGTGCGGGCGCTCTCGGCGCGCTGCGAAGTGCGTTGGCGCACGGGCGCCCCTGAATTCCTCTTTACGGACCTTCTTGTACGATTCACGCATGAAGAGGCCATGGGCAGCGGCGGCAGCACTCCGGAGGGCAAGTTGAAATTCGACCTCTCCGGCGACGACCAGCGCTACCAGGTCCGCGGCGATCTGAACCCCCTGAAGCTCGAACTCGTTTCGGAACGCTGAGCGGAGTGCGCGACATGAATGTGGGCGAAAAAACTGGGACAGACACCTTGTCCGCCCCGATATTCTCACGGATAGGGAATGGTGGCACTGTGGCGGAAAAGGCTGTCTGTCCCGTCTTTTCGCGTCTGCCCACATTCTCCATGTCGCACACTCCGCTAAGGGCAACGCCACCCGCTTCGCTTTGCTATATGATATTAGCCTTCAGCATGTGTACGTGCTGAGGTGGTGGCGTGAGCCAACTGGAGACCGCGATCATGGGAGTGCGGACTGCCAGGGCGCCCGACGCTGGCCGGAAAGGAGGCTAAGGACCGGATGCCCGCCAACGAGATCCCCAAGGGGACAGAGGTCGTCTTCGACGCCGGTGCGCTGGCAGAACTGCTGGGTGCGCTCACCCGCCGCGGTTACCAGATCATCGGACCCACCATTCGCGACAGTGCCATCGTCTACGACGCAATCGAAAGCGCGGCGGAGTTGCCCGCCGGCTGGGGTGCGGAACAGGACGCCGGACGCTATCGCCTGCGCCAACGCGACGACGGCGCGCTGTTCGGCTATGTGATCGGGCCGGGGAGTTGGAAACGGTTCCTGCACCCGGCCGACGTGCTTTTGTCGACGGCCGACCGCACCGGGGGACTCGTCCGCATCTTGCCCGGAGATCCGCCGCCGCCGGCGCCCTACGCTTTCCTGGGTGTGCGCGCCTGCGAACTCGCGGCCATCGACCGGCAGGATCGAATTCTGCTGGGGGACCGCTACCTCGATTTCGTTTACCAGCGGCGGCGCGAGGGCGCGTTCCTGGTGGCCGTGCAATGCACCGAGTCCGCGCCGACGTGCTTCTGCGCCTCGATGTCGACGGGCCCGCGGGCCGAAACCGGTTTCGACATCGCGCTCACGGAAATCGTCGAACCGGAACGTCACATCTTCCTGGCGGAAGCGGGCACCACGCGCGGCGCGGAAGTGCTCTCCGAAGTTGCGCACGCACGATCCAATGCGGAAACGCGGGCGAAGGCGCGGCGCGCCGTGGCGGAGGCCGCTTCGGGGCAGAGCCGGCGCATCGACACGGCGGGCTTGCGCGAGGCCCTCTACGAGGCCTTCGATAGCCCGCGATGGGATAAGGTGGCCGCGCGGTGCCTGGCCTGCGCCAACTGCACCATGGTCTGCCCCACCTGCTTCTGCATCACCGTGGAAGATTCCAGCGACGTCGCCGGCCATCAGGCCGACCGCCGCCGCAAGTGGGATTCCTGCTTCACGCAAATGTTCACTTACATTCACGGCGGCAGCGTGCGGTTGTCCGCCAAGAGCCGGTATCGCCAGTGGCTGACGCATAAACTGGCGGCCTGGATCGATCAGTTCGGCGAGTCGGGATGCGTCGGCTGCGGCCGCTGCATCACGTGGTGTCCGGTGGGTATCGACATCACCGAGGAAGCCGCCGCCATTCGGGGGCAGGAAACGCCCGCCGCGGCGCTGCAAGGAGCGAACCATGGAGAAACAAAGACTGATTGAGACGCTGGGCGCGCATCCTTTCGTCCGGGGTCTTTCACCGCAGCACATCGAGACGTTGGCCGGCCTGGCCACCGAAGTCCGCTACCAGGACGATCAGATCATCTTCCGGCAGGCGGACATGTCGAACCTGTTCTGTCTGGTGGTTTCGGGCAGGATCGGGATCGAAGTGAACGCGCCCGGACGCACGTTCCGGATTCAAACCATCGGCGAAGCCGAAACGTTCGGCTGGTCCAGCGTGCTGGGCGGGCGGGAGAAGCAGTTCCAGGCACGCGCTCTGGGCTCGGTCCGGGCGCTGGCGTTCGACGGCGCCAAGTTGCGCGAGGCCTGCGACGGGGATTGCGGCCTGGGCTACGCGATCATGCAACGCCTGCTGCGTGTGGTGGCCGACCGCCTGCAAGCGCTGCGCCTGCAACTGATGGACGTCTACACTCCCCCGGGGGCCAAATAAGCATGAGCGCCAGCACGCTTCCACCGCCCGGGACCGCCGCCGGGGACCCCATGGTTCCGCTCGCGGCGCGCGTCTCAAAAGTCGATAAAGAGACCCATGACACCTTTACGCTGTCCCTCGAACCGGCCAACGGCTCGGATCTTGCGCCCTTCGCGCCGGGGCAGTTCAGCATGCTCTACGCCTTCGGCGTTGGCGAATTGCCGGTTTCGATCAGCGGCGATCCGGAAGAACCCGGCCGCCTGCTCTACACGGTTCGTTCCGTCGGCCAAGCCACGCACGCCCTGGTGACGCTCCAAGCCGGGGAGAACATCGGCGTGCGCGGCCCGTTCGGCACCAATTGGCCGCTCACCGAGGCGCGCGGCAAGGACGTGCTGGTGGTTGCCGGCGGCATCGGCCTGGCGCCGCTGCGTCCGGCCATCTATCACATCCTGCGCCACCGCGGCGACTACCGCCGCCTGGTGGTGCTCTACGGCGCGCGCAGCCCGCGCGACCTTCTCTACAAGAAGCAGCTCACCGCCTGGGGTTATGTTCCCGATACGCAGATGCTCACCACGGTGGACTACGGCGGATTGAGCTGGCGCGGGTACGTCGGCGTGGTCACCACGTTGTTCCGTTACGTGCGCCTGCAACCGGAGCGCACCGTGGCGCTGGTCTGCGGTCCCGAGATCATGATGCGCTACGTCGTGCGTGAGCTCGAAACCCGCGGCTTCGCGCCTCACGACATCCATCTGTCGATGGAGCGCAACATGAAATGCGCGGTGGGCTTCTGCGGCCACTGCCAATTCGGTCCCCACTTCATTTGCAAGGACGGCCCCATTTTCCCGTGGAGCCGCATGCGGCCCTGGTTGGATAAATATGAGCTCTAAAGGAAAAAAGAAGCCTAAAATCGCTATCTTCAAGTTCGCCAGTTGCGATGGGTGCCAGTTGAGCTTGCTGGACGCCGAGGACGAACTGCTCGAGGTGGTGGGCGCGGTGGATCTGGCGTACTTTCCCGAAGCCTCGCGCAATATGGCGAAAGGCCCTTACGACATCGCCCTGGTGGAAGGCTCCATCACCACGCATCACGACGCGGAGAGCATTCAGACCATCCGCCGCCAGTGCCGCACGCTTGTGACCATCGGCGCCTGCGCCACCTCGGGCGGCATTCAGGCGCTGCGCAACTGGAAAGACGTGAACGAATTCGTGCGCTACGTCTACGCCTCGCCCGACTACATCAGCACGCTGAAGATGTCCACTCCCGTGGCCGAGCACGTGCCTGTGGATTTTGAGTTGCGCGGTTGCCCGATCAACAAACTGCAGCTCGTCGAGCTGCTTTCGGCGACCCTGGCCGGACGGCGGCCCAACATCCCCACCTATAGCGTGTGCCTGGAGTGCAAGCGGCGCGGCAACGTCTGCATCGCCGTGGCGCGGGGCGACGCCTGCGTGGGCCCGGCGACGCAGGCCGGGTGCGGGGCCATCTGTCCCGCCTTCGGCCGCGGCTGTTACGGGTGTTTCGGTCCCATGGAGAGTCCCAACGCGATCTCGCTGGCCGATCAGTTCGAGCGCGCCGGCAAGAGCAATCCGGAAATCGTGCGGTCGTTCCGCCTGTTCAACGCGTGGAGCTGGCAGTTTCGCCAGGTCAGCGAAGAGAGGGAACGCAAATGAGCGGCAACGGTGCCCAGGCCCCCCATACCATCAAGGTCGACGTCCTCGCCCGCGTGGAAGGCGAGGGCGCTCTGCTGGTCAAGTTCAAAGGCAGCAGAGTCGAGGAGGTGAAACTTCGAATTCCAGAGCCGCCGCGCCTTTTCGAGAGTTTCCTGCGCGGCCGCCACGCGAGCGAAGCGCCCGACATCACGGCGCGTATCTGCGGCATCTGTCCGGTGGCTTATCAGATGAGCGCGGCGCATGCCATCGAGGGCATTCTGGGTGTGAAGGTCCACCCGGCGGTGCGTCTGCTGCGGCGCTTGCTTTATTGCGGCGAGTACATCGAAAGCCACGCGCTGCACGTCTACCTGCTGCACGCTCCGGATTTTATGGGCTACCAGGACGTGATCGAGATGGCGCGCGATCATCGCGCGGCGGTCGAAACGGCGCTGCGCCTGAAGAAGATCGGGAACCACCTGATGAGCGTCCTGGGCGGACGCGAGATTCATCCCGTCGCCGTGGCGCTGGGCGGCTTCTTCAAAGTGCCGTCCAAGCGCGAGCTCGCCGCGATGGTGGAGGACCTCAAGTGGGCGCTGGATGCTTCCGTCGAGACCGTGAAGCTGGTGGCCGGTTTCGAGATGCCCGAATTCGAGCAGGATTACGAATTCGTGGCCGTCTCGCATCCGGAGGAGTACCCGCTCAACGAAGGGCGCATCGCGTCGAACAAAGGCCTGGATATAGACGTTGCCGAGTATGAGGACCACTTCTTCGAACAGCACGTCAAGCACGCCAACGCCTTGCACTCGCAACTGCGCGAGCGCGGTTCCTACATGGTGGGTCCGCTGGCGCGCTTCAATCTGCACTTCGCCAAACTCACACCCATGGCGCGGCAGGCGGCCGCCGATGTGGGGTTGACAGTGCCTTGCCTGAATCCGTTCCGCAGTATCGTGGTGCGCGCCGTTGAGCTGGTGTTCGCCTGCGAAGAAGCGCTGCGGTTGATCGCGGACTACGAGCCGCCACCCGCGCCGCGTGTCGAATTCGACTACCGCGCCGGCACCGGCTACGCCGCCACCGAAGCGCCGCGCGGCCTGCTCTACCATCGTTACGTCATCGATGAGCAAGGCATCATCACCGGCTCGAAGATCGTGGCGCCCACTTCGCAGAACCAGAAGCGCATCGAGGACGATTTGTGGCGCTTCGTCCCTCAACTCACCGGTCAGTCCGTCGAGCGTATGACCTGGGCCTGTGAACAAGCCATCCGTAACTACGATCCCTGCATCTCCTGCGCCACCCACTTCCTGAAATTGGAAATTCAAACCGACTAAACTCCCGGGACAGTACCCTCAATCACCAATTCTTCGATGCTGGCTCATGGAGGAGGGGAATCGGTGATTGAGGGTACTGTCCCGGGTTTGCGGGTCTTGTATAATGCCGTCTTGCCAAGGGGATTTCCATGATCGACGCACCGGGCACAAAATCTCTGCCTGAAAACGCCTACACGCCGTTGGCCGAGGGCGTGGCTTACGTGCCGGTGGTTCCGGCCGAAGCCGTCGTCGCGGAAACCTCCTGGCGCGCCATTTTGTGGGGCACGTTCCTGTGCGTGGTCTTCAGCGTCTCCGCCGCTTACTCGGGGCTCAAAGTTGGGCAGGTGATGGAAGCGGCCATCCCCATCTCGATTCTCGCCATCGGGCTGGCGCGCATGTACCCGCGCCGCTCGACGTTGCTCGAAAACGTGATCATCACGGCCATCGGGGGCGCGGCCGGCAGCGTGGTGGCGGGCGCCATCTTCACACTGCCGGCTCTGTATATACTGAAACTCGATCCGCACCCGCTGCAGTCTATCTTCATCTGCGTGGCGGGCGGCTGCCTGGGGGTGCTGTTCCTCATCCCGCTGCGCCGCTACTTCGTTCGCGACATGCACGGGCAGTTGCCCTATCCGGAAGCCACGGCCATCACCGAAGTGCTTATCACGGGGGAAAAGGGTGGCTCGCAGGCGAAGCTCCTGCTGGAAGCCACGGCCATCGCCGGCGTCTACGATTTTCTGGTCACCACCTTCCACGTCTGGAAGGAATTCGTCGACTTTCAGTTTCTGCCCTTCATGCGGGACGCGGCCGAGCGCGCGAAAGTCGTGGTCAGCTTCGACGCCATCGGTTTCATCCTGGGTTTGGGATACGTGATGGGATTGCGCAGTTCCATGATTCTCTGCGCGGGCGGCGTTCTCGCGAACTTCGTTTTCGTGCCGCTCATCTGGATGATCGGCAGCCACCTTCCCGACAGCGCCGTCTATCCGGCCGCCTTACCCATCGCCCAGATGACCGCCACGCAAATCTTCCGCGGCTACGTGCGGTTCATTGGGGTGGGCGCCATCGCCACGGCCGGCATCTTCGGCATCGTCAAATCGCTGCGCATCGTGGCGGGATCGTTCGCCATCGCCGGCCGCACGTTCCGGCACGGCGAGCAGGCGGGCACATCCCGCACCGACCGCGACATACCCATCATGGGGATCCTGCTGGGCGTGGTCCTGACGACGCTGGCCGTGGCGGTCTTCCTGGGCACGCTGGACGGTGGCTGGACCGCGGTCGGCATCGGGCTGCTGCTGGCACTTTTGTTTTCTTTCTTTTTCACCTCGGTGGCCGCCAACGCCATCGCTACTACCGCGCGCAATCCGATCTCGGGCATGACCATGCTCACCATCATCATTTCGAGCATCGTGCTGTTGCGCTTCGGCCTGTCCGGCCCCACCGGCATGTTCTTCGTCATGGCCATCGCCGGCATCGTGTGCACCGCGCTGGCCGTCTCGGGACAGGCTATCACGGATTTTAAGACCGGATACTGGCTTGGATCGACGCCCGCCGCGCAGGAGAAGGTAAAGTTCCTGGGCGTGGCGGTCTCGGCGGCCGCCGTGGGGCTCACCATCGTGCTGCTGGCCAAGGCCTTCCAGTTCGGCGAGGCCGCGCCGGGCGACCTGCGCGTGGTGCTGGCTTCCCCGCAGGCGTCCATCATGAAAGCGCTGGTCGAGGGGTTCATGGGGCGCCAACCGGTGGCCTACATCCTGTTCGGCGCGGGTGCCATGACCGCGCTGACCATGGAGATGCTGGGCGTGCCCTCGCTGATCTTCGCACTGGGCATGTATCTGCCGCTCGAATTGAACACGCCGGCGCTGGTGGGCGGCGTGCTCGCGCACTTCCTCGGCAGGCGCAGTGAAACACTCGGCGGGGAGCGCGGGGCGTCCGTGCGCGAGCGAGGAGTCATTATCGCCAGTGGTCTGATGGCGGGCGGCGCGCTGGGCGGCGTCTTCGGGGCCGCGCTACGCCTGCTTCCCGGCTACTCCGAAGACTGGATCAAAACACCCTTCTACGATGCCGATACGATCTCCCAGCTTGTTTCGGCCGCTCTGTTTCTCGGCTTGTGCGCTTACGTTTGGTTCGGCGCGCTCCGTCGCGTCCACACAGGAGAGAAGGCATGACTCCTCCATTCAGCGAACTGCTAGGCAACGCCATACTCAGCATAGACACCCTGTGGGGTGGCGACGTGATGTCGGAGAGCGGTACGGGCCGCTTCATCGCGGATTGCTGGTTTTCCAACGAAGCGATGCCGCCGGCATACACGCATCCCGCCGCGGCGCGTTTGCGCGAAACCGGCGGAGTATCGGGCCGCGATCCCGACCGCCAGGCAGTGAAGGCTTACATCGAGGGGGTGGACGTCGCGGACTCGATCCACGCTTTTTCGGAGGAGGCCCGAGCTACGCCCGGCTTGCGCGGATCCTACCTGCAAGGTCTGGCGTTGTGCTTTGAAACCATGTGGGAGATGGTGCTGGAAGCGCTGGAAGAAGGGCCGGCGGTTCCGTACCGGCAGTGCGTGCGCGCCAGCATCGGCGCCGACCCATCGCCATCCGACCCCAGCCTGAAGTGCCGGCGCGTCGCCGAACTGCTGGAACGCGCCGGGTTCCGATCCGTGGCCGAGTGGCGGCAAGCCCATCGAGCGCCCATGGCCAGCGTGCGCCTGTTAGGCGCGGCCTTCATCGCGCAGTTCGATCGCCTGGCCAAGCTCAATCTGGTGCCGTATCTTCCGGCGGAACTGCGCGCCGTGCCTCGCGCGAACATCCAGTTCCTGCCCATCCGGGACGCTTGGTTTTCGGGATCGATGAATTACCTCGGCCGCAAACGCCAGAGCGACGGCAGCCCCGAGTACGAGGCCACTTACGAAATCAACTCGTCGCTGGAAATCTCCGTGCCGGAGTTCGCGCAACTGGTGAGTCACGAGGTGGTGCCCGGTCACGTGACCACGTTCGCTTTCCTGCAAAACCTGTACGCGCGCCGCGTGGTGGGCTTTGAAGCCTCCGTGCTCACCATGAATACGCGTGCGGCGACGCTGTTTGAAGGCATCGCCAACAACGCCATCCTCATGGCCTACGGTGTCACAGAGGTGGACCAGTTGCCGGACGAAGACCTGCAGATGGGCGTTCTGCTGGCACTTCTGCAGGACGATGCCAAGAACCAGGCGTCGTATCTGACCTGGCAAGAGGGTTGGCCGGAGGCGGATGTCGCGGAAGCGCTTCAGCGTGAGTTTCTGGTGACCGAAGAACGCGCCCATAAGCTCTCCGGCGCCTGGGGCCGCCACCCGCTACTCGGCCGCATGTATCTGCCGGCCTACCGCGCCGGTACCGAGAAGGTCGCCGAGTGGCGCCGCCAATATCCGCCCGGCCAGTTGCTGCCCGCGCTTTATGGCTGCCGCGGTCTGGTGGATATCACCACCCTGACTACCGTTTTGCGATGAAACCCACCACGGCTAAGTCATAGTCCGTGTAAGTGCGGTAAGTGCCGCGCAACCACAGCAACGCGTAGCGTTTGTCTTTCCAGATAGGAACGATGGGACGGATGTTATCGGCGGTCGAATCCTTGGTGACGGCCGTCCACGTCCAGGTTCCGCCGTCACTCTTGGTCACGCCGCGATAGATCTCCCAATGGCGCTTGCGGTCGGCGGCGCTGATCAGGGGGGTGCCCGAAGAGGGATCCGCGTTCGTCGAGATGTAGACCGTGTGCGGATCTTCCGGATCGAGCGCGATGAGGCCGGTGTAGTCGTCCTCGCCGCGATAGAGTTGGCCGCCGGCGTAAGCGATCTCGTGGTCCACCCAGCGGCTACCCGTCCAACGTGCGTATCGATAACGGTGATCGGCGCCGACTTCCTCGGGTGGCCCGCTCAGCTTGCCTTTCCTGACTGAGTAGCCCATCCACGGACGCCCCTTGCCGTCCAGGTGCACATCCGACATCCAGGCCACGTTCTGGTCGTTGGCGCGGTAGATGAGCGTTCCTTCGGATGGAGTCAACAGTCCTGGGGCCAGCGCGCGAATGGGCTTGCCGTCGCTGCGGTGGAGCATCCCGTCGCGATAATACATGTGATAGATGCTTGTGTCGTAACTGAAGGGCGTGCTCTCGGTGTAGAGCATGTGTATGGTGTCGCGCCCGTTAGAAGCGTACTTCACGTAAGGGCGGCGCGGCGCCTTGTCCGGGAAGTCCAGAAACACTCCGCCCACGCGCCAGTTCGCGCCACCGTCGTCCGACCAGGAGTAAGACGGTTTGTTCGTGCCGTTGAAACCGCGGAAGAAATTATAAATGCGTCCGCGGCCATCGTTCTCGCCCGCCAGGTAATGTAAGTTCGAGTAAGTGACGCGTGAAGCCGCGCTCGGTGTGAAGACCTGTTCCGGCTGCCACGCGGAAGCGTCGTGGGGCAGGGTGGAGATTCGGTAGAGAATGCGGTTGTCGCCGCCGTGACCGCTGTAGACGGCCAGATAACGGCCGTCGGGACGGACCAGCAAGGCGGGAGCGTTGTGGTCGTCCTGCGCCACGCGGCCGCGGAACTTGCGAACCAACCGGTCGTGCAATTCGACACGCGTGAGCTTGCCGGTGGCCATGTCGTAGCTCACTACTTCGATGTCGCCCTGCCGCGCGGGATCGCGCGTGCCGCTGGCCACCGAGGCGATGATGAGTCTTGCCCGCATCCACCACCACGCGTTCGTCCTGAAACCAGCACCAGCCGCCGTCGTCGTTGAACGTTACAACATCGGCGGCGGCCAGCATCCCGGCACACGCCAAGGTGATTACGGCGAGTGCGCACCTCGTGCAGTTTCCCATCGCCCCCCAGTATAGTCGATGGGTAAAAGTGGGCTAGCGCGGTGCGATCGAGGGCGGCTCTTCCGGCCCGTCGATTTCCGCGCGCAGGGAGAACAGCAGCGCCGCCGACGATGCTGGCGTTCAACAGGAACGCCGAGTCCAGTCCCGAGATTTTCCACGTCGCCAGATCCAACACCGAAGTGCCGAACAGAACCACGGCACCAGTCACGGCCACGATGGCGATCGCGTTGGTGATTGCCTGTTTCATTTCTCTTGTCCTCTCTTTCGTTCACGCTGGTTGCGAGCCTGGACGCACCTCCGGCGCGGGATGTCATGATCCTGCTTCGGATTCGCGTGCCGCTCGGCCCGGTGCCGCCTCTCTTCTTCGCACCGGAATAACTCTCGCCTGCCACTACTTCTGGCAAGCCGTTCCAGTCTTAAAGACGACGCGGAATCGGGAATGGTTGTCTTCGGCAGGTTAACGTTAGGTAAAGCTCCACCAGAGCGCCATAGAATGAAGAGAACTTCATCCATGCTCACGTCCGGCATTCTCGAACCGCGCTACATCGCGGCGAGCGACCACGGCTTGCTGGTGCGCTTCGGCCGCGAGATCTCGCGCGCGGCGAACGACGCCGCGCTGCGGTTGATGCGGCTGTCGGACGCGTATCCGCTGGAGGGCGTCCGCGATGTGGCGCCGGCCTACGCGTCGCTGATGGTGCGTTTCGATCCCAGACGTCTAACGCACACGGACGTCGAAACCTATCTACGCGATCTCCAGACGCGCGCGGCGGGCCATGAACCGATGGAGCCACGCGTCATCGACGTGCCCGTGGTCTATGGTGGCGAGTGTGGTCCGGATCTGGCAGCGACGGCGGCGCTGTGCCGCATGAGCGAGGATGGTTTCGTCGAACTGCACGCAAGCGTTTCCTACCGTGTGTACTTTCTCGGGTTCTCTCCCGGCTTCGCGTACCTGGGTGAGGTACCCGCTGAAATTGCCGCGCCGCGATTGAGCGCACCGAGGCGCGAAGTGCCGGCGGGTAGCGTGGGCATCGCCGGGCGTCAGACGGGCGTGTATCCCACGGCGTCGCCGGGTGGCTGGCGCATCGTGGGTCGCACCCCGCTCCGTATGTTCGACGCGCGGCGCGAACCCATGTCGCTGGCCTCGCCGGGCGACCGAGTGCGATTTCACCCCGTCCCTAGCGCGGAGTTCGAGCGATGATAAAAGTCCTGGCGCCCGGCCTGCTCACCACCGTGCAGGATCTCGGCCGCCCGGGCTACGCCCGCTGGGGCATCTCGGCGGGCGGCGCGGCGGACCCACTCGCGCTGCGCGTGGGAAATCGGCTGGTGGGGAATGCGGATCACGAGGGAGCGCTCGAAATGACGCTGCTCGGCGCGACGCTTCGTTTCGATGCGACGCGCGACGGTGGCGCTGGTGGGTGCGGACTTTGGCGCGACGTTGGACGGCACGGCGGTCCCGCTCTGGCAGAGGTTCGAAGTAAGGCCCGGCCAGGTGCTGGCCTGCGGCATCACGCGAAGCGGGGCGCGCGGCTATTTGTGCGTCCGCGGCGGACTCGACCCAGGCGCGCCAGCCCAGGGCGGCATGATCCACGTCGCCACGCGGACGGCCGGGGCGCCACATGGCAAAGTTCGTCCCGGGTGGCTGCAACGCTTTGCGCCGCGGCGCCTGTTACGCGTTACCGCCGGACCCCAGGCCGAGGAATTCTCCCACCGTGCGCTCCAGGTCTTCTACTCGGCGAGTTACTCGGTCCGCGAGGATTCCAACCGCGCCGGCCTGCGCTTGCGGGGCCCCGCCGTCGATCCTCCCTTCGGAGGCAACATGCTCACCGAAGGCGTCTCGCTCGGGGCGGTGCAGATACCTCCCGGCGGGCAACCCATCGTTTTGTTCGTCGACCAGCAGACTACTGGCGGGTACCCCATCGCCGCGAGCGTCATCACGGCGGACATGTCGAGCGTAGCGCAATTGCGCCCGCGTGACGCCATTCGATTTGAGTTGGTGACGATGGAACGCTCGCGCGAGCTTCTGCTGGAACTGGAAGCATCGCTCGAAACGGAGGCGTTCGAGCCGTGACGAGCCCGCTCGCCTGGTACGCAGAAGGGAGCATCGAAGCGCGCCGCGCGCTGTGGGCCGCCGCGCTGGGCTGGATGCTGGACGCCATGGACGTGATGCTGTATGCGTTCGCCCTGGGTGCCATCCAGAAAGAATTCGCGCTATCCAGCGGCGCGGCCGGCGCGCTGGCCTCGGTGACGTTGCTGGCTTCGGCCATCGGCGGCGGATGGGCCGGCGCGCTCAGCGACCGTTACGGCCGCGCGCGCGTACTGAGCTGGTCCATTCTGATCTACTCCCTGGCGACGGCCGCCACGGCCACCGCGGGCACGCTGGCCGCACTGGTCTTCTGGCGCGCCGTGGTGGGCTTGGGGCTGGGCGCCGAGTGGAGCGCCGGTTCGGTGCTGGTGGCCGAGACCTGGCCCGCGCGACATCGCGGCAAAGCCATCGGCCTGATGCAGGCCGGATGGGCCGTGGGCTACATTCTGGCCGCGCTGCTGGCGGCCGCCGTCCTGCCTCGCTGGGGCTGGCGATGGCTGTTCGCCGCCGGCGTGTTGCCCGCCCTGCTGGCCGTATGGGTGCGCCGCAAGATCGGCGAGCCGCGCATCTGGCTGGAGAGCCGCGGCGCGCGGGGCGATGGCGCGGGACTCTCGGCCGTGCTGCGTCCGCCGTTGGTGCGCCGGGCCGTGATCGCCGCCAGCGTGACCGCTTCTCTGCTGATCGCCTATTGGGGACTGTTCACCTGGGTTCCGGCGTATCTGGCCGCACCCATCGAACGCGGCGGCGCGGGGCTGGGCATCGTGAAATCGGCGGCGTGGATTATTCCCATGCAGATGGGTGCTTTCCTCGGCTACACTTCCTTTGGCATGCTGGCAGACCGCTTCGGGCGCCGTCCCATGTTCCTGACATTCGTGCTGGCCGCCGCCGCGCTGGTGCCGCTCTACGGCGCCGCGGCGCGCAGCGCGACCGCGTTGCTGGTGCTGGGTCCGCTGGTGGGATTCTTCGGACACGGTTACTTCAGTGTTTTTGGCGCGATGCTCGCGGAGTTGTTCCCCACGCATGTGCGCGGGACGGCGCAAGGGCTGTGCTACAACTCCGGCCGCGCGCTCAGCGCCGTGGCTCCGTTCGCCATCGGCTGGTTGGCGGACCGCGCGGGCTATGGTCCCGCGCTGGGATCCACAGCGGCGTTTTTCGCACTGGGCGGCGCGCTCATCTATCTATTGCCGGAGACCAAGGGAAAGGCGCTTGCATGAAGCGGATCGACCTGAACTGCGACCTGGGCGAGATGGCCGAACTGGCGGCCGGCGCAATCGAAGACGCGTTGCTGAGCTGTGTCAGTTCGGCCAACGTGGCTTGTGGCGCGCATGCCGGAGATGTCCCGACCATGGAACGGACCATTCGTGCCGCTGTTGCGCGCGGCGTCCAAATCGGCGCGCACCCGGGTTATCCGGATCGCGAGCGCTTCGGCCGCGTCGAACTGGAGATGAGCGCGGACCAGATCGCTCGCTCGGTTCACGAGCAACTCATCGTGCTCGACGGCATCGCTCGCGCTTCGGGCGCCGTGGTTCGCCACGTGAAGCCGCACGGGGCACTCTACAACCGCGCGGCGCGAGACCGCGAGATCGCACGCGCCATCGCCGCAGGCGTCGCGTGTTGGAGCCGCGATGTCGTTCTGGTAGGTCTGGCCGGCTCCGCGATGCTGGATGCGTTCGCGGAGGCGGGCTTCCCGGTCGCGGCGGAAGCCTTCGCCGACCGCCGCTACGAGCGCGACGGCAGCCTGCGCTCGCGCCAGCTCGATGGCGCGCTCATCACCGATCCAGCCGAGGCCGCGCGACAGGCCGTTCGCCTGGTTGAAGAAGGCATCGCGATGGCCTACGACGGCGCGCCGGTCGAGGTCCGCGCCTCCACCATCTGCCTGCACGGTGACACGAGCGGAGCTTTGGCCATGGCCCGTGCCGTCGTCGCGGCGCTACGCGCCGCCGGCATGATCGTCCAGCCGTTTGTCCAGCCGTTCGCGGCCGGGTAGGCGTGCTCTGCTATACTCACAAATCCGTGCGTCCCTTCCTGATCTTGGCCTTGTGCTGCGTGGTCGCCTCGGTGGGCTGCCGCCGCTGGCCGGAGTGGTACGCGCCACCCCAGCAGCGCCAGGCATTCACCGGCGACGAACCATCGCCCGTGGTCAGCCGCCTGTTCAAAATCAGCGATCCGAACGTCGCCGAGTACCTGGTCAAGGACGTCGCCACCGGCACCGAGGGCGGCGCCTGGCGCTGGGTCTACAAGCGGCCGGAGTTCCGGTTTCTGATTTCGGACCCCCGCGGCTTGCGCTTCTTCATGGATTTCGCTCTGCCCGATCAGACCTTCAAGGAGACCGGCCCGGTGACGTTCTCGATCTTCATGAATGATAAGCCTTTCAAGAAGCTGCGCTTCAAAAAGCCCGGCCAGTTGCGGTTGGAGGAACGCGTGCCCATGGCTCTGCTCAAGCCTTACGCCGTGAATCACGTGCGCATCGAGGTGGATCCGGTCTGGGTGGCTCCGGCCGACGGCGCACAACTCGGCTTTATCCTCTCCAGTGCCGGGTTCGTTAAATAAGCGGAACACTCTCTCGCCCCTTTGCTTTTGGCGCCGTGGTTTAGCGCTTGCCCCAGGCCGCGAGTTTCAGTAAAGTGTTGGCTGTCGCGGTAATCGGGAGACAAGCATATGTTCTGCAGCCAGTGTGGGGCCCAGACACCGGAACGCATTGCCTTTTGCGCTAGCTGTGGCGCGCCCATTGGCGGCGCCCAACCCGCGCCGGCTTGGTCCGCCGGAGCCCCGGCTCCTGGACCACCGGAGGCGTTCGCGCAAGCATCGCCGCTTCCACCGCCGGCCATGGCGGCCGACGCGCCGAAATCGAAGATGGTGGCCGCGCTGCTCGGGATATTCGTCGGCGCGTTCGGGGTGCATCGTTTTTATCTGGGCTATAACCCCATCGGGATCGCTCAACTGATCCTCGGCTTATTGGGCATCGTGACTTGCGGACTCACCACACTGGCCTCCGCCATCTGGGGTTTGGTGGAAGGCATCATGATTCTTACCGGCAGCATCAACCGGGACGCCGCCGGCCGGCCACTGGTCGAGTGATGCTCCTCTCCTGGCCGGCACGGTGCTGGCGCTCAGGCCGATTTTGGCGCGTCGCGGCCATCCTGGGTGGGCTGGCGGCGCTGGCTCTGATGCCCCCCGCGTGGTTGGAACGCTCGCCCTCCGTGTGTCTCTACTGGAACGTGTTCGGAGTGCATTGTCCCGGCTGCGGCATGACGCGCGCGTTCTCCGCACTGCTCCACGACGACTTTGCACGGGCACTTTCCTTCAACAAGCTGGTTGTGGTGGCCTTTCCGGCGGTCGTCGGAGTGCTGGCCTTCGATCTGGCCGCCGCGGCGTCGTCGCGAAGACGGAAACGGCCATCCTGACCATGTACCCAACTTTCTGGATTGCGTGAAGAGCCGCGCCGGCTGCCAACTCCCGTGATCTTTAACGCGATGTATTCCCGCCGCCGCAAATGAATTAAGTCGGGAAACCGCTAAACTCTGGTGCAAATTCCGCCGATATGAAAAACGTGGCGGAAGTGTCCCATCTTGCGGCGCCGCGGCTCGACGACCTCGAAGACGCGGCCGAAGAGTTGGTTACCGGCGCGGAGTCCTATTTTCAAGCCGTTCTGACGCCCGGCGAGATATTCGCCTACCTGGACCGTGCTCCGGCGGTGCTGATAGTGGATTCGCAGGAAGTCAACCGCCGTGTCATGCGCGGCATGTTGAAGCAGGAACCCTACCGCATCCTGGAAGCCGGCCAGACCGACGACGCGCTTTCCATCCTCGATGGCGAACTGGTGGACCTGGTCGTCCTGGACTTGATGATGCCCGGCATCAGCGGGTTGGAATTGTGCCGGCGTATCAAATCCAACCGGCGCACGCAACTGCTCCCTGTGTTGATGCTCAGCAGCGTGCAGGGCATCGAAAGCGAAGTGGCGGGCCTGGCTTCGGGCGCCGACGAATTTCTGAACCGGCCGCTGCATCCGACCGTGGTCCGCACACGGATCCGCGCCATGCTGCGCAACAAGGCGGTGGTGGATTCGCTCGAGGAAGCCGAAACCATTCTGTTCGCGCTGGCGCAAGCCATTGAACGGCGCGACCCTTACACGGGCGGACATTGCGAGCGGCTCTCTCATTACGCCGTCGAGTTGGGCGACGCACTGGGGCTCACGCGGCCGCAATTGCTGGCGCTGCATCGGGGCGGATTCCTGCACGACATTGGTAAAATAAGTATTCCGGACTCTATTCTATTCAAAAAGGGCCGCCTTACCGAGGAAGAATGGGTTCTAATGCGCTCGCACACCACGGGCGGTGAAACCATCTGCCGTCCCATGAAGAACCTGGCGCCGGTGCTGCCCATCATCCGCAATCATCACGAACGCTGGGACGGCTCCGGGTACCCGGACGGCCTGCGCGGCGAGGAGATCCCGTTGCTGGCGCGCATCCTCCAGATCGCCGACATCTACGACGCACTTACCACCGAGCGCCCTTATAAAGGCGCCCTGAGCACTCGCGAGGCCCTGGACGTTCTGAGTGACCGAAACGCGCCGCGGCTGGCGCGACCCGGAGCTCGCCGCGCTGTTTATCGAATTGATCGAGCGCGGCCTTTTCCGGTACGCCAAGCCGGTCGAGGGTGTCGACGACAACCTGCATAGCATGCGCGTGTCGCTCGATAACATGCGCCGCCAAGTCACAGAGTAATACAATATGCTCCGATGGCTACTATCACCAGAGTCCTGCTGGTTCTGTCTCTGACTGCCGCCGCGGCCGCGCCGCAGGCCATGCAGCCTCCGCTGTCAGAAACCGAGCGCACGCAATGGTTCCGCGACGCCAAGTTCGGCATGTTCATTCACTGGGGCGCTTACAGCGTGATCGGCCGGCAGGAATGGGCGCGAGAAACGCTACAGATCCCGCAGGCCGACTACGACAAGTTCGTCCACCGCTTCAATCCCGTTCACTTCAACGCGGACGCTTGGGTGAATCTGGCCGGCAACGCCGGGGCGAAATACATCGTCATCACCTCCAAGCATCACGACGGCTTCAGTATCTATCGCAGCAAGGTGAGCGATTACGATATGGAGATCACGCCCTACCCAGGCGACCCGTTAAAGATGCTGGCCGAGGCCGCGCGCCGGCGCAACATGCGGCTGGGTTTCTACCACTCCATCATGGACTGGCACCATCCGGACTACCGCCCCAAGCGCTCCTGGGAGTCCGCCCATCCGAAAGAGGGCGGCGATCTGGATCGCTACATCGACTTCATGAAGGCGCAGCTAAAGGAACTGCTCACCGGTTACGGCGAGGTGGCCGTCATCTGGTTCGATGGCGAGTGGGAGCACTCGACCCAGGAGATGCGCTCGGACGAGGTTTACGACTTCATCCGCCACCTCCAGCCCAACTGCCTGATCAACGACCGGTTGTTCAAGCGCGAGCCCGGGAATCGCGCCGATTTCGGCACGCCCGAGCAATACGTACCCTCTACCGGCGTCAGGGACGCGAGCGGCAAGCCGGTATTGTGGGAGTCCTGCGTCACCATCAACAACGACAGTTGGGGGTACAACAAGTACGAAACCGAGTTCAAGACCACGCGCGACCTGATCCGCATGCTGGTCGAGGTGGTGAGCAAGGGCGGCAACCTCCTGTTGAACGTGGGACCGATGCCGGACGGCCGCATACAGGACGAATTCGTGACGCGGCTCAACGCCATGGGCGCCTGGATGAAGGTGAACGGCGACGCCATCTACGGCACCACGGCCAGTCCGTTCGCGCGCCTGCCGTTTTTCGGGCGTGCCACGGCCAAGGGCAACAAACTGTATCTGCACGTGTTCGAGTGGCCCGCGAGCGGCGTGCTGCGCGTGCCGAATCTTAAGAACCTGGTGCACTCGGCGACGCTCGTGGCGGCGCCCGATAAGCGTCTGGCGACGCGGCGTGACGGCGACGACGTGCTGGTTACGCTGCCCGCCGAGGCGCCGGACCCGGTGGCGAGCGTGGTCGAGTTGACCCTCGACGGCGTGCCGGTGGTGGGGCCGTTCACCAACCGCGCGGACGAAAAAGGCGTGATCGCGCTGGGCGTCGAAAGCTGCGAGATAGAAACCAAGTTCGGCCAGCGCGCCAAGCTGGAGAACATTCTCGGACACGTATTCCTTACGAAGTGGGAGCGCTCGGACGACGTGCCCACGTGGAAGATGAAAGTCCCTCAGGCGGGCCGCTACAAAGTCGACTTGGTATATGGGTCAAGCCGCCGCGGCGAAGGCACCGAGTACACCATCACGGTCGGCGCCAATCAACTGACCGGGAAGGTGGTGCGCGGCCCCAACAACTGGGTCTTCAAGAGTCACGCCGTGGGCGAAATGCCGCTCGCCGCCGGCGAGCAAACCCTGCAGGTGAAAGTGAAAACGCAAAACGGCGTCGAAGCCATGACGCTCGAAAAGGTGATCCTGACCCGGGTGGAGTAGGGCAGAGGGGCGGGGAGGCGACGCGCATCGGAGAGGCCGCGCCTCTCAGCCCAACTCAGTCACGGCAAAGTCGGCGACCGCGATCTTGCGCTTATCGATGGAATAGACCACCCACAGCCGGCCCGCGTGCTCGACGACGCTGGGATAGGCGTAGCGGCTCTCGCCGGCGTCGCACAAGATGGCGCCACGGTCGAACCTGGTGCCATCTCCGCTCGCCAGCACCCCCAGCACGTTGCGTTTGCGCGCCACGCACGGGTTGCACACCAGAATGGTGGCACCGGTGCTCACGACGCGGGCCGCGAACTTGGACTTCGCGTCAGGGATGTTGGTGGGGCGCGGCCGCGACCAGGTGACGCCGTCGTCGGAACTGACGCTCGCAAACAACCGGAAGGAAGCGTGATCGTCGCGAAACAAACAGACCAGCGTTTTGTCGCGCCGCTGGTACCAGGATGGCTCGCCCAGGGGACGCTGCGGAGGCGTGCGCCGCGCGCGTTTCAACTCCTCCTTCGGAATCACGATGCGCGGCACCGGGTGGAAGACGTACTCCTCGGCCGGACCCGCGCAACTGCGCAATACGCCCGATTCCAACCGGGCGCTGTAGCCGGCCAGCATCCATGTGCCGGCGGACGTTAACCGAGGGCTCTCGTTCGCCACAATGTCCGAATCGATGGTGCGCGGCGCGCTCCAGTCGAACCCGGCACCGGCCTCCATCACGTCCAGGTACAGCGGCGGATACCAGATGACGCCGGCGCGCAAGGAATCGTCTTCCGGATGCCGATTGCGGTTGATGAAGGCGTAAACGCGATCTCCCTTCGCCGCCCAACCGCCGGCCGTGAGCCTCCACGGTGGCTCCGGACACTCGCGCAGCACTTGCGGTTTAGACCAGGTCTTCCCATCCGCGCTGCGCGACCACAGGACGCGCTGCCCCGGGCGATCCTCCCGGGCCATCCCTGACGACCACATAGCCAGGAATGTGCCGAAGCAGTGGATAATGTGCGGATGGTGCGAGTACTGATAGGTGCCCGGCTCGGGGTCATGGATCACTACGGTGTTCGGCGCGAGACGCGGCAGCGTGGGCGCGCTCAACGCCGCAATCAACGCACCGGTGGCGTACGGATAGCGTTCGATCTTCGGCGGAGCATGCCGGAGAGCGGTGCGCGGCGCCGGCCACCCCTGCTCCCAGCAAGAATCCGCGACGTCCGATTACGCTCTCATCAGGCATTGATTGGCCTCCTTGGACCTGCATCCACGAGCGTTTCCGTCGCCGAACCTTTACGTAGCGCCCCCGCTCCACATGGCGTCCCTGCTCGCCCTACTCAGTGATGGTAATTCAGAAAGGCCTCTTCCGTCGCAAAGGTCTCGCCTCGCCGCGCGATGCGCGCGGAATCGATCGGCAAGCCCGACGCAGCGATCGCGCGATCGCGCCAGGTTTGACACCGTTCTCTCCGCATCGCTACACTTTTTATTTGGCGCTTCTCTTTTGCTTGGCGCCCCCAGAATGCTGCTTGCCAGGGAATTCATTGCGTATTTATCCCGCCAGCTTGTCACAGGGCTGACTCCCCAGGTTGTTGATATCACCAATCTCCAGGCCGTCTGCGAACTAACAACCAATCTCATCACCGACGAATTGATGGTAGAAGACCGTCTCAACGAAGAAGTCCGCGAAATCCTCAGCCAGTACAGCGAATACATGCGCCGCGAGGGTGTCAGCTACCAGGAGATGTTCCGCCGTATCAAGAACACGCTCGTCACGCAAAGAAAGGTAATTCGCTCTTCCGGCCGCGATAGCGGCGACAACATGAAGCTGTCGCGCGACAAGATCAACGACATCTCGCACAAACTGGTCGCCGCGTTACGCAGGTCGCGCGAAGTGCGCTTCAAGCGCGATGTGAACGATGTGCGCCTGACGCTGGTCCACGACTTCAGCGAACTGCTCGCCATGGAAGAGAAGGTGGACCGCGCATCGCGGCAGAAGATCCGTTCGCAGAAGCGCGAGATCGCCGAAGGCACCGAGGAATGGGACCTCCTGCACAGGCGCTACTACGCGGAGGAGCTCAAGAAGCTCGGCATCGAAATCGGCCGATGAGCGCGTGCATCGCGGTCCTGGGCAGCCTGAACATGGACTTTGTAGTCCGTGTCGCGCACCTGCCGGCGCCCGGAGAAACCATCCTGGGCCGCGACTTTCAGATGATTCCCGGCGGCAAGGGCGCCAACCAGGCCTGCGCCGTAGGCAAACTAGGCGGAGAGTCGGCTTCCGCGCGCATGATCGGTTGCGTGGGCTGCGACGTTTTCGCGGATCAGCTCAAGGCCAGTCTGGCGGCGGCCGGAGTGGATGTGAGCGCCGTGCACGCCGCCCAGAGCCAGCCCACCGGCGTGGCGCTGATTTGGGTGGATGAGACCGCGCAGAACTCCATCGTCGTCGCGCCCGGCGCCAATCACGAGTTGCGCCCCGGCGACGTGGAGGCGTTTCGTCCCTGGTTTCGCGGCGCGAGCCACGTGCTGTTCCAGCTCGAGACGCCGCTCCCCAGCGTCGCGCGCGCTCTCCAGGTAGCGCGCGAAGAAGGCGCTACCACCATGCTCGATCCCGCGCCCGCGCAACCGCTCTCGCGCGAGTTGCTCTCGCACGTGGACATTCTGACGCCGAACGAAAGCGAAGCCTGCATTCTATTGGGCCGCCAGGCGGCGCGAGTGGGCCGGGAAGAGGCCGCCGCCATGGCGCGCGACCTGGCGCGACTTGGACCGCGCACGGTAGTGGTGAAACTGGGCGATCAAGGCTGCCTTTGGTGGGATGGGACAAACGAGGTATACGCGCCGCCGTTCTTGGTGATGCCCGTGGATACCACCGCGGCCGGAGATACCTTCAATGCCGCGCTCGCCGTGGCCCTGAGCGAAGCGCGAGAGCCCGCCGACGCATTGCGCTTCGCGAGCGCCGCCGCAGCCATCTCCGTCACACGCGTGGGCGCGCAAGCCTCCATTCCCTCGCGCGCCGAAGTGGATGCGTTCCTCGGCCAAGCGCGGTAAGAAAGGGGTCAGCCTGGTATGGCACCCTTTTCCGTTTAAGGCGGGCATAGCGAAGCGTGGAAGGGTGTCACACCAGGCTGACCCCTTTCTCCGGCGAGGGAGCGGAACGGCCCCAATAGTAGCTGGTGGACGCGGATGCGAACTGGGCGGGAACCTTCAGCCGGGCGGATATTGTAGGATGATAGGGATCCGCGAGTCCCGAAGGGAGATCCTCCATAACGACCTTTGGCTCGTGGAGTGTGTAATGCAGCCAATACTGTGCCCGTCATGCGGCTCGCCCGATTGGAAATGGAGAAGGCGTTCTGCCGTTAAGATAGCGGAGAGAACGCATGAAGAAGGAACGGAAGCATTACGCAGCAGAGGAGAAGGTCGCCATCCTCCGACGGCATCTTGTTGAGCAGGTGCCGGTTTCAGAGCTGTGCGACAAGCTGGGACTCCAGCCTACGGTCTTCTACCGCTGGCAGAAGGAGTTCTTCGAGAACGGGGCGGCTGCCTTCCAGCAGAAGGGGCGACCCGACCATCCCGCCGAGCAGGAACGAATCGCCTATCTGGAGAAGAAGATCCAGACCAAGGACGAGGTTCTGGCCGAGCTGATGGCGGAGCATGTCGCGCTAAAAAAAACGCTTGGGGAACTCTGACCGGCGTCTGGGTTCCGCACGATACGCGGGACCAGATCGTGGATTTCGTCCGGCGCTGGTCGGAGAAGACCGAGATCGGCGCCGGGCGGTTCATCGCGTGGCTCGACGTGGCGGCCAGCAAGTTCTACGACTGGCGGGAACGCTACGGCAAGGTCAACGAGCACAACGGCTGGGTTCCCCGGGATTTCTGGCTGGAGGATTGGGAGAAGCAGGCCATCGTCGGCTTCCACCTGAAGAATCCGCTGGAAGGCTACCGGCGGCTGACCTTCATGATGCTCGATGCCGACATCGTGGCGGTGAGTCCGTCCAGCGTCTGGCGCGTCCTCAGCCAGGCGGGACTGTTGTCGAAGTGGAACGGAAGACCGTCAAAGAAGGGCACGGGCTTTGAGCAGCCGCTGGCCGCCCATCAGCACTGGCACGTCGATGTCTCCTACATCAACATCTGTGGCACCTTCTACTACCTGTGCAGCATCTTGGACGGCTACAGCCGATACATCGTCCACTGGGAGCTGCGCGAGTCGATGACGGAGGCGGACATCGAGATCATCTTGCAGCGGGCCAAGGAGAAGTACCCGGAAGCCGGCCCCGGATCATCTCTGACAACGGCCCGCAGTTCATCGCCAGGGACTTCAAGGAGTTCATTCGGATCTCCGGCATGACGCACGTCAGGACTTCGCCGTTCTACCCGCAATCGAACGGCAAAATCGAACGTTGGCACAAATCCCTCAAAGGGGAGTGCATCCGGCCCGGAACGCCGCTGTCGCTGGAAGATGCGCGGCGTCTTGGTGGAGGGCTACGTCGAGCATTACAACAACGTTCGCTTGAACAGCGCCATCGGCTACATCGCGCCGAAGGACATGCTGGCCGGGCGTCAGCAGGAGATCCACGCCGAACGGGATCGCAAGCTGGAGGCGGCTAGGCAACAACGGCAGAGTCGTCGCCGGCAAGCCGCGTGAAGTCCCCAAGGGGCCAATCTGCGCGACCCCTGCTTCTGGTGATTGGTCCGGTGCAATCTCGCCCAACCGAGGGACGCCGAATCTCAACTTCCGGGCCGCCGACGATTCGCCCAGAATACTTGCTAGACCGCGTCGATGACAATGAGCGTGATGTCGTCCTGTTGGGACATGGGAGACCAAAGCCCAATCTCCGAGAGCAGCCGGTCCGACAACTCAGATGGCTGGCATGACTGGTTGCTGCGGACGACCTGCTCCAGCCTGCTGTCGCCGAAGGCATCGCCGTTGGCATTCTGGGGCTCTGTGACGCCGTCGGTGTAGAGCAGGAAGCGGTCGCCCGGAGCGATCGGCATTGTGCAAACCGGATACTCGTCGAACTCCGGCCTCACTCCAAAGATTAAGCCGTTGCTTTCAATTTGCTCTAGGTTGCCCCGCCGCCAGCGCAGAAGGGGTGGGTGTCCGGCGGCGGAATACAGCGCCCTGCAGTTCTCCGTATCAAGCCACAGATAGGCTGCCGAGACGAGTTGACCGCGCAATTGCCCGGAAAGGACACGGTTCAACCCGCGCAGCACTGCTGCCGGGTCATCCGCACAAGCCACCACCATTTGCACGGCGACTTTGACCATCGACGCGATCAGCGCGGCTGGGACCCCATGCCCGCAGACGTCAGCCACCAGGAAGCCAACCCGGTTCCGATCGACAGGAATGAACTCATAAAGGTCGCCTGCCACCTCAGTCATGGGACGGTAAGCGGCGCTGACGCGGGCATGGTTGAGTTCGGGAACGCTGCTTGGAAGAATCGATGTCTGGATTTTGCGGGCGATCGCGAGTTCATTCTCCATGGAGATCAAGCGGCGCTCGTTCCCAAGGACTAGCTGCAGCGCGACATAACCAAACGAGAAGACGAGAATACCGAAACCGAGGTGGTCCAGGATTCGCGGGCTCCCGAAGAAGCCCAGGGGGCGCGACAGGCTGTTATACAGGGCTTCAACAGCGAAAACGAGTGTGCCGATCCGCAGAACGCCGCGATCGCGCAGAACGAGGTACTTGCTGGATAATGCCGGTACTGCGACGACGGTCGTCAGGACAAAGAGCACGCAGAACCCTAGCAGATTGTTGTAAAGCATCAACCTGTCGTGGGAGCCCGTAAAAACAAAGAAGGCCATGCCGGCGACTGCAATCGCCAGCCCCACGAAGGCGGCCACCCCAATGAGGAACCGCATTTTGCCCAGGCTCAGTTCCAGGAAGCAGAGCAAACCAGGAACTACGAGCAGGTACGTCATCGCGGTGTTCGCGTATGGAGCGCTGATCTGAAGCCAGCGCGCCGACACCGCTACAACAGCCTGAGATTGACTCAGTTGCATGGCGCCGTACATCGTGCTCCAGATTCCCAGCCAAACAAGGATGCGCGTTCCGCTCCCTCGGCGAATCCCGGCAATGCCGCAGGTCGCCAATCCGACAAACAGGAAAACAGATCCAAAAATGATGTCAGCGACTTCGCCGCGAAGTATCGCGAGAACTTGATCGCTCAAACCAATACCTCCCAGACCTCCCAACATATCAGAGGGGACGTTGCTGCCCAAAGGATTGGAGTTCCAGGCTCGATTGGCGCATGCCGATTCCGGTCGCATGATGGGCAAACCGCAAGTTGAGACCGCAGGACGTGGCGGAGCTACAATGATTTTGCCGGGCGAAACGGAAGCGGGCAATACGGGGACGCAACCACGCCGAGGGATAGCCCGGTGGGCTCATCGAGCCGATGAACGGCGGCGCAGGGACCGCTTTGTTGCGCTGCCCAAACCTTCATCGGATCGAAAGACCCCGATGCCTTGAAAATCCACGCCCGAAGGGCGGAATACTCACTAGCGGAGAGCGCCCTCTCTCCATTTCAGGCTGAACCAACACCACAAGAGAATTACTGGAAGGCCCAGGAGGAACTCCAGCGCCTTCGGATGGGCGCGAAGACCCTTAAGCGCGGATGCTTTCCAGAACTTGCGGTTGTTCTTGGGATCACCTGCGTGGTGGGGCTCTTCAATAGCGGAGGGAAGGATTTTGGGCTTGTTCTAATTCTAGGAGGACTTTGCGTGAGCCTCGTTGGCGTTCCGTACGTGCTCTGGCGGTTGGCAACGAGACGAAACCTAATAAGGCGTGCATCGCGGATCGGGGAACTTGAAAAAGCTTCCTCAGATTGTGCGAGAGAGTATCAGGAGCTGTTTGGGCGTCGGATTGCGGAGCAAAGCCGCTCCGGCAATGGAACCTCCATTGGGTGAGATCGAAAAGCACCCGTGACCCTCGTTACAGGAGCGGCCGTCGTCGATGCCCGACACGTTCGAATTGAAGCTGATGCCCGTCAAGTTCCTGGGTAATTCCGACAGCCTCATTTGTACCGCTCCTACGAATACAACCTGGCCGGTGGTGTAACGAAGATCCGTTACCCGGCCCGGCGCGAAGTCGTTGCCACTTACAACTGTGCCGGGCAAATCCATCCGAAAAAGGTGTCATATCAGGCTGACCCCTCTGCGACCTATTGCCGCAGGGTGTCGAGCAGCGTGCCTTCGGCGTCGAATAACCGCACTTCGAGCGCCGGTTGGTTCAGCGCGTGGGTCGAGCAGCTCAGGCACGGGTCGTAGGCGCGCACCACGGCTGAAACGCGATTGAGCATGCCCTCCTCGAGCTTCTTGCCGTTGACGAAGTGCTTGGCCACCTGCTCGATGGAGCGGCCCATGGCCAGGTTGTTGTGGCCGGTGGCGATGATCAGGTTGGCCCACTTCATGGCGCCCTTCTCGTCCACTTTGTAGTGGTGGATCAGGATGCCGCGCGGCGCTTCGGCGATGCCCACGCCTTCGAGCGAATTCACGCCGGCGTGCGCGCGTACGTGCGAGTCCAGGATGGCCGGATCGTCCAGCAGCATCTCCATGCGCTCCAGCGCGTAGAGCGCCTCGATCAATCGCGCATAGTGGAAATGGAACGAGCTTTCCACCACCTTGCCGAACCTCTGATGGTACTCTTCGAACTCGGTGTCGGCTTCCGGCGTGCCGCAACGGTCGGCCACATTCAGCCGCGCCAGCGGCCCCACGCGATACAGACCATCCGGGAATCCCAACGGCTTGTAGTAGGGCGCTTTCAGGTACGAATTGGGCAGCGCGGATTCGGAGATATAGTTCTGATAGAGACGCGGCTTCTCGATGTCGGCGACGTCCTTGCCGTCGGCGTCGCGGAAGCGCACGACGCCCGTCGTAGAGTTGCAGGCGCCCGCGCGCGTCCACCAGTCCCGCGTACATGGAGCGCATGTTGCCGAACGTGGAGATCTCCTCCTGGAACTGGTCCACCACGCCCTTGTAGAACTTCAGCGTGCGGCGCGCGATAGATTTCGCCATCGGCAATTCGCTCAAGATCAGCTCGCGCGTCTCGGCGTTGAGCGGTGCGTTCACGCCGCCCGGAACGGTCCACGACGGATGCACGCGCTCCCCCGCCAACCGCTCAATCACCTGCTGGCCGAACTTGCGCAGCGCGATGCCGTCGCGCGCCGCGTCGGGATGCTTTTCGAGGACGCCGATGACGTTGCGCTTGGCCGGATCGCTATCCATGCCGAGCAGCAAATCGGGCGCGGAAAGGTGGAAGAAGCTCAGCGCGTGGCTCTGCACGAACTGTCCGCAGTGCAGCAATTCGCGCAGCAGAGCGGCCGTCTCCGGGATCTGTACCGCCATGATGGCGTCGCAAGCCTTCACCGAAGCGAGCAGATGGCTGATGGGGCAGATGCCGCAGATGCGCGCCGTGATGGACGGCATCTCGTAGTACGGCCGCCCTTCGACGAACTTCTCGAACCCGCGCACCTGCGTGACGTGGAACTCGGTGGAAGAGACCTTCCCGTCGCCATTGAGATGGATGCTGATCTTGGCGTGGCCCTCAATGCGGGTCACGGGGTTGATCATAATCTTCTTCATGCATGAATCCTTTTGCTGCCCAACCACGGATGATTTCCTAGCCAAATTTCACCTTGTTCATGAGGTCGGGTTTGCGCCCGGCCAACAACTCGCCGATGACGTAGAAGATGGCGTCCGCTTTGGGCGGACAGCCGGGGATATGAAGGTCGATCTTTACGGCTTCGTGTAACGGGATGGCGTGCTTGAGCAGCGGGGGCACGCCTTCGGTGGGCACGCCCGGATTGGCCTGCACGCCTTCGACGTAGATGCGTTCGAGCAGTTTCTTCACCGGCACCGAGTTGCGCATGCTGGGCACGTTGCTGGTGACCGCGCAATCGCCCAGCGCCACCACCATCTTGCTGCGCTTGCGGATCAGCTGGATCATCTTCATGTCCTCCTGGCTCGACACGGCGCCCTCCACCAGGGCCACGTCCACGCCCTCGGGGAACTCCTGCGCATCGACCAGCGGTCCGTAGACGATGTCGGCTTTCTTGGCCACCGCGACAATGCCTTCGTCGATGTCGAGCAGCGACATGTGGCAACCCGAGCAGCCGTCCAGCCACACGGTAGCCAGTTTGATCTTGCTCATAACTCCGCTCCTCGCTGCGCGGCCAGCCGGCTGACCGGTTCGCCGTTCTTGATCATCTCCTCGACCGACCAGCCCTTTTCGGCCAAGGCGCCCGTCGGGCAGACGTTCACGCACTTGCCACAGGCCGTGCAGTTTCGCGAGGTGCCCCATGTCTGGTTCAATTCGCATACCAGGCGCGAACCGATGCCGCGGCTACGGATGTCCCAGACGTGCGCGCCTTCCACTTCGCCGCAAGCGCGCACGCAGCGCGTGCAGAGGATGCAGCGGTTGTGGTCGAGCACGTAGCGCTCGTGGCTCATGTCGACGCCGACCTTGGGGAAGCTGTAGGGATAGCGAACGCTGTTGACGCCCAGTTTCTGCGCCAGCGATTGCAGCTCGCAGTGGCCGTTGGAAACGCACACCGCGCAGATATGATTGCGCTCGACGAACAACAGCTCGACAGCGATCTTGCGATAGCCCTGCAGCTTCAGCGTCGAGGTGTTCACCGACATGCCTTCCTGCACAGGCGTAGTGCAGGCCGGCAGCGGGCGTCCCACCCCCGACACCTCGACAATGCAGAGCCGGCAGGCGCCCACCGCGGTGAGGCCTTCCATGTAACAGAGCGCGGGAATGTATTTGCCGTTGGCGCGCGCGGCTTCGAGAATGGTCTGGTCGTCGGTGGCGCTGACGTATTCTCCGTCGATTCGAATGGATACTTTATGGGGCAAGCAATGCGCTCCTTTCTAAGCGCGACGGCCGGTGCACGGGCCGCTGCGCGGTTGCCGCTAGTGATCGCCGTTGCGGATGTCGCAACGCAGGCAGCGGCAGGATTCCTCCATGGCTTCGATGGCCGTCAACCCCAGAACGGCCTCGTCGAAGACCTTCACGCGTTCCAGGGGAACCAGTTCGCCGCAGACATGGCGCCGGCTGGCGCTGGGCTGCGCGGGCGCGGTCTGGTCGTAGTCGAACTCGCTGTAAATCTGGTCGAACCGCCGCACGCCCATCAGCCGCTCGTCGATGTTGCGCGCGGCTTTCTTGCCGTAGCCCATGGCGTTCGATACGTTGGAGGCGCCGGTGATCAGGTCGCCGCCGGCGAAGAACTTCGTCCGGCTGGTTTCGAGCGAGTAGCGGTCCACCTCGATGGTGCCGTTTTCCTTGAGCGTGAGGCCCGAGGCGCGGGCGAAATCGAGATCCACGGTTTCGCCCACCGCAAGCACCACCGTGTCGCACTCGAAGCGCATGATTTCGTCGGTCGGGATGGGCCGGCGTCGTCCCGAGGCATCGTACTCGCCCAGCCGCGTCTTCACCACCTCGATGGCTTGCACGCCGCCCTGGCGGTCGCCCACGATGCGGTGCGGCGTGGCCAGGAACACGTACTCGGCGCCCTCGGCCTCGGCGGCTTCGGTCTCCTCCGCGATGGCTGGCATGTCCTTGCGCTCGCGGCGGTAGATCACCGTCACGTCCGAGCCCATGCGCAGTGCCGTGCGCGCCGAATCGATGGCCGCGTTGCCGCCGCCTATCACCACCACCTTCTTGCCCAGCCCGGATTCGGTCTCCTTCGACACAGCCTCCAGGAACAAGAGCGCCGGCATCACGCCGCGCAGTTCGGTGCCGGGCAGATAGACCCAGGCTTCCTTCCAGGTGCCGATGGAAAGAAACACGGCGTCGTACATGGAATCGATTTCGTTGAGCGGGATGTCGAAACCAGCTCGGGTGTTGAAAATGAAATTCACGCCGATGCGCCGGATCAGTTGAAGTTCCTTCTCCAAAACATCCTTCGGCAGGCGGTATTCCGGAAGCGCGTAGCGCAGCATGCCGCCGGCTTCCGGGTTGGATTCGTACACCGTCACTTCGTGGCCCAGCATGGCCAGGTAGAACGCGCAAGCCAGGCCGGTGGGGCCGGCGCCCACCACGGCGATCTTCTTGCCGGTGGACTTGAGTTTGCGCGCCGCGACTCTGTCCATCATTTGGTCGTAGCGGCCCGATTGGTAGATGGCGTCGGCGATGAAACGATGCACGTCGCGCATATTCACCGGTTCATCGATGGCGGCGCGGCGGCAGCGATGTTCGCACGGATGCTGGCAAACGCGGCCCGTGGATGCGGGCAGCGGGTTGTCGAGAATGACGCTCTCGAAGGCCTCCTCCAGCCGGTCTTCCTTATATAGCTGCAGGAAGCGCGGGATGTTCATGTGCAGCGGGCAGGAGTTCTCGCAAGGCGAAACCGCCAGCTCCTCGCAGACGCCGGCGCGGCAGCGGTGCGCGCGGATGTGGTCCTCGAACTCGTGCCGGAAATGCCGCATGGTGGTGAGCACGGGATTGGGCGCCGTCTGCCCCAATCCGCACAGCGACGTGTCGCGGATCATGCGGCTTAATTCGTCCAGCGTGCCCAGGTCGCTCGCCGAGGCCACGCCGCGCGTAAAGTTGTTCAAGATCTGAAGCTCTTTGTCCAAACCCACGCGGCAGGGGACGCACTTGCCGCAGGACTCCGAGTGCGTGAACTCGATGAAGTAGCGCGCCACGTCCACCATGCAGTTGTCTTCGTCCATGACAACCATGCCGCCGGAGCCCATGATGGACCCCAGTTGCGCCAGCGTCTCGTAGTCCACCGGCGTGTCGAACATCTCCTGCGGAATACAGCCGCCCGATGGGCCGCCCGTCTGCACGGCTCTTCACCGTGCGAGCCGTGCGGAGCGCCGCCGCCGATGTCGTAGACGAAGCTTGCGCAGCGGCGTGCCCAGCGGCATCTCGACCAGGCCGGTGCTTTCCACCTTGCCCACCAGCGAGAACACTTTCGTTCCACTGCTCTTGGTGCTGCCCGTTTCCGTGAACCAAGCCGGGCCCTTGATGACGATGGGCGCGATGTTGTACCAGGTCTCGACGTTGTTGATGTTGGTGGGCTTGCCGAACAGGCCCTTCTGCGCGGGGTAGGGAGGCCGCGGGCGTGGGACGTCCCGCCTTGCCTTCCAGCGACCGTATCAAGGCGGTCTCTTCGCCGCAGACGAAGGCGCCCGCGCCTTCCACCAGCGTCAGATTGAAGTGGAAGCCGCGTCCGAGAATGTTCTCCCCCAGCAGGCCGTACTCCTTGGCCTGCTCGATGGCGCGGCTCAAGCGGTGCACGGCGAGCGGATACTCGGCGCGGATGTAGACGATGCCCTCGGTGGCGCCCATGACGTATCCACCGATGACCATGCCTTCGATGAGCGCGTGCGGATCGCTCTCGATCTCGTTGCGGTTCATGTAGGCGCCGGGGTCGCCTTCGTCCGCGTTGCAGATGATGTACTTCGGTTCGGCCGTCGCGCTCCGCAGAAACTCCCACTTGATGCCGGTCAGGTAGCCCGCGCCGCCGCGCCCGCGCAGCTTGGAAGCCTTGATCTGCTCCACCACCGCGGCCGGATTGGCGTCGATCAACACCTTGTAGAGCGCCTGATAGCCGCCCACGGCGATGTACTCCTCAATGTCGCCGGGATTGATGAGGCCGCAGTTGCGCAGAACGATTTTTTTCTGGCCGTTGAAGAAGGGGACCTCGTGCCAGTTGGGGATATCGGGATAACCAGAGCCGTAAGTCACGTGCCCCGTGATGTGATCCCAGTCCTCCATCTTGCACAGGACCAAATCGCTCGGGATTTCGCCCGCCGCCGCGTCGTCGAGAATGCGCTCGACGTCGTTGTGCTGGACGCGGCGCAGAACCACCAGCGGTTTGCCGGGCAGCCACAGATTCACCAGCGGCTCTTCGGCGCAGAAGCCGAAGCAACCCACACGGGTCAGGTTACAACCCAGGCCGCGCCTGTCGATGGCCGAGGAGAAGGCATGGTAGACGCCTTCGGCGCCGTTGCCGCTGCCACAGGTGCCCATGCCGACGGCGATGCGCGGGCGTGACGGTAGCAGCTTCGCCATGCCCGACTCCCGCACCGCGTTGAAGGTGCTGAAGTCACTAATTCGCATGTTTTCTACGATCCCCTTCCAGGTGGTCGATCTCGCGCTTCAAGGCCTGCTCATTGACGTGGCCGAGAATGTTGTGATTCACCTCGACCACCGGCGCCAGCGCGCACTGTCCGAAGCATGCCACCGTACGTAGCGTGTACTTGCCGTCGGCTGTCGTCATGTACAGTTTGTCGGCGCCGCCGCCTTCCTCAGACGAGTCTGTCACGCCAAGTTCCAGTTTCAGGCGCTCCAGCAAATTACGCGAGCCGTGCGTGTGGCAAGCCGTGCCGCGGCAGATGCAGACCGTGTTCTTCCCCTGGGGCTCTAGATTAAAGAGGGCATAGAAACTGACAACACTATAGATTTGAGCCCGCGGAATGCCGGTCTTCACGGCGACGTAATCCAGAACTTCCATTGGCAGATACTTCTGTGGGTGGTGTTCCTGGAGTTCTTCCAGAATGCTCAACAGCCGGCCCGCGCGCGCGGAATGGCGGGTAATCACCTGGTCGACGTAGTCCTGGTCGGCCAGCGGCGGCTGAGCCGGTACGGGCAGAGGTTTCATGTATGAGTGCTCTCCTGAAGCGATTAGACTTCCATGATATCGAAAAACCCTTGTAAACCCGGGACAGTACCCTCAATTCCCCATTTCTCCTGACAGAACCATGCGTGCGGAAATCGGGAATTGAGGGTACTGTCCCGGGTTTACAAGGAGTTGCCCGATCTGATCCAGTACCTTGGGCATGGCGGCTTCCACGGCCGGCGTCAAGGGGCCGCCCACGGTGAACGTGTCGGCGGCTTCGACGATAATGATGATCACTTCCTCGGGGACGGGCAGGCCGAGTTTGCCGGCGAGTTGAATGGCTTCGAACAAACCTACATAGTGCGGCGAGCCGCCCGGTACCACGCGAAATTCCTCGTTGCGAAGAGTAGTGATAGTGCCGGGGGCGGCTTGGCCGGTTACCACCGTATCGACGACAATCAGGCGGTTGCAGTTCTGGACGTGGTCGAGCAGCGCCATGCCGGCTTCCGCACTCTCGACCACATCCAGACGATCGCCGAACAAACCACGCGCCTCGCCGGCGACGCGGATACCGAAAGCGTCGTCGGCGAGAATGTCGTTGCCCAAAGCGAGAAGGCGCGTAACGGGCATGGTCATTGGCGCGTAATGCGGCCGTCGAGATCACGCCGCAGAATACCGGCGGTGGAGCCATCGGCTTCGTGGACGTGGATCTGGAGCGGCATGCTGCCGGGCAACGAATGCGTGGCGCAGCCGTTGCAGGGATCGTAGGCGCGGAACGCCATTTCCACCATATTGAGCACGCCCTCGGAGATGTTATCCCGAGTGACGAGCCCCTTGGCCGCCTTCTCGACGCTCATAGCGATGCGGGCGGCGTTGTTGGTGGTGGCCACAATCAGGTTGGCTTTGCGGATGAGACCCTTCTCATCGGTGGTGTAGTGATGAATCAGCGTGCCGCGAGGAGCTTCGACGATCCCCACGCCCTCGGTGGGGACCTCGGTGGGGAGGGTGCGAACATTCGGATCTGTAAGTTCCTTATGGTTCGCCAACTCCTTCATCCGTTCGGCGGCGTAGAGCAGCTCAATGGCTCGCGCCCAGTGGTGCGCGAGCGTGTGGTGCACAGGCTTTCCTCCCAGCACCTGCATGTATTGCTGATAGGCCGCCTGCGCGAGCGGGGTCGCGAAACCGTCGGCGACGTTCAAACGCGCCAGCGGCGCCACGCTGTAAACGCCGCTCTCCGGGCCGTCCACAAAGCCCTTCCAGCCGACCTGTTTCAAGTACGAAAACTTCACATAGCTCCACGGTTCGACGTGTTCGGCTATGTAGTCCAGGTACTGGCCGCTGGGGAACTTGGCGTACTCGCCTCCATCCGGCTTCACGACGCGCATGGTGCCGTCGTAGAAGTTTACGTGGTTGGACTCGTCCACCATGCCCATGTAATAGGTCTTGTGCGTGAAGACGTCGGAAAGAATCAGATCGACGTAATCGCTTCTCTGAAGCACCAGTTTGTCGAAGACATCCAGTGTAAACTTGGCGAAATCCACCGCTTCATTGGCGACGGCGCGGAATTGTGCCTGGTCGTCCTTGGAGATGCGCTTGGCGACGCCGCCCGGCAACCCGAGCACGGGATGGCCGGCCTTGCCGCCAGTGAGCGCGAGAAGGTCGCGCAACTTGCGGCGCATCCCGACCACTTTTTGGCCGACCTCGACGCCAACCTTGGCGATAACGCCGAGGATGTTGCGCTCGGCCGCCGGCGCCTGCGGCCCGACGATGAAATCCGGCCCGCCCAGGAAGTAGATGTGCAGCGCGTGGTCTTCCACCATGAACACGTTGTAGAAGAGCTCGCGGATACGCTTGGCCGCCGGTGGCGGCGTCACCTTGTAGAGCATATCCAGGGCCTTGGTGGAGGCCATGTGATGCGCCGTGGGACAGACGCCGCAAATGCGCGAGGTGATCTGCGGCATGTCTTCCGCGGGCCGGCCCTCGGCGAATTTCTCGAAGCCCCGCAATTCGGGGATCTGGAAGAACGCGCGGTCGACCGTGCCGGCCTCGTTCAAGAAGATCTCGATTTTGCCGTGACCTTCCAGACGCGTGACCGGGTCGATGGTGATTCTCTGGGGCGTGCTAGACATTCGCGGGTACCTCCTGGTCGATCTTCTTGCGGCGCAGCAGCGACGCCGGCAGGCTGTAGCGGTAGAACGTGCCGGTGGGATCCGGGATGGTGGCCATGATGCGCTCGATCTCGCTCTCGTCGTTCGAGTCGGCCATCGACGCGATGGCGCTCATGGCTTTGGCGCCATAATCCAACACCCGGCTGGTGGGCCCGAAACAACCGGTGCAGGGCATGTTGCCGTTGATGCAGCGGGTCTCGCAGCCGGCGCGCGTGGCCGGGCCCAGGCAGATGACGCCCTGGGCGAGCAGGCAGGTTTCCTGGTCGAGAATCACCTGGTGCGGGCGCTTGTACTCTTTTAAGAGTAACTTATCCGGTTTCGAATCCTTGCGCGAACAGGTCTCGCACAAGGCTTTGTCCGGAGCCAGCACGGAGCCCTTCGGCGGCAGATTCCCACTGAGCAGCGCCTCCACGGTTTCGGCGAGCATCTTGGGCGTCGGCGGGCAGCCGGGCACGTAGTAGTCGACGTCGATCACGTCGGCGAGCGTGCGCACGGTGTTGTAGAAACCCGGCAGCGTCACGGTGAAGCCGTTTTCATGATGGACGGTTTCCGGCATGGTGCCGGGAGCGTTCACCGTGCTTACCGATTCCGTGTAGACGGCCCGGAAAATCTCCTCGCGGTCGGACAGGTTAGCGAGGCCGGGAATGCCGCCCAGTTGCGCGCAGGCGCCGAAGGCGATGACGTACTGCGACTTCTTGCGCAGCAGGTCGGCCATCTCCTCTTGCTCGGTGGTGCGGATAGCGCCGTTGATGAAGCTGACGGTAATCGCACCGTCGGCCATGGCTTCGACGTCCTTGCGCTTAAAGTCCATGGCCACGGGCCACAGCACGATGTCGATCTTGGCCACGACGTCGAGAATCTTCTCGGCCAGGTCCACCACGGCCTCTTCGCACCCGCCGCAGCTCGCGCACCAATAAAATGCCACTTTCGGTTTATCGCTCATTACGCCGGCACCTCCTCACTGAACACTTCCTCAGGCACTTGGATCTTCAGCGGCCCGAGCGCGCGCACCTTCTCTACCATGTCGTTGACCACGGTGCGCACCTTGTCGCCCTCGGCCGCCGAGATCCACTCCAGGCGGAAGCGGTCTTCTTCAATTCCGAAATCCCGCAGCATGTGCTTGAGGACCTCCATGCGGCGATAGGTCTTGTAGTTGCCTTCCTGGTAATGGCAATCGCCGGGATGGCAGCCGCCGATGAGAACGCCGTCGGCGCCTTTGGCGAAAGCGTCCAGGATGAACTGCGGGTCCACGCGGCCCGAGCACATCAGGCGGATGACGCGGATGTTGGGCGCGTACTTGAATCGCGAAGTGCCCGCGAGATCGGCGGCCAGGTAGGTGCACCAGTTACAGAAAAAAGCCACGATCTTGGGCTCGAAGGGACCGTCGCCGGTCCCGGATGATAGCTGGACGAGATCCTCAGGCATAATTGAGCACTCCTTTGATTTCTTCGTAGATCTCTTCATCCTCAAACAGGTTCTGCTTGATGGTTCCGGACGGGCAGGCGGCCACGCAGGTGCCGCAGCCCTTGCAGAGCGCCTCGTTGATATAGGCGACCTTCAGCTCTTCCTTGAAGCTGATGGCGCTGTAAGGGCACATCGGAATGCAGGTCTTACAGCCGGAACACTCCTCGGCGACGATGAAGGCCGTGTTCGGTTCGAGTTCCTGCACCAGGGCGTCGATCAGGGCCAGGCATTCGGAGGCCGCGGCGCCCGCCTGGGCCACCGTGTCGGGAATGTCCTTGGGACCCTGGCAACAGCCGGCCAGGAAGATGCCATCGCTGAACGTGCTCACCGGCGCGAGCTTGGGATGGCGTTCGAGGAAGAATCCACCGGTTGAGCAACTGATGTTGAACAGGCGGCGGACATCGCCGGCGTCTTCCTGCGGCTCGAGTCCGGTCGACAGCACCACCATGTCCACCGGAATGCGGCGGACGAAGCCGGCCAGCGTGTCCTCGACGCGGAGCACCAGCTTGCCTTCCTCGCTCTTGTCCAGCGCCCAGTCGGTGACCTCGGCCACCTTGCCGCGGATCATGTGGACGCCCTCTTGGAGCAGTTTCTGGTAGAACTCCTCGAAGCCTTTGCCCGGCGTGCGCATGTCGATGTAGAAGTTGAACACCTCCGCGCCGGTGTGTTCCTTGAGCAAGTGCGCGAGCTTCAACGAGTACATGCAGCAGACGCGCGAGCAGTGCGCATTGGTGCGCACGTCGCGGCTGCCGACGCAGTGAATAATGCCCACCGACTTCGGCGTCGTGCCGTCGCGCAGCACCACTTCGCCGCCCGTCGGCCCGCTGGCGTTCACCAGCCGTTCGACTTCGAGCGCCGTGTAAACGTTCGGATAGACGCCGTAGCCCAGGTCCGGCACGCGCGCCGCGTCGAAAGTCTTGAAGCCGGTGGAGACGATGATGCTGCCGACGTCGACCACTTCCTCGACTTCCTGCTGGTCGAAGCGAATGGCCTTGCGATCGCCGCAAGCTTCCACGCAGGTCTTCTTACAGCGGCCGGTCTTGAGCTGGATGCAGGACTCCGGATCGATGAGCACCGTTTGCGGAACGGCTTGCGGGAAGGGAATGTAGATGGGCTTGCGCTTGGCCAGGCCTTCGTTGAAATCGTCTTCGGTCTTGCCTACCTTGAAGACGCAGGCTTCGATGCACTCCTGGCATCCGATGCAGGCTTCCTCGATGACAAAGCGCGGCCAGCGCTTCACGGTGACCTGGAAGTTGCCCAGGTAGCCGTCCACCTTGGTGACTTCGGAAAGCGTCCACAAGGTGATGTTGGGATGGTTGCGCACTTGCGACATCTTCGGCGTAAGGATGCAGGCGGCGCAGTCCATGGTGGGGAAGGTCTTATCGAACTTGGCCATGTGGCCGCCGATGGTTGGTTCGCGTTCGACCAGGATCACCTTCTTGCCGGCCCTGGCCAGCGTCAGCGCCGCGTGAATACCCGCGATACCTCCGCCCACCACCAAAACTTTCGGATTGATGTTCACCTGCCGCCGTTCGAGCGCCCGGTGCAGCACCACGCGACGGACGGCGGCGCGCACCAGGTCCTGGGCCTTCAACGTGGCGGCGGCGTGATCCTCGTGCACCCACGAGTCGTGCTCGCGGATGTTCACCATCTGCAGAAAGAAAGAATTCAGACCTCCGTGAGCCAGGGCTTCGCGGAAGGTGTGCTCGTGCAACAGCGGCGAGCAACTGGCCACCACGACGCGATCCAGCTTGAACTCGTGAATGTCCTGCTGGATCATCTCCTGCCCGGGGTCCGAGCACATGTACTTGTAGTCGCGGGAAATGACGACGTTGGGGAGATTGGCCGCGAAATCGGCCACCTCCTTGCAGTCCACCACCGCGCCAATGTTATGTCCGCAATGGCAGACGTACACTCCCACGCGGACGTTCGCTTTGGCTTCAGACATAGCTCTCCACCTCCTCGTGGGACTTCAACATCCAGTCCTTCACTTGCTCTCGTCCCGAGATGGCGCGCTTGAGTCCGAGCTTGTCGAGGTCACCGCCCAACGCCCACCCCAAAGTCTGGGTCAGGTAGAAGATGGGCATGTCGAAGTGCTCTCCAGTGGCCTTGCTGATCTCCTTCTGGTATGTGTCGAGGTTGAATTGGCAAAGCGGACAAATAGTCACCAAGGCCTGCGCGCCGTTGCGCACGGCCTCTTTCAACAGAATGTAGTTGAGCCGGATGCCCACGTCGTGGATGGTGCCGGTGAGCGACCCGCCGCAGCACTTGGTCTTGAGCGAGTAGTTCACGGTGGGAATGCCGGCCGCGTTCAGGAGTTGGTCCATGCGCATGGGATTGCATGGTTTGTCGACTTCGTCGTAGGGTCGCACCGCCTGGCAGCCGTAGTAACATGCCACGTGACCGCCGTGCCAGCGCCGCGCGATCTTCGACTTGATCGCGTCGAGACCAATGTCGTTGTACAGCATCTCCAGCGGATGGCGCACCTTCACCGAATTCATGTCCGGCAGGTCCACCGCGCGCAGCGACTCAGCCACTTCCTGCTTGATGGAAGGATACTTCTGGGCGTAATCCTGGGTCTTGCGCAGAACCAGGTAGCAGGCCGCGCAAGGCGCCAGCAGATCGCGGTTACCCGGTGCCTTGTGCGCCAGCGACAGGTTGCGCGCCGACAGCAGAAAGGCGGAACCTTCGTCGACGGCCATGTAGGACGTGGCGCCGCAGCAGTTCCAGTCGTCGAGTTCCTCCAGCGGCAGTTCCAGCCGCCGGAACAGTTCCAGCATGCTCTCTTCGTAGGCGCGGCCGGTAGCTTTCAAAGAGCAGCCCGGGAAGTAGAGATAGCCTTTGGGATCGGGTTTGCGGGTCTTGGGCATCAGGCAATCTCCTTCTTCACAGCCAACTCCCGCTGCAGATCTTTCGGATTGCGGATGCCCTCGGACTTGAACGATAATCTGCCGGTTCTGAGCAGATCCCAACCGGACTTCGCCATGCCAAGTAGGATAAATGGATTAGAACGGAGCGCCATGCTCAACACCAACCAGGTTTCCGAACTGCGGCCGCGGCGCTTCACAATCTTGTAGAATTCGCGGGCCAGCACCGGAATTGGAAAACGCTTCGGATAAAGATTGTCCTTGATCGCTTCGCGCTTGAGGCTGTACATCACGTCGGTGATATGAATGTCCTGCGGGCAATGCACCGCGCAGGCGTAACAGGACGCGCACAGCCAGATCGTCTCGCTTCCCAACGCTTCCTTGCGGAAGCCCTCGCGCAACAGACTCATGATGCGCCGGGGCGTAAAGTCCATATAGATCGACAGAGGGCAGGTTCCCGAGCAGGTGCCGCACTGGATGCACGAGAAGATGTTTTCGCATCCAGGCAAGGTCTTCACCTTGTGCGGCCATTCGGGCACCGCCTCCCTCTGGAATTTCATTTTTCTGAATTTAAACATGTGTCTCCAAAATCCGCGGACTTCCCCAAGCAGGGACCCCGCGCTACGAAGAAAACCAAGATCGGGCGGACGAGATGAAATGCGGCGCTAGGCAAGTACCCCCTGAATCTCCTCGAGAATCTCCTCGTCTTCAAACATGTGCTGGCCGATGGAGCCGGACGGGCAGGCGGCCACGCACGTTCCGCAGCCCTTGCACAGCGCCTCGTTGACCCACGCCTTTTTCGATTCCTCGCGAACGCCGATGGCGCTGTAGGGGCACATCGCGACGCAGGTCCGGCAAGCCGAGCATTCTTCTTCGTCCACGACGGCCGTGTTGGGTTCCATCTCGACGTACTGTTTGTCGATCAGCGCCAGGCATTCGGCGGCGGCGGCGCCGGCTTGCGCCACCGTGTCGGGGATGTCCTTGGGACCCTGGCAACATCCCGCCAGGAAAATGCCATCGGTGAACGTGCTCACCGGCGCCAGCTTGGGATGCCGCTCCAGGAAGAACCCTTCGTTGGTACAGGAAAGATTAAAGCGCCGGCGCACCTCGTGCGCGTCGTGGCGTGCTTCCAGTCCCACCGAGAGCACCACCATGTCCACCGGAATCTTGCGCACGAAGCCCAGCAGCGTGTCTTCCGCCTGCATGATCAGCCGGCCCGTGCCGTTCCCTTCCGGGTAGACGTCGGCCACTTTGCCGCGAATGAAATTCACGCCCTCTTCGGCGGTGTTGCAGTAGAACTCCTCAAAGCCCTTGCCGGGCGTGCGCATGTCGATGTAGAAGTTGAAGATTTCGGCGCCCGTGTGCTCCTTGAGCAGGTGCGCCAGCTTGAGCGAGTACATGCAGCAGACGCGCGAGCAGTACTTGTTGGTGTTCACGTCGCGGCTGCCCACGCAGTGCACAATGCCCACGGTCTTAGGCTTGCGCCCATCGCGCAGGACCACTTCGCCGCCGGTGGGTCCGGAAGCGTTCACCAGCCGTTCCACTTCGAGCGCTGTGTAAACGTTCGGGTAGGTCCCGTACCCGTAATAAGGCACTCGTTTGGCGTCGAAGATTTCGAAGCCGGTGGCCATGATCACGCTGCCGATCTCGATGGTGTCAAAGGTCTCGGTTTGCGTGAACGAAATGGCCTGGCGTTCCGCACAGGCTTCCACGCAGGTCTTCTTGCACTTTCCGGTCTTAAATTCGATGCAGGAGTCCGGATCGATGGCTACCAGTTGCGGAACCGCCTGCGGGAAAGGGATGTAGATGGGCTTGCGTTTGCCGAGTCCCAGGTTGAACTCGTCGGACACTTTGCCTTCCTTGAACACGCAGGCGTTGATGCATTCCAGGCACCCCACGCAGGCGTCTTCCAGGATGTAGCGCGGCTTGTGGCGGACGGTGGCCTTGAAGTTGCCCACGTAGCCGGAAATCTCGGCCACTTCCGACATGCTCCACAGCGTGATGTTCGGATGCGCCCCCACCGAAGTCATCTTGGGCGTGAGAATGCATGCCGCGCAGTCCAGCGTGGGGAAGGTCTTGTCGAACATGGCCATGTGGCCGCCGATGGACGCCTCGCGCTCCACCAGGTAGACGTGCTTGCCGGCTTCGGCCATGGTGAGCGCCGCGTGTATGCCGGCGATGCCGCCGCCCACCACCAGAACGTCCGGATGAATTGACACGCGCTTGCGCTCCAGCGGCGAGTGCAGACGCACGCGGCGCACTGCCGCGCGGACCAGATCCTGAGCCTTGGCCGTGGCCGCGGCGCGGTTCGTGTGCACCCACGAGTCGTGCTCGCGGATGTTCACCATGTGGAAGAAGTAAGGATTCAGGCCGCCTTCCTCAGTGGCGCGCCGGAAGGTCTTCTCATGCAGGTGTGGCGAGCAGGCCGCCACCACGATGCGCGTCAAGCCGTGCTCGCGGATGTCCTGCTTGATCAGTTCCTGGCCGGGATCCGAGCACATGTACTTGTAATCGCGCGCCACCGTGACGCCCGGCAGCGTGGCGGCGTAACGGGCCAGCGCCTCGACGTCCACCGTGGCCGAGATGTTGGTACCGCAATGGCAGACGTACACGCCCACGCTGGCGTGCCCGTTGGTAGTCTTCTCGAGCTGGTCCATTCCCGCGTTCCTCCTCACGAGCAGACAGCCTCTCTCACCAATTCCATGGCGTCCCGCACCACCAGCTTGCCTTCGAGTCCCGTGGTTTTCAGGGCGTCCTGGAACATCACCATGTCTTTCGGACAACACACCACCAGCGTTTCGACGCCGTCCAGGGCCGCGGCTTCCCGCACGCGGCTTTCGGCCGGGCGTTCCTTCACGCCGGCGACATCTTCCATCCAGATGCGTCCGCCGCCGGCGCCGCAGCACCAGGCGTCGGCGCGATGGCGCGGCATCTCGGTGATCCGCGCCCCGGTCGATTCCAACACTCGCCGCGGTGCGTCATAGACGCCGTTGTAACGGCCCAGGTAGCACGGGTCGTGGTAGGTAACCCTCGCGCCGGACCTGCTCGCCGGCGCCAGTTTGCCGGCGCGCAACAGTTCGTCCACCAACTCCGCCGCGTGTAACACGCGGAATCCGTTGTACTCGTTCTTGAGCGCCTGGTAGGTATGTGGATCGGTGGTGACGATCTTCTCAAAGCGGGCCTTTTCAAGCGCTTTGAGATTCTTGTCCCGCAGCACCTCGAAAAGTCCCTCTTCGCCCGAGCGGCGCACGTCGTTTCCTGAGTTCTGTTCCGATTCGTAGAGAATGCCGAAATCGAGTCCGGCCTTCTGGAACACCATGGCGGCGGCGCGGGTCGATTCCACCAGGCGCGGGTCGAACGACGCGTAGTCACCCACGAACCACAAGTACTCCACCGGCTCCTTGCGCGCGTCCTTGATTTTGAACGGTAGCCCTTGCGTCCACTTGGCGCGATTGCGCGGCGACTGGCCGAACGAGTTGCCGTAACGCCCCAGGCCCGTCATGGCCTGTTGCAGCCCTTCCTCGACTTCGCCGGCCAACACCCACTTGCGGCGCATTTCAACTATCAGCGGGATGTGCTCGTTGAACACCGGGCAGTGCTCCATGCAGGAGAAGCACGTGGTGCAGGCCCAGGCCTCTTCGGGGGTCGTGGCGATCTCGGCGCCGGCCGGCCCACCGTACCAACTCCTTCACCTGGTGGGCCAGCACCTTGGGCGACAGCGCGTAGCCGCTGGCATGCGCCGGACAGATGCGCTCGCAACGGCCGCACTCGGCGCACGCGAGCCCCGTGAGCAATTCGCGCCAGGTGAACTCCTCGCGCCGGCGCGCGCCTTCGCTCGCCGCCGGTATGCCGGTCTTTCCGAGCGCGCCGAAATACACGCTGAACGGGGAGGCCAGCAAATGCATATGCTTGGAATACGGCAGGTAGGCCATGAAGCCCAGCACGATGGCCATGTGCATCCACCACATGGTTTGGTAGAGCGCCTGGTCCTCTTGCCCCTTGGCCCACAACCCCGCGAGCGATGTCGCGAGCACCAGCGCGATCAACACCAGGATGCGCGTGGCGTCGGCCGACAACTCCAACCCGGCCGGCGGGAACGCGTAGCGCCGCACGGCGGCCACTGCCAGCGCCACCAAACCGAACACGCCCATGGCGGCCAGCAGGAACGCCATCCAGCCAACCTCGTCCGCGTAGGGCACCGGCAGGAACGGGAACAATCCGCGGATCAGGTTCCAGAAGAAGCCGGTCGCGTATACCATGAACGACCAGAAAATGAGGAAGTGCGCCGCGCCGATCAACCGCTCGTGGAACATGCGCCCTTGGCCCAGCACCTGCTTCGCGAACAGTAGCGCGCGCTCAACCGGCCGGTCCCAGCGCTTCTCGGCGCGCGCCTGGCGCAGTATGCCAATGTAGCTCAGCGCCTTGCGCCCGAACAAGGCGAACGAAACCAGCGTGAGCAGCCACAGAAATACGTAACCGGGCACGCCGAAATGGAGAGTGAGCGCCGGGTCATGCATGACAGGTCAACCTTTCGCGGCCTTCACTTGCTCGGTTAGCGCCGGCAGCAGGTCCAGTGCGTCGCCCACAATGCCGTAGTGCGCCACGTTGAAGATGGGCGCCCGCTCGTCACTGTTGATGGCGATGATCAACTCGGAGTCTTTGATGCCCTCCACATGCTCCGGCGCGCCGCTGATGCCCGCCGCGATGTAGAGCTTCGGCTTCACGCTCAAGCCCGACTTGCCCACCTGTCGCGCCAGCGGCAGCCAACCTTGATCGATAACCGGGCGCGAACCGCACACCGCGCCGTCCAGCGCGGCGGCGAGCTCTTCGGCCAGTTCCAGGTTTTCCTGACCGCCGATCCCACGTCCCACCGCCACCAGCACGTTCTGCTGCGCGATATCCACGTCGCCGGCTTCCGGTTCGATGTACTTCTTGAAGGTCACCGGCAGACTCTCTGGCAACGTCACCGCGAAATCTTCCACCGGCGCCATGGCGGTCGATTGGCCCTGTTCCGGATTCCGCGCGCCCGGCCAGACGCCCAGCAGGGAAGGTGATGAAGCGGGCACCGCGATGGCTTCCATCTTGCCGCCATAAAGCACTACGACAACCTCCAGCCGCCCGTCGTTCACCCGCAGATCCTTGCAGAAGTTCACCACTGGAGCGCGCAGCGCCGCGCCGGCCAGCGTGCCCACACCCATGGTGACGTTGGTCAAGGGAACCAGCACCGTCAGGGGCTCTCTCTCGCGCACGACTTGGACCAGCGCCTCGGCGTATACGTCGGGAATGACCATCTCCAGCGCCGCGTGGTCGATGGAGATCACGTTATCCGCCGCACCGAGCTTCCCGGCCAGCGCCTTTACGTTGTGTCCCAAAAGCAGGACTTCCAGTTTGACGCCCAACGCCTGGGCCACTTCGCGCCCCAACGCCAGACATTCGTAAGTAATGTCGGAGATCTCTCCCCGCCAGTGTTCCGCCAGTACCCAGATGTTTCCCGCCATGTTGCCGATCCTCCTCGCTAGAGCAATCCTCGGCTGGCAAGGATTTCGCATAGCTTCGCGGAAACCTCGCCGGCATCGCCTTCCAACATTTCGGCCTGTCCCGAGACCACCGGTTTGGACAAGGCCAGAACTTCCACCAGGCGACAGCCTCCATCGGCCATCGTGGGTACCTCAGCGGTACCGATCTTCAGCGACTTCATGGCGGCCCGGACCTTGGCCACGGGCACGTAGCGGGGCGGTTTTTCGGCCGCCTGAATTCCCAGTACGGCCGGCAGCGCGACATCGAACTCGCCGCGCACGCTGCCTGGGTACTCTTTCACTACCGTCACGCTCTTCCCGCCATCCGGCGCGACCGCGGTGACGATGCCCAGATACGGGCGTCCCAAGCTCTGCGCGATTATCGGAGCGACCAAGCCATCCAGGTCGTCCAGCGCCTGCGTGCCGGTGAGGATCAAGTCCGCCTGGGAGAGGCTTTGGTCGGCGCGAATGATTTCCGCGAGAATGTTAGCGGCGGCCCGGGTCCCTAACCCCGGCTCATCCGCGGTGACCTTCATGGCCCGGTCGGCGCCCTTCGCCAGTGCGGTGTACAGAGCGTCGTCGATCTCGGGAGCGTCCATCGCCAGAACCGTCACCGTGCCGCCGTGACGTTCCTTGAGCAGGATGGCCTGCTCCAGAGCGTGATCGTCGGACTCGCTCAGGATCAAGCGCAGGAATTCGGTGTCCAGCGCCTTACCATCCTGGGCGACCTCCAGTTCCTCGACCACGTCGGGCACCATTTTCAGAACCACGAGTATGTTCATGGTCAGCTCTCCATTGCCTCAGCCAGCAACTCCACCACGTCTCGCACCACCATCTTCTTGTCGTAGCCCAGAACCTTCAGGGCGTCCTCAAACCGCGAAACTTCGTAGTCACAATGCACCGCCAGAACATCGGCGCCCGTCTCCACGGCCTCCTTGACGCGCCGCTCGCTCAACCTCTCGTGGCCCTTCGCCTTGTAATAGGTGTCCAGCCACATCCCGCCGCCGCCGCCGCCGCAACAGATGGCGTTGACGCGGTTGTGTGCCATCTCGGCCAGCTTCACGCCAGGTATCGCCCGCAGCAGCTCGCGCGGCTCGTCGTAGAACTCGTTTTGCCGGCCCAGGCAGCAGGAGTCGTGATACGTCACCTTGTAGTTCAGCTTCCTGGTGAGCAACGGCTTGAGCCGGTCCATGTGGAAGCGCGCCAGATACTGAGCCACCGGATGGACTTCGTAGCGGAAGCCCACGCTCGGATAACGGATTTTGAAGGCGTTGTAGGCGTGCGGGCACCCGGTGACGATGCGTTTGAAATCGTACTTGCCGAAGATGGCCATGTTGTAGTCCATCAGCGTTTCGAACAAGCCCGGTTCCCAGGTCAGCCGGCCGCATTCGCCCGCGCATTTTTCTTCGTTGCCCAGGATGGCGAAGTCCACTCCCAGCGCAGCCAAGATCTTGGCCGTGGCGCGCGCCGCGTCCTGCCCGCGCGGGTAGAACGACTGGTAGCATTCCACGAACCACAGCACGTCCACCGGCTCGCTGCCGCTCGGCCATCGTGCGGACCGGCACCGGGGAGCTCTTGGTCCACAGGGCGCGCTTGCGGGAACTCTCGCCCATGGGGTTCCCGTAGCGCATGGTGTTCTGCAGCGCCTTCTGCAACTCGGCCGGCAGCTCCGGCATCCGCAACAGCGTCTGCTCCTTCATGAGCGGCAGCAGAACGTCGGTAAGCCGGATCCCCCGCGGGCACTTGGCCATGCAGGCGTAACAGGCCACGCAGTTCAGCAGGCTGTCGCTCGCGAAAACCTTCTCGATGGTGCCGGCGCGGATCATCGCGATCATCTTGCGCGGCGGGTAATCCATCACGTCGCCGTATGGGCACGTGGCCGCGCACGTGCCGCACTGGATGCAAGTCCGCAGCCGGCGGCCCTCCTCGGTGTCGAAGAGATTCTCAAGGCTGCTGGCGCACGGCGATTCCTCGATCCACGCCGCTACTGTGCTCATGGATATCCTCCCGGGCCGTCACCTGCATCAGGCGCCGGCGGTCTCTTTGCTGCTGGTAGGAACAATTCGTGTGCAGAATCTGACGCACCAAACATGTCTCGCGAAAATGTAACCCGCACTGCAAACACAGCTCTTCCGCCTGGGCCGTCTGCCGAACCACCGCCACCGAGATCTGGTCCAGCAGCGTCGCCACCCGCTTCAGTTCCTCAGGCGGAAACTGGCTGAACAGATCCTTCAGGCGTTCGTTTCTGGCAAAGTCGTAGGCGGCCAGCAAACGGCGCCCATCCTCGGTCAAGGTCACCCGGATGGAACGCCGGTCGTCCTCCCCACCGCACCGGCTGAGCAACTTCCGCCGCACCAGCTTGTCCACCGACTTGCTGGCGGCCGGCGTGCTTATCCCCAAAAACGCCGCCAGTTCGCTGAGCGTGCCGACCTTGGTAAACGCCACTAACTCCAGCACTTTCATCGATGAAGGGGTTAGCTGCCCGCCCGTAACCTGGGCCAGCAGCTTCTGCTCCAGAACGTCGTAGACGGCCTTGGCGAAGATGCGCGTGCTGCCTAAGAATTCCTTTATGAAATCCGGAGCACTGGTATTTTGAGGTTCCATCGAATCGTTAACTTGGTTAAAGGTAAACGAAGTTAATTATAAACCTACTTGCCTCCGCCACTGCAAGACCTTTTCATAAACTTCCCCCTCCCTGCAACAACCCCCTCTCGCCGTGCAACCATAGTTATGTGAGCACAGCATCGGGCCAAGACCCTCAAGGGGAATCTATCTCAAGTGAAATCAAGCGGTTTGATGGCATCCGCAACATCGCCATCATCGCCCACGTGGACCACGGCAAGACCACGCTGGTGGACGCCATGCTGCATCAGAGCGGCATTTTCCGCGACAACGAAGCGGTTATGGACCGTGTGATGGACTCGAACGATCTCGAACGCGAGCGCGGCATCACCATTCTGGCCAAGACCACCGGAGTGCGCTACCACGGCGTCAAAATCAACATTGTCGACACGCCCGGCCACAGCGATTTCGGCGGCGAGGTCGAACGCGCGCTTAACCTGGTGGACGGCGTGATGCTGCTGGTGGACGCCAGTGAAGGCCCGCTGCCGCAGACCCGCTACGTGCTCATGAAGGCGCTGGAAGCCAAGCTCCCGCCCATCGTGGTCATCAACAAGATCGACCGGCAGGACGCCCGGGCACAGGAAGTGCTAAACGAGGTCTACGACCTGTTTATCGATCTTGACGCCACCGAGGACCAGCTCGATTTCCCGGTCATCTACGCCAACTCCAGGGCGGGCGTGGCCAAGACTTCCCTGGAAGATCCATCCACGGATTTGCGGCCGCTCTTCGATGCCATCCTGAAGCATTGCCCCATCCCGGGCGGCGATCCGGACGGCGTGCTGCAACTGCAGGTGGGAAACCTGGACTACAGCGAGTATCTGGGCCGCCTGGCCATCGGCCGCGTCTTCAACGGCACGCTGCACCTGGGCGACGAGGTGGGCATCTGCAAGCTGGACGGTTCGATGCAGCGCACGCGCATCACCAAGCTGTACTCGTTCGAAGGGCTGGACCGGGTGGTGGAGACCGAAGGCCGGCCGGGCGCGGTGCTGGCCATCGCCGGCGTCGAAGGCATCACCATCGGCGAGACCATCACCGATCCGGATACGCCCGCGCCGCTCGACCCCAGCCATGTCGACGAGCCCACCATCTCCATGACCTTCACGGTGAACACGTCCCCGTTCGCCGGACGCGAAGGCGCCTTCGTCACTTCCCGCCACCTGCGCGAGCGGCTCGAAAAGGAGCTGCTCACCAACGTCAGCATCCGGGTGGAAGAGGCCGGCGGGCCGGACGCCTTCAAGGTGATGGGCCGCGGCGAACTCCAGCTCGCCATCCTCATAGAAATGATGCGCCGCGAAGGTTACGAGTTGATGGTCGGCAAGCCCGAGATCCTGACGCGCACCGTGGCGGGTGCGGTCGAAGAGCCGGTCGAACTGCTGGTCATCGATTGTCCGGAGCAGTTCATCGGCGTCGTCATCGAGCAACTCGGGAAACGCAAAGGCCAGATGTCAAAGATGGTGAACCACGGCTCCGGCCGCGTCCGGATCGAATTCCACATCCCTTCCCGCGGCCTCATCGGGATCCGCAGCCAGTTGCTGACCGACACGCGCGGGACGGCGATCATGAATTCGCTCTTCCATGGCTACATCGCCTGGCAGGGCGAGATTCCCACGCGCCCCACCGGTTCGCTGGTCGCCGATCGCCATGGGAAAACCACCGCCTATGCCATCTATAATCTGCAGGAGCGCGGCGAGATCTTCGTCACACCCGGCATGGAAGTCTACGAAGGCATGATCGTCGGCGAAAACGCGCGCGACGCGGACTTGAACGTCAACATCGTCAAGGAAAAGAAGCTCACCAACATGCGCGCTTCCACTTCCGACGAAGCCATCCGCCTGGTGCCGCCGCGCATTCTGAACCTCGAGCAGGCCATCGAGTTCATCCGCGACGACGAATTCGTCGAAGTTTGCCCGCATTCCATCCGCCTGCGCAAGAAGATCCTCAAATACAACGATCGCTGATCGCCGCGCGGGCGAATTTCGCAGCCATCAGCGCAACTGGCGGTAGAAGCGCGCCAGCGTGGCGATGTTACGGTCGTTGACCGTGAAGCGCTCCGTGCCGGCGAAGGCTTCCTCCGGTTTGGACAAATACTCTGCGACCGGCAGGGGCAGGGAATTGTCGCGCGGTTCGGCGAAACCGTAGAAATCCAGCCCACGGTTTCCGGGATCGGCCAGAAACGCCTTGGCGTTGTGGTTGGGCCAGCCCACCAGGTTTTGTATCAGCCGCGTGCGCGAGCCGACCATCTGGCGCACGCCTTCCAGCAGCGCGCGGCTGGGCGCTTCATTCATGACCCAGTCGCATTCCTTCAACAGCTTCGAGCCTTGGACCGTGGGATCGTCGAGCCGGCTGCAACTCAGCCAGATCTTGCAGTTCGGATTGGCGCGGTCCCGTGCATCGTGAATGCGCTCCCAGCAACGCTCGATGGCGCGCCGCTCGTAAAACAGTTTGTCTGCCGGCGATGGCTGCCCCGCGGCGGGAAAGGGCTTGCCGGCGAGTTTCGCGAAGAGTGCTTTTTCGGCGTCGATCCAGCCTTTCTCGCGCAGCTTGTCGCGCGGATTCCACACCCAATCGATCATGTAGCCGTCCAGGTGTGTGCGACGGATGGTGTCCGTCATCGAGCGCGCCAGATAATCCAGATACGCGTCGGTGAAAGGAATGTGATAGACGTTGCCCGGCACGCCATAGCTGAGTTCGGGATGATCTTGTCCCCATTTGCTGTTGGCGCCCACGCAGAAGTAGCCCATCACCAGCATGCCGCGCTGGTGCCCCAGCCGGACCACGTCGGTGAGGAAGTCGTGCTGGAGGCCCGGCTGCGGCGGCACGAAGCCGCCCTTGTACCAGGCGTAGCCGTTGCAGGAAACGCAAAAGGTCTGGATGGTGTTGGCGCCCAAGGCCTCGTACCAGCCGACATGCTCCTGGGGCGATGCGCCGCTCCAGTGGCCCGGCGGCGCGAACATGCCTTGGTACCAGTTGAAATCGATGCAGAAGGCCCGAATCTGCTGGGGCAGCGCCACCGGCCGGGCGTTCAGCATGCCGGCGCCAAGCGTTGCGGCCAGGAACTGTCTGCGTGCGGTCACGTTCGGATTTTACTAGAACGGGACGCCGGGCGGCTTGCCCGGCGGGGCACGCCAGTGTCAGAATCGAGCCGGGATGACATTTCAGAATCGAACCGCATTGGTGACGGGCGCCTCGCGCGGCATCGGCAAAGCCATCGCGCTGCGCCTGGGAAGCGAAGGTGTGGGAGTGGGCGTGAACTACCGCGAGCACGCCGGGGAAGCCCATGGCGTGGTGGCGGAGATCGTCGCCGGGGGCGGTCGAGCGGTGGCCGTGAGCGGCGACGTGGGCGACGAAGCCGCTGTCGCGGCCATGGTCGACAAGGTGGAAGCCACGCTGGGCCCCATCGATATTCTGGTGAACAACGCCGGTATCTTCCGCCGCATGGAACTCGGCGAGCTCGATTGGGACGTGATGGACCAGATGCAGCGCACCAACGTGCGCGGCGTGGTCATCCCCATCCGCGCCGTGGCGGACGGCATGAAGAAGCGCGGCTACGGGCGCATCGTGAACCTATCGTCGATCGCCGCGCACGGCACCTCCATGGCGGGCACTACTTTCTACGCCGCCACCAAGGCCGAGGTCGTCATTCTCACGCGCCGCTTCGCGCTCGAACTCGGACCATGCGGCATCACGGTGAACGCCATTGCGCCGGGCTTCATTGCGACGGATCTGGTGTGGGTGGATCGCACCAGGGAAGAAGTCGAGCGGCTTTTCGCGACTCTTGCCGGGAAGGCCATGATGCGGCGCGTGGGTCAACCTGAGGACATCGCCGCCGCGGCCGCGTATCTGGCCAGTGACGAAGCCGGTTTTATCACCGCGCAGGTCATCACGGTCGATGGCGGCCGTACCGACTACATCAATCACGGCTGAGATTGCTTCCGGAGGGCGCGAGTCCCGCCACCAACATCTGCGCCAACCGGGAGATCAGCAGATCACCCGCATTGTCCGGCGAGTAATCCATTTTCGGCATGCCGTCCACGGTAATGGCCATGGCGACGCGCCCGCCTTTGGCGTAAACCATACCGACGTCGCTGCGCAGCGCGTCCAGGGCGCCCGGCTTACTCGCCACCTCGAATTCCATGTGCCGGCCGATGCCGTGCTTGTACTGCTGCCGCTTGAGAATCTCGATCATCTGCTTCGACGCCGTGGCGCTCACCACCTGGCCGCGTTCGATCTTTTCGAGCAGCGTGACCATTTCGCGCGGCGTCGAAACGCCCAGCCCGAAGCGTTTGTTCTCCTCCAGCAAGCCGGCGCGGCTCCAACCGTTCTCCGCCTTCCGGTTCGGGCTTTCGACGCGCAGTTTGCGCAAAGAGCGCGTGGCGGTAAGGCCCAGACGGTCCATCTGCTGGTTCACATACTCGGCAGGGAAGCGGTCGAGCAGAAGATTGGTAGCCGTGTTGTCGCTCACCACCATCATCAGATGCACCAGATCGAGGACAGCGAACTTCATGCCGGCGCTGAACTCCGAAAGTACGCCGCTTCCGGCGACCTTGTCGTATTCACGCAGCTTGACCTTGGTGGTCCACTTGGCGCGTCCCTCGGCGATAGCCGTGAACACGGCCACCATGATGGGCAGCTTGATGGTGCTCGCCGCGCGCACGCGCTCGTCGGGGTGCCAGCCGCAGTCCGCGCCCGTGTCCAGGTTCTTGGCGTACGCGGCCACCGTACCGGGGAAGAAATGGACCGCTTCCTTGAGGTGGTCCGCGAGCTGTCTGTTCGGTCGGCATAGGTAGTCCTAAATGAGTCCGCGTAATCGCGCGAGCAGAATCACGGCCATATCCTGCGCGTGCGACATGCGGCCCTCGCGCAACATTTGATCGAGGTCGGTTAGGGGGCACTCCAGGTTATGTATCCGCTCCTCGCCGGCGTCCGGTTCGGCGACTTTCACCGCATCGCGCGCGAAGTAGCACCAGATGCGCGCGCGCAAGCGGCCGGTGTCCGGGTCCACCACGCCCAGAAATTCGAGAGTCGGAGCTTCATAGCCGGTTTCTTCGAGCAACTCGCGTCGCGCGGCGGCTTCCCGCGTCTCGTCCGCAATATCGATATGGCCGCTGGGCAATTCGAGCGATTCGCGATCGAGCGCCGGACGATACTGGCGAATCAACGGCACTCTGCCGTCCGCCGTAACGGCGAGCACGGTGACGCAATCCGGCGATTCGATCCAATAGAACGGCGCGGAGGAGGTCTCGTCGGATTTCTCCACCAGGCGGAACCACCGCGTCGTGAAGACTTCTCGCGTGCCGGAAGAGATGCCCATGGTTTGACTCAGTGTATCGTATGAAAATGCCCGAACGTTTCTTACGCGCCACCCGGCGCCAGTTCCTCGCAACGGCGGGCGCTGGCGCCTCCGCCGCCCGCCCGGACGTTTTCTCGCCCGGCCTCGATGCGAGCATCGACTTCCGCTACGCGCCCCTGGAATGGCAATCCTGCATCTCGTTCACCGATTACGACTCCTGCAAAACGTTGGTGGGCGAGAACGGTGCATTCCGCTACGGCCACCCCGAGACGGATGAAATTGTACAGCTCACCGTGATGGGGATGGAGCCGGACCAGTTGGTGCGCCAGTGGATCGAAGCGCCCGGCGTACCCATCGTGCACACTCGGCTCGACCGCCCCCAGGCCGAACTGGAACTCATTTCGTTCGCCACCCATCGGCCGGAGGAAGGCCGTGTCGACAACGTGATCCTGCGCGTCGTGCCGCGATCGGCCTCGAGCGTGGTCGTGGTGCCCATCCTGGCGTTCTACTCGCGCAGGGACGGCGCGATTTTCGAGAGCGCGGAACGCAATCGGCTCGTCGTGGGGGATCGAAACGGCAAGCTCCTGGCGGCCGCGTCGCGGCCTTTCACGTCGAAGTATCCCAACGGGAAGGGCTGGGTGTTCCGGCTCAAGGCGGGCGTGCCCACCGCGGACGCGCCGCTGTGGTGTTTCCTGCGGCTGCCTTGTGAAGGACAAAGCTACGAGAAGATCGCCGCGGGTTTGAACGATGCGTGGGGGCTACTGAGCGAGGCGCGCGAGCACTGGAGGAAATGGAGCCCCGTGGCGAACGGTGTTTCGTGGCGATTGCCTTCGCCACTGCAAGACTTCCTCACCGCGGGCGCCTGCAGCATCTTCCAGATGCGCGAAAAGAAAGGTGACCGGCTCACCATTCAAGCCGGGCCCACCGTCTATCGCGGTTGGTGGGTGCTGGACGGCCATTGGATCATGGAGGCGATCCGCTACCTGGGTTTCGATGGCGAAGCGCAGCGGCTGCTCGAAGACGAGTGGGCCGGCCAGGAAGCCGGCGGCGGGTTCTTCGCCGGCGGTGGCCGCGAGCATTGGAAAGATACCGGCATCGCCATCTTCAGCTTGATTCGCCACGCCGAACTGGCCCAAGACTGGACTTTCTTCGACAAAATGAAGCCCGGCATACTCCGTGCCGTGGGTTTTCTCGAAAGCCTGCGCGTCAAGGCCATCGCGGAAGGTGGCTCGCTGGGCCGTTACGGGTTGCTCGCCAAGGGCTTCTGCGATGGAGGCATCGATGGCATCCGGCCGGAGTTGACCAACACGGTCTGGGTGCTGGCGGGACTCAAGGCTCTGGCAGATGTCGTCCGGCGCCGGAAGTTGGATGGTTTCGACCAAGCGCTCAAGCTCTACCAGGACTTGCGAATAGCGTTCCTGGCAGCGGCGCGCGCGGAAATGAGGCGGCACAGCGACGGGTTCGACTACTTGCCCATGCTGCTCAAAGAGGACCCGCAGTGGGGCGCCTCCGAAGCGTGGGCGCGTCCGCGCCCGCAAGGCGCGCAATGGGCGCTCTCGCAGGCCATCTTCCCGGGGCTCCTGTTCGATCCGGACGATCCCATCACGCGAGGCCACAATGCACTGATGCAAGCATGCGTCCGCGAACAAGTGCCGGCCGAGACCGGATGGATTCAACATGGCGGTCTGTGGAACAACCAGGCGGCGTTTCAGGCCCAGATACACCTGTGGCTGCGCCAGCCGGACCTGGCGCGACGAAACTTCATGGGCTTTCTCAACCACGCCGCGCCGGTTTACGTTTGGCGCGAGGAGCAGCCTTTGCGCGGGTCCACCAGCGCGCGGCAGCAGGGCGACATGCCGCACATCTCCGCCACCAGTGAAATGATCCGCTACCTGCGCCACATGCTGGCGCTGGAGGTGGACACGGAACTGCGTTTACTGCAGGGAATCGGAGACCCGGAGCTGTCCGGGTGCGAGCCCTTCCAGCTCACCGCCTCGCCCACGCGCTTCGGCCGCGTGAGTCTGGCGTTGGAACCGGACGCCGGCGCGCGCATTTGGCGATTGCGGTTCCAGCGCGGCCGTGGGCCCGCGCCATCCTCGATCGAGTTGCCGTTGGCGCTGGGCGCGAAGTACAAATTCGATTCGCTCCAGGGTGCGCAGTATCGTGCGGAGGGCGGGCGCATTTACGTCGCCCCGGATGCGGCGTCCTGGTCCGCTACCTATAAAAGTGGTCAGCCTGGTATGGCACCTTTTTTGCCAGGCTGACCGCGCTTGAAAAAAGGTGCCATACCAGGCTGACCACTTTTATTCGTAGCGCGGTTCTCCGGTGAGCGTGAGCGTCCGGCCGCCGGGCAGTGTAACGGTGTGTGGCTCGGCGCCGCGCGTCCAGATGGCCAGCTTCTTCTGCTTGCCGCGCGTGAATTCGAGCACGTAATCGCCCGGATCTTCCACTTTCAGGCGGCGGACAAATCGGTAGCCCACTAAGCTCAGCGGTCAGACGCCGCGCCGCTTTGTAGGCGGGTTTGGGATCATAGACCGGCGTGGACCCCGCGTGATACGGGAAAAACACCGTACCGAAATGATGCTCTCTTTCTTTGGCGTCGGCACCGTCGTCGTGCCAGTCGTACCAGATCGACAGCATCACCCCACTCGCGATGTTGTGCAGCCACTGTCTGGCCAGATACTTCCCCTGTAACTCGATGCTAAGTCCGGTGGAGATGTCGGAATAACCCCACTCGCCCGAATAAATCGGAACCGTCTTGCCCTTGGGTGCATAGCGCGCGATCATGGCGCGGAGCTTGGCATACTCTTCGGCCGTGGATTCGGGATCGAATCGGCGGTAGGGGTGTACAGTCACGGCGTCCCAATACTGGAGCAACCCGGCTCGGAAGCAAGTTTCGAGAAACGGCATGTCGATGCGCGAGGTGGCCGGGCCGATGTAACTCTCTTGGGGCGCGGCCGCGCGGATCGCCTTACCCACCGCGATGGCCAGCTTGGAATAATCCGCCGCGTTCGGCGCGGGCTTCCAGAACTGCTTGATGTTCGGCTCGTTCCACATCTCCCACAGAATGCCGCGGCCTTGGAAGTGCCTGACGGAGGCGGCGGCGAAGCGCGCGAAGGCCTGGCGGCCCGCGCCGGTGTGCGGCGGGAGATCGTCGTCGTAGAACTTGTGGGTGTAATCGAGGATGAACAGCGCGTGGATGCCGTGAGGCTTCAGCGCGGCCAGCAAGCGGTCGTAGGCGGAAAAATCGTAAACGCCTTTCGCTTTTTCGATGGACGCCCAGTGGAAGTCCATGCGCACCCACTTGAAACCGCCCGCGGCGAGCATTTCCATCTCGCCGGGGCGGGGATCGGTAAAGTGAATGTTGACGCCCAGGCCATCGGTCGGGAAGGGCGTCCCGGCGTACATCGAAACCGCCGCCAGCAGGGCGGCGAGCAAGCGGCCCTTCACGCTCATTTGCCCAACAGCTCCAGGTAGCGCGCCACGGCCTCGATGCCGCGATAGAAGTTCGGCAGGTGGAACTTCTCGTTGGGCGCGTGCAGATTATCGTCGGGAAGGCCGAAGCCCATCAGCACGCTCGGCAAGCCCAGGTACTTGTCGAACTGGCCGACGATGGGAATGGACCCACCCGAGCGAATGTAGACGGTTTCGGTTCCGAAATACTGTTTGAGCGCCTCGGCGCCCGCGCGGACAAACGGACTTTCGGGATCGATCAGCGACGGCGCCGCGCCATGAATCATCTTCGTCTCCACGCTCACGCCCTTCGGACAGGCCGCCGCGACGGCGCGCTTGAGCTGCTCGAAGGCTTCTTCAGGTTGCTGATCCGCCACCAGGCGCGTACTCACCTTGGCGACGGCGCGCGCCGGGATCACGGTCTTGGCGCCTTCGCCCACGAAGCCGCCGCGAATGCCGTGCACTTCCAGCGTGGGCCGCGCCCAGACGCGCTCGAAGAGGGATTGCTCGGGCTCGCCGGTGAGCGCTTTCACGCCGATTTCCTTACTTCGATACTCCTCCTCGTCGAACGGCAGGCGCGACCACGCATCCAGCTCTTTCTGGCTGGCCTTCTGCACGCGATCGTAGAAACCCGGAATGAGGATGTGGCCGTCCGGATCCTTCAACCGGGTGAGGATTTCCGCCAGCGCCATGATCGGGTTGGGCGCCACACCGCCGTAAATTCCGGAGTGCAGGTCGTGATCGGCGCCCTGCACGGAAATCTCGCAGTAGTTCATGCCGCGCAGGCCCGTGCAGATGGTAGGCAGGTCGGGCGCGAACATTTCGGTGTCGCACACCAGCGCGGCGTCGGCCTTGAGGCGCGCGGGGCGCGAGGCCACGTACTCGGCGATGTGGTCGCCGCCCACTTCCTCTTCGCCCTCCAGCAGAAATCTCACGTTGATCGGAAGCTTGCCGGTGGTTTTCAGCAACCCCTCGACGGCCTTTACCAGGATGTAGGTCTGGCCCTTGTCGTCGCAGGCGCCGCGGGCGTAAATGTTGTTGTCGCGGACGGTCGGTTCGAAAGGCGGCGTCTTCCACTCGTCGAGCGGTTCCACCGGCTGCACGTCGAAGTGGCCGTACATCAGCAGCGTCGGCTTACCCGGCGCGCCCAGCCACTCGCCGTACACCAGCGGGTGGCGCCCTTTGGCTTCCAGTAACTCGACGCCGTGGAGACCCGCCGCGCGCAGTTCACCGGCCACGAACTCCGCCGCGCGCCGGACGTCGGCGGTGTGTTCGGGCAGCGTGCTGATGCTGGGAATGCGCAGGAAGGTTTTGAGTCCTTCCAGGAAAGCTTCGCGATGCTGTTCGTAGTAGCTCATACCCCATCAGGTTACAATGAATAAGAGACCTGCGAACTGGGGCCATGTCCGAAAACAGACTGGTACGCGAAAAAAGTCCATATCTGCTGCAGCACGCCCACAACCCCGTGGATTGGTATCCGTGGGGCGAGGAGGCCTTCGAGAAGGCTCGTCTCGAAGATAAGCCCATCTTTTTATCAGTAGGCTACTCCACCTGCCACTGGTGCCACGTCATGGAGCGGGAGTCGTTCGAGAATCCCGCCATCGCCGAACTGCTCAACCAGCATTTCGTCCCGGTGAAGGTGGACCGCGAGGAGCGGCCCGACGTGGACCGCATTTACATGCTGTTCGTGCAAGCCACCACGGGCGGCGGCGGTTGGCCCATGTCGGTGTGGCTCACGCCGGAGCGCACTCCGTTCTTCGGCGGCACCTACTTCCCGCCGGTGGACGCGAACGGGAGGCCCGGTTTCCGCACTGTGCTCGAACACATCGCCGGGGCCTGGCACTCCGGCCAGCAGCGCATCCGCGAGTCGGGCGCCCAGGCTCTGGACGAATTGCGCCGCTACACCGCGCCCGCGCGGCGCGCCGGCGAGCTCAGTGAAGCCGTCATCGAAACCGGCTTTCGCACGTTCCGCAATACTTTCGATGCGACCCACGGCGGTTTCGAGACCGCGCCGAAGTTTCCGCGCCCCGTGGTGCTGAACTTCCTGCTGCGCCTACTGGCGGCGGACGCGCAACCAGGAAGCGCTCGACATGGTGCTGGCCACGCTGCGCGGCATGGCTCGCGGCGGCATTCGCGATCATCTCGGCGGCGGATTTCACCGCTACTCGGTGGACGAGCGCTGGTTCGTGCCGCACTTCGAGAAGATGCTCTACGACCAGGCGCAGTTGGCCTCCGCGTACCTGGACGCCTTCCAGGCTTCCGGCGACGCGGGGCTGGCCCAGGTGGCGCGCGAGATCCTGGACTACGTTCTCGGCGACATGACCAGTCCGCAGGGTGCGTTCTATTCGGCCGAAGACGCCGACAGCTTGATCGATCCCCAGCGTGGCGGCCAAAGCGGCCAAAAAGGCGAAGGCGCGTTCTACGTGTGGACCGAAGACGAGATTTTGAGCGTGCTCGGCGCGCCGCTCGGCGAACTCTTCGCGCGCCACTACGGCGTCGAAGCGCGCGGCAATGTCCACCAGGACGTTCACGGGGAGTTCCCCTCGAAGAACATTCTGTATGAAGCCGTGCCGGTGGAGGAAGCCGATCGCGCGGCGATGGCCGAAGCCCGGGCCCGCCTGCGCGACGTCCGCTCACGCCGGGCGAGACCGCATCTCGACGACAAGATTCTCACGGCCTGGAACGGCCTCATGATCTCAGCCTTCGCCAAAGCGGCCCATGTGCTCGGCGACGCGCGATACCTGGAAGCCGCGCGGCGCGCGGCGGACTTCGTCTGGAACCGGATGCGCGCCCCCGCCGACGGCACGCTGTTGCGGCGCTACCGCGACGAAGAGGCCGCCGTCACCGGCTTTCTGGACGACTACGTCTGTTTCGCCCTGTGCCTGGTGGACCTCCACGAAGTGACCGGCGCGCCCGAGTATCTCGAAAAAGCCATCTTTTTGACCGACTCTTTCATCCAACGGTTTGAGGACAAGAGTTTGGGTGGGTTTTATGCGACCGGGGAGATCACGCACGACCTGGTGCTGCGCATCAAGGACGACTACGATGGCGCCGAGCCATCCGGCAACTCCCTGGCCGCTCTCTTGCTGTTACGCCTGGCGCGGATCACTTGCCGCGAAGACTACCAGCGCGCGGCGGATCGCACCATCGCCGCTTTTGCCGGACAACTCTCAGCCGCGCCCAACGCTCTACCGCAGATGCTGGTGGCTTACCTGCGCGGCCTGGAACAACCCCGAAACGTATGCGAAGATCCCCGCACTCGCGCCGCCGCTGTGGGCGACGTGGCGGGTTTTGATGGACTTTCTGAATAATCCCCTAAGGAGGATTGATGGAACGACCTGGAGCTACTACTCTCAAAGGCAAACCCCTCACGCTGATCGGACCTGAACTGAAGGCGGGCGACAAAGCCCCCGACTTCGAGGCTGTCGACAACGCCCTGCAACCCGTCAACCTGGCCAACACCGCCGGCAAGGTGCGAATCTTCAGCGTGGTGCCATCGCTCGATACGCCCGTCTGCGACATGCAGACCAAGCGATTCAACGACGAGGCGGCCAAGTTGCCCAGCCTGGACATCTACACCATGAGCATGGATCTGCCCTTCGCGCAAAAGCGCTGGTGCGGAGCCTTTGGCGTCGATAATATCAAGATGCTCTCCGATCACAAATCGGGCAGCTTCGGCCAGGCCTATGGCACGCTGATCAAGGAATTGCGCATCGAAAGCCGCGCCATTTTCGTGGTTGATAAGGACAACACCATCCGCCATGCCGAGTACGTCAAGGAAGTGGCCGAACATCCCCACTACGATGAAGCGCTCAGCGTGGCCAAGAGCCTGCTGGGTTGAGTACGTTCACGCGGCGGACCCCATCTGGCGGTCCGCCGCGTGAAGCCGCTATAGTGTACGGTGAATGACGCGACGCACTGCCATTGCCGTACTTGCCTCTGGTTCTCTTCCCGCCTGGGCCTCCACCCCCGGACGCATCCAACAATTCAAGCAGCTTCGCTTCGGCATGTTCGTTTGTTGGAGCCTGAGCACGTTCTCCGATAAGGAATGGACCCCCGGCGTGGGCGACGTGAGTTACTTCCACCCCACCGGATTCGATCCAGACCAATGGGTGCGCACGGCCCAGCGCGCCGGCATGCATTACATCCTGCTGCTCACCAAGCATCACGACGGCTTCTGCCTGTGGGACACCCGCACCACCGATCGCAAGGTGACGCGCTCTCCGCTGGGTGTGGACGTGGTTGCGCGCGTGCGCGCGAGCTGCCGCAAACAGGGCCTCAAACTCGCTTTGTATTTCAGCGAAGGCGATTGGAACTGGCCCGGCGCCGTGGACGGCAAGAGCGGTCAGGGCGGCTCGAATCCGGAACAGAAGAAAGCGCAGTTGAAAGAACTGCTCACCGGCTACGGTCCCATCGAATTCATCTGGTTCGATCACGCCGTGGGCGACGGCGGCTTGAGCCACTCGAAAACCACCGCCTTCGTCAAAAGCCTGCAACCGGATTGCCTGGTGGGCTACAACCACGGCGAGGCCAGCGGCGACTTGCGCCTGGGCGAGATGGGACACGGCTCGGCACTCGACGACCTGACCGGCTCGGGCTACAACGCCAAGTACGCCAAAGGATATTCGGGTTACGTCGCGGCGGAATTCACCTACCCGATCCTCGGTGGAAACCAACGCGGTACTCCTCAATTCGGACGCTGGTTTTACACGCGGCCCGAGTTGGACCAGGTGGCCGTTCCAGCCGAAGAGATTTATCGTGACTACCTCGCGGCCCAGCGCCACGGCAACTTGTTTTCGCTCGACGTTGGACCCACGCGCGCGGGCAAGCTGCGCGAGGTTGACGTGCGTACGCTCGAAAAAGTTGGGCGCTACGTGCGCGGAGAGATCCGGCTGCCATGACCCTGGAGCGTAGAACTTTTTTGACCACGCTGGCCAGCCTGCCGATGGCCGCGGCGCCGCAAGTTTCCACTACATCGCTGGTGCGCTGGACGCGCGATGAAGCGACGAAGCTTTACACCCAAGCGCATTGCGGCGCGACGCCGCTGGTGTTCCGTGGCGGTTGGGGACTGCTCACCGCGCGTGTCGAGCCCCAGGGCGCCTGCCAGGTGTCGCTGGCGCACCGCCTGCTGCGGAGCGGCCGGGGCGGGGAAGACATTCTCGAAGCGGAGTTGACCATCCGTAATACCAGTAGCGAGGCGCGGACGCTGGAAGCCACCTTTGCCACCTCGGCGCATCCAACGCAGGCGCTGGGCCGCGAACGCGCGCATTTGCCGTTCACCGCCGGCGCGCATGCGGTGTTGCGCAGCTTGGGAAAAATAGAAACGCTCGATGGCGATCGACACATCGGATGTCCCGGCGAAAACGCGGCCGTCTTCTCGGCCGATTATCTTGAACCGTTCGCCAGCGAGCCCGCTCCCGCGGATGTGCGCCGCATGCTGCTCATCCCCCTCACCGACGTCTATCATCCCGGGATTCCCTGGCGCATCGCGCTGTTCGCATCCCCCTTGCGCCCCTGGCGCGTGGCCGCGACCGGCGAGCCGCGCGGGGAGGGCGGTTGGACGCTCACGACGAAGATCACCGTCCCGGCCGGCGGCGAAGTTCGCGAGAAGTGTTACCTGTTGGTCCACGAAGGCGACGCGCGCGCCGCCTGGCGCGCCTTCCACGAGTTCGCGTTTCCGGATCGCGAGCCGCGCCCCGGCTGGCTCCAGGATGTCGATGTGCACTATTACGATTTTCTGGGACCCGGCGATGACGGACGCCGCGGCACGGGATACGATCTCGACGTCCGCCACTTCCGCGAATTCCACGTCGGCCTGGCCACGCAGCACGGCTACTATCCCGTGCTGGGCGACTATCTCAAGCCCGGCCGCGACCGCTGGGTGGCCATGGCCAGCGACCTTCGCGGCGGTTATGAAATGTCGGTCGGGAAGATCCGCGCGCGTGTGAAGGCCACACGCGAGGCCGGTGCCAAGGCCGCCATCTATCTGCACACCGCCGGCTTCGATTCGGCTTCCTCCTACGCCCCCGGGCTCAAGGATTCGCAGTTGACTTACGCGGACGGCAAGACCTATCCATACGCCTGGCAAGGGCCCGAGACGGTGGGCGAACTCTGGCACATGTCCATCGCGTCGGAAGCCTGGCGCAAACATTTGCTCGAGCAGGCGCGACACGTGATGGAGATGATCGGCCCCGATTGCATCGTACTCGACGAAAGCTTCGGCGGCTTGGGCTACGATTTTCATCCCGGCCGCCGCGGGCCATTGTCGCCGCACATGATGCGCTTCATGCGGGATCTGCGCGCGCTGGTGCATTCGTTCGGCCGGGACAGAGCGCTGCTGACCAGCGATTGCACTCTGGCGAGTTTCGTCCTGTGGGCCGACGGCGAAGGCGGCGACCACGCCTACGGTTCGCTGCTCGGCAACGAATTCTACCGCAAGACGCCGGTGCGCTACCTGGCGGCGCTGGGCCCGCGGCGCTGGCTGCCGTGCGCTTGGCAGTTCACCGGATTTTGGGAAGATCAAATGGATCTGGCGCGGAAGACTGGCGCGGGCGTGGGCGTATCAAACGGATGGATCGAGTACACCGGTTTGCATCGTCTGTACCCGAAGCTGCGCGCGCGCTTGACCCGCGATATCCGCACACTCCGCGCCAGCCACGCCTTGACAAGGCTATAACCCTTTCCCTATCATGAAGTTTGCCTGCTTACGGGGAGCGGCATGACGCTGGCTCGAACTCATAACTTCACCGGACTCAAAACGAGGAGGATGCCTTGATCAAGCTCGACATCATCAACGAAGTCGTCAACCGGACGGGAATCACTAAAACCAAGGCCGAGATGGCTGTTGAAACGGTCTTCGAAAGCATGAAGCGGGCGCTAGGCCAAGGTGAGCGGATTGAGCTGCGCGGCTTCGGCATCTTCAACGTGAGACCGCGCAAGACGGGCATCGGGCGCAATCCTCGAACGGGCGCCGAAGTGGCCATCCCGCCGGGTAAGGCTGTGCGCTTCAAGCCCGGCAAAGAACTGCAAACGCTGCAGTAAAGCCATTCGTGACAGGCCAAGGCATTCCTCCGGCTTTGGGTACCTCATCGGGAGAAGACGGATTCACCGCCCTTCCGGGCGCAGCGGCCCTCCAGCATTCCTCTCAGCGCGTCTGGCTCCACGTGCTGTTGTTCGTTCTCACTTTCTTGACCACTACGGGCGTCGGAGCGCGCATGTCGCACAACTTCGCCGCCAACCGCCCGGCCTTCACCGAAAGCGACCTGCTGGGCTTCGCGCACCTGTGGAGGCAACCTGGCGATCTGGCATCGGGATTACCATTTTCGGTTACGCTGCTGCTCATCTTGCTGGCGCACGAATTTGGGCACTACTTCGCCTGCACCTACTACCGCGTCGACGCCAGCCTGCCGTACTTCCTGCCCGCGCCCACGCTCATCGGCACCTTCGGCGCTTTCATCCGCGTGCGCACGCCCATCTATTCGCGCCGCGCGTTGTTCGACATCGGCGCGGCCGGGCCCATTGCCGGCTTCATAGTGCTGCTGCCGGCGCTGTTCATTGGCATGCTGTTGTCCAAGGTCGTGCCGGGCATCACGAACACGGGCGACCTGGTGTTCGGCGTTCCGGCCATCCAGCGTCTCTTCGAGATGCTGGTGTTCCCCGGCGTTCGCCACCAGGACATCTACCTGCATCCCATGGCGCGCGCGGCCTGGGTGGGCATCTTCGCTACCGCACTGAACCTGCTGCCCATCGGGCAGCTTGACGGCGGCCACATCCTTTACTCTCTCGCCGGGCGTTACCACCGCACGCTGTCGCGCGTCTTCGTGGTGGCACTGGTTCCGATGGGAATCTTCTATTGGCCGTGGCTGGTGTGGGCGGCGTTCCTGTTGTTTTTCGGCATGCGCCACCCGGCCATCTACGACACCTCGCGGCTGGGAGCCGCTCGCACAAAATTGGCCTGGGTCGCGCTGGCGCTCTTCTTGTTGTGTTTCATGTTGGCGCCGCTCGAAACCAACGGCGTAAGCTAGGTGCCGGGACATGAAGATCTCCGCCACGCTCATTACCTGCAACGAGGAGCGCAACATCGCGCGGGCCATTGAAAGCCTGCGCTGCTGCGACGAAATTGTGGTAGTCGATAGCGGTTCCCTGGACCGCACCGTCGAACTGGCTTCCAAACTCGGCGCGCGCGTGATCGAGAATGCCTGGAAGGGCTACGCCGAGCAGAAGAATTATGCCGCCGAGCAGGCCACCCACGATTGGATTCTCTCGCTCGACGCCGACGAGGCGCTCAGCGAGGCGCTCGAAGCCGAAATCTTGCGCCTGAAGAAGAGCCCGCCCGATTGCGACGCCTATACGGTGGCCCGCATGGCGCAGTACCTGGGCCGCTGGATTCTGCACTCGGGCTGGTATCCGGACCGTAAAGTCCGTTTATACGATCGCCGCAGGGCGCGCTGGGTCGGCAAGTTCGTGCACGAGAGCGTGGAGGTGAACGGCCGGCTCGGTGAACTGCAATCAGATCTGCTTCACTTCACCTGCAGTTCGCTTTCCGAGCACTTGCGGACCATGGACCGCTACACCACCCTGGCCGCCGAGGAAATCGTCAGCCAGGGGCGCAAGATCGGCTACCGTCACCTGCTGTTCGATCCGCCGTGGACCTTCCTGCGCAGCTACGTTCTGAAGTGCGGCTTTCTCGACGGCGTGGAAGGATTGGCCATTGCTTACGCGGCGGCCTTCTACAATTTCCTCAAGTTTGCCAAAGCCAGGAACATGAGCTGAGATGCGCGTCCTGCACCTTGATTCGGGCCGCCAGATGCGCGGCGGGCAATATCAAGTGCTGGCGCTGCTGGAAGGTCTGCGCGACGCCGGCCACGAAGGCGTTCTGCTGGGGCGCGAGGACGCGCCGCTGGCCGCCCTGGCGCGCCAGGGCGGCTTCGCGGTGGAGCCGCTCACGTTCCGGCGTATCGCCGCGCGTTCCCGCGCCATGGACCTGGTACACGCGCACGATGCGCACACGCACTCACTCGCCGCGCTCGCCTGCGCGCGGCCCCTGGTGGTGTCGCGCCGCGTGGCGTTTCCCGTGGGCGCTTCGCTGCTGTCGCGATGGAAATACGCGCGCGCGGATGGCTACCTGGCCGTCTCGGAGTGCGTGAAGCAAACGCTCGTCGATGCCGGGGTCGAAGAGGCGCGCATCAACGTGGTCTACGATGGCGTCGCCCTGCGTCCGCTCACTTTGGGCGGCACCCGCGTGGTATCGCTCCGCAGCGAGGATCCCGGCAAGGGTATGGCGCTCGTGCGCGCCGCCGCCGAACGCGCTGGAATCGACGTGTATTTCGCTCCTGATCTCGATTCCGCGCTCGCCCAAGCGCGGCTGTTTGTGTACATTTCTTCGCGCGAGGGGCTGGGCTCGGCGGTGCTCGCCGCCATGTCCGCCGGCGTTCCCGTGGTGGCCAGCCGCGTGGGCGGCTTGCCGGAAATCGTCGTCGACCATGAAACCGGCCTGCTTACCGACAACGCTTCGGAACCCATCGCCCTCGCCATGCGCCGATTGCTGGATGATCCGGAACTGTCGGCCCGGCTGGCCGCCCAGGCTCGCTCACGCCTCGAAGAGAGATTCACGGTGAACCAGATGGTCTGTGATACACTGCGCGTTTACCAGCGCATATTCCCATGTTAGAAGCCGCGCTCGCCTTAGTCTTCGGCCTGCTGATCGGCAGTTTCCTCAACGTCTGCGTTTATCGCATGCCGCGGGACCTGTCGGTGGTGCGGCCGCGCTCGTTCTGCCCGTCCTGCGAGCGCCCCATCGCCTGGTACGACAACATCCCGCTAATCAGCTACGCGCTTCTGGGCGCCCGCTGCCGCTCGTGCGGAGCGCGTATTCCGGTGCGGTACCCCATCGTTGAAGCGGTCACTGGCGTGCTGTTCGCTTACATCGTGTTCGCGCACGGCGCCACCAGCGTTGCGGCCAAGACTGGTCTGTTCGCGGCGCTCATGGTGGGCCTCATCTTCAGCGATCTCGAAGAGCGCATACTGCCGGACGAGTTCACCCTCGGCGGTACCTTCGCCGGTATTCTTCTCTCTCTCTGGGTGCCGCTGGACCGCGGACTGATTTCGCTGTTTCTGCCCTACTCCTGGAACTGGAGAGTTGTTTCGCTGGTCGAAGCGGTGGCCGGCGCCCTTCTGGCCAGCGCCATGGTGTGGTTGGTCGGCGCCGTTTACCAGAAGGTCCGCAAGCGCGAAGGGCTGGGCTTGGGCGACGTCAAAATGATCGCCCTGTGCGGTGCGTTTCTCGGTTTGGAAGGCGCGCTGCTCACGATCATGATTGGTGCCATTCTCGGCTCGGTGGTGGGCCTGATCTTCATCCGCCTCGCGGGCAAAGATCCCGCGAGCTACGAACTGCCGTTCGGCAGTTTTCTCGGCGTGGCGGCCCTGGGCGTCGCGCTGGTTCGCTTCCACGTCACATCATGAACCGGCGCTCTTTTCTGGCTCTGGCCGCCGTTCCCGCGCCTCGTTTCCGGCGCGAATCTGTTGGCGAACGACTATGTTGTGTTGCGCCGATCGAGCGACCCCGCGCGCATCCAGGTCTACAGCCCGGGTCTGGCGCGGCTTTCGAGCGGCCGCCTGCTGGCCACCTGCGACGTGGCGACGCCGGCCGACAGCACCTCGAAAGGCGCGCTACTCGATATGCGCAAGCGCTGGACGCACGAGTTCTATACCAGCGACGATCATGGCCGCACATGGGCCTTGCGCGGCGATGCGCCCATGATGCACGCGCGTCCCTTCGAAGCCGGGCGCTGCGTGTACGTGTTGGGACAGGCGCGCGATCTCACCATTGTGCGCTCTTCGGACCGCGGCGAAACCTGGTCCGCCCCCGCGCGCTTAACCCAAGGCCAGAGTTGGCATCAGGCGCCCTGTAACGTGCACTACGCCAACGGCCGCGTGTACCTGGTGATGGAGCGCGTGGTCGATCCCGATTTCAAAGGTTGGAGCGTGAGCGTGCTCGCGCCGGTTCTCCTGTCGGCGCCGGTCGATGCCGATCTCACGCGGCGCGACTCCTGGACTTTCTCAAACGAGCTGAGCTTTAACGAGGCCATCCGCCAGGCCGGCCCTCCGCATCTCATCGGCGCGCCGTTTTTCCCCTACGGCCGCACGGTGAGCGGTCCCGGCGATTCACGGACCATGGCCCCCATGGGGTGGCTTGAAACCAACGTCGTGCAATTCACCGACCCGGACCACGTGTGGTTCGACCCGGCGGGCCACACATTCCATTTGTGGATGCGTTCGCACACCGGTACGTCGAATCTGGCTTGCATCGCCAAGGCGGTGGAAAGTCAAGACCGCAAGAACATCACGGTCTCGCTCGAACACGCGCCGTCCGGCGAGCCCATGCTGTACGTGCCGTGCCCCGGCGGCCACATGAAGTTCCACATCGTCCACGACGCGAAGACGCGCCTGTTCTGGCTCATCTCCACGCAGTCCACCGATTCGATGACGCGCCCCGAACGGCTCCCCAGCGAACGCTACAACCTGCCGAACAACGAGCGCCACCGCCTGGCCCTGCATTTTTCGAAGAACTGCGTCGATTGGTGCTTCGCCGGGCTCATCGCCGTGGGAGGCTCGCCGCGCCAGGCGCGGCACTACGCCTCCGCCGTGATCGACGGAGACGACCTCCACGTGCTGTCGCGCTCCGGCGACCAGCGTGCCGCCACCGCCCACGACGGCAACATGATCACTTTCCACACCGTCCGCGATTTTCGCAAGCTGGTGTATTGACGCTGTGTGGCTGCCGACCCGCTCGAATTCCGTCCGGGGGAGCCGTCGCTACTCCCGCCGCTCCCGCTAGTTGCCAGGCACCTGCGCGGGATGCGTTTCGACCTTGTTGCTCTGCGGCGCAACCGTTCGCAGGTAAGCGTAAATGGCCTTCAAGTCTGGCTCGGTCAACTGCGAAAAGCCCAGCCAGGGCATGATCGTGAAGTTCGCCTGCGAAACGTTGGGAGGTGTGCCGAGGGCGAAATTGCGGTAGTTGACGAACTTGCTCACGAAACGCTCTTCGCTCCATCCGCCGATTCCCGTTTCAGCGTCCGGACTGATGTTCGCGCTCACCGCCAGGAACGCTCCGACGCGGAACTCGCGGCCGCCGCCGAAGCGCTTCGATTCTTCCAGTTGCCCTTTCTCCATGGGTGTGTGGCAGTCCGCGCAGCCGGCCATGGTGACCAGATACTCGCCGTACTTCGACTGGTTGGCGCGGTCGGGCGTGGGCATCGGACCACTCACCGGCTGGGGCGCCGACTTGATCAGCAGATTCACCGGGAAATCCAGTTCGGTGTGAGGCACTCTGCTCTTCACCGGGGCGAGCGAATTCAAGTACGCCACCACCGAGTAAACGTCCTCGTCGCTCATTTGGTGGAAGTACTTGTACGGCATGAGCGGGAACAGCGCGCGTCCGTCGCGGCCGATCCCTTCGCGAATGGCTCGAATCTTCTCGCCGTCGCTCCAACCGCCAATGCCGGTCTCCACGTCCGGCGTGATGTTAGGCGCGGCCACCTTTCCCGGGAAACCGAGTTCGGGTGGAAAGATCATGCCCTTGCCGAGGCCGCCGGCGACCACCGGCCCGCCGAACTTAGTGAAGTCGCGTTCGGAATGGCAGCCGGCGCAGTCCGCCAGCGCTTCGAAAATGTACTTGCCGCGTTCGAGCCGTGCGGGAGTAATTTCGACCCGGATGCTGGAAGGCGCGGCCGTCACAGGCTTGCGCAGAACCAGATAAGCCAGTCCGCCTCCGGCCACCAGACAAACCACGGCCACGGCGGATACAACGATCTTCTTGAACATACTCTCCCTCTGATTGGAGTAATTCGGGCGGCCGCAACCACAGGTGTTCGCCGCGCCGATGCTCACATTGTCGCAAACCCGGGACAGTACCCTCAATCCCCTTTTTGAGATTCCCCGTTGAAGAGACCTTCCGGCGGGGAATGAGCAGGCTGGGGAATGGGTGGGCCGCGTCCGGGTGGGCGCGCTGCGATACACTGGAATTTCAATTCAGAGTGCATCCTTGCCGTATACACTTTTTGCCGTCCTTTGCCTAATCCTGGCCGTATGCCGGCCGGCCGGCGCCGCCGAGCAGGGCCAGCTCGACGCGAGCGAATCCGTTTTTACCGTGATGGCGGCCATCAACGCCGCCGGCTACGACACCGACATCGACTCGGCTGCCAATAGTCCACTGCGGCAAATGGTGCGGCGCGAGCTGGCCGCGCGCAAGATCGAGTGCCTGGACGAGCTCAGGAAATTCTTTGCCCAGCACCGGCAACCGACCCCGGCGCGCGAATATGGCCAGTATCTCTCCTTCGCGCTGTCCACCGACGCACCGCCTCTGTTCCAGTTCCGCTCCGTGATGAACGAAGTCGCCCCCGACGCGGCGGCGTTGCGGGACCTGGGGCCGCTGCTCACGCGGTTCTACCGGGAGGCCGATATTGCCGCGCTTTGGAAGAAATCGCAACCGGCCATCGACCAGGCCATCGCGCGCTATCACCTGCCGGTGACCGCCGCGGTGACGGAGGTGAACGCCTACCTGCGCAGCACCGGGTCCTATTTCGGCCGCCGGTTCCAGATCTACGTGGATCTGCTCGGCGCGCCCCATCAGATTCACATCCGCAGTTATGCGAGCGAGTACTACGTGGTGGTCACACCGTCCCCGGAACCGCAAGTGGACGATATCCGGCACGCCTATCTTCACTTCATGATCGACCCGCTGTCGATCAAATACTCCGAAGACCTGGACAAGAAGAAGTCGCTCATCGATTTCGCCTCCGGCGCACCGGCGCTCGAAGGGGCCTACAAGGAAGATTTTCTACTATTGGCATCTGAATGTCTTATCAAGGCCGTCGAGAGCCGGCTTGCGCCCACCGGCAAGCGCGCCGCCATGGTGGACCAGGCGCTGCGGGAAGGCTATATCCTGACGCCGTTCTTCTCCGAGCACCTGGCGCTGTACCAGAAGCAGGAGATGGCCATGCGCCTGTATTTCCCGGACATGGTCAACGCCATCGATCTCCGGCACGAGACGCAACGGCTCGACGGCATCACCTTCGCCGCCGCGCGCGCCGTCCGCAAGGCCAAGCACTCGCCGGCACCGCCCAAAGTGGAACCCACCGCGGCCGAAAAGTCGTTGGAGGAAGCCGAGCAAGCCTACACCAAGAAGGATTACGAAAAGGCCAAAGCGCTCTTCGGAAGTATCATGCGCCAGGTCGACGACCGCGCCCTGCATGCCCGGGGTTACTATGGGCTGGCTCGCATCGCGGTGCTGCAGAACGATCCCGAGCTGGGCGACAAGCTCTTCCGCAAGACGCTTGATCTGGCTCCCGATCCATTTACCAAGTCCTGGTCCCACGTCTACCTGGGGCGGCTGGCCGAAGTGGCCAAGGAGACTGAGGAGGCCATCCGGCAATACCGCGCCGCGCTGGAGGTGGAGGGGGGCGCGCCGGGGGCGCGCAAAGCCGCCGAAAAGGCTCTGGGCGACTATCGGCCGGGGAAATGAAGCCTGCCAGGCGGGCGCGAGAAAATCGTTTCAAAACCGGGTACAGTATAAGAAATCCGGGTACAGTATAAGAAATAAGGAATAAGGAGTCATTGATGAAGAAGAGCATTCTGGTTGCCGCACTCGTAGCCTTGGTGTGCGGCGTTTTTGCAGACGCCGCACAGGCACCCACGGCCAAGCAGCCCCAGCCGAAATCCAAGGCCGAAGTCGAGGCCATCCAGGCCATGTTTAATGCCCAGGATCCCGACACGCGCATCGCCGCCGCCGAGAACCTGATCACCAAGTACGCCGACACTGAATTCAAAAGCGTGGCTCTGCTGGTCGCGGCCATGAGCTACCAGCAGAAGAACGACATCGAGAAGATGATAGTTTACGCCGAGCGAACGCTGGAAGCCGACCCCAATAACTACAACGCCATGCTCATGCTGGCCAGTGCCACCGCGCAGCGCACCCGGGAGTTCGACTTGGACCGCGAAGAGAAGTTGGCAAAGGCGGAGAAGTACGCCAAGACGGCTATCGATCTGATCGCCAAGGCTGCCAAGCCGAATCCGAGCGTCACCGACGAGCAGTGGGAAGCGGCCAAGAAGGACATGGTCGCGCAGGCTCACGAGGCGCTGGGACTGGCCCAGTTGGCCCGCAAGAAGTACGAGCCGGCCATCTCTGAATTCAAGCTGGCGGTGGAAGGCGCCGCGAATCCCGAGCCGGCTACCTACCTGCGCATTGGCGACGCTTATCATCAGTTGGGTAAGTACAACGAAGCCATCGCGGCGTTCGACAAAGTGATGGCGAACCCCAACACCACTCCGCAGCTCAAGCAGTTCGCGCAAGCGCTGCGGGTGCGCTCGGTACAGGGCCGGGATAAGGGTAAGACTGCGGCTCCGGCCGCACCGGCCGGCGCCCAGCCTGGCGGCGGAGTTCCAGCGGCCCCGGCCGCTCCCGCCGCAGCCAAGAAGCCGTAAGCTCCGGCTTGACCCGGTCGTCGCATCCCATGGGCGCGGACTTGGATCTTCTGGAGGCCGCCATCGGCCACCCTTTCCGCGCCCGTGAGTTGCTTCGCAGGGCGCTCACCCACAAGTCGCTTGCGTGCGAGCAGGCTGCGGGAGTGGCCCATGTCCATTCCGACAACGAGCAGCTCGAATTTCTGGGCGATGCGGTGCTCGGATTCCTGGTCAGCGAAGCGCTGGTCGCGCGCTATCCAGACCTGCCCGAAGGACGCCTGTCCAAAATCAAGGCGCACCTGGTCAGCGCCACCCACCTGTATGAGGTAGCGCTGAGAATTGACCTGGGCGACTACCTGTACCTGGGGCGGGGTGAAGAGATGAGCGGCGGGCGCGCGAAGCGCGCGCTGCTGGCCAACGCCGTCGAGGCCATCCTCGCCGCGCTCTATCTGGACGGCGGCGCGGAGGCGGCTCGCCGTTTCGTGGACCAGTACGTGCTTGCCGGCTTGCACGCGGCGGACTACCAGGCCTGCGACACCATCGCCGATTTCAAGAGCGCGCTACAGGAAGCCGCACAGGCCCGCAGGCTGCCACAGCCGCGTTACGCCATCGTCAAGGAGCGCGGGCCGGAGCACTCCAAGACCTTCACTGTGGAAGTGCGCGTGGGACGCGAGTACGCGGAGCAGGCGGAAGGCGATTCCAAAAAGTCCGCGGGTCAGAATGCCGCCCGGTTGCTGCTGGATCGGATGACGAATCCTACGGCGAGCGCGAACTAGTGTAGTACGGTTTCCGAGGAACACGCGCCAGTGCAAGGCCCCAGGGCGAATTGAGGTCCTGGACGTGTTCGAACTTTTGAATCAGCCGGCCGGCGGGCGTGAACACGGCCACCACGCCATTGCCCGGCGCGTGAACATCATCTTTCCCTGCCGCATCCGGTTGCGCAAAGGTGACAAACAGGTTGCCCCCGATGTTCTGGATGCCGAACGGGGACAGTCCCCGGGGATGGCCCTCGAATCGGAACGGTGTGCCGTCGCCGTCTCCATCTTTCCGCGTCACTGGGTTAAAGCTCGCGTCAAATACGTCGATGTGCCCGCCGTGGAAATCAGTAGCGTACAGTTGCCGCCTCCCGTTCGCCACCGCGATCGCAATTCCTTTGTAGACCGCACCAGGGGTCGTGGCGACCGCCACGGCTGCTGTCGGCTGGACGCTCGGGTTCCAGCCGGAGATCGTTCCGTCCTCGGACGCGAAGAGGAACCGGGCAGGCTTGCCATTCGGGGCGAGTGCGAAGTCGGAGCTTCCGTTGAAAACGGCGCCGGTCGGCGCCCCACCAGCTCGCGATCCCACGCTTTATAATGGAAGAAACCCTCCATGCGGACTTTTTACATCGAGACTTTCGGGTGCCAAATGAATGTGCACGATTCCGAGAAAGTCTCCGGTGTGCTCGCCGCGCGCGGTTACCGCGAAGTGGCCACGCCGGAAGAGGCCGGCCTGGTGGTCTACAACACCTGCAGCGTGCGCGACAAAGCCGAGCGCAAAGTTTACAGCCGCTTGCAGCAGTTCCAGCGTGCGGGCGGGCAGGGCAAGATGTTCGCCGTGCTGGGGTGCGTGGCGCAGCAGGAAGGCGAGCGAATCTTCGAACGCGCTCCGCACGTCGGCCTGGTGTGCGGCTCGGCCAGTTATAATCGCCTGCCGGAGTTGCTCACCGAACTGGAAGCCGGCCAACGGCGTGTCACGGGACTTTCCATCGATACCGGGGAGACTTTCGAGACGCCCTACACGCGCCGCGATAATCCGCACCGCGCCTACATCACCATCATGGAAGGTTGCAGTAAGAGTTGTGCCTATTGCGTGGTGCCGTTCACCCGGGGTCCGGAACGCAGCCGCACGGCGCGGTCGATTCTGGACGAAGTGGCGCGACTGGCCGGGGGCGGCTGCACCGAGATTCAGTTTCTGGGCCAGAACGTAAACAGCTACGGCGATCCGTCGCGCGCGGGAAGCGGTTTCGCCGACCTGTTGGACGCGGTGGCGCGAATCGGCGGGTTGCGGCGCGTGCGGTTTCACTACCTCGCATCCGCGCGATTTCGGCCCGGACATCGTGGATGTCATCGATGCCAACCCCATCCTCGCCAACCACGTGCATCTACCCGTGCAGTCCGGTTCCACCAGGGTGCTCGAGCGGATGCGGCGTCAATACACGCGCGAGGACTATCTGGAGCGCATCGCCTGGATCAAGGCCGCCCGCCGCAAAATCGCCATCTCCACCGACATGATCGTGGGTTTTCCCGGCGAGACCGAGGCGGATTTCGCCGAAACGCTCTCGCTGGCCGATACGGTGGAATACGATTCGATGTTCAGCTTCAAATATTCGCCGCGTCCCCACACGGCCGCGCTCGAGCTGGATGGCCAGGTGCCGGAGTCCGAGAGCGGCGCGCGCCTCACGCTTCTGCAGGAAAGGCAGCGCGCCATCCAGATCCGGCGCCACGCGGCGTTGGTGGGCACGCTGGAAGAGGTGATGGTGGAAGGGCACAACCAGGCGACCGGGCAGTGGATCGGCCGCACCATGGACAATCGCGTCCTGAACTTCCTCCACGCCGCCGGCGACCCCGCGCCGCGCGCCGGTGGCTACGCCCGCGTGCGCGTGACGCGCGCCGGGGCCAACTCGCTCGCCGGTGAGAGCGTGGATCTGTTCTAATGGGGGTAGGGACGGCGATGGAAATCGAGATGAAAATCCGGGGCCTGATGATGGACCCGGTCACCAACATGCCGATTGTCATCCTGAAGGACGTCAACGGCGCCACCATCCTGCCCATCTGGGTGGGAGTGTTCGAGGCCAACGCCATCGCGCTGGAGATCGAAAAAGTGTCCACGCCGCGGCCCATGACGCACGATCTCATCAAGAACCTGCTGATGGGACTGGAGACGGGCGTGCGCAAGGTGGTCGTCAACGAACTCAAGGACGACACTTTCTATGCGCTGATCTGGCTGGATCGGGATGGAGAGTTGATCAGCATCGATTCGCGCCCCAGCGATGCCCTGGCCCTGGCCTTGCGCCTGGATTGCCCCATCTACGTCGATGAGACGGTGCTGAAGACGTCCAAAGCCACCGGCTCGGCCTCCGACAAGGTCACCAGCGAGGAATTGCGCCGGTGGCTCGAAAACCTCAACGACGAAGATCTCGGCCGCTACAAGATGTAGGCCGCGCACGCCCCCCATTTAGAAACAAGAAGGCCCGCCGGAACGCTTGGTGCGTCTTCCGGCGGGCCTTCCGCGGAGCCAGTGGCGGCGGCGCCTACTTCTTCCTGGCGGGGGCCTTCTTCCTCACCACCGCGGGCCTCTTGGCCGGCGGCGGCGGAGCGGGCCAGCCCTTCAGCTTGTCGGGTGCGACTTCGACCGTCAAATTGAACGGTTCGCGGGTGAAGGCGACGGGTATGCCCTCGAACTCGATCTCGGTGCCCGGCTCCGCGCTCGCGGCGCCTTTGGGGGGATTTTCGAGTTTCAAGGTGATTTCCGGTACATCCGGCTTCTCGACGCCGACCACGATTTCCTTGGGGAACTTGGCCGGCTTCTGCGAAATGACTCTGCCCTTGAGCGCCGGAAGCGCCGTGTTCTTGACGTTCCCGGCGAAGTACTGCTCACCGTTCTCGGCGGCCAATTCCTTCTTCACGCGGACCCATAGAGCCATCTGCGGATTCTCGGCGGCGAACTTGGCTTCGTTCTCGGCTTCTCTCTCCAGCTTGCTCTTGAGCTTGTAATCCGGGCCCGGCTTGGGATTGGCGACGGCGTACTGCTTGAACTCCTCGATGCCCGAAGCGTCGCCGTGATAGGTGGTGTAAAGCTTCGTGAAATACTCATCGGCCTTTTGCTTGGCGGGGCCGGTCAGCGCGCCGGGGCCTTCCATGGCGGCCGCGCGCGCGAAGTAGAACAGGGCTTCGGCCTGGCGTTCGGCCTTGCGCTGCGCGAGAATCGTGCCGCCCATCCAGTAATCCACCTGTGCGTTGTCGGGCTGGCTTCGAGCGCCGCGACGAAGGCCTTCTCGGCCGCCTCGCCATTCTTGCGCTGCATGGCCACCCAGCCGAGCGTGGTGTAGGCGACGCCTTCCAGGGTCGACTTCTCCTTCTTCCACGCCTCCTCCGTGGCGCCGGCGGGCTTGCTGGCGTCCAGGTTGGCAAGCAGGCTGTTGGCGGCCTTCTCGCCTGCATCCAAAGCTTCGGGGGCCGAGTTGGCCAAACTCACCGTCAGCACCGTCTGCCAGTAGAGTCCCGTCAGATTCTTGGGATCATCCGCAGTCATCTGCTTGGCGATCTCCAGCATCTTCACGCCGTTGTTCAGATTCTTGTAGGTGTTGAGGTAGTACTGCAGGCGCTCGACCTTGAAGGCGGAGTCTGGATACTTCTCCTTCCAGGTGTTCAAGTATTCGAGCCGCTTGGCGTCGTTGGTTTCTTTCGTGACGCTTACGAACAGGTCGTACTCGGCCCGGTCCTTCACCTCCTTCTTCTTGGGAGCCTGACACCAGGCGGTGCCGACAGTAAACACCGCCAGAATTGCGATCGCCGTTACAACCTTCCAAGTTCGAACCAGCACTCTGTGCCTCCTGATCTGTGCGTTATCTTGCCACACCTATTCAAGGCGAATCCGGCCGCCGCAACTTCGGCAAGTAGCCTCGTTCCCCCGTCTAGGCTCACCCGGTGTGCAATTGCGGAGTATATCCGAATCAAAGCGAATGGCGCAAGCCTCGTCTCGCTCTTTCCTGCTCCGCTGGACCTTTAGACGCCGGGATAAGGGCTGGAGTTCCCGCCCGGCGTACGGCCTGAACCCCCGGCCGGCTGTGCTAGAATCCACCTTTCCCATGCGCTTCGCGGACTTGGCCGTCATCGTACTGTACCTTGCCGGGATTACCTGGTTCGGCGCGCGCTTCGGCCGTTCCCAGCGAGGCCTGCGGGATTTCTTTCTGGGCGGGCGCAGCGCGCCGTGGTGGGCCATCGGGTTCTCCATCGTCTCGGCGGAAACCAGCACTCTCACCGTCATCGGCACGCCGGCTTTGGCTTTCAACGGAAACTTCGGATTCCTTCAAGTGGTATTCGGCTATCTGCTGGGGCGCCTGGTGATCTCGGCGCTGTTTCTGCCGCACTATTTCCGCGGGGAAATGTACACGGCTTACGAGCTGATGCGCATTCGCTTCGGCGAGCGGATCCGCAAGCTGACAGCGGGGACCTTCCTGCTGTTGCGCGCTCTGGCCGAGGGCGTACGCGTGTTCGCGATTTCCATAGTCGTCTCCATCGTCCTGGGTACCGGTGAGACGGCCTCCATCGCCCTGATCGTCTGCCTGACGCTCTTTTACACCTTCGAGGGTGGCATGACCGCGGTGATCTGGACCGACGTGGTGCAGATGTTCCTCTATATCGCCGGCGCCGTGGTCAGTGCCTTCGCCATCCTGGCGACCATTCCCGGCGGCTGGGGCCAGGTTTGGGAAACCGCCTCGGCGGCCGGCAAATTTCAGATTTTCGATTTTCGCGTCGCATGGAGCAGCGAGTTCTTCTCGCGCACCTACTCGTTCTGGGCCGGCGTGGTGGGCGGATGCTTCCTGAGTACGGCCAGCCACGGCACCGAGCAGTTGATGGTGCAGCGGTTGCTGGCCGCGCGCACCCAGTCCGAGAGCCGCGCGGCGCTGCTGGGGAGTTGGGTGGTGATTTTGTTCCAATTCACGCTATTCCTGGTGATCGGAGCCATCCTGTACGTCCAGTACCAGGCCACCGGGCAGGCGCCGCCGCATCCCGCCGAACGCATCTATCCGGATTTCATCTGGCGGCATCTGCCGGTGGGCGTGGCAGGCTTGGTGATCGCCGCCATTCTGGCCGCCGCCATGTCGAATTTGAGCGCGGCGCTGAACTCGCTCTCCTCCACCACCATCATGGATTTCTACCGTCCGCTGGCCGAAGCGCGTGGATTGAAAAAACCCGAAGCCGAATATCTTAGACTGGCGCGGTTGGCGACCCTGGTCTGGGGCGTGGTGCTGTTCCTGATTGGCCTGCTTGCCAGGCGCTGGGGTTCGGTGCTGGAAGCCGGGCTCTCCATCGCCAGCGTGCTCTACGGTTCGCTCTTGGGCGTGTTCCTGCTGGGACGGCTCACGCGGCGCGTGGGCGAAACCGCGGCCATGACCGGCATGGTGGCGGGGCTCGCCGTGATGCTTTACGTGAAACTCGGCACCTCTATCGCCTGGACCTGGTACGTGCTGATCGGCACGCTGGTCACATTCCTGGCCGGCCTGGCGGCCAGCTACGTTTGGAGAATGCGCCATGCTTAAAGGTCACGACGATGCGGGCGGTCTGAAGCGAGAACTAGGGCTGTGGGGCGCGGCGTCCATCGTGGTGGGAACCATCATCGGGAGCGGGATCTTTCTGGTGCCGACGGCCATGATCAACCAGGTCGGCACGCCCGGAATGGTCTTCGTGGTCTGGATTGTGGGCGGACTTTTGTCGCTGGCCGGCGCGCTCTCCTACGCGGAACTTGCGGCCGCCATGCCGGAGGCCGGCGGCGAGTACGTCTACCTGCGCGAGGCCTACGGCCCCTTCTGGGGATTCGTCTACGGCTGGACCCAAATGTGGGTGGCCAAGAGCGGTTCGGTGGCCACGCTGGCCACGGCATTCTTTTACTACCTGGCGAATTTCCGGCCGTCGCTCGAAGGCGTGCTCTGGGTGGTGCCCCTGCCCATCGGAGCCGCGGGCGGACCGCTGGAGATCCGTTACGGGCAATTGCTGGCCATCGCGGTCATCCTGCTGCTGGGGCTGGTGAATTACTTTGGCGTGAAAGTGGGGGCGGGGCTCCAGATTACGGTCACCATTGTGAAAGTCGCGCTGATTGTGGCCACCATCGCCGTGGGCCTGCTGGCGCCGCTGCCGGCGCTCGCCGCGGGTGCGGACAGGGTGCCGGCGACCGGAGGACTGGCGGGCTTCTTCGCCGCACTGGTGGCCGCGCTGTGGGCCTACGACGGCTGGAACAACCTGACCATGGTCTCCGGCGAAGTGCGCAATCCGCAGCGCAACCTGCCGCCCAGCCTGATACTGGGAACCGCCATCGTCGTGGTGCTCTACCTGGCCACCAACCTGGCCTATTTTCGCGTCCTTTCGGCCAGCGAGGTGGCTTCCACGAATCGGGTGGCCGCAGCCATGATGGCGCGAATCCTGGGCGCTCCGGGGGCCGCCGCCGTCAGTATCGCCGCCATGATTTCGATATTCGCGGCCTTGAACGGCTCCATTCTCTCCGGCGCGCGCGTGCCTTACGCCATGGCTCGGGACGGGTTGTTCTTCGCTAGTGCCGGACGCGTGCATCCCACGTATCATTCCCCCTCCGTCTCGATTCTTCTGATGAGCGCCTGGAGCGCCGTGCTGGTACTGAGCGGGCGCTACGAACAATTGTTCACTTACGTCATTTTCGCCAATTGGATTCTTTACGCCATGTCCACGGCCTCCGTGATCGTTTTGCGGAAGAAACGGCCCGGGATGCCGCGGCCCTACCGTACCATCGGCTATCCGGTACTTCCGGTACTTTTCGTTCTGAGTGCGACGGGGTTGGTTCTGTCCACCCTGGTCGAGTCGCCACGCGAGTCCCTGCTGGGGCTGGCGCTGATTGTGGCGGGAATCCCCTTCTATTTGTACTGGAAACGCCGCAAATTAGAGTAATCGCGCCCGGGAACGCTTCCCGGCACGGTCGAGAGACCCAGCCGGCGTTCCGAATTCCCCAAAATGCCAAAACCACAAATTCTGTTCTGAAAACGGAACAAGCCTCTTGAAAATCGGCTAAAAATAGGCTAAAAGTAGAAATAGGAAAGTCGGCGGCGGTGGCCCTATGGTTCTGAATCCGGAACGGGTGGCCAGCCGGCGGCGAAACTCTCTTTGGAGCTGGCATGGATATTACGAAGATTCTAGAAGAATTGAGGCAGGAACGCGAGCAAATCGACGAAGCCATCCTGACCCTCGAACATCTGGTGCGAGGCCGCGGACGGCGCCGCGGAAGGCCGCCCGCCTGGTTGGCGGAGATCCGCAGCAAGGTTCCGCCGCCCGGCGTTAAGGGAAAGAACGCCGCCGGCACGAAAAGCGCTGCGGCGTGAACCTGGATCTCGGGGCCGATGCCGTGCGCCCCGAGATTCACTTATACAGCAAGTATTTCTCACGCCTTCTAAGGAATTCCCTGAGGGTTTCCTCTTGTCCCTGCTCGATCAATCGCGGATCGTCTCCGGCCTCGAGATCCTGGATGGTTTTCCGGTTGCCGATCAGTTCTTGGTTGGCCGGGAGCCGAATCTTGCCTGGGTAGAGCTGTAGGAGCGCCGCAGCCAATTCCAGGCCCAGACGGGTGCTGTTGAAGGCCTCGCGGCTGGTGATCACGAAACGGATTCCCTCCACGTTCTTGCCGGCGAAGTTGGAGCTGGCGGGCGTGAAACGCGTCGGGTAGGCTCGGACGCCCGGAATCAGGCGGCGGTTGAGGTAAGCGGCCAGTTCGACGCCCTTGATCCAGTCCGCCCCCACCTGCTCGAAGGGCGCGTCGGTGCCACGGCCCACCGAATAATGGGGGGAGTATTCGAGCAAGGCAATGCCGGGATAGAGCAGGGCGGCGTTCAGGCTGCGCATATTGGGGGACGGGTTCACCCAAGCCAGGCCCGTCGAATCCAGCCAATCGCCGCGCTGCCAGCCTTGCATGGCCACCACGTCCAGCTTCACACGCAACTTCTTCTCGCCCGCGTACATGCGCGCCAGTTCGCCCACGGTCATGCCGTGACGCACGGGCATGGGGAAGCAGCCCACAAAGGATACCAGCCCGGCTTCCAGCACGGGCCCTTCGGCATGCGTGCCGGTAATGGGGTTGGGGCGGTCGAGCACCAGGAAACGGATCTTGTGTTTGGCGGCCTCCTCCATGGCGTAGGCCATGGTGGAAATGTAGGTGTAGAAGCGCGCGCCGATGTCCTGGATGTCGAAGACCAGAACATCGACATCTCTTAGCATTCTAGAGGTGGGCCGCCGGTTCCTGACGGAATAGAGACTGTAGACGGGAATACGGGTGGTGGCGTCCCGGGTGTGACCGACGCGGGGCTGGTCGAGAGTGCCCGAGATGCCGTGTTCGGGCGAAAAGAGCGCGGTCACTTTGATGCCCGCGGCCAACATCAAATCCAGATTTCGCCTGCCGTCGCGCGCGAATCCGGTGTGATTGGTGATGAGGCCGACGCGCTGGCCCGCGAGCGGCGCGAATTTCTTGGCGGCCAGCACGTCCAGGCCGCTGAGCACTTCCGCCGTGCGGGCCACCACGCGATGCACGCCCGCCCCGGCCAAGGTCTCGTTATAGCCGGCGATGGTTACACCCGGTGCGTCCAGCCCCAAGGCTGCGGCCGTGATGGTGGCAACTTTTCCGCGCAGCGGCGTGATAGGAGGGCGGCGCTTGGGATGCACGCTGTTGGTGAGCAGGATCACGGCGGTTTGGGTGGCCGGATCGATCCACAGAGAGGTGCCCGTAAAGCCGGTGTGGCCGTAGGAGCCCAGCGGAAACAAATCGCCGCGATTACCGGAATACGGCGAATCCACATCCCAGCCGAACCCGCGCAAAATGGGTTGGTCGGCGGGGGAGGCGGGCGAGGTGAACTTGCGGACGCCTAGCGGGCTGAATATGCGCGACCCCGCCAGTTCGCCCAGCTCCAGCATCATTTCCGCGAATTTCAGCAGGTCTCGGGCGGTGCTGAACAAGCCCGCGTGGCCCGCCACGCCGCCCATGAAGCGCGCGGTCTCGTCGTGCACCACGCCGCGCAGCGGGGCTTCGTCGCCCGGCATCCACTCGGTGGGAGCGATGCGCGGGCGCAGCTCGGCGGGAGGCCGGAACATGGTGTCGTCCATCCCCAGCGGCGCGAATACTTTTTCATGCACGAATTCGTCCAGCGTCTGGCCGCTGGTTCTTCGGACAATTTCGCCCAGCAAAATGAAATTGATATCGCTATAAATAAAGCGCTCGCCAGGCTGCGCCACCGGCACGTCGAGGAGAGCTCTTTGGATGCCGGTGTCGTAGCCGCTCCAGGCCGGGCTCAGGTCCAGGTCGGGACGCAGGCCCGAAAAATGGGTCATGAGCAGACGAATGGTGATTGGGCTGCTGCCGCCCTGGAATTCGGGCAAATACGTTGTGACGCGGTCGTTGAGGCGAATCTTGCCGGCTTCGACCAGTTTCAGGATGGCTGAGGAGGTGGCCACAACTTTGGTCAGGGAGGCGACGTCGAAGATGGTGTCGAGCGTCATTTCCTCTCGCGCTGGTTCGAGGGCCCGCGCCCCGTAGGCCTTCCGGTGCAGGATTTGACCCTGGTGGGCCACCAACAGCACGGCGCCGGGAATCTGGTCGAGCGCGATGGCCTGCTGGATGGCTTCGTCCAGGGCGCTGGAGCCGGAGAATGTCTGCGCGGAGGAGACTGCCGCGAAGCACGCGACGAGTGCCGCGAGAGCCGCGCTCTGGGCCTGGCGAAGTTGCATAGACCCTATCGTATCCATGCGCGCGGAAAAAGAAAACCGCCGCGACCGTTATGATGGAACCATGGAGCGGACGCTGGCAAGGCTGAGATCCGACCTGGAATTCATGCCGTCGCCGGTCGAAGACCGTCCCGGCCTGCTGGTCCGGGATCCTCATCGCTATTCGGCGACCAACTTGATCATCCCGCCTCTTCTGGTGGAGTGCCTGCGGCTGTTCGACGGTCAATCCAGCCATCTGGACCTGCATCAGTTCCTGGTGCGTCTCACCGGCGACATCCGCGCCGGCGAGGCGGCCGAGAGCCTGGCCGGAGCGTTGGCCGAGGCTGGTTTTCTGGAAGACGAAACCTACCATACGGCCCGCCGCCGGTGTCACGAAGAGTTCGCGGCGGCCAGCGTGCGCGCGGCGGCGTACGACGGCGAGGCCTACCCGGACGACGCCGCGGAGCTCCGCCGCCTGTTGGACGGATATCTGGATGGCGGCGCCGGGCGCGCGGCCGGCGCCGGGCCGCTCCTGGGCATCGCCGCGCCGCACGCGAGCTTCGAGGGCGCCGCCGAATGCTACCGCGCGGCCTACGGCGCGCTGACCAGCGAGCACCGCGACAAGGTTTTCGTGGTGTTGGGAACCTCGCATGCGGGCCAGCCGGACCGGCTGGGGCTGACACGAAAACCCTTCCAGACACCGCTCGGAACCGCTCCAACCGAAGTTGAGTTGGTGGACCGTCTGGCGGCGGACTGCGGCCAGGCGGTCGAGATGGAGGATTACTGCCACAGCACGGAGCATTCCATCGAATTCCAGGTTCTCTTCCTGCAGCACGTCCTCGGCGCCGGTGTACGCATCCTGCCCATCCTGGCCGGCCCTTACGCCCACGCACTCCTCACGGGCGCCGCGCCGGAGGAGGACGGCGACGTGCGGCGGATCTTCGACGCGCTGGCCGGGATGGCCGAGAGCGAGGGGGAACGCTTGTTCTGGGTTCTGGGCATCGATCTGGCGCACATTGGACCGCGCTACGGCGACGATTTCGCCGCGCAGGCGGGGAGCCCCTCGATGGCGCAGCTCGAGAACCGCGATCGTTCCCGGCTGGAGCGGATCTCGGCCGGCGACGCGACCGGGTTCTGGCGCCTGGTGTGCGAGTCGCGAGACGATCTTAAGTGGTGCGGGGCTTCCCCGCTATACACCTTCCTGAAAGCCGTGCCCCAGGCTCGCGCCGTGTTGGCCGCCTATCAACACTGGAACATTGACGAGGAAAGCCTGGTAAGCTGCGCCGCCCTGCATTTCCACGCCCCGCCGGGCGCGTAATTCATCCGAGAATTCACGCCGCGAGGCCACACTTCTTTTCTTGCGAATGTTCCGCTGGCTCGAACACTTTCGATGCGGGGACGGCCGCCGCCGGGTCCTGTTTGTGTGCTTGGGGAACTCCTGCCGCAGCCCCATGGCGGAGGCTTTCGCGCACACTTTGGGCGACGATATTCTCATCGCGCAGAGCGCCGGGCTGCTCCCGTCGGAAGCCATCTCGAAGGTGAGCCGCCGCGTCATGCGGGAGAAGAACGTGCCCATCCGGAAGCGAGTACCGCAGCTCATGTCCCACTACAACCTGGCCGAAATCGACCTGGTGGTGAACATGACCGGCCAGCCGCTTACCTTCGCCCATGCGGGCGCGGTTGTCGAGTGGAATGTAGCGGACCCCGCTGAAATGCATCTCGCATCGCACCGCGCGGTGCGCGACCGCATCGAGGCGCTGGTGCGCAACCTGGTGGCGAACCTGCGTTTCCGCGAAGGGTTCGCTCCGCGGCGCGACCGCGCGCAATGCGCCGTCGTGGGGGCGGCGTTCCGGCTCATCCTGCTGGCGGCGCTGATCGCCGGACCCGTATCCTCCACACCGCTCTATGAGGAGCCCGCCGACTACACCGGTGCGCGCGCGGCCGGCGATCTGGTCACGCTGGGCGTGCCCGGCCGCCACGTCTGGATTCGCTGGGATGTCGATCCCACCCCGGACGGATGGTTCCACTACCAGTACGAATTCGGCGGTCTGCGCCTAAGCGGGCTCATGTTCTATATCGAAACGGACGCGTCCGGCCCAGCCCTGTTCGACGCGTCGTTCCACGGCGGCCTGGTCCACCGCCGCAATCTGGTGAGCTTCTATTCGCAAGGGGCGCCGGTGTGGGGGAACTTCGCACTGTTGGGCGGTACGAACACGCTGGTGCTGAACGAAGGTTGGTTCCACCCGGACTCCCCGTTGACGCGCGATTTCATCGCCCGGCCGGGTAGTCCGGACGCAGTTCAGAATCCGGAGCCCTGCATGCTGGCGCCGCTGCTGGTGGTCCTGGCGGCCACCTCTTTTGTTCGCGGTACTAGACACATATCAGGGCGATCTTCCTAGAACAATTCACCACCGGTCCGGTACCTCCGTTCCCTGCCTCCACGCACATTCAGAACCTAGTCTGAGGTTGGAGGGTTAGGAATTGACCACAATGTTTAGAAGTTTCGTCCGCGTTGCAAGCGCTCTCTTTCTGTTGGCTTCCCTGTGTGGGGCAAGTCCGTTAGTATACGGGACATTAGTCCCCACCACTTCGTGGGTTGATACTCGATCCACCGGCGGCAACGGGTTAATAGGGAACGGCGATTGGGACAGCTTCTCCCTGGGTTGGAATATCTCCCAAAACGACAGTGTGTTCCATTACGAGTATACGTTCAACGGCTTGTCGGGCAAGGCCTTAAGCCACATACTCCTCGACTTGAGCGACAATTGCACATCTACCGGAAGCTGCGTGTATAACGTGCATTACAATGTGGCGGGCGCGCCCGTTCTGGAATACGGAACGTTCGGCGAATCTCCCAGCAACCCCGGCTTCCCAGACGGGGCTTCCATTACTGGCGTGAAGCTCGACAGTCTGCCGGACGGTCTCAGCATGATCAGTTTCGATTCCAGCCGGGCGCCGATGTGGGGCGATATCTACGCGAAAGACGGCAAGGAAGCTGGAACCACCAATTGGAATTACGCCTACAACCAGGGACTGGCGGACCATAGCGAGAGCGGCAATTACAACGATGCGAAGTTTTACATCGCCGTGCCGGACACGGTTGGTTCATCGGTGCCTGAGCCGGGCTCGTGGCTGATGATGGCGAGCGGAGCTCTGATGCTGGCTCTGGGCGTTTGGCGCCGCCTGCGGGTCTGAGGCGCGGACCAGCAGTGGGGGAATCTTCCCCTGAGGCCGGCTTACGGAGTGAGCCGGAAAACCTTGAGCTCGTGTGGGCGCAAGGAGACCTTCATTCCTTGTTCGAGGGATGCACCGGGGACCTCCACGGTCCGCGGCGTTTCCGAGAGCGGATCCTCCAGGTGGTAATTCCGGCCGCGCTGCAGCAAGCCGGAGCGGATGACGAAGGAAGCCTCCTGGGGTTGCGCACCGGGCCAGTAGAGGATGACGTACCACTTTGGCCCGGGGCCGCGTGTCAGGGCGGCCAGCACACCCGGAGTGGCGGTGATGGGGCGGTCAACCTGCAGCCATGCCGTCAGCGAAGCCAGCACCTGAGAGCCTTCTGGCGAAGACCAGTCCACGGATCTGGCGAGGCGCAGAACGCGCCCGCGGCCCAGGGCCCAATCCTCGAACTCGCCCTCGCCGGGACCGGGGTGCTTGAGCCGGGCCAGCAGCGGATAGGTGGGTTTTCCGTCCTCCGCCGAGTAGCGGCCCGAGCGCTCCATGAGCACCAGGCGGCCTCCCTGCTCGACGTATTGGGCCAGCCGCTCAATGACAGCGCGCGGCAGAACCTCCGAGTTGGCGTCCAGCAGGGCGGTGTAGCGATCCAGTTTGTCGAGCGGCGTGCGGTCGGAGAACCAGTCCAGGGAATACTGGCGCTCCTGAAGCTTGGGAATAATGGCCAGCGTCGGATTGATATACTGCCGGGCAGGAATGAACGACGTGATGGTGGTGTAGGAAATCAGTCCCGCCACGGGGGCGCGGACGGGGTCGCTCTTCGCGACCTCCAGAAACACTTTGCCAGTGCGCTCGAATTCGGCGGGTGAGATCTTCATCTTCTCCCAACTGCCCACCATCTGGTAGGACTTCACGCCGAGCGAAAAGATGTGGAAGAACATGCGGCGGAAATCCTCCAGCGGAGGCGGCACCTGCCAGGCTTCCGCCATGGGCGTGATGCCGTAAGCGCGCACGATGCCGGAGCCAATCTCGGCCGGGACCGGATCTTCAAAGCAGGTGACGTCGAGCACCCCGCCATACTTGCCAAGCAATCGCAGGCCAATATCGTAGACGCTCAACTGGTGCGCGGAGTGGTGCAGGGAACCGCCGTAGTACATGATCAGAGGGCGTGAATCCAGACGCCGGACGGTGCGGTCCATGTCGTCGAACATACGCTCGATGCTCCACATGCGGTACTCCTGGAAGTCGCGCCAGGCCGCGGAGACGTTGAGCGAGCCGAAGACAGGCTGGGGCTGGGTCACTTCGTCCCAGGCCCGCCAAGAGGCGCCATAGCGGGCATTTACTTCCTCGAGGGACAACTTCTTCACTCGCGACAGGTAGTATCGATAGTGCTCTTGCGAGTACTTGGAATAGTCGTAGATGGTCTGGGTGCCATTCCACATTCCCAGGTAGAACGAGTCGTTATAACCGTAGAAGAACTGCCAGGCCAGGATGGAGGCATTCCGGCGGTAGCGCCGCACCATGGCTTCGATAAGGCGCAGGTACGAGCTGCGCGAGCGCGGCCCCCAGTAGGACGGGTTGAAGGATTTTTCGCGGGAATAGCCGTAGAAGGTGCGCCCGTTCTGGTCGATCATGTTCTCTCCGGCCAACCACGAGGGCACATGCGTGTCGAAGAAGCGCATCGTGATGGTCACCGGCAAGCCCACCGAGGCGGCGTGTGTCAGAGCGGTGTCGAGGCTGCTCCAGTCATACTTACCCGGCGCGGGTTCCAGAATGGACCAGAGGGGACGAAGATCGATGGATCGGGCGCCCACCCGCTTCGCGGATTCGTACTTGGAGAGATCGGTGAGTGAGAAGCCGTCTTCTGAGCCGCCGATCTCGACTCCGTACAGGCGTAGCCCGGCGGCCCGCTGGTGGACCTCGCCGGCCGGCATGAAAGCGGCAGTGCAAAGGAGCACCACCGCGATGGCGCGGATGGAGCGAATGATCATGGCCTTAGAATCGCATCTTCATCGAGGGGCTGTCGTAGCAAGGTTAGCGCTCAAAGGGCGGGCGCCGGCCAGTAAGAACCCCACGGAAGTGTACGTGCTGATCAGCTTCCTACCCGGGCACGCCCCGGAATCACACTTCCTGGTGCTGGCGGGGCAAGCCTCGGCGGGGACGCAGGCGGCCTGCGAGTATTTGCTGAGCGCGCAAGTGGAGCGAGATCTTCCGGTTGCGTGGCGAAGCGTCGAGCGTATACCCCAACAGTAGGGTAGGCGAGGCAGCCTCGAAATTATTGGGCGGCACGCCTGAGGCGCCGGGGCGCGCAGGCCTATTCCGGGACGGCGGCCATCCAGTAGCCCGGGCGTGTTCTTACCCGGGCGTTCGGGTCGCTGGTGACCACCACGCGAATCTCGTGGAAGCCGCCTTCTAGTTTATTGTTCGGGCTGTAGCTGATGATGTACTGTGAGCCTAGTTCGTTGCCGATCTTCATCAGAGCGTCTTGCAAGCCGCGCTGCGAGCTAAAGGAATACTCTTTGCCGCCCGTGTAGCGCGTGAGCACTTCCGCGGGGTTGTCCACGAAGATGCCCTTCACTTGCTTGAAGATCTCGACGAAGCCCGGAATATAGTTACCGTACATGCCCGCGCCGCCCGCGGCCGCCACAGTGGTGGGCGTGACGGCGGCTCCCGGCGGCATGTTGCGCGCGGTGGTCGCGACAGGATCCGGGCGTGGGGGCTCCGGCCTTGCGAACAGGGTGGTCACCACGCGGTTGATGTTCACGGTGTAGGCTTGGACGTTGTAGATCTGCGCTTCGGTCATCACCTCACGCACGTGCCCTTCGCTGCCTCCGTCGCGCGTTTCGGCGATGAGCAATATGACGCGCCGCCGGTCGGCCGGACGCCGCCGCAGCATGCGCACGCTCTCGCCGATGGCATCCACAACGGCGCTGGTAGTGCTGCCGGCGTTGATCTTCTTGATCGCCTCGGTGACCTTCTTGCCGTCGTTGGTGAAGTCCTGCATCACGCGGAGAGCGATGATCGAAGGCCAGCACGGCCACTTCGCCCTGCTCGCCGACGAGGTATGCCTCGATCAACGGACCGATGGTCTTGATCTTGTCCAGCACCGGCTCGGCGCCGGAGTTGGCCTGGATGGCCACCACCAGCGAGATGGGGATGTAATTCAGGTCCACCTTAATGTCCTGCAGGGATTGGTTGTCGTAGAGCCGGAAGTTATGGGGCTGCAGCCCGTTGATGAAATTCCCGTCGCGGTCGGTGACGATGGTCGGAGCCACCACCACGTTCACTGTGGTCTTGAACGGAGTGGAGGGTTGGCTGTCCTGCGCCAGCAACAGTACACTGGTCAATCCTATCCAGAGAAGTCGCTTCATGGCCGTATACACAAAAGACGCTAGAGCCCGGCTTGGCGTTTCCCGCTTTCGCCGTGGCTGGTGGTACCCGCCAGGAGATCGAGCACGTGAGGCACCAACTCCACGATAGCATCTAACGATTCCACGGCTCCCCGCGGCGATCCCGGCAAGTTGACGATGAGCACGTGTCCGGCAATGCCCGCCACGGCGCGGCTGAGCGCGGCCAGGGGCGTTTGGCGGGAGCCTTCCGCGCGCATGCGTTCGGCCAGGCCCGGAATTTCGCGGTCGAGCACCGCGCGGGTGGCCTCGGGCGTGACGTCGCGCGCGGCGATGCCGGTGCCGCCCGTGGTGAAGATGGCGGACACAGCGCCCGAACGGGCCAGCGAGAGCAGCCGGGCGGAAATCCGCTCCTGCTCGTCCGGCAACACTTCGGCCACGGTGATTTCCCATCCCCACCGCTCGAGACGGTGTTTCACGGCCGGGCCGCTCGAATCGGCGCGATGGCCGGCGAACGCCGAATCGCTGATGGTGAGCACGGCGGCACGGATCACGATTTCCTCCCCGGCGCCGTGCGGAGGTAATCGCCGCTCTTGCCGCCGGTCTTTTCGAGCAGTGCGATTTCACGGATTTCCATGCTCTTGTCGAGCGCTTTGGTCATGTCGTAGACGGTGAGCGCGGCCACGGCGGCGGCGGTGAGCGCTTCCATTTCGACGCCGGTTTGGCCGGTGGAGCCGACCCTGGAAAGGATTTCGATGCCGCCGGCGCGCACGCTGGTTTCGACATCCACGTGCGACAAGAGCAGCGGGTGGCACAGCGGGATCAGGTCCGCAGTGCGCTTGGCCGCGGCGATGCCGGCGATGCGCGCGATTTCGAGTGGGTTGCCCTTGGGATTTTCCGCGAGCTTGCGCAGCACGGCGGGGCGCATGGCGACGAACGCGCGGGCCCGCGCCGTGCGGTGCGTGGCGGGCTTCGAGCCAACATCCACCATGCGCGGGCTGCCCGCCTGGTCGTAGTGTGATAGCGTCTTCTTCATTTGAGCAGCACCTCGATCATCTCGCCTTCCCCCCAGCTTTCGCGCTCGGAGCCGGCCACCAGAAACGCGTTGGCGCGCACCAGGGCGGGCACGTCGCTCGATCCTTTCCACCCGATGGGTGTGAGGCGGCCGTCTTCGCCGAGGCGTGCCGGCAGGAAGCGCGTGAGGCCGGGCTTGTGACGGAACGCCGAAGCCAGCGGCGCCTGTGTGAATGCGAGCGGCGCTTCACGCTGTCCGCCGAGCAGCTCGACGGCCGCGCGCGCGAACACTTCGAAGGTCACCATGGTGGACGACGGGTTGCCCGGCAGCCCGAAGAAGAAAGTCCCCTGCGCGCGTCCGAACACCAGCGGTTGCCCGGGCTGGATCAACACGCGATCGAAGAAAAACTCCGCGCCGAGTTCGGCGAGCACCGGTTCGACCACGTCGTACTTGCCGGCCGAGACGCCGCCGCTTACCAGCAGCAGGTCGGAGGCGAGCCCGCGCGTGAGCACATGGCGTGTCGCGGCGTGCGTGTCGCGCGCCACCGGCAGGATCTCCGCGTCGCCGCCCGCGCGCCGAACCTGCGCGGCGAGCGACCAGGCGTTCGAGTTGCGCACTTCGTAAGGGAGCGGCGTGGCTTCCACGGGGACGATTTCGTCTCCGGTGGCCACGATCGCCACGCGCGGTTTAGCGAACACGCCGAGCCGCGCGCGGCCCACGCTGGCCGCCATGGCGATTTCCGCGTAGCCCAGGCGCGTGCCCGCTTCGATGAGCGTGGCGCCCTGGCGAGCCTCGGCCGCGCGCGGATTGATGTACTCTCCCACGGGGGAGGGGCGATCGATGCGCACGCGCGCGCCGTCCGGTTGTGTGTGCTCGATCATGATGACCGTGTCGGCGCCTTCGGGCACCGGCGCGCCAGTCATAATCTCGACGGCCTGGCCCGCACCGACGCGTCCGGAGAAACTGCGCCCGGCCGGCACTTCGCCCACGATGTCGAGTATGCCCGGGAGATCCGCGGCGCGCACCGCGAAGCCGTCGCGAATGGAACGCGCGAGCGGCGGATAATCGCGGTCGGCGGCGATGGCCGAGGCGAGCACGCGCCCGGCCGCCTGTTCCAGCGCCACTTCCTCGATGGCCGGCGCGCGCCGCGCGCCCAGGACACGTTCGACCACGCACCGCCGCGCCTCGCCAAAAGCCAGGGTGGACACGAAGGTCATTCTAGCAGCAGGGCCCGGGCTCAGGCATGCCTGACCCGCGCAAACCGATGCGCCAAGGTGCGGTTGCGGATAAGATATTCGTGTATGGGTTGCCTCTTGTTGCTACTGGCTGGTGCTCTCATGGCGAACGGGGCGCCGCCGCCTCCCGCGGCCAAGGCGTTTCCGTTCGACTACGACCTTCACGACTATCCCAACGGTTTGCGGCTGGTCACCATTCCCACCGGCTATCCGAACGTCGTGGCGCTTTACATCGTGGTTCAGGCCGGCTCGCGCAACGAAGTAGAGCCGGGCAAGAGCGGCTTCGCGCATCTGTTCGAGCACATGATGTTTCGCGGCACCAAGCAATATCCTCCGTCGCGCTACGAGGATGTGTTGAAGCAGGCCGGCGCCGCCTCCAACGCGTACACCAGCGACGATCTGACGGTCTACCACACCACTTTCAGTAATGACGACTTCGAGAGCATCGTCCGGATGGAAGCCGACCGCTTCCAGAATCTGGACTACACGGAAGCCGCCTTCCGCACCGAAACGCTGGCCGTGCTCGGCGAATACAACAAGAACAGCGCCGCGCCGCCCACCAAGCTCTACGAAGTGCTGCGCGACACGGCTTTCGATAAGCACACCTACAAGCACACCACCATGGGCTTCCTGAAAGATATACAGGACATGCCCAACCAGTACGCATACAGCCGCCTGTTCTACCAGCGCTTCTACCGGCCTGAGTACACCATCATCGTGGTGGCGGGCGACGTCACCAAGGAGCGCTCGCGCGCGATGGTGGAAAAGTACTGGGGCAATTGGAAACGTGGCGACTACCGGCCGGCCATTCCAGCCGAGCCCCCGGCCGCCTCCGGGCCGCGCACCAATCACGTCCACTGGCCCACGCACACGCTGCCCTGGCTCAACATCGCCTACCGCGCGCCGGCTTACACCGACACCGCTATCGACGGCGCGGCGCTCGATCTGCTGGCCTATCTCGGCTTTTCGGAGAGCTCGGATCTTTACCAGAAGCTGGTCATCAAGGAGCAGAAGGTGGACGCCTTCGGGGCGGGGAATCCGGATCACGTCGATCCGTTCCTGTTCCGCATACAGGCCCGGTTGAAGAAGCCCGCCGATATGGACGCCGTGCGGGAGGAAATTCTCGCCACGGTGAATTCGCTGCGCGAAACCAAAGTGCCGGTGGAAAAGCTGGAAGCCGTCAAACGCCACCTGCGCTACCATTTCGCGCTGTCGCTCAATTCGAGCGAGGCCATCGCCGGCGTCACCGCGCGTTTCGTGGCACTGCGGCGCACGCCCGAAACCATCAACCGCATTTACGAGCTTTACGCGCGGGTCACGCCGGACGACATTCGCAACGTCGCGCGCAAATATCTGGTCGACCAAGGCCGCACCATTGTCACGCTGACCTCGGGAGGCGCCCAGTGAGACTCCGCCTACGGTTCGCTATTTTGGCTATGATCCCGACACTTCACGCCGCCACCGGCATCACCCCCGTCGCGTTGCCCGGCACCTCTCCGCTGGTGAGTATCCGGGTGGTGTTCCTCACCGGCTCGGCATCCGACCCGTCCGGCAAACCCGGTACCGCCGCGCTCACCGCCGCCATGCTCGCGCGCGGCGGCACGCGCGCGATGACGTACCAGCAGATCCTCGACGCGCTGTTCCCCATGGCTGTCTCGGTCGACCAGCAGGTGGACAAACAGATGGTGGTGTTCAGCGCCACTACGCACGTCGACAACCTGGAGGCGTTCTACAAGATCTTCCGTGACATGCTGCTCAATCCCGGGTGGCGAACGGAGGACCTGAACCGCCTGCGCGACGACGCCATCAACTTCCTGCGCGTGAGCCTGCGCGGCAACAACGATGAGGAATTGGGGAAAGAGGTCCTTTACAACGAAATCTATGCCGGCCACCCGTACGGGCACCACAACGCGGGCGCCGTGGCGGCCCTCCAGGGCATGACCATCGAGGATCTGCAACGCTTCTACTTCACCCATTTCACGCAGAAGAACCTGATCCTCGGCGTGGCGGGGGGCTATCCGCGCAACTTCCTGGCGCGCATGCGGGCGGATTTCTCCCGCCTGCCCAACTCGGCGCCTCCGGCCCTGGAACTTACGGTGCCGGAGCGGCACCGGGCGCCGCGCATGGTGATGGTGGAGAAGGACACACGCGCGGTGGCCTATTCGCTGGGGTTTCCCATCGATGTCACGCGCGGTCACCCGGATTACCCCGCGCTGCTGGTGGCGCAGTCCTATTTCGGCCAACATCGCATGAGCGGCGGACGTCTGTACTCGCGGATGCGCGAAGTGCGCGGCCTCAACTACGGCGACTACGCCTACATCGAGTATTTCCCGCGTGGCATGTTTCAGTTCGAGCCCGATCCCAACCTGGCGCGCTCCCAGCAGATCTTTCAGATCTGGATACGGCCGGTGGATCCGGCGACGGCGCACTTCGCGCTGCGCCTGGCGCTCTACGAATTCGACAAACTGGTGCGCGAGGGGCTGGACCAGGAGAGCTTCGAGCGCACGCGTAATTTCCTCATGAAGTACGCCAAGCTCCTCATCAAGACCAAGGACGCCGAACTGGGTTACGCCATCGACAGCCGCTTCTACCAGATCCCCGACTACGTCGCCTATCTGAAAGCCGCTCTGGAGAAGCTGACGCGCGAGGAGGTGAACCGCGCGATTGCCAAGCACCTGGGCGGCGGCAACTTCACCATCGTGGCGGTGGCCAGGAACTGCGCCTCGCTCCGGAGCAAACTGCTGGAGGAAGCGCCCTCGCCCATGACCTACAACTCGCCGAAACCGCCGGCCCTGCTCGAAGAAGATAAGACGGTCTCAATCTGGAAAATCGGTCTGAAGCCCGGGAACGTGCGCATCATCGACGCCGGGACAGTCTTCGAGTAAAGCCGTGTGGACGGGTGACGGACCGCTGGCCGGTCACCTATCGCGCGCGACGTTGGGCGTAAAGCGCAGCCAGGAAAAGGCCGGCTCCGACCAGTAACGTAGTGGCCGGTTCGGGGACTATTTCTTCGCCACCACCGCCAACCCATGCGAGACCGCCGAAAATAAATTGGTCCACCCGCGTCGTGGCTTCCTGTGTTGTCGAGGCCGATCAGGGTCCGTTGGAGAAATGCGGCGGGAGCACGACTGGTTCAGCTAAACCCAGGATGATAAAGGTCATTACCGCAGGGGAGGATTCACGCGAGGATCCGTGGGTGGGTCGGCTGGCTGGAGGGAGTCGTACGTTTGGAGTCGATAGTGCCTTGATTCAGCCGGAAATGGTGACGGCAATACCTGTGCGCCATTCGGGCGAAAGTTTTCAAGGCATGGGAGGGCTTTCGATCCGATGCGGTTTTGGGGAAGGGCGGCTGCTCAGGCGGTTTCGCGGCGGAACTGGTGGCGCCGCCGCGCCGGGACTCCACCAACTTCCGGTCTTCTTCGGCAAACATCGTCGTTGACGTCCCCCACGGCCGGCCAGTCGTGTCATTTCAGGGCCCAGAAACAGCTTTCCGATCGGATTATAGAACTCCTTACGTATCAACTAGTTGAAAGATTCCATGGGCTCCACGTAAGCACAGATTCCGCGGGTGAAACCACGCATCTCTGTCGAAGGTCTCAATAGGTAGTACCAAAAGTACTAGTGGTATCCACCGCATTTGCGGGTAGGCCACTGTCGCGAATGTGAGTACTAATACCACTACTTTTTACTTAAGATCAGTGTTATGATCTAACCAAGTTATGGTAGAGGAACGTTTGCGTACTAGAGACACGTGTCCGGGGGGACTAAAGTCATGAAACCAAGTGTAGTGGAACGTAGAGGGCTGCAGATCCTTGCAGCTTTCATCATGCTGGCGTTGTGCGTCCAGCCCGCGCATGCGAGCACGATAACAGCCGACCTCAATTGTCTCATTGTTGGGGCGAACACCCTGGGCGCCTGCCCCGGTCCCGACTCTTCTGGGACTGTGACGCTGGACGACTTGATCGTCGCAGGCTCCATCCAAGTGACCGTTGATCTGCTGGGGACCGGGATGAAGTTCAGGGACTTGATGCTGAACTTCGACCCGATTGGGAAGTGGAATTACCTCGATTACTTCCAGTGACCTCCAGCCGGTAACTCTCGCGTACGACGCTTACTCCATTACACCCTACTTCATCGGGCTGTTCGATGTGGGAAGTACCGGCCAGCAGGGCTGGAACGGCGACAATCCTTACACCACGCTGCTAACCGGCAGTGGCGGCACCGGGCCCTGACCCTCGCCATGTTCGAGGTGTTGGACGCTTCAGGCAAGCTCAATGTAGCCCTGCATACGCAGCCCCCAACAGGTGACTCGCTGAAGGTCGGCGGGCTTTGGGGGGACGCCGAGGAGGAAGACGGCGGTACCAGCGAGGGAGATCCGATCCCGGAACCGGCTAGCGCCGCGCTGCTGGGCAGCGGGATGATGGTGCTGGTCTGGGCCCTGCGGCGCCGCAAAGCTGCTTAGGCCTCTGGCTCGCGCTTTACGTCGCGGTACGTCCGCGCTCGGCAAGCGCCTGCAACAGGAGAGACCTCCAGAGGGTTTCTGTCTTTGAAGCCCGCTACCGTTCACGGTGACGTTCCAATTCGTAGTCAAAGCCCTACGGGGACCTACCCAGATACCTTACCTCCCTTGTTGGGCGAGATGATGCCCATCGCAGGCGCCACGGGTTAAGGGACCTACGCCCAGTGGCGGTGACGAAGGCACCCGATGTGTTCCCCGCGGCATGGCTGGCTCTTGCCTCCCGCTGAGGAGGACCGTTTGGGGGCTTAGCGGTAGAGTCGAGGATGGACGCGTGTACCGACGCTGGGGCGCGGCGCGCGTTTTCCATCCCCGCTCAGCAAAACAGACAGGACCATTTCGGACACCCGACTTTCCGGCTGGTTTCACCGTGAGACCCACGAACCACATGCCAATTGGATTCGACGAAGCTGGATGACTCCCAATAGTCGGCGAAGCGTGCGTCGAAGTGGCTCGCCGGCCTCTTTAGCACGCGTTTGCCCGCGCCATATTCGCTGTCGCCCGGCGGGTACGATTCGACGTCGAAAGGCAGCATGATACCGGCGCCGGACCACGCTGACCATCACGACGTGGTGGTCTGGCCGGTGACATCGCCCTGGGAGTCCTTGACCGTATGACACAGCGGGCACGCTCCTTTGGTGCAACGGCCAGCCCCGGTTCCGTCGATCGCCCGATCCGAGCAAGGCGGGTTCCTCGAACATCTTGCTACACTTGACCAGTCTCCCATGTCGCCGCCGCCGGGGGCAGATCACTTCCGGATTGACGCGACGGAGGGACCTTTCCCCAGACCTTCCGCTGGCGCCAAAGCACCAGCAACCCGGCGTTGGCCGCGAGCACTTCTTTGAGCGGCTCCCGCGGGGCTCGGCTCGCACCCACCCGTCGGCGAATGCCCTCGACCCACTCTTTGCGGACTCGCTCGACGCGGCGTTTGCCGCCGGACATGAAGGTCAAAAACCAGATCGGATGCCCCGGTCCCCGGCCGGAGGCGCAATGACAACTGGGCTGGCCGCAACCCGGCGGGTTTGGGTCAGGCACCCGGGCAGCAGTTCATCGGGGACGTGATACTGCCGCACGATCTCATGCTTGCGTTGGTGCAAGCGTGAAGCCGCGGGACCCTCGGGGTCAACTTTCACTTGTATGTGAAAATACGTGCAGAAAACGGCAAAGCCAGGGAAATCCACGAATTCGAAAATAGAACGGTTGGGAGCCTCCCGGTGGAGTAGGCGAACTACCCTGGCAAGTCAGTGGGTTTCTGGCGCTGCCCGGGCACGTGTTCCGGCATTTTCACCGACACCTGTAAGTGTTTTGTCTCCCTCACCCTAAGTGCATATCTTAGCCCGCAACAGATCCTCCAACTAGATGTAAACAAAAGATTTGCTCCGATTTTTAAGTTGAAAGCGAGGAGTACCAGGTCATGCCGAATTGTAATTCGAACCGTACTACTGTTGCGTATTTGCTGTTTCTGCTGCTGATCGCCAGTCCCATTCTGACTGCGGCGCAGCGTGTGTCTCGTCATGCACCCGGCCAGCTACTGATCCGTTTGCGGGATGCGGCCGACGAAGCGGCGCTCACGCGCATTCTGGGGGCTCGCGGAGGGAGTCAGGATCGGCACTTCAAGCAGATCCAGGTCCGCCGTCTGCGCGTGAAAGAAGCGGATCTCGACCGCTTACAAGCGGCCCTGGAACAATCCGGGCTGGCGGCCTTCGTGGAGAAAGACTACCTGGCCGAAGGCGCCGCGGTGCCCAACGATCCGGGCTACGGCTCGCAGTGGTACCTGGCGAAGATCAACGGCTCGATGGCCTGGGACATCAGCAAGGGATCGGGCGGCGTAGTGGTGGCGGTCGTGGATTCGGGCGTGGACGCGACGCATCCGGACCTGGCCGGCAAAATCGTCGCGGGGTGGAATTTTCTGGGCGCGAACGCGGACACCAGCGACGTCTACGGCCATGGCACGGCGGTGGCGGGCGCGGTGGCGGCCATGACGGATAATCTGGCGGGCATTTCCGGAATCGCCTGGAACAATTCCATCATGCCGCTGGTGGTCCTCAACTCGAGCAACTATGCGTCCTATTCGAACATCGCCGCCGCCATCGTTTGGGCCGCCGACCACGGCGCCCGCGCCATCAACGTGAGCCTCGGGGGCACCAGTGCGTCGAGCACGCTGCAGAGCGCGGTGAACTACGCCTGGAGCAAGGGCGCGGTGGTGTTCGCCGCGGCAGCGAATGCGGCGACGTCCACGCCGGCCTATCCGGCCGCCTGCGACAAGGTGGTGGCCATCGGCTCCACCGACGAAAGCGACCGGCTGGCGTCGTTTTCCAATTACGGCACCTGGATCGATCTGACGGCGCCGGGAACCAGCATGCTGACCACGGTGCGCGGGGGAGGTTACTCGTACTGGCAGGGCACCTCGTTTTCCACGCCGCTGGCGGCGGGCGTGGCGGCACTGATGTGGTCGGTGAATCCGAATCTGACGGCCGCCTCGCTGGTGGACCTGCTGCAACGGAATTCGGACGATCTGGGCAGCGCGGGCTTCGATGCGACCTATGGCTATGGGCGCTTGAACGCCTACAAGGCGGTGCTGGCGGCGCAGGGCAGCGTGAGTGCCGACACCAGTGCGCCGACGGTTGCGATCGGCTATCCGTCGCCGGGCGCCGTGGTGGCCGGGACGATGCAAGTGCAGGGCAGCGCGCTCGATGATGTCGCCGTGACCAAGGTGGAATTCTATGTGGATGGGCAATTAAACGGTTCGTCGACGCTCGCGGCGTTCTCTTTCGCCTGGAACACCGCGACGGCGGCGAATGGCGCGCACACGCTCGCCGTGAAGGCTTATGACGCGGCCGGTAATGCGGGTTCGGCGTCCCTTTCCACGAGCGTGAATAACGCGACCGCTGGCAGACACGACCGCGCCGGCGGTGGCGATCACCTCACCCGCGAACGGCGCGATCATCCGCAGCGCAATAACCATCACTGCCACCGCGACCGACGCGGGCGGCATCAAACTGGTGTACTTCTACATCGACGGCGTGCTGTGCGCCTCCGACGCCGCTGCGCCGTACAGCTACGCCTGGGATGCGCGTAAAGCGGCCCGCGGCACGCACACCATCAAAGTGACGGCCGTGGATTCCGCGGGCAATTCCGCCAGCGCCTCGATCATCGTGAAGAAGTAGGCGCGCCCTGGGAGCGCCGCGGGCCAGATAGGGGGACCGGCTACGAAGCTGCGAAACTCTGAGAAAGGGGTTTCGTAGCCTCTCTCGCGGTCCCCTTTTCGCGCTTACGATGCGGCCGGCTCGACGGCCGCCCGCATGGAATGGTTCGATTGCGGCATGCGCCAGTCCGGCCCGTAGGCGTGGATCTGGTCGCGCGCGAACTCGGCTTGCGGCAACTCGCAAGTGATCACCACGGTGCGGCCGGAGGTGTCCACCTCGACGGCGTGACGGAAAGCCTCGCTCGTGGACATGAGAAACAAGTGGCTGAGCATCTCGATGACGTAGTCGTAAGTGTGCTGGTTGTCGTCGAACAGCACCACGTGAAACAACGGAACCCGTTGTTCTTGTGGGATGGTGTCGTCCTCGGGCTTAGGCTTACCGGTGGAAACCGTGCTCATGCGGGATCGCTCTGACATCCTACTCCAATCGGGCTGCGTTTGTCTCGCTTCCGACGAAAATAGCCGGCGAGTCTAGCCGCGGCGCTCCATACCGGGCGGCATTTCCGCCGCACCGCACCGAGCTGCCACCGTGCTTGCGCTAAGCTTGTCGCATGCGTAGAGCATCCCTGGTATTGGCCGCGTTCAGCATGTTCGCCGCCGAACGCCACGTGGCCGTCATCAGCCATCGCGGTGAGCATCTGTCGCATCCGGAAAACACGCTGGCCGCCTACCGCGCCGCCATCGATCTGGGCGCCGACTACTTCGAGGCCGACGTGCGCACCACCGCCGACGGCCACCTGGTGCTGATGCACGATAGCACTGTGGACCGCACCACGAACGGTAAGGGGCCAGTCTCGAAACTCACCTTCGCCGAAATCCGCAAGCTAAGCGTTCGCGGCGAGAAGGTGCCCACGTTCGATGAAGCGCTCTCGGTCGCCCACGGGCGCATCAACGTTTACGTGGATGCCAAGAGTATCTCCGCCGAAGACCTTGTGGCGGCGCTGGACCGTCATGCCATGAGCGCGAACGTGGTGGTTTACGGCGGCTTGGCATATTTGAAGCAAGTGCAGAAGCTGCGGCCGGTGGTGAAGGTGATGCCGGAGTCGGTGAGCCTGGAGGTGGTCGAAAGAATGGTCGTCGAGTTGAAGCCCCAGGTGATCGCCTTCTCGCGCAAGGACTGGCAGGACCCGATCATTCAGGCCGCCCGCCGCTCGGGAGCCGGCATCTTCGTCGACATGTTAGGCCCCCAAGACACACCCTCCGCATGGCAGGACGCCATCGATCGCGGCGCCACGGGTATCCAAACGGACCGCGTGGCGGAATTGGTCGCCTACCTGCGCGAACGCGGTTTGCACAAGTAGGGCGCATGCCGGCAGGCTGAAACCGGACCCGCGCGGCGGCTGTTGCATAATGAAGTCATGCATTGGCCACGGTTGCTGCGCCTGTATTGTGCCGCCGCCTTGTTCGTTCTCGCGGCGAAGGCGCAGGTGATTGAGTTCGAATCCGGCGGACTGAAGTACCAGACCCTCACCAAAGCCGGGGTCACCGTGATGTTCGCTCAACTGCCCGCCAGCGTTCGCGACTACTCGATCATCCAGGTGGCCATCTCGAACGGCACCCAAATGGTGCAGAGCGTGCGGCCGGAGGACTTCGTGTTCCAACGCGGCGAGGACAGCGGAATTCGCGCGACGCCGGCCGGGACGGTGGTAGAGGGCTTCCTGGCCAAAGCCGGCCGCAACGACGTGGTCAAGCTGGTAACCGCTTATGAGCTCGGTTTATATGGAATGGAGCGTTTCCACAGCCCCAGCGGATACGAGCAGCGCCGCCAGGCCGCGCTGGCGGAAGTATCCTCGGCGAAACTGAAGGCCGCGGCGGCGGCTTCGGCCATCGTGCTGGTGAGCGTGAGACTGCGCCCGGGACAATCGACCGACGGTGCGGTGTTCTTCCGGTCCAACTCCAGAGCGCTGGGGGCCGGCCGGCTGCGAGCTACCGTCGGGCAGAATGTCTTCGAGTTCCGGCTGGAAGGCTCCACCCCTTAGCCCCGGCCGGGTGTTTGCGCGGTTTGAGGTACACTAATCCTTTTCGCGCACTACAGCCGCCGTGATCGATCTCCACACACATACAACCGCTTCCGACGGAGCCTCGTCTCCGGCGCGTTTGATAGAAGAGGCTCTGGCCGCGAAGCTGGCGGCCCTGGCGGTCTGCGATCACGACACGCTGGCGGGCAGCGAAGCGGCTGCGCCCGTGGCGCGCGAAGCCGGGCTCGATTTCATCGGCGGAATTGAGTTGAGCACGCGCTTTCGCGAAGACGGACAGCCCCGAGGACCGTCCATTCACCTGCTCGGTTACTTTCCGCATCGCCCGCCCACCAGCGAGTTTCGCGACTGGGTGGTGGATCTGCAGGCGCAGCGGCACGAACGCAACGCCCGGATGGTGGAGCGGTTGCGGGCACTCGGAATAGATCTCTCCATCGCCGAAGTGAGCGAACTCTCGGGCGGTCTTCCAGGGCGGCCCCACTTCGCGCGCGTGCTCTTGAGAAAAGGCTACGTCCCGGATTACGAATCCGCGTTCCGCGAGTACCTGGGCGAATGCGGACAGGCTTACGTCGCGCGGCGATCGGCGGAGGTGGGCGAAGCGCTTCGGCGGATCTGTGAAGCGGGCGGTGTGGCCTCACTGGCGCATCCCGTGCGATTGCAGAAATACGGCGCGCGGTTTGAGGAAATCGTTGCGCGCATGAAGAACCTGGGACTCGGCGCCATTGAAATCTACCACTCCGAGCACTCCGGCGACGATGTGGAGCGGTTCCGGTCGCTGGCGCGCGACCACGGTCTACTGGTGACCGGCGGCTCCGACTACCACGGCGATCTCAAACCCAGCGTGGTTCTGGGCATGGGCTCCACCAGCCACTGCCCGATTCCGGACGAGATTCTCGAGACGCTTCGGGACTCAGCCCGGCCGTGACGCGGTAACCCGCGCGGCGCACCCATCCACTGTCAGGGCCGTGAGAGTGGCGGCGCAATCGGCCCGGACGTAGCCCAGCGCAACCACGTGGTTGAGCGCGGGCGAGAACGCCGCCGAAGTGATGGCGCCCACCGCCGTCGCGCCGGACCAAAGCGCTGCGCCCGGCGCGGGTGGCGCGCTGGCTTCGATCGCCAACCGCACCAGCAGGCGATTCACGTGGCCGCGCGCGCGAACGCGCTCGACGATTTCCTGGCCGAGATAACAGCCTTTGTTGAAATGGAGAGCGCTCGCGACTTGGGTTTCCTGCACCAGGTTGGCGTCCGTGATGTCTTCGCCGTAGCGGGGCTTGCCGTTCTCCAGGCGCACGATGTGGACCGCTTCCGGGGAGGCGGGTGCGGCGTGAGCCGATTCGAGTTCACCGATGAGAGCGTCCTTTTCACCGGCGGGAGCGAGGATGCGGAAGCCGGGTTGGCCGGTGGCGCTGAGGGCCGCCACCACGCGCGAGCCCCAGCCCTGATGCGAGAGTGCCGCTTGCGGCGCGGGCGCGCCGAGCCCGGCCAGCACCTGTGCGGCGCGCGGGCCTTCGATGCCGATCGCGCAGGTCCGCCCGCGCGCATCCTCCAGTGTGACGTCGTCGGCGATGATGTGTTTGTCGAGATGGGCGGCCAGCGATGCGGCGGTTTCGGGTTCCGTGTCGAGGAGAAAGTGGTCCACCGCGCACAACAGGTTGGCATCGCACAGGATGCGGCCCTGCGCGTTCAGGAAGAAAGCGTAGCAGCCTTCGCCCGGCTGCAACCCTTCGACCAGATTCGTGGACATGGCGTGCAGCAATCGCGCGCGATCCTCGCCTCGCGCGACGATTCTTCCGCGGGCTGAGAGATCCAGCCACGCCGCATCCTCGCGCAGAGACACGTACCCGGCAGGAGAGGAGGGTTGCATACTGAAAGTATACAATCGTCCTATGATCCATGAGATTCTGCCGGTGGGCATGCTGGCCTGCAACTGCTCGATATTCGGCGACGAAGAGAGCCGCACGGCCTTCGTCATAGATCCGGGCGACGACATCACGGAGATCCTGGCGATTCTCACGCGCCACAACTTGCGGGTTGTTTCCATCGTCATCACGCACGCGCATATCGATCACATCGGAGGCGCGGCGAAGTTGAAGGCATCCACCGGCGCACCCGTGTTCATGAACGCGCTCGACGAGCCCCTCTACGACCAGATTGGCCTGCAGGCTTCGTGGCTCGCCATGGAAGTTCCGGAGAGAACCGCCATCGACACGCCGGCGCGCGAGGGCGACGAGTACGAACTGGGCGCGGCGAAATTCGTGGTCCTGGACACGCCCGGCCATACGCGGGGCAGCATCAGCCTGTGGATTCCGTCGTTGAACAAAGTGGTGGCGGGTGACACGCTGTTTCGCGACAGCATCGGGCGGACGGATTTGCCGGGCGGAGACAGCCGCGCCATTCTGCGCTCGATCCACGACAAACTGCTCACGCTGCCCGAGGAGGCCACGGTGGTGCCCGGACATGGCCCCTTGACCACCATCGGCCGCGAGAAGGAGCGCAATCCATATTTGCGGGGACTTTGAGCGGCCGTGGCCGGTGGAAATCCATTATTCTGGTGGATGATGAACATCCCACAGTGGCCCATCGGAAACGAGCGCGAACTGGAATTATTGAAGGAAGTGCTCGATAGCACGAATTGGGGCGGCTACCACGAGTTTATCGGACGCTTCGAGCAGGCCTTCGCCGCCTTTCAGCATTGCACGCACGGGGTGAGCGCCGTGAATGGCACGGTCACGCTCGAAATGGCTCTGGAGGCCGCCGGCGTGCGGCCGGGCGACGAGGTCATCGTGCCCGCCATCACGTTCATTTCCACGGCCACCGCGGTTTCGCGCATCGGCGCCACGCCGGTCTTCGTGGACATCGAACCTTACACGTTCAACATGGACCCGGCGCGCGCCGCCGCGGCCGTGTCCTCGAAAACCAAGGCCATCATCGTAGTGCATTTCGGCGGGCCGCTGGCAGACATGGACCGGCTGATGGCGCTGGCCTCGGAGCGCAATCTGATTCTCATCGAGGACGCCGCGCACGCGCACGGCTCGGAATGGAATGGACACCGCGCGGGCAGCCTGGGCCTGGCCGGTTCGTTCAGCTTCCAGAATTCCAAGGTGATGACCTCAGGCGAAGGCGGTATCCTGACCACGCGCGACGCGGAGTTCGCCGAGCGCGCCCGCTCGCATCGGCAATCAGGGCCGGCGCACCGGGCAAGGCTGGTTCTATCACTACACGCTGGGCACCAATTCCCGCATCACGGCCTGGCAGGCTGCCGTGTTGCTGGCGCAGTTGGAGCGCTTGCCGGAGCAGATCCGCCAGCGCAACCACAACGCCGGCGTTGCTGAAGAAGGAATTGGCCGAGATCGACGGCCTGACGTTCCAGCAGGCGCCGCCGAAAGCCAACGTGAATTCCTACTACCTATTGCTGGGCCGGATCGACGAGCGGAAATTCGGCATGAGCCGCGACGAGTTCCACCAGCGCGTCACCGCCGCGGGCATTCCGTGCGCGCCGTTCTATCCTCATCCGCTTTACGGCAACCCGCTCTACCAGCAGGGCGGCTGCCGCGTGGAGCCCTGCCCGGTGTCGGAAGCCTGCATCCAGGATGCGTTCTGGTTCCCGCATCGCGTGTTGATGGGCGACGAAGAGACCACGCGCGAAATTGCCGCCGTCGTGAAAGGCATCGCGGTGCCCTAGGTTCTATCAGTTCAGGAGACGTCCGATGAGATTACCGTTGTTGCTGGTTGCCGCCGCCTTGTGCGGTGTTCCCGGGTTCGCGCAACTCCCCGATCTCTACACGCAGGAGATGCACGGCGATCCGCCCTTTCTCTCGCAAGCCGGTTGGCGGCCGCTGCTAAACGGGAAGGACCTGGCCGGCTGGCGCAGCGCCGACGGCAAGCCGCACGAATGGGTGGCCACCCGGAGCGTGAACTGGAAGCGGATCTTCGATCCCAAGCAGCTCACCTACAATCCGGAGCCTGGCGACCGCATTGTGAACGGCAAACGCGGCATCACCTCCGACCTGATGAGCGAGGAGAAGTTCGGAGATTGCGAGCTGTATCTCGACTTTATGCTGCCGCGCGGTTCGAACTCCGGCGTGTTCCTGCACTCGCACTACGAAGTCCAGTTGTTCGACAGCTACGATTACACCGGGCAACTGGCCGTGGGCGATAACGGCGGCATCTACCGTCGCCTGGACGGCAGCGGCGGCGCGCCGCCACGCGTGAACGCCAGCCGCCCTCCGGGGCAGTGGCAATCGCTACATATCTGGTTCCGTGGGCCGAAGTTCGACGCGGGCGGCAAGAAGATCTCCAACGCGACGTTCCTGCGTGTGCTGTTGAATGAAGTACTGGTGCAGGAAAACGTCGAACTGACCGGCCCCACGGGCCGGCACTTCGAGATTCCCGAAGCCAGCGAGAATCCCCTCATGCTGCAAGGCGATCACGGTTCGGTGGCGTTCCGCAACATCTACATCCGGCCGTTGGGCGCCGCGGCCCCGGTCGCGCACTAGAATCCTGAGTTGGATGTTCGCTTAACAAGTTCGCCTGGTGGGGCGGTCCCCCTGGACCGCGGCCGACGCCTCCGTCGGCCTAGTTTTCGGCATTCAAACAGATCCCTCGAGGGCCGGACCTAGGGGGTCCGGCGCGGACGAAGGCGTCCGCCCCACCGGGACTTATGCTGTGGACTTCTGACTCAGCGCACTAGCCTAATCCCGCAGAATGCCGTGGCTCTTGAGCCAGTCGAAGATCTGCAGGGAGAGCTCGTTATACTTCTCTTTCGGGAAGCCGTGCTTGCCGCCGGCGACGGTAATCAACTGCGCGTCGACGCCTTTGTCCTTGAGGGCCTTGGTCAGCCGCGCACCCTGTTCGTAGGGAACCGTCTGGTCCGCGTCGCCGTGCAAGGTGAGGATGGGCGGCAGGCCAGCGCGCACGTAGGTCATGGGCGACACTTTACGCGCCAGTTCCAGGCGTCCGGCCTGATCAGGCACCCACGTGACCGCATACTTGCGCATGTTCGGTCCCGAGAGTTGATCGGCCACGTCCGTGATGCCGAAGAAATTGACCACGGCGGCTACTTTCGCAGGAGGGCCGAGCTTGGCTGAGCGCGGCGTCATGCCGACCATCAACGCCAGATGCCCGCCAGCCGAGCCGCCGGTGACGATGATGCGCTTCGTGTCGACGTTATACTTCTTCGCATTTCGGAAGAACCACTGCGCGGCGCGGAGCACGTCGTTCACCGCCGCGGGCGCCGTGGCCACCTTGGCCAGGCGGTATTCGACGTTAGCGACCACGAACCCTTTTTCCAGATACGGCAGGCAGAAGTACTGCCACGTGCTTTCCTTGGTTCCGCCGGTCCAGCCTCCGCCGTGTATCACGATAACGCCTGGGCGCTTCCCCTGCACGGGAGTGGATGGTTGCAGCACATCGAGCACGGTTTCTTTGTACTGGTCGTAGGCGATGTTGTTTTCGGCTTTGACCCAATCCGGCAAAGACGGCGCCTTGGCGGACGGAGTCTGGGCGGCCAGGATGGCTGCAAGCAACAGGACGAAGGTAACGAGTTTGCGCATACCTCTATAGCTTATATTGGAAAATGGTATGAGACGCCTGCCAATTATGCTTCTTGCTATTTCCGGCGTGATCATGGCCGAAGGGCCAGGCCTGGCCGGCAGCTACCGCGCCAAAGCCGATTTCGAATTGACCGCCAATCCCGCCTCCGTGGCCTGGAAGAACGTGAAGGGAGTGTTCGCCGAACGCGGCCCTCAGGGCGAAGCCGTTCCAGGGCATCGCACCGAGATCCGCTCGCGGTGGACGAAGAAGAACCTGTACCTCCTTTTCATCTGCCCCTATGAGCAGCTCTTTCTGAAAGAGCATCCCACCACCACCACCGAGACGAATATGCTCTGGGAGTGGGACGTGGCCGAGGTGTTCGTGGGGGCGGACTTCAACCACATCCGCCACTACCGGGAGTATCAAGTGTCGCCGCAGGGCGAGTGGGTGGACCTGGACATCGATCTGGACGGCCCCGAGCCCGATAAACGCTGGCTGTGGAATTCCGGCATGCAGGTGAAGGCGCGTCTGGATAAAGAGAAGAAGATCTGGTATGGAGAAATGAAGATTCCCATCGCCAGCATCGATTCGCGCCCGGCCGCGCCGGGCAACGAAATGCGCATCAACTTCTACCGCATCCAAGGCCCGCCTCCTCATCGCAAGTTCATTGCGTGGCAGCCCACCCATTCCCCGGGCTACCACGTGCCGGAAGCTTTCGGAAGATTGCGGCTGCTGGACTAAGCTCATGAGAGTCGCCAAGTCGCTGCGCATCTCCCACGTGGGTCTGCGGGGCGTGGTGGGGAGCGGCATGACGGCCGCTCATGTGATCGACTTCGCGTCCGCCTTCGGCACGTTCCTGGAATCGCGCGGGCCGGTGGTCATCGGGCGCGATCCGCGCTCGAGCGGCGCCATGTTGCGCGAAGGCGTAACGGCCGCCTTGCAGGCCACCGGACACGACGTCGTGGACCTGGGCATCGTCTCGACGCCGGTCATCCAACACACCATCGGCAGGCTGGACGCCGTGGGAGGCATCTCGATCGGCGCCAGCCACAACACGGCGGACTGGAACGCGCTGAAGTTCTTCGGCGCACGCGGAACGTATCTTTCGACGGCGGAAGCCGGCGAGCTGCTGGATATCTACCATCTCCACAAATTCGACTTCGTGCCTTGGGATGGAACCGGCGCCGCGCGCGAACTGGACGGTGCCATCGACTGGTATCTGGACGAACTCGCCGCGGTTTACGATCTGGCTTCTTTCCGGCAACTGAAGGTGCTGGTGGATTGTTCGAGCGGCACCTCCTCGCTGATCCTGCGGCGCCTGAACGAGCGCTTCGGCTTGCGCCTCATCCTCATCAATGAGCGGCTGGAAGGCGTGGCGTTCGCGCACGAGCCCAGCACCACGGCGCGCGCCGTGGCCTTGCACCTGGCCCCCTTGATGACCACCGTCGGCGCCGACGCCGGCTTTCTTTTCGACGTCGATTCGGATCGCGTCGCGCTGGCCACCGAGCAAGGCGTTCCGGTCTCCGAAGAGATGGTGCTGCCGCTGCTGGCCGATTGGCTGCTGCCGCGCGTCGCGGGACGGTTGATCATCGCCAACCTCTCCAGCACGGCGCTGCTGGAGGAAATCGCCCGCCGCCACGGCGCCAGGGTGATTCGCGTGCCGGTGGGCCGCCACACGGCCATCGATGCGCTGGCCAGCTACCGCCCCGAGCAGATCGCCATCGCCGGCGAAGGCACCGGCGCCGTGATGATGCCGCAGTTCCGCTTTGTCTACGATGGCATCGCCAGCATGCTGGCGGTGCTCTCCATGATGGTGGAGCGCAAGTCGACCATCTCCGCCATCCTGGCCGGCTATCCGCGCTACTCGATTCTCAAAGGGCAGGTGCCGCTGAGGAGCCAACGTATTCCCGCGCTGCTCATGGAACTGCAAGAGCGCTACTCGGACGGCAAGGCCAACGTGATTGACGGACTGCGGGTGGATTGGCCGGATAGCTGGTTCCACGTTCGCGTCAGTCAGACCGAGCCCCTGGTGCGCGTCATCGCGGAGCGGCGCGGGGAAGCGCCGCAGGAGCTGTTCGAGGAGTTGATGGAACAGGTGCGGAGGTTCGCCTGACGATGCCGCGGCGGGAACATCTGCTGAAGATCGGAGTCTCGGGGATTCGCGGAGTGGTGGGCGAGTTCCTGACGCCGCAGTTGGCCTGCTCGTTCGCGCAGGCGTTCGGAACTTACGTGGGGCAGGGAAGGGTGGTGGTAGGCCGCGACACGCGAGCCAGCGGCCCCATGCTGCAGCACTCGGTGGCCTGCGGGCTGCTGGCCGCCGGCTGCCATGTGATCGACGTGGGCGTGCTGCCGACGCCTACCATACAGATCTACGTGGCCTCCAGCGGCGCGCGCGGCGGCATCGCCATCACCGCCTCGCACAATCCGTCCGAATACAATGCCCTCAAGCTGTTCGGCTCCTCCGGTCTCATCTTCAACAACTACGAGCGCAGCGAACTGCTGGACTTGTTTCACCAGAGCGAATTCCGCCAGGCCACTAACGAGGAGATCGGCACGGTCGTGCGCGAGTACCAGGCGCCCATGCGCGGTCATATCGAGCGCGTGCTGCGGCACGTGGACGTCGAGCGCATTCGCGCGCGGCGCTTCCCGGTGGCTCTGGACGCGGTGAACGGCGCCGGTTCGGTGATGACCGCCGGGTTTCTGCGCGATGGGTTGGGTTGCCGCGTGGAGGCCATCAACGTGGATCCCACGCGGCCGTTCCCGCGCGTGGCCGAGCCGCGCCGTGATACGCTCGGCGACTTGTCGGAACTGGTGCGGCGCACGGGCTCCGACGTGGGATTCGCGCAGGATCCCGATGGCGACCGTCTGGCGGTGGCCGACGAGACCGGATTCGTCATCGACAACGACGATGTGCTGGCGCTGGTGGTGGACGCGGCGCTGGAACGCCTGCCGGGCGACGTGGTGGTGAATCTCACCACCTCCAGCGTGGTGAACGACATTGCGCGAGCGCATGGCCGGCGCGTCTATCGCACCCCGGTGGGTGAGGCCAACGTGGTGGAGACCATGCAAGTGGTGAACGCCGCCATCGGCGGAGAAGGGGCCAACGGCGGCGTCATCTTCCCCGCCGTGCACATGTGCCGCGACAGTTACACGGGCATGGCGTTCCTGCTCGACCGCATGGCGCAAACCGGCCAGACGGTGTCGGCGCTCACCGCCCGGCTGCCGCGTTACTCGCGCAAGCTGGGCAAGGTGACTTTCGAGCACGGCATGCTCGGCGCGCTCATGCAGGCGCTCGAAGATCGCTTCCCCGATGTCGAGACGGATCGCTCCGACGGATTGAAGCTGATCTGGCCGGACGCCTGGATCCACGTGCGCGCTTCCAACACGGAGCCCTTTCTGCGGCTGGCCGTCGAGGCGCCCACCCAGACGCGCATGGAAGCGATGTACAGCGACCTGGAGGAACTCTTCGCGACGGTGCGAGGCGATTAGCGCGCGGGCTTAGCGAGCCGCCGGCGTGGAAGGCTTAGGATCATCTCCCGTGATGATGAAGACCGTGTCGCCGGGGCGCGAATACTTGAAACGCCGCCGGATTTCCAGTTCCTGCTCGGTGGGGTTATTGACCAGGCGCTGGTTGCGCTCGCGCAGAAGCTGATTCTGGCGGGCCAGATCCGCGTTCTGCTCTTCGACCTCGCGGATGACGCGCCGCCGCTCGATCACGCGCGGGATGCCATGCGGACCGCGCAGCGTGAGGAACACATAAAAACCGGCTACCAGGAGTCCCACCGTGTAGCCGAATCTGACCAAAACAGACCTCATGATAAATGATTCCGTTACAGCTCCCTCTATTGTTTATAATCCTCTTTAGCCGGAAATTCCACTAATTTCGTTTCCGGAGGCGTTATGACCGACAAGACCGTGGTCCTCAGCACGTGCGCGGGCGCCGAGGAAGCCGAAAGAATCGCCCGGCACCTGGTGGAGAAACGTCTGGCCGCCTGCGTAACCATCGTTCCTCAAGTCCGCAGCATCTACCGCTGGAAAGGCGTGGTGGAAGATGCTCCGGAGTGGTTGCTCATCGTCAAGTCGAGACGCGGACTGGTGGAGAGGCTGTCGGCGGAGATTGCCAGTCTACACTCCTACCAGGTGCCGGAAGTGGTCGCGCTCCCGATCGTGGACGGAGCGCCGGCGTACCTGAACTGGCTGGATCGCGAATTGAGTCACGAAGAATAAACTTTTGCGTCTCCGCACGATGTTCCATCCCTCCTGAACGGTGCCTCCTTGCGCCGCTGTGCCCCGGCGTGATGTGATAACCTTTTCCACGCCGATGCCATCCAACGCGTCCCCGCCCACCGAGAAACCGACCCGCGCGCGCCATTGGGTGGTGGTCTTTGCCGTCACGCTGGCGATTCTCTCCTACATCGATCGCGTCTGCATCTCGCAGGCCGCCCCCGTGATCACGCACGACCTGGGCCTCAGCAAGGTTCAGATGGGATATGTGTTCTCGGCCTTCACGCTGGCCTATGCGCTGTTCGAGATTCCCGGCGGATGGCTGGGCGACTGGATGGGACCGCGCAAAGTCCTCATGCGCATCGTGGTGTGGTGGTCGTTCTTCACCGCGGCGACGGGCTGGGTCTGGAGCTTCACGTCGCTGTGGGTCACACGGTTCCTGTTCGGCGCGGGCGAAGCCGGCTGTTTCCCGAATCTGACCAAAGCCTTCACCACATGGCTGCCGCAGGACGAGCGGGTGCGCGCGCAGGGCATCATGTGGACGTTCGCGCGTTGGGGCGGTGCCTTCACTCCGCCGCTGGTGGTGCTGGTGTTTCGGTACTTCTCCTGGCGCACCGCGTTCGGTATGTTCGGCACCATGGGGCTGGTGTGGGCGGTCTTCTTCTATCGCTGGTTCAGAGACAATCCGCGCCATCACCCCAGCGTGAACGCAGCCGAACTGGCGTTGCTCAAGGGTTCCGAGAACATGGCCTCCGGACACGGCGACGTGCCGTGGCGCCGTCTGGCAACTTCCCGGAGCGTCTGGCTGTTGTGGGGACAATACTTCTTCACATCCTACCCCTGGTATTTCTACATCACCTGGCTGCCCACGTATCTGCAAGAGTACCGGGGTCTGAGCGCCCCGACCAGCGCCAACTACGCCATCTTTCCGCTTTTGTTCGGCGGTTTCGGCGCGCTGCTGAGCGGGTTCCTGTCGCCGCGCATCGCGCATTGGAGTGGCAGCCTGCGCTTCGCGCGGCGCCTGATAGGAGCCACCGGCATGCTGGGCGGCTGTGTCTTCTTGTGGCTGGCCGTGCAGTTTAAAGATCCCTTGTGGACCATGCTGGCCATGGGTATGGCGAGTTTCGCGAACGATTTGGCGCTGCCGTGCGCCTGGGGCGCTTGCATGGACGTGGGCGGCAAGTACACCGGCACGCTCTCCGGCTCGATGAACATGATGGGAAATCTGGGGGGCGTTGCCGCCCCCATCGCCGGCGGCTACATCCTGCAATTGACCGGCGGCGACTGGAACGCCTATCTCTATTCCATGTCGGCGGTGTACGTGCTGGCGGCGTTGTGCTGGCTGCCCATGGATCCGGTCACGCCGCTGGAAAGCTCACAGACTTCGAACGCCTAGCGCCACCACGTCGTCCACTTCCATCATTTCCTTGACGACGAACGGCTCGCCATAACCCGCGCCGATCAGGTTGCCGTAGAAACGCGCGACCGATCCGAGCCGGTCGCGGATCTCCGCCTGGGAGGGGAACAACTCCGCCGCCTGCTCGCTTTCGCCGTATTGCGACTCGTAAGCGAACAGCGCTTCCATGCGCCTGGCGAACTGCCGCGTAATGTCGACGACGAAGGTGGGCGTCACGTTGGCGTACAGCGACGTGTAGAGGATCTTGAACGGGCGGTGCGGGGGGACTTCGCTTTCGAGTTTGCGCAACCCGGCCAGGAAACACGCTTCGTAGCCCAGTTCGCCCGCGCGGTAGTGATCCGGATGGCGGGCTTCCCAATAGGGCAGAATCACTACCCTGGGCCGCAGCGCGCGGATCTGGAGCGCCAGCGTCATGCGCGCCGTGATGTGGTTTTCCAGGCGCGCGTCGGGCAGATGGAGATTGCCGCGCCAGGCGAGCATCAGCCGTTCGGCGGCTCTTCCGGATTCCTCGATGCGCAGTTGCGGATTGCCGCGGCTGCCCATTTCGCCGGCCGTGAGGTCCAGCACCCCCGTGCGATAGCCTCTCTCGGCCATCTTGATGAGAGTGCCGCCGCAGGTTTGTTCGACGTCGTCCGGATGCGCCGCGATGGCCACGACATCGAGCGGCGCGTCGGGAGGAGAAGGCGTTTCATGCATCATGCCGGTCACCAGGAGAGGTCGCGGTGGCGGCGATGGGGCTCGCCTCTGCCCATCAGCAACATCAAAGCCATGCCGGCCAGGAATCCGCCCACGTGAGCGAACCATGCCACGCCGCCCTGCGTAAGTTGCGAGTGCCCAATGCTGCCGACGCCGCTGAAAAACTGGATCACGAACCAGTAGACCAGGATCAACACGGCGGGTATCTCGATGGTTGTCACGAAGACGAAAAGAAACACCAGCGTGACGATGCGCGAGTGGGGGAACTTCACCAGGTATGCGCCCATCACGCCGGCGATGGCGCCGCTGGCCCCCACTGTGGGCACGCGCGATTCCATGCTCAGAGCAAAGTGAGCCAGGGACGCCGCCACGCCGCACAGCAGATAGAACAGCAGATACTTGCCGTGTCCCAACGCGTCCTCGACGTTATCGCCGAAGACCCACAGAAACCACATATTTCCGATCAAATGCAGCCAACCGCCGTGCAGGAACATCGACGTTAGCACATCGATCCACTGCAGGCGCGCCGGAATCATGCCGTACTCCATGATGAAGTGGTTGCGGGAGAACGGGTCGAGCGACACGGTGTAGAGAAACACCATTACGTTCACGGCAATCAGGCCGATGGTGACGTAAGGCGTCGAGTAACTCGGCTGCGAATCACGAAGTGGAATCATGCGCGTTCTAGGGGGCGGTCCGCGTTTCGAAATCGGCATTCGCACGCCGTTCCGCGCGGCTCATCAGCGCCAGGGCCTCGTCGCGGCCTCGTATTCCGCCGCGTGCGCCGATCGCCGTGCAGTTCAACGCGGCCATGGCATTGGCGAAGTCCAGCGCTTCGCGAACCGGTATCCCTTCGAGCACAGCATAGCAAAACGCGCCGTGGAAGACGTCGCCCGCGCCGGTGGTGTCCACGCAGTTCACCACGAACGCCGGCGAGTACACGAACTTCCCCTCCACGCGCGCCAGGGCTCCGTAGGCGCCCAGCGTCATGGCCGCCACGCGCATTCCGTACTCGCCCTGCAGCATGGCCAGCGCCTTGAACGGGTCCGCTTCGCTGGTCCAGTTGCCCGGAAATTCGCTGCTGGCGATCAGATAATCCACGTAGGGCAGCACCCGGTCGAAACCGTGGTAAACCGTGTCGACGTCCACCGTAACCGGCACGCCCGCCTGGCGAGCCATGCGCGCGGCGCGTTCCACGGCCGGCGTGTCGTGCCCGTCGATGTGCAGCAGACGGGTCCCGGAGATGATTTCGGGCCGTATGCGCGACGGCTCCAGGCGCAGGCAGTCCGGACGCCGCCACAGCACAGTGCGCTCGCCCGTGGAGCGGTCGATGAGGATGTAGGCCGACTGATTGGGGCATCCCTGGCGCACCTCGACATCGCTCAGGTCAATGCCTTCCCGGCGCAGGCTTTCCATCTGAATGCGGCCGCGCTCGTCGTCACCCATGGTGCCCACGTATTTCACGCGCAGCCCCAGTCGCGCGCACGCCACCATGGCGCTGGCCACTTGTCCTCCGGGGCTAAGAATCTCCTCTTCGAAGGGTACTTTGCCGGCGTAGGCGGGAAAGCGCGACAGAAGAATCAGGGTATCGGTGGCGTTCAAACCCACACCAACCACGTCGAATTGCGGCATCGTCCTTCGATTATCGGCACAAACCGGGACAGTCAGCAATTTCACCTTTTCCGCCGTCGGGCGCCCGTGGAAATGGATAGAGGCTGTCTTGGCGGAAAAGGTGAAATTGCTGACTGTCCCGGTTTACCGATCGGCGGGCATCTCGTAGACGTAAATGGAGTGTGTGCGGCGGTAGACTTCCAACTTCTCGACGCGGACCGGCTTCCAGCCGCGTACCTGGAAATCGTGGCTAACCACGCGCGCGCCGCGCTTCAAATACTTCTCCAGGTTCGGCCGCAGCATGTCGTTGGAGTGGGTTAGCAGGTAGATGGTGACTACGTCGGCCGAGCTGAGATTCGCTTCCATGAGGTCGCCTTGAATGACTTTCACCTGGTCTTCCAGGTGGAGAGCCTTGATCTGCTCGTTGGCCGCTTCCACCAGCTTGGGAGACAACTCGATACCGATGGCCTTGGCGTGGAACTTCTGCGCCGCCGTAACCAGGACACGCCCGTCGCCACAGCCGAGATCGAACAGCGTTTCGCCGGGTTTAAGATCGGCGGCGGCCAACATCCTATCCACGATCGGTTGCGGGGAGGGGACGAACGGAGCCAGGCTGCGCGCGTGTACCATGCTGGACGGCTGCGCTGGGCAGGTCAGGCTGCTGAGGAGCATCGCCGGGATGGCAAGCCATTGTATCCGCATATTCATTGCGTCGGCGCAACCGCGGCCGCGCTCCTCTCCTGTTTTGATTTTACGATGCGGGAGACCATTTCGGTGACCGCGAACCAAAGATCCTTCGGCCGGCTGATAGTGTACTCGTACCCTTTGAGAAACTTAACGGCGTTCCCGATTGAATCGCGCCAGGGCGTCCGCTGCGGGTCGGCGTTGTAGTTCATGTAGAACACCGGATAGTTCAGGTCTCCCAACCCCTTCAAGGCGTCCTCCGGGACCTTTTCGTCGAGCAGGGCCTTGGGACCGGCGAAGATCAGCGCGTCAGGCTGCGCGGTTTCTCCCGTCTCGCGCTTGATCAGATCCGTCAGAAACTGCGTGTCGCCGTGCTTGTCGCCCAGCCGCCGCAGGTCCACGGTCCCCAACTTCAGGTTCTCCAGCGCCTTGCCAAGGGCCGGGAAGTCAATGCGTTCCGCGCCTTGCTGCCGGCAAACCACTTTTTGCTCCTGCAGGTTGAAGGCGATGACGGAGAACTTGCCGATACGCGGTTCTCTGGAAATGCTGCGGAGGATGGACACGAGCGCCGCCGTATCGAGCGGCCGCAAGGTCGCCGAGCGGGCATTCTGCGGCGCAAAATTGATCAAGACCTTCACGCTTAATGGCGTTGCGTCTTGCGTGCGGCTCACCGGCGGCTCTTCCTTGAACGGTTCCACGTCGCTAGCCTGAACGGCTCCGGGAGCCAGCGCCACCTGAATGGTCTTCTCCTTGGGTGGGAGCACAGCTTCGATGTCCCAACGGTCGGCACATACCCTCTCGGCGCGATCCCTCATAAGCCAGTCGATATGATAGACGCCTTCGCCGAGGTCGAAGTTGCCTTGAAGATAGGCATCTCCCTTGGCTTCCGCCTCGATGTCCGGCACCCGAATGCGGTGCGAGAACATCCGGGGGGCGTCCTTGCGGCCTTCGTAGGTGACCCGAAAGACGATGGTGAGCAGGTTCTCCGGCCCGGCCAGTTCCCTGAGCGGGACGCTCACTTCATAGCCCGCGTGGAACTTCAGGTCGAAGCCCAGGACCGGCTTGACTGGGGACACCGTGCAGGGAAGGTCCGTGCGTTTCTCCCCTAACTCCAGCACCGCCGCGTCTGAGTTGAGAATGCGAACCAGGCCGCCGGGTCCGCCGCCCGCCATAATCGACTGCGCCCCCAGGGGCACTCCGCAGGCACACGTCGCCAGACACAGTAGACCGCCTTGGAGAAACCCGAACGGGAGGCCGCGGGAGCAGTTCTTCATCGCCTGTCCCAAACACTACTAGAAGTTCATTATACATCACCTCCCCGGGGCCTGAACTCGCGAACCGCGAAAAGTTACACTCTGGCCCGCATTTCGAACCAGGGACACGCGCAATGTGGTAGAGTTCTTGAAAGTATGGCATCTCGCAGCGTCAACAAAGTCATTCTTCTTGGCAACCTCGGCAGGGATGCCGAGACCAAGTTCACCGCCAGCGGCGTGGCCTGCACGACCTTCTCGGTGGCCACCAGCTATCGCTGGAAGGACCAGCAGACCGGCGAATGGAAGGAGGACACCGACTGGCACAACGTGGTCCTCTGGCGCCAGGAGAACCTGGCCAACTATCTCACCAAGGGCAAGCAGGTCTATGTTGAAGGCCGCTTGAAGACGCGCAACTACGACGACAAAGACGGCAAGAAAGTCTATCGCACGGAAGTGGTGGCCGACGACGTGCTGCTGCTCGGCAGCCGCGGCGAAGGCGCGCCGGGTAGCGAGGAGGCTCGCGGCCCCGTGTCGATGCCGCGGAACGCACAGCGCCAGGCGCCGGCGGCCCCGGCCGAAGAATCGCCGTTCGAGCCCGGCATCACCGACGACGACGTGCCGTTCTAGGCGCGGCCGAATCGCGCGATCGCGTCCGCCCGAGGATAGTGTAGGGCAGCGGTACGCGTGCGAGTCGTCCTATCATGTTCTGTGGGGGCAACTATGTTCAAACCGATATCCGTTGTACTTCTTCTGACCATCGGCGGCTCGTCGCTCAGGGCCGACCTGAGCTACGACCAGACCACCAAGATCACGGGCGGAGCCATGATGGGCATGATGCGTTTCGCCGGAGCTTTCTCCAAACAGGCCAGAGAGCCGATCGTGACACACGTCTACCTGAAGGGCGACCGCATGGCGCACTTCACGCGTGACACGGCCCAGATCACGGATCTTTCGAAGGAAACCATCACGAACATCAACTTCCAGAAGAAGACCTACTCGGTAATGACCTTCGCGGAAATGGCGCAGGCCATGGCCGCGCTGGGGCAGAAGATGACCGGCGAAACCGGTTCGAAGCCGGAAATGAACATGAAGGTGGATATAAAGGCTACCGGGCAGACACGCCAGATCTCCGGATTCGAAGCTCGTGAAATGGTGCTGACGGTGGAGATGGAGACCACCGATCCGAAAACCGGCGCCAAGGGCTCGATGCTGACGACCTCGGACATGTGGATCGCCAAGGGCGTCACGGGCTACGAGCAGATGAAGGCCTTCCATGAGCGCATGGCCAAGAAGATGGCGTGGGCGCCCGGCGCCAACCTGGGGCCGATGGCCGCGGGCAATCCCGGCATGATGAAGGGCATGGCCGAGGCCGCCAAGGAAGCGGCGAAGTTGGATGGTGCGCCGCTTTTACAAGTGGTGCGCGTGGGCATGCAGGGTACGCCAGCGCCGGGCGAAGCCGGATCGCAGCAGCCGGCGCAATCGACCGAGCCTCGCGGCGAACCGCGCAATACGACGGAGGCCAAGCCGCAGGAAGAGGCGCCTTCCATCGGCAGCGTGCTGGGCGGACGGCTGGGCCGGTTGGGCGGACTGGGGCGCCGCAAAAAGCCTCAACAGGAAGAGCAGCCACAGACCACCCCACCGCCGCCGCAAGAGCAGCAGGCCGGCGCCGCGTCGCAGGCGCCGGGCGTTTTGATAGAGAGCACCACCGAAATGTCCGATTTCTCCACCGCCAGCGTGGATGGTTCTAAGCTGGAAGTCCCGGCGGACTTCAAGCAGGTTGACAGTGAGATGTTGAAGGGAATGAGAAGGAAATAGAAGGGGAGGAATGCGGGAACGGGCCCTGGGGTCCGTCCCCGCCGAACTCTATTCGGAATCTCTGGGGCGCTTCTTGCGATTCCGTTTGCGGGCCAGTGCCGCCTTGGTGCGCTTCTTCTCGCCCGGCTTGAGGTAATAGGAGTGACGCTTGATCTCCTTGATGATGTCCTCTTGCTGAACTTTGCGTTTGAACCGGCGCAGGGCACTTTCCAAGCTTTCGCCATCTTGTAGTGTTACTTCCGCCAAACTTGAGTCACCCCCTCTCCGGCCTGAATTATTGCGACCTACAACACTCTCATCCTAGCACGTCGAAACCTCGCTCCGCGCTGTGCCAAAATAGGGGAGAAGGAAGCTGAGAAACGATTGGTGTCGTCGATTGTTTCACGGCTCCGAAGACCGGGCAGTTCCCCAATTGTCAAGGAGAAATCATGAGTGAAATCGTAAGTGTGACTGGACGCGAGATCCTGGACTCGCGCGGCAACCCCACCGTGGAAGCCGACGTTTGGCTCGTCGGATGGCAGCATGGGCCGCGCGGCGGTGCCGTCGGGCGCTTCGACCGGCGAACATGAGGCCGTGGAGCTGCGCGACGGCGACAAGTCGCGCTACCTGGGCAAGGGCGTGCTGAAAGCCGTTGCCAACATCAACGACGAAATCGCCCCCGCCGTTGTTGGGCATGGACGCCAGCGGCCAGATCGAAGTCGACCGCAAGATGATCGAGCTCGACGGCACGCCGAACAAAGGCCGTCTGGGCGCCAACGCCATCCTGGCCGTCTCGATGGCCACCGCGCGCGCCGCCGCCGACAGCGCAAGGCACTCCGCTGTACCGCTACCTGGGTGGGGTGAACGCCTGTCTGCTGCCCGGTTCCCGATGATGAACATCCTCAACGGCGGCGCGCACGCCGACAATTGCGTGGACCCGCAGGAGTTCATGATCGTCGCCCTACGGCGCGCCGACGTTCGCCGAAGCGCTGCGCTGGGGCGCCGAAGTGTTCCACACCCTGAAGGGCGTGCTTGAAGAAGCGCGGCTATTCGACCGTCGGTGGGCGACGAGGGCGGTTTCGCGCCGAACCTGAAGTCCAACGACGAAGCGCTCGAAGTGGTCCTGGAAGCCATCACCAAGGCCGGCTACAAGCCCGGCGAGCAGATCGGCATCGCGCTCGATCCGGCCGCCAGCGAATTCTACGACGTCGACAAGAAGAAGTACGTCTTCAAGAAATCCGACAAGAGCGAGCGCACCAGCGAACAGATGGTCGAATTCTGGGCCGATTGGGTGCGGCAGTATCCCATCATTTCGATCGAAGACGGCATGGCCGAGGACGATTGGGACGGCTGGAAGACCATGACCGATGTGCTGGGCAAGAAGATCCAACTGGTGGGCGACGACCTGTTCGTCACCAACACCGAGCGTCTGGCGCTGGGTATCGAGAAAGGCATCGCCAATTCGATTCTGATCAAGGTGAACCAGATCGGCACGCTGACCGAGACGCTGGAAGCCATGGCGCATGGCCGCGGCGGCCGGCTACACCTCCGTGGTGTCGCACCGCTCGGGCGAGACCGAAGACGCCTTCATCGCCGACCTGGTGGTGGCCACCAGCGCCGGCCAGATCAAGACCGGCTCGGCCAGCCGCACCGACCGCATCGCCAAGTACAACCAGCTTCTGCGCATCGAAGAGGAACTCGGCGCCACGGCCAAGTACGCGGGCAGAAAGGCCTTCAAGCAATGAAGAAACTGGTTCTGCTGCGTCACGGCGAAAGCACCTGGAACAAGGAGAACCGCTTCACCGGCTGGACCGACGTCGACCTTGTCGGAAAAGGGGCGCGTGGAAGCTCGCGAAGCGGGCGAGGTGCTCCAGCGCGAAGGCTACGTCTTCGACGTGGCCTACACCTCGGTGCTCAAGCGCGCCATCCGCACGCTGTGGATCGCGCTGGACGAGACTGGACCTGATGTGGATCCCGGTGCATCATAGCTGGCGGCTCAACGAGCGCCACTACGGCGCGCTGCAGGGGCTGAACAAGGCGAGACGGCCGAGAAGTTCGGCGAGGCGCAGGTGAAGATCTGGCGGCGCAGCTACGACGTTCCGCCACCGGCGCTCGAAAAGTCCGACCCGCGCTATCCGGGCACCGATCCGACGCTATCAAGACCTGACCGCAGGCGGAACTGCCGCTCACCGAGTGCCTGAAGGACACGGTGGCGCGCTTCCTGCCCTACTGGCACGAGACCATCGCGCCGGCCATCACGTGCGGGCCAGCGCGTGCTCATCGCCGCGCACGGCAACAGCCTGCGCGCGCTGGTGATGTACCTGGACAACGTCAGCGAGAAGGACATCGTCGAACTGAACATCCCCACCGGCATGCCGCTGGTGTACGAACTCGACGACGATCTGAAGCCCATCAACCGCTACTATCTGGGCGATCCCGAAAAGGTGAAGGCGGCCATGGATGCCGTCGCCGCCCAGGGAAAGAAGAAGTAGTGCGCGTAATTCTATTGTTGTGGGCGGCGGTGCTGGCCGCCGCCCAACCGCAAACCCACGTACTCAAGCCCACGCCGAAGACCGTGATCTTCGGCCGCTTCGACGCCTCGGTCCCTCCCGTCCTGCGCGTGCGCCCCGGCGATACGGTGACCATGGAATCGGCCATGATTGCCGACCCCGCCATGATGCGTGAGGGAGGCATTCCGGATGCCGCCATACGCGAAACGGACCGCGTCATTCACCGCGAGGTGAAGGATCGGGGACCCGGGCCTCACGTGCTCACCGGTCCGGTTTACATCGAGGGCGCCGAACCGGGCGACACGCTGGAAGTGCGGATCAAGGCCGTGGATCTGGCCTTCGACTACGCCATTGTCATCCTGTGCCCGGGTTGCGGCATGCTGCCGGACGAGTTTCCCTATTGGCGGGTGAAAAGCTACCCGCTGGATGGCCGCACCATGACCGCGCGTTTCCCCGGTGGCGTGAGGGTGCCGCTGAAGCCGTTCTTCGGCGTCATGGGCGTCGCGCCGCCGCCGGTTTCGGGCCGCATCAGCACGGCGCCCCCGTGGATCCATGGCGGCAACATGGACAACAAGGACCTGGTGGCCGGCACCACTCTTTACCTGCCGGTGCACACGCGAGGCGCCTTGTTCTCGGTGGGGGACGCGCATGCGGCGCAAGGCGACGGCGAGGTGAACATTGCCGCGCTGGAAACCGCGCTCACGGGCAAGTTCCAGTTTTTCGTGCGTAAAGGCAAGCTGTTGCGCTGGCCGCGCGCCGAGACCCCCACGCATTACATGACCATGGGTTTTCACGAGAACCTGGAGGAAGCCGGCCGCATCGCCCTGCGCGAGATGTTGGATTTTCTGGTCTCGGAGAAGGGCCTCGCTCGCGACGACGCTTATATGCTGGCGGGCTCCGCCGTGGACCTGCACGTGACGCAAGTGGTGGACGGCAAGAAGGGCATCCACGCGACGGTGGCGAAGGATATCTTCGGAAAATATTGAACTCGGCCGGCTGATTGGCAGTATCCTATATCGTGAAGCTTGCGCCCATGCCACTGGAGATTCAGCATCGCGAAGTCGAAACGGGAATCGTGGTGCATCGCCGTGACCGGCCGGATCATGCTGGGCGACGAGAGCACGCGCATCGAGACGCTGGTCGTGGAGTTGCTCGGGCAAGGCCACCGCAAGTTGGTGTTCGATCTCGCCGGCGTCACGCACATCGATTCGACCGGCATTGGCCGCTTCATCGCCAGCCTCAATAAAGTGTTCCAGGCCGGCGGCAAAATGCACATGGCCGCCGCCACCAACACGGTTCGCGACAGCTTCCATGTCACGCGCCTGGACACGGTGTTCAAGTTCTTTCCGGATGTCGAGTCGGCCTGCGCCGCGCTGCGCTGGTGACGGCGAATCTACGTTACCGAACTGGCATCCGAACCGCTTGACTGACCCGTAGGACTGTCTGTCCGCCAATCCAGTACGGCAGTGAGTTGATGTCGTAGACCGACGGCAGGCTCACCTGCACTTCGACGTTTCCACTGGCGGCCGTTTCAGGAATGCGCGCGTTGATCTGGTAGAGACCGAACATCCCAGGCGTGAGTCCGGAGAAGAGCACTTGGGCGGTTTGTCCTCCGATCAGTACGGTGGGTGTCAAGTTCGTTTTTGACAAAGGCGCGAGAGGTGCCGGCGTGCCGCTTGCAAGCGCTGGGGTTGTCGCGCCCAAACCAGTGAGATATATGGTCACGACTTCTCCGCGTTCGGCTGGCGCCGAAGGGGTCACCAAACGATAGTCAAGTCCATGTTGAATGGCGCCGTAAACCCCGTCCTGCGTGAAGATGGCCGGTGCCGTGGTGAAATTCTTCACGCCCAGAACGGACGCCACCGCATCGCCTTGGGATACTTCCACGCGCGATGTCTCCAAGGTGGTCTCGAAAGGAACCTGAAAGTTGATCTGCTGTGGTGTCACGGCATAGAGCGGTGCGGGCACTCCATCGATTTTGACGGTCACGTTGTCCGTCCCCGCAAGATCGCCAACAAAGATGGTGGCGGCTCCGCCCGGCAGGGGCAGGCCGGTCGAGAAATTCGCGGCGTTGGTGATGGATTGCCTGGTGAACAACGGAGGTTTGGAGCCGGGGCCCAGCTTGAGGAGAAACGCAGCGCCATCGGTCGCGGAGAAGTTCGATGTGGGTGGCATGATGGCGCCATGGCCCCCAATGTACACGTTGGATTGCGCGTCCACGGCCAGTGCCAGGCCAGATTTCCTCCCGGATCCGCTCAAATACGTCGAAAAGGCCAACCCAGAACCATCCTCGTTGAATGCTGCGACGAAGCCATCTGGGCAAGCGAAGGCGCCACTCGGCGCCGATGAAGAAGTTGAGGGCGTGTAACACTTGCCGCCGTAATAAGACGGCTGAATGGCCGCCCAGATGGGTAGCTCTCCGGGCGTCTCTCCAGTAACATAGGCCCACCCATTCCGATCCACGGCGACTGCCGCGGCAGTAGCCGAGCCACCGTAGTAGCTTGAGTACACCAGAGCAGTGCCCACGTTGTTCAGTTTGCTCACGAAAGCCGGCGCTGTACTGGGCCTCGTCGTGAGGAAAGCGCCGCGCGTAACCGGAAAGCTAGTGGAATTGGTGCTCCCGGCGACATAACTGTTACCGGATGCGTCGATGGCGATTCCGTTCACCGAGTCCGGCCCGGAACCACCGAGGAAAGTCGAGAAGACCAGATGCGCGCCGGTGAGGCTCAGCTTGGCAACAAAGCCGTCTGATTGTTGTGAAACAGGGTCCTCGACAATGTGGGGCTGCAAAACTCCCACCGACGTGGGGAAGTCGGTCGACGTGGTCGTTCCCGCAAGATACGCAAAGCCAGCGGCATCCACGGCCATGGCGTGGATCTCCGTCATCTGGGATCCGCCCAGATAGGTGGAATACAAAAGCGTGGAGCCGGTGGGATCGAACTTGCTCACGAAGCCGGTGGCTAAGCCGGTCGATGCGTTCTTACGAGTCTCCTGCAATGCACCCGGCGTAGTCGGGTAGTCCGAGACATAGGCCGTACCTGCTACATAAATGTTGCCACTTGCGTCCAATCCCAAGGCTTTCGGGAAAACACCAGGCAACAGGTGGGTGAACAGGAGAGAGCCTGATGCGTTGAACTTGGCCAGGAAAGTGCCGCCACCGCGCTCATACGTCATTCCAGCAACGATCACATTGCCGGAGGCGTCAACAGCCATGGCTTTGACACCACCTTCATCCCATGTTGTAAGCCAGACGAAATCACCGCCGTCGGGCTTCAACATGCCCACAAACCCGGTTGGGCGCGGGACCGAATGTCCTCCAGGCTCTGGGGCACTCCAAGGGAAACCCTCGGAGTATGTTCTGCCTGCCACATACACATGGCCGGCGGCGTCCACAGCCACGCTTGTGACGGCGTCCGAACGGTAGCCGCCCTGGACTACCGAAGCATCGACGCCAGAGTTACCCCAACGACGTGCATACTTCACACGCGTGCCAGGATAAGTGCCATCTTGCGCCGACAAAGATATCAATGAGAACAAAACCACGCAAATCCCGTAGCGAATCATTGAGCCTGCAACGCCCCCCGGGGGAATGTAAAGTCTACGCATCGCTCTCGGGGCCCTGACGTCCATTTGCGAAGGAGCCGAAAATACGGACATTGTGGGCGCCGTATCTGCCAGCGAAACGGAGGATCTCTTCGCGCTTTGGTTCTCAGAACGTCGATGGCTCCCACGACGCGCCCCCGCGATATTGGTACTGTTCCCTCAGTCTCATCATAGCGGAAGCTCGGGTATTTGATGTAAGACCTTGACGAAAAACCATGGAACCTGGAGGCCGGCTGATTGGCAGTATCCTATATCGTGAAGCTTGCGCTCATGCCCCTGGAGATTCAGCATCGCGAAGTCGAACCGGGAATCGTGGTGATCGGCGTCGCCGGCCGGATCATGCTAGGCGACGAGAGCACGCGCATCGAAACGCTGGTCGTGGAGTTGCTCGGGCAGGGTCGCCGCAAGCTGGTGTTCGATCTCGCCGGCGTCACGCACATCGATTCGACCGGCATCGGCCGCTTCATTTCCAGCCTCAATAAGGTTTTCCAAGCCGGCGGCAAAATGCACATGGCCGCCGCCACCAACACGGTTCGCGACAGCTTCCATGTCACGCGCCTGGATACGGTGTTCAAGTTCTTTCCGGATGTCGAGTCGGCCTCCGCCGCGCTGCGCGTGGTATGACATCGACGGGAGCGCCGCCGGAGCTGTGCTAAGATCGAAGAAAGGTGGCAAAGCGAATTCTCAGCTCTGGGCTGGCATTGGTGTTTGTGCTGAGCTACGCCTGGGGCGCGTGTGCCGCCTGTTCTCCGGTTTCGCAACCGCAAGCTGATCCTCACGCCTGCTGCAAGCGCGCCCGACGGCCCACTGCGGCGAATCGGCTCCCGAGCCCGCCAAGCACTCGACGTGCCCGCACGAGAAGCGTGCCCTGGCGGCATACGACCGGGCCGCGACGGACGATGCGCAGCTTGTCACGCTGTCGCTTCTTTGCCGGTGTCGGCACTGAGCGTTGAGCCGATCACGGTTGAGGCGACGCGGCGCGCGGAAGCTGCCGTTTACAGCCACGCCCCACCGGAGTTGTTTGTCCTGAATTCCGACTTTTCGCATCTAGCTTTCTCTCTTCCACTCGACGTGTGTCTACTTAGTGCCCCGGCATGCCTATTCGTGCGCCGGGTAGGAGGAGCGTATGCGAAGCTGCTGCATCTTGCTGAGGCCGGCCGCGAGGCGCGCGCCCGGAATTCTCACCGTGAACCTCGCGGGCAGGGACTACCACATGGGCCGGCTGCCCGCCTGCTTTCGCCGTAAGCTGCGGAATGGCGTGGCTGAGTAGGTGTTCCATGGGCATGGGGCATGCCATACTTTGGCCATTGGGAATCTGGAAGGACAACACGATGCGATTACCTTTGATGGGCCGGGCGCTTCTGCTCGCGCCATACCTTGTCTCCGGGCTCTGGGCGCAGACGGATCGGATGGAACTCAAGGATCTGTTGGCCGAAGCCCTGAACAACAATCCGGAAATCATCGCGGCGCAGAAGCGCTATGAGGCGTCCCGGCAGCGGCCCTCGCAGGCCAGCGCGCTGCCGGACCCGATGTTCTCTCCTGGCTATAGCAGCAGCGGGAGGCCCTGGCCTGGCGCGGGGCTGGGGACCGAGATGACCAGTAAGATCGGGCTGATGATCTCCCAGGAGATCCCCTTTCCCGGGAAGCGCAAGCTGGCCGGCGACATGGCCGTCAAGGAATCCGAGGCGGAGTGGCAACAGTACCAGCAAACGAAACTGAGCGTGGTCTCACGCCTGAAACAGGCCTACTTCCGCCGGGCTTATGCGTTCGAAGCCGTGGACGTGTTAAGCCGCAACCTCGATCTGCTACGGAAGTTTTTGAAGATTACAGAGGCCCGTTACTCGGTTGGCAAGGCAGCCCAACAGGACGTATTCAAGGCGCAAACTCAGATCTCGATCCTGGAGACCAAACGCCTGCAACTCGAACGTGAAAAGCGGGCGCGAGAAGCCGAGATCAACAGCCTGGTGAACCGTGCCCCAGGGTCGCCCTTGGGACGACCCGCTGAACTTCGAGCGATGGATCTGCCGGCGGGACTCCAGGAACTCTACTCCTCGGCGCGGGAGAACTCACCCATGTTGCACCGCGATGAGAAGATGATCCAGCGCGCGGAACTCGCGGTCAACATGGCGCGCAAGGACTACTATCCGGACTTCACGCTGAACGGCGGCTACTACAACATGGGCGGCCTGGCTCCCATGTACGAGTTCCGGGCCGATTTCAAGATCCCACTCTATTTCTTCCGGAAGCAGCGGGCGGCGGTGACCGAACAGTCGCAGAACCTGGCGCAATCCCGAAAGACGTACGAAGCCACCAATCAGGGGATCCACTTCCGCATTCAGGACGACTACCTGATGGCGGAGACATCCTCGCAATTGGTCAAGCTCTACGGAAAGACCGTGATTCCTCAGGCAAGTCTTGCCCTGGAGTCATCCCTGTCATCCTATGAAACCGGCTCGGTTGACTTTCTAAGTGTCTTCATGAACTACATCACCGTCGTCGAATACCAAATGAACTACTACGAGGAGCTGCAGAATTTCTATCTCGCCCTCGCCCGTCTCGAAGAGATGACGGGACATCCGTTGGTCCAGTGAGGCACGATTCCATGAAAGCCTATTCGAATGGTTCTATTCTTTGTGCTGATCGCCATCGGGTTTGTCGGTGGCTTTGGGTATGGACGTTGGTACGGCCCACGGGATCACGCGGGAACCTCGACGAACAAGCCCAAGGGCTATCACTGCCCGATGCATCCGAACTATCACTCCGACAAGCCCGGCGAATGCCCGATCTGCGGCATGAAACTGGTGCCGGATGATGACTCGGCTCATCCCCTCGGCGCGGAAATCCAAAAGCCGGCCGGCAAGATTCTCTACTACAAGGATCCGAAGACGCCCGGCTTCAAGTCGGACAAGCCGGGCATCAATCCGGAAACTGGCAGCGACCTCGAGCCGGTTTACGAGAATGAGCCAGCCGCCCTGCCCATGGGCACCATCCACGTGAGTCCGGAGAAGCAGCAGGTGATCGGCGTCAAGTTCGGTGAGGTGACGTCCGGCACGAGCATCCACTCTTTCCGGTCCGTGGGGAAGGTCACGATGGATGAAACGCGATTCTCGAAAGTTCAAACCAGGATCGAAGGCTGGATTGAGAAGGTGTACGTCGATTTCACGGGCGACTCAGTAAAGAAGGGCCAGCCGCTCTTGACTCTGTACAGCCCGGAGATGTTAGCCAGCCAGCAGGAGTATCTGCTGGCGATTCGAAGCCGCGAAATCATGAAGGATAGTCCGCTGGCCGGCTCGCAACAGCAGAGTGATTCGCTCCTGGCCGCGTCGCGCAAGCGGCTGGAACTCTTCTCCCTGAGCGAGGCCCAGATTGAGGAAATCACCCGGACCCGGAAGCCGCTGACGAACATCACGATTTACTCGCCGATCAGCGGCTACGTCATGATGCGCAATGCCTTTCCAAAGCAGCGCATTACGCCGGAAACCGAACTCTATACGGTGGTTGACCTGAGCAGGGTCTGGATCATGGCCGACGTCTTTGAGAACGAGGCTTCCATGATCCGGGTAGGCATGCCGGCACGCGTGAGCCTTTCGTATGGGAGCGGCCGGACGATCAACGGCCGGGTGAGCTACATACAGCCCGAGGTCGACCCTACAACTCGCACATTGAAGGTCCGTATCGAGGCCGACAACCCCGATATGCAACTCAAGCCCGACATGTTCGTGGATGTCGATTTCAGCGTCGCCATGTCTGCGCGCATGACGGTACCGGCGGAGGCCGTCCTCGACACCGGGCTGAAGAAGACGGTGTTCGTCGACCGCGGCAACGGTTACCTGGAGCCGCGGCAAGTTGAAGATTGGAGAACGTATCGGGGATCGCATCGAGATTACCAAGGGGCTGACCACGGGTGAGCGCATCGTCATCTCCGGCAACTTCCTGATCGATTCGGAAAGCCAGTTGAAGTCATCAGCCTCTGGGATGGCCGGACATCAGCATGGCGGACCGGCAGCTCTGGTAAGACCTCGCCATCGAAGCCGGCAGCAGGCGGAGCAATGCCGGGGATGGATATGCCAGCCAGCGGGGAACGCAAACATGATTAACCAGCATCATCGAGTTCTCCGGCAGGAACAAGTTCCTGGTCTTCATCCTCATCGGATTTGCGGTGGTGGCCGGCATTTACTCGATGAAGACCATTCCGCTCGACGCGCTCCCGGACCTGAGCGACACGCAGGTGATCGTCTACTCGCGCTGGGATCGCAGCCCCGACATCATGGAGGACCAGGTCACCTACCCCATTGTCACCAGCATGCTGGGGGCGCCGAAGGTAAAGGACGTCCGCGGATTCTCGGACTTCGGCTATTCGTTCGTCTACATCATCTTCGAAGAGGGGACAGACATCTATTGGGCGCGTTCGCGGACTCTGGAATACCTGTCCGCGGTCCTCCAACGGCTTCCGCAGGGCGTGAAGACGGAGTTGGGCCCCGACGCTTCGGGCGTCGGTTGGGTCTTTCAGTACGCCTTGATAGACAAGAGCGGAAAGCACTCGCTCGCGGAACTCCGTTCCTTGCAGGATTGGTTTCTACGCTATCAATTGAAGTCCGTGCCGGGTGTCGCCGAAGTCGCGCCGCTGGGTGGCTTTGTCCGGCAATACCAGGTCAACGTCGATCCCAACCGGCTCCAGGCATACAAGATTCCGATCATGAAAGTGGTGGAGGCGGTTCGCAACGGCAACAACGATGTGGGCGGCCGGCTGGTGGAATTCAGCGGCACGGAATACATGGTGCGCGGACGCGGCTACGCCAAGAGCGTCGATGACATCGGCAACATCGTCCTGCTGAGCACCGAAGGGGGCGTACCCGTCCGCGTCAAGGACGTTGGCAATGTGGTCCTGGGTCCCGATATGCGACGAGGCATCGCCGACTGGAATGGCGAAGGCGATGTGGTCTCCGGCATCGTCGTTATGCGGCAAGGCGAGAACGCACTCGAGGTCATTGAGAGAGTCAAGGCGAAGATTAAGGATCTCGAGCCCGGCCTGCCGGAAGGAGTCAAGATCGTCTCCGCGTACGACCGTTCCGATCTGATTCTTCGTTCCATCGAAAACCTGAAGGGGACGCTCACCGAGGAAATGGTGATTGTGGCACTGGTGATCTTCATTTTCCTCTGGCACATCCCCAGCGCGATCATCCCGGTATTCACCATTCCCATCGCCATCATCATCGCGTTCATACCGATGAAGATGATGGGCCTCAGCGCGAACATCATGTCGCTCGGCGGCATCGCCATCGCGATTGGCGCGATGGTGGATGCCGCCATTGTGGTGGTGGAGCAGACTCACAAGCACCTGGAAGAATGGGAGCGCACCGGCCGGAAGAAAGACTATCACCGGGTGATTATCGATGCGGTGAAAGAAGTGGGCGGTCCCAGCTTCTTCGCGCTGCTGGTAATCGCGGTTGCGTTCCTGCCGGTATTGACGCTGGAAGCGCAGGAGGGCCGGCTCTTCAAGCCCCTGGCCTATACGAAGAACTTATCCATGATCATCGCCGCCGTACTGGCCATCACCCTGGACCCGGCCATGCGGCTGCTATTCACGCACATGGAGAACTTTCAGTTCCGGCCGCGTTGGCTGGCGCGTGTCGTGAATGCCGTCCTGGTTGGCAAGATCCACTCGGAGGAGAGCCACCCCATCAGCAGGGTCCTGATGCGGGTCTACGACCCCATCTGCCGCTGGTCGCTGCGCTGGAAATACCTGGTCATCGCGGGAGCCATTGCCATGGTGGTGGTGACGATACCAATCTTCCAGCAGCTAGGTTCCGAGTTCATGCCGCCCCTGGATGAAGGCACGCTGCTCTACATGCCGTCCACGCTTCCTGGCATCTCTGTCGCGGAAGCGCAGAAGCTCATGCAGACTCAGAACCGGATCATCAAGAAGTTTCCGGAAGTCCTCACCGTACTGGGAAAGTCCGGCCGGGCGGAAACGTCCACTGATCCGGCGCCACTGTCCATGATGGAAACCACCATCGTCCTCAAGCCAGCAGGCGGAATGGCGAAAGGTCGATACCTGGTACTCGAAGTGGACCTGGGCGCCGAACTGGCTCCAGGTCGGTCTTCCGGCACATCACGCCAGATCACATATCGAGCGAACAACTGGTGGAGGAGATGAATACGGCTCTGGCGCTGCCCGGCGTGTCCAACGCCTGGACCATGCCCATCAAAGGCCGTACCGACATGTTGACCACCGGAGTGCGCACACCCGTGGGCATCAAGGTGTATGGCTCCGATCTGAAGCAGATCGAGCGGATCGGCACTGAGATCGAGGGCATCCTGCCCAAGGTTCGCGGAACGCGGAACGTATTCTGCGGAGAGAACCGGTGGCGGCTACTTCCTGGACTTCGATTGGAAGCGCGAGGAGATGGCCCGCTACGGTCTCAGCATGGAGGACGTGCAGGGGGTGCTGATGAGCGCCGTGGGCGGGGAGAACGTGACCACCACGGTCGAAGGCCGGGAACGATATCCGGTCAACGTTCGCTATCTGCAGGATTTTCGCAGCGACATCAATCGGCTCAGCCGGGTTCTGGTGCCTGTGATGGACGGCAAGACACAGATCCCCGTCTCGCAGCTCGCGGACATCAAGCTTTCCAGCGGGCCGGCCATGCTGCGCGATGAGAACGGGATGCTCAATGGCTATGTGTACGTCGATGTGGCCGGGCGCGACGTGGGCAGCTACGTGGAGGAAGCCAAGAAACTGGTGCGCGAGAAAGTGAAACTTCCCGCGGGGTACACGCTCGTCTGGAGCGGGCAGTACGAGGCCATGCAGCGGGTCCGGGAGAAGCTCACGTGATTCTGCCTCTGACGCTGTTCCTGATCATGATGCTGCTCTACATGAATACAAAGTCGATCACCGAGACCATGCTGATCATCCTGGCTGTCCCGTTCTCGGCGGTGGGCGCGATCTGGTTCCTGTACCTGCTCGGCTACAACATGAGCATTGGCGTGTGGGTGGGCCTGATTGCGTTGCTCGGCGTGGATGCCGAGACGGCCATCTTCATGCTGCTCTACCTGAACATCGCCTATGAAGGAGCGAAGAAGGAGGGCAAGATGAAGAGTCTGGCCGATCTCCAGAACGCCATTCACGACGGCGCCGTGAAGCGCATCCGGCCGAAATTCATGACCGTCGCCGTGATGTTCATGGGTCTCATTCCGATCATGTGGTCCACCGGAGCGGGCGCGGATGTGATGCGGCGCATCGCGGCTCCCATGATCGGTGGAATCTTCACGTCGTTCATTCTTGAACTGGTCGTATACCCGGCCATCTATGAGGTTTGGAAATGGAACACAGAAGTCAAAAAGCTAGTCGTATCGTAAGTCTGATCGTTGCGCTCCTCGCGATCGCCCCGGTGGGCGCGGCCGAGCTCAGCTATGAGGTTCGGCACCATCGTGCGCTGAAGGATCATGCCGGCGTGCTCACGATCAACGAGAAGGGGGTGAGCTACCAGCAGGCGCTTCCAGAAGGAAAGCGAAAGAAGCCTCCCAAGAAGCCGCCAAAGCTGGAGAGCGTTCAGTTTGATTACCAGGACATCCAGGAGCTCTGGTTGTCTCCGGACAAACTGGTGCTCGTGACCTACAAGGACCGTAAGTGGCTCCTCGGCGTGGACAAGGAATTCGAGTTCTTTCTCCCCAAGGGAAAGTCATTCGAGGCTGCCTACACGATGCTGAAAGACAAACTGGACCGCAGATTCGTCGCCGCGTTGGCGGAGCCCCAGCCCGGCATGCTCTGGGAAATTCCCGTCAAGCTGCTGGGGACGATTCAGGGATCCGAGGGTGTCCTACAGGTGGGACCGGACCGCATCGTCTACAAGACAGACCGGCCCCGCCAGTCGCGCACCTGGCGGTATCAGGACATCGAGAATGTCAGCACGTCCGACCGTTACCAACTTACCCTCACCACCTACGAGCGCGCCAAGACGCACTACGGCAGCAGGAAGGGCTTCAACTTTCAACTCAAACAGCCGCTCGACGAAAAGCGGTTTGAGATGCTTTGGAAGCGCGCTGAACCAGGACAAGGGACTTCAGTTTTTGACTTCGATCGAAGAAAGGAACCAAACAGCAAAATGAACAAGTTAATCGGTACCCTGATCTTTGGCGCGGCCCTACTCGCCGCCGCCGGCAAACCGCAAACGTTTACCGGCGTCATCACCGACACCATGTGCGGCGCCAAGCACACCATGGGCATTACGCCGGACGCCAAGTGCGTCCGGGAGTGCGTGAAGATGGACCCCACAAAGTGGAAGTACGCGCTTCTGGTCGGAAAGGACATCTACGTTTTGAGCGATCAGCAGACACCGGAGAAATTCGCCGCGCAGAAGGTCACCGTGACCGGAACCCTGTTCGCGAAGACCAAGATCCTGAAGGTGGACAGAATTGAAGCCGCGCCCTCCACCAGCGGCCACTCAGGCCATGCACGATAGTAGAACGGCAATGCGCCTCAAATAGAAATTTGCCTGCATTCTCCTGGGGATCTTGGGCATCCGACTGCGTTCGCCTGGCAAGAGCATTCACGCGAGCACCAGGGCTGGAAGGACGGTCTCAAGGGCATCGCGACTGAGAAGGTGGAAGCCGTCTGGTAATAGCGCCGACCTATCGCTGAAACTCGGAGGCGAAGTCGGAAAACTTGACGACTTGTCCTCCATGCTCGCCTGTGAACGCCGCGGCCGAATTCTGGTCCCGGAATGCAAGCACGCTCGGAGAGCAGCGGTCAAAGGAGGCTTCGAGGGGCTGACTATTTTCATCGACCGCGGGATGATGCTGGAGGCAGGGGTTCACGTTGCTATTGCGGACCACAAAGCTGCTCGCTGGCTTCAATGGGGCACCGCTGAGAAAGTCCGTCAGCTCGACGATCCGCACCGGTTTCCCAGATTGCTGCTGCTCGGAAAGCGCACACGCCGGGCAGCAGTAATTCGCGCGTTTGCCGTCCACAAGGGCCACCGTCTTCATGTGGGCGTGGACGGGTCTCGCGCATGCTCTGCAGGATTGCGAGCTCCGCTGCCGGACGTAATGCCAGGCGGAGTATCCGAGTCCAGCGAGAACCAGAATGGCAACGACGCTGACGAAAACGCTTCTTCGTTGCACGGGAGCCTCCCAGCTATATCGTACACCGGAGAGCTGGCATGGAGATGTGCCGCGAACACATTCGTTAGAGCTGCCAGAGTGTGTAGCGCGCCGGCCAGCGAGGCATCGGCTTGAAGGCGAAGGCGGGGAAGAAGCTGCGCGCCCCGGGCATTACGGCGACAGCAGATTGCCACGACCGTCTGGATGGTGGATCATTCACAATAGAGTCAGGAGAATTCAATGAGAACCATCACGATGCTTTTGATGGCCGCGGGCCTGCTCGCGGTTGCCGGCACACGCACCTTCGTCGGCGTTATTACCGACACTATGTGCGGCGCCGATCACAAGTCCATGGGCATCGCGCCGGATGACAAATGCGTCCGCGAATGCGTGAAGCAAGGCGCCAAGTACGCGCTCTACGACGGCAAGGAAGTCTATCAGTTGAGCGACCAGAAAACGCCCGAGAAATTCGCCGCGAAGAAAGTGAAAGTGACCGGCGTGCTGTTCGAGAAGTCCAAGATCATCAAAGTCGACAAGATCGAAGCAGCTCAGTAGCCGGCATCTACTTACGGGGCCGCCGCGAAGCGGCCTCTTCCCCGGCGAGCCTCAATTGACGCACAAACGGCTCCGGGATAAGGCCGTTTGCCTCGCGAGGTGTGTCCCAGGTGATGGCGCCGTTGCGCGTGAGCGTCATGCGTGTGAAACGCACCACGTCGGCGTCGGAGAATCGCGCCGGCGCGCCGCACCACCATTTGCCCAGATAGCTGAGCACGTGGAATTGCGACATATCCTCCCAGAAACTGCCGTTCATGCGGATCAACTCGGGGTCGTTGAGTTCACCCGCGGTGTAGTCCTCCTGTTCAGACTCAGGGTGAATTGGGTAGACCACGCCGCGATTAAAAGCCACCAATGAATCCGGATTTCCTTTGCGCGCGGCGGCGGCGAAGCTGGGGTAGTTGGGAGGCTTGGGCGATCGGTACATGGCGTTGGGCCAGTAGCAGCCGTCAAACCACCAACCCGACACACCCTTGCCCCAGCGCGTGGACCATTCCCCGATCACGCGCTCCCACTTTTTCTGGAACTCGGCGTTGCGTTGCGGACCGTTGCGCCATTCCAGTTTCCGCATGGCCACCTCATCGCGGTCCGGCGCGCCGGCGGGCAGATAGACCATCAAACGAATGCCGCGCCTGGAGAGTGCCGCCGAGAGATCCGCGACCAGATCGCGCGTGGAACATTTGCTTGGGTGGATGCCGACCAATTCGTCGTAAACGCGATTGGGCGACAGGTAATGCCCGGAGTTCTGTCCCAAGGTGATGAAGAAGTAGCGCGCCTTCACGGAGGCGAGCTGCGTCGCGAGGCCCTCCACATCGAAGCTGTCGATGAGCCGGTTCCACTCTTTCACCGGCAGGTCGGGTTTCGCGGCCAGGTAGTGCATGAACACGCCGAAGCCTGCTTCGCGCATCCATCCCGCCCGGCGCGGCGATGTTTCCTCTCCAAAGGAAGGCGCGCCGAGCAGAGCGAGCGCCGCGACGATCAGACCGGGTCTACGTAGGGATGGCATGGGAGCTACCGGCTATTTTACAACCAACCAGATCTCTCCTTGGTCACCAACTTGCATTGATAAATGGCATGCACGGTTGCGAACCCATGAAGAGCAGCATTCAGGACAGGCGTACGGGAAATAGTTACCGGGTTGGGATGGTAAATCCGTTACGGTTACCGGCGTCGCGCCTTCCGGAAAATTGCGATGGTTCACGACTGGAAGGGGGAGATATGAGACTCATTCGTGTCCGGCCACACTGGTTGGCCGTCATTGCGATTCTAGGATTGGTGACCACGGGCTGTGCGACCAAACGGTATGTGCGTACGACGGTGGCCCCGCTGGACGCCAAGATAGCCCAACTTGACAAGAAGACCCAGGACAAGACGGCGGACCTCGCCTCGGACATTGAAAACGTGGAAAGCGATCTGTCCCGGACCAAGGAGCGGCTATCGGACACCGACGCCAAGGCCATCGCCGCCAACGAGCGCGGGCAGCGCGCCGAAGGCAAAGCCGTGAAGGCCGGTCTGACCGCCGACGAGGCGCACGCACTCGCGGAGAAGGGCCTGGATCGTGCAAGTCTGCTGGAACGCGCGATCGAAGAACGCGACAACCTCGAATTACGCGCCGAAAAGACCGTATTATTCCGGTTGAACAGCTGCGAGTTGACGAGAGAGGGTAAAGCGGCCCTGGATGAGTTGGCCAGCCAATTGAATTCCCTGGAACTGTACGCAGTGGAACTGGAAGGCTTCACGGATCGCACCGGCAACCGCGCGCTCAACTTGAACCTGAGCCAGCGGCGCGCCGAGGCGGTGGCGCGCTATCTCGCGCTCCAGCATAAGGTGCCGCTGCGGCGTGTCCATGTGTTGGGCGCCGGCGAGGAAACCCCGGCGGCCGACAATAGCCACCGCGCGGGCCGCGTGCGGAACCGCCGCGTCGAAGTGCGCGTCTTCGCGCCCGGCGCGGATGCGCTGCGGACTGCCAAACAGAGCGCTTCCGCTGGAGCGCCGTAGGGGCGCTCCTTCAGGGCAATTGGCTCAACAGATCCTTGGCCAATAGCTCGGCGCGGCGCGCCAGGTTGACTGCGGCCACCAGGTCTGGCCGGCGCGTCTCCTCCGCTTGCCGGAGGAAGGTTTGGATTCTGGCGGCGGTTTGCGCCTGCTCCGCTGTCAGCCGGTACTTGATGATCTGTGCGAGCATGCCGCGAGTTTCTCGGAGGCTGCGATCAAAGCTTTCGACATGTTCGCGCAGTTCCTCGGGTGAGAGAATCTCTCCGAGGCGCGGTTGCGGAGCAGGCGGCACAGTCTCCGCGGGAGGGGCGCTGGCCGTCTGCTCCTCCGCGACCGCGGGTTGCCGGGCGCGCCTGGTGCGTTTCGCGCGGCGCGGCGGGGGTGGCGGCTCGGGTTCGGGAGGACTTTGAGCCTCCAAGGCTGGGGGCGGCGTTTGAGCGTTGGGCTGCGCCGGCGCATCGATTTTTGGTGGCACGGGAGCTTCCACCTTCTCGCGTTTGCTTTTCTGAGCCGGCGGAATGGGCGTCGGCGGAAGTTGCTGAGCCTTCTTTTTCCAGAAAGGCCGGCAGGAAGGTGCGAGCAACAGCACGAGTGCCAGGACAACGGTGAGCAGGAAGCGCGAGGGCTTCATCGCTTGACGGCCTCCACCGGAAACTTCAATTCAAATGTACACCCATGGCCGGGGGAGTCCCAAAAATCGACTGTTCCGCCGTGCAACTGGACGGCGCGGAAAGCCATGGCTAGCCCGATGCCCGACCCTTTCTCTTTCGTCGTGAAATAGAGCTTAAACACCCTTTCGCGCAACTCCGGCGGGATGCCAGGACCCTGGTCGATGACGCGGACCAGGGCATGGCCCGCGTCGCGCCCCACCTCTATGCGCAACGTGCCGCCGTCGTTCATCGCTTCAATACCGTTCACAACGATGTTCAACAGCGCCTGCTTAAGATGATCGCGATCGGCGCGGATGGCAATGAAATCGGGCGGCGCCGAGATCTCCATGCATACATGGTGACGGCCCGCGTCCGGCGCCACCAGCGTGGACACTTCGCGCGCCAGCGCCGCCAGATCCACTTCCTTGAAATCCAGCTTGAGCGGGCGGGTGAAGTCGAGAAACGTTTTCACCACGCGATCCAGGCGCATGACTTCCTTCGAGATAAGAGCGAACTCGGGAGCGGTCTCCGGGGCTTGGTCCGCCACCAGGCCGCGCAGAATCTCCAGCCGTAGTGCGATAGCGTTGAGCGGGTTCTTGATTTCGTGCGCCACGCCGCCGGTCAGATGCGAAATGGCCGCCAGCGGGTCAATGCGCAAACGCTCACCCAACAGACTCAACTTGGACTCGACGATGGCCAACTCGGGTGTGGGATGCGAAGCGCCGCGCTCCGGGGCAGGGAACCCGCCGGTGCGCAGATGGTCGATCATCTCCGCCACGCGCGTGAGTGGGCGTAGCGCGAGGTTGGCCGTAAACAAGCCCAGCAGGATGGCGAGCGACAGGCTGGAGAGTGAAACCACCGCCAGACTACGCACCTGCGGCGCCAGAGCTTCGCGCAACAGCACCGAAGACACGGCCACCTGAATCCGGAACACCGGCCGCGACTGTTCGGGCACGCCCAAGGGAATGACCAGCGCGAAATCGCGGCTGTGCGTGAGCAGATCGGCCAGACGAACGAGGGAGTTCGCCGAGCGCCAGTTCGCGAAGGAGGGCAAGGGCACAAGCCTGGCGCCTTTGCGCGTGGGATTGGAGGAGGCCAGGATATGGCCGGATTCTCCGGCGACGTTGATTTCGACGATGGCGCGCCCGTAGGCCATGGTGCGTTCGAGCATGGTCGAGAAGGTGCCGTCTTCGGCGACGATGTCGCTCCACATCCGCTTGCTCTCGTCCAGCGTCATCGCCGGTGCGGCACTCTGCGCGGAGCGTGCCGCGATGCGTTCGAGCAGAACCGTTTTTACTTGTTGTCCGGCCAGGTCGGCCCGTTCGAGAACGCCCTCCGACCAGGTATCCACGATGCTGTCGAGATGCAGCAACGAGAGGGTCGCCACGACCGCCGTCATCAGCGCGACAATCAGCGCCAGCAATCGCAGCTTAAGCGAAACGGCGCGGAAGCCGCGAACGTGCTCGCGGGTCTGGGGCGCGGTGGGCGCGGAGTTGCCTGGAGAGTTTATGCGTCCACCTCCCGCCCGCCATAGTCGCGCAGCTTATTGAAGAGGGTCTTGACGCTCACGCCGAGAATTTCCGCCGCGCGCGTTTTGTTGTTCTTGGTATACGCGAGAGTGCGGAAGATGAGCGCCTTCTCGGCTTGTTCGACCGTGGTGCCCACCCGTAGCACGAGGTTCAAATCGGCGCCGGCATGGTCCGGAGGCGCCGGAGCAGGCTCGGTGAGCGGAGGTCCCAAGTGCGTCTTCGCGATGGAACCTTCGCCGGCGAGAATCACGGCACGCTCGAGAATGTTCCGCAACTCGCGCACGTTGCCGGGCCAGGCGTATGAGGTAAGACGGTCAAGCGCTTCCTGGCTCACCTCGGTCACACGGCAACTGTGCTTGCGATTCAGATCGGCCAGAAGCGTGTTACAGAGCGCCGGAATGTCCTCGCGCCTCTCGCGCAACGGCGGCAGCGCGATGGGAAAGACGTGGAGGCGATAGTAGAGGTCCTCGCGGAAGGCACCTTTCTTGATGGCCTCTTCGAGGTTCTTGTTGGTGGAGGCGATCACGCGGACGTCCACCTGCAGTTCTTCCTTGCCACCCAGACGGCGCAGCCGCGAGTCTTCGAGCACACGCAGCAGTTTGGCTTGCGTGGTCATGGGCATGTCGCCGATTTCGTCCAACAAAATGGTGCCGCCGCTGGAGAGTTCGAAACATCCCAAGCGTTTTTCGATGGCGCCGGTGAAGGAGCCTTTCTCGTGGCCGAACAGTTCGCTCTCGATCAACGTTTCGGGCAGCGCGGCGCAATTCACCGCGACAAACGGACCACTACGACGGTTACTCAGTGCGTGGATCGCGCGGGCCGCGAGTTCCTTGCCCGTGCCGCTCTCACCGAACAACAGGACCGCCGCACGGCTGGGCGCCACTTGCCGCACCATCGAGTAGACGGTCTGCATGGCGGGTGAGCCGCCCACCAGTTCGCCCAACACCCCCTGATAGCTCAACTGCCGCGTCAGAGAGTCGGCTTGTTCGGCGAGGCGGCTCTGCGCCACGGCGCGGTCCACCAGCAACCGCAGCGCTTGCGGCTGGAAGGGTTTTTCGAGAAACCAGAACGCGCCCAAGTCGTGTACCGTGGCGACGGCGGTTTCCAGGCTGCCGAATGCCGTCAGCACGATGGCGGGAGGAGGATTAGGATACGATTTCAGGCGTTCGAGAAAGCCCCTGCCGTCGAGCCGCGGCATCATCAAATCCGTAATGATGGCGTGCGCGGGGAATTGAGCCAACTTCTCCAACGCCTCGATGCCGTCGGCGGCCGACTCCGCGGCGAAGCCCCAGGCCCTGAGCATGGTGGCCAGCGCCGTACGCTGGTTCTCTTCGTCGTCTACAACTAACACACGCGCGGAATTCTCGCTTGGTCCCATGGGATGCCGCCGGGCGGAATGCCGGCATTGGTCCCATTGTACAGCGCCCGGAACCCAACTAAATTAGGTTGCGTCCGGGTTTGAGCAGAATGCGGCGGTCGCGGTGCTCGAAAAGGCCCGTCAGCCCATCGGGCAGGGTGATGACGCCTGTGAGGGCGTTGCCCTTGCGCTGGAAGTCCAGCGAGATGGCCCCGCGCGGATGCGGCACTCTGGCGCGTAGGGCGGGCAGCGGTCCGAGGTGAGGGCGAATGAGCACAGAGCGGAACCCGGGTTCGTTGGGTTGAACTCCGGCCACCGTCGACAGCAGTTCGTAGTTCGGACTGGCGCTCCACGCATGGCAATCCGAGCGTGCCTCACCTGGCGTTTCCGGCCAGGTGGTGAAGCCCTGCTCGAGCATTTCCCGGTACGGCGTCAATTGTTCGATGTAACGCTCGCCGAGCCCCACTTTATTCATGGCGCGCGACAGATAGTGCCGGAAGTAATAGGTCATCGGGGTGAGCGATTCGTCGGTGAGCACTTTTTCGACCAGGGCCTTTTGCTGGGCCGCCGGCACGGTATCTTCGAGGGCGGCCAGAATGTTCACCTGGCGGCTGAAGGATTTCTGCTCGGGCGTGTCGGCGAAAACGCCGCGGCTCTCGTTCCAGGCCGTGGAGCGCACACGGGCGATAATGGATTCAGCGCGCGAACGGTAGCGCTCCGAGCAACTGCGCTCGCCCAGTGTGGCTTCCAGGTCCGCCGCCGCGCGCAACGCCCCCGCCCACTGCAGGCTCACGACAATCGATTCGCCGGTTTCCGAACCCGGAGGATTGCCGTGCGGCCAGGTCGGGTTCCAGTCGACGAAGGGCCACCAGGAAATCGCGCCGGTCAAGCCTGACGGGAGACGGCGTTGGTCGAACCAGGAGAGCACGGAGCGGATGCCGGGCAGGCGAGCGCGGACGAACTCGGCGTCGTCGCGATGCATCCAGTAGTCGTGCACGATATTGATCCAGAGCAGCGAGAACGGCGGGATGAATTGCGGCACGTTGGACGGATAGCGGCTGTAAGTGAGGCCGTCGGAAATGCGCGAGTCGTCGAATTGTTTGATGGCGTTGCGCAGCAGGCGGTCATCGCCGGACATGTAGAGTGAGATCAGTCCCTGCACGCGCGTGTCGCCGACGTACTGCATCTGCTCGAAGTACGGGCAGTCCATGTAGGTCTCATGCGCGCACAGCCGCGCTGTGCGCCACCCGATTTCGAAGATGCTCGCGAGTCCCCGGTCGGTGGTTTCGATCAGTGCCTCGTGACGGAATGGATACGCCGTGAAACGCGCGGAGAGGTCGTGGATGGTCAACGGCTCGCCCTGCGTCTGGATCTCCAACTGCACGTAGCGATAGGCGCGCCACCATAACGGCCGCCAGGTGCGCCGCGCGCCCCCATCGGAAAGATAAACGTCACTCAGGCCCAGGATGACCTTGCCTTGGGTTTCGTCGCGATTGCCTTTGGGCCAGCGAGACTCGCGCTCGCCGGCGATCGGTTTGTAGAGCGCCTCGGAGTAGATCAACTCGACTTTGGCGCCGCGGCCGCCCGACACGGTCAGCTCCGGATACGCCGTGGTCACAAAGGCATTGTCGAGAAGGATGACGGCTTTGCTGTGGGCCGGAATTTCGACCGGCGCCGTGCCGTTCACGAAGCCGGAGGCGACCTTCGCGCCCTCGGCGCGGACGGCGCGCGCCAGGCGCTGGGGGCTATCCTCTTGTTGCGGCAGCGTGTCGGGCACCAGGAACCAACGGTCGAGATCGTTGCGCACGCCACGCGGCATGGCGTTGCCGATGGCCACGGCCGCGGTCCATTTCGAGTCGTCGTAGCCGGGCGCGGCCCAGCCCCATGGATACTTGCCCCCGTCGACAGTTTCGCCCGCTCCGGCCAGCACACCGATGGGGTAACCGCTTCGATGCCGGTCCAGCGGCGAGTAGGCATCGTCGGGAATGCATTTCCATCCCGCGGGCGTATTGACTACCGCTTCGTTCGCTCCGCCGCCTTGCATCAAGAAGCCGGTGTCACTGGATATCTGCGCGGCCGGAGCATAGCGGCTCCAGTTCCACACCACGGCGGCCAGCACGTTGGGACCGGCGTTGAGATGCGGCGCCAGATCGATGGTCTGGTAGCGCCAATGCGCCAGATCTCCGCGCGACGGCCCCAGCGCCACGCGCGTGCCGTTCACGAAAAGCTCGTAGCGGTTGTCGGCGGTCACGTGCACCGGGAACGACGCGGGCTTTGCGGCGAGCGTGAAGCTCTTGCGGAAGTGATAGACGCCGAACTCGCGGTTGGCCGCCGGATGCGAGGCCCATTTGGCGGGCCACGGCTCACTGAGTAGCGCGGGACCGGTGGCGGACAGAAGCGCGAGAGCCGAGTAGAAGATGATGAATAATAGGCGCATTGAGCGTTATTTTAGCAAGCTGGCGCAGTCGCGGCGAAGCACGTCCACGCCCAGTGCCGCGAACTGCGCCCCGGCGTTGAGGAAATGCGCCGTGATCTAAGAGTATGGTTCACTCCTCACGATAACCGCCGCGGAGCCCCAGGACATCCTGCGTGTTGCCGCGCTGCGCGTAGTTGGTGTGGTGCGGTTGTTCGCCCTGGCTGCCAAACGGATCGATGATCTGTCCGCAGGAGCGGAACATCAGGATGTCCATGCGCTTCAAGTCTTCGCGCTTAAGAATCTCACCCAGACTCTAGACCGAGAGCGCCATCAGAACGCCGTAGACGTCGATATGCGGATTTTGCGGCGAGACCACCGTCCAGCCGCGCGTGCGGAAATGGTGATCGCACAGCCGTCCGGCGGGCAGGTCGATGTCCCCCCACCACGACGTAGCTCAGCACCACGTCGCAGGCGTGTTCAGCCCGCTTGAGATGCAGCGGATTGTGCGTCTCTTCACACAACGCGAGGGACCCCTTGAAGTCCGCCCAGGCGCCCTCCTTGTCCTCACTCCGCGCGTCCAGCGTGCCGCGGTGGAGCTTCCCGGGCAGCCACATCGGGTTTTGTCGCGCTATTCTGAAGCTTGTCGCAGCTTCTGCAGCAAACCGCCGAAAGGGCGGCACTCTACCTGGACGGAATTGACGGGCGCCGAGTGGCGCCTGGCAAAGCGGCTCTGGCGCGCCTGGGGGAGTTGGGTGGCGCGTTGCCGGAGGCTCCTTCGGATCCAGCCAGCGTGATCGATGCGTTGGATCGAATCGGCTCGCCGGCCACGGTCGCTACGGCGGGTGGTCGATTCTTCGGCTTCGTTCACGGCGGAAGCCTGCCGGTGGCTTTGGCCGCCAATTGGCTGGCCGGCGCGTGGGATCAAAACGCCGCGCTGTATGCATCCAGTCCCATCGCCAGCGCTCTCGAAGAGATCTCCCTGGGTTGGCTGTTGGATTTGTTGAAGCTGCCCGCATCTTGCGGCGGTGCGTTCGCCACGGGCGCCACCATGGCCAGTTTCACGGCGCTGGCGGCAGCCCGGCGGAGGGTGCTGGAGCAGGCGGGATGGGACGTCGATGCCGACGGGCTGAACGGCGCGCCGGCGGTGAGCGTGGTAGTGAGCGAGGAAGTTCATCCATCGGTGTTGAAGTCGCTTGGCCTGCTGGGATTGGGCCGCCGCAGGGTGATGCGGGTTCCGGTGGACGATCAGGGGCGGATGCGTGTGGACGCGCTTCCCGCATTCGATTCTCCGGCTATCGTGTGCACGCAAGTCGGTAACGTGAACACGGGTGCGTCGGATGCGGTCGGAGCGATTTGCGACGCGGTGCACCCGCGCGGCGCATGGGTGCATGTGGATGGCGCCTTCGGATTGTGGGCGCAGGCGAGTCCATCGCTCGCGCACTTGGTGGCCGGCGTCGAGAGGGCCGATTCCTGGGCCACGGACGCGCACAAATGGTTGAACGTGCCTTACGACAGCGGGCTGGCCTTCGTGCGGGATCCGGCGGTGCTTTATGGCGCCATGTCCGTCGCGGCGGCCTACATACCGCTCGCGGCGCACCGCGATCCAGGTTTATTCACGCCGGAACTCTCCCGGCGCGCGCGCGGCGTGGAGATCTGGGCCGCGCTGCGCTCACTCGGCCGTAGTGGAGTGGCCGCGATGATCGATCGCAGTTGCCGCCACGCTCGCCGTATGGCCGAAGGATTGCGCGCGGCGGGGTGCCAGGTGCTCAACGACGTGGTGCTGAACCAGGTGCTGGTTTCGTTCGGCGACGCCGAGCTGAATTCGCGCATTATTGGCTTGATTCAGGAACAGGGCACCTGCTGGTGCGGCGGCACGACATGGCAAGGGCGCGGCGCCATGCGCATCAGCGTGGCCAATTGGATCACCACGGACGAGGACATCGAGCGTAGCCTGGCGGCGATCCTCGATGCCCGCCGCATCGCCTCCGCCTCGCGCTCCGTTCATCCTGTCTGAAGACTTTTCCCATAAACTTGTCCAAGCCGAAGTTTGCGCCCGGGAAACGGCGCCAGATCGGGTATTCCCTGTCGGATTTTCCTTGACACGGCAGAGAAGTCGGGTTAAATTTCTGTTCAGGGGTAAGAACTACAGTTCAGTCATGATGAACGGGAACGGCAAGCCTAACGGCACCTATGAAGTGGCCGCGGTCCGCAAAGCGCTGGAAATCCTCTGCGAATTCGGAATGGACTCCCCCAGTCTGAGTGTGAGCGATCTCAGCCGGCGCATGGAGATGCCGAAATCGACCACGCACAATCTGTTGCGCACGCTGGACAGCATGGATTTCCTGAAACAAGACGCGTCGGACAAGCGCTACCGGTTGGGTCCGCGGCTTTATGAATTAGGCATGCGATTCTCGCATAACACGCGGCTGGTGTCGGCGGCTCTGCCGCATTTGAAGCGTTTGGCCGCCGAAACCAAAGAGACCGTGAAGCTGGGGGTCATATCGGATAAGGAAATCCTGATACTTTCCGCGATCGAGTCGCCGTTTCAGTTGCACACCCGGGGGGACGAAGGGCTGCGTGCTCCGCTGCATTGCACGGGCATAGGCAAGGCGATACTGGCCACGCTACCCAGCGAGAGAGTCCGCATGATCGCCGGGAAGCGGGGCTTACCGCGATTTACTCCGCACACCATCGAGACGGTGGAACGGCTGGAAGAGGAATTGGCCCGGATCCGCGGGGACGGCTTCAGCATGGATCTGGAGGAGAACGAACTGGGAGTAATCTGCGTCGCGGCCGCCATCGGCGTACTGGTGGACGGAAGTGCCGCGGCGCTGAGCGTTTCCGCGCCGGCCAGCCGGCTCCCGCGAGAACGGGTGCGGGAATACGGGGAACGCGTGTTGGAGACGGCCCGTGCGGTGGAAACCGCGTTGGGGGCGCGACCGAGGGGATTCCCGGTGACGATGCCATCGTCGTGAAACAAGGAGACTGAATGAACACATTGCTAGACATCATGGGCCGCGTATCGGTCCCACTGGTGACGCCATTCCATACCAATGAAGAGGTCAACTACGAAGCGCTGGGACAATTGGTGGATTTCATCATCACCAGAAAGTTCTGCGACTCGATCATCGTAACCGGCACAACGGGAGAGTTTTACGCGCTGACCGACGAAGAGCGGCTGGCGATCTGGAAGACGGTGAAGGCCGCCAACAAGGGACGGGTGCCGCTGGTGGCGGGCGTGGGTTCGGCGTCGACACGCGCGGCGTTGCGCTTTACGCGGATCGCCGAGGAGATGGAATTCGACGTGGCCATGTGCGTCCTGCCGTATTACGGCAAGCCGACGCAGGAAGGCATACGACGCCACTTTGAGGCGGTGAGCGCGGCGACGAAGCTGCCGGTGCTCATCTACAACATCCCGCTGTTCACCGGCGTCAACATGGAGCCGGAGACGCTGGAGCAACTGGCGAAGATCCCCAACATCTGGGGCATCAAGGAAGAGGCGGGCATCCAACCGACGCAGGCGACTTCGTTCGCGCTGCGAACGCGGCAGGATTTTTCGATTTACTGCGGGGACGACACCATGGTGCTGCAGGTGTTGCCGCAGCGCGGTGTGGGCGTGGTAAGCGGCGGTTCACAGGTCATCGGCGATTACATGAAGGCCATGATCGATGCCTACTACAAGGGCGACAACGTGAAGGCCGCACAGATCTACTTCCAGATGGCGCCATTCTTCATGGCGCTGAATCAGAACGGGCGCGTCAATCCAATCCCCATACTTCGCGGGGCCATTGAGAAGGTTTCGGGTATCCAAATCGGTCCGCCGCGCGGCCCTCAAGTGGCGGCCACGGCGGAAGAAATGGCCGTAGCGGGAGCGATCCTGGACGGCTTGCGAAGGGCTTGACTTGGAAGTGAATTGGCCCCATAGTTGGGGCAGATTCCGAGGATCGGATCTTTAGAGTGGCTGGCCGAGAGGCCGGCCATCAAGACGAACAAGGAGAGAGGTGGGATATGTCAGTTTGGAACAGAAGTATCCTTTTGGCGGCTGTCATCCTGGTCCTGGCTGCGGCCATACCTGCATTTGGACAAGGCGGCGCCCTGGGTTCCATCAGCGGGCAGGTCACGGACCCGTCGCAGGCGCCGGTCCCGGATGCCAGCGTCACGGTAGCCAATACCAAGACCGGACTCAGCTACGCGGCCGCTACCACGGCCGATGGTTACTACACGGTCCGGTTTTTGCCCCCCGGCACTTACTCGGTGTCGGTCGCGAAGACCGGATTTCAGAAATCCGTGCAACCCAACGTGGTGGTAGCGACCGCTACTAGTCCCACGGTGAACTTCACCCTTAGCCTGGGTGCGGTGAGCGAGACCATCACGGTCTCTGAACAGGTCGCCCAACTCGAAACACAAAATGCCGACAAGGGCTCCATTATCGACAACGTTCGCATGTCGAACACACCCACGCAGGGCCACAACATCATGGGCATCACATGGGCGGCGGCGGGTGTTACAGTCGCCACCAATGCGAAGAGTTTCACGCCCTACGACAACTCGGGATCGACCTCGATTTCGATCAGCGGCGGGCAGGTGAAGTCGAACGAGATGCTGATCGACGGCGTGCCCAACCGCGGCGGCAGCGAAGGAGGACTATACGGCACCATTCCGACGCAGGAGTCGGTGGCCGAGATGAAGGTGCTGGCGAGTGCCTACAGCGCGGAGTACGGGCGCACCACCGGCGGCGTCATCAATATCACCACCCGCAGCGGCAACAACGAGTTTCATGGGGAGGGGTACTTCTTCAACCGTAGCGTCACTTTCGCGGCGAACACGTTCGAACGGAACCTGGCCAGTCAGGGACGATTGCCGGTGCACTTCGATCAGTACGGCTTCGTGGTCAACGGGCCGGTCTTCAAGAACAAGGTGTTCTTCAATTCCGGGTGGGGGCGTCTGCATTCGGGCACCAAAAAGTCCTATATCGGACACGTGCCGACGGAGTTGGAACGCGGCGGCAACTTCTCGGACAGTTGGTACAACAAGAGCGGCGTAAAGACTCTGTTACAAATTTACGATCCATGGAGCATCGTGCAGGATCCGGCGACGGGCAAGTACTCCCGGTCGCCGCTGTCGGGCAACGTGATTCCATCCAACCGGCTGAACCCGGTGGCGAAGGCGCTGTGGAAGTACATCCCGCTGCCGAATGCCGCGGGCGATCCCATCACGCGCGCCAACAATTACGCGCCCTCCGGCGGCGCCGCCAAGGCCGATTTCAGCGAGTACAACAATCGCATCGACTGGAACATCAACGACAACAACCGGTTCAGCGTGCGTCACATCCGGAACAATTTCAACTCCTACGATGTGGAGTTCTATCCAGGCGCGTCGGATGTCAACACGGGGTTCCCCTTCACGCGCGCCAACCACAACCTGGTGGTGGACTACACGCGGACCTTGTCTCCGACCAGCGTCCTGAATATCCGCTCGGGTCTGCAGCGGTACCTCACGGCCAACATCAACAACAAGCGTAGCGAAGTTACGCCGCAGGACCTGGGATTCAGTTCCACCTTCGTCTCGCAGGCCTCTCCATTCTTCCCAGCCTTCGGCTTCGGGGGCAGCCCTCTGGGAAGCACGGAGTTCACCGGGGCGGGTCAGGGATCCGGGAACTTCACGCCGGACCAGATCAACAACGTGGACGTCACGTGGTCCAAGATTATCGCTAGGCACACCCTGAAGATCGGCGGCCAGGGGCGTCTGGAGCGCTACTACAACGTAGCGGCAGGTTACAACGCGGGATCGTTCAGCTTCGGCCGGACCGCCACCAACCTGGACCCGCAGGTGAGTACTCCGGGAACCGGCGACCCGGTGGCCAGCTTCCTGATGGGCGTAGGCAGCGCATCTATCAACGTGCAGTCACTGCCCGCCCGGCAGAGCAAGAGCTTGGCCTTCTTCGTGCAAGACGACATCAGCGTGACTTCGAAGCTGAAAATCAACCTGGGCCTGCGCTGGGACTGGACCGGACCGATGACGGACCGCTACGATGCCATGACCGGCATTTTCGACCAGAGTGCCACCAGTCCACTGGCGGCGCAAGTGAAGAATGCAGTGGGCGCCTCCAATTGTCCCGCATGCGCCAACCTGCGTGGCGGGTTGACGTTCCCCGGTGTCGGCGGGCAACCCCGTAACGTGTTCGATGCGTCGTATAAGAACTTCGGGCCGCGCATCGGGCTCGCCTATGCGCTGAACAGCAAGACTGCGCTACGAGGCGGCTTCGGTATGTTCTACGGGCCGATCTGGTACGATCCGGGCCAGCCCGCCGGCTATAGCCAGACGACCTCGTCCATCCTTTACAACTCCAGTCAAATCCCCATCAACCTGATTGATAATCCGTTCCCGACCGGGTTACTCCAGCCCACGGGATCCAGCCTGGGCCTGGCGACGAATATCGGAGCGGGCGTCAGTTACGTGGATCCTCACACTCGCGAGCCGCGCTCCTACCAGGCGAGTTTTGAAATACAGCGCGAACTGCCGTGGAGCACGCTGCTCAGCGTAGGCTACACGTTCAACAAGAATAACCGATTACCCGTGAACCCATCGCTGAACATCTATCCGGAATCGCTGTTTGTGCAGGGCGCTTCGGTGTTGAACAGGCAGGTGGACAATCCCTTTGCCGGATTGGTTCCTGGCTACGCTCTGAACCAGGCGAAGATCTCGTTCGCCGCGCTGCAAGTTCCGTTTCCGCAGTTCACGGGCGTGACGGTGATGAACGCGCCCATCGGGGACTCCCGCTACGACGGCGTGCAGATGCAGTTGACCAAACGGTTCAGCCACGGCTTGAGCATGAGCGTGGCCTACACGGTGTCGAAGAAACTGGGCCATTACGGCTACCAGAATTCCTTCGACAACTTCCTTGAAAAAACCGTGGATCCCTACGACATACCGCAGGCGTTCGTGCCGAACGGCGCCTGGGAGATGCCATGGGGGAAGCACCGCTGGATGTGGACCGATATGCCCGGCTGGCTGGATCACATCATCGGCGGCTGGCAGATCAACTGGATGGTGCGCATATCGAGCGGTAAGCCGTGGCAGCTTGGAGGCGATACGATTCCAGTGGCCGGCGTAGACCCGAACGACGTGCCCGGCGGGCAACGTCTGGACCAGTGGATCAACCGGGCTGCCTACACGCTGAACACCAATCCGTACCTGCCGCGCCGCTGGTCTTCGATAACCGGGCGGTTGCGGGAGCCTCCCACCCACAGCTTCGATTTCGGGTTCATGAAGAACTTCCGGATCACCGAGCGTGTCAAGCTCCAGTTCATCAATAACTGGATCAACGCGACGAACACGCCTCAGTGGTTCGGATCGACAGGTAGCTGCAATACGGCGTCGAAATCCTGTTTCGGCCAGATTGCGGGTTTCAATACGCAATCGAATTACCCGCGCCAGATTCAATTCGCGGGGCGCATCAGCTTCTAACTTGAAAGGCTTGACCAACTATCCGCGGCAACTCGATCCTGAGCGGAGAAGTTAGCTTTCTAAGGAAAGGGGGGCAGGTTGAAAGCCTGCCCCCACCCATTATGCGAAGATTTCTGATCTATGCGTGTGTGCTTCTGATGTCCGCGGCACTGGCCGCCGAGACGACTTCAACGGGGGTGTTGGCAGCACGCTGGCATGATGCCGGCTTCACCGGCGACGACAGTTACAACGCCGTCACAGCGGCTAGCGACGGCAAGATCTACTATGTCATTTGCGCTCACAAGATCGACTTGGGCGCGCAGATGTTTTCCTACGATCCGGCCACCGGTAAAGTCACTCACCTGGCCGACCTGACCGAAGCCAGCGGGGAGAAGGGGCTGAAGGCTGTACCGCAAGGCAAGAGCCATGTGAATTTCTACGAGCACAAGGGCAAGCTCTACTTCGCCACGCACATGGGTTACTACCAGGTGGTGGACGGGAAAGAGTTAGTCGGAGTGCCTCCGGCCGGCTACAAACCGTATCCTGGCGGGCACTTTCTGGCCTATGACATGGCCACTGGCAAGATCGAAAAGTTGGCCGACGCTCCGGCCGGTGAAGGTATCATCACGCTGACCATGGACAAGCGGAAAGAACGGTTGTTTGCGCTGACATGGCCGTCGGGACGGTTTCTGATGTACGACCTGGCGAAGAAAGAGCTGAAGGACTTCGGTCTCACCGCGGGCATGGGCGAAAAAGGGGTGGGCGATGCGTTCCGCGTGGTGTGCCGCTCGATTGCCGTGGATCCAGTCATGGGCACTGCTTTCTTTAGCGACGCCACGGGCGACATCTGGCGCTACGGTTGGGCCAGACAGGAAAAGGAACTGCAGACCATCCCGGGTTGCAGCCTGAAGCGTCCCATTTTCGGAACATGGGATCCGAATAAGCCAGGCCAGATGGCCTACAACTGGCGGCAGACGGTATGGTACGGGCCGGAGAAAGTCTTCTACGGGACGCACGGCAGCACCGGCTACCTGTTCCGCTTCGATCCGCGGGGCGGTTTCAGCGACGTCGTCGGGAGGATTGCGTCGGAAAAGTCCATTGCCATGGGACGGTTCGACGCATTCCCATATGGTTACCTGGGCCTGACGCTCGGCCCCGACGGTCACACACTGTACTTCCTCACGGGGACGCCACTCGGTGAGGAGATTCGTTTCGTCACGTATCACATCCCCACGAAGAAGTACACGGACCACGGGGCGTTGGCGCTGGACGATGGACGGCGGCCCACGTGGGCGCAATCGATCGCGGTGGGGCGCGATAAGCGCATTTACACCGTGTCGAAGATCATGGAGAACGGGAAGCTCAAGGTCGACTTGCTGAGTTTTGCCGATCCGCTGCAGACTCCGCCCGCTCCCGAGCCGCAATACGAGATGGTGCGATCCTGGCTGAACCCGGCCGGCATGCCGTACCCGCTCAAGGAGGCGCATTCGCTCTGCTTCGACAAGGAAGGCAATGTGATCCTGGTCGACAGCATTGGAGCGCGCGTGCATCGTTTTACGCCGGAAGGGAAGTGGCTCTCCGAGATTGGGCTGGGGCCCGGCAGCGGGCCGGGTCAGTTCAATGGGCCGCGGGACGCGCGCGTGTACCGTTCCGGTGAGATTTTCGTTTCCGACGCCAACAACTACCGTATTCAGGTTTTCAGCCACGAAGGGAAGTTCCTGCGGATGTTCGGCAGCAAGGGGAGCGGGCCGGGACAATTGCTGCGGGCCCACGGATTGGAGTTCTCACCCGATTACGCAAGGCTCTACGCTGTGGATGTTGACAACAACCGCGTTAGCGTGTTCGAACCCTCGGGGAAATTTCTGTTCAGCTTCGGCAAGAAGGGCGAATGGTCGGGTGAGTTTCGCGACGCCCACGGATTGGGCGTCGCGCCGAACGGTGACGTGGTCGTCTCTAACTATTACGGGCCGACCCAGCGGTTTACAGCCGACGGCAAGTACCTCTACGACTTCGCGCCGGCCGGCTTCCGGAACTGGATTCACTTCCACAGCATGACCACGGACAACCAGGGCAACACTTATCTGGCCGCGCGGCACCAGGACGGCAGTAACGCTATAGTCGTCTACGACAACCGCGGCGCATATGTAACGGCGTTCACGGCGATGACTGCGGAGGGCGAGCAGGGCGTCAAGACGGCCGCCGTCGATGCCGCCGGGAACGTGTACGTTGCTGTGGAGAGCCGGAACAAGCACGGTGTGCAAGTGTTTCGGAGGAAGCCATGAAAGCGTTGGCGGTTGTGTTGTTGGCTGCGGCCTTGCTCCCGGCCGAGGACTACAAACTGGCGATGAGTTGGGGCGAGCGCGGCGACGGCCCCGGACAACTTCAGGGCGCGCATGGCATCGCCATCGACAACAATGGCGACGTGATCGTGGTGGATAGCCGCTCCTCGCATGTGTACCGTTATACGCCGACGGGCAAGTTCCTGGGTGAGATCGGACTGGGTCCGGGCGAGGGACCCGGCCAGTTCAAAATGCCCCGCGACGCCGCTGTAAAGGCAAATGGGGAGATCTATGTGGCCGACGGCGCCAACAATCGGATTGAGGTCTTCAGCCGTGACGGCAAGTATCAGCGCGCGTTCGGGCAGAAGGGCAAAGGCCCCGGCGATTTCCTGCGCGCGCATGCCCTGGATTTTGATCCCGTTGGCAAGCTATTCATCGCCGACGTGGACAATAGCCGCATCGACGTCTACGACGCAAACGACAAGTTCGTCACTTCATGGGGCAAGGCGGGGAGCGCACCGGGAGAGTTTCATGCGCCGCACGGCTTGGGTGTCGATCGCCGCGGCGACGTGATCGTTTCGAACTACTACGGTCCGGTGCAGAAATTCACACCGCAGGGCAAACTGCTGATCGAGTTCGGAGCGTTCACTCCGGAAAACAACCTGCTGAGCTACCACAGCATGTGCCTGGACCGTGAGGGCAATATTTACATCACCACGCGCGACAAAGAGCGCAGGTCCAGTATTACGAAGTACGATAACGGCGGGAAGTTAGTAACTCAATGGTACATGCCGCAACCTCGCCAATTGATCGAGGACGTGGCCGTGGATTCCATCGGCCGCGTCTTTGTGACCTATCAAGGCCGGCAAGGAACGGGCGTCCATGTCTTCGAAAAGAAGTGAAGGAAGCTCCTGGCTCTCGCTAGGACTAGGCGTCGCGCTTTGCGCGGCGGCTATCGGATGCGGGCCTAAAGCCAGAGCCCCGCTGGACTACGTGGACCCGAACATTGGGGGCATCGGATATCTTCTGCAGCCCGCGCACCCACAGGTGCAGATGCCGCACGGCATGGCGAGGTTGGCCCCCATCACGACGCCTCTGGTGAAGGACCGTTACCTGGCGGACAAATTGTACGGCTTCCGCGCCGGCGTTTCGACCATCATGCCCACCACGGGGGCGCTGGAGAAGGAGCCCGCCCGCTTCGCTTCGCTCTACGATCACGACCTGGAAAGAGTGACGCCCTATTCCTATGAGGCCCTGCTGGAAAGCTACGACGTGAAGGTGGAGTACGCGCCTACGGCCACTGCGGCTTACTACCGCTTTACGTTCCCCAAGGGCGCGGATCCGCACGTGATCTTTAGCCTGCGGAGGAATGCGGAAGTGGAAGTCCGGGCGCCGAACGTGGTGGCTGGCGGCGAGGATCCGCCGTTCGGGCCGAGGGTCTATTTTTATGCCGGCTTCTCGCAGCCGTTTGTCGCACATCGAACATGGAAGGAGGAGTCCAGCGGCGCGGCCGTCGATTTTGTAAGGAGTGGCGAGGCGAAACAAATCGACGTCAAGGTGGGCTTCTCCTTGATCGGCACGGAACAGGCGCGGGCGAACATCGAGCGGGAAATGCCGGGATGGAACCTCGACGCCGTCAGGGCGAAAGCACGCGAAGCCTGGGAGAGGGAGTTCGCCAAAGTAGAGGTCAAGGGCGGCACCGAGGAGCAGCGAGCCATCTTTTACAGCGCGCTGTATCGCGCGATGGGCCGCCCGACGAATCTGGTCGAAGGCGACAAATACTACAGCGGCGCGGACCGCCAGGTCCATCCGTCCGAAGGACAGGGCTTCTACACAGTGGGCAACTTGTGGGGGAGTTACCGGTCGCTGCACCCACTGCAATTGTTGCTCGATTCGGGTCGACAACTCGACTTTGTGCGAAGTTACATCAAGGTGTACGAGCAGTCCGGATGGATGCAGGGCTATGGGCGCGCCAGCATGATCGGGCAGCACATGACGGCGCTGATCGCCGACACGTATTTCAAAGGGTACCGGGAGTTCGATCTTGCGAAGGCGTACGAAGGGCTTCGTAAGAACCGCATGGAAGCGACCATGATTCCATGGCGGCGCGGTCCCGCGACGGCGCTCGACCGGGTCTATTACGAGAAGGGATTCTTCCCCGCGCTACGGCCGGGCGAGAAGGAGACCATCGCGGAGGTGGACGGGTTCGAGCGCAGGCAGTCGGTTTCCGTCACGCTGGAAGCCGCCTACGACGATTGGTGCCTGGCCCAACTGGCCAAGGAACTGGGCAGGCAGAGCGACTACGAGTACTTCCTGGCACGCTCGCGCAACTATCGCAACGTGTTCGATGAGCGCATCGGCTTCATGGCACCCAAGACCGCCGATGGGAAGTGGATCGAGCCATTCGATCCCACGTGGAGTGGCGGGCAAGGCGGTCGCGATTACTTCACGGAGATGAACTGCTGGATCTACACCTGGCACGTGCAGCAGGACGTGGAGGATCTCATCCGGCTGATGGGGGGACGCGAGAAGTTTTCGGCCAAGCTCGACCAGTTGTTCCGCGAGCAATACAAGGGATTCCAGGAAGGCGCGAAATTTGTGTTTCTGCGGCAGTTCCCCGACCAGACGGGGCTTATCGGCCAATACGGACACGGCAACGAACCGAGCTTCCACATTCCGTATCTCTACAATTACGCGGGCGAGCCCTGGAAGACGCAGCGCAAGGTGCGCGAAATCATGTACATTTGGTATCGCGCGCACCCGCTGGGATTCTCGGGCGACGAAGACGACGGCGAACTATCCTCCTGGTACGTGCTGAGCGCCATGGGCTTCTATCCGGTGTGCCCGGGCAAGCCGGTGTACGACATTGGAAGCCCGATCTTTGAAGAGGTGAAGCTGCACCTCGGAAACGGGAAAACCTTCCGGGTGCTGGCGCGGAACGTGTCGGCGGTGAACAAGTACATTCAGTCGGCCAAGCTGAATGGCAAGCCTCTCCACAAGCCGTGGTTCGAGCACAAAGATCTCTCCGGCGGCGGTACTCTCATTCTGGAGATGGGGGCGCGGCCGAACAAGTCATGGGGAAGGTAGCGCGCACCACCGGCGCGGCACACCACCTGGGGCGGCGGGAACTGCTGGGCCTGGTTCCCTTTATCCTGCAAGGGCAGTCCGGCCACACCATCGTGGTCTCGAGCGAGGCCTCGCCTAGCGAGGAGCGTGGCGCGCGCGAACTTCAACGGTTCCTCTTCGAAATGACCGGCGCCCGCCTGGCGATTCGCACCGACAAGCAGAACGTAGCAGGTCCCATGATCCTGTTGGGACGGAGCGAGGCGGTGGAGCGTCTGCGCGTTCCGATTGCCTGGGACGCGCTGGGCGCCGAAGGCTTCACGCTGAAGAGCGTCGGCGAACACATGATTATCGCGGGTGGGCGCAAGCGGGGCTCGATGTATGGGGTCTATGAGTTCCTGGAACGGCTGGGTTGCCGTTGGTATACACCCGAGTACTCGCGTATTCCGAAGCGCACCTCCATCAATCTCTCGCCTCTCGACGAAATACGCAAGCCGGATTTCGAGTACCGCGAACTGTTCAGCGCTCCATCGAGGGACAAAGACTGGGCCGCGCGCAACCGCGTCAACGGCAATTTCTCCGCGCTGGATGACTCCACCGGGGGAAAGATCGTCTATCATCCTTTCGGACATAGCTTCTACGAGTTAATCCCACCGGAGAAGCACTTCGCGTCGCATCCGGAATACTACTCATTCACAGGCGGAGCGCGCAGAATGGAGCGGTCCCAGTTGTGCCTGACGAATCCGGATGTGATCCGGCTGGGAATCGAGAGCGTGTTGCGGTGGATCCAGGAGCATCCCGAGGCCACCATTTACTCAGTTTCTCAGAATGACACGGAAGGCTGGTGCGAGTGTCTCAATTGCCGGCGAGTGGAAGAGGAGGAAGGCGGCGCGCATTCCGGGCCGGTGGTGCGCTTCGCCAATGCCATCGCCGCGGAAGTCTCCCGGAAGCATCCCGACAAGCTCATCGACACGTTTGCCTATAGTTGGACTGAGCAGCCGCCCCTTAGAGTACGGCCGCATGCGAATGTGCGGATCCGGCTGGCGCCCATCGGATTGTGCCAGGCTCATCCATACGAACAATGCGCGCGAAACAAGTATTTCCTGAGCCGTTTGAAGGGTTGGTCTGAACTTACTAACCATCTATACGTCTGGCATTACTTCACGAACTTCTGGCAGTATCTTGCTGCCGTATCCAAATCTGGACGAGTTGACGGCGGACATCCCCATGTATCGCCGCAACGGCGTGGTGGGTATGTTCCTGCAGGGTGACATCGCGCCGGGGTGCAATACGGAATTCTGCGAGCTGAAGTCCTACCTGCTGGCCAAGTTGCTGTGGGATCCGGCGGTGAACGCGGGCGCGATCATCCGCGAGTTCCAGGAAGCCTACTATGGCAAAGCGGCGCCCTCGATTCGCGAGTATCTGGAGTTGACGCATCGCGAAGTGCGCGAAGCGCCGCGGGGCAAAGGGAAGCCGATGTGGACCTACAAGTCGCCGCGGCTGGATGCGGATTTCCTCCCGGCGGCAAAAACGGATTTTCGCGAAGGCAGAGAAGACCGCCGAAGATGAGGTTGTAAAGCGGCGTGTTGGGAAGGCCGGGTTATCGGTGGAGTGGACGGAACTGCTCGAGGCCAAGCGGTTTATTCTGCGTGGCGACACGTGGGGGCCGGCCGATCCCGAAGCGTTCTGGCAGCGGTTTCGCGAGATCATGGCGCGGGTGCGCTCCTACGGGATGCGGCGCGTGCATGAATGGTACGAGATCGAAGAAACGGAACGCGAATTCGCGCAGTATGTGAAGACCTATCGAGTGGCTTGGTTGGAAAGTGAAGCCCTGCGGGTGGCAGTGGTGCCGGGGTTCCATGGACGGATTATCAGCCTGGTCGACAAGCGCACCGGGCACGAGGCTGTGCGGCGTACGGATCCAGACGAGCGTTTTTCGAATCTGGAAGGCATGGGTGGCATCGTCTTGCTGGCGCATACGGGCTATTTGAACGCTCAGTGCCACATGCCGGAATGGAGTGTTGAATCAAGGCCGTCGCGGGCTTCGGTAGTGCTGATGGGCCGGTGTACGAATGGTCTCGAGTTGCGGAGGCGGTTGGAATTGGCGGTTGGCGAGCGCTGGCTGCGAACATTCACGACGGCGGCCAACCGTGGGGCGGCGCCGGTGAGGATCGCGCTTCAGTCGCGCGTGGAGGTTCAACCCGGCGACATGGATCATCCCAGCGTCGAGTTCGCCTACATGGCCGATGGTGGGCGCCCGGTGCGGAAGACGCTGCTGCCGGTCACGGAGGGATTTTTCGGCATCGAGACCTTTTCTGGCAATATGGCACCAGAGCGCGAGTGGCGGCTCATCAATCCTCAACTGCCACTAACCCTCGTCAACCGTTTCAACCTGGACCAGGCGGCCATCCGGAGGTTGTGGTATCGCGGGCGCGGAGAGAACAAGGTCAGCTTGTGTGTGTGGAGCCCGGAGCGTGTACTGGCGCCGGGCGAGAGTATGAGCCTGGATACCGACTATGGCATCGAATAAGAGTTCCTGGTGGTTGTGGCTGGGGCTTCCCGCAGTGGCGATGTCGTTGGGCTGGGCTCTGCGCGGATTCATTGGAGGAGGACCGCTGGGAGCCATGATTCCCGGTGCGCTGGTGGCGTTGATCCTGGCGGAGTTGCTGGATCGCGAGGACGCCGAGTGCGGTCTTATTGCCGCCTTCGGAGCGGTGGGCATAGGCTTCGGCGGCCAGGAGACTTACGGGCAGACCGTGGGGCTCTCCTTCCAACCAGAGACATTCTGGTGGGCGATTCTCGGTTTCGCCATCAAAGGCGCGGTGTGGGGTATGTTGGGCGGAGCCGTGATGGGGCTGGCCCTGGCGCGAGAACGATTCCGCGCGATGGACATCGTGGCGGGTTGCGGCCTGATGGCGCTGGGGACTTACGTGGGTTGGAAACTGATCAACGAGCCCAAGCTCATTTACTTTTCGAACCGTTATGACAAACCGCGGGCTGAGTTGTATGCCGGATTACTCCTGGGCGCGCTAGCGCTGCTTGTGTGGATGGCGTGGCGAGGAAATTCAAAGGTGCCCTGGCGGTTCGCGTCATGGGGCGCGCTGGGTGGCGGCGTAGGCTTTGCGAGCGGCGCCTGGATTCAAGTGATGGGACGCAGCATTCAACCGCACATCTGGGTGGGCTGGTGGAAAGTCATGGAGCTCACTTTCGGCGCATGCTTGGGACTCGCGTATGGCCTCTGCGCGTGGCAGAACCGCGAGGATCTGAAGCGCACCGGAAAGCCTACCCGGTGTGATATGCGTTGGTGGTTGTCGGTGGCGCTGGGACTCGCCGTGATCGCGGCGACGCTGGTCTTGTACGATAAGCTTCCATCGCGACTCCCTTACACCATCCTGGGCGCGGTGCTGTTGAGCCTGGCGCTGGCCGGCGAGCCACTCGCGTGGCAGACCGCCATCACCTTGACGTCTTGCGCCTTCTTTCTGGACCTGGCGAAGGCGAAACCGCAGTTCGGCGCCGTGACCCTGGCCTTATGCGTGGCGATGGGAACGCTCGCGGTGGCTGTGTATGCGGCGTGGCGGCCGTGCAAGCGAACGATGTTGATGTTGCTTATGTGGTCGTCGGTGGGCGTTGCACTACTCAAGCTTTTCTTGCCGCCGGCGGCGAAGGGAGAGGGCCCGGCTGTGATGGGAGGACTATTCGTGTTGATGGCTGCGGCAGTGTCGGCGATGGTGATCCGGCTTCGAGTGGCGGCTGTGTGCGTGGTTCTCTTGGCTCTTTTGCTGGCGCCCACGAGCGCGCGCGGCGCACAACCGCTCAACGGAGCGACGCTCGAGTGGACCCTGGATCTGGGGCAGCCAGCAGCGGGCGGACCGGTGCAGTTTGGGCGCGCGGAGCGCGACTCTTTTGCCCCGTTCGGCGTCCATATGTACCGCCTCCAACCGGCGCAAGAATTCCATTCACGCAAGTAGAATAAATCTTATACAACTGATTCCAGGTCAGTTCCTACCAAACGCGAGACGGGCTGGGAACCCCGCTCCAGTACAATCATTCTCGGCGGCCCTCAAAGCGCGCCGGAGCGTTTGATTTGGCTATCAAGCATTACTTCATCTCATTTTTCGCGGGGGCCTGAAAACCATGTTGTGTCTACATCGGGACTGCCTGGCGGTGAAGCGCAGGACCGAAGAGCAAGTGCGCCTGGTGCAGCGCGAAAAGGAAGTGCTGGTTCGCGAGATCCATCACCGGGTGAAGAACAACCTGCAGATCATATCGAGCCTGCTGAGCCTTCAGGCGCAGTACGTCAAGGACATGGCGGCGCTGGAAATACTGCGGGAAAGCCAGAACCGTGTGCGGGCGATGGCGATTGTGCACGAGCAGTTGCACAAGGCGCGCAACTACGCGTGCCTCAATTTTCCTGAGTATGTAGCGAGTTTAACGACCAATCTCTTCCGCTCGTATGGCGTGGACACCCAGGTCGTCCACCTGGAACTAGACGTCGAACCGGTGGTGCTGACCATCGACACGGCCATCTCCTGCGGGCTAATCATCCACGAGCTGGTTACGAATTGTCTCAAGCACGCGTTTCCGGAAGGGCGCAAAGGCTGCATCTGCATCCGGCTGCGCGCCGAATCGGGCAGTTTCCGGCTTACGGTGCGCGACAACGGCGTGGGCTTTCCGGAGCCGGCCGGTGGTGGACGCACAACCACGTTGGGCTTGCGGTTGGTTGACATATTAGCGGAGCAGATCGGCGGAACCGTGCGCCGCAAGAAGACAAAACGAGTAACGGAGTACGAAATCAGGTTTCACGAAACGCGTCATAAGGAGGCTGCCTAGACCATGACGAACGCTAGAATTCTGGTGGTGGAGGACGAGCGATTAGTGGCAAGCGACATCTCGCGGTGCTTACAGCAACTCGGCCACGAAGTGATTGCCACGGCGGTTTCGGCGGTTGAGGCGCTACGCCAAGCCGTAAGGAAGACGCCCGATCTCGTATTGATGGACATCAAACTGAGGGGCGGCATCGACGGCGTGCAGGCGGCGGAAGCGCTTTACTGAGCGTATAGACATACCGGTCGTGTATCTGACCGCTTTCGCCGACAGCGAGACCGTGGAGCGCGCCAAGCATACGTTCCCGTCGGGCTATGTTCTGAAGCCGTTCGACGATCGCTCGTTGAAGATCGCAGTCGAGCTTGCGCTGGACCGGCACCACGCGAGGCGCAGGCGAAGCCGTCGCGAGCGGCATCTGTCGGCTGCGATCGCCGGTCTGCGCGACGCGATGGTCGTGACCGACAGAAGAGGGGCGGTCATCCTGATGAACCGCGCGGCGGAGACGCTGACGGGCCGATGGGAGCAGGATTCGCTCGGCCACAGGATCGGGGAGGTGTTCACGGCCATCGATTGCGAAAGCGGCGCGCTAATCAAGGATCCACTTGGCCGCGTGGCGCTCGATGGCGCGGCGGTGCTGAATGCGGACCGCACGGTACTGCGAGCCAAGGATGGAACCGAGCGGCACATTGAAGCGCAGTTGTCGAGCGTGGTGGATCAGCACGGACGGATGGACGGTGTGACCATCGTCTTCCGTGAAGTGCTTGCGCCATAGACGGAAGGAGATGTTAGCGCTTCGGTGTGACCTCGATGCGGCGTGTCGAGCCGGCGGCGACGCGCAGCGCGTAGCCTTCCTTCAACTCACTGCCCAGCCTCAATTCCCGCGCGCCGGTGTCGGGATCCTGGATCGAGTACAGCGTGTTTTCATCGATGGTGTACCACTCGGGCCACTGATTCAAGCGCGTGTAGTCCTTGCGCAGGTTCAGAATGCGGCGGTGACGGGCGTAATCGAAAACCACCTGGCCAGTCCAATCTGTGGGTGACGACACGGTGAGGCGCAGCGTATCCCCATCGCCCACCGCGCCGAGTTCCACGCCGGGCTTCCAGTTCTTCAAGTAACTCCCGCGCGACTTCATCAACGCGTACAACAGCAGCGTGCGATTCCAATTCCCATCGCCATACCAACGTTCGATGGTGCCTTCGGCGTTCTGGTACGGGAACATCTTCGGAATGGAATGGTCGATCCAGGCGATGGCTTCGGGGACCGGTTCGTGCGCGACCAGATAGATGGCGCCCTCGATGGAGTCCGCCAGATCGTCCACCGTGTTGGCGGGTTTGGTCCAGTCGTAATCGCGGTATCGAGCGAGGTTCTTCAGGACACGCAGGACCGCCTGCCGGTATTTCTCCTCGCCGGTGGCTTGATAGTAGGCGTACACGGAGCTGTAGACGTAGCCCCAGCAATCCGTCAGGTCGTTGTTGGAGACTTTCAGATTGTCCACGCGGATGCCACGATAGATGAACCCGTACGGGTTGGTAGTTTCGATGATGCGGTCCAGCACTTTGCGCAACACGGGCCGATAGCTTTCACCGCGCGGCAAGCCGAGTTCGGATTCGATAGCCTGCAGAAGAACCAGACCGACAATGGCTTCATTTCCGTGGTCACCCAACCGGGCGACTTCGGAAGGAACTCTCTTCTCGAAGTCGTATTGCGTGGTGGGAAGATAATTGCTGCGCGGCAGAATCTCTTCGATGTAGGCGTCGCCGATTTGCTCCGCCCAACGGAGCAAGCGCCGATCTCCGGTCATGGGAATCAGGCGCACCAGCGTCTGCAGCACGTCGCCATTCAACTCCGCGCCATCGGACGGCAGATTCCCCCAGCGCGTTTTCACGGGCGCGCGCTTCCTGAAGTCCTCGGTCATATCCACCATGCGATAGTACCAGCGCGTGCGGCCGAGGAATTCGGTGACGGGCACCATGCCGTCCTTGCAGTACTCGCCAGCGCCGAAGAAACTGGGAGGGCCGAGCGTGTAAGTCTTAAGATCGAAGTTGGCGGGTATCTTGCCTCCGGCAACATCCGTATATTGGACTTCGCTGCGTAACATGTCTACCATGCGCCCTTCGAAGAGCGCGCGGTCGGTGAAGTACGCGGTGAGGATGAGGAAGGGATAGTTGTCGGCGCCGGAGTTGTGCGGCGTATAGAGTAACTCGGTATTCATCCTTCCGCGGATCAAACCCGGCAGGCGGTCGGGCAATAGTTTGGTCTTCGGGTCGGCATAGGCCAACCAGGCCTTCATGTTCTTGTCGGCGCGAATCAGGATATCGTTCACGATGCGCCCGTTGTTGCGCGCCTGTTGCCAGGGGTCTTCGGCGGCGATGACCACGCTGGAACTAAGTAGGGCTAAGGCGAGGAAACAGTAATTGAATAGCATAACAATGTCAGGTCTTTCTTGGCTCCATGGGCGGCACGGGGCCGCGACAGTAAAGGGAGGACTTCGGCGCACGGTAGGAGACGGCGAGCTGGGGAGTATCTATGCGCGTATTGCGGCGGTAGGCGGAATCCATGAGCGCGGCAAGCACACCGGTGGTCAGCAAGGTGCGCTCGACGGGATAGGCGGGACGCCCGGTGACGATCATTTGCTCGATATAGTGTACCAACGCGCTGAAGTGGGCGAAGGGGCGCCATGGCTGCAGCCAGATTTCGGTTGAAACGGGTTTCTGGCGCCCGCGCAAGGTGGCGGCGAAGCCCGTTTGCGCGACGTGTCCGTTAAGAAGATAGACCGCCGTTCGAAGACCGGTCCGATAGTCAACCAGAAACAGAACGGGCTTCTTCACGTTGTCGCGCATGTTGCCGGGCGTCCGTTCTTCGGTCCGGAGGACGGCTTCGTCGAGCAGTTTGGCGGCCCATGGATTCGTGTCGGTCCATCTCCAAACGTGCTCGCCATCCAAACACTGCACAGCGGCGACACCGGTTTCACCACCACGCCGGCGCTCGACCATGCATTGAAGCGATTCGAGCGCGTGGAATCCGTAAGCCTCTTTGTCGCCGTTGAAAACCGTCACCGCGCTTTCCACGGGAGCGCCGAGAGGAAGTTCGAAGGGAGGGCGTCTCCAGGCGAGCGGAAGCGAAGAGCCCGCCATGAGCGGGAACTTCAACTCGCGCGCCTGATCGTACATCCACTTGGCTTTGTCCCAATCGACGGAAAGGTGCTTGTCGCAGAATACGGGGACCGAGCGGCGGGACTGGCGGAAGACGTCGACGACCTGCTTAAACAGTTCGTAGCGCGGGTAGAGGTGCTGCCCTTTCTGGTTGTACGGATAGTTGCCGTGCTCACCAACGAGGACGACGCCATCGACGGCGAGCGCGCCGGTGCCCAAAGTAAGGGCCTCACGCACCGTGGGCCAAATCTTCACGCCGTGTTTGGCGGCCATGGGGCGGCTCATATCGTTCGAAGGAACCTGGTCCGTGTACATGGACACCACGCGGGTGAGCGGCGCGACGCGGCGCCCCTCGTAGTCGTAGCCTTCGAGCAGGCGTCCCACGATCACATCGGCGTGGGAGTTGTAGCGGTACTCGGTGATGATGGTGGCGATGCGTTTTTGCCCGGTCGAAGCCAGAGCGGGCCAGGCGCTTGCCAGAGTGGCTGACTTGAGAAGGTGCCGGCGATTCATGGTTTCCTTTGCGCGCTGACGCGCGGCGGCTCATACAGGCCGTAATCGAGTACATCATACTGCGCGCCGGGCGGTTGGACGCTCGGCGGATTCGCCCAGGACTGTGGCGTGGCCGACATGCGGGGCTTGTCCGGATTGAGGAACGGGCCGAACACGTTTCGCGGGGGCGCGACCACCCGCACCGCGATGGTGTTGCGGCCGGGGGCGGCGGGAAAGTCGGCGATGTAGGGCGGCCATCCGAGCAGCGCGGCGCGGCGTCCATTCAGAAGAATCTCCACCAGCGCGCCGGCCCATTTCGCGAGTTCCACGCGCACGGCGCTCGCGCCGGCGGGCACGTCGACAGTGGTTTCGTAGAGTACGGCGCCAGGATAGAAGGGTCGTCCTTGGGCGGCCCAGGAGCCCAGAGCGAGCGGCGCGGGCGGGGACAATCGGAAGCCGCGCGGAGCCTTTGCGACGGTGAAATCGCCTCTTAGATAAATGTTCTCCAGTTCCATGCGGACATCGAAGGGATGACCGGAAATGCGTACCGTGTTTTCGCCGGCCTTTACCAGCGATGCGATGGACGCGCTCTGGATGTGCGGATCGAGCCAGCGGGCGCCGCGCGCAAAGTCTACCGGCTGGCCGTTGACCGTGACGCGATAAAGTTCCGGGCACTCGATGGCGAGTTCCAGTCGCGCAGGCGGCTGCGAGCCGGCGACTTCGAAATGGAAAGTAGCGTCGAAACCCGAGTCGGGAGGAAAGTGGTTTCGGTCGAACACTCGCTTCTTGAACTGTATGGCGTTATCCCAAGCGGGACGCTCGAACCCGTGCGCCTGCCAGATGGCCCAATTGGCGTGCCACGTGTTCACACCTTTCTGATGCAGCCCCTGCGCGGAGAAGTCGCAATAATCGAGGACTAAGACATTGGCTTCTTCCTGCTTGATTCGCCACTCGGGAGTCACCAGCGGTGTGAAGCGCGGCGGAACCACGCTCGGCGCGGGCGAACCGTGCTGCCTGACCAGAAGCAGCTCCGAGCCCGCCGGCGGCAGATCGAGATGGAAGGCGATTCGACCGGCTTCGGCTTGATAGGATGCGGCGGAGGTTTCGCCCTTCAAAGTGTCCCAACGCTCCAGGGCGTTACCAGCAACGATGGCGCGCGTTTTGAGCGGTGCTGGTCCGGAATTCGTGAAGAACAAAACGCGCTCGCCGTTGTCGAGGAATCGCTCCGCCATGCCAACCCCGGGAGGAACCGGCGGCTCGAAGCGAACGCGCGGTGGCGCGATGCGGTGAAGGGCATCGATGAGCTGGATGCCGGGAGCGACTTCATGCCACAGCGGCGGGGTACTTCTCGCGTAGAGCGCGGACCGCGCCGCTGGAGCGTCCGTCCACGTAGGCGGCGGGTTCGGCGAGCGCCAGCACCTGGCCACCCGCGGCCAGGAACTTCTGAATGAGGGGCAGCGTCTGGCGGCGGACGTTGGTCATGTGGCGCGGCCACACGAGGACGTCGTAGGATTGCTGGCCAACCGCGATGCGCTTGCCATCCGGTTTGCCGAACCACTCGAGGATGTATTCGTCGCCTAAATGGAAGTCCACCTGATAGTCGGCGAGTGTCTGCACGAGGTTCGAGAAGTCCTGCCGCATTTCCGCTAATGCGGGCGGCTGCGTGCCTCGTCGCGCCAGGAGAAAGCCGCTGGTGGTCGGCTCCAGCACGAGTACGCGCTTGCGGGCCTTGCCGCGCGTGAGCATGTAAGAGACACGGCTCATATGGTCGGCGTGATAGCGATAATAAGGCCACCAGCCGGAGGCGTCGGTGAAGGTGGGCGGGTAGTCGCGTTTGCGCGCGCCCCGGACAGTGCCCCAGGATTGGCAAGGATTGATGAAGTTGATGCCGTGAACCAACAGCCAGTCGCCCAAGCGCTTGAAGTGCTCGAAGTCGGCGTCGAAGCCCGACACCCCGAACGATTCGGAAAACGCGCGGCGTCCCAACTGTTCGGCGACGCTGGTCATCTGCCGGATCGTGAACAGGTAGAACGGATCGCGCCCTTCGGAGCGGACGCCGAATGCCTGCAAGCCGGTGAGCATGTCGATGCCGGGCATGTGTGCGTAAGCGTAGAGCGACGCGTCGGAAGGGGAGGTCCAGGGGTTGGGCCACTCGTGCTCCATCCAATGGCCGGTGAAGCCGACGTTGTTACGGTTGCACCAGGCATAAATGGGTTCGAAATAGTTCTCTTTCCATAGGTCGTGCAAGGTCTGGAAATAATCGAACCGCACCTTTCGCCAGTCGCCCACGTCGGCGTAGAGCGAGGGAAGTTCGTCGGCGAGATCGTAGCCATTGCGGCGGCGAAATTCCGCGAGCGTATTGTAGCTGAGTGTCACGCCGGGAACCGTGCCGGGTGACGTAACACCGGCGGTGAGCAGCGGCTCGTCGTCGAAGATCCAACGGACGGTCTTGCCGAATTCGGCGCCGAAGTGGTTCCTGTAAGGATCGAAGGTGGTCTCCAAGAAAGCGCGGCCGGTGGCGGGATGTGTTAGATCGACGTACGGGAAGTCCGCGTGCCACGGTGTCGCCTGCGAGCGATACATGTGGAACACGGTGTAGGTCTCGCCGGGTTTTGTTTCCGAAGGCCCATGGATACGGCGGAAGGAGGTTATGGCGCCGGCGGCGTTCTTCTCGACGGCGAACACGCTCACGATGGTGGATGCCTTCCAGCGGATGCGCGCGGCGGTTACGTCTAATTCGGGTTGCACGCCCTGCACCGCGGTGTCGGGCGCGCGTGCGGGAACATGACCGCCGGCGAAGCCCGCCGGGTAGCTGTTCTCGTCGTAGATATTCACGAGGAGGCCGAGACGTTTGCCCTCTTCGAGCGATTGCCGCCACAAGGCGGAACCACTCGTCGCTGAGATACTCGGTCATCAAGCCGGGACGCGGGTGCACGAAGACGCCGCCGAAGCCCTGCTGTTTGAACTGCGAGAGTTGCTCGGCGAGGCGATCCCAACGCATCTCGTCGTGCCACACCCAGAGCGGCATGGGGCGGAACTCGGCGGGCGGGTCGGCGAAGTTCCGAGCCGTTTCAGCGGGAGATTCGGGGAACGCCACTGCGGCGAGCGCCAATATCAGAAATGTAAAGCGCATATGCGCCTCCTGAGCCAGGCCTCGGTATGCGTATCTATTTACGGCCGGCCGTCAACTTCAGGGCGACGTCCAGGCCGCCCGCGCGCTGAATTCCGGGCACGAAGAATGAGGCGACGAAATCGTCGTCGGAGCCCTTGAACGAGCCGAGGTCCGCATCCAACTTCAAGTCGATGGGCGCGACGGCGGCGGCGAACAGCGACCAGACGGCTGCTTTGTGAAGGCCGAATAACTCGGGCTTGGCGGAAGATGTTCGGTGCAGCCAGGCCAGAGCCGTGAGGATGTCCTGCACGCGGCAAGCATCGTCGGTGGGGTTGAATGTGGTGAAGTGGCCGAGCGTCTGGTCGCGGACCGCGTGGAACGCGTCGATGAGCAGGACGGGCCGCTTGGCCTTGAGCAATGCCTCGACCGGCGCACTCTTGCGCGCGGCGGCGGCGCCGGCCGGATCGACCACGAGCGCGGGCGCACCATGGCCCGCGAACCACAGACCCGTGACGCGATCGGATGCGCCGGCACGGCTCAGCACGATGGCCTCTTCCTGGATTTCGCTGGCGACTTTCGCGGGCCATTCTGCGGCGAGCGCGACGCGCATGTTTTCGCGTAAAGCCTGGGCGTCGGAGATGGCGGCGAGTTGACGGCGGGAAGCCTCGCGCCAGGATTCGAACAGCTTGTCGAACGTGACGGCGTTGTCCGGCAATGCGCGGCCATGCAGCGCGAGCAAGTCCTGGAGCCCCTCGACGCGCGGATTCTTCTCGACGAGTTTGGACGCGTCGCTTTCGCCCAAAATGTGTTTGCCGAAGAAGCCATAGACGGCCTCGCGGCTGTCCTTGTTATAGTTGTGCCCGTAGTCGAACTGCCGAACCTCGATGTCATCGGGCTTTCCGTAAAGCTCGTAGATCTTGCGAATGGCGGGGAACTCCTCGCGAGGGACGTTCTTGGTCCAGTCGCCAGTGGCAGCCACCAGCAGCATGGGACGGGGCGCCATCATGGCGGCGAGTTCCATATTGTTGGTGCCGATCCGGAGGCCCGGCGTGTTCTCGCAGCCGCAGCCGCCCTGCATGATGGCCGAGACCATGTTCACCGGGGCCGAATACTTCACGCGCGCGTCCACCGCGGTGAGCAGGAACGTCTGCGTGCCACCGCCCGAGGCGCCCGTGGCGCCGATGCGTTCCGGATCCACTTCCGTAAGAGACGAGAGAAAATCAACCACGCGGATGGAATTCCACAGTTGCAGACCAAGAGGTGTGAAAGCCCAGAGTTGTTCCCGCTCACCCGCCCAGGTGTGCGGAGTCTGCGTGGTGTCGTTGTAGCCCAGCATGTCGTAGGCGAACACCACGTAGCCTTGCCGGGCGAGCGTTCCGGCGAGCGCCTGGCCGGAGAAGTCAGGCTGCTGTTCGAGCCGCCCGTAGGCCCAATGGCCATGCGGCGTTCAGGATGGCCGGGAGCTCTGCCCGCGCGTCCCTTGGGACGGTAAAGATTGCCGCCGAGATAGAAGCCCGGCCAGGTTTCCAGCAGCACTTTCTCCACCGAGTACTCGGGATGTTCGATGCGGCCGTAGATGCGTGGGTGCAGCGGCGTGCGCTCAGGCATGGGCAGAAGACCCGAGGACGTGAGCACCTGGCGCGCGAGTTTCGCTTTGCGCGCCTCCCACGCGGCGAGTGTGGGGTACTCGGTCATCTGAAAATGATAGTTGGTGTGGCGAACGTCGCTCACACGCGTGTCGACGGCGGGAATCTGGGCCAGTGCTGACATAAAACCGGAAACCACAACAGCGGAAGCGGCAAGACGAATGCTCATCGCGGCCATCGTATCATCCTTGCCGCGCACACCGCAGGATTGATATGCTGCGTGGCTGATGAAGACCAAACTCCTCTTCGCACTTCTGTTCAGCACGACGGTATGGGGCGCGGTGGTGGACCCCGCCAAAGGCCTGACGCTCGAAAACAGATTCGTCCGTCTGGAGTTCGAGCCCGGTGGCATGGGCCTGGCGGCGATGATCGATCGAGCGGGCGGTTTCAACCATATCGGTCCGGTGGAAGGCAAGCATCTGCTATGGGAAGTGAACTTCGGCCGAGGCACCCAGGTGCGGCCGATGAACAACAACTACAAGCCGTGCACCTACGCGCGCGTCGAAAAAACGGCGGATGGCACCGAGCGCGCAGTGATGGAGTGGAACGATCTGCGCTGGTGGCTGGAGAACGGCGCCGTGACGGTGAAAGTGACTGTGGAGTTGCCGCCGGACACAGGGATTGCACGTTGGAGAATCTTCGTCGAAAACCTCAGCGACTATTGGGGCGTATGGACGGTGAGCTACCCGCTGGTGAATGGCTTTCCGGCAGCGGGTAGTTACGACATTGCGCGGCCGGTGTTCGCCAGCGGGGGTCACCTGCTGAAAGCTTGGAAGGAGAAGGTGGAAGGGCGCTATCCATCGGGCAATTGGCCGATGCAGTTCCTGGCGCTGAGCGCGGGCAAGAACTCGGTCTATCTAGGCACGCAAGATCCGGAGGCACGGGCTAAGGATTTCCTGGTGGAGCCGGGCCTGCGCACGGCGACCGTTCACTACGCGGAAAACATGGGCGTGGCCGGTTCGGACTGGCCCGACTATCACGCGATCGAATTCGGCGTGTATCAAGGGAATTGGATTGGAGCCGCGCATCACTATCGCGAATGGGCGCTGAAGCAGAAGTGGGCGCAAGCGGGACCGCTCTCGCGCCGCGCGGATGTGCCGCAACTGGTGAAGGACATCGGCGTGTGGGCGCAAGACGGATGGGAATGGAATGGCGCCACGGGAACGCCCGCGGAGATGAACGCTCCGTTTGTCGAAGCGCAGCGCATGATGGGCACGCCCATGGGCCTGCACTGGTACATGTGGCATCACATGCCTTTCGACAACGAGTATCCGCACTTCCTGCCATCCAAGCCCGGCTTCAAGGAGCGGGTCAAGGATCTAGTGAGCCGCGGTCTCCTGGTGATGCCTTACATCAACGGATCGAGCGCCGACATGAACATCAAGGATTTCGACCGGTTCGCTCCTCACGCCATCATGGACGAGGCCGGTGGTCTTCGCATGACAAAGTATTCCGAGCAGGCCGGACGCTTGCTGTCCATGTGCCCGTCGAGCGTGTTCTGGCAGGATACGATTTCCACGCTGGTCGATAAACTGATCGGCGAGGAAGGGGTGAACGGCGTCTACGTGGACCAGATTTCGGCGATGAAGCACGAACTCTGCTTCAATCCCAAGCACGCTCACCCGCTGGGCGGCGGACACTATTGGGCCACGGGGAATCGCGAACTGCTACGCAAGGTCAAGAACGTCGCGAGCAAGAACGGCCGCAACGCCGTGATTACCTCCGAAGGCGCCGACGAAGTATTCTTCGATCTGCTGGACGCCAATCTTACCTGGGCGTTGCCGACGGATTGGGAGATTCCGATGATGGAGATGGTGTATTCCGGGTACACCATTTTCTTCGGCAGCCCCTGCGATTTCAACCAGGACGCGCGTTTCTTCCGTTGGGCGCAGGGGCAAGCGCTCATCGACGGGCGGCAGAACGGGTGGATGAGCTTGGCCCTCTTCAAACCGGAATATGCCGAGAAGGCCGCTTATCTGCGGCAATGCGCGCGCTACCACGTGGCGGCAAAGAAGTATCTGACTTATGGCCGATTGATCGAGCCGATCGAATCCTCCATCGCGGTGCCGCAATTCACCGGCGACCAGTTTGGATGGAATGCGAAGCATCGCGGCACGGCGCCGCTCGCCGAAGGCCGCTTGTGGCAGGCCGAGGACGGAAAACTGGCCGTTCTGCTGGCGAACTATTCCGATCAGGAGATCCCGTTCGCCTGGCGCGTCGATCCGGCGCGGTACGGCATGAAGGGCGGAGCGTATACGCTCGCGGGCAGCGGGTAGTTACGACATTGCGCGGCCGGTGCAGTCATCGGGCGGGAATCTACTGCGAGCGTGGAAGGACAAGATCGAAGCGCGTTACCCTTCGGGCAACTGGCCGATGCAGTTCATGGCACTAAGCGCCGGTCGGAATTCGGTGTATTTCGGCACCATGGATTCGGACGCTCGCGCGAAAGACTTTCTGGTCGAACCGGGCACCCGGCTCACTATTGTGCATTTCGCCGATAACATGGGCGTGGCCGGTTCAGACTGGCCGGACTACCATCCGACTGAACTGGGTGTGTACCAGGGTGACTGGGTGGGCGCCGCGCACCACTACCGCAAATGGGCGCTCCAGCAGAAATGGGCGAGCGCGGGCAAGGTGAGTCAGCGGACAGAGATGTCGGATTTAGTGAAGAACGTCGGCGCGTGGATCCAAGACGGTTGGGATTGGCAGGGGCGCGAGGGGCACGCCGGAAGAGATGAACACGCCACTGGTGGAGGCGCAACGGATGATGGGTGTGCCGCTGGGGATTCACTGGTACATGTGGCACGTCACGCCATTCGACAACAACTACCCACACTTCCTGCCGGCCAAGCCGAAATTCCGTGAGCGCGTGAAGCTACTCACGGATCGCGGCATTCTGGTGATGCCGTACATCAACGGGCTCAGTGCGGACATGAACGCTCGCGATTTCGACAAGTACGCTCCGCACGCCATTATGGACGAAGGCGGCGGCTTTCGCATGGTCCGATACTCGGAGGCCGCGGGAAGGCTGCTTTCGATGTGCCCGTCGAGCGTGTTCTGGCATGGGGCGATTTCCAGCGTGGTGGACAAGTTGATTCGCGAGGAAGGGGTGAGCGGCGTCTATATCGATCAGATCTCATCGATGGGACATGAGCATTGCTTCAACCCCAAACACGGCCACCCGCTGGGCGGCGGGCGCTGGTGGGTGGACGGGTTCCGAGACCTGTTGACGAAGGTGCAGGCGGTGGCACACCGTGAGGGGCGGCGCGCGGTGATTACATCGGAAGGCACCGACGAAGTATTTTTCGACCTGCTGGATGCGAACTTGAGCTGGGCACAGGCCACCGATTGGGAGATTCCGCTGATGCAGGCGGTCTACTCGGGATACACGCTTCTGCTTGGGAGTCCCGTGGATTTCAAGCAGAGCGAGCAGTTGTTCAACTTCGCCGAGGGGCAGGCGTTCCTCGATGGGCGGCAAATCGGTTGGATGGGGTTGGGGTTGTTTCAACCGGAGCACCGCCGTAAGGCGGAGTACTTCCGCGAGTGCGCCCGCTACCGAGTGGCGGCTAAGAAATACGTGACATATGGGCGTCTTCTCACGCCCGTCTACCCGTTAGCCAAAGTGCCTACGTTCACCGACGACAACTTCGGCTGGTCTCGAAAGCATCGCGGCACGGCGCCACTCGCCGAAGGCCGCTTGTGGCAGGCTGAGGACGGAAGACTGGGCGTTCTGCTGGCGAACTTTTCCGATCAGGAGATCCCGTTCGCCTGGCGCGTCGATCCGGCGCGGTACGGTATGAAGGGCGGAGCGTACAAACTCGCGGACCTGACGCCGGAAGGCACGCGGGCGTCGGGCACGGTTACGGGCGCGATCGAGCGCACCGAGAAACTGGGGGCGCGGCAACTTCGCGTAATCGAGATCGCGCCTCGCTAGCCGCGGATCAGGGCCTGAACAGACGCTGGATGTAGAGCGGCTCGTCGGGGACGCCGGGACTGATGTAGACCAGTGGGTCCGTGGTGAGCGCGTCGGCGAAGGCTTCGATTTTTGCCGGCGGCATGGGCTTCGCGCTCCACGCCAGATCGAATTGGAATTCGAGCATACCTTCGGTGGATGCCAGGAAGTTCGTGTACCAAATGTTGTTGTAAAGCATGGCGAGCACGCGATGGGTCTCGCGCGGGGCGGTGGTACGCCGCGCGAGCAAGTTGTGCTCCCCGAAGGTGACCAGAGGAGCGTCGCGGCTCACCCAGGTCCAGGAGCCCTCGGCCGTGTCGTATTGAACCCAACCGTCGATGGCGAAGTAGTCCTTGCAGGTGTTCGGCAGTTGCTCCGTGTATGGGGCGTAGGGCATGCCACCGCTGCTCACGCGCGGCATGGCGCCCGCGACCGGCAGCGGAAAGTCGGCGAACCAGGCTTCGGGATCGAGCGACGAGATGCGGTCGAGACGCAGCGTCAGGCGGGCGCGCGGAGCATTCTTCCAGATTTCGAGAATGCGCGCGCCGTAGCGCAATCGCGGATGCCGAATCTGCTGGCGGTAGACGATGGTGTGCGAGGTCTCCACCACCTCGGTGGCTGCGGCGGCGCGCGCGCGCGTTTCTTCGAGAGAGGCCGCTCGCGCCGCGTCGCGCTTGGTTGCATCGCGCATCTGGCCGAGATCCTTCAGCGCCCAGCGCGGCGCGAAGGCGCGCGTGTTTACGGCGAAGAAGTCGCCCGTGCCCGGCAAGAACAAGGGTTTGGTCATGCCTTCCCAAACAACGGAAACCGGCCAACCGTTCGCGTCGAGTTTCACCTCCGGCGCTGCCGCGTGCTGAGCCGTGGGAGACTCGGCGACAGATAGACGCAGGGCGCGCACGGAGTTGGGCGGGAGCGCTTCGATCCAGATCTTCGCCACCCGTCGCGGCGCGTGGTTGGGAAAGACCGACGACGGATTTTCGGGCGATAGATCCTCGGGCGCCTGGGGCCTCACGAATGCCTGTAGACCGCGATCGAATTCGATGGGCGCGCGCGCGCCGGTGGATGGATCTTCGATGGATCTATAGTTGTCGCGCAGTGCCGTCACGTTGAAACTCACCCAGCCGCTCATGGGCGCCGCCGTGGGGTTCACGACGTACAACCCCGCGCCACGCGCGCCGAGTAGCGTGCGGACCCTCTGGCTTAGCAACCACTCGGCCAGCGCCATCGGACGGTATGCCAGGCGGCTCTTCTCGTTGTATTGGCCGGCGACGTCGAGATCGCCGGGCAAGGCGACGCTGTTGGACGATCCCCAGGTGTGTTCGTCGAATAACGCGAGATCCTTCCACATTTCCTCAGCGCGGGAGCGCGCGGCATCCGGCAGGGGACCGAAGACGGAGACTCGTGACGGCGCGAAGCCGGCGCTTCGCCAAGCGGCTGGCGGACACTTCGCGCGGGCCGGACGCCGTGCCGTTGGCCCACCAATCGGTCCATTCGCCGCTGTACTCGGCGACGCTTGGGCCGGCTTCGCGCTCCATCTTTTCGAGCGCGCCGGCGGTGGTCATCAAGCGCAAGACGGGCTTCAAGCCCAGGCGATTCCAGGTGGAGACGAAACGGGGAAGGGAAGGCAGCGGCGGATCGTTGTCCATGCGCCATTCATTGGTCATGGAGACGATCAGGAAGTGGTGCGGGTAACCGGCGCGCACCATGCGCTGGAGCCGCTTCATGCAACGCGCATGCGCCGCGCGTACCGAAGCTTCGTCCGACGGCAGCACTTCGCCGGGGCGCGGCGGGTGATAGGCCGTGTCAGCAGCGCGCGGCACAGGCCCGCGGCGCCATTCGCCGGGCTCGAAATATCCGTAGCCCGCGGGGTAGGATTCGCCCAGCCATACGAACATGCGGCGACCGTCGGGCATCTTCCACCAGAACGCCGTCGGTTGGGGGAAGGGCGGCCCGCCGCTGTCCGCGTTCAAGCCCATGGAAAGACGCGTGACGCCGCGGTCGAGCAAGCGCACGACGCCGGCGCGAGGCATTCCGTTGACGTCGTTCTGCACGGCGACGCGCGGGCCGAGACGCGTCCAAAGCTCGCCGGGAATCCAATGGAGCATCTGGTCCCACTCCTCGCGACTGAGGAACGGCGTGTTGTTGAGCGGCAGCGCGGCGACGTCGATCTGGCCGGCGCGGATGGCCTCGATCATTTGGTTGCGTCGAAGTGGTGCAGCCGATTTCCACCAGTCGTCAAATACCGCCATGCTCTCGGCGGTCCAGACGAAGCGCTCGCCCGGCGGCGCGGTGCGCGTCGCGGAGCGCCGCGTCCAGCGCGATGTCCAGGTAGCGGCGCTGCAAGTCGGCGAACACGGCCGGATGATCTGTGAATCCGAAATCGGTGTGCGAGAGGTGCACGATGGCGATCTCGCGGATAGGCATCTCCGACGCGCCTGGCAAAGGCGGCGCAGCACGAGAGCAGCGCAAGTAGGAACAGGCGAGGTCTTCGCATTGGGGTTGTCTACACATTGTAATGCCGAAGTCCTGAATCGGGTAGGATGGCAGGCATGGCGCGGAAGAGACTGTACATTGTGGCGGCGGCGATGTTTTTGGCGCTGGAGGTTTGCGGGCAGGGGTTGCCGGGGACGGAGCCGCTCACCTGGGACGGCGATTTGGCGGCGCGCATGTTGGATGGAATCGACCGCGTGCTTGAACGCGAGACGGCCGCCGCAGGCGGGCGCGATGAGGCGCGCAGGCTCACGAGCGCGAACGTGGAAGCCAAGCGCGCTCGATTCCGCAAGATAGTGGGCGTGGTCGACGCGCGCGTCCCCGTCGAGATGCATTTGCAGGCGACGGTGGAGCGGCCGGCGCTGGTCGCCGATGCCGGGAGCTACCGCGTCTACGCGGTGCGCTGGACAGTGCTCGACGGCGTGGATGCGGAAGGGCTGCTGTTTGAACCACGAGGTGTGCCCGCCGCGCAAATCGTGACACTCCCGGATGCGGATCAGACTCCGGAAACAGCCCCCTTCGCCGTACGTCTGGCGGAAAGCGGATGTCGAGTGCTGGTGCCGGTTCTGATCGATCGCAAAGACACATGGTCCGGCAACGCGAAGATCAAATTCACCAACCAACCGCATCGCGAGTGGATCTATCGCATGGCTTACGAGATGGGCCGCCATCCGGTGGGCTACGAAGTGGAGAAAGTGATGGCGGCGGTGGATTGGTTCATGCGCGACAAGCCGGCGCTGAGCGTGGGTGTGGCGGGCTACGGAGAAGGCGGCCTGGTGGCGTTCTACAGTGCGGCTCTCGACAAGCGGATTCGCGCGACGCTGGTGAGCGGCTACTTCGCTCCGCGCGAAGGGTTGTGGGAAGAGCCGATCTATCGCAATGTTTGGGGGCTGCTGCGTGAATTCGGCGACGCGGAAATCGCCGGGCTGGTGGCTCCGCGGGCGCTGGTGGTGGAAGCTTCGCGTCATCCCGAAGTACCCGGTCCGCCGCCGGTGCGAGAGGGGCGGCGCGGCGCGGCGCCGGGGCGCATTGTGACGCCGGATACGGCTGCGGTGCGTGGCGAGTTTGCGCGCGCTCAGAGCATTCGCGCGACGCTGGGTGGCTCCATAGCGTTGATCGAAAGCCGCGACCCGGGCTCGGAGGAGGCGCTGAGAGTCTTTCTCGCGCAGCTTGGCGTTAGCTCGCCGAGGCCTGCGGGGCAAGCGCCGGCGATCCAGTATGAAAGGACCGGCGCGGAAGCGCGCATGCGTCGCCAGTTCGAACAACTGGTGAACTACACGCAGAAACTGGTGCGGCAATCGGAACAGACGCGGCGCGTGTTCTGGGCGAAGGCGGACACCACGTCGGTGGAGCGCTGGCAGAAGACCACGCCGGACTATCGTCGCTATTTGTGGGAGGAGGTCATCGGCAAGCTTCCGGATCCGTCCGAACCAATGACGGCCATGAGCCGGCGCATCTACGACACGCCGTCTTACACGGGCTATGAGATCGTGCTGCCGGTGTGGCCGGACGTCTTCGCCAACGGCATTCTGCTGGTGCCGAAAGACCTGAAGCCGGGCGAAAAGCGTCCCGTGGTAGTGTGCCAGCACGGACTGGGCGGGCGTCCGGAGGATGTGATCGCGCCCACGAACGAAACCAACGGGCGAATCTACGCGAAGTTCGGCGATGCGCTGGCCCGGCGCGGCTTCATCGTCTACGCGCCGCAGAATCCGTACATCTTCGATCGCTTCCGCCAGACGCAGCGGCGCGCGCATCCGCTGAAGCTGTCGCTATACTCGTTCATCCTGGGGCAGCACCAGAGAACGCTGGATTGGCTCGCCACGCTGCCGTTTGTCGATCCCGAGCGCATGGCTTTCTACGGCTTGAGCTACGGCGGCAAGACGGCCGTGCGCGTGCCGCCGCTACTAGACCGCTATTGCCTTTCGATCTGCTCGGGCGACTTCAACGAATGGATCGTGAAGATCACGGACGTCGAGCACCCGTTCAGCTACATGTACTACCACGAGTACGAGATCATGGAGTTCGACCTCGGAAACACCTATAACTATTTCGAGATGGCTTCGCTGATGGCGCCGCGACCGTTCATGGTCGAGCGCGGGCACTCCGACGGCGTGGGCATCGACGAATACGTGGCCTGGGAGTACGCCAAGGTGCGTCGCTTCTATGCCCAATTAGGGATCGCGGACCGGACCGAAATCGAGTACTTCAACGGTCCGCACATGATCCACGGCGTGGGCACCTACAAGTTCCTGCACAAGTGGTTGCGCTGGCCGGAACGGTAAACCACAGCGTGTCTACGGCCGACCCTCTCGCAGAGTAACCGGCTGCATGCTGCCGCTCTTATCGATGAGCAGGAGGAGGTCGAGCGGATCGCTCTCGTTGCCGAAGTGCAGGATTGGCTGCGGGCGACCATCCTCGAACACAACGAAGTCATCCCTGCTGAGGCCGGTGATAGTCCGACTCCCGGTTAATACCTGCGCGTCCACCCGAACCAGCGTCGTGTCGCTGCGAAACGCAGCGCTTGGCGGTTGGACCTGGCTGAGAGCCATCGTGACAAAGGCGACTAGAGTGCCCAATGTCCGGAACATGTGTCGCTATTAGTCTACATAAAGCAGCACAATACTTCACAAAAGTGTCTTTGGGACTTTAATAGACTGCGCGGCGGCAACATGCTGTTGTTAAGCCGGATTACGCGGGAAAGCTACAACCAGCCGGGAGAAGTGCAGAAACTGCTGAAGCGCCGTGGAGTCCTTGCGCGGCCGGCGGTCTTCCCGGAAGGCTACTCGGCTACGGTTCGTGCCTGCTGCCGCGCGGCGCGAGGCCGCGCCCTCAGGCCTCCACCCAGTTGCGGCGCTCAATGATGGTGGGCGGCTCGTAGGTTTGCCCTCCGGCCAGGCGCTTCTCCTCGCGCTTGGAAGTCCATAACAGCACCGGTCCGAGGAGAGAAGAGACCATCTTTGAGAAGACGCCGAACTCGCGCTCGATGTCGCGCCGGAGCGTGTGCATCTGCTCGCTGACGCTTTCGTTGGTTTCCTTGAAGCGCCTTTCCATGGCCCACAACGTGGCGGCGTAGGCACTCTTCAGACTCTTCGCCTCGTATTCGAAGCGCTGGCGGACGCGTAGATCGGGAGAGTTCTTGTAACGCTTCCAGCCCTCCAGGGTGGTCTTGCAGATGCGGTAAAGGCTGGGGCCGTTGCGCTCGAAATCGCGCCAGAAAGCCCAATCCAGAAACTTCTTGGAATCGTCCCGGGAGATAGCCGCGTGCTCGAAGTTGAATTTGTATTGCCCGTGTATGTCGGCCAGATCCGTGCCTTCGAGCAGGCGTCCCTGCTCTTCCACCTCTTGGTAAAGGGGCGTGCCGGGGACCGGCGTGTACAACATGAACTGATGGAAGTCGGTTTCGTGCGAGATAGCGAACTCGATCTCCTCGCGGATGTTGGCCGGCGTGTGGTGCTCGAGGCCGACGATGGTCGAGCCGAGCAGTTTGATGCCGTGGCTGTGCAGCGTGTGGGCGAGTTGCACGGTGTCGGTGCCCTTCAGCTTCGAGTAGGACGAGCGCGGAGACTCCAACCCCATCCAGACCCAGCTAACACCGATCTGAACCAATTCCTCGATGGTGTACTTGCGGATGGCGTTGGCCGAGCTGAACACATAGAATGTCCAGCTCTTGTTCTCCTTTTTCATGCAATCGAGCAATTCCATGGCGCGTTCGCGCTGCAGGAGGAAATTCTCGTCCATCACAAAAAACGAGCGCGCGTGCAGAGCCGACTCCATCTCGCTCATGACTTCGAACAACTGCTTGCCGCTCTCGTAGAAGTTGAGACTCTTGCCCTTGCCGCCGAAGAACGCCGATGTCGTACAGAAGTTACAACCCATGGGGCAGCCGACTGAGGGGATGATGGTGGCGGCGGTCTGCGACATGAGTTTGGGGATCTTGACACCCATCACCCGCATGTCGAAGCCGGAGACGATCTTGGGGTGATTGATGGAGGCGTTCTCGTCTTCACCGAGATAGCGGCGCATCCAGGAGATGCCGTCGCCTTTGACGATGTGATCGGCGTCGATGAGATACTCGAGCCCCGGAATGGCCGCGACGTGGCCGCCCACGACGATGACGGAATGGGGCGACAGGCGCCGCACCATGCGGCACATCTCGCGCACCTTGCCCAAGTTCACGATGATGGAGGAAATGCCCACCACGTCGTAATGCTGGCTGGTCAATTCCTTTTCGAACTTCTCGCGCGTGGGAAAATCCAAAACCGTGCAGGGGGCCGAGATATTCTGCTGGATCATCATGATGCCCCAGGAACGGTGGAACATCCGGAGTGAAAAGGAACCTTGCGCGCGGGTCACCTGGTTGTGATACAACTCCATGGGATTGATGGCGCGGCTGCCGAACTCGTCGTCCTGCGCGTAGGGTCCGAAAACGGATGCTAGCAATACACGGGCTTGGGTGCCCTTGGGATGCTGAATCATGATGGAATTCCAGGAGGCGCTTTTCGTTAAGTGCTCTTAATATTCATGTTAGCAGCATAACGCCCCGGCTGGCGCAAAACGTATCGCTCAACGTGCTGTTTCGCTCAGGCGGCGGTCGATGGCGGCAGCGGCCTGGCGGCCCTCGCCGATGGCCCACACCACCAGCGACTGGCCGCGGCGCATGTCGCCCGCTGCGAAGACGCCCGGCACCGAGGTCATGTAGTTTTGGTCGGTGGAGACGTTGCCGCGCGCGTCCAGCGCCACCCCGAGCTGCTCGATCATGCCGTTCTTGACCGGACCGGTGAAGCCCATGGCGAGCAGCACCAAATCGGCATCCATGGTGAACTCCGTTCCCGCGATGGGTTCGAACCTGGGCGGCGGGCCGACCTGCACGGCGTGCAGCTTCTCGACGCGGCCGCCGGCGCCCGAAAACGACGTGGTGGCTACTCCCCAGTGACGCGTGCCGCCTTCTTCGTGCGAACTCTCCACGCGCAACTGCAGCGGCCATAGCGGCCACGGTGTTTGCGGCGAGCGGCTATCGGGCGGCTTCGGCATGATCTCAAACTGGTCGACCGAGAGCGGTTTCTGGCGATGCGACGTGCCCAGGCAATCGGCGCCGGTGTCGCCACCGCCGATGATGACCACGCGCTTGCCGGTGGCCAGAATCTCCTCCACGCCGCCGAGCGTGTCGCCCGCCACGCGATGATTCTGCTGCGGCAAAAAATCCATGGCGAAATGGATCCCATTTAGCTCGCGACCGGGCACGCGCAGATCGCGTGGATGCTCGGCGCCGCCCGACAGCAGGATGGCGTTGAACTCCTTGCGCAGATCTTCGATCGACACGTTCACGCCCACCTGCGTACTGGTGCGGAACTCGATGCCTTCGGCAGCCATTAAGGCAGTGCGCCGGTCAATAATATGTTTTTCGAGTTTGAAATCCGGTATACCGTAACGGAGCAGCCCCCCCAGACGGTCGGCCTTCTCGAACACCACCACCGTATGCCCGGCGCGATTGAGCTGCGCCGCGGCAGCGAGGCCCGCGGGACCTGAGCCGACCACGGCCACACGCCGTCCGGTGCGTTCGGCGGGCGGTTCGGGCTGGATCCAGCCTTCGGCGAAGGCGCGTTCAACAATGGACTTTTCGATCTCCTTGATGGCCACCGGCGGCTCGTTGATGCCGAGCACGCAAGCGGCTTCGCACGGAGCCGGACAGATGCGTCCGGTAAATTCCGGAAAATTATTGGTGGAATGCAGGCGGCGGATGGCGTCCTTCCAGCGGCCGCGGTAGACCAGGTCGTTCCAGTCCGGAATGATGTTGTTGATGGGGCACCCGGTGTGGCAGAACGGCACGCCGCAATCCATGCAGCGGGCGCCTTGCGTACGAAGCGTCTCTTCCGGTAACGGCTGGTAGATTTCGAAAAAGTCGTTGATGCGCTCGGCGATGGGCCGTCGTTGAGCAGTCTCCCGCGCGTACTCTTGGAATCCCGTGATCTTACCCATGGAGCACCTGCTCAATTTCCGCGGCGGAAGCAATGGTGAGTGGAGTTCCGGTGTAGCGCGGAACACCCAGCACCCGTTTGTATTCGTGCGGGTACACCTTAATGAATTTCGGCAGCAACGCGTACCAGTTTTCGAGAATCCAACGGGCGCGGCGGCTGCCGGTGAGTTCCAGATGCCTGGCCACCCATTGGCGCAGCAGATCCACGTCCTTCGGATCCACCAGCGGTTCCAGGTCCACGGACTCCTGGTTGCAGCGCGTGGAAACGAAGTCACCGGTGTCGTCAAGCACGTACGCGATGCCGCCGGTCATACCGGCTGCGAAATTCTTCCCGGTGTGGCCCAACACGATCACCAGGCCGCGCGTCATGTATTCGCAGCCGTGGTCGCCCACGCCTTCCACCACCGCCGTGGCGCCGGAGTTGCGCACCGCGAAGCGTTCGCCGGCGACTCCGTTGAAGAACGCCTGACCGCTGGTGGCCCCGTAGAGTACGGTGTTGCCGATGAGGATGCTCTCTTCGGGCGCGTAGGGGGAGCCCTTGAACGGATAGACCACCAGGAGTCCGCCGGAGAGGCCTTTGCCGACGTAATCGTTGGCGTCGCCTTCGAGCGTCAGCGTCACTCCCTGGGCCAGGAACGCGCCGAAACTTTGTCCCGCAGATCCTTGAAACTGCAGTCGGATGGTGTTGTCCGGAAGCCCTTCGGAACCGTAGCGCCGCGCGATCTCGCCGCTCAACATGGCGCCCACCGTGCGGTGTACGTTGCGGATGCGGAAGCGCCCTTCGACCGGCGTGCGATTTTCGAGCGCCGGCTTGGAGTGCTCAATCAAGGCGTAGTCGAGCGCATCGCTGAGGCCGTGATCCTGCGCGATGGTGCAGCGCCGGCCGATGCGCGTGGGCAGGGCCGGATTGTGGAGGATTGACGAGAAGTCCAGGTGGCGCGCTTTCCAGTGATCGGTTTCGCGCTTGCGCAGCATGTCGACACGGCCAATCATCTCGTTCACCGTGCGGAAGCCCATCCGCGCCATCAGCTCGCGAAGTTCCTCGGCCACGTAGAAGAAATAGTTGATGACGTGCTCGGGGGCGCCCTGAAACTTCTTGCGCAAGGCCGGATCCTGTGTGGCGATGCCCACCGGGCAGGTGTTCAGGTGGCACTTGCGCATCATGATGCAACCCATCGAAATGAGCGGCGCGGTGGAGAAGCCGAACTCCTCGGCGCCGAGAAGCGCGGCGATGGCCACGTCGCGGCCGGTTTGCAACTTGCCGTCCACCTGCACGCGGATGCGGCTGCGCAGGTCGTTCATGACCAGCACCTGCTGGGTTTCCGACAGGCCCAATTCCCACGGGATGCCGGCATGCTTGATGGAGGTAAGCGGACTGGCGCCGGTGCCGCCGTCGTAACCGCTGATGAGCACCAGGTCGGCGTGCGCCTTGGCGACGCCCGCGGCGACCGTACCCACGCCCACTTCGGCCACCAACTTCACCGAGACGGCGGCCCGCGGGTTCACATTTTTCAGATCGAAGATAAGCTGCGCGAGATCTTCGATCGAGTAGATGTCGTGGTGCGGCGGTGGCGAGATCAACTGCACGCCGGCGATGGAATGGCGCACCCTGGCGATGACTTCGTCCACCTTGTGTCCGGGCAACTGGCCGCCCTCGCCGGGCTTGGCGCCTTGGGCGACCTTGATCTGCAGTTCGTCGGCGTTCACCAAGTAATTCGTGGTGACGCCGAAGCGCGCCGAGGCCACCTGTTTGATGGCGCTGCGGCGCAGGTCGCCGTTCGAATCTCTCTGGAAGCGCGCTTCGTCTTCACCGCCTTCGCCGGTGTTCGAGCGCCCACCCATGCGGTTCATGGCGATGGCCAGGGTCTCGTGCGCTTCCTTGCTGATGGAGCCATACGACATGGCTCCGGTGGTGAAGCGCTTCACGATCTCCTGGGCCGGCTCAACCTCTTCCAACGGAATCGGGCGGCTGTTTTCCTTGAACTCCAGCAGGCCGCGCAGGGTGTACAGTTGCCGGTTCTGGTCGTTGACCAAACTTGTGAACTCGCGGAAGGTTTCGAAGTCCGATTGGCGCACGGCTTGCTGCAGTTTGCCGATGGTCTGCGGATTGAGCAGGTGGTATTCGCCGCCCGCGCGAAACTGATAGTCGCCGCCGGAGTTGAGCTCCAACTCCGAACTGGTGACGCGCCGCATTCCGAAAGCATGGCGGCGGCCGGATTCCTCGGCGATCACGTCCAGGCCGATGCCTTCAATGCGCGAGGCCGTTCCGGTGAAGTACTTCCGCACGATCGCGTGGTTCAGGCCGATGGCCTCGAAGACCTGCGCGCCGCGATAACTTTGCAGCGTCGAAATGCCCATCTTCGAGAAGACCTTCAGCAGCCCCTTGTTAACGGCCTTCTTGTAGTTCTTGAGCGCCGTCTCGAAGGTGACGCCTTCGCCCAGCAATCCCTGTCCGGCCATCTCTTCCAAGGTCTCGATGGCGACGTAAGGATTCACGGCGCTGGCGCCGTAGCCGATTAGAAGCGCGAAGTGCATCACCTCGCGCGGCTCGCCGCTTTCGATGATGAGCGCCACCTGCGTGCGGGTCTCCTCCCGAACCAGGTGATTGTGCACCGCCGTCATGGCCAGCAGGCTGGGAATGGGCGCATATTCTTCATCCACGCCGCGGTCGGAGAGAATCAGAACCGTATAGCCGCTCTTGATGGCGAGCGATGCGCGGCGGCACAAGCCGTCGAGCGCGCGTTCGAGTTCCTTGGCGCCACCGTCGACGCGGAACAGCATGGGCAGCGTGGTGGCCAGGAAATCGCCGGAGGATACGCGCCGCAGTTTTTCGAGATCCCGGTTGGTCAGAATGGGATGCGGCAGCTTGAGCGTGTGGCAATGCTGCGGCGTCTCGTCCAGAATATTGCGCTCGGTGCCCAGGTAGCTCACCAGCGACATGACCAGCTCCTCGCGGATCGGATCGATGGCGGGGTTGGTGACCTGCGCGAACAACTGTTTGAAGTAGTTGAACAGGAGCTGCGGTTTGTCGGACAGGCAGGCCAGCGGCGTGTCCGTGCCCATGCTTCCGATGGGCTCTTCGCCGCGCGCCGCCATGGGCGCAATCAACATACTTCAAATCTTCGTCGGTGTAGCCGAACACGCGCTGGCGCTGGAGCAGTGTGGCGAAATCGGCGGCAAAGACGCGCGGTGGATCGGGCAGATTGTCGAGCTGGATCTGATTCTCGCGAATCCATTCGGCGTAGGGCTGCCGGCTGTAAAGCCGCCGTTTGACTTCCTCGTCGGGGACGATGCGTCCTTCTTCGGTGTCCACCAGCAGCATGCGTCCCGGCTGCAGGCGGCCGCTGGTAGAGCACCTCCTCGGGCTTCACCGGCAGCACGCCGGTTTCCGAGGCCATGATCACCAGGTCGTCGTTGGTGACCAGATATCGCGCCGGGCGCAATCCGTTGCGGTCGAGCGTGGCGCCGATGACGCGGCCGTCGGTAAAGGCCACCGCCGCCGGACCGTCCCAGGGTTCCATCAGCGAAGCATGGTATTCGTAGAACGCGCGCTTGTCCGGATGCATGCTGGGATCGTCGTCCCAGGCCTCCGGTATCAGCATGGCCATCACGTGCGGCAGGCTGCGGCCCGCCATCGACAGCAACTCGACCGCGTTGTCCAGGTTCGCCGAATCGCTGCCGCCGGGCGCGATAATGGGGAACAGCTTCTTCATGTCGGAGCCGAACAGCGGCGAACTCAGAATGGATTGCCGCGCGTGCATCCAGTTCACGTTGCCCTTCAGCGTGTTGATTTCGCCGTTGTGGCAGAGGTAGCGGAACGGATGCGCCAGTTGCCAGTTGGGAAACGTGTTGGTGGAGAAGCGCTGGTGCACCAGGCACAAGGCGCTGATCACATCCGGGTCCGTCAACTCGCGATAGAAGTGGACGATCTGGGGCGCCAGCAGCAGTCCTTTGTAGACCATCGTGCGAGTCGACAGCGAAGGGATGTAGAAGAACGACTTGTCCTTGTTCTCGAAGGCGGCCACTTCCGATTCGGTGCGCTTGCGAACGACATAGAGCTTGCGCTCCAGCGTCTCCTGGTCCATGTCCGGGCTCGCGCCCAGGAACATCTGCTCGATGTAAGGCTGCGAAGCGCGCGCCAGGCGCCCGATGGCGTCCTTCTGCACCGGCGTGTCGCGCCAGCCCAGCACGGTGAGGCCTTCTTCCCGGGCGATACGCTCCAGCACGCCCTCGCACTGCAGGCGCGACTGCGGCTCGACCGGCAGGAATACCATACCCATGCCGTACTCGCCCGGCGAGGGCAGCGTGAAGCCGAGCTTGCGCATTTCGCGGTCGAAGAATTCGTGTGGGATCTGGATCAGGATGCCCGCGCCGTCGCCGGTATCCGGATCGCAGCCGCAGGCGCCGCGGTGCGTCAGGTTGACCAGGATCTGAATCCCTTTGAGAATGATGTCGTGGGACTTACGTCCTTTGATGTGAACCACGAAGCCAATACCGCAGGCGTCGTGCTCGTTGGCGGGGTCGTAAAGACCCTCGGGGTCGGGTAAGCCTATAGGTACACGAAGGTCGTCCATCAATGATCCTTGAGAGGCGTTAGGCTCAGTATAGCATGGCCACAGCATTAGTCAAATCGAATTATATTCTTTGTAAAATCGGCTGTGCTTATGATAGAATGGGCCTGTGAACGTGGGGAACGCGCGTCTATTCAAGGACATTGTCCAGGCCAAGAGCATCAGTCGGGGCGCCTCCATGAGCAAGATCAGCCAATCGGCCGCCAGCCAGCATTTGCAGGAACTGGAACGGCAACTTGGCACCGCTTTGCTGGACCGCAGCAGCCGCCCTTTCACCGTGACGCCGGCCGGCAAGCTGTACTACGAAATGTGCCGCGACGTGCTCCGTTCCCAGGAACAATTCGCAGGTGGCGCTGGAGAAGCTCAAGAGCCGGGTGGAAGGCACCGTCCGCGTGGCGTCCATCTATTCGATCGGCTTGTCGGACATGTCGCGGCTGGAAGAGGAGTTCCGGCAGCGGCACCCCAGCGCGCAATTGCGCGTCGAGTATCTGCGGCCGGAGAAAGTGTACGACGCGGTCCTCTCCGATCACGCGGATCTGGGACTGGTGAGCTACCCGGAGTCCACCAAGGAAATTGCCGTCATCAAATGGCGCGAAGAGGAGATGGCCGTCGCCACCTGGCCCGCGCATCCCTTGGCAAGCCACAGCTCGGTAACGCCAGAAGATCTGAAGGGGCAGGATTTCGTGGCCTTCGACGAGGATCTTCCCATTCGCCGCGAGATCGACCACTACCTCCGGCAGCAAGGCGTGCACGTGCGCGTGGTGTTGCATTTCGACGTGGTGCAGATGATCAAGGAAGCCGTGGCGTGGGGCAGCGGCATCAGTATTCTTCCGGCGCGCGTCATGCGCTCCGAAGTCAAGCAGGGGCGTCTGGCGGCTATTCCGCTCGAATCGCCCAAGCTGTTCCGGCCGGTGGGCATCGTGCACCGCCGCCGGCGTCCTTTTAACCTGGCGACGCAGGTGTTTCTGGGTCTGCTCGAGGAAAAGCCGGCCCCCGAATTGCAAGCCGTATAGCGTGCCGCGTCCACTGGCTCAGGCGATGGGGGAGGTTTGCACGCCGGCCAGCTTGGCAAATGCCGTGAGCGGACGCGCGATGTTGCCCCAGACGAACAGTTGGTGAAAGCCCTTGGTGTTGAGGGTGTCGACGTTCCCGTCGATGCTGACTTCAACCGCCGTGCGGCAGCATCCGGAAGGCGGCTGGGCGATATTGGAAACCACTTTCCCGGCGCTGAACGTCAAGGTGGTCCAGTCATCGAAGTCCAGGACCGTGGCATCGTCCCCTACCGGCCACAGCACCTGAGGGGAGGCGCCGGTTCGGGTGTGGTAGTCGCGCAGCAGGAACGGTGCGCGCCAGGGGTTGTCGAAGCCCTTGAGCTTTGTGGGGGAAGTGCAGTGCGCCCCGATGAGCGTATTGTTGACCGTATTGGGGGAGGGATCCTGTATGAAGCCGGGACGCCCGGTGACCAGGCCCACGATCAACTGCGCCATGGCTGCCTGCAAGTCGGATTCGCAGGCGGCCACGCAGCCTTCATCTAACAACCGGGAGTAGGCCACGCAAACGGGATTCTTCCAGCCCAGGCAGTCGATGGTAACGCCGTGGCACTTCTCGGCCTCCATCAAGCGGCGAATGACGACGTAGTTCTTGGCGGCTTCGACCAGATCGGCCGGGGAAGGCTCGACGATCTTCCTGGCCGCTTTCGAATAGGCATCTGCCATGGCACGCACATCCGGCGTCACCTGGGTACGCCGGAACTCCTCCTGGAAGCGTGTCTTGGTGATGCGGTGGAAGGTGGTGCCCCAGTGCGGCACCAGGGTTTCCTTCAGCGGTTTGTCGCCGATCCACAGCAGGCGCGTGTTCTTGATCTGCCACAGCGCGCTGAGCATCCGGACACCCTGTTCCAGCCACGCCGCATCCTGTGTGGCGGCGAGGTACGTCTTCGGGGTATGGCGGCCGGACTGCAGTTGCTTCGTGAAGCCGCTCAAATTGCTGTAGATGATGGTGGGGATGTCGCCGCGGCTTTCGACGAAGTGGTCCACGTCCTCCCAGCGCTGCAGTTCCATGGCGACCAACAGTAACCCGTCCGGCGGCGATTGGCGCAGACGTTCCAGACAAGCGCCCACTTCCGCCCTGCCGTCGACGGGTTTGGGCTGCAAACGCAGATCCACGTCCAGTTTCTTAGCCGCGCCCTCGATGGTCTTGGTGAAGAGCGCCTGCTGCGCCGGGACATCGCAGTTGCCGCCCGGCCAACTGACCACGGGCGTTTCCGCGGGACGCAGGAACAGGACGTCGATTCTGGGCTTTCCCGCCGGGCGCGTGCGGTGAGGCGTGGCGGGCAGCGCCTGGCTGAATGCTCCGGCCGGGGCGACAGCCAGCGCCGCGGCTTGTGAAAGTAGCGTACGCCGGCTCATGCGGGCACGGCACGCGGTTTGATGGCAGTTATGGCAAAGGCTCATGGATGTATCCTCCTGGCATAAGGGCGAGTCATATCCCGGGCCATTATATCGCCGCGGCGGCGTGACGCAAGCTACAATAGTCGCTTGGTCAACAAACTAGTCATCGCGAATCTGAGGCACCGGCCCATTCGCACGCTGCTGAGCATCCTGGCGGTGGCCGTCGAGGTCACCATGATGCTGACCCTGGTGGGGTTGAGCCGGGGTATGGTCGAGGAGTCGCAGAAGCGTGCGCGGGGCGTCGGCGCCGACATCTTCATTCGCCCTCCAGGATCCTCGGTGATTCAACTCAGTTCGGCGCCTATGCCGGAGAAGATGCTCGATTGGGTCCGGGCGCAGCCGCATGTCACCGCGGCCACCGGGCAAGTGATCCACCCCATCGGTGGCATAAATACGGTGACGGGCATCGACCTGGACGATTTTGACCGCATGAGCGGCGGCTTCCGGTTCGTGCACGGCGGACCGTTTCGCTCACCGGACGACATCCTCGTGGATGAGTACTTCGCCAAGGAGCGCAAGCTCTCGGTCGGTAGCCAGATCCAGTTGATGAATCACACGTGGCGTGTGAGCGGAATATTCGAGAGCGGCAAGTTGGCGCGCGTGGTGTTGCCCATCCGCCGGTTGCAGGAACTGACCGGCAACACCGGCAAGCTGAGCCAGATCTTCGTGAAAGTGGATCGTAAGGAGAATCTTGCGCCGGTGTTGGACGCCCTGAGGCAGAAACTGCCGGGTTACCCGATAATCAATCTGGAAGAGTACTTGTCGCTCACCTCGATAGACAAGATCCCGGGGCTGAATGCCTTCATCAGCGTGGTAGTGGGTTTGTCGGTGGTGGTGGGATTCCTGGTGGTCTCGCTCTCCATGTACACGGCGGTGCTGGAACGCACGCGCGAAATCGGAATTCTGAAGGCCTTGGGCGGCTCGCCCGCACTGGTGTTGAACCTGTTGTTCCGCGAGACGGTGGCACTGGCGCTGGCCGGTTCGGCGCTGGGGATTCTGATGACCTATGGCACGCGCAGCCTTATCATGACGCTGGTTCCGGCGAGTCTCACACAGATCATCGTGTACGACTGGTGGATCTACGCGGGCGCCATCGCCATGGGCGGGGCCCTGCTGGGCGCGCTCTACCCGGGATGGAAAGCGGCGCGGCAGGACGCTATCGAGGCGCTGGCCTATGAATAGCGAGAACCCCATCATCCGCATCCGCGACCTGCGCAAGGTCTATCGCGTGGGCGAGGTGGACGTGCACGCCCTGCGGGGCGTGGACCTGGACGTGGCGCGCGGCGAGTTCCTCTCCATCATCGGTCCCTCGGGCTCGGGCAAATCGACGCTATTTCACATTCTGGGCGGGCTTACGCCGCCTACCAGCGGCAGCATCTCCATCAACGACCGCGACCTGCTGCGCATGAGCGATAGCGAGCGCACCGAGTTGCGCAAGACCACCGTCGGATTCGTGTTCCAGAAATACAACCTGCTGCCCACACTCAGCGCGGCCGACAACATCGCCATCGCGCGCTATATCGGCGGAACGCGCGCCGAGGGCGACGCGCAGTTCAACCAGGCGCTCGAAATGCTGGGCATCCGCAACCGGCTCTCCCACAAGCCCCGCGCGCTTTCCGGCGGCGAGCAGCAGCGCGTGGCCATCGCGCGCGCCATTGCCAATAAGCCGTCCATTCTGCTGGCCGACGAGCCCACCGGCAACCTCGACACCGAGAATTCCAACGCCGTGTTGAATCTGTTGAGGGAACTGAACCAGCGGATGGGGCAAACCGTCCTGATGATCACCCACAACCCCGAAGCCGCCGCTTACGGTCACCGCACCGTACGCATGCGCGACGGCCGCATGGTCGACTAGTTGCGGAACCGCCGGGCAGCCGGTTTCGCCCGCCAGCGTCGGTAGTTTCGGGGACAGGCTACGTGAGTCCGAAGCGGGCGCAGCTTCGGACTCACGTAGCCTGTCCCCGAAACTACCGAAACTCCAGCAATGACCACGCGAGGACGGCGAGGCATACAAAGAACGTGGCTGGGACACCTGCTTGCTCTCAGGAAAATGCGTCTGTCCCCTTTTAGACCGCGCTCAAACCGGGGCCAGTGAGGATGCCCGTATTCATGACGCCGCCACGAATGGTGAATACGCCCGGGAAGCGCGCTTCCCAAGCCTTGTTCGCGGCCGGGAAATACTGGCGCGCGTTGGCCTCGATGGCCGCGACACCGGGAACGTGCGCCGCCAGTCCGGCCGACTGAATCAGCGACGCGCCCGGGCAGGTGAGGTCCTGCACGCACAGAAACATCTTGAACTTCTGCGCGGCGGCGGCCATCAGCAGGGCCTGCGTCTGGCCCTTGCAGGCCTTGAGCGCCGCGCCCGGTGTAGCCCATCTCGCGGGCCAGCATCAGGCTTTCGAGATCCGTGAGCGATTCGTCGATCACCACCGGGCGCAGCTTGGACGCTTCGTGCATCACGTTTGCGCGGTGCGACTTCAGATCGCGCGCGGTGGGCTGCTCGATGTATTGAATGCGGTCGAAGCCCGCCGCGGTTTTCTCTTTCACCTGCCGCAGGAAGTCGAGCAGGTAGGCGACGTTGGGGCACTTCTCGTTGAAGTCGAGCGAATAGAACCACCGGGTGACGCCGCGCGAGGCTTGGACAGTGCCGGCGACGCGGTCGACGCGCACGACGCGTTCGACGTCCCAAGCCAGGTCGTTGCCGTTGAGCTTGATCTTCAGATGCGTCAGGCCGTCCGTAGCGCGATCCACTCGGGAAGTGTCTCCGGCAACCCGTCGTTGAGCCGTTTGCGGATGTCCGTATCTTCAATTGGATCGAGCGCGCCGATCAGGTGGTAGAGCGGCATGGAGGGTTTCGGCGCGCGCAGCGTGTAGCGGTCCAGATACTCGCCCTTGAACTCCGGCGTGAGATAACGCGCCAGGTCGTGCCGCATGAACTCCCGGCCGTAGGTGAGATAGCAGTTGCGGCCATGCAGCTTGCCGTAAGCGTCGTGTATGGCGGCGTCGAAGGCGCTGGCGACCACCAGCGTAGCCAGTTTCGGAATCGGCGCGTCTAACTTTCGCTGCGTGGAGATCCCGGCCGCAGCTTTCAAATACTCCGGCTCGAGCGCGACGTTGATGTCCACGGGATGACCGTACTCCCGGTATCCGCCCGTGATCTTCGTGATGCTTTCCGGCCAGCGCTCTCATGGCTGCCAGCGTTTGCTCGGGTGCCATGGTCTTCGAGGGATAGGCCCAGACGTTGCCGAGCGGCATGGAGCCGAACCCCTTGGCCGTGCGGCCCGCGCGCGTGCGTACCACGCAATCGACGTTGAGCAGCGTGGCCTTGTCCATGATGGCGCCGCCGAATTTGAGCGGCGTGCGGAACCGATAGTTCTCGAAGCTGTGGCGAATCTCGGCCACGGCGATCTCGCAGTCCCGTGCAGCAGCGGTCGCCACAAAGGGCGCTGCCACGGCCGGGAGAACTTCGCGGCGTGTGATCTGGTTCATGGCGTTACCGATGGGTTAGCTTACTTCGGGCGTGGGTGGGCTCATGCGATCCCGAAGTTTGATCAACAGGTACAAGAAGGCGAACAGGCCGGCGGCAAAAGCCACCAGCTCCCAAACGTGAGCACGCAAGTACTCAACGGAATGCTCACCCACCTGGGCGCCCAACCAGGCCAACCCGAAGTACCTGGGGATGCGCGCCAGCAGAATAGTGATGGCAAACGAAAGAGGATTAACTCCAAGTGCGCCCGCGCAAAGTACAAAGACCTTCGTGGGAAGAGGAATCGGAACCAACGCCGGGATGAATACTGTCAGCAGGCCGTAGCGCCTAAACCAGCGGCGCAACTTCACGGCTCTCTCCGACGACGCCTTGCGCTCCAGGTAGGCCCGGCCGCCCTTTCGCGCCGCGTAGAAAAGTGCCATATTACCCGCTAAAGATCCGATCACGGCGAGTATCGCGGCCAGATAAGCCTTGGCGGGGTCGAGCACCGCGACGGACACCAGCAGCACATCCACTCCCTCGGGCAGGGGAATCCCCGCGGAGTCGATGGCGGCCAGCACCACAACTCCCAGCGGCCCCCATCCAACAATCGTCTTGAAGAGCTGGTGCAGCCATTCCTCCGCGGCGCGCAGTTGCGCGGACGTACTATTTTAGCCGAGAACCGTTCCGCAATGGCAACTCAAACGCCCAGCATCCGTATAAGGTACGCTTCTTCGATCGCGAATCAGGTGCGGCCGCGAGGAGGTAAACCGGCGACGGTTGGATGTAAGATTGGAGGTTGGAAGCCACAAAAGAAAATCAAGGTTCGAATTCCTACGACTGGATCTGGCGGCCAGCAGATTGACTGATCAGAGCATAATTGCCGGGAGCCCGGTGGCTTCCAGGTCCCCACTTTTGCGGAGGCTCCAGGCCCTTCCTGAGCCCATCAAGGCCGGTCTGATTGGGATGGGAGCCATGGGCAAGGGTCTTCTGTATCAATGCCAGGCCACGCCCGGATTCAGGTGTGTCGCGGTAGCCGATATAGCGGTTGAAAAGGCGGCAGCCTGCGCAGAGTCCCTGGGGCTGCCGTGGCGCCTGGTCCGCACTGCGGCCGAGATGGAAGACGCCATCGGCCGGGGCCAACTTGCGGTTTGCGGCGATGGGATGCTGGTGGCGGGCTCAGGGGGAGTCCAGGTTCTGATCGAATCGTCGAGTGCCATCGCCGAAGCCGGCCGGTACTGCCTGGAGGCGTTGGATACGGGCAAGAACCTGGTGATGATGAATGCCGAGGCCGACCTCATTTTCGGTCCGCACCTGATGCGGTTGGCGCACAGCCAGGGACTGGTCTACACAAGCTGTGATGGCGATCAACACGGCGTCATCAAGCACCTTGTGGACGATTTGGAGCTGTGGGGGCTCCAGCTTGTGATGGCTGGCAACATCAAAGGCTTTCTCGATCGCTACTCGAATCCCACCAAGATCGTTCCCGAGGCCGATGCGCGGAAGCTCGACTATAAGATGGCCACGGCCTATACCGATGGCACAAAACTGTGCATCGAAATGGCCTTGGTGGCCAATGCCCTGGGTCTCAGGACAACCGTGCCTGGGATGCACGGCCCCCGCGCGGAACGTGTGAAGGACGTGTTCCAGTTGTTTGACTTTCCCACTCTCTGGGACGACCGTCAGCCCTGCGTCGATTACATCCTCGGTGCCGAGCCCGGCGGCGGCGTTTATGCGGTCGGCTACTGCGATCACCCCTATCAGCGGGACATGTTGGCCTACTACAAGATGGGATCTGGCCCGTTCTATCTCTTCTACCGCCCCTACCATCTGTGCCACATCGAGGCGCTTCAGTGCGTCGCCGAGGCAGTTCTGGACGGCCGCTCCCTGTTGGAGCCGGCCCACGGCTTCCGAACCAACGTTTATGCATACGCCAAGCGCGACCTGCGCTCGGGCGAGGTGCTGGACGGTATCGGGGGCTATGCCTGCTACGGGTTGATCGACAACTGCGGCCCGGATGGCCACCCCGGCCTGCCAATCTGTCTGGCTGAGGATTTGCCCCTGCGGCGGGACATCCGGAAAGACCAGCCCATCCTCTTGGCCGATGTGGAAGTCCCCGCCAGTCGCACCGATTTTGAGCTTTACCGCCGCGCGCAGGCGGACTCAGCTCAATTGCCATGAAGCTGGCCATCGCAGTCGTCTATCTGGCGGTTGACCGCCTAGACGAGAGGCTGCTCGAAGTCCACCTGAATCAGATCGAGAAGAATACTCCCGAGCCGTATCTCCTTTACGCGGCAGCCAACCGGCTGCCGGAAGGCCTGCGGCAAGCCTTGGCGCGGCATCCCCATGTGAAAGTCCTGGACCTTCCGGCAACCGGGCTTCGGGGCAGCGATGAGAACGCTTACTATCTGGAACTCCTGGTTAAGACGGCCATCGAGGAGGGTGCCACCCATGTCTGCACGATGCACATGGACTCATTCCCCGTGCGGCCAGGCTGGGCCACGAAACTGGCGGGGCAACTCAAAGAGGACTGTGTGCTCGCCGGGATGGAGCGAGATCCATATCGCGACAAGAAGCCGCTCACCGCGTTCCTGCTCTTCACCCGGGAGTTTTACCTGGCGTACCGGCCGACGTTCAGTCTTCCCGCGGAGGCGCTGGGAACTCCTGAATACCAGCGTTATGCGCGGAGTCACCCGCACATTCTGGACTCCGGTACCGGGTATGGATTCACCGTCTTCCGCGAGGGGCTTTCCTGGTATCCCCTGGCTCGCACCGATCGCGGTCCGGAGGGCTGGGGTTTCGGCATCTTCGGAGACCTGATCTTTCACTTGGGAGGCGCGCAGTGGTTTCCGCTGCATGATACCGGTGTGCAGCGTCGTCCGAACCGCTGGATACCCTGGTTGGAACGTTTGTGGAGAGTCGCAGGCCGGGTGCTTCCTGGCTGGTTCCGGTCCCGGATCGGCGAACTCGTCCCCTTGGACCTTGCAGCTGGATCTCGGCTCTCGCCGAATGGCCAGGCGCAAAGCTGCGCTGGTTGCCTCGCCGGAGGCTTTCCTGCGGGATCTTGGCGTCAATTAGGCGAGGTTGCGGGAAATCCCAGACCGCCGTGCGGGTGAACTCAAGCTTCCAGCATTCGTATTAGTTCGGCTTCGTCGATTACCGGGACTCCCAGTGTATGAGCCTTCTGGAGCTTTGAGCCCGCCTCGGCGCCCGCTACCACGTAGCTGGTTTTCTTGCTGACCGAGCCGGTCACCTTGCCTCCGGCGGCTTCGATACGCTCCGTGGCTTGCTCGCGCGTTATGTTCGGCAGCGTACCCGTGAGCACGAAGGTCCGGCCGGCCAGCGCGCCGCCGGTTTCTTTCTTCACCTCGTGTTCGAACTGGAGGCCGGCTTCGCGCAAACGTTCCACCAGCTTGAGATTGCGTTCTTCGCGGAAGAACTCGACGATGCTCTGGGCCACCTTGGGTCCCACTTCCTGGGCCTGCTGCAGCGCTTCCGCGTCCGCGCCGCGGATCTTGTCCAGGCTGCCGAACGTATCGGCCAGGATTTGGGCCGTACGCTCTCCGACAAAACGTATGCCCAGGGCCGAGAGCACGCGGGGCAGGGGACTCTGGCGCGAGGCGTCGATATTCGCAATCAGCTTCTCGGCGGACTTGCGGCCCATGTGTTCGAGGTCGATAAGCTGGCTGGACTGGAGCTGGTACAGATCCGCCACGCTCTCCACCAACTTGGTATCCACCAGTTGATCGACCAGGGCTTCGCCCAGCCCGTCGATACCCATCACGCCGCGCGAGGCAAAGTGCAGAACCGACTCCTTCAACCGTGCCGGACAGTTCGTGTTGACGCAGCGGCGGGCGGCTTCGCCTTCCTCGCGCACGACATGGCCGCCGCAGACCGGGCAGGCATCCGGCATGCGGAACGGCCGGCGCCCGGCTCCGGGCGTCTTCACGCGGACCACTTTCGGGATCACGTCGCCGCTGCGCTCGACAATCACGGTGTCGCCGATCTCGACGCCCAGGCGCGCGATCTCGTCTTCGTTGTGCAAGGTGGCGCGCGCGACCGTCACGCCGCCCACAACCACCGGCCGCAGATGCGCGACGGGCGTGAGGGCGCCGGTGCGGCCCACCTGCACTTCGATGTTCTCGACTACGGTTTCTTCCTGGCGCGCTGGAAACTTGAATGCGATGGCCCACCGGGGCGCCTTGGCGGTCCAGCCGAGCTGGTTCTGTTGAGCGATGGAATCCACCTTGGCCACCACGCCATCGATCTCGTAAGGCAAGTCCTCGCGGCGGGCCTCCCACTCCTGGCAGACCGCGAGCAGTTCCTCGATGTTCCGGCACAACCGCCGTTTCGGGTTTACCTTGAAGCCCAGTTGCAGGAGTTTCTCGAGCGAATCCCAGTGGCTCTCACAAGACGGCGCGCCGTCCACCAGCAGGAAGTACGGGCAGTAGTCCAGACGCCGCGAAGCTGTCACCGCCGGTTCCAGGATGCGCAGCGATCCGGCGGCCGCGTTGCGCGGATTGGCGAAGCGCGCCAGACCTTGTTCGTCACGTTCGATGTTCAGGCGCTCGAAGGCGCGGCGGTTCAGAATCACTTCGCCGCGCACTTCGAATTGATCCGGACCAGCTCCTACACGCAACGGCAGCGAACGAATGGTCCGGGCGTTCTCAGTGACATCTTCGCCCACGTCTCCGTCGCCGCGCGTGATGGCCTGCGTGAAACGTCCCTGGCGATAGTGCGCGGCCATCGACAGGCCGTCGAGCTTCAACTCGGCCACGTAGCGGAACTCGGCGCCCTCCAGGAGTTCGCGCACGCGGCGGTCGAAGTCGCGCAGTTCACTCTCGTTGAGCGCGTTGTCCAAGCTGAGCATGGGCGAACTGTGACGCACCTTGACGAACCCATCGCGCGCCGCGCCGCCTACCCGCTGAGTCGGCGAATCCGCCGACTGCATCTCCGGGTTCTCGGTCTCCAGTTGCCGCAACTCGTGCATCAAAGCGTCGTATTCGGCGTCACTGACCTCCGGTTGGTCCAGCACATAGTAAAGATACTCGTGCCGCCGCAACTGGTCGCGGAGATTTTCGATGCGTTGCTTCGCTTCACTACCCATCGGCGTCTATTATAAGAAGGAACAGGCGGTGCGCGTATCGCCACGTATTCGAAAGCAGTCATCATCTACAATCCGATTGCCGGCCGGATCCAAGGCTGGCGCATCCACCGGCTGCATCGCACCATGGAGGTCTTGGAGCGCGGCGGACACCGCGTTCGCGCCGTCCCGACCGAGGGGCCCGGCACGGCGGGTGACATCGCCCGTCGTGAGATCGCGGCCGGGGCCGATCTGATTCTAGTGGCGGGCGGAGACGGCACCGTCAACGAAGCGCTGCCCGGCATCGCGTTCACGCAGGTGCCGCTGGGGGTGCTTCCGGCCGGGACCGCCAACGTGCTCTCCACCGAGTTGGGGTTGTCGAACAGCATGCGACGCGCGGCGGAGCGGCTGGGGCACCTGGTCCCGCGGCGGATCGCGCTGGGTGTGTTGCACGCCAGCGGCGTGCCGGGGCCGCGATACTTCCTGCTAATGGCCGGCGTGGGCGTGGATGCGGCCATCGTGCGCCGTCTGGATCCAGGTCTTAAGAAACGGTTCGGCAAACTGGCCTACTGGCTCGGCGGGGCGCGGCAGATGGCGCGCCCGTTTGAGGAGTTCGAGGTCCGATACGAGGATAAGAGCCATCGCGTTTCCTTCGCCCTGGTCAGCCGCGTGCGCAAGTACGGCGGAGACTTCAACATCGCCCGCCGTGTGACGCTGCTGGACGACCATTTCGAAACCGTGATGCTGGAAGGTCGTGGAATCTTCCGGTATGGCCCCTATCTGGCCGGGTTGCTCGCGCAACAGCTTGAAGGGCGCCGCGGAGCCACCTTCGCCGACGTGTCCGGATTGGAGCTGAGCGTGGAGCCGGGCGTCGAGGTGCACGTGCAGGTGGATGGCGAGTATGCGGGCCGCTTGCCGGCGCGCGTCGAGCTGGTGCCCGCGGCCTTGTCTTTGCTGGTGCCGCCCGAGTATGGTGAACGGTAGTCCGACATGGATCAACTGACGCACACGCTGGTGGGAGTGATGCTGGGCCGCGCGGGCCTGAACCGCACGGCGAGCGAGGTGCGCTGGATTCTGCCCGTGGCTGCCGTGGCGCCGGATTTGGATATCGTCACACGCGCCAGCGGAGCGCTCACCTATTTCCATTACCACCGTGGGTTGACGCACTCTTTGGTGATGGCACCGGTGATGGCGGCGGTGGCCGTGGCGCTGGTTTGGCTGGTGATGCGCCGCCCGTTCTCCTGGGGGCGCGCGTATCTGGCGGCCCTGGTGGGAGTAGCCAGCCATCTCGCACTCGACTGGACCAATATCTACGGCACGCGCTTCTACCTGCCGTTTTCCGGACAATGGATCGGACTGGGCATTCTGAACATAGTGGACGCCTGGATCTGGATGGTGCTTCTAGTCGCGGTCGCCGGGCCGTTTCTGGCGCGCCTGGTGAGTTCCGAAATGGGCGCGCGCTCGCATGCCGGGCGCGCTTACGCCATTTTCGCATTGTGCTTCATCGTGGTCTACGGTTTTGCATGTTGGATTCTGCACAACCGCGCCGTAGCGGTGCTCGAGTCCAGAATCTACGAGGGCGCGACTCCCTGGCGCGTGGCCGCCGCTCCGAATGCGATCAATCCTCTCCGGTGGACCGGCGTGGTGGAAACCGCGGACTTCTTCGTGGTTCATCGCGTGAACCTGCTCGATGAGTTCGACCCCGCCGCCGGCAAGTTGTACTACAAGCCCGAACCAAGCCCGGCGTTGGCGGCCGCCATGCGGGTCACAGGAGTTTCAGGGCTTCGCGGATTTTTCACCGTTTCTGCTCTGGCGCGTCTTTCCCGATACGGAAGCCGGCGGCGTAACGCGCGTCGAGGCCATGGACCTGCGCTTCGGTACGCCGGAGGCCCCACGCTTCGTCATGGCCGCGCTGTTCGACGCCAAGCTCGCGCTGATCCGCACGAGATTCGCCTATGATCGCCGGCCCTCGCTCGACGCGCCGCGCTAGGCGTGCGCTCGCGCGCCTGATTCGGTGCGAAGATGAGCAGTATGGAATGTCCCATGTACATCGGCGGGGGCTGGGTGTCCACGCCGGACCACCAGACTATCGAACTGCCTTACGACGGCACGAGCGTGGCCACGGTCTATCGCGCCTCGGCTAAGGAGGTCGAGATGGCTGTCGCCGCGGCATCGGCCGCCGCGCCCACGATGCGCGAGATGACGCGCGACGAACGCGCGACTATTCTGCGCCGTGTCTACGACAGAATGCTCGCGGAGCGTGAGGAATTGGCCATGGCCGTGAGCAGTGAATGCGGCAAGCCCATCCGCGAGGCGCGCACGGAAGTGGACCGCGCCGCGCAGACCGTCTGGTTCGCTTCCGAAGAGGCGCATCGCCTGCAAGGCGAAGTGGTGCCCATGGACGCTTCGCCGGCCGGTAAAGGCCGCTGGGGTATGACCGTGCGCGAGCCGCTGGGAGTGATTGCGGCCATCACGCCGTTCAATTTTCCGCTGAACCTATCGATGCACAAAATCGGTCCGGCCATCGCCGCCGGCAACACCATCGTGCACAAGCCCGCCTCGGCCACTCCTCTCAGCGCGCTCTTGATGGCGCGCATCTTCGCCGCGTGTGGATTGCCCGCCGGCGCGCTGAACGTGGTCACCGGTCCTGGGGGCCTCATCGGAGACATGCTGGTCACGCACAAAGATGTCGCCATGATCACCTTCACCGGCAGCGTCGATGTGGGTGTGCGCATCCGCAACATGGTGGGCATGAAGCGTGTGACGCTGGAGTTGGGCGGTAACGCCGCCGTGATTATCGAGGAAGATGCGGATCTGGATGCGGCCGTGCCGCGCTCGGTGGTGGGCGCCTTCGCGCACTCCGGACAGGTGTGCATCTCGGTGCAACGCGTCTTCGTCCACCACAAGATCCGCGCGGAGTTCCTGGCCCGCCTGGTCGAAGCCACGGGCAAACTCCGTATTGGGCATCCACACGATCCTTCCACCGACATCAGTTCGTTGATCACCATAGGCGAGGCCCAGCGCGTGGAAGGTTGGATCGGGGAAGCGGTCCAGGCCGGCGCCTCGTTGCTCAACGGCGGCACGCGCCGCCGCTCCACCATCGAACCCGCGATTCTGGTGGACGCGCCCGCCGCGGTGCGCGTCGCCTGCCGCGAAGTGTTTGGTCCCGTGGTGGTGGTGAATTCCTATGAATCGCTCGACGACGCCATCGAACGAGTCAACGACTCCGACTACGGTCTGCAGGCCGGCATTTACACACGCGACCTGGAGAAGGCTTTCCGCGCCGCGCGCCGCATTCGCACCGGCGGCGTCCACATCAACGAAGTGCCCGCCTACCGCGTGGACCAGATGCCTTACGGCGGCGTGAAGATGAGCGGCACCGGCCGCGAAGGCCCCCGGTACGCCGTCGAAGAGATGACCGAATTGAAGGTGGTCACCTGGAACGCGTAGCGCGGGAGGCGTTCCCCGGTCAGCCTGTCGCTGGGCTGGCAACTGCACCACGCGGCCATCGATCGCGTCGTCCTTGGCGCGTCCCCCATGGATCATCCTGGGGAGAACCGGAAGGCCTGCGTGGCGTCACACCGAAGTACAACCGGTCGCGCGAGTCACACGCGCTCGGGCACTACAAATGGCGCGCGGTAGTTGCGCGTGAACATCCGGTTGGCCTCTTCGTCTCCCTGGCAGCGCATGGTTTCCGCGTCAAAGTGCAAGGTGCGGCCCAACCGGTACGAGATGTTCGCCAGGTGAATCAGCGTGCAGGAGATGGCGCCTTCCGCGATCTCCGCGTTCAACTTGGAGCGATCGCGGCTGCGCACGGCATCGATGAAGTTAGCGAAATGATCGGAGGACTCCTGGCGGGCGGGTCCGGGCTCCTGTTCCTTGCCCAGCCACGTGCGATATCCGCCGGCCCCACAAGCCATGTAGCCCTTCGAGCCATAGAACAGCGTGCCGACAGTGTTGCCGGGCTTCCCGCCGCCGAGCCCGGCTTCGTGGTTCGAGATCCAATGCCGCACTTCGAAGACCATCATTTTGCGCTTGCCCATGCCGTCGAACTCGAAGTTAGCCGCCAAAGTGTTGGGCGTCTGCTGATCGTCATCGAACATGAAGTGCCCGCCGGTGGCGCTGATCTTGACGGGGTATTTCACGCCCAGCAGCCAGCGGCACATGTCCATTTCGTGTACGCCCTGGTTGCCGATGTCGCCGTTGCCGTAGTCCCAGTTCCAGTGCCAGTTGTAGTGGAAGCGGTTGCGGGAGAAGGGGCGCTGGGGCGCGGGGCCGAGCCACAGATCGTAGTGCACCCCCGGCGGGACCGGCTCGTCCGGCGTCCGGCCGATGGTGTCGCGCCACTTGTAGCACAGGCCGCGGCCGTAGTACACCTCGCCGATCAGCCCATCCTTGATCCGCGCGGCGGCCTCCTGCAAGGCGGTTGAGGAACGGCTCTGCGTGCCGTGCTGCACGATGCGATTGTATTTCCGAGCCGCGGCGACGATCTGCTGGGACTCAAACATATTGTACGAGCAAGGCTTCTCGACGTAGACGTCTTTGCCGGCCTGGCAAGCCCAGATGGCCTGGAGGGTGTGCCATTGGTTGGTGGAGGCGATGGTGACAACGTCGATGGACTTGTCTTCGAGCAGTTTGCGGAGATCGGTGTAAGTGGCCGGCTTCTTCTTGCCGGCGGCCTCCATTTCAGCTACGCGCTTGGCGAGCACGTTCTCGTCGATATCGCAGAGCGCGACAACCTCCACGTTGGGCAGTTTCGAAAAGCCTCGAATGTGAGCGCCGCCGCGCCCATGGATGCCCGTGCACGCGACGCGGATGGTATCATTCGGGCCCGCCGCCCAAGCCGCTGCCGCCGAGCCCATCACGAAAGAACGTCGATCCATATGTACCTCCCTACTTAACAATGTACAACGGCTTGAGTGTAAGGTATGAGCGCAATGGTCGCCGATTCGGCGCTGCGAGTACCGCAATCGAGAGTGCGGGAACTGGCGGAGATCGCCATGCGGATGGATGGCGTGTTGGCGAGGATTTCAATGGATTCTTCCGATAACTAATCAACTTATAACCAATTACCTCAGGCCGATGCTTTCCGGTGTGATGATTCCTTGCCGCCACCCCCGGCCTGCGTGCGACGACCCCGGGAGGTTGTCAAGTTCAAGTGGAAAGAATGGGGATCCAGGTTAAACTGATCTCTTGATGATCCAATTCCTGGCGGTCTGGGCGCTTGTTCCGGCGCTGATTCTTTCCGCCGGCCTGAATGCTCAGGCCGGCTCTCTGACCCTCTCCGATCTCCGTTGCGAGTATCGCGCAAACCCGCTCGGGGTCGACGCGGATCGCCCGCGCCTTGGTTGGGTGCTGCACTCGGCGCGGCGCGGGGAGCGCCAAACCGCCTACCGCGTGCTGGTGGCCTCCAGCGAGCGCGCGTTGCGCGCGGGCGCGGGCGACCTGTGGGATAGCGGCAAGGTTCCCTCCGCGGATAGCATCCAGGTGGAGTATCGCGGCAAAGCGCTTCGCTCGCACCAGCGCTGCTGGTGGAAAGCGCGTGCGTGGGACGCCCAGGGCGCGGCTTCCGATTGGAGCGCGCCGGCCTCCTGGTCCATGGGCCTCCTCTCGAGTGCGGATTGGAAGGGACGCTGGATCTCGCGCCCGGCCGCGAACACTCCCGAGACTCCCGCGCCGCTGTTTCGCAAGGAATTTCAGATCTCCAAACCGGTCCGCCGCGCCGTGGCCTATGTTTCCGGCCTGGGATTTTACGAAATGCGCGTGAACGGCAGCCGGGTTGGCGATGGTGCGCTCGATCCCGGCTGGACCGACTATCGTAAGCGCATTTTCTACGCGACCGACGATGTGACGGCCATGCTCCGGCCGGGCGCCAACGCCATCGCCGTCATGCTCGGCAATGGCATGTACAACGTGACCGGCGGACGTTACGTGAAGTTCAAGGCGAGTTACGGCGCGCCCGTCATGATCCTGCAACTCCACATCGAGCATACGGACGGCTCGGTGACCGAAATTTCGAGCGATGAAAGTTGGAAGACCGCCGCCGGACCGGTGGTCTTCAACTGCATCTTCGGCGGCGAAGACTACGACGCGCGGCTGGAGGCGAAGGGATGGGATCGCGCGGGCTTCGACGATTCGCGGTGGCAACGCGCCGCATCCGTCGCCGGCCCCGGCGGCCGATTGATCGCCGCCAGCGCTCCGAGCGTGAAAGTCATGCGGACGTTCCCAACTGTGCGCGTGACCCATCCGAAGCCAGATATTTCCGTTCACGACCTTGGCCAGAACTTCTCCGGCTGGCCGCGCATCACTGTGCGGGGACCGGCCGGCGCGCATGTGAAGCTCATTTGCGGCGAATTGCTCGACGGCGATGGTCTGGTGACGCAGCGCAGCTCCGGCGGCCCGTCATGGTTCGCTTACACGCTCTCGGGCGGCGCTGAAGAGGACTGGCATCCCCGCTTCAGCTATTACGGTTTCCGCTACGTGCAGGTGGAGGCGCCGTCGAGCGTGGAAGTGACTCTGGTCGAGGGCCAGTTCCTGCACGCCGCGGTGGAACGTGTAGGGACTTTCTCGACGTCGAGCGCGTTGGTGAATAGCATACACAAGTTGATCGACGCGGCGATCCTCAGCAACCTCCACAGCGTGCTCACCGATTGTCCGCACCGCGAGAAGTTGGGCTGGCTGGAGGTGGCCCACCTGATGGCCCCGTCCATCATGGCCAACTACGACACCGCCTCGTTCTACGCCAAGATTGCCGACGACATGGGGCAAGCGCAGACCGCCGCCGGCCTGGTGAGCGACATCGCTCCAGAGTACGTGGTTTTCCGGGGCGGCTTCCGCGATTCGCCCGAATGGGGCAGCGCCTACATTATCGCGCCCTGGCTCGCCTACCAGCGCTACGGCGACCGCCGCACGCTGGAGCGCCATTACGAAGGCATGGCGCGCTATGCGCGATACTTGGGCGACCGGGCCGAAGGGCACATCGTGTCGCACGGCCTGGGCGATTGGTGCGACATCGGCCCCGGCCCTCCCGGCGTTTCCCAACAGACGCCGGCGGGCGTCACCGGAACCGCCATCTACTATGAGGATCTTCGCATCCTGGCGGAAGTGGCGCGCGTTTTGGGGCATCGCGAAGATGCGGTCCGCTACGGCGCGCTGGCTTCCGAAGTCCGCAACGCTTTCAACCGCCGGTTCTATCGCGGCGCGCCCTCCGGGTATGCCAGCGGCAGCCAGACATCCAATGCCATGCCACTGGTGCTTGGCTTGGCGGAACCCGCCTGGCGCGACCGCCTGATGGAGAGCCTCGTCGCGGACGTGCGCGGGCGCGGCAACTCGGTCACCTCCGGCGACGTCGGCCATCGCTTCCTGTTGCGCGCGCTGGCGGAAAACGGACGTTCCGACGTGGTTTATGACATGGTGTCCAAGACCGACACGCCGGGCTATGGCTACCAGATCAAGAAAGGCGCCACCTCGCTCACGGAGGCCTGGGACGCCAATCCGCGCCTTTCGCAGAACCACTGTATGCTGGGCCACGCCGAGGAGTGGCTCTACGAGTTTCTGGGCGGCATCGCCCCGGCCTCCGACGCGATCGGCTTCGACAAAATCGTCTTTCAGCCGCAGCCGGTCGTGGGGCTCGATTGGGTGGAGACTACTTATCGTTCGATTCGCGGTGAGGCAGCTTGCCGTTGGCGCAGGGAAGGCCACCAGTTGCGGATCGAGGTGAGCGTGCCGGTGAACGCTTCCGCGCGGATCTACGTTCCCGCCGGAAGCCGCGAGGAAGTGACCGGCGATGGCGCGCGGTTCCTTCGCGCCGAACCCGGACGGATGGTTTATGAGGCCGGCTCGGGGACGTACCGCTTCAGCGCCCGCGCGGCCGCTGAGCGCAAGTAGTCCAGCCAGTTGGCCGGGGCAACTTGGCTTGCGCGGCGAACCTTACGGGGCCAGGCGCACCACCAGCGTGATCGGGCGCTTTGTCTTGGGGAGCCGGATGCGGGATTTGGTTGCGTCGAAGTCCGTCCACGCTTGGCCGTCGATGGTCGCGGAAGACACGTGGCCGCCCGGGGCGCGCACCGTGAGCCAGGCGTCGCGGTAAGGATTGCGTTGCGGCAATTCAACCGTGGCGCGGACGGCGCCGGCTTCGCCGCGCAACGAATAACTCATGGGGCCAAATTCGGTGGGCGCGTCCTTGACGACAATCTCTTTGCCCGGTGCGAGCCAGCGCTCGGGCGTGGCGACGGCCAACCACAGGTCACCGTCGTATTCGGTGAGAATCATGTCGCGCAGCCGATGCACGAACTTGGCCTCGTCCGGAATTTTGTAGAACGGGCCGCTGGGGCCGCTCCACTGGCGGTACTCCTCGGTGAAGACGTTCACGGACGGGTAGTAGCAGGAGACGAAGTCATTGTAGAGACTGCGAATGGCCGCGCGCGCTTCTCCCCTGCGCAAGTAAGCTCGAATGGGATTCTGCAGGTTCGCCTGGAATACCATGCCTCCGCGGCTGAACCAGTACTTCTCGTCCACCCATCCGTGCACGTGGAGACCGAGCGGCTCGGAAGTAGTCGCATTGTCTTCCCAATCGTCGATGATCCAGCTTGCCGCCGCTTCCTTGGCGTCGATTACGCCGGTGTCGACCAGAATGAGGGGGCCGTAGAGCAATTCGCGCGTGGCCGACAAGCGATAGGTAGGGAGGACGTTCTTCTGGTATCGCGAATAGTAGCCGTTGCGAAGGGGGCCGAATAAACGGATGCGCTGGTGGACGCGGGTGGGAACGTAGGGGACCCAGGTGTTGTCGCGGAGCTTCACGACGGGTGCCGCGGCGGCGGCGCGATCGACCGCGGCGCGCAGGTCCGCGCGGTAAGCGCCGGCCTCCCCGGCGTAGCGTGGCGCGTCCGGGTCGCCGGCGTCGGCCAGTGCCCGCGCCAGGTCGTGTACGCCCAGCCAGGCGTATGCGTTCACCGAGAACCAGTGGCCCCAGTCGCTGTTATCCTCAAGATGCCCGCCGGGCAGCAGGCCATATTCGGGGCAGGGCTTGCCGTCGACCAGGACGCGCGTAAGGTGGCGCTGCTCGATCACCCAATCGGCGGCTCGCTTCATGCTGGGCGCCACGCGGGCCAGCCACGCGCGGTCGCGCGTGATCAGGTAGTGCTCGGCCAAGGTCCACAGCACGGTGCCGTGATCGAGGTTGTAACCGCTGGCCGTGTAGTCGTACTCAGGATTGACGCGCGCGCCGTGGTACACGGCGCGCTGCTCGGTGTAAGAGCCGGGGAACGGTTTGGACCCTTGTAAGTCGACCAAGGTCTGAAGATACTTGGCGGATAAGTTCTGGTAGCCGGTGAGATCCAGTAACTGAGACTGGAACGCCGCTTCGTTGGCGAAGACTTTGTAGTAGTAACTGGCGGCCGGCACCATGTAGAGCCCGCTGGCAGGATCCTTGGTGGCCGAAATACGGATGCGGGCGATGAGACCTTTGCGCGAAGGTGTTGAAGCGCTCTTCCGGAACGCGGAACGGGATCCCCTGGGAGGTCGCCTGGCGCCAGAAAGCCAGGACGCGTGCGCGCTCGGCCGCGTAGTCGAGCGAGGCGAAGCGCGCGCGCTCGCCGGCGGTGAGGCCGGGCACGAACGGAATCGCCAGATAGGCGACGGCCTCGGCGCCGGCCGCCATGGTGGTCGTGGAGTGCCAGGCGTGGTTGTCGATGGAGGCGCGCGAGCCCGCGAAGCCGTCCACACGCGCGCGTACGCTGGCACCGGCGTCGCTGGTGAGCAGACGGCCATCGCAGGCGAGAGAATCATCCACCGATGTGCGCAACCACAGATGCGCCGCGGTGGGGGTGGCCGATGTGTTGTGCGCGCGGAGGCGAATCATCAACACCGCGGGAGTCTGCTCGTCGCGCGTCGGGTCTTCGCTTGACAGCGGTCCAGCGAGCAGCGTGGCGAACGCTTCCTCCTCGTAGTCGATCGGCACCTTCTTTCCAACGCGCGGTGGCGACGGGCAGGTAGTCTTCGAGAACCGAAAGCGACGACTCCTGGTCGCGCGGCGTGAAGGCCGGCGTCGCGTGCGTGTCGATCATCCAGCGGATCTCTTCCTTCGGCCAGGTGAGCCGCGCGAGCTCCCGGCCGAAGGCTTTGGTGGCGCGCTTGTGTATCTTGACGTTGCCGCCCCACTCGAGAGCGAATTTCTGCCAACTCGCGTCGGCGGCCAGCGGAAGATACAGCCGCTCGCCCTGGCGCTTCACGGGGTCGAGCGCGGGGATCTCCGCGCTGGCGCGTTCGTAGGTTTGCTCCGGCTCGCGCTGGATGCGCTGGCGAATCTTCGCGCCGGCCTTGAGCGTGTCTTTCGAGAAGGGCTTTGTGTCGGAGGCCAGCGTGATATAGGCGTGATAGTCCGGCACGTAGAGGGGAGTCTTCTCGACGTCTTCGGGCGCGAAGGAGAACGCGCGCGCGCCGCGGCGGACTTCGACGACGGTCACATCGTTTGAGCCCGCCGGGGCCGGCCGGGCGGCGTCCAGCGTGAGAAGGGCGCCGCCGGGAACCGGTTTTAGCGAGCGAATCCAACCGTTGTAAGCGCTGAAGGTGGGCACGTCCTTTTGAGCATCGAGGAAGCGTACTCGCAATTCGACGCGCTGCACTTCCGATTGGCTGAATACCTGGACGGCGTCGATCTCCGGCAATTCGCCGGAGGGAAACACCAGACGGAAGCGCAGCGCGCGGCGGTAGCGTACGCCGGGCAGGTTGCGCGCCAGGCGATTCTCCGTTTCCTCGAGTGGCGTGAACGTGAAGCGGCAGGTGGCGCCCTGGCAGGTTGTCCCGGTCCGTGCGTCGATCCACTCGCCTTGCCAAGGGTCGTCCACCGGATCCTCGACAGACGGCATTTGCGGTGGCGGGGACGGCCAATTTCGGGACCAGTATTGCACGACGGCCCTGTGGATATCGTACGGCTTGCGGAACCTCACGGCGACCTCGAAAAGGTCGCGCTCCTCAGCCCATTGGAGACCATAAATGCCGCGGCCGTCTGAAGCGCGCACCAAGCCTTTGGGGTGGTTGTAGTCGAAGGTAGTCTGCAGGATGTGCTTATCGGCGGAGCAGCAAGGACGCGCGAAGGGCGCCAGATCGATACGTTCGGCCGAAAACGAAAGGGAAGCCAGGACCAGTGGAAACACGAAGCGCGCGAAGGTCATCAGCAAGCAACATAACACGCCGCCAAGCCTCCGCGGCGGGCTCTAACGATCCTTGGTGGTGATCAGCGCTTTCGGGTAAAGCATCATGCCGCTTTCCGATTCGCGGAAAACACGGAGCAGGAATTCGTTATCGGGGATTTGGCTTTCCAGGTAGTCCACGCCTTCGGCCGTGATGACGAAACTGCTGCGGTCGTCCTGCACGATGTAGCGCTTGGAGCGGAGATACCAGACGGAGAATCCCAAATGCTCGCGCGGGAACGCCATCAGGTGTTCGAGGTCCAGCATGGACAAGGCCGCATAATTCTGATTCGCACGGCGCCGGGCATAGAGCAGGCAGAGCACGCCCAGACGGATTTTTCCTTCCGACTCCAGTCCTTCGCTGAATTCGCTGGATTGAAAGACTGGGAGGGGCGGAGGTTCGATCTGGCTTAGCCGCGCGTCGTAGGCCGCGCGCCGCTCCGGATCCCCGAGTACTTCGTAGGCTTCCTGAATCTGCCGGAATCTGGCGGCGTTGCCGGTCTTCTTGTTGTCCGGATGATAGCGCGCGGCGAACAGGCGGTAGACGCGATGGATGGTTTCCGCTTCCGCGCGCGGGTGGATCTGCAACTCGTCGTAATAATTCACTGCGCGTCCGGCCATCAGAATATAAATCGGCTGGAACGGCGGAAAACTTTGGTGCGAGCGACCGTGTATGCTGTTCTGGAAGGCGCGGCGGTCGCCGCATGGGATGGTGTTGCGATGACGATGTCGGCGAGTTCCGGAAATGGTCCACGGTCGCGCTGCTGAGCGTGGGGATGATCATCGCCTACGTGGACCGGGCCAACCTGTCGGTGGCGCTGACGGTCACGGATTTCAAGAGCTTCTTCAGTCTGAACGATGCCGACCGCGGTCTGTTGAACTCGGTGTTCTTCTGGACCTACGCGGTGTTGCAGATTCCGGCCGGTTGGGTGGTGGATCGCTTCGGTGTCCGGCGGCCATACGCGATCGGGTTTCTCGCCTGGTGCCTGGTGTCGGCCGCCACCGGCCTCGCGCAGACGTTCTGGGTGCTGGTGACCGCGCGGTTGCTGCTGGGGGTGGGCGAAGCGGTGGTGTCGCCGGCCAGCCTGCGCTGGATCGGGCTGCACTGCCACGAGAAAGAACGCGGTCTGGCCATCGGTCTCTATATGGCGGGAACCAAGATCGGTCCCGCGTTGGGCGCTCCGCTGACCGCGCTGCTGATCACCACGCTCGACTGGCGCGCGATGTTCGTGGTTCTGGGCCTGGGTGGCCTCGTGTGGCTGGCATTCTGGTGGTGGCTGGTGGAAGACGATCGAGTCGCATCGCAGACGCGTGCGAGCGAGCCGCCGGTTTCCGTGCTCCCGCTCTTCCGCACGCCACTTTTGTGGGGTGTTCTCATCGGAACGTTTTGCTACAACTTCTTCGTGTACTTCTGCATGACCTGGCTACCGGCCTACCTGGTGGAGCGCCGGGGGCTCTCGCTGAACTCCATGGGGTTCTACACCATGATGAGTTTCGGCGGCATGGCGGTGATGGCGGCGCTGGCCGGATGGGCGGCCGACGCGGTGATACGCCAAGGGCGCGACGCGGTGAACGTGCGCAAGGCGTTCACGGTGGCGGGCTTGATGCTGGCTTCGACCGAAGTCGTCGGCGCGCACGCGGCCTCGCGCGAAGTGGCGCTGTTTTTCGCCATCTTCTCGCTGGTGGGCCTGGGACTGGCGACGGCCAACTACTGGGCGCTCACGCAGTCGCTGGTACCGCGCGCGGCGCTGGGGCGCATCGCCGGCGTGCAGAACTGCGCGGCGAACTTATCGGGCATCGCCGCCGCCCTGGGCACCGGATGGCTCAAGCAAGCCACCGGCAGCTACGAAGCGCCCATGCGGGTGGTCTGGCTGTTGCTGGTGGTGGGCGTCGCGTCCTACGTCTTTCTGGTGCGCCGGAAGTACGCTCCGGCCGCTCAGACTTTGTCCGGCACCACGTAAGGCGGGCGGTATTTGCGCGTCATCATTCTGTTGGCGTCCGCGTCGCCCACGAACTGGCTCGCGGCCGCGTCAAAGGTGAGCTTTCGCCCCAGCCGGTAGCTCAGGTTGGCCATGTGGACGAGGTCTGCCGAGGCGACGCCGATCGCGATATCCGCCGAAAGGTTTTTCACGTTGCGCGTGCGGCACGCTTGCAGGAAGTTCTGCATATGCGGGCCGGTGGCCCAGGGGTTCTTCTCGACGAACCTCTCGTCCAGGATCTTCTCGTTCTTCTCGCCTTTGTAGACCTGGAAACCCTTCCGGTCCACCGCCATCCAGCCGTCGGTCGCCGAAGAACAGATCGCCGATGACGTTGGTGCCGCCGTCGCGCTGTATGCCGCCTTCCTGCCGGTGAACGAATGCCGCGCACTTCGAAGACGAGCTCGCAATCGCCGTAGTCGAAGCGTGGCCAGTTGCGTGTTGGGCGTCTCCTGGTCGTCGTCGTAGACGTACTTGCCGCCGGTGGAAGTAGACGCTCGTGGGCAGTCCGGTCTTGCCCAGACCCCAGCGGCACGATGTCCATTTCGTGCACGCCCTGGTTGCCGATGTCGCCGTTGCCGGTGTCCCAGAACCAGTGCCAGTTGTAGCGTGAAACGGTTCATCGCTGAACGCGCGCATGGGCGCCGGGCCGAGGAACATGTCCCAATTGATGCCCGGCGGCACGGGCGTGGTCGGGCGTGTGGCCGATGGACTTGCGCCGCTTGTAGCAGAGGCCCTTGGCCATGTAGACCTTGCCGATGACGCCGTCGCTGCAGCAACTGCATGGCGCGGATCTTGTGCTGGATGGCTGCGGCTCTGCGAGCCGACCTGCACGATGCGCTTGTACTTGCGCGCGGCCTCGATCATCTTGCGGCCTTCCCACATGTTGTGGCAGGCGGGCTTCTCGACGTAGACGTCCTTGCCGGCCTGGCAGGCCCAGATGGTGGCCAGCGCGTGCCAGTGGTTGGGCGTGGCGATGGAGACGGCGTCGATTTCCTTGTCGTCGAAGAGCTTGCGCATGTCGCCGTAGACCCGGGGCTTGGTGCCCTGGAGCTTCTCGACTTGCGCCGTAGCGCGTTCCTGCGCTTCCTGGTTCACGTCGCAGATGGCCGCCACACGGCTTTCAGGCAATTGCGTGTATTCGGAGACGTGGGCCCTGCCACGGCCTCCGATTCCGATGACGGCGACGTTGATTCTGTCATTGGCGCCGAGGATGCGGTGCGCGGGGGTGGCGATGGCCGCCGCGGCCGTGGTAAGAACGGCACGTCTGGTGGGATGCTCCATAGCGTCGATTATATCTATCCGGGCGGGGCCAGCCGTAGTGTGATGTGGGCGAAGGGCGGGGCGGGGAACTCGACCGCCGAGTCGCGCAGGGCGATTTCCGTGTAGGTGCGTTCCATGAGATCGGAGAGCCAGGCGCGCGCGATGGGCAGGCCGAAGCGCAATCGCACGCGGCCGCCGGTGCCGAACACCTCGTGGCCGCGCAGGATGAAGCCAGCGCCATCTTCTGCGCGCTTGAGCGCGGTCACGGTGAAGTTGCCGCTTTCGACGTTCACGAAGCTGTGCTCGGGGGCGAGCGTGCCCGCGTGCGCGTCGGTCGAGATGACGCGCATCGGCGAGTTGAAACTACGCGCCTGCCAGACGACGCCCCCTTGCGGCGCCGCGCCGGCGTGCGGGTATAGGCTGTACGAGAAGACGTGGCTGCCGCGTTCGGCGGCGAGTTCGCTGTGGTAACTCGCATAGGCGGTGAGGGAACGCAAAAGGATCAGCTTCACGATGCGGTTCTCGACCAGATGTCCGCCGGTGCCGCGGTTCAGAATGGCGACGCCGCCGTGGGGCGTAGTGACATCCACATAGCCGTGCGCGCAGAAGATACCATCCGGCCGCTCGGTGATGGCGCCGTGCGTGTCGTAGAGCGTGCGTTGCGCCTGGCGCACGGGGAAGGTCACGGTAAGCATGCCATCGCGTCCGGGGAAGCCATCCAGACGAGTCGTGAAGTCAATGCGAGGGATGCGATGGTAGAGCGCGATCTCCTGAACGCGCCGGCCGCTTAGGAACGGCCCGGCGATGCGCAGACGCGTGCCTACGGCGTCGTCGGCCTGCAGCATGGAATCCGGCGCGAAGGTAGTGCCGCGAACCTCGCTTCCGGTGAGACGCACCATGCCCTCCATGCTGGGGTTCGCTTCTTCCGCGAGCACCAGTTCGTTTACCAGGTAGCGCGAGGTGTCGAACAACTCTTCGCCCGTGCGCCGATCCATCACGCCGCGGATCGTGCCGGTGGCCGCATCCAGCCTCAGCGTGAAGAATTGACTGGCAACCTCGGTGGCGGCGGGCCGCCACACGGGCGCTTGCGCCACGCCATCGACCGGTTCGATGCGATAGAGGCGATACCCCAAGGCGGGAACGTCGGAGAGTACTTCGACCACGGCCATTTCCAGCGGACGTTCCGGTTTGGAACGGTTGGCGGAGATTATGCGGAATGGAACGGGCGCGTGGGTGTGATCGGTCAGGCGGAAGTTGTTCAGTTTCTCGCGGAACAACGCGTGGTGGCGTACCAGCTCCGTGCGGCCGAACGATAGCGGATTAAAGACCAGGAACGGATAAGCGCCGCCCGCGGAGGTGTCGATGGCGCGCGAGAGCGTGTAGAAGGCCTCGGCGGCAGCGTTGCGCCCGGCTTCGATGGCGGCGCCGTAGCGGCTCATGGCGTCCTCGTACACCGCGTCGATATGGCTGCCGCCCATGGCGTCGTGGCTGTGATTGAACATCACTTTGCGCCAGCCCGCGCGAAGCTCTTCGGCCGGATAGGAAAGCGTGCGCGACGCCGGCCACGGTGGAGAGCTTCTCGCCGGTGGCGAGCGCTTCCTCCGCCGCGCGCTCAGCGAGTTTGGCCTTGGGCCGCTCACCGTAGAGCCCGCGCAAGTCTGCGATGGCGAGCGGCGGATTGAAGTCCTGGTCGATGGTGGAGAGCGCGCACTCCGCTCTGGAGCACAGCGTCGAAATAGCGCGATGGCGTCGAGAAAATCACCTGGCCAACGGGTAGTCCGATCTCGGACGCGGCGGCGCGTATGCGACTCTCGATTGCGGCCGTGGTTTCGATCGGCTCGGCGAGGTCGTCGCCCCAAGGCAGCATCAGTTTGTGGTTGCCCGGTGCGTTGTGAGAGGCCTGCGCGCGCAAGGCCCTGGCGGCGCTTCGTGCATGCACGCCGTAGCTTCCCGCCAGCCAGTATGTGAGGACTTTGCTCCCATCCGGCGATTGCCACCAAAACGGGTTTCGGATCTTGGCGCCTACCTCCGGCGTCGCGTCGCGCATGAACACGCAGTAAGGAATGCCGGCGCGGGATACCAGTTGCGGCACCTGCCGCGTGTGGCCGAACACGTCGATGTTCCAGAAAGTGCGGACGCTGGTTTCGAAGGTCTTCTCCAGCCAGGGTTTCGCATACAGGAACTGGCGCGAGAGCGATTCGAAATCCGGTTCGGCGTTTTCGGCTTGCACCCAAGTGCCGCCCGCGATTTCCCAACGCCCTTCCCGGATGAACGACAAGCAGGAGTTGCCGCTCCTTGACGCCGAGATCCTCCCAGAACGGCTGCAACGCCAGCGCTTGATCCTGCACGAAGGTGTATCGCGCATCGGCCCGCAGCATGTCCAACGCCTGGCGAAGCAAACGAATCGCGAGCACGCGAGTCTTATCGTAGGTCCAGTACCACTCGATGTCGATATGTGTGTGCGGTACGACGTAGATGGTGTAAGTGGCCGGTGCCGCCGCGACCGGTGCCGCGGCGGCGGGCGCCGCCAGTGTACCCAAGAAGGTTCTTCGTTTCATGTGTAAGCCGAATGAGCGACCATGATAGCGGAATCCACGGCGCACTCGATAACTATTCGAACCCGGAAACTCACTTCCATGGGGCTCCCTTGGCGGGCGGTCCCCTGGCCGGTGGCCCCGGCGCGGGAGTCCGGGCCAGCCGAACCGGTTATCAAACTTTGCGATCAATTGATCACCATGGAAGTCAATACCGGCAAAGGCCTCTTGCTGGTTCACAAGATCAAAGACCGTTTGTGTCTAAGAGATGCCAGAGGCAGCTTTTCGCGGGGACTATCGGCTGGTGGGCGCGCTCGCAAGAACCACGTGGAGTGCAGGTTGCGGTGGAACTCCTATGGGCAGCCGGTTTATTCGATGGGAACGTAACGACCGGCGTGTGCTTCCGCGCGGGATGTTTTTCGAAGCGACGTAATTGGGTTCGCTGCTTCGATGCCTCGCGGTGGTTCATCGAGCGCATTGTCGCATCTCCGCAGAACGTCAACATCGAAGCAACGCAGACTTACACGATTCCTCCGGGAACGCCCAGTAGGACGGCCATGCCGCTCACGCCGTCCATGTTCGGCGCACTCGAGGGCCGTGGTGGTCAGACAAAACATGGTGAAACCACGCGAAAAGCCTATGATGCGGCGTTCGTAAGACGACCGCATTGGCCACCTCAACATTCGCCAGACCGACTTCGCTTCGCCCGAGCACCAGGCCGATCAGAAGCGCTACGTCGCGCGCTGGCGGCTGGAGGAGAAGGATACCGGCGGGGGCATTAGCGATATGGTGAATCCCAATCTCAGTCACCCGACCCGATCAAGAAATCTCAGCCTACTTCTTGGGCGGCGCTTTGTGGACCTGTTCGAAGTACTGCTCGACGTAAGGTTGATAGAGCAGTGGAATTTCGTCGCGATGGATCTGGCCGCCCGAGTCGGCGTGCGCGGAAGAACGTTGTGAGTACTGGGTTTTAAGATCCTGTTTGCCGCTCTTGACCTCCACCATGATCTCGCCCCCGATCTCCGCGGAGCGGCGTCCCAGAATTTCGCTCAGCTTGCCCATGGCGGCGAGCTGCGCGGCGTCGCGCAGGGCTTTGTCTCCGTCCTGGCGGCCTATGCCGCTCTTGCCGTCCTGGCTCGAGGGCTGTTGAGGTCCGCGCGAGGAGGCCTGCCCTTGTCCGGCTTGAGCGGACTGCTCGCCTTCGCCAGGCTGCGCGCCCCGAGCGTCGGCACTCTGGGCACCTTCGGCCGATTGCTCGCCCGGCCCCGTCGCGCCTTTCTCCGAGCGCGATGCCTGTTTACCTTTACCCTTCTGGCCGACTTGCGAACCGCCGGCGCGAGTGGGGACTCCCGGTGGCGGTTTGATCTTCATTTTCGCCAGCAGGTTCGCCATGGCGTCGCGCAATTTATCGAGCAGGGGATTGCTGTCTTCCGGCGGCGCCTTCGGGCCTTTTGCCGACGCGCCGGCCGGAGGCTGATCCTGTGCGGCGCCGTCGCGCGGGGAGGCGTCGGCGGCGCGCTCGCCGTTGGCATCGTCGGCGCCCTCGCCTTGCCCGGAGTCTTCCGGGGACGAGCGTTCGTCTCGAGGCGCGGTCAAATCCCCATCCGGAGCGCGCGTTGGGCGCGAGGCATCGCCGGAGGTTTCGTTCGCACTCGCGCGGTCCGCTGGTTGGTTGGCCGGGATGCCCATCTTTTCGAGTTGCTCGTCGATCAAGCGTTGCGCCGGCGTCTTGCGCAGGGACGACTCGCGCACCGGCGTCACGCGAAACGTATCGAACGCCAGGTTGACCAGCGGCGGGCGCAGATTCAGGCTACGCGTCACACCATAGCGCCAACCGAAGAGCGCACCGGCGCACACGGCCAACGAAAAGGTCAGATAGAGTGCGCGAGGCAGGCGAATAGGCGCCGCGCGATGCATGTCCGCGCCGCGTGCCAGATCGGCAGCCGCGCGGTGCTGTGCCTGCCGCAGTTCTCCTGAAAAGCTCTGTTCCGGCGCGAGCGAGCCAAAATAGAACGCAGTCGAGACGGCGTCTTCGGTCCCGAGGTTGCGGTCGATAAGTTGCGCGGTACGATAGGCCGACGGGATGCCATTGCGCAGCCGGAAGGCGGCCGCAATCAGACCCACCAGAGCCGCCGCCGGCAGCCAATACCAGTCCAGTATCTGCGTACCCGCGATCAGCAGCGCGAGCAAAGCTGTCAATGCCGCGCTGGCGCCCCAGGCGCCGTGCTCGATGGCGCTCGTCAGGAGACACCGCCACCGTGCGCGGCGAACGAGTATTTCCACTGGACCGGTAAAGGGCATACGGTGTCGAATCGTGAGGTGGTCTCTTCCATTCTCGCCCAGGATAGCGCCGGAATGCGACCGTAGTATGATACTCGGGGCGGGTTGGATCATGACGACTGCCGGGATAGCTGCGGCGCCTCTGTGCGCTTCGTGGGCGGCCTGCGGCGAATACAAGGTGCGCAGCGAATGAAATGTTGCCGTGCCCGTGCGCGACGGCGTGGTACGGCTGACTTATCGCGACGTTTTTGAGCGCGCGGTGTCCATGAAGCCGGGGTGCGTGGCCAGGACTTGCGTGTGAAACTGGGAGCTGTCGAGCCCGGCTTTGCGGCCGGCCATGGCCCGCGCGTGGCACGCACTACGGTTTACAAAGGACCGGGCGCGGATTCTTGTGAAGAGCTAGGTCAACTGAGGTAATGAGATGAAGAGACTCGGATGGTATTTCCTTTTTCTGGCGGCCGCGCTAAGCGCCGCCGACGTCGCGGGCAAATGGAACTTCGTGGCACAAAGCGGCGGTGGGCCGGAAATGAGGATGGAGTTGACCCTCACGCGCGAAGGTGCCAAACTCGCGGGCACCATGTCGGCGGGCGGTAACACGGTGACTTTGCTGGACGTTGCGCAGAACGCGGAGGAAGTGACGTTCAAACTTCCCATTGGCGGCACGGCGTTCGATATCAAGATGGCGCTGACCGGCGAACTCATGAAGGGCAGTTTCTCCGCGCCCACGGGCATGACTGGCACGGCGATCGCGACGCGCGCGGCGGCACAGGCCGCCACCTCGGCTCCGGCGGCGAAACCCTTCCCGGTGGTCGAAACCAAAGTCGAGACGGGTACGCTGGGCGGATCCCACTTTCGCATCGACATACCCGTGAACCACAACGGGGGCCTGGTGGTGTATTGCCACGGCTACGGCGGCGGAGGCGCGAAGTTCGACGAGAAGCCGCTTGGCCAGCTCTACCAGGTGTTCCTGAACGCCGGCTTCGCCATCGCGCAAGCGGGCTACTCGCGCGGTGGTTGGGCGGTGAAGGAAGGCATCCAGGACACGGTGGCGCTCACGCGCTATTACGTGGACAAGTACGGTAAGCCGAATAAGACGGTGGTCCTGGGGCACTCCATGGGCGGCATTCTGTCGCTGGCGCTCATTGAGAAGTTTCCCGAACTGTTCGACGCCGCGCTGCCCATCTGCGGGCCGCTCGACGTGAGTCTGCACTTCATTCAGAAGCGCGCCTTCGACCTGCTGGTGGTCTTCGACTACTACTATCCGGGCGTGCTGGGCTCACCGGTGAAGCTTGCGCCACAGGTGCAGCTCAGCAAGGAGTACCTGCCGGAACTGGAGAAAATCCTGAACGCCGATCCGCGAAAGAAGGCCGCGGTGCAGAAGTTCGGCGGATTCGCCGCGGACAAGGAAATCGCCATCGGGATCGCGTTCTTCGCCAGCGTGACGCGGGAGTTGATGGAACGCGCCGGTGGCAATCCGTTCGACAACCGCAACACCATCTACACGGGCGGAGTCGACGACGTGGGCTTGAACCGCGGCGTGAAACGCTACGCTTCCGATGCGAAGGCGGTGGAATATCTGAAAGCCTACTACACGCCGCTGGCGCGGTTGGAGCGGCCCGTGCTGGCCATCCACAACGTCTACGATCCGGTGGTGCCGGCCTGGTCCACCAATACGTACGCGGAGATGACGCGCTTGACGGGCGCCGACAAGCTCTTCGTGCAGCGCTGGTCGGCGCACGGCGGCCACTGCAATGTAAAGCCGGAACAGCACCAGCACGCTTTCCAGGACCTGCTGAAGTGGCAGGCCACGCTCGTGCGTCCGGAAGCGGGGGAGCAGAAGTAGCGAAAACGGGAGTCTGGAGCATGAGGAGTGGCGTGCGCCAATACTCTATAAAACAAAGTACTTGACTAAACGAGTGACTTTGCGTACAATAATTCCCGGAGATACTCCATGGCCAAACGCCTCTTCGCTATCGCCTTCATCTTCGTGTGCACCGCGGTCGCCTGGTGCATCCTCGCCAGCACGGTCTACATGCGCACTTACGAGCGCGGACCCGCTCTGCGCGACAAGGTCGCTTCCAGTTGGGGCGCACCCCAAACCCAGGCTCCGCCACGCGCCTGCTACAAGCAGCCGGGCAAGACTGAAAAGAGGATGGTCACGACGGCTTTGCCGCTCGCGCGCAGCCGCGTGGATGTGGGGCTGCATCTGGAACACCGCCGGAAGGGGTTGCTGTGGTACAGCACCTACATGGTGGCGTTCCAGGGCGCCTACGTGTTCCGCAATCCGAGCGACCGCGAAGAAGAAGTTATCTTCGCGCTCGACTTTCCGGCGTCGCGGGCCATCTACGACGATTTCGTCTTCATGCTCGACGGCGTGCCGCTGGAGGTCGAAAACCGCAAGAGTTCCGCAGTAGCCAGGACGCGCGTGGGAGCGGGGAAGACCGTGGAATTGAGGGTTGGGTACCGATCGCAAGGACTCGACCGGTGGGTCTACAATTTCGGCGGCGAGGTGGCGCAGGTCCGCGATTTCCGACTGCGCATGACCACGGACTTTCACAACATCGACTTTCCGGAGAGTGCGCTCTCGCCGACCACCAAGCGTGAGACCGCCCACGGCTGGGAACTCGAGTGGCGATATCAGAACTTGGTGGCGGGTTGCCAGATCGGCATGATCATGCCCGAGAAGTTGCAACCCGGGCCACTGGCCGGGAACATCAGTTACTTCGCTCCGGTCTCGCTGCTGTTCTTCTTCTTTCTGATATTTCTTATCACGGTGATGCGAGGCATTGATCTGCACCCGATGAATTACTTCTTCCTCGCGTGTGCGTTCTTCGCTTTCCATCTGCTGCTGGCCTATCTGGTGGATCACATTTCGATTCACGCTGCGTTCGCCACAGCGTCGGCGGTGTCGGTATTTCTGGTGGTGAGTTATCTGAGACTGGTGGCCGGCATGCGCTTCGCCGCGGTGGAAGCGGGCTCGGCGCAACTGATCTACCTGGTGTTGTTCTCCTATGCCTTCTTCTTCAAGGGCTTTACGGGGCTGGCGATCACTATCGGCTCTATCCTTACGCTGTTCGTGGTGATGCAGATGACCGGGCGCATCAGATGGACGGAGAAGTTCGCACCATCCCGCGCCGGTTAAGTGCGGTTGCCGTGGCGGGTGCGCATGTTGGAACATGATCGATAAGTGAACTTTGATCGCGAAGTCTTGATTCACGCAACGGATGTGGACGCGCGGCTTGCGCCGCTGGTGAGCGCGGCCGGTTTTCGACCGGTGAGTACGGACGAGCTCAAGGGTGTCGCGTACGAGCAAGGACTATGGCCCGGCATCAGCCGGGGTCCGTCGGCGGAAGGCGGGGACGCCGCTGTCGCCGGCGCGAGCCATCAGCCTTGGGTGGACGCGAATGGATTCCGGGTGGGCTGGCTGAAGGCGCTTCATCCGCGAAGGCCCGCGGTGCTGGGCTTATCCGGCCGACGAGAAAGCGGGGCTGAAGCCGGATCGCATGGTTCCTCACGACACGCTGGAGTTGGCGCTGGTGGAAGCGTGGACCTCAGGCGGCAATTACGTGCTCAGTCTAGGCAAGCGTTTTCGCGAGGCGCTACTAAAATCGGACGGGAAAGCGCTTTCGGATTGGAAGCAACTGGCGCGGACGGCGGGTTGGCTTCGGGAAAACGTGGCGCTGTTTCGCCAGCCGACGTTGCCGGTGGTGACTGCATTGGTGGACTCGACCGAGACGACCGCCGAACTGGTGAACCTGATGTACCGCCAAAACGTCTCGCCGGCGCTCGCGCCCATTGCCTCGCCGCCGGCGCCGGATCCGGGGCGGATCCTGACACTGGTGGCCGCGGGCGTTGAAACGCCGACGCCCGGGGCGAAGAATACGATCCTGTCCCATGCGGCGGCGGGCGCAACGGTGGTGGTGGACGCCGCCGGCGAGAAGGCCTGGTGGCGCGACGCCCGGCTGAAGCTCCTTCGCAGGGAGGACGACCGGGATTTCTACACGCTCGCCCGCGGGCAGTTGGTCGCTTATCACGAGCAGATCACCGATGTCAGTGAGTTCGCCTTCGACGTCATTGACCTGGTCGGCCAGACGCGCCGGGCCGTGCGGATGTGGGACGCTGCCACGCAGATCGCCCTGGTCACTCGCTCTGCCCGGCCGCGCGAAATTGTTTTGAGCGTGGTGAACTACGGGCGCCCCCTGGAGGACCAGACCCTGGTACGCGTGCACGGCGTATTCCCGCGAGCGACGATGCTCGCTCCGGATACGCGGCCACGGGAACTGAAAGCCGTCAAGCGCGGGGCCACGACGGAGATATACCTACCTCCCATGCGGTGTTTGGCCGTGGTGGTTTTCAGTTAAGCTGTAGCTAAGTCGACAGAGGGGATGCCATGGATCTGAGCCGGAGAGATTTCCTTCGCGGGGGCGCGGCGGCAATGGGGATGGCGGCCTCAGCGCCGCTTGGCGCCGCAACCTTGCGCACGCCGCGGGCCTATTTCGGTCTGCACCCTTTCATCGAGGCGAATCCGAAGGCCGTTTTCATTCGGCGCACGCACGTGCCGCATAAGATGGACTCGGCTGCGAAGACCGAGGAAGGCCTGCGATTGGGGCGGGAGATTTTCGTGCCGCTGGGACGGCCGGGAGTCCCCGTGACGTACCGCGTCATTCTCAAGCCCAACTTTACGAGTGTGCGCGACCGCCATCGGACGCTCGAAGATAATTGGGGCACGGGCACGGACCCGCACTTCTACGAAGGGCTGATCCTGGGCCTTCGCGAGATCGGCCTGCGCAAGTTCTGGTTTATCGAAGCCAACGGCTTTCCATCGTGGAATTACCGTGGCTATCTGGACATCAACGAACGGCTCGGCATCGAGATGAACGAGCCGTCGCGGCGTCCGCGCAATTTTCGCGACAGCTTCGAGATGAACTGGAGCAAGGTGCCGGACGCGGTGGTCTACCAGCGCATCCCGCACTACGCGCCGGTGAACGAACCGGACACCTGGCTGTTGAACATCGCCAAGTGGAAAGCGCACGGCATGTGCATGTCGCAGTCGGTCAAGAACGAGCAGGGTCTGGTGGTGCTGCCCTACGTGCGCTTCTGTTCGGGTTGGCCCATGGTGCTGGGCGTGCCGGACTACATGAAGCCGGACATCCATCCAGAGGTGGAAACGCGCGTCAACCGTTTCTTCGAAAGCCACGTGAAAATGGGTTACCGCCGATATGCGAGCCACGATTCGCTCGGCGGCATTCAGCAGGAGATCTGGGCGCACAAGACCTGCGACAACATGAGCGTGCTCAAGACCGGTCTGTCCATGATCGAAGGCATCACGGGGCGGGACGGCGACGGCTTCGGCACCGGAGAGGACCACCTTACGAACCTGGTCATGTTCGGCAAGGACAAATTCCGGCTCGACATCGTGGGGTTGTGGCTGGGCGGACACGAGCCCGGCAACGTGCACCTGTACCGCATCGCCAAGGAGCGCGGGCTATCGGATACCTTCAACCCGTGGGAGGTGCCCATCTACGAATGGGTGAACGGCCAGGCGATCGCGCGCAAGCTCACGGATTTCGAGCGGACGCCGCTCAAGAGCTACTACCTGCGCCTGGATGGCGAGCCGCGATTCCATCTGGCGAACGAGCCTTTCGATTACGACCGGTGTAAAATCTGAGATTGAGCTTTTCGATCTCGGTAATTATCCCGGTATACAACTGCGCCGATTCCTTGCGTGTTTGCCTGCAGGCGCTGGCACAGTCCACGAGTGCGCCGGACGAGTGCATTGTGGTCGACGACGGATCGACGGATTCCTCCGGCGACGTGGCGCGCGCGCTGGGTGTGCGGGTGATGGAGACCGGCGGGCGTTGCGGCCCCTCGTTCGCGCGCAACCTCGGGGCGAGTGCCGCCCGAGGCGAGTTACTGCTATTTCTCGATGCGGACGTCGCCATCCACGCAGACACTCTAGCGGGGATCGCCGAACGCTTCGAGAGGGAACCGGATCTGGACGCTCTCATCGGATCCTACGACGACGAACCCTCCAGCCCGGATTTTCTGTCCCAGTACAGGAACATCCAGCACTGTTATGTGCATCGGCAAGCGTGCCGGCTCGCCTCGACATTCTGGACGGGTTGTGGTGCGGTTCGCCGCGATGTGTTCAGGGCCCACGGCGGATTCGACGAGAACCGCTGGGCGATCGAGGATATTGAATTCGGCTATCGGATGTATGCCGCCGCGCGCAAGATCGCTCTGGATCCCGGACTGCAAGTGAAACATTTGAAGCGCTGGACCTTTTGGAACTGGCTGCGGACGGATATCTTTGTGCGCGCCATTCCTTGGACCGAGATCGTCCTGCAGTACCGCAGGATGCCCAACGATCTGAATACAGACTGGTCGCAACGGGCCAGCGTAGCCGGCATCTTCGGAATACCGGTGGCGATCGCGCTCGGTGGCGCGCCCCTCGCGTTATTGCTGGGGGTAATGGTGCTGTGGCTGAATCGTGGCTTCTACAGTTTCCTCGTTCGCAAGCGCGGCTGGTGGTTCGCGGCTCGGGCGCTTCCGCTGCACCTCATCTACATGTGCTACAGCGGAGTTGGTTTCGCGATCGGCGTCATGAAGCACGTGGCGAAGTGCGTGGTTTCCAGCGGAAGCGCTGAAGCGTCGTAGCGGTCCGCGCGGCTGCGTCGCGATTAGTGGCTTCGCGCGTAGTCGCGCAGGGCATACATGTGGGCCGCCGGCGTATCGCGCACGACCTCGCAGCCGGCCCCGACGATGTAGCGCGGTCCGGCGGCGAGATGGCACTCGGCAATGGCGGAGGCGACGGCTTCGGCCGTCGCGTTGCGAAGGACGCGAACGGGGTCGATGTTGCCGAGCAGCGTCTGGCCGGGCCCCATTTTCTCGCGGCCTTCGCTCATCGGGCTGAGCCAGTCCAGATCGACGAGGTCGGCGCCCAAGCGTCCCATGCCCTCCAGAATTTTGCGTGTGTTTCCACAGATGTGCAGGCGTACGCGGGCGCCCAGAGCGTGCATACCATCGACCATCCGCTTCTCATAGGGCCAGACGAAGTCGTAGTAGATCTTCGGTCCGACCAGAGATGCGGCGGTGTCGCCCATGCCGATCATGTCCACGCCTGCCTCGACCTGCGCCTTGCAGAATCGCAGACCGTTCTCGACGACGAATTCGAACAGGTCCCGCACGAAGACGGGGTCGTCGAAGAAATCCGTCATCAGCGTGTTGATGCCGCGCAGGTCGGCGGCTTCCGAGCAGGGGCCCTCGACCCACCCCTCGACCAGTTTGTCCTTGCCGGCCTTCTCTTTTAGCAGGGCAATGCCCTTCACGCGGTCGTGCATGCGCCCGCCGCCGAGAGGGTCGGCGAACTTCAGCCGCGCGAGCGTGGTCTTGTCGGCGAGCAGCGCGCCGTCTTCGTCGAAAGCGGGCGGTTGATCGTCGAACAACTCGACCTTCGCACCGAGGTCGGCGGCCTCGCGCGCCGGGTCGGAGATGGTCGAGACGTGATCGATGTCGAAACGTTCGGCAGTGACCATCTGCGCATCCACCATCAGGCGATGGTCGGCGGCGTACCGGCCGTACTTCACGCCCAGTTGGTCCGCCGCGAACATCATGGTGATGGGCATCAGCGGCAGATGATCGACGGGCTTGCCGTCCAACATGGCGAGGATGCGTTCACGCGAGGTCATGAGATGGGTTCCGCTTTGAGAATCCGGTCGTCGTTGGCTGCGGCCACGCGCTGGCCGGGCTGAAGGACCAGGAAGTCCTCCTCGTTCCAGTCGCCGTCGGTGAAGCGGTGCACGAGCGACATGTCGCCCGCGATCTTCTCGTACTTCCAGCCTCGCTTCCCGGCTTCCTCCCGGGCCTTGCGCTCGAACCGGTCGTCCGGTTCGATGCCCATCTCGATGAAGGTGAACTGGCCGTAGTTGCGAGTCAGGTCGCCAAGTTCCTCAAAGAGAAACTTGGCGTTATCCTCGCCGTACTTGTCGACCAACTCCTGGTAAGTGGCGGCCAGTCCGGCAAGGTGCTGCGTCGGAAGTTGGCCGGACGGATCGAAGCCTGGCGCCGCGCTCCAGCCAACCGGTGGTCTCGAAGTAAACACCCGGATTGGCGGTGAAGTACGCAAGGTAGCGTTCCTTGCTGCCGAGGAAGAGCGTGATACAGTCGTGGGCGCGTGGAATCACGATGGGCAGCTGGCGGGCTTCCAGGCCGGAGATGCCCATGCCGCACAGCGCGTAGCCGAGCAGCACGGCATCATAATGCGTCGCATCAACCTGGTCGACGGCCGCCTGCAGCCGCTCACGCATGGGCACCGCGCCGATGTCGTGCAAGCCTTTCGGCAGGAACGCAACGTCGATCTGGTGAGGGGAGCGCGCCACCGCGGCGCACATCTCACGGAAGAAGATTTCGCAACTGATGAGTTGGAGCCTCACGGGAATCAGCGTCCGAGCGCTTTAAGAGTGGCCGCGATGAACTCCGGCCGCGTACCACAGCATCCGCCCAGGAAACTGGCACCGGCTTCGATGAGCGCCGGGGCGAAGCTCGAAAACTCTTCCGGCGTGGTCTTCCACACGGTGCGGCCGTCCACGATTTCGGGCAACCCGGCGTTGGCTTTAATCCAGACCGGTTTATCCGTATTCGCCTTGAGCCGGGTACAGATGGGCACGTAAGCGGCGATGCCGACGCCACAGTTGGCGCCGATCACATCGGCGCCGGCTTCGGTCAGTTCGGCGGCCGCCTGCTCGGGCGTATTGCCCATCATGGTGCGGTCCTTGTTCTTGCCCGAATCGAACACCACGCAGGCCACCACGGGAAGGCCGGTTTGCTTGGCGGCGGCTAAGGCGATCTTGGCTTCGGCCAGATCCGACATGGTCTCGATGACGAGCGCGTCCGCGCCGCCTTCCTTTAGAGCTTGCGCCTGCTGGGCGAAGGACGAAAGCAGCTCCTCTTCGGTGACTTCGCCCGACATGAGCATTTTGCCAGACGGACCCATGGAGGCGAACACGAGAGCCTTGCCGGCGGCGGCGCGTTTGGAAATGGCGGCGCCGGCGCGATTGATCTCGACGGTCTGGGCGTCCAGGCCGTGGCGAGCCAGGCTGAGGCTGCTGGCACCGAAAGTGTTCGACAGAATGACCTGGCTACCCGCGTCCACGTAAGCACGCGCCACCTGCTCGACCAGGTCCGCATGAGTGAGGTTCCAGGCGTCGGGGCATTCGCCGGGCGCCAGGCCGCGCGCCTGGAGCTGTGTGCCCCAGGCGCCATCGGTCACAACGGGTCCCGCTGCGAGCAGCTTTTCGAGGAGGGCTGGCATGGGACGCACTCGACTACGCCGCTCCCGCCAGTTTACGGGCCAGGTGTACGGCGGAACTGGCGCTCTCGCCGTAGCCATCGGCGCCGATTTCCTGCGCGTACTGATTCGTTACGGGCGCACCGCCCACCATCACCTTCACCTGCTCGCGAAGGCCCGCGCTCTTGAGCGCTTCAATGGTGGTCTTCATGGACGGCATGGTGACCGTGAGCAGGGCGGACAAGGCGATGATGTTGGCGCCGCTGGTCTTCACCGCTTCCACGAACTTCTCGGGCGAAACGTCGCTGCCGAGGTCGATGATCTCGAACCCGCCGCCCTCGAGCATGGCCGACACCAGGTTCTTGCCGATATCGTGCAGATCGCCCTTCACCGTGCCGATGACTACCGTGGCTACGGGCTTATCGCCGCGCGCGACCAGCAGCGGCCGGAGCAGTGCGAGCGAGCCCTTCATGGCGCGGGCGGCCAGCAGCAGTTCCGGCACGAAATACTCTTCGCATTCGAAGCGGCGGCCCACCTCGTCCATGGCCGGAACCATGTACTTGGTTACCAACTCCAGTGGGTCGACGTTTTCGGCCAGCGCTTCTTTGGTGACCGCGACGGAAGTCTTCGCGTCGCCGTTCAAAATTGCATCGTGCAGTTTGGTCAGATCAGGCATGGAGTCCTCTCTCGTATTCTATTTCGTCCCGTTGAATTCGTGCACTGCGTCTATCATGGCTACTACATTCTCGACCGGGGTGCGGGCCTGTACATTGTGGATGGCGTCGAAAACGAAGCCGCCGCCCTTCGAGAAAATCCCGCAACGTTCGAGCACTTGCGCTCGCACCTCGGCCGGCGTCCCGAAAGGCAGAACCTTCTGCGTGTCCACGCCGCCGCCCCAGAAGACTATACGGTCTCCAAACTCCGATTTCAAGCGGGCGGCGCCCATGTCCGCGGCCGAACACTGGACCGGATTCAGAATATCAAAACCGGAGTCGATAAACGCGGGAATGAGCCGCCATACCGAGCCGCAGGAGTGTTTGAAAGACTTCCAGTTGGTGTTGGCGTGAATCCAGTCGTTCACTCGCTTGTAGTAAGGGAAGTAGAGATCGTGGAAGGCGGCCAGCGAGCAGAAGGTAGAACTTTGTGTGCCGAAGTCGGTTCCGCACACGAAGACGGCGTCGATGGAGTCGCCGACCGCGGCGCTCACCTTCGCGAGATTGGCCAATGCGGTGGAGCACTGGTGCTCGAAGATGGCGTGGACGTAATCGCGCCGCGCGGCCGTCGTCATGTACCACTCGGCGATGTCGCGGATACCCTTCGGGCGCTTGAGAAACGGTGCCGGCACCAGGGCGATGTCGCCGAAGGCGGTGCCGCCGAAGGTCGCCAGAACGCCACGGCCGGTGGCGGCGGCCGCCTGGGCGGCGCTCCGGAAATGCGCGAGCGTCGGTCGGCGATGGGCGTGAACTCTTCGCAGTTGTCCGCCGGATCGAGATGGTCTTCGTCGATGGGATCCTGGCGCACGATCGTATCGAAGAAGTAGCCGTCGTGAGGCATGCGGCCGCTGGGCGGCGCCGACAAGTCGCCTTCCGGATAAATCAGGATGTCGCCGTTGGAATCGAGCGTGGTGTTGAAGTTGCCCGGCACCAGCACGTCGAGACCCTGCGGCGTGCGCCAAGGCTTCCAGTCGCCGACTTCAAAACCGAACATCGTCGTCGGTCCGATCACGCCCTCGACGTCGATGCCGGCGGCCTGTTTGAGATCTTCGTCGATCCAGCCCAGCATCTGATAAGGCTCATGCACCTTCACCAGGCGCTTGTCGAGCCCGTAGTGGTCGCGCAACGCCGCCACCAGGCTCACGTGTATGCCGGTGACGGCGCTGCCGCCAAAGTCCATGGGCACCCGATCCGGCTGACGGTGTTCAAGCGCCGCGCGCAACCTCTCTTTGCTTGTCATGACCGAGTGTCTAGTCTATCAGATCCAATTCAGAGGGACCGTTGCCGCAGTAGGGCGGCGCGGTCGAAGATCTCCTGGCGCGGGAGGCCCGCGACTTCATACATGGCGAAGATGTTGTCGGCGGGTGTCTCGGGCGGAATGGTGTGCGAGGCCGCCAGGATGAAACCGCCGCCATCGGCGGTCATGCCGTCGATCAGACGCGCGGTGGCGCGCCGCACGTCCGCGGCCGAGCCCGAAGGCAACACCCCCTGCGTGTCCACGCCGCCCATGAAGGCGAGCTTCGCGCCGAACTCGCGCTTCAACTCGAACGGGTCCATGCCGGGGCAATTGCACTGAATCGGGTTCAGCACGTCGATGCCGATTTCAATCAGGTCGCCGATGATGGGCCGCAACGCGCCGCAGCAATGATAGGCCACCGGCAAGTTGTACGCCTTGCCGACTGTTGCGATGCGGGCCAGGTGCGGCTTGATCTGTTCGCGCCAGGTCTTCGGGCTCATCAGCATCGAGAGCTGCCCGCTCACGTCGTCGCCCAGCCAGAGCCAGTCCAGGTCCATACCCGCGCAAGCGGGGTCGGCTAGTGCGATGGAGAAGTCCGCGCACCGCCGGAACATTTCGTCCGCCAACTCGCGATCCTCGGCCATGTCCAACATGGCCATCTCCATGCCGCGCAGCCTCCAGTACATTTCGAAGACGCAGGGCGAGACGTCGCAGCCGATGAAAAAGTCGCCGCGGTTGTCGAGCACCGGCCGCATCAGGCTGAGCAGGAAGTCGAGTTGGTCATACGGGAATCGATAATCGAGCACCTGTTGCCTGGTGGCCTCGGCCAGCGGGAAATGCTCGATCTGGTTAAAGACGTGGCGCTTCACCCACTGGATGCCCCAGAGGTCCACGTGCCCTTCGCCATCGTGTTCATGGACGATGCCCTCCATGGCGTAGTTGTTACTCACCCAGGTTTGTGCGACGTCGTTGCCCATGGCCTGGGAGACCAGCGAGGGCGGGATCTCCAGCAAGGCGGCCAGCAGGCGCGTGGTGTCAGGATGGAACCACATGAAGATCGGGACACGGTCCACGGGCTGTTTCAATAGGGCGGCGGCGACTCGCTGTCTGGACGTCACAAATATTGCTCCTCCCTCGTGGTGTACCATATTCCGTCTGGACCTCCAATATGACGGAAAACTTTGGCGCCGGCCTGATGGTGATGTTGATAAGCGGTTTTTTGAACTCCGCGTTCCCCTTGCCGCTCAAGTATGCGAAGAGATGGAAGTGGGAGAACACCTGGCTGCTGTTCTCGGTTCTGACCTTCTGGGTGCTGCCGTGGGCGGTGGCCTCGTTCTTTAATCCGGGACTGCGCGAGATTTACGCGAACACGCCGTGGGGCGTCTTCGCGCCGGCGGCCGGGTTCGGCCTGGTCTGGGGTTTCGCGCAAGTGACTTTCGGACTCTCTTTTCCGTTGGTCGGCATGGCCATGTCGTTCGCCATCGTCATCGGCATATGCGGCGTGCTGGGCAGCTTCATTCCGATGGCAGTGTTTCATCCCGACCAGTTGCTGGGCGTACGCGGCGCCGCGTTGCTGCTGAGTACGTCGATCCTGGCCTTCGGACTCCGCAAGTACACCCGTGCCGCGCGGCAGAGAGAGGCGGACTCGAACCCGTCGGGCCAGCCGGAGAGCCGCTCGAATTACCGTCTGGGCCTGATTCTATGCGTGTTCACGGGGGTGTTGGGGAGTGCCCTGAACCTGGGCTTCGCGCTGAGCGACGCGCTGACCAACCGGTTGACCAGCACAGGTTCGACGCCGCTTGCCGCGAGTTTGGCCGTATGGGCCGTGGTGCTCGCCGGCGGGTCTCTGCCGAACCTGGCATACTCGACCTATCTGCTGGTGAAGAACGGTACCTTCTCCTGCTTCTTCGAGGGCGCCGGGCGCGAATCCATGCTGGCGGTGGCGATGTCGGTGCTCTGGCTGGGCGGCACGCTCGGCTATGGAGTGGGCGCGACGTTCATGGGATCCTACGGAACCTCTATCGGCTACGCCATCTACGTGACGATCCTGATCCTGGGTTCGACCATCATGGGCGTGATGGCGGGCGAGTGGAAGTCGGCCAAGCCCGGGACTTACCACCAAATGAAACTGGCGCTGGGGGTGATCCTGGTGGCAGTGCTGATCCTGAGCGCAACGGGACTGCTCTAGGTGTGGAACGGTATAGTAGTGAGGTAATGCCGCTCAACATCAGGAACGCGGCGGTCGAGCATCTGGCTGTGGAAGCTGCGCAACTGGGACGAGAGAGCAAAACGGAGGCCATCCGTAAGGCTCTCGAAGTACGCCAGCGGCGCCTTGCCGCCCGAAGAGACACGGACCACTTGGCGGGAACGAATTCTGGATTCTGTGCCGGAGTGGGTCTGAGGGCGCGGCATGATCTTGGATTCTTCGGCCAACCTGGCGATCCTCCTTCACCAGCCGACGTGTGAGAAGTTGCCAGATAGGATCGGTTCGGCGCCGTCGCCGCGGTGGAACGCCGACGCAGGCTGAGACCGCGCTTGTGATGTCCTGCGGTTGCGGCGCAACGCCGGCGCCCAACTGAATACTTTTTGCGCGGGATTAACGTCGAGGTTGTTCCCTTGGGGCGTGAACATTACGAAGCAGCCGTGGCACGCGTGGCCGGGATGCCACTGCTTTCCAACGGCAACGATTTTTTCCGGACCGATCTGGCGCGGCCGGACGTGGAGGATTAATGGACGAACGAGCTTATTACACCGAATCGCAAACCACCAAGCCGGCAACCTTAAACTGCCCTTACTGCCGGACGCCGGAGACTTACGAGTTGCGCTGGCTGTTACGGAAGAAGAAGGACCGCCTGCCTCCGGGCGGCGACGAGCGCGACCGCGCCCGCTTTCAGAAATCGTCGAGCTACATGGTGCTGCTCGACGACAAGGTGATGTGTAAAAACATGCGATGCCGGAAACGTTTCGACATTTCGGGCGTCAAGACCACTGCGTTTCTGTGAGGATCTCGCCCTCGCGTCTGGCCGTCTACGCGAGCGTGTTCATTGCCGCGCTCGCTTGGTTCGCGGCGGGAGTTCAGCGCAGCGGAATCGCCAGCCAGTATTGCGACCCATTGAGCCGCATCGGTTCGCAGGACGAGGCCGTCTACGGGCGCGAGGCCATCGGGATGGCCACCGGCGGAGATTGGCTGACCCCAACGTACCTAGGCCGCTACGCGCTCAATAAGCCGCCGATGTTGCAGTGGCTGACCGCGGCATCCATCCGTCTGTTCGGTGTCTCGGCCTGGAGTTTGCGAGTACCCTCGCTGGTGTCGGCGGCGCTCGTGACAGCGCTGCTGTTCGCCTTTGTCTGGAGGGCTCAATCCATCCTGGCTGCCACATGTGCGGTGGTCCTGCTAGCTTCGAGCCACCTGTTCTACGTGTTTGCACGCCTGACCATGACGGACATGCCGCTCTGTTTGTGGATTACTGCCGCCATGGTGGCTATCGCGCGCGATCCTGCCATGGAGCGTAGCGCCACACTCTGGACCTTTGCTGTTTCGACCGGAGCCGCCGTGCTCACCAAAGGCATCGCAGGTGCACTGCCGCTGCTCGCTCTCACCATCTATTTCGCGTTGGCGCCGAGCGATGCGCGGCCGCGTCCCGCGCGCATGTTGGCCGCGGCCGGCATCGCCCTGGCTGTCGCCATGCCCTGGCATCTGTACCAACTCGCCGTGCATCCGCGATGGTTCACGGCGGAATACATCCTGCAACAGCACCTGGCCGTCGGCCTCATGGCTCCACCGCAGTATTCCGACGAAACCCATCTAGTGTTTTACGCGCGGCGGTTGTTTGCGATGGACCCCGTGCTGACGCTCCTGGCCGTTGCGGGTTTGATAGTGACAGTGCGCAAATGGCGCCGGAACGCAGTCGCCCTGGCGTGGGTTGCCAGCGTGATTGTGGGGCTGTTCGTAATTCGCTACAGGTCGAACTACTATCTGCTGCCGCTCCTTCCTGTCTTGGCCGCACTGGCGGCTCAAGTTGTTCCCGCGCTGCCTCGCCGCGCATCAGCCCTCACTCTCGCGGTGCTGGTGGCGATCACCGGTGTGAAAGTATCCTTGGCGTCCTCGGTGTGGGGAATCCCGGCTGCGGTTGAGACCCGCGTGCCTGTTGCCGGTGCGCTCGATAGCTATTGTGGGCAACATCGCGGCAATGGTTTGATTCTGGTGGCCGTGGCCGATGAGTTCTACGCCTCTGTTCTGCCGCTGCCAAGCCTTCGCTACTGTCTGCTGACCGTTCCGCCAAACCCCAAGTCGAAACGGCCATATATGGATTTCGAATGGCTGGGCATATCCGTATCCGTATCCGAGTTCGAACACCTGGATCAATGGTTGCCCACCTTTCGCGCCAGGCTGGCGAGGTTCAATCTGCGATCGGTGGCGCCCGTCGGGACCGTGATCCGCGCCGCCTCGTCTGGCGACGTGGAGCGCCTCATCGATTCGCAGCCAGACACGGATTTCTTCTTGCCGGACTGGCTGCTGCGTCAACTAACGCTCGCAGGCCCACGTCGAGTGGTGCAAGCGCCGGGCGCGTATGTCTTCTTGCTGTCGCTGAAAGAATCGACACATCGCCCGGCTCGATCCTGCGGCCTGTGATCCGGACTTCGCGCTGCTATCCGGCGAGTTCAGGGTAGTGGCGGCGGATGACGGCCAGGTCCCCGGCGGGAAGGGCATGCAGCGGCACGGGCGCATCCTGCGGCCGGATGCCTTTCTGGTTGATTCGGCCGAGCAGGCTCCAGCGGCGCGTCATGTCGCGAGGTTCCTGCGCGGGCAGGTCGTAGCGGGTGAAATCGATGACCCTTTCGGCGGTGTCGCCCGCGAGTCGCCGCAGGAGGGCGAGGCGGAAATCGCGGTTCATGAACCAGCGGATCTGTTTATCCGCATCCGAACCGCCCAGACCCGTGCCGCGCGCCACGAAGCGGTAGTCCAGACGGCGGTTGTCGTGGAACTGGCGACGCCACAGGGAGCCGAACTCGCCGTGCGTGAGGCAGCGGGTTTGCGGCCAGCGCTTTCTGGTCTCACGCAGCCACGCCGTGAGGCTCTCCATGCCGCTCCAGCCGCGCTTCCTGCGGAACTCCTCGATCAGACAGATCTCCCAGATATTGGTCACCCAAGCGAAGCGGTTGAGTTCGAACCCGGCGTCGAAGTGCACGGCCGCGGTATCCATCATCTGGCGCAGGCCTTTCTCCGGACCGAGGGCGCGGATGGTCTCGATGGGGCCCACGCCCATGCGGCTGTTGAACCCGTGCCCGGTTCCGGGCCGGCGGGCGGCGACGAAATCCATGGTCCAGCCGTCCAGGTTCACGCAATCGATGAAATCGGCACGGCCCTGCGCCGGTTTGCAGAAGTGCTCACGCGATGGGTAGTAGGGGTAACAGATAGAACCATCGCCGTCCTGATTATCGACGGCGTACTGGCTCCAGATGTTGCCCTGGCAAACGTGGATGCCTTCGTGTTCGGCAAGATAACGCAGGTTGGCGGCAGCCAGGAAGCCGGCGATCACCGCGCGCGGGCGGTAGCCGCGTCCGACGATCCGAGAGACCATGGCCAAACCGTCGTGCAGATCGCGGTTCACCTGCTCGCGCGTGTTGTAGGCGTTGGCGAAGTAACCGCCCGGAATGAAGGTGACCTCGTCTCCGTGTCTGCGAGTGGAAACCGGCGACCAGATCGCGGATCGCTTCGTAGTTCTTGCGCCGGTCCCGCAAGGCGCACCAGCTCAAGGCCCAGGTGATGCGCGCGCCGGGCCAACCGGCCTCGACGGCCGCGCGAAAGGCCTGCCACGTTCTCCGGCGTATGGTCGGCGGCTTCGTCCACGCCCAGGTTGCGGTCGCGAGATACTTCGATCTGATTGACCCGAACCACGGTCGCGAGCGTCAGGAAACGGTTGCCTTCGAGCGCCAGAGCGGGTGCGGGCGCAGCGACAGCCGCCGCAGTCAGGTTTTGAAGCAGGCTTCTTCTTGTCAGCATCGATGGGTATGTACTCTGCTCAGGCCGGCGTGCGGAAACTGGCCGCGCCTTCTTGTGTGAAGACGCCCCAGTTGCCTTCCGGAAGGTTGTAGAGTCGCGTGGACATGGCTACTTCACCGTTGGCGTACACTACGCACACAGTGCCGTCCACAAAGATCTTCAGATCAACCGGCCTGCCCGGCGCGAGGCGTAGCGGACGCTCGAGACCCTGCATGAAGGGTACGTCCCCCGGACGCGGCCAGGCATCGAACACCATCCGGTTGTGTTGCGGTTCGATGCGGATATAGTAAGCCTTTTCCAGATCGTCGCTGGCCCGTAGCATGACGCCGCAGCCTCGTGTGCCGGCTTCGAAACTGACGCTGGCCTCTAGCTTCATCCGGCTGGTCATCTCGCCGAACGTTTCGGCGCGGAAGGTGCCGGGCGCCGCCAGGCGCAGCGTGCGGCCGGTAGCGGGCTTGCCGAAGGCGGCATCCACCGTGGAAGGCACGCGCACGCGCAAGCTGCCGTCGGCGGCCTGCCAAAGTTCATGGACGACCAGGTTGCCGCCCCAATTCCAGCCCCGGTAGTCCTTGTTCTGGTCGCGCGTCGAGAGCCACCCGAACAAGTACCGTCGCTGGCCGTCGCTGGCGGTCTTGGCGGCGTAATAGGCGCGGCCGTCGAAAGTGTCGTTGGCGGGAGCGAGCCACGGACCCTTCAGGCTGCGCGCCATACGGTAGCGCGTGTGCATGCGCTCGGAGAATTCGGAAAACACCAGATACCACCAGTCGCCCATCTTGAACAGGTCGGGGCATTCGTGCGTGAAGTAAAGGCCGGGGGCCCAGAAGGGATCGCGCACCTGCCAGTGGATGAGGTCTTTCGAAGTCGATAGCGCCGTGCAGCCGCGGCGGCGGGAAGGGCCGGTCTTCAAACGCGCGGCCGTGAGCATCCAATACTCCTGGGCGTCCGGATTCCAGAACACGAACGGATCGCGCCAATCATGCGGCTCGAAGTTATCGCCGGGGGAGAAGAACATTTCACCCGGCTGCTTGGTCCAGTGCAGCAGGTCGTCGCTCACCGCGTGCATGACGGCTTCTTCGGGTCTGCCCGCCTTGCGCAGATGCGGATTGTGGCCGGTATAGAAAATGTGATAGCGGCCCAGGCCCTGGACGGCGCTTCCCGTGAAAACGTAAAGATCCTGTTCCTGCTCGGAGCCGCGGGCCAGGATCTCTCCGTGTTCGGTGAAGTGGACGAAGTCCCCGGTGGAAACCAGGTACCACGGTGTTCCTTCGCCATGATTCTTGACGTCGCGCCAGTCGTGCAGGTAGTAAAGATAGAACTTGCCTTTAGCGAAGAAGGGAATGAAGTCGGCGGCGAAAGCGCCTTCGGGACGGAAGAAAAACTCTCGCGACCCGGCAGCAGCGGTCATGGCATGGGCCGCGAGCCCTTGCCATGCCGCCACTTGAGCGAACTGCCTGCGAGTGACTACTTGCGGCGCTTGGGACCCGCCGCGATAATCTCCGGTGTGCATCCTTCCGAGAATAGCTTAAAGTTCTCGATGAAGCGCGCAGCCAGAGCGTCATACTTGCGCCAGTACTCGTCATGGCTGCCCCAGGTGTTAGCTGGATCGAGGATCGCGGTCGGCACGCCTTCGCAGGAAAGCGGCACCTCAAAACCGAAGATCGGATCCTGACGATACTGCACTTCGTGGAGCTTGCCGCTGAGCGCGTCGTTGAGCAAGGTGCGCGTGTGACGGATGCTGATGCGCTTGCCAACGCCGAACGCGCCGCCGGTCCAACCGGTATTAACCAGCCAGCACTGCACGCCGTGCTTCAGGATCTTACTCTTGAGAAGCGAGGCATAAGCGTGCGGGTAGTGGACCATGAAGGGCGCGCCGAAGCAGGTCGAGAAAGTGATCTCGGGATCGATACCAAGACCGACCTCGGTGCCGGCCAGTTTGCTGGTGTAGCCGGAGATGAAGTGGTAGATGGCCTGATCGACACTCAGCCGCGCGATGGGTGGCATGGTGCCGCTGGCATCGCAGGTCAGGAAGATGATGTTCTTGGGATGTTCCGCCATCTGCTCGGGCAGGGAATTGTCGATGTAGGACAGCGGATAGCAGCCGCGCGTGTTCTCGGTCAGGATGGAGTCGTCCAAATCGAGGCATCGCGAGACCGGGTCCATGACGACGTTCTCCAGAATGGTTCCGAAGCGCCGGGTGGTCGAGTAAATCTGCGGTTCGGCTTCCGGCGAGAGGCGAATCATCTTGGCGTAGCAGCCGTCTTCAAAGTTGAAGATGCCGTTGTCGCTCCAGCCGTGCTCGTCGTCTCCAATGAGGTGGCGGGTCGGGTCGGCCGACAGCGTCGTCTTGCCGGTGCCGGACAGACCGAAGAACAGCGCCGTGTCGCCGTTGTCTCCGACGTTGGCCGAGCAGTGCATGGGCATCACGCCGTCGAGCGGCAGCAGGAAATTCAGCACCGTGAATACGGTCTTCTTGATCTCGCCGCCGTAAGCGCTACCGCCGATAATGGCAATGCGCTCGGCGAAGTTGGCGATGATAAAGGTTTCGCTTCGGGTGTTGTCGACGACCGGGCTGGCCTGGAAGCTGGGCACGCCGATGATGGTGAACTCGGGCACGTGCTTCTTCATGGCGTCGCGGCTCTTGGGCTTGAGCAGCATGTTGCGCACGAACAGACTGTGCCAGGCAAGTTCCGTAATGACGCGAATGGGAAGGCGGTACTCCGGGTCGGCGCCCGCGTAAAGGTCCTGCACGAAGACGTCGCGACCCTGCAAATAGCCGGTCAGCCGCGCCAGCAGTGAACTGAATTTCTCCGGGCTGAAGGGCCGGTTGTACTCGCCCCACCAGACCTTGCTTTCGGTGGCGCCTTCCTGGACGATGAACTTGTCGGCGGCCGAACGCCCCCGATGCTTGCCCGTGTTGACGACCAGCGGACCTAAATGTCCGACGTTGCCCTCTGAGCGATGGATGGCCTCCTCGTAAAGCGCGGCGCTGGTCAGGTTCCAGTAGGCCCGGCGGATGCGGTTGAGACCGTGGTTGTGCAAGCCATAATCGCTGGCGTTTTCCATCGCCAGCTTGGCTGCCGGTGAGCTTATATCGAGGTAGATGTTCATACCCAATCCCTCACCAGCTTGCGATCGCCCAGATAGAGTTCGTTCGGCGAATTAGGATCGATGGCCCACTGAATGCGCTCGATGCCTTCCTTGATCTCCTTCAGAGTTCCGCAAAAGCTCAGGCGCAGATGGCCTTCCATGCCGAACTCAATGCCGGGGACGGTGACAACGCGGACCTTATCGAGAAGCAGCCGGCACAGCTTATCGGAATTCTTCTCGTAGGCGGAGAAGTCCGGGAAACAATAGAAGGCGCCGTGAGGCTTGACCACCTTCAAGTTGGGGATCATCTTCAGGCGCGAGACCATAACGTTGCGGGCGTTTTCGAGCGTCATGCGCAATCCGTCGATGGAACTCTGCACGCCGGTAAGCGCGCCCACGGCGGCCCACTGCGATGGAGTGGCCGGACCGGAGGTCTGCTGCGACTGGATGTTGGTCATGGCCTGGACGATTTCCTTGGCGGCCACGGTCCAGCCGACGCGGAAACCGGTCATGGCGTACATCTTCGACACGCAATTGATGACGATGAGTTTGGAATGCTCGCTGAAGTCCTTGGCGAACTCGTAGCAGTTGACGGGCGAGAGTCCGTCGAACACCAACCGGTTGTAGGTGTCGTCCATGATGAGATAGATGCCCTTCTTCTCACAGAACTGGACCATTTCAGCGATGAAATCCTTCGAGTACATCACGCCGCTGGGGTTGTTGGGGCTGTTGATGATGATGGCCTTGGTATAGGAGCCCACCATACTGGCGAACTCGGCGACCGTGGGTTGGAAGCTGCCGTCCTCGGGCGTGACCACCACGGGCACGCCGCCGGCGAGTTTTACCATCTCGGGATAGCTCACCCAATAGGGGGCGGCGAAAACTACTTCCTCTTTCGGCTCCACGATAGTTTGCAGGGCCACCATGATGGACTGCTTTGCGCCGCTGGAAGCGATTACATTCGACGGCGTGACCACCCGGTTATAATTCTCCTCGGTATATCGGATGATTGCCTTCTTGAGCGATGGAATGCCGTCGGCGGGGGAATAACGCACCTCGCCGGTGACCATCATCGAACTGGCCGTGGTTATGGCGTCGATCGGCGCTCTGCCCTTGGGCTCGCCTCCGCCGAGGTGAATGACAGGCTCGCCTTTGTCCCTGAGGATAGCTGCGGTCTCGTTCAGCTTCAGGGTGGCGGATTCCTTGATCGATCTTGCAAGTTGGCTTATACTCATCCGCTACCAGTTTCCTCTCGATTGAGAATTTGTTCGCTTCCAGTGAGCCGGGCTAGGCCTCTAGCGCGTCTCGTCTAAACTTCGGTTCAGGACACGGAGGTCTCCAGTTACACGTCCATCTCCGCCCCAGTGTCCAACATTTGGTGTTTCTGACATGATACGACAGATGGCCGTCTCGCTCAAGTCATCCTCCTGAAGACACCCTACCGAAAGAAGCCGCTTACAATCTTGGCCGCCGTCCTGGCTTTGGTGGTGACGGAGCGCCTCGCCACACCCTTTTTCGGCGCCACCACGCTGCGCTTCTCATTGGCTCACCCGCCGGAGGCGGACCGCCACTTCGTCATGGTTCCTTGATAGAAAAGCCAGAACAGGCAACTCGATTACCGCGTCCGCATTGCCGCCGAGACGCTGAAACGCTACCCCTGGGCCATGACCGGCCAAGCTGCGACGCCGGCGAGCCCGGAGGACTCGCCCCTACCCACGCGCCTTGAGGGCGTTACGCCAATCACGTCTCCGGCAACGGCATGAACAGCAAACAGATCGGCGGCGTGGTCTTCCTGCTCGCGTTCTTCAACGAGTCGATCCGGGTGGGTCACACGGGCGCGCCTATTTGCGCGACATGCTGCCGCCGGCGCGGGAAAGTTGATCGTCGAATGCATCACCTACTACCGCACGCAGCAGTCGTCGGCGTGTTTCGTGGATCCCGTGCGCTGGCGCGTTTCCGCCCTGGTTGTCGATGGCTGCGCGGAAACGTTCCCGGTCACTGTGCCCGTGGAGGCGCCGACGCTGTGACGGCCGGCGTCACGCGTAGGGATCGGTCTGAATCTTGAGCAGTGCGGGCAGCGGGTTGGGATCGAGCGCCGCCACGTCCAAGCGTTGCTCGCCGGCGCGCGCGGCGGCCAATCCCGCAATCTGTCCAGTGGTCATCCACACAGGCTCCATGCGCACGACGGACATGGCGATGTGTGTCGAGGCGAGCGCCACGGGTACCAGGAGGTTGTCAAGGTTCTTCGGCAGCATCGCTCCGTAAGGAATCTGCCCCGGCTGCGCCGGACCGAAAGCTTTCTTGGGATACCACAGCACGCCTTCCATGAATCCCTCCACCGCGTAACGCCGGTCGTGACAAGGATGCACGTCGAAGGAGTGCTCGCCAATGGCGATGGGCGAAGCGACGCGCGGCGTGCGACCTGTCTTGGGGTCCACCGTGAAGTTGTGCTGCGTGACAATGGCGCGGCCCTCAATGCGCCGCCCTTGACGGACGTAGATCTGCCAGGGCCAATGACCGGTGTCGCTGAACTCCCGCCGGTGGAGTCCGATCGCACCCATCTTCCGCCGGACGTGTTCGGGCACGCCGGAGTCGTTCTGCAAGAAATACATCAGGCCCGCCGCGTGATCGACGTGGAACTTCTCGAGACGCTCGCGATGATGCCGGCCGGCTTCAGGCCAGGACCAACTCGCGCCGGGGCAATTCAGGCTGGTGAGTGCTTCGATATTGCCGTTGGCTTGATACTTGCGGCGAGGCAGCGGCGTGCCCCATCCCCAACTCTTCACGCGGCCGCTCGCGAAATCGCCGCGCAGCACCAGGTAGTCCTGTAGATGCTCTTCGTAGGTGCCGGGCTTTTCGATCGGCACGAGTTCGGCGGGATCGTCGGTGAAGATGGAGCGCGCGCAGAAAGCCTGGATGGCGAGCGATGGCTCTCCAGTGTCGCTCGTCATGATCTGCCGGCCTGTGCGCCAGTTCATGTAGTGGATGCCGGCGAATGGCTCTCCGTATTCCTCACGGCCCTCGCGCCCCACCCGATACGGGACTTTCGCGGCGGCGGCCAGGTCGCCTTCATAGGTGGCATCGATGAACGTGCGCGCGGCGATCGTAATGGGCACTCCCTGGCGATCGGTGAGCTTGACCTCGCGAATGCGGCGGTCCCTGACTACGGCTTGTTCCAGCCAATGTGCGGGGAGCCAGCGCAAGCGCTCATGCTCGCCTTCGATCAAACGACGGAAGATCTCCTCGGCCACCGATGGCTCGTAGAACCAGCCGTTGCGCACCAGTTTGAGTTGCGCTTCGTCGTCCTTCAGCAGACTGCGATACTCGGCGAAAACCTTGGCTATGAACTCCGCCACTATGCCGCCGAACAGCTGCGTGCGCACGGCATCGGTGGTACTCAATCCGCTCGCGGCCATGCCGCCGGGCCGATTCTTAGGGCACGCCAGCACAACGCGGCAACCACGGCGGGCGGCCTCCACGGCGGCGGCCACGCCGCCCGGTGTCGAACCATACACGAATACGTCGCAACCCTGGGGTTCGCCGCCCTGCGCAGCCCCCGCGAGTGCCGCTGTCTTCAGAAAGACTCGCCGTTCCATATAGTAGATGATGTCTCAATCCGCCGGCGCGCGCTCGGCTACAATTTTGGAAAGTGCTAATCGAGCGTGAGCCGCTCCGTATCGCTTTCGACGGAACCTCGGATATGGACGCGTGGTGGAGCGCCATCGACGACACGCCGGCCGTGTTTCTCATCTGGCCGCGCGAGGGAGCGCCGTATCTGGCGCGGACCGCGCGCTTGCGGCGGAGGCTGGCGCGATTACTCGGGCCGCGCGCCAGCACCTCGCGCCTGCTAAGCCTGCGTGAAGTAGCCGCGCGCCTGGAAGTGTGGCCCACGGCCTCCTGGCTGGAGAGCACGCTCGTCCACTACGCGCTCATGCGCCGTCATTTCCCGGACAACTATCGATCGCTATTGAGGCTGCGTCCCCCGGCCTTCGTCAAACTGGTGCGATCGAACGCATTTCCTCGCACACATATCTCCCGCCACCTGAGCCGGGGCGAGTCCTTCTACTACGGTCCTTTTCGTACGCACGCGGCGGCCGAGGAATTCCAGAATCAATTTCTGGATCTGTTCCAGATCCGGCGATGCCAGGAAGACCTCGCGCCCTCTCCGGAACACCCTGGCTGCATCTACGGCGAGATGGGCATGTGTCTGCGGCCGTGCCAGCAGATTGTCGGATTGGAAGAGTACGCGAGCGAAGTCGCGCGCGTGGTTGACTTTCTCTCCACCGGCGGCCGTTCGCTCGTCGATATCATCGCCGCGGCGCGCGAGCGATCCAGCGAGGAACTCGACTTTGAAGAGGCGGCGCGGCAACACAAGCGTTTCGAGAAAGTGCAGCAGGTCCTGAAACTGCGCGACGAACTGGCTCGAGTGGGCGCGCGCGTGAGCGGCGTCGCGGTGGCGCCGTCGGTGGATGCTGCCTCGGTCGAGTTGTGGTTCCTGCTGGATGGCTACTGGCAGGCGCCGCAGCGCTTCGCGGTGCGGGTTGAGAGCGGCAGTTCCGTTTCGCTCGATTCGCGCCTGCGCGAATTGGTGGCGGCGCTTCCCGCGCCCGCCGGGACGCTGGCCGAAAAGGAAGATCACCTGGCGCTGCTTACGCGCTGGTATTACGCGAGCTGGCGCGAAGGCGAGTGGCTGGCCTTCGATTCCTTCGCCGAAGTCCCTTACCGCCGCCTGGTGCGCGCTATCTCGCGCGTTGTCGCGAAGTGATTCGACATAATGAAGGCCATGCGCCTCTCCCGCATCGCCGTTCTGTGCAGCCTCTCGCTCCTGGTCGCCGCCGATCCGAAGATGATCTACTTCTCGACGCAGCCCAACGCCTACTTGACGGATCATGCGGCCGAGATCAAGAAGAGCTACGACGGTTTCTTTTTCAGCGGCGGCAGTTGGGAAGACGCCGCCAAGCGTTTCGCGGCTACGGGCACAGCCCAGCCTGAGGCGCAGGCGTGGATGGATGAGGCGAGGCGCAATCTCACCGCGCTGGGCCGCGCCGGCGTGACCGAGAACTTCCTGACGGTGTACTATCCCACCGATGGCGCCTGGCCCACTGCCGAGCGTTTGCTATCGAGCGCATTCACAAAGCACATGGCCGAGCAGTACGCGGCCATCGGCGCCGCCGCCAAACGCCTCGGCTTCCGGGGCGTGTGCATCGACATCGAGTATCCTTATCCGCGCTACGATCTCGACGATCCTCACTACCGCTATGAAAACTACACGCCGGAGCAACTCGCGAAAGCCGCGCGCGTGCAAGGGCGCGCCTCGGTTGGAGCACTCCTCGATGCGTTTCCCGATGCGGTGATCATTCTGCTGCCGGGCGGTTTGCGCGACCGCGTGCTCTCCACGGAATTTCAGCTCGGCATGCTCGACCGGATGGCGGAACGCGACGCTCCCGGTGGTTTTCACCTGGGCACCGAGTTCAGCTACTACGTGCGCGACGATGTGACCTCGCTCGCCACCACCCGGTTCGAAGACCCCGCGCCCGCGCTGCTGGCGAGTCGCAGCGTGGCCGGCTACTGGCGGCGCCGCTGCACGATGGCCCCAGGCGTCTGGCCCACCCACATGGTCGAGACGCCGGTTGCGGACTATCCCGCGCAACCCTGGAAAAAGGAAGTGGAAGAACTGCGCCGCCAGATGGCGGTGTTACGCGCCACGGCCAAGCGTTACATCTGGTCCTACTCCGGCGCTCCCATGTGGTACGCGCACACGCCGGATCTCGAACAGAAGTACCAGTTGACCAAACCGAAGTTTCGCCTGCCGGATGTCGACGCGCGCGATTGGCTCGACATGCTGGCGTCGCGCCCCCGGCTGGAAGCCACATCGCCGCTCCGCAAGTTGTTGGCCAACATCGCGCGTTACGACCGCGGCGCAATTACCAGCGAACAACTCTGCGACGCGTTCGGCACGCCGGGCCGTTGGTGGGTTCTCGGCAAGATGGGGAACTTGAACACGCGAGCGCGTTTTGCCGGAATGGACGCACCGCTCGGCCGCGTGAGCGAGCACGAAATACATCGGGGCCGCGACGGAGGTGTGCGTTGGTTCCGCTACGATAATTTCGATCCCATCGGCATCACTTCACCACGCTACATTTTTGGCTTCAGTAACGTGGACGACGCAGGCGCGCACCTGGTCACCTATATCCATTCGCCGGAAGAGCGGCAGGCCATCCTGCACTTCGGCTGGGACGACGGTGCTCTGGTGCGCTTGGGCGAAAAGGTGGTGTTCGACGCCCTCCAGTATCCACCCAAGGGCAAAGGAATGGTCTACCAGGACAAGTTCCTTTTCGAGAAGCAAATCAGCGTGACCATTCCGAAGGGCGCTACGCGACTCTCGGTCACCACTATGAATCTGCGCGGCAAATGGGTCTACGCGCTGCGGCTCACCGACCCGAAAGGAATTCCGTTTGAAGATGTGAAATTCCGCTTAGAGTGAGCGGCTACTTCGCTTCTGTTGCCAGCCAAGCCTTCTGCTCCGCCTGGAGGTGTTGGTGGATTCCGGATACTCGGCGGCCTCCGTGCGCCACTCCCGGAACAAGGTCCGTTGCGGCGGTTGTGCTTGACCCGTCCAGACCTCCAGCATGTTGGCGCCGCCCACTTTCCACGACGCATTGACGCTCGCCGGCGGCCGCGACAAGAGGCGGCATCACGTCGATCCTGTGCACGACTTCGTCCGACACTGGCCCCGCCGCGACGCGCCCTGGTGGCTCGCTTCGAAGGTGGCTCCGTTGTCGCTCGTGACGGCCACCAACGTGTTCACGGCGAGTCCGGTTTCTTCCAGCGTCTTCAGTGCGCGGCCGATGCGTGAGTCCATGCGATGAATCATCGCCACGTAAGTCGCGTTGGGATTCTAAGCCGGTGACAGGTTCCTCTTCAAGATTGCGATAGGGGAACTTCGGATAGTGCTCGCAGGCGTGAACTGCGCCGAGGTAGCCGAACGTCGAAACAACCCCTTGTTCGACCGGATGCGTGAATCCGCCTCCCGGGCGATTGCCTTGGTGCCACTTGCGGATCAGCGTCGTCGCGTAACCCGCGGGCGTGAGTGCTTCGGCGATGGTGGCTTGTTCACCGGACAGGTCCACGGTGTTCGAAATGACGGCGTTGTGGATCGTATACTTGCCCGTCAGCAGCAGGCGCGCGAAGGCGCGCACAGCGGCATGACTGTGTGCCAACAGCGAGAGGCAGTACCCTCGGCGGACAGACGGTCCAGGTTCGGTGTGGTCCCACTCTTTCGCTCGTTGAAACCGACGTCGCTCCAACCCAGATCGTCGGCGTAGATCATCGGGATATTCGGCCTGCCCTCGGAGGCACCTCACAACAGCGTGCCCGCCGCCGCACCGGCCAGTCCTCACGGCAGCGCGCGGCGGTGCATGCCGGGAATCTGTCCCGCATGGCGTGCGTGCATATCGGATAATGTTACTCCTATGCGTTCGAGACTTCTGTTCATCCTCCTGCTGCTGGCGGCCGCGGCGTTCGCCGCCGGTCCTAAGATGATCGCGTTCTCGGCCCATCCCAACGGCTATCTCAACGATCATGCGGCGGAGATCGCCAGGCTCTACGACGGTTTCTTTTTCGGTGGTGGCAGTTGGGAAGACGCCGTGAAGCGCTTCGAGGGAGCCAGTGGCGCCGCCCCCGAAGCCCAGCCGTGGATGGAGGAGGTTCGCCAGAACCTCGCGTCGCTACGACGAGCCGGGGTCACGGAAAATCTTCTCACCGTGCACTGGGCTGCGGACGGCAGGTACCCACGGCCGGAAACCATCTTTTCGAAAGACTTCACTGCCAATATGGAAAAGCAGTTCGCCGCGCTGGGGCGCACGGCGAAGCGGCTGGGCTTCCGAGGGGTCTGTCTGGATCTCGAATACGCTGCCAACATGTGGGAGATCCACCACCAGCAGTACCGCTTCGAAAACTACACGGTCGAGGACGTGCTCGATACGGTGCGCCGGCAAGGACACCAGGCCATGAGCGCGCTGCTGGACGCCTATCCGGAAGCGGTGATCTTCGTGCTGCCTGGCAATCTTCGCCACTGGGCCGTGGACGCGTACTATCAGCTTGGACTCATCGAAGCCATGGCCGAGCGCGACGCGCCCGGCGGCCTGCACTTCGGCAGCGAGTGGACGTATTACGTGCGCGACCGGCTGGCGACCATGGGCTGCACGCGATTCGAGGATACCGCGGTCGAACATCTCACTGCACCGAAAGTGGCCGCTTATTGGAAGCGCCGTTGTTCGGTGGCGCCGGGTGTCTGGCCTCTGCACATGAGCGAAACGGACCGCCAAGACGTGCCCGTGCGGCCATGGAAGGAGGAAGTGGCCGAGATCCGCGAACAGATGCGTGTACTGCGCAGTACGGCTAAATTCTACATGTGGTCGTTCACGGCCACGCCGTATTACTACGTGCACACGCCGGAACTCGAAGAGAAGTACAAGCTGCCCAAGCAGACTCAGAAATACTCGGACATCGACGTGCGCGATTGGCATCGCATTCTGGTTGACAAGCCCGTTATCGCCCCGGGCGAACCGCTCTATCGCCAGGTGCGGGCGATGCGGCGTTGGGATCGGAGTGAAATCGGCGCGCTCGAAATGTGCGACGCCTTTGCCGCGCCGCAACAGTGGTGGCTGCTCGGACTCACCGGTAGCTTACGCCACGCGCCACAGTTGGCGGCCATGCGAGCGGCCCTTGGTCCCATACGGCCTTTCGAATCGCACATCGGCCGTGACATCGGTATCCATTGGGTGCCGATGGATAGCCTGAATCCGATGGCGACGACGAACCTGCGCTACTACTACGGCTACCGCGGTACCGACGACAGCGGAGCGCATCTGGCGACTTTCATCCACTCGCCGCGTGCCCAGAAGGGCTATCTCGAAATAGGATGGGACGACGGCGTGCGCGTCTATCTCGGCGACAAGATCGTCCTCGACGCGCTCGACTTCCCGCCCAAAGGCAAGGGCATGATCCGCAACGACAGCCTGATCATCGAGAAGCGCATCCCGGTGGAGATTCCCGCCGGGCGTACGCGGCTCACTCTCACGACCATGAACAGCACCGGGCTATGGATCTACTGCCTCCGTTTCACTGACCATCAGGGCATCCCACTGCCCGACCTGAAATTCCGCAGGGAGTAGACCATGAACCTTCCGCCGTGCTCGAACCCGCCGCCGAATTGCCCGATCCGCCGCGTAACCATGCCTACACCGTGATGGCTCGCATGTCGGATACCGGCACGCCCAACGCGCGCGCCGTGCGCCTGCCAAACCCAGGCAACCCGCGGCGTGGACCGTCCAGGATCTTCTGATGCTGCAATTTGAACTGACGCGCCCGGCCACTACGGCGGCCTGGCTTCAACTCGACAACCTGCGGGTCTATCGCTGAGGGCGTTTACACGCGTGGCAGAGGATAGTCGTCGCGATAGGTCTTGGTCAGAAAAGCGTTGGCGTCCTTGTCACTGCCGAACGTTTCGGTGGCGGGATCGAAGACCACACCGCGGTTCAAACGCGAGACGATGTTGCCCAAGTGGCTGAGCGTGGTGCTGAGCCGCCCGACTTCGATGTCGGCTACGGGTAATGCGCGGCTCTTGATGCAATCGAGGAAATTTCGTTCGTGCCGGAACGGAGCGCTTGGCATGGAAGCCGCCACCGTGCCGTCGCTCGCGTATACTTTCCAGCCTCCGCCGTCCACGATCAGCGTGGCGTCCGTGCCATAGAAACCGGTTCCGGCTGCCGTGCCTTCCACGGGATGATGGCCGCTGAAACTCCGAAGTTCCCAATTGAGCATGAAATCGCCGTAGTCGTAAGTGAGTACTTGCGTGTCGGGAACTTCCTTCGCGTCGTTGAGCCAGTAGATGCCGGATTGGCCAGAGACGCGTGTCGGCAGGCAGTTCTTGTCGCCGCGCAACTTCTGAATTCCCCACAGCGCGATGTCGAGCAGGTGCACGCCCTGATTGCCTAATTCCGTGTTGCCGTAATCCCAGAAGAAGCGCCAATTGTAGTGGAAACGGTTCGGGTTGAAGGCGCGCTTGGGCGCCGGCCCCAGCCACATGTCGTAGTCCACGCCTTCGGGCGGAGTGCCGTCGGGCGGATTGCCGATGCTCTTGCGCACCTGGCACATCCAGGCCTTGATCAGGCAGATCTTGCCGAGTTTGCCCGATCCCACGTACTCGGCCGCCGCGCGGAAGTGATCCGCGCTGCGGCGCATGGTGCCGATTTGCATCACGCGGTTGTACTTGCGGGCGGCGTCGCGAATCAACTGGCCCTCGCCGATGGTCTGCGAGACGGGTTTTTCGAGATACACGTCCTTGCCGGCCTGACAGGCAGCCAGCGCCATGTGCGTGTGCCAGTGGTCCGGCGCCGCAATGATCACGGCATCAATGTTCTTGTCGTCCAGCACGCGCCGGTAATCCTTGACGTATTGCGGCGCGCTGCCCTGCGCCTTCTCGATCATCGGGGCGACTTTCGCGTTGATGGCGTCGTCGATATCGCACAAGGTGGCGATCTTCGCACCGGCGGCGATGTGCCGCAACGCGACACCCCGGCCTTGGTTGCGGGCGCCGATCAACGCGACTCGAATGCTCTCGGATGCGCCCATGGCCTTGGGGTTCAGGTTCAAGAAGGTTCCGAGCGTGACAGCGCCCGACGTGCTTTCGAGGAAACTGCGGCGGCTGTGGTTGTTCATGTTACCGCTCTCAGTATACCGGCACTTCACGCCGCCGTGTTCTAATCTGAAAGATGCTCAACCTTCGCCCACTCTTGGCTGGTGCGAAGCGTCGAGAACATCATCGAAGTAGATGTGAGCAACACGGCTAAGGCAAAATGGGTCGATGGAGTTTCGCGCGGCGGCGGCGTGAATGGATCGCCTGAACCAGTCCGGGTGCTCGGGGCCCGGATTAAAGCACATTGAGGAGAACACGGATGCGACGTTTGACTTGGCTACTCCTACTATTCGTAGCCGTTCTGGTTGTCAGGGCTCAGCAGGCCACGAAATCGCCCGCGCCCGCCCATGTGCCGGCTTCCTATAAATGGGTGGAAGGCCAGACGGAAATCGATCTGTTGCGAAATCCAAAGGCGCTCCGCGCTAAGACTGCGCCAGAAACACCCGGCGAACTGCGCGCCAAGTTCAGCGATCCGCCCGCCGCGTACCGTTCCATGCCGCTTTGGGTGTGGAACGACGAGATGTCCTGGCCACGCATGCAAGAGCAGTTGCAGCAGTTCAAAGCGCAGGGCATGGGCGGCGTTTTCATTCACCCGCGGCCCGGCATGATGACCGAGTATCTGAGCCCGGAGTGGTTCCGGCTCTGGCGGTTGTCGCTGGAAGAAGGCAAGCGCCTCGGCATCCAGGTGAACATCTACGACGAAAACAGCTATCCGGGCGGATTCGCCGGAGGGCACGTTCCCGCGCGAGCTCCCGAAACGGTCCTGCAGTATGTTTCGTGCGAGCAGGATGTCGCGGCGGACCGCGCGCCGTGGGGCTGGTCGGAGACGCTTGCGATCTTCGTGCTTGCGCGTGACGCCAGGGCCCAGGTGGTCTCGGCGAAACGTGTCTCCCGCAGCAGCGAAGTGCCGGATGGTGAGAAGGTCGCCGTGTTTAGCCTGAAGCGCGCCGTGGGCGGCTTCTGGACCGCTGGTTTCCCATACGTCGACCTGACCAATCCGGCCACCACCGTGGAATTTCTGAAATCCACTTACGAGCCGTACAAGGCTCACTTCGGCGCGGAGTTTGGCAAGAGCGTCAAGTACTCGTTCAATGACGAGCCGCAGCTTTTGGCCGGTGGTACCGGCCCGTACGCGCTCCCGCTGACGCGTTATTCGCTGGCCGAATTCAAGAAGCGTTGTGGCTACGATTTACTCGACAATCTCGCTTCGCTGTATTGGGACGTGGGCGATTGGCGCAAAGTGCGCTTCGACTATTGGCAGACCATTCACGACCTTTGGAAAGAGAACTTCTTCCGCCCGTTGTTCCAGTGGTGCGATCGCAACAACCTCCAATTCACCGGCCACTGGATGGAACACGAATGGCCCTATCCATGGATCACGCCCGCCGACGCGTCCTACTACGCTTTCGAGCATATGCCCGGAATCGATCTGCTGGAGGGCGCGAATCTGCGCAAGCGGGGCGCCGACGAACACTACCTGTTCACCATCAAACAGGTGGCCAGTGTTTCCCATCAACTCGGCCGGCGTGTCTTCTGCGAAGCCTACGGCGTGGCCGGCTGGGACAGCACCTTCGAACACTACAAGCGCTTCGGCGATTGGTTGATGGTTCACGGCGTCGACTTCATGGACCAGCACCTGGCGTTCTCGACCATTCGCGGCGCGCGCAAGCGCGACCATCCGCAGAGTTTCACGGACGTTTCCGCCTGGTGGCCCTACTATAAGCTGCACGGGGACCATCTCGGGCGCGTCTCCTATATGCTGAGCCGTGGCGTGGCGGCGAATCGCGTGGCGGTTCTGGAACCCACCACCAGCGGATTCTTGTGGGCGCGGCGTGGCGCCGGGACGCCGGAACTTGCCGCGATGAAAAGCAGCTACGGCGAGTTGGTTCAATACCTGGCCGATCGTCAGGTGGACTTCGACCTGGTCGACGAATACATCCTGGAGTGGTTCGGCAAGCCGTCCGGCAAGCGTCTTAGCGTGGGCCAGGCATCCTATGACCTCTTGGTCTGGCCCCAGGACATGACGAATGTTCGCGGACAAACCGTGGCGCACTTGGAGAAATACCTGGCGGGTGGCGGCGAGATTCTGGCACTTTCCGAGCCGGCGGCATATGTGGACGGGCGCGCGAGCGGCAAGATCGCGGATCTGCGCGCGCGTTACGCCGCGCAGTGGCACATGGTCGATGCGGTGGGCGATCTTGCGCGCGAAATCCATAAGCGCGTTCCACCGCGCGTCATATTGGATCGCGAGTTGCCGCGAGTCGGTATGGCTGAGCGGACACTCGAGAACGGCGAGCGTGTGCTGTTCTTTGCCAACACGGGTCTCCAGCCTGCCCGCGCCGAAGCCAGCGTCGAAGGCGGCGCGCTCGAGATCTGGGACACCGTTTCCGGCAAGAGCGTTCCGGCCGAGTTCACACACGAGGGCGCCGCGCGCGTGCGCTTCCATCTGGATCTGGCGCCCGCGGGTTCGCTCCTGCTCGTGGTGAAAAAGAGCGGCGCGGCAGCCAAGCCCGCGCCCGCTCACGCGTACACGCCCGTCCAAGCCGCCTCCTGGACCATCACGGCCGATGCTCCCAACGTGCTGGCGCTGGATTACTGCGACTTGAAGCTCTCGAACGCCGAGTACAGCGGCGTGAACACCTGGCGCGCCAACTATCTGCTCTGGCTGGGGCACGGCTACGAGCGGCCCATGTGGGACAACACCATCCAATTCAAGCGCCGCTTTTTCGATATGGCCAAAGTGATGCCCAAGGACGGCTTCGAAGCCACGTTCCGTTTTCAAGTGGACGATGCCAGCGTGTTGAAGAGCCTGGAACTGGCCATCGAGGCACCGGAGCTTTATAAGGTGACGGTGAACGGCAAGCCGCTGTCGTTCGTCGCGGCCAAGCGCTGGCTCGATCCGCATCTGCTTAGCGCGTCGATCGCCGCGCTGGCCAAGGAGGGCGAAAACGTCGTGAAGATCACCGGCAAGCCGTTCGATGTGCGGATGGAACTGGAAAATATTTACGTTCGCGGCAACTTCACCGCCGTTGGGCGCGAGCGCGGGTTCTCGATCGCCGCGCCCACAGCGCTCACCTTCGGCTCGTGGCTGAAGCAAGGCCGGCCGTTTGACGGCGCGTCGGTGCTCTATCAGACCGAAGTGTCCGTGCCCGCCCAGAGCAATCGCGTGAAGGTTGAGTTGGGCGAGCTCGGCGGCACGCTTGCCGAAATACTCCTGGACGGCAAGCGTACGGGGATCATCGCCTGGCAACCGTTGAGTGTCGAGTTCGCCGCGACATCCGGCAAACACACGCTTGGCGTACGCCTGGTTTCAACTCCACACAACACCCTGGGGCCGTTCCACAATCCTGTGGCGCGCATGCGCGCATGGCCGGGCGCATGGGCGAGGTTCCCCGAGAAACAGCCTGCCGGCGCCCAGTACGATCTGCTGGACTACGGCCTGACCGCTGCGCCCACCATTGGCGCCGCCCAGGTGGCGCCATGACGCGCAAGACATCTCCGCCGGCGCGTGTGGGCGTATTCGGCATCGGCCTGGCCGCCTATTGGCCCCAGTTCCCGGGTCTCAAGCAACGCTTGGAGGGTTACCAGAAGGAAGTGGAAGCCCGTCTGGCGCAGTTCAACGTGAGTGTCGTGTCGGCCGGCTTGGTGGACACAGCGCCCGCGGCGCGCGAGGCCGGCGAGCGCTTCGGACGTGAGGACGTGGACCTGCTGGTGTGCTACGTGGGCACCTACGCGACTTCCTCGCAGGTGCTTCCCATGGTGCAGCGGACCGAGGTCCCCGTGCTGGTGCTGAACCTACAGCCGGCCGCTGCCATCGATTACGAAACCGCCGACACCGGCGAATGGCTGGCCAACTGTTCCACCTGCTGCGTCCCGGAAATTTCGAATGCCTTCGCGCGCTCGCGTGTCGACTTTCGTGTCGTAAGCGGCACGTTGCGCGACGATCCCAACGCCTGGGGCGAGATCGAAGACTGGTGCCGCGCCGCCAGCGTCCGGCGCGCGCTGCGCACCAGCCGCGTGGGTTTCCTGGGACACACTTATCCGGGCATGCTCGACATGTACTCGGACTTCACCATGGTGCAGGCGCAGACCGGCGCGCACGTGGAAGTGCTGGAGATGTGCGATCTGGCCAAGCGCGTGGAAGCGGTCACGCAAAGCGAGATCGACGAAAAGCTGCGCGCGGCGCGCGAAGTGTTCGAATTGGCCGGGAGCGTTACCGAGGAAAGCCTCACCTGGGCCGCCAAGGTGGCGGCCGGTTTGGACCGCCTGGTGGCGGACTTCGACTCTCGACGGACTCACCTACTACTATCGGGGCCTGGACGGCAACGAATACGAGCGGCTGGGCGCGGGCCTCATCATGGGCAACTCGCTGCTCACGGCGCGCGGTATTCCGGCCAGCGGCGAAGGCGACCTGAAGACCTGCCTCGCCATGATGATCATGGACCGCTTTGGCGCCGGCGGCTCCTACACCGAGTTCTACGCCATGGACTTCGTCGACAACTTCGTGCTCATGGGGCACGACGGCCCCGGTCACATTGCCATCAGCAACGAGAAGCCCATTCTGCGCGGTCTCGGCCTGTATCACGGCAAACGAGGCTACGGCGTTTCGGTTGAATTCAAAGTGAAGACCGGGCCCATCACGGTGCTGGGGATGACGCAGACGGTCGAAGGCAACTTGAAGATGTTGGCTGCCGAAGGCCAATCGCTTCCAGGGCCTACCCTCAAGATCGGCAACACGAACTCACGGCTGAAATTTGCACTGGGTCCGGCCGAATTCGTCAACCGCTGGTGCCAGGAAGGCCCCACGCATCACTGCGCTTTGGGTGTTGGGCATCAGCTCAAACGCATCGAGAAGCTGCGATCTCTGACGAAGATTCCACTGGCGGTCGTAGGTGGGCTCCTATGCGGCATCCGATCGTGCGCGAGAGCAGCGGCGATGCTAAGATTGCTCGCATGCGTTTTGTGTCGAGTTGTCTCCTGCTTTCGCTGACGGTTGCCTCGCTGTCCGCGCAGCCGCTTTTGCCACTCAAGGTAGCGCCCGGCTGGCCGCATCTTCCGCCCGGCTGGACGTTTGGTGAGACGGCTGGCGTGGCGGTCGATGCGCGCCAGCACGTCTACGTGGTGCACCGCGGCGCGCATCCTATCGTCGAGTTCGACGCCAAAGGTGAGTTTGTGCGCTCGCTCGGTGAATCGCTCTTCGATCGTGCGCATGCCGCGCGTTTCGATCCGGAGGGCAACCTCTGGGTAGTGGATGACGGCGCGCACGTAGTGCTGAAGCTCGATAGCGAAGGGCACGTCTCCATGGTGCTAGGCAGGCACCGGAAGCCGGGATCGTCGGTGCCTCCCGCTAAGATTGGTGCGCGGGGCGCTCGCGACGAAGACATCCTCCACTTCAATCGGCCCACGGACGTGGCCTTCGGGCCTTCGGGCGACATCTATGTCAGCGACGGCTACGGCAACTCGCGCATCGTCAAGCTCTCCAGGGACGGGCGCTTTCTCAAAGCCTGGGGATCGAAGGGGACGGCTCCCGGCCAATTCGACACTCCGCACTCGGTCGCGGTGGACCAAAATGGTCGAGTCTACGTGGCCGACCGCGAGAACTACCGCATACAGGTCTTCACTGCCGATGGCGAGTTTCTCCAGCAGTGGACCCACGTGGGCGCGCCGTGGGGTCTGTATCTCACTACGGACCACACGCTCTACATGTGCGACGGCTACAACAATCGCGTGCTCAAGCTGAGTCTGGACGGAAAGATTCTGGGCGCCTATGGCACGCCGGGCAAACTCCCCGGGCAGTTCACTTTCGCGCACAACCTTTCGGTGGGAAGCGATGGCGCGGTCTACACGGCGGAAATACTCAACTGGCGCCCCCAGAAATTCGTTCCGTTGCGGTGAAGCTCGACTATCGAGTGGGGAGCTTGCGGTACCAGGTGAAGTAGAGCGCGGCCGCGCTTACCATGACGATGGCGACGCACCAGCCGACCGCGTTCCATTTGTGAAGAATGATGTAGATCGCGCCCAGGTAGAGCGACGTCATGAACGGCACACCCAGCACTACATTGCCGGTGTCGCGCCACGCGGTCGAGTCGCGCGCCACTTCGCCCGCCCGCCGGCGCACGGGTCCCCATGCGCCCCACACGCTGGTCTGCGAGTAGAACTGGACGAGCGTTTTCATCTCGACGGGGGCGGTTCCGAGCGATGCGAGGATGGTCACAATGCTGGTGAGCGCGACGATCACCGGGAAGCTCCAGTAGAGCGGAATGCCGGCCGGAAACCAGATGGTTTCGACTAGAACCTGGAGCAGGCTGAGCCCCATGCCGGCGAACGAGCCGCATGCATATCCCCAGCCATTGATGCGCCACCAATACCAGCGCAGGACGTTGGGCACCAGCACGCCCGCTCCGAGTGTACCCATGATCCAGACGAACAACAGATTGATGGAGCGCGCATAGAAGGAGATGCCCAAACCCGCCACGACCAGCATCGTCGAGGCCGCGTAGCTGACGCGCACCATGCGCGCACCGCTCGCGGCTGGATTGATGTAGCGTTTGTAGATGTCCTTCACCAGATACGAGGCGCCGGCGTTCACGCAAGAACTGAAGCTCGCCAGGAATCCGCTGAGCAGCGCGGCGACGGCCAAGCCCGCCACGCCGTGCGGCAGGTAGTTGGCGAGCACCAGCGGCAGGGCGCGTTCGGGATCTTGCGCCAGCAGGCGGCGGAACTCAACTCCGCCCGCGCCCATCAACGCGAGCACGGCGATGCCCATGGCCATCGGCCAGCGGATGGTGTGGATGACGCCCCAAAGCGCGCCGAGTTTCTGCGCGTCGCGACCGTCCGGCGCCGCCAGAAAGCGTTGGAAGTCGAACAATTGCTCCGGTCCGCTCAGGCACAGCACGAAGCCTTTGGTAAACCACACCATCGCCAGCGCGCCGAAGAAGTAGTAATCGGTTCCGGCCGCATAGTCGAGCTTCCAAGCCGGTGCGAGCGACCACCACCCCGCGGGCACAAGGGCCGCGAAGCGCTGCGCGTCGAAGTGCGAATAGCCGAGCCAGGCCACCAGCAGCGCGCCAGTCGAGAGAATCAACGTCTGCAGCACTTCGACGATGATCATTCCTTGAAATCCGCCCAGGATCACGTAGACGCCGGTGAGCGCCACCACCACCGTGGCGCCCAACTGAGGATTCACGTCGACGAACACGGTGATGAACTTGCCCATACCCACGGCGGCGAAGGCCAGGAACGCGGTGACCGTGAGGACGGCGTAGACGGTGTAGGCCAGGCGCGCGGCGCTGCCGCCGGGCGTGTCGCCGAAGCGGAACACCATCCATTCCGAACCCGTCATCACGCCGCTGCGGCGTATCCAACGCCCCATGTATGCGGCGAAGAACACCGAAATGACGAATCCCCAGATCCACTGCACCCACATGCCGCGCAGGCCGAGCACCACGAACAGGCTCACAATCCACATGGTGCCGGTGATGTCGAAGTAGGACGAGGAGCCGGACATGGCCAGCGCCCACCAGGGCAGCCGCCGGTCGCCCAGAAAGTACGAGTCGATGCCGCGCGAGGCGCGGCGCTTCACGGCCACGCCGATCGACACGATAGCCGTCAGGTAGAAAATGACGATGGCGATATCGAGAGAGCTAAGATGCATGTGTCCTCAAAAGGCCGCTGGCGGCTAGGAGGAGTACGTCGCGAGCGGACTGGGACGCTCCGGCTTATGGATCCACATGTCCGTGCCGGCGCCAAAGTAAACCGTTCCGTCCACTCCCACGGTCAGGCCATCTTGCGCATGTCCGGCGGTCTCCTTCAGAAATTCGATCTTGTTTTCGCGCGGATCGATACGCGCCAACTGCTTCGAGAGAATTGCCCAGAGCGTCCCATCCTGGCAGGCGCGCAGGCTTTGATTCGGGATGCGCGCGGGTGTGTCCAGTTCAGCGACGGTTCGCAGCTTGCCTGTCGAGTGATTGTATTCGTTGAAGGCGCGCCCCAGCGCGAAGTACACGCAGCCGTTCGCGCTGGTCATGGCGCTGATGCCGCGACCGGGCTCGAGTTCGAGATCGTAGACGATCTTCTTGGCCGTGGGGTCCCAAACGAAGAAGTGTCCCGTGCGCCCCTTGGGCTTGGCGCCGCCTCCGCCGCCGGGACTGGATGCGGCATAGACCCACTTCGCGTCGGTCGCGACGGCGGTGATCTGCTGATCCGGGATGATGTTCCGATGGACTTCGATCCCTTCGGTCTCCGGGTCGAAAACGCTCAGCGCACCGCCCAGCATGCCGTAGTCGGGCTGCGTGCCGATGTACATCTTGCCGCCAGGGCCAAGGTGTATGCCGCCCACGGGCCGGTACTGAGCGTCCGGAATGTGCAGAATGGTGCGTGGATTCGAGTCCTTCCCGCTGCCTTGATTCCACGGCCGCGCCGGATCGAATACGGCCAAAATCGCCTTGATATAGGAAATTGTGTAGAGCTTTCCGCGATAGGGGATGGCGTAGTAGATTTCGCCGCTGTAGTCGATCACCTGGTCGTAAGAGTCCAGCCGCCCGCTCTTCGGATCCCAGGCGAACATCGTCTGCCCTAACTCGGGCCCGCCAAAAATGCGGCCGTCGGAGAAAGTGTTCAGCCAGAAGATGCCCTGGCCAAGTCCGTCGACGGGGATGCGTTTCCACTCGAAACTGGATGTGCGCGGGCCTATCACCGTATAGGACTGCACACGCAGGTAAAGCGCCTCCTTCGCCTTCGTCAGGTACGTGCGGTCCGTGGCGGGCGGCAGCGGCGTGCGGCGGAACTCGCGCTTCTTTCCGTTGCGCAGGTCGAACAGATAGAGCCCTTCGCGCCCCTGCTGGTAGAGCAGCAGGTCGTCTTCGTACGGTGTGAAGCTGTCGCTTTCGTCCGGCGAGTCGTAAACGCGGGACAAGTTGAGCGTGCGCGCGTTATAGGTGATGATCTTGCCGGCCGACGCTTCGGCGATATAGTTGGCGGTCACCATGGGCGGCGAAAATCCGGGTTTCTGAAACTCTTCCGGAGTGAGCGTCTTAAACGTTCGCGTCTTCGGCAAATAAGCCACCGTGCGCGCGCGCTGCGTCGCGACGCCGCAGAGCACCACGCCGGCCGCGGTGGTTTCAAGCCCGCGAAGATAGTTCTCTTCCGGCGCGGGCGACCCCACGTCTTCAAGCACACCTTTGTCAAGGTCGCAACGCACCAGGCGGCAACCCGGATAGGTGCCGTAGTAAATGTTGTTGTTGGGTGTCTGGACCAGCGATGCGATGATGAATTCCTTCTTGCGGTAGTCTTCGCTCATCTGCGGGAGCGCGATCCAACGCTCCTTGCGCGGATCGAAGCACATCAGCGTGCCGCCGTTGTAACTGCCGAGATAGAGGTTGCCGTCGCGGCCGCGGATAATGCCCCACGAACCGATGCCTACCGGGATGGTCCACGACTTGGCTTGGTTGCTGCTGGCATCCAGCCGGATCAACTGGCCGAGGCCCGCTGAATTGAACGTTGTCAAATAGAAGACGCTGCCGCTGGCTTCTTCCGGCACATTCAAGGCGTTGAACAGCCAGAGATTCTTCGCCATCGGACCGACTTTCGCGAATCCCGGCGCGGCCGCGGAGGCCGGAAGCGTGGATGTCCGCACCCACTCCTGGGCCGTAAGCGGCTTAACAATACCTGCCGCGGGCAAGCCCAGCGCCGCGATGTGGAAGGAGCGTCGTGTCAGTCGCATCTTCAATAGGATACCTGATACGCTACAGAGTTCACGCGCAAGCGAGACACGCAAGCATGACGCAGATTCATCTTTCTTTCCCCGACTACGTGGTGGTGATCGGCTACTTCGTCATTGTTCTCTGGATTGGGCTCTACTATCGCAATCAGATGGCCGCCGCGAAGGATTACTTCGCCGGCGGTCATCGAATTCCGTGGTGGCTAGCCGGCATCTCGCACTACATGTCCAGCTTCAGCGCGTTCGCCTTCGTCGCTTATGCGCAACTCGGCTACACCTATGGTTGGGTGGCGGTCACGCTGTTCTGGGCGTCGGCCTTCGCCTGCACCCTGGGCGGATTGTTCTTTGCTCGCCGGTGGCGCCGTGCGCGTGTCATCACTCCGGTGGAGTTTCTCGAAAAACGCTTCAGTGCCTTTGTTCGGCAACTGTTCGCCTGGGCGGGCATTCCGATGAAGATCTTCGACGACGCTTTGAAGGTATTCGCCACCGGTTTGTTCGTTTCGTTGTCAGTGGGATTGAGCCTGCACTGGTCCATTGTGCTATGCGGCGTGGTGATGATCGCCTACACATTCTACGGCGGGCTATGGGCGTTGGTTGTGACCGACTACGTGCAATTCATCATGAAGGCGCTGGCCATGCTGCTGTTGCTGCCGCTGGCCATCGCCGGCGCGGGCGGATTCTCGCGGGCTTTCTCGAACCTGCCGCCCGGGTTGTTTCACCTCACCAACGGCCCATACACTTGGGTCTACATCGCCGGTTTCTTCGTGCTCATCGCCATCAGTTACAACGCCAGTTGGGCGTTGGCGCAGAAGTATTACTCGGTGCGCAACGAGAAGGAAGCTTCCAAGGCCGCCTACTGCGCCGCCGCACTGAATTTCATCGGCGCCCCGCTTCTGATCCTGCCCGCGGTGGTCGGACATCACTTCCTGCCGGATCTGGTGGCGCAGAATCGTACGGCGGATGTCTACGTGTTGCTGGTTCTGAAACTGTTGCCGGTGGGCATGATCGGCATCATCGTGGCGGCGATGTTTTCGGCCACCATGGCGGTAGTGAGTTCAGATTTCAACGCCATCGCCAGCGTGCTCACCAAGGACGTCTACCATCGCTTGATCAATCCCAGCGCGGCCGAGAGCCGCTTGGTGTGGATTGGCCGTTGGACCACACTAGGGCTGGGTGTGCTCACCATTCTGCTCAGTTTGTGGATCGCGGTAAGCCACCAGCAATCGCTCTTCAATACCATGGTGACCGTGCTCGGACTGTTCATGGCACCGACGCTGCTGCCGCTTCTGGCCGGGCTCACCGTGCGGCGTTTGAACTGGCAGGGAGCGTTCAGCGGCTTTCTCGGCGGCCTGCTGACGGGTCTCGCGATGCTCGCGCTCAAGCTCTGGTGGCTGCCGGCGCGGCCCGGGGGCGCCACCGCGGAAGCGCTCAACAACTTCGAGGGCGTGTCGCTGCTGGTCAACGCGGCGATGACCGTCCTGGGGATGATCGCCGGAACCCTGCTCTCGTCCCGAACGGCCGAAGCGGAGACGCGTGTCGCCGAGTTCTTCACCGCGCTCGACAGGCCCGTCGTTGCCAGCGAGGTACCGCCCTCGGGTACCAGCGGGGCGCTGCCCGTAATCGGCGCTTCCACCTTAGGCGTAGGTGCTCTGCTGGCGGTGGCCGGATTACTTTCGAATACCTTTACGGCGCGCGCCATCGATCTTTCGATCGGCGCGTTTCTGATGCTGCTCGGCGTTCTGTTCATCCGCCGGCACAAGAGAGTATCGTCATGAGTTCACCACAGGCTTTCGAATTTGGCTTTACGGATCCCGTATTGGCGGAACTGGCCGGTGTCACGCAACGCGATCTGCACTTCGACGTGGATGCCATTGTCAAGGCGTACAAGCTGGCCGGTGAGTTGGCCGCGGATTTCGGAGTTCCGGCTCCACTGCCGCGCCTGGCTGAGTTCACCTACACGCACATCGTGGCACTCGGCGCCCAGGTTAGCTTCACCGAGTACGAACCCAAGCCCACTACCCTGCTGGCTTCGCCCGAGGCCATCGACGACCTGCGCGAGCCGGAAGACTATCTAGCCGCCGATCTCATCCAACAACGCCTGAAACTGGCGCGGGAGTTGGTTCGGCGCTGGCCCGGCGCGCCCCATTTCATCGGCCACCTTTTCGAAGGTCCTGTGACGACGGCCTCCCTACTGCTGGGCCCGGCGTTCTTCACGCTGCCTTACGACGATCCGGTGCGCGCGCACAAGCTGATGCAGTTCAGCGTCACCAGCGCGTTCCACTACGCGCGCGCCATCACGCGGCATTTTGAAGGCGTCGAGGGCGCCTTCCCGCAAGGCTTCCCGGACGATTTCGCCGGCATCATTCCGCCCAAACTGTTCGGCGAATTCGTGGTGCCTTATTGGGAACAGGTCTTCCAGCAACTAGATTCGAAGGAGCGATTCGTGCACAGCGAATTGCTCAGGGTCGGCCATCTGCCGTTCCTCAGGGACCTGCGCGTAGATTGTTACGACCCGAGCGCGGATCAGTACATGACGCCCGACCTGCTCAGGCAGCACTGCCCCACGCGCTTCCAGTTGCGCATACAGGACTGGGACATCGCCAACCTGAGCGCCGTCGAACTGCAGCGGATGTACCGGCATTACTCGACTTACAATCCGCAAGTAATCAGTTTCTATCTGAGCCGCCTGGAGGACGTCCCCAAAGTGAAAGCCCTCCTGGACGCGGCCCGGGAAGGTTGAGGAGACGCACATGCGCATCTACGCACTCGCTCTGCTGGCGGCGCTGCATGCGCAGGCCGCCGGAACCCTGCTCACGCATAGCGGTACCTCGCTCGCCGCCGTCGTCTCCGGGCAGCGCGACGAGTACGCCGCCAGCCGCGTCACCGGCGAACTGCGCAAGTATGCGGCCACGGATGCCGCGCCCGAAGCGGCGAAAGTCCTCATCTACGTGGGCACGCTCCCGTCGAATCCCGCGCTGGCTCGCGCGGCGGTGGAACTGGGGTGGAAAGCCGACATCGAAAAACTTCCGCCGGAAGGATACCTGATTCGCTCGGGAACCCACGATGGCAAGAGCGTCATTGTGCTGGCGGGCGGTGACCGCACCGGAGCCATCTACGCCGCCTCCGACTTCAAGAACTTCTATCTCCATCCGATCGGTAACGACGTCGAGACCGGCACGCTCGACTACACCGAGATTCCCAGGATGAAGTACCGCTGGTTTTGGAATTGGGACGTGCGGACCAATTGGGACTTGCTGGATCACGACAACGTCTACGTCCCTACGCACGATCTTCCGAAAACCGACAGCGTGCGCGCCTGGTTCAAGCGCCCCGAGGCCTTCGTGAACAACATGAAGCTCGTCATCGATTACATGAGCGAGCACAAGTTGAACGGCCTCATTCTCTGGGGCTTCTTGCGAGATAACCACGGTGGTATTCCGGCTGCACTCGAAGTGTGCCGCTACGCCAACGAGCGCGGCGTGAAGATCATCCCCGGCGCCGGCATCGACCGCCATTACGGCGGTTTCTATCACGAGGGCAACCACGAGTTCAATCTCGAAACGCGCGCCGAACAGAACCCGCGGCTGCGTTCCATCGACAAGAACGGCAAAGCCGAACCGCGCACGCTCTGTCTCGAATTACCCGAGAACCGCGATTGGGTCACGAAGGGCTTTCAATGGCTCTACGCCACCTTTCCCATCGGCGGCGTAAACGTGGAGTTCGCCGAGCACTCCACCTGCTACAACCCCGAGTGCATCGAAGCCCGCAAGCGCCAGGGCGGCGACGAAACCGACTTCAGCAAAGACCTCGCCCGCATCGTGCCGTTCGTCATGAAGACCATCCACGACGTTGCACCCGGTACCTGGATGTCCTACGTGACTTATGGAGGCTTTACCGCCGCGATGCGGGAGAAGCCGCCGCTGCATGTGCGCCTGGCGCCGGACTACGCCATTTGCCAGTGGACGCTTACGAATATGCTCACCGACCTGGTGCCGGCGCGTTCACGCCCCTCCGTGAAGGCGCGCGAATGGACTCCCGGCCTCTACAACTCGCCATGGCCGGAAGGTCTGCGTCCGCCGGGTGCGAACTACATCGGCTACCTCCACTGGAACGCCTTCTACACGCATAATCAGAAGGGCTTCTTCGTGGACGCTTACCGCGAGGCGGCGCGCAAAGCGTACCGGCACGGCTTTCAAGGCATCGATACTTACGGCGAGGAGTCACCCGAATTTCCCAACGTTGAATTGAGTTATCTCTCGTTCTCCGAATTTACGTACAACCCGGAGATGAGCGACGCGGAGTTTCTCGCCAAGCGTGTGAAGCCGCTCTATGGCGGCGAGCAAGCCGCGCGTCTGGCGCTCGAAATCGCGCGGCGCGTGGGCCCGGTGCGCATGGGCGCCGCGCCCAAAGATGTAAGCCAACTTGTCGAACTGGCCTATCAAGGCCGGCGTCTGGCTGAGCCGTACGCCAAAGCGCGCTGGGACAAGATGATCCAATATGTTCGCGACATTTTACCGAAGTAATCTCACGCTCCTGGTGCTTTTGGTTGCGGCCACGGCGTCGCTCGCAGAGGCCGCCCAACATCCGCGGCTCGTACTTGATGCGAGCGAACTCGCCGCGCTGCGCAAGAATCCGGAGCGCGTGGCCGAGGCCGCGCAGGCCGCCGCGCCCTATCTCAAGCAGACCAGCACGCGCGCATGGCCCGACTACGCCATCCCCTTGCCCGCCGCTCCCATGCCCCCGCGGCACGCCGGGACGAACTGGCCTTATTGGACCGCGCTCGGCGCGGAACTGCGGATCCAACTCGAGGCCCTCGCTTACGGCTTCGCCATGACCCGAGACCGGCGGATGCTCGATCGCGCTAGAACGATGATGCGGGGCATTGCCGGTTGGGAGCGTTGGACCGACGTGGACTCGTGCACCAGCGGCAAGGACCCGTGCCTGGACACCTACCTGATCACGTTCGGCATGTCGATCGCTTACGACTATTTGTATCCGGAATTGAGCGCGGCCGAGCGCCGGATCATGGCGGCAGCTATTGTCGAGAAAGGGCTCCGATTCATCTCTTCTCGTGCGGGCGCGGAAGAGTCTTTCGTTTCTCATCCCGAACGCTGGCCCAACGGTTACGCGATGGTGCATGCCGCGCTGGGGTTGGGTGCGCTGGCCGTGCGCGGGGAGCATCCGGAAGCCGATGAGCATCTCGCGTGCGCGGTGAGGACGTCCCGGCGCTTTCTCGATGAATTCGCCCACGCCGACGGCGGTCTTGTCGAGGGCTTCTACTATGGCGCGGCCTCGCTGGAACCGCTGGCGCTGTTCTTCTCCGCGCTGAAGCGCGAAAGGGGCGCCGATCTGTATGTGCATCCTTACTTCCGGCGCGCGCACGAATTTCCGTTGTACTTTTTGATTCCCGGAAAGAACTGGCTCGCCGGATTCGGAGACAGCGGCGGGCCGCAAGGCTCTCAGCCGCTCTTGATCGGCATGTTTCGGCGCATGGAGCTTTCCAGCGGCGCGCAGTGGTACCTCAAGCAAGCGCTCAGCGCGGAACGTGCTGATCCGTTGTATCTCGAACCCGTGCAGCGGTGGCTGTTCTACGCGTTGCGGCGCGGAAGTTCTGCCGCGGTGGCGCCCGATCTCAGCGCGGCGCAACCGCCCACGGCTCTCGCCAGGCAGTTCCCGAGTATCGGATGGGTAGCTCTGCGATCGGGATGGGGTGCGGCGGACGGCCTCATGGCGTTTCGCAGCGGGCCAAGCGTGGGGCACTCGCACCTGGATCAGAACAGTTTCATCGTCGCTTCGCGCGGCGAGGTGCTCGCGTCCGACCCTGGCTACCAGCGCTTCAATATGAATTACCCCGACGGGCGCGATCGCGATCTGACGCGGCTTGAAAACGCCTTCACGCGTGGCAGTCTGGGACACAACGTCATCCTGGTGGATGGCGAGGGACAGAAGAAGGCCGACGGTGCGCTGCGCGGCTTTTTCGATTCACCAACCATGGCGGGCGTCACGGGCGAGGCCGGGAGCGCTTACTCGAACCTGCGACAGTTCACCCGCCACGTGCTGCATTTACGCTCGCCCGGTTTGTTCGTGGTGCTCGATCAGATCCGCACTGACGGACGGCGTCGCGCCATCGAGTGGCTGCTGCAAACGCAGCCGCGTGGGCGATTCGAAATCGAAAGTCCCGGCGTCATCCGCGTGGTCGTGGGCGAGGCCGCCATGACGGCTTCGACCCTACTCCCCGCGCGGGCCGCCTGGCGCTTGAAGCCGCAGCGTCAGGAAGAGAAGTTCGGACGTACCGCCGCCGTTACGATGGATGCGTCGGAGGCGACCATCCTCACCGTGCTTCAAACGCATCCAGCCTCCCAGCGTCCGCGGTTGCCCATGAGCGCGCGGGAAGTAGAGGGCGGCAACGTCCTTCTCGAATTTGGGCGCGAAAAGATTCTGATCCATCCGGCCGACCTCTCGCAGTCGCGCATGTTGACCGGCGACGTTCCCAGGCGTGCCAGGGTCATGCTGGACCGGCAGATCGAATTGCTCGGTGGCTTCCAGAGCGACCCGAAGGACGTGAACGGCTGGCAACCGCTCATTATCACCACGCCGGCCCAATGGGAGCGGCGGCGTGCTGAAATCCGCCAACGCGCGATTGACGTCATGGGCAAGTTTCCCCCGCCTACCGCTCCGCTCGACGCGCGGATTCTTTCGGAAGAGGAGACGCCCGCCTACGTGCGCCGGAAAGTCAGCTACACGAGCGCGGACGGGGATCGCATTCCGGCCTGGTTGCTGATCCCGAAGAAGGGTGCGAAACCCTGGCCCGCCGTGCTGGCGCTGCATCAGACCGAAGCGATTGGTAAGGATTCGGCGGTCGGCATCGGAGGCGCGCCGCATGTGCGTTACGGACACGAACTTGCCGAACGTGGTTTCGTCGTGCTCGCGCCGGACTCGATCACCGCCGGTGAGCGCGTGCTCCCAGGGTCGAAACCGTTTGTCACCGAACTGTTTGATCGCGCGAACCCGGAGTGGAGTGCGTTGGGCAAGATGTGCTCGGATCACCGGCGCGGCGTCGACTACCTGGAAACCCTGGACTTTGTCGACCCGCGCCGCATCGGCGTCATCGGCCACTCGCTCGGCGGCTACAATGCGTTCTTCCTGGCCGCCTTCGACCAGCGCATTGGTGCCGCGGTTTCCAGTTGTGGGTTCTCGACGTTGGCCGGGACCAGCCGGCCGCTGGCTTGGGCGCGCGAGAGCTGGTTCGTGCACCTTCCGCGGCTCCGGGCTTACCTGCATGCCGGGATCGTTCCGTTCGATATGCACGAAGTGATGGCGCTGGTGGCGCCGCGGCCGCTGTTCAACTATTCGGCGCGGCGGGATGAAATCTTTCCGGACATCGAAGCGATTGAAGCCGCCGGCTCTCAGGTCGGCGGCGTGTACAAACTACTCGGTGCCGAAAATCACTTCGTCTTCCGCGTGGGCGACGGCCCGCACAACTTCCCCCAACCCGTGCGTGAGGAAGCCTACCGCTGGTTGGCCCAGCGTCTGCATGAGGCCGCGGACGCCGCGAAGCATTAGCGGCCGCCGCGCGCGGGCGGTGGTCCCGGTCTTCTTGCGCGATCGAGTGGTGGCACTTCGCCCGGGTGCGGGAAGTTGTAGCGGTAGATCTTCGCCACGGATGCGAAGTAGATTCCCTTCGAATCCACCGCGAAGCCGCCGGTGATCGTCTCGGGCGCCTTCGCCACCAACGTGGCCGTGTTCGTGGAAGGGTCGATGGTGAACACGCCGCTCGAACAGAGTCCCCACAGCAGGCCGTCCGGTCCCACGGCGATGCTGTTGTAGATGGCGCCGGTGATTGAGAAGGGCAGCAGGTTCTTGACTTGAGCGGTGGCCGGATCGAAGGTGAACAGGGCCTTGCCCACCAGGCCGTACACCAGCCGGTTGGGCGCGGTAATCAGATCGTTGATCGTTCCGGCGCCCGCCAAAGGGACCGTTTCAGACGTTTTCATCTTCTGCTTGAGATCGTAGATGAAGAGTTTGGCATCCTTTTGAGTCGAGAAGCTGCCGCCGCCCCCGCCGATGGTGGTTCCGCCGACAATCAAGTTGTCGAACGCCGCGAGCGTGACCACGCTCTGGTCCTTCACAATGTGGGGATAACTTATGACGTCGCCGGTATCGGGATTCCAGATGGTCATGGGTCCGCCCAAGAGTCCATAGCCCGACACGGCGCCAATAAATACGCGGCCGTCGGGCGCCTGGATCATGGCCTGTGGCCGCCAACTCGAGTCAGAACCGGAAAACGTCACCAATTGGGGATTATTTTCCGTGGCCTGCCCGGGACTGAAGGGCTTTCGCGGGTCGTACATCATCAGCGGCGCAGAGCCGGAATAGGCCGCCATCAGCAACGCATCGCCGCGTGGAAGAAACGAGTAGATCTCGCCGCCGCCCAGGTCGCCCAACTCCTCCATCTCGCCGGCCGTGGACTGGTAGACCAGCAGATGAATGGGCAGCACCGAGCTGCCGTAGAGCCTCCCATCCGGTCCGAAGCTCACGCGGAACACCGACAATTCGTTGCCCTTGTAAGCGAAGTCGGCTTGCGTGGCGGCTCCGGCTGGATTTGTGACGCGAACGGTGCGTTTGTTCACGCTCACCACGCCGCCATCGGCGAGCGTATTCTGCAAGGCCTGCGGCGAGACCTCGCTGGAACTGATGAGGGTCGCGTTCCATCCTTCCAGGCGGAAGTAGCGCGACGCGGCGCGCCCGTACACCTTGCCGTCTTTTCCGCGATACACCCGGGCTTGCTCCACGCCCTGGTATTCGGCGCTCAGAATCTCGCGATGTGTGCCAGTGGAGATCTGATAGGCCGCGATGTTTGACTGACTGGTGCCGATGCCGACGTAGACGAACCCGTCGTCGCCGGCGGCCACATAGTGCGCGTACTGTTGCTTGGGGTCCATGCGCCCTAAGTCTTCGAGCGCGCCTGTGGAGGGATCGTAGCGCACCAGTTTCGACTGTGGATAGGTCGCGCCGTATAGTTTTCCATCGGGGCCGAAGGCCATGTCCCAGATGTACTGCTCGGTCTGACTGGGCCGTCCCAGATCCTTCAGCGTGCCTTGCTTGGGGTCGAGCACCAGGAAGTGCGCCGCGGGCAGCGTGCCAAGATAGATCTTGCCATCCGGTCCCGCAACCATGCAGCGTGCGCCGTATTCGGTGGGCGCGGGATTCGCGAACACTTGAAACTCGCCCGTCGCGGGATCCACTGCCACAACGTCAATGGTCTTTTCGAGGTATAGATAGCTGAGATAAAGACGTTGTGACCCAGGGGTTGGTCCCGGCCCTACGGCCGAGGCCACCATGGATCCGAGACCGCGATACGTGGCGAGTAGTTCGAACGTGCCGGGCGTGCCGCCGTGCGCGGCGGAAAGTAGTATGAACAGCGCCGAACAACCACCGAAAAAAGTGCGCATACCGTCATCATAGCGAGTCCCGCCGGGCGGCCTGATCAGCCGGGGAAAGCCTGGGCGGCCTCGATGGTCCGGTCGATGTCGGCGTCGCTGTGCGCCGCGCTCAAGAACGCGGCTTCGAACTGTGACGGCGCCAGGTACACTCCCTGTTCCAGCATCCAATGGAAGAACCGTGCGAAGCGGGCGGTGTCGCACCTCTTGGCGGAAGCATAGTCGGTGACCGGTTGATCGGTGAAAAAGAACGTGAACATCGATCCGACGCGGTTCACCGTGACGCCCTTGGGCGGCCGTGCGGTGAGGCGCGCGGCACGCTCCTCGAGTTGTGCGTAAACTTCGGGGTGCGATTTCAGATGGCGCAGCATGGCCAACCCCGCCGCGACGGCCAACGGGTTGCCGGAGAGCGTGCCGGCCTGGTACACGGGTCCCAGCGGAGCGATTTTCGACATGATGTCGGCGCGTCCGCCGTAGGCGCCCACGGGCAAGCCCCCGCCGATCACTTTGCCGAGCGTGGTCAAGTCCGGGCGGATGCCGTACAACTGTTGCGCGCCGCCGCGCGCCACGCGGAAGCCCGTCATCACTTCGTCGAAGATGAGCAACGCGCCGTATCGTGCCGTGATTTCGCGCATGGCTTGCAGATAGCCCGGCGCCGGCGGCACGCAGCCCATGTTGCCTGCCACCGGCTCGACGATCACAGCGGCGATGTCCTTCGCGTGGCGCGCGAAAGCCTCCTCCAGCGCCGCCACCGAGTTGAACGGCAGCGCCAGGGTGGTCTCGGCGAATTCCTGCGGAACGCCCACCGTGTCGGCGATGCCCAGCGTGGCCAAGCCCGAACCGGCTTTGACCAGAAGCGAATCGACGTGACCGTGGTAGCAGCCTTCGAATTTTACAGCCAGGCTCCGGCCCGTGAACCCGCGGGCCAGACCGCAGCGCGCTCATGGTGGCCTCGGTGCCGGAATTCACCAGCCGCACCATCTCGATGGACGGCACGGCGTCCGAGATAGCCTCCGCCAGTTCGATTTCGCGCTCGGTGGGCGCGCCGAAACTGGTGCCGGACATCATGGCCTCGCGGACCGCTTCCAGGACTTCAGGATGCCTGTGTCCTAAAAGCAGCGGACCCCACGAACCGACGTAGTCGATGTAAGCGTTGCCGTCGACGTCGTACAGGCGCGAGCCTTCGCCGCGCGCAATAAACGGCGGCGTCCCGCCCACGCCGCGGAAAGCGCGTACTGGCGAATTGACGCCGCCGGGAATCCGCCGCTCGGCGCGTTCGAGCAGAGCGCGGCTCTTGGTGAGATTCAGTGTTGTCCTGCATGCAGTGCTTCCGGTCAGCCGATTGTAGCAAACCGTCCTCAGCCCGGTGGCAGCGCCTCCAGCAGCACATTGCCGGCCGCGCGTATGCGGCGGCGCTCCAGGTGGCGAAGGAAGGCGTCCAGCGGCACGCCCAGCAGGCTGGCCGGACCGGCGACAATCCGCCAAAGCGTGGCGAAATCGCGACGGCCGCCGAGAACGTCGCAGAAGCAATGCCAAGCCGCGTCGTTGCGTCGCAAAAGCCGGTAGAACAGGCGCGGGAAGGCGACGGTGAACGAGAGCAGACGCCGGCCCCATTGCAAGTCCGTCCCCATCCGCGTGTGGACCAGGCGGCTGTAAGCGGCCGCCAGTTCCGGTTTGCCGAAATAGCTCACGATGCTTTGTGCGGCCAACTCGCCGCTCTGGCAGGCGTAGGAGATCCCCTCGCCCGTGAGAGGCTCGATCAAGCCGGCCGCATCCCCCACCAACAAGGCCGATGCGCGGGCCAGGGTGGTGCGCTCCGTCATGGTCGGTAGCAAATGTCCCGCGACGGGCGCGGCCGGTGAGGAGTCGTCCAGCAACCCCTCCGAACGCAGGAAGGCGCGGAAGTAGGAGCGCAGGCTTTTGGCCATGGCGAGAGGTCCGCCCACACCCACGTTCACGGTTTCTCCCTTCGGAAACAGCCAGCCGTAACCCGCTGGCAGGGTGCCTAGATCCACGCGCATGGCTTCTTGCGACAATCCGCATTCGTACGCGCGCGGAAGCGGGATTTCGCAGTACAAGGCCACCTGCCAGAAAAAATTGTCGCGGCTGTTCAGCCAGCGGCCGACCACGCTGTTAGCGCCGTCGGCTCCCACCATGTAACGCGCGCGAACGCTTCCGGCGGAGGTGTGCGCAAGCGCGAAGCCGGGGTGCGGTTCCGCGCTCACCACGCGCACCTTCTCGCGGACCGTGACGCCCATGTCCGCCGCGCCGCGCAAGAGAAACTCGTCGAATTCGGAGCGCAGAACGCCGTACACCAGCGGAGAATGGGACGTCTTGCTGAAGCGGTCTCCCAGCGCGAACGAGAAATTGGTTTTCCGAAGACTGGATTTGAACACTGTCCGTGCGTCCCGGGGAAGATAGGAGAGCGCCCGCTGCTGCAAGCCACCGCCGCAGGCTTTCGCCCGCGGAAACGTGCCGGCATCCAACAACATCACGCGGCAACCGGCTTCGGCCAGCCGGTATGCGGCCACCGAACCGGCCGGTCCCGCGCCTACTACGAGCACGTCGCAATCGAACATCTGCATAGGCGTGCCTCTCCAACGACTGCCCCAGCGAATGCGCCGGTCCCGGCGCCGCGTCCGCGCTACTTCTTCGAATCCGGCGGAGTGCTCTTGGGGACCGGTGGATGTCCCGCCGGCACTCCCATGCCTGCGGGATTATCCGGCATTCCCATGCCTCCGGGATTCCCCGGCATTCCCATGGTCCCATGCGGATTGCCGCTTCCCGATCCCGCGCGTCCCTTTACCATCCAGCGGTCGCCCTTGCGTTCGAGCGTGTATTTCATTTGCATGCCTTCTCCGCCGCCCTTCGGACGGAAAGACACGGTGGTGTCGGCTTCATTGCCGCGAAAGTCCACCGACAACACTTCGATCTGCATCGAAGTCACACTGAGACCCGTACGAGAGGAGAGGTAATCGACGACGCCCTGCCGGACGGCATCCTTCGTCTCGATCCCCCGATGGCAACCCCAGAAAAACAGCAACATCGAAAAGCTCAAGGCAAGTCGTGTTTTCACACTCCGATTATAACCTTGCCGCTGTGGACGATGTGTTACAGTCGGCTTGAAACCCCATGTTCGCGCGTACCATCGCAGGTCTACTGCTGGCAAGCACGGCGCTGCTGTCTGAAATTCCCGCCGGAACGCCCATCGAGATCCGGCTTACGACCAAGGCTGGCAGCAAAATCTCCCAAGCCAAGGACGCCGTCGAAGCGGTCGTGATCGCGAACGTCGTCGACGGCGGTCAAGTCGCCATCCCCGCCGGGACGATGGTCGCCGGCCAGGTGAAATCCGCGAAAAGCCCAACCCAGCCCAACCAGCGCGCCGAACTGGAAATCGAGTTCACTGAACTGCGCGACAGCGCCGGGGGCAAGACCCAGATCGCCGCCATCGTCTCCGCGGTGGACAATGCGCGCGAGACGGTGAACGACCAGGGCAAGATCGTCGGCATCCTGTCGTCGGAGACCTGGTCGGCGAAGATCGACAGCTCCCTATCGAATCTCGAATCCCGCCTAGGCAAGCTGGCGGAATATCTGGCTGCGGTCAAGCAAGCAGTCATCAAGCCAACGGATCCCGAGATACTTTGCGATCCGGGCGTCGAGATGTCGCTGAAGCTCTCCAAGCCCCTGGCATGGAAGAGCGCCGTGGCGGCCGCCATCGTACCGGAGATCGCTCCGGCCCGGGAACTGGCCGCGCTGGTGAACGCCCAACCGTTCCAGACCATCGCCGAAAAGCCCCCCAGGCCATCCGACATCACCAACATCATGTTCATCGGCTCGAAGGCATCGCTGGAGACCGCCTTCGCCGCCGCCGGATGGTCCACCGCGGCCGCGCTGAGCGGGCAGTCCAAGTTGGAGACCGTCGCGGCCGTGGCCGAGGAGCGCGGCTATAAGGAAGCGCCCATGTCCATTCTTCTGCTGGACGGCCAGAAGCCCGATTTGGTGTTCCAGAAGCAGTACAATACTTTTGCCAGGCGCCACCACTTACGGATCTTCCACCGCCCGGCCAAGTTCCAGGACCGCGACGTGTGGGTGTGCTCAGCCACGCACGACACCGGCATCGAATTCTCCGCGCCGAACAGGACCTTCATTCACAAAATTGATTCGAAGATCGACGATGAGCGACGCAAGGTGTTGACCGATCTGCTTTTCACCGGTCTGGTGAACGGGCAAGCGCTGATAGCGCGTCCCCAGGTGCCGACGAATGGCGAAAACGCAACCGGTGACAAGCTGGTGACTGACGGCAAGATGGCCGTCCTGCTGCTTGAATAAGACAAAAGTGCCAACTACGTTCATGGCGCTCTCGAGGTGAACTCTTATGCGCAGCCGCATGCCGGTCGTGATCGGCGCGCGGCAAGACCAGTGAAGAGGACGTCGAGTTTGCGCGCAACGCCGGGAGGACACAGTCCTGCGTCCTGGTTTCCGCCTGAAGTGAACAGCCCGCCGGCTGTGATATTCTCTGAACAGCATACTCAGAGGCGGCGCTCCGGTCTTCGTAAGTAGCGCCTGCCGTCACAGCCGGAGGTTTTTTGCCAAGTCACAACTATACTCATCTGGCGGTGGCCGGACCCCATGAACTGGTGTTCGGCTGGTCGCCGAAGCCCGTGGCTTGCGGGCATGGTCTGGTGATCGGCGACGGCCAGGTCTATCCGGAAGTGAATTTCACACTTCCAGCCATCGATATTTCCCCGAGTACCTGGGGCGCGGTGGTCGAGCAGTACGAGGAGATCGCCGTTCAGGTGCTGCGCCGCGCCGTCGCTCTGAAAGTACCGGGCATCGTGCTCGAATTCGAGTTACTGCCTCCCATGACCAACCAGCCGGAGTGGGGAGCGGAACTGACGGCATTGCTGGCGCGACATCTGCGCCGCGCGCACGAGAACCACGGCCTGCGGGGCGCCCTGCGCGTCACACCCACCGACATCCGCGACCAGGCCAAGCCCCCCCTGCTGCGGCGGGGAGAAGCCTGGGAGCGGCTCCGGCGCAGTTTCGAACTGTGCATCGAAGCCGGCGCCGACATCGTGTCCATCGAATCGGTGGGCGGCAAGGAAGTGCACGATCAAGCGCTCATGTACGGAGATGTGCGCGGACTGGTCTTCGCGCTGGGCGTGCTGGCGCCGCGGGACATGCGCTGGCTCTGGAGCGAGATCACGGCGCTGTGCCGCGCCAGCGAACGCGTGGTTCCCGGCGGCGACACCGCCTGCGGCTTCGCCAACACCGCCATGCAGTTGGCGCATCAGAAGATGCTGCCCGAGGTGTTGGCGGCCGTGGACCGCGCCATGAGCGCCGTGCGCAGCCTCGCGGCGTTCGAGCACGGCGCCGTCGGTCCTTCCAAGGATTGCGCCTACGAAGGGCCCATCATCAAGGCCATTACCGGGTGTCCCATTTCCATGGAGGGCAAGTCCGCAACCTGCGCGCACTTCTCTCCACTCGGCAACATCGCTTCGGCGATGTGCGATTTGTGGAGCAATGAGAGCGTGCAGAACGTCCGTCTGCTCAGCGGCAACGCCCCGGAGGTCTTTACCGAACTGCTCGCCTACGACTGCCGCCTGATGAACGAAGCCACGCGCCGCGGGGGCGCGCTCACGCTGCGCGATTGGCTCACCTCATCCGACGAGTGGCTCAGCCCGCAGGCGGCGGTGCTCTCTCCGCGGGCGGTTTGGGACATCGCCCAAGCCATCGTTTCCGCCCAGGGCGACTACGCGCGCACGGTCGCGGCCGGCCGGGCCGCCGTGCGAATCCTGGAGGAAAATGTCGCTTCCGGGCGCTTGGTGCTGGCCTCCCGCAAGGAGAACCAGTGGCTCGAACGAATTTCCCTGGAGTTGGCGAACCTGCCGGCGGACGAGGAAACCTTGCTGGTTGAGATGAAGGAGAAGTACGGAGAGTTCTTCGCTCCCTCGAGCTACGGGCTCGACTGAGCCCGCGCGGGTTTCGCCAATACGGCTGCGGAATCCGGGTGGCGCAGGATCACCTGCAAGTTTAGTTTTTCCAGGAGGGGCATGTCCCTGGGCAGCAAAACGTAGTAGTCCGCCGGATGTTGGAGCGAATCGCTCTCCACCGGCGCCATCCAATCGAGTCCGTATTTGTAGCGGTAGAAATTGAATCCGGGTTCGAGTTGCCAGTTCACTCCCAGGCGGATCTTGCGCGTCCCGTTCTCCATTTGACGGAGGACTTCCACGAATTGTTTCGTGCCGGCGTCCGTGACGAAGCTGGGGTAGTAGGTGGGGTGAATCTGCAGTCCGTAAAGCAGCAGCCAGGCGCATGCCACCGCGCCGCCCGCCATGCGCGCAGCGATGTGCGCGGCGTAACGCTCATACAACCACAGCGCCAGTAACGTAAGCAGCGGGATCCAGTAGATGCCCGTGCGGGCGAATGGATAGAGCATGTGCGCGATGGCGTGCCCAACCACCGTCATGACCAGCACGATCCATCCGATAACGATCATCGCGATTCCCAGACGGTTGGCTTCGGTCCGCTTCGCTCGTTGCAGCGTGTGTATGCCGGCGGGGATTCCCAGCAGCATCAAGGCGGCCGCCGCCCAGGGTATCCTGTTCGCCAGGACCCATACGGTTTCCTCCCAGGTGGGGATTCGTGCGGGCAGCCAGTGCATCTTCTGGAGCAGCGATGCGGAACTGATGGAGAGGATCGACTGCCATAAGGTCTTTTCGCCAAGATAGAAATGGTAGCGTTCGGCGTGCGCCAGTGGCAGAACCAGGATCAGGAATGTGACCACGGCGCCGGGGATCAATAAGTGGTTCAGTAGCCTGTCCCAGGCGCCCTTGTCTTTCGCCATCGAGATCGCGCACCAGGCCACCAGCGCTAAGCCCGGCGGAATGAAGATGAGGTTGAACCCCACCGAGGCGGCCAGCGTGAGAGCCAGCATGCGTAGTTGCAGCGGGCCCGGCGATGCCGGCCAATGGATGGCCTGGTGAAGCGCCAGAAGCCAAAGCCCTAGCCCCGCGCCGTAACCGCGCGCCATGGACATGTAGTCCAGCACCAGCGGATTCAGACTGAGTAAAGCCACCGACAGAACCAGCATGGGCCGGGATCCGAAGATAATCCGCGCCAGCGCGAACACCGCCCACAAGTACAGCGCGCCGCCCAGAAGGCTCGGCAACCGCAGCGTGAATTCCGAGACGCCGAACGCGCTCACGAAAGCCTTCGCGAGCAGACTGTGCAGGACGTGGTGATTGGCGTCGTAGGTGGTCAGGATCTGGGCGAGTGGTGGACGCACGAAGCTGTTGTAGGTGAAAGCTTCGTCGATGGTGATGGAACAGACGGCGGCGCGGTACACGTTCAGGGCCAGGATCGCAAGCGCGAGCGCCTGCGCCAGCCTAGTCCACGCGATAGAGTATGGCTTCATGCGTATCACGTAAGGGCGTGACGCCCCAGACCAGCCCGTTCTCGATCAGATCTTTGGCGCAGGGATCGGCATTCGGCACCAGGAGTGTACGGAAGCCGCGCCGCTTGAGTCCGTAGATGGCCGCGCGGCGTAATCCGCGCCGCGGCGCGGCCGCAACATGCTTCACCTCGGCCGCAATTCTCTCCCAGCCGTCTCCTTGCCGCATCCAAATCTCCAGCCGCTGGCCGTTTTGTCCCGCCGGCCACTCCAGCGTCGCGGCATCCAGCGTTTCGATCGCGCCGAAATCCACTTCGATGTAGGCGTCTTTCGTCGCCGTTTGGAGGGTGGACCACCGAGTCACGTAACTATTGTCGAAGGCATTTCCCGCATTCCTTGGATGGGAGTTGGCTCGAAGCCGCCAACGCGGCCTGCGTTCGATTTCGCGACCGCCCGAAAACAGCCGGACCTCATGGATGCGGAGCAGCGTGCCGGACGGCGCTCCGGCGACAATGCGCAGCGCGCGCGCCGCTCGTTTCGCGAAGGATAGCCGCGCGGTTTCGGTCGCTTGCATGTCCGCGCGCAGCGGCGTCTGAAGCATCTCATACAGGGCGCGACCGTCGACGGATTCGTGCGCGACCACCACTCTCGCCGAGCAGTAGGCGCGGGCCGGCTCCACCAGCGAGAAGACCAACTGGTTCTTCGCCGTCACCTGGTCGATATCCCGCGCCCAGGCGATGGCCGGGAACATGTGTTCGGTCAGGTAGACGTCTTCATTTACTCGATGCAGCGCCTCCATGACGGGCCAGCCTCGCAATCGCCAGGTGTCCCGCTGGGAGTAAACCGCTGTGATGCAGGGTAGCGACAACACGGCATGGGCCGCGACCAGCAGAGGGATCATGCCGGGCGAGTCCATGAGCGCGATTCCCATGCCGAGCGAGACGAACACCAGCAACGGCATCGCCGTTTCCAGTCGCACTCCCCAAGCGAACCACGCGGTCATGAGAACCGCCGCCAGCGCTCGTCTTCCGACGGGTTTGCGCGCCGCCAGCAATCCCAGCGGCGCCAGCAGAAACATCGGGCCCAGCAACCCTTGGCCCGGCGCCCCCAATACCGTCGCCTGGATGGGCTTGGCGAACAGAAACGCCACCGCGCCGCCGGCCGCCGGCGCGATGATGGCGAGCGCGAAAATCGCCGTCACTCCGGCGAGGATCAGCATGCGCCATTGTCTGGTTTCGGCCCACACGTCAAGCGCGTAGTAGATGAAGAACAGGGCGCAGGCGAGCGCGCTTTCCGTCCGGGCGAGGGTGGCGTCGGCGGCCGCGAGCGGGCTCAGGAAGACCATCAGCGATGCAAACGCTCCGGCGCGCAGGCATCCGCGCCGACGCCCGTAGCTCAACAGGCCCAGCGCCAACGCCACCAGAAAGCTCAAGTGCGCCAGCGCCGCCGAGGAGTGTCTCCCGACGGAGAACGCCGGAAGATAAAGCATCTCCATGGCGCTCGGAGCCGGTTCGGTAATGCCGTCGAGCGGGGCGGGGAAGCCGTGCGACTCCGCGTCCGCCTTCACGCGTCCGAGAAGATTGCCCACCAGGCCGATTTCCGGCGCGGCGGCGTGCACGATATACAACACGAGGAAGAGCGCGAACAACGCACGCCACAGCCAAAGCATGCCCTTGTCGAGTTCCGGCAACGGTTCGGCGCGTGGCGGCTTGCGCCGCAGGTAAAACGCCGCCACCACCAGTGCCGCGGCGAGCGCGACGAACACACCCTTGCGCGCCAGATGTGCCAGACACAGCAGATACACCATGGCGCTCCAGCAACCCGCGCCCACCACCAATGCGAACAGACGCTCTTCCATGCGCGATAGCCTGAGCCGTAGCGCGCAGAGCAACAGTTGTCCCGCCGCCATGCTGCCGGAGAGAGTCAGCAGCGCGCCCGCCACCACGTAGAGCGTCGTTTTCATGGGTGCCGGAATCCCGCGCGGCGCAGTAGAAAACTCAACACGCCTCCGTCTTGAGGACTCACCCAAACCCGGTCCGGCGTAAGCGTCACCAGGATGGGCCGATCTGTGCGCAGCCAGGCCGCCGGTACCGGCCGCTCGAAATGATATTCGCCGTCATGTTCGCAGCGGATTCTTCCCAAAGACCGCCCCTCGATCGAGACATGGATGGTCACTGGCCCGGTGGACGCAAGCGTCAGGCTGTGAACGACGAAGTCGGCGATGAAAACCTGAGCGCCGGTCTCCTCCAGCCAGAAACGTAGTTCCGGATTCCGAAATGCCCAGCGCAAGGAGTCCCGGTTGATCTCCATGGCGAAGTCGCGTGAAAGATACGCTTGGACGTGCGGATCGCTCATTTCAACGAACGCGCCAAAAGGCTTCGGCTCGGCGCTGTCGAAGGAAGGCCATTGCGCGGGTAGAGCCACCCACGCGGGCGAACGCGTGCACGCCGGCGAAACCAGGATCGCCAGCGCGCAGCAAACCACCGTCGCCACATTCGAGAGCCGTGCTGTGCGGGGGGATGTCAGGGCGAGATCGGAACCTCAAAGGCATTCTACATGACCAGCGCGGTGCGGCGCCGCGAAGTTGAATTGTGTATGTGCGTCTTGGTACAAGTCGTCTATGCGCGCTCCTGGCCAGTGGGTACCCATGCTGTGGCGGGAGCCTATGGATCTCTCACTCATCGCCGGCACTCCGTTTAACTGCCTGGTGCTCGATCCCGCCTCGCCACCTCCTTCGGAGGTTGCCCTCGCCGGTGCTCGGCGCGCTGGATTCGATGTGGTGGCTCTCCATGCCGCACCGGTGACCGTGCTCGGCGATTGTCCCTGGCCGCGCGTCGATGCCGGCGGCAAGAACGGAGCAACCGCCGGCCCCACGGGCTTACCGTGGATTGAAACCAATGGCTGGCGCGTCCGCCTGGCGCGTGCCCTGACTCCGGACAAGACTGTCTGGGTGCGTCACGCCAAGCTCCCGGAGAAGACCGCAGTGCCGCTCTCGAGCGAAACTTATGCGCTGGCGGTAGCCGACGCCGCCGCGCACGGCGGCCGCTGGCTGGTCGAGTTGGACGTGGAACTCCGCCGGAAGTTGGCCGCGCGCGAGCCGCGGGGCCTGGCCGCGTGGCGGGAACTGGTTTCGACGGCGGAGTTCTTCGAACGCCACGCCGATTGGGCTTCCATGCAGCCGCAGGGCGCCCTCGGCATCGTCTCGGACTTCGCCGGCGCCAACGAGTTCATCGGCACCGAGTTGCTGAACCTGCTCGGGCGCCGGCAGGTGGGCTATCGAATCATTCCCGCGCAGCGCGCTTCGCTGGACCATGCGCGTGGTCTGAACGCCCTCCTTTACGCCTCCCAGACCGCCCCCTCACGCGAACTGATGGTTCTTTTCGCCGCCTTCGCTCACGCCGGAGGGCTTGCGATTCTGCCCGCGGCGGCCGCCTCCAGCGTGCCGCAAGGAGTCGCCGAAGCCGGACGCGCACGCCGGTTTCGAGGTGCGCGGCGAGGGGCAGGGACGTATCGCGGTGGCCAAACACAATTGGGACGATCCGTACGCGGCGGCGCGCGACGTCCACGTGCTCATGAGCCGCCGTCACGACCACATTCACCTCTACAACGCGCCCTCGACGAATTCCTACGCCACGATTTCTCCCGACGGCGCTCGAGCCGTGGTGCATCTTCTCAACTACTCGATGCGCCCGCCCGCCTCCCCTGTGACCCTCGCGGTGAGAAAGCGCTATCGCGACGCGCGTCTCTGGACGCCCGGCGCGAGCGGTCCGGGTGAACTCAAGATGATCGGCGAGGCGGATTGGATGGAGATGCCGCTGCCATCCTTTTCGGTGTATGCTGCAATTGAGCTGTTGACTTAGGGGGAGCCATGCCGAATCAATACTCGCGCCGTGATTGGCTGCGGACCGCGGGAATGTCCGCGGCAGGCCTTTGCCTGGCGCCGCCGGTTCGAGCCACACCTTCCGCCGTCGTCTCCGTGGCCAAGTCTTCTGAGTACGGGCCCGCGTTGGTGCCGCTGATGGCGAAAATGTTTGATCAAATCGGCGGATTGGCCCGCTTGGTGGGCGGCAAGACGGTGGCCGTGAAACTGAACCTCACGGGAGGTCCGGACGAACGCCTGGGAAACTTGCCCGCCGGCCTGGCGCAGTGGGTGCATCCGAGTATCGTTGGCGCGGTGGTGCATCTGATGGGACGGGCCGGCGCGCGGCGGGTCCGCCTGCTCGAAAGCCCCTGGTCGACCGCGGAGCCCATCGAGGAGTACATGCTTCAGGCCAATTGGAACGTGGATGCGATCCGGTTGGCCGCGCCGCGAGTTGAGTTCGAAAACACGAACTACCTGGGCGCCGGCAAGTCCTATGCCCGCTTCGCTGTGCCGCACGGCGGCCTACTGTTTCCGGCTTACGACCTGAACCATTCCTATCAGGATTGCGATGTCTTCGTCTCGCTGGCGAAATTGAAGGAACACGCAACCACAGGCATCACTCTGGCGATGAAGAACTGTTTCGGCATGACGCCCTGCACCATTTACGGCGACGGTTCTCCCGAGGACGAACCTGGCACCGAGCCGAGGGGCGGGCGCGGATTGTTTCACAACGGAACCCGCCAACCGGCACGATCCTCTCCGGCGGAAAAGGATCCCGCTTCGCCGCGCGGCGGGGGCTATCGAGTGCCGCGGGCGGTGGCCGATCTGGTGGCCGCGCGCCCCATACATTTGTCCATCATCGACGGCATCCACTCCATGGCGGGCGGCGAAGGTCCATGGATCGCGGGCTGCCGGCCAGTGCGTCCGGGCTTGCTGGTGGTGGGCACCAACGCAGTCTCGACGGACGCTGTCGCCACCGCTCTGATGGGGTTCGATCCCATGGCCGGCCGCGGCACCGCCCCGTTTACTAATTGCGACAACTTACTACGGTTGGCCGAGTCGCTCGGCGCCGGCACGCCCGATCTCAGGCGCATCGAGGTGGCCGGCGTAGCCATCCGCGACGCGGTTTATCAGTTCCAAACCCATCGCAATACGTCATGAAGAAGCCCCATAGGAGGAAGTTCCGTGGATAAGAAGAAATACGTTCTGGGCAGCATCGCGGTCTTCGCCGCCTACATGGTTTTCGACTACCTGATCTACCAGGGGATCCTCCGCGGCACCTATGAGTCTGAGCCGCTCAAGAGACTCTGGCGGCCCGACAGCGCCGACAAAATGTGGATTCTGTGGTTGGTTAATGTGGTCTGGTCATTCCTTTTCAGTCTGATCTACATCAAGGGGTACGAGGCGAGAGGCGGCCTGATGGAAGGCGTCCGGTTCGGCTTCTGGATTGGTCTGTTTGTTGCCGTGCCCATGGCCTTTACTCAATACGCTATCTACCCTATTCCATTCTTCTTGGCGGTCCAATGGTTCATTTTTGGCACCATGCAGACGGTAATCTGCGGCGTGGTGCTGGCTTTTGTCTATCGGCCGGCCAAACCGACGGTTCGGGCGGTAGGAGAATAGGGTGAAGCCCTTACTTCTGGCTGGTGAAAGCCACCGATAGAGGCCGGGTTGTTCGCCTAGTACCGCTCCGATTCACGTTTGGCCGGTTACAATAGAGCTGGACCATGTGGTGACGGTCATGATTTGTTTGGTCTGTAGCAAGAAGATCGGCTGGTTCAGGGGCCTTCGGGATCGCGAGTACTGCTCCGCGGTTCACCGCAAGAGCGCGCGCGTGCTTTCGGCTCGAGCTCTTCGGGATGCCTCGCAGCTCTGGGGCGACGATGAGGTTTGGCCCGTGGAGTTGACCGCGTTCGTGCGTCCTCCGAAAAAGCCCGCTAACAATTTCGTTCGCCTGGCCGCTATCCCGTTTGCCCTACTGATTCTCGTGTTGGTGTGGATGGCTCCGACGGCGTCGATTAACACTCCAGGACGCAGCTATTTGCCTGCCACCGACAGACTACAGAGCGTGGTCGAGAATACGGTGCCCTCACTCAAAGTGCATCGTTTCCGCGATGACTTTCGAAATGGCTTGGCGGATTGGAGTTCGGGCGGCCGTTCGTCCTCCGGTTGGAGCCTCGAAGCCGGCGCGGTCCGCCCAGGCAGGCTGCGGTTGTGGCAGCGCAGCATGGAGATGACCGATTACCAGTTCGAGTTCCAGGCGGAGATCGAGCAGAAAGCGCTGGGTTGGGCCTTCCGCGCGAGCGATGTGAACAATTACTACGCCACCAAGATCGCCCTGGGCCGCGCTGGCGCATCCTCGGGTACCCGCATTGTCCGCTACGCGGTGATAAACGGTGTGCCGAAGGACCGCATGCTTCTGCCGAGTCCGGTCGAGGTGAAGGCACAGGAGCCTTACCGTATCCGGGTCAGCGTGAAAGGCGACACCTTCAGTACGGTGGTGAACGACCAGGTGGTGGATCGGTGGAACGATTCCCGCCTGGCAAGTGGCGGCATCGGCTTCTTCGCCGAGCAGGGCGAGGTGGCTTCGGTCCAATGGGTGCGCATCGCGGATCGCGAAACGTTCTTCAGCCGGTGGTTTGCCTCAACGCTCCTGCTCACTCCGGCGGCGTCGCGGGCTCTTTCACCGCTAGAGTAACGACGGTCGCTCCCCAACCTCCCGCCTCCGGTGGGGCGTCTCCGAAAGAAACCACAAACGGCGTTTCATCGAGAATGGCGCGCACCATCTCGCGTTGCACGCCAATGCCACGGCCGTGAACGATGCGCAGCGCGGTGAAGCCCAACCGGCGCGCCTCGATGAGATACTCGCGCACAACTTCCCGCACGTCCCGCGGTGGGACGCTGTGCAGATCGAAGACATCGGAAATGGGGATGCGGACGGGATGGTCTCCCGCGGCATCCTCCCAGTTGCTATCGCACACGAATCAACGCCGCGCCGTGCCGGCCCACCGCCGTCTCGAACTGTCCGTCGAACCAGCCCAGGTCTTTCTGCCGCCACAGATCGCGCACCTTGTGCTTGCCTTGTATACCCAGCGCATCCCACTTTGCCGCGACGCGCGCTTCCTCGTCGCCGCGGTTGAACAGTCCCACGCTCAGTGAGCCGTCTTCCAGTGGCTTGGCCCACACCTCGCACGAGCCGTCCTTCCACACGCGCCGGCCCTGCTTGCCCAGCACGTCTTGATTCACCTCCAGCACTTCGTCGTTGGTGAGTAAACTCAAAGTGAAATCGTCAAGCTTGGTCATGTCGCCGCCGAAAACCATGGGCGCCGCCAGCAGGCTCCACAAGCTCACGTAACTGTATTGCTCGTTGGGCGTGAGCGGCGTGGGGCCGACTTTCTTGTTCCAGATGATGTGGCCGATGTTGATGTTGTCCGGATCGTTCCAGCCGCCGGGGCCGGCCCACTTCTCCTTGCCGTCCTGCGAAAAACCGATCGCCTCGATGCTCTGCCAGAAGCTGCCGTTCTTGGGGATGCCTACGTCGCCGCTCGTGCGCCAGAAGTTCCCGCCCACCTCGCGGCCCCATTGCCACACTTCGCCCATGCCGTACTGGCAAAGATTGTAGACAAAGTCGCGGTCGAGCTTCTTCAGAATGCCGCCCATCAACTGGTAAGGCTTCTTCAACTCGGCGAGGGACTTGTCTTTGGCTACCTTGCTGTAATAGCACCAGTCGTACTTGAGAAAATCAAAACCCCACTGGGCGAATTGCCGCGCGTCCTGTTCTTCGTGCCCGTAGCTGGCTTCGCACTTGTTGCAGGTCAGCGGGCCGGGGCTGATGTAGATGCCGGTCTTGAGGCCCTTCGCGTGGATGTAGTCCGTCATGGCCTTCATGTCGGGGAACTTGGCGTTGGGCCTCAGGTTGCCCTGGGCGTCGCGCACGGGCGGGCCAAAGTCGGGACTGGTGGAGGCGGGGTAGCGGTTCCAGCCATCGTCGATATTCACATAGGCATAGCCGTGATCGGCCAGTCCGCTCGAAATCATCGCGTCGGCCTCGGCGCGCACCAGTTCATCGCTGATCTGCGCGTAGCAGTGATACCACGTGCTGTAACCCATGGGCGGGGTAAGCGCCAGCGTCTCGCCGGCGACGATCTTAAAGGCGCGTCGCGCGCCGCCCAGCTTGTTCTTCGCGCGCAGCACGACCGTGTACTCGCCCTTAGCGGGCGTCGTCCCACTGATAATGCCGGTGCGTGGGTCGAGCGCGAGACCCTTCGGCAAGCCCTTCGCCGAGAAGATCATGGGTCGCTCTCCGCTGGCCGGAATGCGAAACAGGAACGCATGGCCGGGGCGCGCGCCGTAAACCTTCGCGCCGTTGATGCGAGGTTTCAGCGAAGGCTTGGGCGTTAGGATGCCCGGCTCGGAAGCGGTCACGCAAAACGCGGCAACAGCCGCGAGCAACACTGTGCGTCTCATTCCTAGAGATCCTCCCGGATGGGATATTGGCCGAACTCCCTGGCCGCGTTGTAAAAGGCGAAGATATTTTCGAGCGGGACTTCGGGTTGAATGTTGTGAGCCGGCGAGAGAATCAACCCGCCGCCCTTGCCGGCGGTCCTCACGCGTGTCTTTACTTCGTTCACTACGTCCGCGACGGAGCCGAACGGCATCACTTCCTGAATGTCGATGGTCCCCCACAGCGTCAACCGGTCGCCGAAGTCCTTCTTCACTTGGGCGGGGTCCATGCTCTTGGGCTGGATCGGGTTCAGGATATCCAGGCCTATTTCAACCAGATCGGCCAGGATCGGGTAAACGTAGCCGTCCGAGTGGAACGCGATCTTGACGTCTGGGTTGATGCGCTTCCATTCGGCGAATAGTTTGGCGTAGCGCGGCTTGAGAAACTCGCGGAAGGTCTCCGGCTTGATCATCATGCGGTTCTGCATCCCGACGTCGTCGCCAATCCAGATCACGTCGACGTCCATGCGCGCGAACTTGCGTCCGGCGGTTGCGATCCAGCCCATCAGCTTGTCCAGGTAGGCGTGGGCGAAGTCCTTCTCCACGGTCATGTCCATGAGGACCTGTTCCATGCCGCGCAGATACCAGGCCAACTCGAACAGTGTGCAGGCGACGCCCGCCATGATGCCGTACTCTTCACCGTGCTGATCTATGAGCATGCGCGCGCCCTGGTAGCGGTCCTCGCGCTCGAAGTCGGGCATGTCGAACTCGGCCGGGTCTTTGATGTTCGCCAGTGGATGGCGCACCATCTCGGTGTAGGCGCCGCCGCTGGGGTTGTCGAACCACTTCCAACCGATGCCCCACTCGTCGGTGTACTCTCGGTCGGGCCGCGCGTAGTAGCCCGTACAGGGACCCACCCAGGAGATGAGGAAGTCGTGCTCCATCAGGATGGGCAGCGGGCCGCCGGCGGCCTTGTAGGTCTCCGTGCGCGTGCTGTCCACACCGAGTTCGCGCAGCATCTTCAACTCGGCTTCCGGCGTGTACCAGACGCAGATGGGAACCCGGTCGGGCTCCTGATGGTTGATGGCGGTGAGAAAACGTTCTTTATGAGTCACGTCGAGTTCCTTGCGGATGTTCCTGAGCGAGTATATCAGCCTCGGCCGCGCGAGCGACGCCTCAGAAATCGCGCGAGGACTCGAAAGCGTGCGCCATGCGGAACATGGTCGTCTCGCCGAAGTGCTTGCGTAAGGATCTGCATACCGACGGGCAATCCCGCACCGGTGCGGCCGCACGGCACGCTCATGCAAGGGATGCCGGCGAGGTCTCCCGTGATCGTGTAGATGTCGGAGAGATACATGGACAACGGGTCGTCGATCTTCTCGCCGAGTTTGAAAGCCGGGAATGGCGACACCGGCGCGACAATGGCGTCCACTTGTTCGAAGGCGTTCGAAAAATCGCGGGCGATGAGCGCGCGCACCTTCTGCGCCTTCAGATAGTAAGCGTCGTAGTAGCCGGCGCTGAGAACGTAGGTTCCCAGCATGATGCGGCGCTTGCACTCGGCGCCGAAGCCTTCGCCGCGCGTCGAGCGGTACATATCGGTGAGCGATTCGGCGGAACTCGCCCGCCCGGTGTAACGCACGCCGTCGTAACGCGCCAGATTCGAGCTGGCTTCGGCCGTGCAAATGATGTAGTAGCAGGCGATGGCGTAATCGGTGGTGGGCAGACTGATCTCGCGCACGTCGGCGCCCAGGCGTTTCAGCACGTCGACGCCGCGCGAAATTAAATCGCCGGTTTCGCTCGCGAGAGTCTGAAAATACTCTTTGGGCAAACCGACGCGCAATCCGCGGATATCGCCGTCGAGCGCGGCTTCGTAATCCGGAACCGGCGCGAATGCCGAGGTGGAGTCCATCTCGTCGCGTCCGGCGATCACTTGGAGCAGGCGCGCGGCATCCTTCACGCTGCGCGCAAAGGGCCCGATATGATCGAGGGAACTGGCGAATGCCGTCAGCCCGTAGCGCGAGACGCGGCCATAAGTTGGCGTCACGCCCACCACGCCGCAGAACGAGGCCGGCTGGCGAATCGAACCGCCGGTGTCGCTACCTAGCGACACCACTGCCGTGCCCTGCGCCACCGCCGCCGCCGAACCGCCGCTGGATCCGCCCGGCACATGCGTCCGTGTTGACGGGATTGCGTACGGGCCCGAAAGCGGAATTCTCGTTCGAGCTGCCCATGGCGAACTCGTCGCAATTGGTCTTGCCGATGATCACGCCGCCGGCTTGTTCGAGCCGGATGACCGCGGTCGCGTCGTAGGGCGGAATGTAGTTGGCCAGCAGCTTCGAGCCGCAGGTGGTGCGCACGCCCTTGGTTACGATGACGTCTTTTACCGCTACCGGCACGCCGCCCAGTGGGCCCGGATCTTCGCCGCGGGCAATCTTTTCGTCGACGCGCCGCGCGGCTTCGAGCGCGCGTTCCGGGCAGAACGTAAGGTAGGCGTTGGTGGCGGGATTCTCTTTTTCGGCGTGGGCCAGCGCAACCGCGGCGAGTTCGACGGCGCTGAAGCTGCGCGCACGAAGTCCTTCGCGGACGTTGTCGATCGAGAGGCTGGGTATGTCCATGCGCGGCGCGCTCACTTTTCGATCACCCGGGGAACCTTGAAATATCCCGCGCCCGCTTGCGGCGCGTTGGCGACGGCCGCAGCGTTGTCGAGCGATGGGCGCGGCTTGTCCTCGGCCAGCGTCGCCGTTTCGCCGGCTTCGTAGAGCACCTGCGCCATGGGCTCGACGTCGTCGGTGGGAACTTCGTTCAATTGGTCCATGTGCGTCAGGATGCCGTCCAGATCGGCCGCCATCCGGTGCACTTCCTCGGCAGTTAGCTTCAGGTTGGCCAAATCGGCCACGTAGCGAACTTCTTTTTCGGAAATCTTCACGCCAGTGCTTTCTTGCGGGAGTTGCGATAAAGCCGGCGCAGCACGGGATCAGCGATCCGTTCGGACTCGTCGTGGCTGGTCGCGACGCGCTCTTCGATCTGCGGAGGACGGCGCGGTACCGCCAGGCGGAAATCCAAGGCCGTGACGGAACCATCGCCGAGCGCCAGGTTGAGATTGGCCAGGATCTGGCCTCGCAGCGTCCACAGATGCTTCTGCCAGACCGCATCCTCGACGTCGACGATCAACCGCGACCCCGCGACCACCGCGGCGCGCGTGTGCGCGGCAATCTTCTTGCCTACGGCCGCCGGCCACGCGGCGCGCATCATCTCCTCGCGCGACAACACGGCCGCCGTCAGTTTCATCTTCCCGAATAGTCTGCCCGCGCGCTCCATTTTCCTGGAACTGATCATTTTACCAAATGCGCTCCAAACCCGGTGCGCTCTAAACCCTCTAAATCCGGAAACCCGGGTTTGCGACGCGCAACGATACAATGAAGTTGCAGGAGGCAGGATGGCGACTCTTTCCCGCCGTGCGGCGGTTGTCGTGGATGTGGGTGGCGTCAAGATCGGTGGCAACCACCCCATCGTCGTGCAGTCCATGACCAACACGGACACGGCCGACGCGGCTTCCACGGTGAATCAGACCATGGCGCTGGCGCGAGCCGGCTCGGAGCTGGTGCGCGTTACCGTCAACACCGATCAGGCCGCCGCCGCGGTGCCGCGTATCGTCGAGACGCTCGATAAGTTCGGCGTGCGCGTCCCTATCATCGGCGACTTCCACTACAACGGCCACCTGCTGCTGAAGAAGTATCCGGAGTGCGCGCGGGCGCTGGCCAAGTACCGCATCAATCCCGGCAACGTTAACATTGGCCGGAAGCACGACGACAACTTCCGCACCATGGTCGAGGTGGCCATCGAAAACGCGAAGCCCGTGCGCATCGGGGTGAACTGGGGCTCGCTTGATCAAACGCTGCTGGCTCGCATGATGGACGCGAACCAGGCGAGCGCGCAACCCAAGCCTCCCGGCGACGTGGTGTTGGAGGCCATGGTCGCCAGCGCCGTCGAATCGGCGGAATCCGCCGAACGGCACGGCCTCCCGCACGACTGTATCATTTTGAGCGCGAAGGTGAGCGGAGTTCAAGACCTGATCGCGGTGTACCGCGGCATGGCCGCGCGGTGCGACTATCCGCTGCACCTGGGTCTCACCGAGGCCGGGCTGGGCTCGAAGGCTGTCGTCGGCACCGCCGCCGCGCTGGCGGTCCTTTTGCAGGAAGGTATCGGCGACACCATCCGCGCTTCGCTTACGCCTCCACCTGGCGGCGACCGCACCGAAGAGGTGCTGGTCAGCCAGCAGATCCTGCAAGCGCTCGGGCTGCGCACGTTTTCCCCGGAGGTGACCTCCTGCCCCGGCTGCGGCCGCACCACCAGCACGTTTTTCCAGGAAATGGCCGAGCGTATCCAGGACTACCTTCGCGAGCAGATGCCTGTCTGGAAGACACGCCACCCCGGTGTCGAGCATCTGCGTGTGGCTGTGATGGGCTGCGTGGTCAACGGTCCGGGCGAATCCAAACATGCCAACATTGGCATCTCGCTGCCGGGCACCTTCGAGGAACCTACCGCTCCGGTTTATGTTGACGGCCGGCTGATGACTACCCTGCGCGGCGATGCGATCGTCGCCGAGTTTATTGGCATTCTCGAAGACTACGTGGCGCGCCGCTACGCCTGATATTATTACATCCGCTCGCGCACGGGCCGCATCTAACTTGTGACAGCCAGACATGCAGGGATATTTCACCCTCGACGAGGCTCAGCGCCTTTTGCCGGAAATCGTTGAGGGCCTGAACCGCATCAAAGCGCTGCACGAGGTTTACAAGCAGGCCGAAGGCGAAATTCAGAACACCGCCCGGCGTGTCATGCAGCTAGGTGGAGTGCGCGTGGACCTGCAGCACCTGGCCGCCTTGAAACACCGGCGGGATTCCAGTTCGGCGCACATCAAGGAAATGCTGGAGTCCATCCAGTCCCGCGGCTGCCTGGTAAAGGACATCGAAGCCGGCCTGGTGGATTTCCCGACTCTCTATAAAGGAGAGGAAGTGTACCTCTGCTGGAAGCTCGGGGAACGCGGCATCGGCCATTGGCACGGTACCGAAGAGGGCTTTCGAGGACGCAAGCCCATCGACCGGGACTTCCTGGATCATCACGAAGGCGACTGAATGGCCACTCGCGCATGGATATGTCGCGACGGGCGCGTTGACACCCCCGTAACGCCTTGCTAGATTGGCATTTTCATGCCAGAATCCGCGGTCTTGAAAGTCACTCCGCTCAATTCTATCCACCGCCGCGCAAACGCCAAGATGGTTGACTTCGGCGGGTGGGACATGCCCGTACAGTATTCAGGCATACTGGATGAGCATCAAGCCGTGCGCCGGGCGGTGGGTTTGTTCGATGTGAGCCACATGGGCGAAATCGAAATCCGCGGGCCGGAGGCCTTGCGCTTGGTCGATTACATCGCCACCAATCACGCTGCGGACTTGCATGCGGGCCAGGCACACTACTCCGGCCTGCTCTATGAGCACGGCGGATTCGTCGATGACATTCTGGTTCACAAGGTGGCCGACGACCACTACTTCCTCTGCGTCAACGCCTCCAATCAGGTAAAGGATTACGAGCACATCCGCGCTGCCAATCGATTCGACGCGGCGGTGGAATTCGCCAGCGACCGCTACGCGCAGATTGCCGTGCAAGGCCCGCGCGCGCTCGCGACGCTGGCCAAGTTGACGCAGGTGGACATCGCACGCATCCGCTACTACCGGTTCGTGGATGGCGAGGTGGCCGGCGTGCCAGCGCGCATCGCGCGCACCGGCTACACCGGAGAAGACGGCTTCGAAATTTACATTCCGGCCGAAGCCGCGCCGCGCCTGTGGGATCTGCTAATGGAGGCTGGAGCGGAGTTCGGCGTAAAGCCGTGCGGCCTGGGCGCGCGCAACACGCTGCGCCTGGAGGCCGCCATGGCGCTCTACGGCCATGAAATCCACGCTGCCATCACGCCGTTTGAGGCGGGCTTGGATTGGATCGTCAAGATGGACAAAGGCGATTTTGCCGGCCGCGCGGCCCTGGCCGCTCAGCTCGAAAGAGGCGTTCACAGGAAACTGATCGGCTTCGAGATGCTCGGGCGCGGCATCGCGCGCGACGGCTACGAAGTCTTTCTGGATGGCGCGGCCGCCGGGTGGGTGACCAGCGGAGGGCCGTCGCCAACCCTTGGCAAGAATATCGGTCTCTGCTATCTTCCCGCCGCGCGAGCCATCGCGGGCGCGACCATTGGTATTCTGATTCGAGGCCAGATCGTGGAGGCCCAGACTATTCCCACGCCGTTCTACAGGAGGGCGAGCTAATATGTATCCGGACAGTTATCGCTATACGAAGGAGCACGAGTGGGTTTCGGCCGATGGTGACATCGGCATTGTCGGCATCACGTTCCATGCGCAGAAAGAGCTGGGCGACATCGTCTATGTCGACCTGCCGAAAATAGGCGCAATCGTCGCGCGAGGCGACCCGCTCGGTTCGGTGGAAAGCGTTAAGGCGGTCTCCGATATTTTCGCGCCCGTTTCCGGGGAGGTGATCGAAATCAACGAGACGCTCGCCACAGCGCCCGAGAAGATCAATCAGGACCCGCACGAGGAAGCCTGGCTGGTGAAACTGCGGCTCAGCCAGCCCGATGAATTGACTGCGTTGCTGGACGCCGCCGCCTACCAGGAATACGCCGAGGCCGAAGGCTAGTGCGGTACCTGCCGAAATCCGACACCGAACGCCGCGAGATGCTCGATGTGATCGGCCTTCAGAAACTCGAAGACCTGTTCGCCTCCATCCCCGCGGATCTGCGGCTGGCGAGGCCGTTCCACCTGCCGCCAGGATTTTCCGAATACGAGATCGCGGAGTACTTCAAGACCCGCGCGGCGGAAAACGCCGATGGCTACGCATGTTTCCTCGGCGCCGGTTCGTATTTGCACTACCGGCCGGTGATGGTGGACACCATCGTTTCACGCGGCGAGTTTCTCACTTCCTACACGCCGTATCAGGCGGAGATCTCGCAGGGCACGCTGGCGGCCATCTTCGAGTTCCAGACCATGCTCTGCCAATTGACAGGCATGGACGTTGCCAACGCCTCCATGTACGACGGCTCGACCTCGGTGCCCGAAGCCGCCATGATGGCTTCGCGCATCACGGGGCGCGACCGCGTCCTGGTTTCGCGCGCCGTGCATCCGGAGTATCGCGAGGTGCTGGGGACCTACGCGGCCAATCAGGAGTTACAAGTAGAAGAGTTTGGCTACGATGCGGCCACCGGCTCGTCTGCAATGGAGGATCTCGCGAGGAAGCTCGACTCGTCCACCGCCGCCGTCATCGTGCAATCGCCGAACTTCTTCGGCGTCGTCGAGGATTTGAAGCAGTGTGCCGCGCTCGCGCACTCCAGCGGCGCTTTGCTCATCCATATTTTCACGGAAGCCGTTTCGCTCGGCCTGCTGGAACCCTGCGCGGACTCCGACATCGTCGCCGGGGAGCTTCAATCGTTCGCCATCGCGCCGAGTTACGGCGGCCCGTACGCCGGCGTCATCGCCACGCGCGAGCGCCACATGCGGCAGTTACCCGGCCGCCTGGTGGGCCAGACGCGCGACGCGCGCGGCCATCGCGCCTACTGTCTGACGCTGGCAACCCGTGAGCAGCACATCCGGCGCGAAAAGGCCACTTCGAACATTTGCACCAACCAGGCGCTCATCGCGCTGATGGCTACGGTCTTCATGGCCGTTTACGGCAAACAAGGCTTGCGCGAGCTCGCGGAACAGAACCTTATCGAAAGCCCACTACCTGGCCGGCCGCCTGCCGCTGCGCTTCCGCGGCGCGTTTTTCAACGAGTTTGTCGTGCAAACCGGCGCGCGGCCGCCGGAGATCGTCAACCAGGTGCTACTGAAGCGCAAGATTATTGGCGGTCTTCCGCTGGGCCGCTTCTATCCCGAGCTTCGCGACTGCATGCTCCTGTGCGCCACCGAGATGAGCCGGCGCGAGCAAATGGATACATTGGCGGAGGTGTTCGCCCAATGATCCGCAAAGTCAGCCCGCACATCACGCAGAACGAGCCGCTGCTGTTTGAGATTGGCTCGGCGGGCAAGCACGCCTATCAGTTGCCCACGCTCGACGTGCCCGCCGCCGATCCGGCCGAAACGTTAGGTGCCGCGAACGTTCGCGCCGAAATTGCGGATTTTCCGGAAGTGAGCGAAGTGGAACTGGTGCGGCATTTCTCGCGCCTGTCCACTTGGAATTATTCGATCGACCTCGGGATGTACCCGCTGGGGTCGTGCACCATGAAGTACAATCCCAGGATTAACGAACTGGTCGCTCGCTTCGACGGCCTGGCCTGGGCACATCCCTATCAACCCGAATCGCTTTCGCAAGGGGCCATGGAGATCATGGCGCGCCTGGAAGCCGCGCTCGCCGAGATCACCGGCATGGATGCCGTGACGCTGCAGCCGGCCGCCGGAGCGCATGGCGAGCTGACCGGCATTCTGCTGGTTCGCGCGGCGCTCACCGCTCGCGGCAACCCGCGCAAGAAGATCCTGGTTCCGGATTCGGCGCACGGCACCAACCCGGCCACCGCGGCCATGGCGGGCTACGCGGTCGAGAGCATCCAGTCGAACGAACGCGGCATGGTCGACCTGGAGGTTCTCGCTCGCGCCGCGACGGACGACGTGGCCGCGCTCATGGTCACGAATCCAAACACGCTCGGCGTCTTTGAAGAGAACATCGCCCGCGCCGCGGCCATTCTGCACGACAAGGGCGCATTCGTTTACATGGATGGCGCCAACATGAACGCGCTGGTGGGCGTGGCGCGCCCCGGCGACTTCGGCATCGACGTCATGCACCTGAATCTGCATAAGACGTTTTCGACGCCTCACGGCGGCGGCGGTCCCGGCTCCGGTCCCGTGGCGGTGAAGCAGTCGCTCGAACCGTTCCTGCCCAAGCCGCGTCTCGAGCGGCGCGACGGGCAGTGGAGTTTCGATTCCGCGCGCCCGCAATCGATTGGCCGCGTGCGAGCTTTCTACGGAAGCTTCGGCGTGCTGGTGCGCGCGCTGGCTTATATTCTCGCCTACGGCGGAGACGGTCTGGCCAAGGCCACCATGGATGCCGTGCTCAATGCCAATTACTTGCGCGCGTGCCTGGAGGCGCACTACGAGCTTCCTCACTCCGCGCCCACGTTGCACGAATGCGTCTTCAGCGACTCGCGTCAGGCCGCGCGCGGTGTGAAGACCATGGACATCGCCAAGCGGCTTATCGACTATGGCTTCCATCCCTACACGGTCAGCTTTCCGGCCATCGTCCACGGGGCCATGATGATCGAACCCACCGAGAGCGAGAGTAAGCGCGAACTGGATCTGTTTATCGATGCTCTGGTTTCCATTTCGAGAGAAGTCGAGGAAAATCCCGAGCTGGTGCGGATGGCGCCCCACTCGACGCGCATTAGCCGCGTCGACGAGGTGGCCGCGGCACGTAAGCCCGTGTTACGCTGGCGTCCTTGATGCGCTACGGTTTCTTCATCGTTGTCGCCCTGGTTCTGCTGATCCGTTTGCCGTTCCTCGATCAGGCCATTCAGGGCGACGACGTCTATTACCTGGCCGGGGCGCAGCATGCGCAGATCGATCCCGCGCATCCCAACCATGGCCGCTACGTTTTTCTGGGCGACATGGTCGACATGCGCGGCCACCCGCATCCGCCGCTGAACGCCTGGGCGCTCGCGGCGCTGCTCGCCTGGTTCGGCGATGTGTATGAAGTCCCCTTTCACTTCGCCTACATTTTCTTCTCGCTCCTGGCCGCCTGGAGCGTCTGGTCGCTCGCCAAGCGTTTCTCTCCGAGGCCGCTGCTCGCCACCGCGCTGTTCCTCTTCACGCCGGCTTTCGTCGTCAACGGGAATTCCTTCGAAGCCGATGTTCCGTTCCTGGCGTTCTGGCTGGCCGCTATCGCGCTCACGGTGAAGGCCATCGACCGGCGGTCGTGGGCCTGGCTCGCAGGTTCGGTCGTGGCGGCGGTGCTGGCGGCCATGGGCGCCTATCAAGCGGTGCTGCTCGCGCCCATCCTGGCCGTGTACCTGTGGTTGAAAGATCGCCAGTGGTGGCCTGCCTGGCTGGCGCTGCTGGCCGCGCCCGCCGCGTTGGCCGCCTGGCAGTTGTACGAACGGATGTCGAGCGGCGCGGTGCCCGCGGGGGTCCTGTTGGCCTACTTCCAGACGTACGGATTCCAGGCGCTCCAGGCCAAGGCCGCGAGCGCCGTCGCGCTGGTCGCGCACACGGGTTGGATGTTGTTTCCCGCCTTGGCGCTGGCCGCGTTCTGGAATCGCATGGCCGCCGCCATCGCGCTCGGCCTTGCGGCTTGCTCGGCGGTGCTCGATCTCCACCCGCTATTCTGGATTTCGTTCGGCGTGGGAATGCTGATTCTGCTCGACTGCGTTCGCCGCATGGTGAAGGACAAGTCGCCGGACGCGCGATTTCTCGCGGCCTGGATCGTGCTGTTCTTCGCGGCGGCGGTGGCCTTGTTTTTCGCGGGCTCGGCGCGCTATCTGCTTCCCATGGCCGCGCCCATGGCCCTGCTCGCCGCGCGCAGATTGGATGAGCGCCCTGGATGGATCGTCGCCGCCTGCGCCGCGCAGTGCGTCCTCACGCTCGCGCTCGCCTGGGTGAACTACGAACACTGGGACGGCTACCGTGTCTTTGCGAGCGAGTTCCGGAAGCAGCCGAAGACCGGGCGAGTTTGGATCAACGGCGAGTGGGGCTTGCGTTTCTATCTCGAATCCGATGGCGGTCTGCCGCTCGAGCGCGGCCAGGCCGTGAGGCCCGGCGACTACGTTGTAAGCAGCCGCTTGGGCTTCCCCATTCCGTTCACTACCGGCGGTGGGGTGCTGGTGCCGGTCATGAAAACCGAGATTCAACCGGCGCTTCCGCTGCGTCTCATCGGTCTGGGAGCCCGCTCGGCGTACTCGACATCCTCGCTCGGCTTGCGGCCGTTCGACATCTGCACCGCTCCCGTCGATGAAGTGACGGCGCAGGTGGTGGTGGAGCGGAAGCCGGCGGTCGAGTTTCTGCCCATGAACGCGCCGGAGGCGGCCCAGCAGATTGTTAGCGGCGTTTACGATCTGGAGCAGGACGCCTGGCGTTGGATGGGTGAAAGAGCGGTGATCCTGCTCAAGCGCCCCAGCGCGCCTAAGTCCGTCGAGGCGACTTTCAGTATTCCAGGACCCGCGCCCGCGCGCCAGGTCTCGCTCTACATCGACAACGAACTGGTGGCGCAAGCCAACTACGCGACGCCGGGCACTTACACACTGCGCTCGCTCCCCATCACGGCGCGTTCGCCCAGTGTTACGCTCACTATTGCCGTCGACAAGTCCTTCCGCGTTCCGGGCGACCATCGGCAGTTGGGTATCACGCTCGGGTCTGTTGGATTTCGTTGAGCGCTTCGAGCACGTCTTTCACCTGAATCCGCTCCAGGCTCGCGGCGGCCACTACACGTACGCGCGGTCCCCGCGGGGCCCACACGCCGGGATTCGTGGGTCCGTAGAGCGCCACCACCGGCGTCCCCACCGCCGCCGCCAGATGCGTGATGCCGGAATCGTTTCCGACATAGAGACTGGCCGAAGCCAGCCAACCACCCAGCTCGTACAGATCCTCCATCCGGACCGCGCCGTCCAACGCCTCCTCCGGCCCGGCGCACCAGGCCACCGGCATCCGCGCGCCCAGAGCTTCGGCGAGTTGACGGTACCGCGCGAGTGGCCAATTCTTCCGCGGGCTTCCGGAGAACGGGTGAATCGCCGCGAAGCCGCCGCGCTTGCGAGGGCAGTCGATGCGAGGCTCCGCCGGCACGTCCGCGCCACCCATGCTTCGCGCCTGCGCCAGATAGTAATCCACCGCATGCGTAGCGCCTCTCACGCCGGGCAGGGCGGGGAAGAAGTGAAACGGCAAACCCAGCGCCTCAACCGCCGCGCGAAATTCGCTTCGGCCCGTGCCGTACCAGCTTACGATGGAATGGAAGCCGGCCAACCGCTTCAGAAGCGCCCGCGAAGGTTCCCGATCCGGAATCCCTAATCCGTCCAGACCTGTGTCCGCGATAGCATCCACGCGGTCCGCGAAACGCACCAGCGATTTGAGCGGTGTGCGGACCCAGATCTCGGTGTAAGCCGCGCGGAGCGATTCCAAGGCCGGCAGCGAGACGATTGTATCGCCGATGCCGCCGGGCCGAATCAACAGGCGCCGCACCGCTGGCCTAACGCGCGTCCACGGGAAGACGCACTTCAACGGTCTTCGGAGGAAGGCACATGGATGACGTGCACGCCTGGTAGCGCAGTTTACCCACCAGGACGATCGGGCCGGGCGTGGCGCCCGCGGGCACCTTGAACCGTGTGAGGATTTCGAAGCCGTCCGAGAAAACCGAAAGCGGCTTGTCGGCGAAGTCGTACTTCTCCAGTTTCGGTTTCGGGTAAATTACTTCGGCGGTTTCCAGCGGCGCGGCGTTCCAGGTGAGACGCAGCGGAATCAGGTACGCTTCACTCGGCGCGTTGCTGTTCACGTGATAGCCGTTACGAAGTTCCACCGCGATTTTGGCTTCCGCCATCGTGCCGCGCTTAGCCGCCATGGTGCGCGGCGGCGCGACCGTGAGCACTTGACTACTCTGCGCCGCCAGCGGCCGCGGCGCCAGTAACAGCGCTCCCGCCGCTAGTGTGAGACTGATCCAGCAACGCGTTGATGTCATTCTGATATTCACTCCTGCTGACCAAGCCGATGTGCACGCGCGCGACGCGGCCCTGGCGATCGATCATGAAGCTGGTCGGCAGCGAGTCGACGCCGCCGTACAAATCCGACACCATGCTGTCGCCCAGGAGCACGCGATAGTTCACCCGCATGCGTTGGACGTATGGCTTCACCGCGTCCCAGCCATCATCGTCCATGGAAACGCCCAAAACCGCGAAGCCACGATCCTTGAACTCTTTCTCGAACTGCATGAACCAGGGAATTTCAATGCGGCAGGGCCCGCACCAGGTGGCCCAAAAATTCAACAACACTACTTTGCCACGGTAGTCGGAGAGCTTCACCGCGCGTCCTTCGGCATCGCGCAAAGTAAAGTCCGGTGCCTGCTGGCGCACATCCACCGGTTTGATGCCGCCACGCGCGGGCGTCTTCTGGCCAGAACAGGCTCCCATGGCGGCTGCCAGGCACACCAGCGCGGCGGACATAACAGATCTTCGCGGAATCAGCAAGGAGCACTCCTCTAATTAATTATATCGGGATCATGCGGCCGCCCAGGTTCGTGAGGAACCAGCGCTTCCGCGACGCGCAATACCGCGCGGCGAGCGTGAATTCGTCGTGGACGCGGCCCCCGATCCACAACCATGCGGCCGTGTCCGAGAAGCTCTCGCAGGCGTACTCGCGCCAGCGCCGCGTGCGGCGCCGCCAATCCTCGGCCGATAGCTTGGCCTTGCGCCACTCGGCCGACCAGCCCAATTCGCCGCGTGCGCCGCGCCGCATCTCGCCGGTGAGAACTTGTTCCCAACTCCTGCGCAACGCGTTGCCCAGCCGCGGCCAAGCGAAATGCAGCAATTCGTGCGTGAGAATACGTTCCAGCTCGCGAGGCCGTTTGCGGAGGTCCGCATCCAGAACAATCAGGCGCCGGCGCGGAAATGACCCCGCATGCACCGGTTCTCCCCGCTCGCCCGCTTCAAGCAACCGCCCGCGCCACGCCGTCGGGCGCGGAAGAAAACGCACGCGCAACGGAGAGCCTTTCACCGCCAGACCCGCCAGCGCTCGCCGCCCGCTCGTCACTTGCCTTGCGGCTTGGTGAAAAAGGCCTGATTTTCGATCTTGAGGTCGATGCCGTTCCTCAGCTCTTCGAACCACTTGTTGAACTTCTCCTGCTTGACGAGGCGATCGATATCGCCCTTCACCTGTTCGTAGGGCAACTCGTCAATCGCATCAATGTGGAAGAGGTAGAAGCCGTTGGTGTGCCGGATAGGCGCTGTCGTATCACCCGCTTTGGTCGCGAAGATGGCGTTCTTGATTTCGATCGGCACAGAGTCCGAGCGTTTCATGGTGCCGAAGTCGCCGCCTTTGGCCGCTGACGTCGCGTCCTTGGAATACTTCTTCACAACCGCGGCGAAGTCGGTGCCTTTGCGGATTTCCGCCAGTGCGGCCTCGGCCTGCGTCTTGGCTTCGGCCTCGGTCATCGGTTTGGGCGCATCGGCCGGCGCGGGCGTGGGCGCGCGCAGGTTGAAGGGAATGTAGATGACCTTCAGCTTGGCCTGCGAGAACATGGCCTTGTTCTTTTCGTAATACGCCTTCCATTCGGGTTCCGACGACGGAATCAGTTCAAACTGTCGTTCGATGTAAGCTTGGGAAAGAATCAGCTGGCGCTGATACTCCAGGCGCTCCTTGTACGGGCTCTGTTGGTCGAACTTGGCCTTTTCCGCCATCGTGGCCACTTTTTCGAGCAGCACCCACTGGCGCAGGAACTCCTTGGGGTCCGCGGCGAAATGTTGTTGATTCTGTGGAGGCAGCGCCCCCACCATTTTCCGCACATCGCCCGCCGTGAACTTCTTTCCATCCACCGAAGCCACTACGGTGTCGGGCGTGATGGGCGCCGCGGGCGGCGTTGGGGCGGTCGTCGGAGGAATCTGCGCCCACAGCGCAGCCGACATCAGACCACAACAGAGGCACTTTGATTTCATTGAGAGGGGTTCCTTCAAGTGTGGACTAAGTATGTATTGTCTCACACGCTCGCTCCGGCAATTGCACCCTGCGCTCAGTACTTCTCCCAGTGGAGCACGTCGGAGAGCGGGCGCTTGGGTTTTTGCGGATTCTCCGCCGGGTACCCCAGCGCAATCAGCGACACGAGCTTGTATTCCTCCGGCGCGCCCAGCATGCGGCACACCTCGGGTGCGTAGGCCTTCTTGTCGCCCGCCACCCAACAAGTGCCCACGCCATGCGCGCGCGCGGCCACCAGCATGTTCTCGGTCGCCGCGCTGCCGTCTTCCAGATAGTACTTGGTGCTCTGTGTGACCACCGCGATGCAGGCCGCGGCCTGGGCGATGAACTTGCCGTGATCGGTGGCGCCGGCCACCCGGCCGAGCGTCTCGGAAGATGTAACCACCACGAACTCCCACGGCTGAATATTGATGGCGCTCGCCGCCAGCCGCCCGCAATCCACTATGTCTTCCAGGATCTCTTTCGGAATCGGGCGCTTCTCGAAAGCGCGCACCGAATGTCGCGTCTTCAAGGCTGTGATCGCATCCATAGGCTCTCCACTTTATTGAATCGGCATGGGCCCGAAAACCGGCACGGCCATGGCGGCTTCGTCCCGTAGATTGCAGTAGGGGTCCTTGCCGTAACCGTAATGCAGCACGGCGCCCTCGGGCGGTTTCGAAACCGTGTACAGAAGCAAGCTGCCCGGCTCGGCCGGGTCCACGCGAATCTTATAAATGCTCGCCAGCGGCTCGCCCGCCGCGTTGTGAATGCTAAAGCCCGCCATACGGCCATCGGCCTTCAGCTTGCCGTTGACGTGTGAAAACGACACCCGTACCAAGCCGTCCTTATAGATGGCGGAAACCGGCCGGGGTCCGCGCTGGAACGGACCGAAGCCCTTCACGTTCGGGAACAGATCCGTAATGGCGAGCTTGGCCATGCGGTATCCCAGGAGTTTCAGGTCCTGAGTTCCGACATGAATCAGGTCGTCGAGATCGGTGTCGATGGCCGCCACCAGCCCCGTGCGCGCCATGCGGCTCTCGGACTCGAGTTGTTTCTGCTGCACCAGGTTCCAGCCCGCCTCGCCGCCTTTGTTCACGAAGCGGCCAATCTGCACGTAGTAGAACGGCAGGTCCGGTTGCTTGAAATCGGCGCGAATCGCCGCGACCAGGTTCTCGAACTTGTTCTGAAAAAGGGGCGCGGTCTTCGGGCCGGTATCGGATTCGCCTTGATACCACAGCATGCCCGTCACCTTCCCGCCGACGGCTTGGAAGCGCCGCAACATGCCGCCGTAAAGTGAATCGCCACCCTGGTCCTTCAGCGCCGGGCTCCACTGGTCCATGGAAGTTCCACCGTGCGCGCACGGCACCAATCCCACAGGAACGCCTGTGCGGCGCACCATCTCCGTCGCGAAAGGCAGCCCCAGGCCCGAGCCTTTCTTCAGATTCGCGATGTACTTCGCGAGCTTCTCGCCAGTGAAACGCTCGGGCACCTTCTCCTTGTTGCGGGGCCAATGAACACGGTCGGTGGCTCCCACCAGCACGTGCAACGGTTCCTTTGCCACCGTCCAGTTGTCGGCCATGTCGAACGAGTGCACGCGCTCGTTGGGAGGTTCGACGTCCACCAGGTCGCCGTAGCCCTGCATATTCGACTGTCCGCCCAGCACCCACAGGTCGCCGACCAGCACATCTTTCACCGCCGCCACGCCCGCCGTGCCGGCCACGCGTACCTCAATCGTATAGGGGCCGCCCGTGGGCACGCCCTTGATCTCCGCGCTCCACTTGCCATTAACCACCGTCCCCACCCCGTGCCACTTCAGGCCCGCCACCGCGCCCTTGGCCGCGGTGACGCGAGCTTCCACGCGCTTCGAATCGGCGTTCTCCACCGTACCCGCGATCTTCACATCGGCGCGGTTGTCCGCTCCACGCTGAAATACCTGGTAATCCGCCGCGCCGCTTGATACTTGAATACCGGCGGCGAACGACGACGCACACATCGCCACACAGGCGGCCAGCGCCACCATCAACATTGAACGTCTCATGTGATTTGCTCCGTAAGTCTGCATTTTAAAAATCCTGACGGCGCACCAACGTTAATTTCGCCGCGCCGAACGATCTCGCGCGTGCTCGCCCATCTTACATTCGGCGTGCACCGCCTTAACCGCCTTCTCCAACCCATCGCGGCTGACAATCACGGCAATGGTTAGCTCGCTCGAACCCTGCGCGATGGCGATGATGTTGACATTCTCACGCGAGATGGCCGTGAACACACGACCCGCCAGCCCCGGCGTTCCGCGCATGCCTTCGCCGACCACGGCCATCAGCCCGACGTTTTCGTCCACCTCGATGGGTTTCAAGTAACCGTGCGCCAATTCGAGCGCGAAGTTCTCCCGCAGATGCTTGAGCGCGTTGGCCAGTTCGCTCTTGCGCACCAGGAAGCAGAAGTTCTGGCGATAACTCGAACTGGTGAACACCAGCAACTCCGCGTCGGCGCGCGCCAGCGCATCCAGCGCGCGCGACATGATTGCGGTGGGCGTGTCGCCAGCGCCCGCGGCCTCGATCGACACCAGCGCCACCTCGCCCATCGAAGTGACCGCGCGCGGCACCGGCCACGGTTCCGAGGCTGGGCACAATCTTGGTCCCGGGTTTCGAGAGCGCGAAGCTGTTCTTGCTCCACACCGGTATCTGTTTTTCGATGAGCGGCGCCAGCGTGCGCGGGTGCAGCACCTTCGCGCCGTTGTAGGCCAGTTCCGCCGCTTCGTGATAAGTGACTTCGTCCAGCACGGCGGCGTCCGGCACCAGGCGCGGGTCGGCCGTCATGATGCCGTCGACGTCGGTCCAGATCCACACCTCGGTGGCGTCCAGCGCGGCCGCCAGAATCGACGCCGAGTAGTCCGACCCGCCGCGGCCCAGCGTCGTCGCGCGGCCGTCGGTGGTCGCGCCGTTGAAACCGGTGACGATGGGGATGGCGCCGGATTCGAGCAAGGGGAGCAGATTCTCGCGGCACATATCGCGCGTCTCATCCATCAGCGGCGTGGCCTCGCCGAACGACCGCGTCCGTGACGATGGCCTCGGTGGCGTTCACCGCCACCGCCATCTGTCCTTCGGCCTCCAGATGCGCGGTCAACAGCAAGGCGCTCAATCGCTCGCCGACCGATAAGGCTTCGTCCACCGAACGCAAGGGACGCTCGCCCAACATCAACATGCCGCTGGTCAATCGCTGGAACTCCGAGATCAGCGACTGTATGCCGCCCACGACGGCCTCGCGTTTGTCCTCCGGAAGAAGGTCGCGGCAGGTTTCCAGGTGGCGCTGGCGCAGTTTCGAGAGGTTGGCCTGCATGCCGGGTTCGTCGCCGGTCTCGGCGCGGTGCATGGTGTCCAGCAACAGGTCCGTCACCTTTGACATCGCCGACACCACCGCGAGCACCGAGCGCTTTTGACGCTGCTCGCGCAGAATCTCGCCGGCCACCTTTATGCGCTCGGCCGAACCCATGCTGGTGCCGCCGAATTTCATCACCAGCAGGTTGTTCACAAGTTGAGTCTGTCCCATGCGCTTGAACACCCCAGCATAGCGCGACCGATTCCTCATTTCAGGCGCAGTCCGTTTCGAGATGCAGCGGCTTACAGCAGACTCACTCCCATCAGGCCGATGATTACTTCGTGCGAGAGGGTCTCCAAAGTGACCGAGTCCAGCCCGCGATCCTCGAGCTTGCGCCCAATCACCATGGCGCGGCAGTTCTGGCCAAGCTGGAGGGTCCAGGGGCGCTTGCGCGGCAAGGCAAACGCGTCACGCTTGTAATCGTAGCGCCGGTTGCGCTCGGTCCCGGGGCCCTTGGCCTCATCCTCCAGAGTCCAGAAATTTAGCGGGTGGATCAGCGCAATTTCATCCAGCGTCCCATCGTCGTAACGCAGGCGCACAACGCCGTTGGCGATGCCGGTCTGCATCGGGTTGGTGGCGCCGGCGATCAGAAGAAAGATCGCCGTGCCCCGCTTCTTCACGGGAATGGTGACGTGATTCGGCCAGTTGTCCCAGGTTGAAGTGAAGGCGATATTGTGGGCCTCGCCCGGCCAGAGGAACCGAACGCCGCGCTCGTCGCGGATTCTGCCGTCGCCGGAGAGCAGCTCAGGAATGCGGGAGAAGTCGATATCGGGCGGCTCGTTCTTCCAATACGTGTAACACCAGGGCGAGTAACCGTCCTTGCCGATTTGCACGGAGGTGGTCGCCGGGCGCGGAGACACATACTCCTGCTGAAAGACGGTCCTCACATCGGCATTGAAGTAGGGACGAATATCCAGCGTGTCCCAGCCGGCGCCGGCGGGCACGGCATCCACTTCCTTCCAGGCCGCCTTCTTCTGGTACTCCGCATCCACCACCACGAACTTCAGCAACTGCGAGTAGACCACGGCGCCTTCGCGAATCCGCGCCAGCGCCAGGTGCGCTCCGGGGCAATCCTCCGGCGACCTCGCCGGCGAATACGCCGTCGTCGACGGCCGCGTGATGGAAAATTTTCTGTGGATCCTCGAATGCGATCACGCTGCCCCTGCCGGGCCGGAAGACGAACGCTTGTCCCGCGGTAAGCTTCAATGAAACGCTCGCTGCCGGCGTCAGCGCTGCCCGCCAACGGATGGTGATGCGCGCCGACGATCGACCCTTGGCGCGCACCACCACCAGAGGTTGGCCATAGCCCGGCTCAGTCTCCCAGGCGCACGATTTTCCATCGCACTCGACCGCATCAATCCGGGTTGCGGCCACGGGCAGCCGTAAAGTCAGATCCGCCGGGCGGGAGAGTTGCACCGTGTATTCGTCGGCACCGTCCGTGCGCTCGAAGGCCAGACTGAAATCGGGCGTGCGGATGGATGCCTTGTTCCAATGACGTGGGAACAGCGGCGCCAGCAAGACCGCACCCTTGGGGTAGTCGGGACGGAATCCGTAGAGTCCCTCCACCACCGTGCGCGCGAACATGCTCACCGTGTCGGCGAAGTCCGTCAGCCCGGCGCCCAGGTCGGGCGGCTCACACTCCAGCCCTCCCGGCACCACGGAGTGAAACATGGAGGTGCGGAATCCGCCCTCCAGCAACTTCCAGCCCTCCTGCGCCAACCCGGCCTGGTAATAGGCGAGCGCCAGGTGGAAACTGTCGGCGAGATCCGGCTCCCGCACGGACCAGATGATACGGCACCCAGTTGCTGGTGTAGCAGAGTTCGCCGCCCGCCGGCCTGGGAATGCGCTCCAGCCCCCATTCGGTGTAGTGGAGCGTCTGCGCCGCTTCCGCGGCGGACAGCATGCCGGCGTCCACGGGCAGGAAGATGCTGTAGAGGCAGGCGTCATCGTGCCTTCGCTGGTGGTGCAACGCCTCGCGGTATTCGGCCATGTGGCCGCGTTCCGGAATCCACAGACTATTCTTGGTGGCTTCCCGGATGCGGGCGGCAAGATCCCCATGCGTGCGTGCCCGCGCGGGGTCTCCGGCGCGCTCGGCCAGGTGCGCCGCGGCGCTGTGCCCCGCAAAAGCGTACGCGCTGCTCTGCGCGGTGCCGCCGCCGCTGTACCAGACGTTGTCGCTGGCCCAGACGTTGATGTAGCTCTCATAGACGCCATCGCCATCGGGGTCGAAGCAGTCCTTCATCCAAGCCAGGTGCAGCTCCAACGCGGGAGCCAGCGCCTTCTCCAGCTCCCCATCGCCGGTCCATCGCCAGGCGTGAATCAGCTCGTCGAAGAAGACCTCCTGCATGTTGTACATGCCGTGATCTTTCTGAATACGGCCCTGAGAGTAGAAGCGGCTCTCGCGGGACTGCACGCAGAACTTCCTGTCAGGGTCCGGCTTGGCGTGGGTGTAAGTTGGTTCCTTCGTCTGGCTGTCGAGATAGTGGTGCGCTTCCGCCAGCACGTTCTGGTGCCAGCCGAATGCGGTGGCCCCGTACACCGAGCGCCATCCCACATAGGGCGCGTTCCACGCCATGGCGCCGTGCACATACGTCGGCGGATAGTAACAGCCGTCGATGGCCGCGTTCGCCGATGGCACCGCAGCGTTGAACTCGCGGTCCGGTGTATCCACGACCACGCGGCGTGCCAGCGCCTCGGTCCGCGCCAGGCCGGCCTGCCAGCATGCCTCGGGACGCAGAAGGTGTGTCTCGGGATTTCCGGGTCCGCCGGGGAATGACTGCACCACCCAATACGTCTGAGCCGGCCCATCCTGGATGGCGGTGCGCCCGCAAATCACCGGCGTGTCCGATGCGTGGCTCGCCGCCAACTCGACCGGATTCCGCCACGCGCCGGCGTCCGCGACCGTTAGACGGGAAGCGCTGCTGCATCGCCCCATCACCGTCATTTCCCGTTTCTCCCGCCCAAGCGGCGGGACCAGGTGGAAGAACTCTCCCGCCACCGAGACTTCATTCCCGGCACAATCCTCGGCGGAGAACGGCACGTAAGGCGCCGGACGTTTCGCGATGGTGCACGGATCCATCGCCCAGAACAGCGTGCTGCCGCGTAGCTTGAGTGCACCGCCGTACGCCCATATCAAGGTATCGCCCGGTCGCCCGCCCTGCACCTCGAGACGCACGGCGAATCCGTCGGCGTCCGCCAGGCTGAGCGCTTCGAGTGTCAGCGCCAGACCCGGAAATGCATCATCGCGCAGTTTCCATCGCATGAGGCCGGTGCGGTAGCCGGCCACGATTTCCGTGAAGTCGTGACACCACTTGCCGCGGCCCTCGCGTTCGAACGCGATCAGAAAGCGGCCGCACGGAAAGGGCGTGTGCAGGTAGTGCAGGTGCGGGCGATCCCCCGCCAAAACCGCGGACGCCCGGTTGGCCCCGTAAAGCGGGCGGTTGTGAAAGCGCTCCCCATTCCGGACAGAAATCCAGTCGCCCGCAGCCTCGTACTTCGGCTCGGGCGCCTGCTTTCCCTGCCGCGAAAAAGCCAGCCCGCCGCCGGCGGCGGTCCCGAGAAACTCTCTGCGATCCATGAGTGAGAGTTTACACTCCGCCGGGATGTCGAGGTTGGCGGCGCTGTTTCATCGAGGGCACACGATCCACGTGAAGGGTGGGGCGTGATGTTGGCCAACCCCACGCACAGATCGCCGTGCAAAGACACGGTCCTTCCTCAGCGCCGCGAATAGCATCTCCCACGCACCATCAATACCTCGGCTGCCGATCGGATCAGCAAATCAGGGGATCGCCGCGCCGTCGCGATGGCCTGTTTGTATGCCCGGCGGCTGCGCGCGACCCCGTCCGGCTTTTGCTCATACTCGTACCCTTCCGCCGCGCACAGCCAGCGATGCGCCGCGAGCAGCGGGAGGTATTCGCGGAACGGTCCACCCGGGTGAGTGGCTTGATACTCATCGGCAAAGGCCGCTTCACGTTCCGGACCGTCGTGGTCCCCGTCCCATTCGTAGTAGGGGCGCAGACTATCCACGTATGCCGCAGCGAGTGCCGGTGCTTGCGGGTCGCCGGACACCGCGGCAAGCTTGCGTTCATACCTGACCTGGACGGTGTAGAGCATGGCCCGTCCGTCAGAAGGCGTGGGCTTGGCGCGCGTCGACCGGTATGCCTTAGAACGCTGAAGAAGCTTTTCGAGTTCTGCTCTGACCGGAGGTGAATACAAGCCCGGATCAATCTTCAGATCTGCCCCCCAGACCAGCACGTCGACCAGCGCATCGCCCGCGCCCACACCGGACGGCTGCGAGAACATGACGAACGACGAAGCCATGAAGCCGAGTGAGAGCCATCAGCCCAATGGACAATCGCTCTTGCATCTTCCTCCCCCTCCTCGGTAAAGATATCAGCAAATGACGTCCATCCACATGGAGTTGCCGTGGTGGTCGCGCAGGAGACAGCTTCGCGGCCCAAGCACCCGAGAGGGTTCATTCGATGGCGTCTACACTCCGCCCGGATGCCCCGCGCCGGGATGGCCTGGCGTGACAAAACGCAATTCGAGCCCCTTTCTCTTTTCGGGTGGCACTAGCGGCGCCCAGTCGCGCACTGCCGCCGGCGTCGCTACCGCCGAGTTCGTGTCCAGGCGAATGGTCACGATCTGCTGCGGCCGGATGGGGAAGCGGTAGGCCGGTCCACCGGTGAGCCGCTGTGGCTTCTCGCCCATCATGTTGGTGAGCGCGGCGCCCTTGTGAGGCAAGCGCACGGTCAGCTCCGCGGTGCCCTGTTCGCCGTTCGATTCGACCAGACGGATTTCGATCTGCCGTCCGACTCTGCGCACCGCCTCGACAATCACGTTACCGGAGGTGTCCAGGAAGCTCTGTGACTTACCGTCTCCCGCACCCGCAACCACCACGGGCGGCGCGTTGAATTCCCACGCCATACGTGCGATGCCGGCCTTCTGCCACGAGCCGGCGTGTGGCACCAGGGCGTACGAGAAGTCGCGTACACCTTGGCCTCGCAGCATTTCGTTGGGCCGTTTCATGTAAGTCGAGACTGCGTTGACGAGGCCCAACGTGATGGTACGCCCGGTCAACTCGCGGCCGGTGAGACCGCGATCCAGCAGCGCCAAGCCGGCGCCGGAGGCGAGCTGATAGTTGGACCAGCGGATGGCGGGCTGAATGCCGAAGATGTTGGGGCTCTTCGGGTCCACGCTCGAAAAACCATAGGGAATGCCGCGGCTGCGTTCGACCACATCGCCCGAGAGCGGAAAGTCCGCACTGACCAGGACGTCGTCGGCGTGCAGGTCCACGCGCGTGTCGAAATCGATGCGCGGATGATCGCGGTAGAAGGTGATGCGGCGCTCGATCTTGGAGTTGCCATAGAAGCCCGAAGCCACCAGCACTTGCGTGGAGAGGGGCCCGCGGAGGACGCTAATGGTGGCGGGGAAGGAAGAACTGGTGGCCACGAAACGGCGCTTCGGCTTGGGCTGCATGAAGTGTTCGGCGTCCACCTTCATGCCGTTGACGGTGCCGCTCCCGATGACCGTGTCGGCCACGATGACGTTGGCGGGACCGCCGAGAAGTTCCTGCCCTGAGCCTTTGACCTTGAGACTGGTGAGCGCGCCGGTTTTCGGATCGATGCGTGCCTGATAGTAGGGCGTCTCGATGACTTCCGGCAGCGCGGCGGACTCGCCCGATGGCGCGGCGCCAGCCTTGAGGCGGAACGTGGCAACGCCGGCGGAGGGCAGCTCGGGACGGCATACCACACCACCGGAATGTGATTCGCAAGGGACGCCGTCCAGTACCTGGCCCGCGGGCAAATTCACCTTGATGGGATCGTTGCGCTTCCAGTTGGCCGCGTTGAAGAGGGCCACGCCAGAGCCGACGCCGGCCAGCGCGCGGGCCGAGTCGTCCAGCGAGCCGCGCGCCTGGCGCTCCACGGAGTGGAACCGGTCCCACGCATCCCAGTGCCGCGGGTCCTTGAAGACCATGCCCGCGGAGGCGCCCCAGATGGTGTTGCGGTCCATGTTCATGAGCATGTCGATCCAGGAGTAGTAGAAGTCCTGCGACGGATACGGCAGCTTGGCGCGGAGCGAAGCGGCCGTGGCCAGCACCTCGGCCGCCTGGAGCAGGTGCTCATCCTGACGATAGTACTGTCGCAACTCGGGCATGTTTAGCCAGAAGGAATTCCAGCTATAGCCGGAGTCGCCGGAGTAGTCCGGCAACTTCGTCTTGCCCGACTTCATCTCCTCCGTTGAGAACGTCCACGTAATCGCTGGGAATGCTGAAACGAATCTTGATGTCGGGATAACGCCGGCTCCACTCGCGCAGGAATTCAGACGGATAGGATGCACGCATCGGCGGCAGGCTGTAGTCTCCGAAGCCGGTCAGCGAAAACAGCGACGTCTTGCTGGGGCTGGACTGGAGCTTGGCCTGGACGGCTTTGTACATGGCCGCGAACTGGTCGTCGGGCAGCGGCTCTTTAACTCCGAAGAGCCCGGTCTTGCCGCCGAACTCCCCGTAGGTCTTGTTCACCAGCGTCAGGGCCCGCGTGCCGTCGGGCGCCACCCACCAGAAAACCGGCGAAGTGGTCGGATTGTTCCGGTCGAAGAAGACCGAATCCATGCCCAGGCCGGTGACGATCTGCGGGAACTGCCGGTGCGCCCCGGTGATGTCGATCATCCAACAGTGCCGCGGGCGGAAGCCGAAGACTTCCTGGTACCAGCGCAAGCCCAGGACTCCCATCTGGACCAGTGCCTCGCCGCCCGAGAGGTTGATGTCGGGCTCCAGGAAGAAGCCGTTGGAGAATTCAACGCGCTTCTGGGCATGCAGTCTGCTTCAGCTCCGGGAGACGTTCGCGCGCGAACTGCAGGAAGCTGATGACATTGGGAACCTCGGAGTAAGCGAAGCGGTAATTCTCGTCGCTCTTCACGCGATCCAGGTGCGCGAGATAGTTGTTGAGCACATAGTTGCGTTCCGTGTCGAAGTCCACCAGCCAGCCGGAGACCGTACCGTGGGTGTTCGGAATCATGTAGAGAGTGGTGGTCTGGGCCGTCGCGGCAACCGAGAACAGAATTGTCAGAATCAGAGTGCGAACCATCGTCTTGCTCCTTATCGCATCAGAGATGCCGGCCGGTGCCGGTACTCGCGCAAAATGGGGACCGGGACGAATTTCGCTGCTCTTGCGAAATTTCGTGCCTGTACCCATTTTGCCTACCAGGCTAGGCACCGCCGCGGGCGCGGATGCGCTTGCCCAGTTCTCGGAGTGTCTTCACGTCCTCTGGGTAGACCGAGCCATCGCCCAGCGGACCTATATTCAGCAGCATGTTCGCGTCCAACCCGCGGATCTCCGTGAAGATGTCCATGACCTGGCCAATGTTCAGATGGGCTTCCTCTTTGACATACCCCCATCCGCGGTTCAAAGGAATGCAGACTTCCATCGGTTTGCTGGTGCGTTCCTTAATCAGCTTGAGCTGCGGGCGTTCCGGGGCCAGGAAATCCTCCGTCCCCGTGATGCCCCACTTATAGGACACCAGCGTGTGCGGTTGGAGCCGGTGGATGTGGTCGTACAAGGCGGGCAAGCGAAGTCGGGAGGCGTCGCCCGACCGCGGCACCGCCGCGCCGTCCAGCCATATGCCGGCGATGGGACCGTAGCCGGTCAGAAGTTCGGTGATCTGCGCGGAGACGTAATCGACGTATCGTTGCAGGTCGTAGTTTTCCCCGCGGGCGTAAGACGGCTCCGGGGGATTATAGGGCACTTCCGTCAGCCGGATCGGATAATCGCGAAATCGCGGCCCGTGCGGGTGCCGCCAGTCGAATCCATGTTCGTAGAACAGAAACAGGCCCAGCCCGCGCTTCCCGCAGGCCTCGGCCATTTCCGCTACCAGGTCTCGCTTGGCGGCCGACTGCACACTGTTGAACCCGGTCTGCCGGGTATTCCAAAGGCAGAACCCCTCGCAGTGCTTGGTTACCAGGTTCACGTACTTCATCCCCGCCTCGACGGCCAGGTCCGCGATGCGGTTCGCATCGAAGCGCTCCGCGGTGAAACGGTGCATGCGCTTCTCGTACTCCGCGACGGGTATTTTCAACTGGTGTTGATGGAAGGGATGCACGCCATCCAGCGAATACAAGCCGTAATGGATGAAGAGCCCCAGCCGGGCGTTCCGGAACCACTCCAGACTCGCCGCGCGGGGGTTTGTCGCATAAAGTTGCCGGTAGGGTTTCAAGAAGGCTGGCGAGGGCGGCGTCGCGCCTGCCGCGGCGCTCCATCGCCTCCCCAGCATCACACTTGGTAGCAAGCCCAAAACTTCTCGCCGTTTAAGTGGGAGCAACCTGGTCCTCCTGATAATGCGCGTAAGTCAGACGTCAAAAGTAGATCCACGCGCCGATTTGCAGCGAACGAGATGCCATGGTAGTGGGCGCGCTGTAAGTCACGGTGTCGAAAACATTGTACTCTTCCACCCATAACGGCGTGTAGACTCGCCCGGTGGTGGGCATCCGCCGGAAAATTGACATGTCGAAACGGTGCACTCCATCGGCCCGCGGTAGGGAATCGACGTTGCCTTCAGGCAGAATAAACCGGCCCTGCCGCTTGAGCGGACCCGCCAGGGCAAGCCATAATCTGTCCATGCCGCTTCATCGCCGAAGCCTCTTTGAATACCTGGCCGGGTGGCTCGGATTTGGCCGCCTCGCACCAGGCTTGGCCGCCGCCACAGCTTTGCCCGCTCCAGGTCCGCAACCCGCCTCGCGCCCCGGCGCGCTGGGCGGCTACATTCTCGCGGACAAGGAAGAAGTGCTCCGCCGCGGTTTCGACGTGGTGGTGGTAGGCGGTGGCATCGCGGGCACCTGCGCCGCCATCGCCGCGGCGCGCAACGGCGTGAAGGTAGCCCTGGTGCACGAGCGTTCCATGCTGGGCGGAAATTCGTCCAGCGAGGTGCGCCTCTATCCCGAGGTGAGTTCCAACCACAACGTCTGGTGCAAGGAGACCGGCATCCTGGACGAGATCCACGTCGAAGAGCGCAAGCGCAATCACGAGCCTTACATCGAAGGTCTCATGAATTCCATTTGGGACCTGGTGCTCTACGAATGGGTAGTTAAGGAAAAGAAAATCTCATTATTCCTGAATACCACCGTGCGCGAAGTGGAGATGCGAGACCCTGCCACCATCCTCGCCGTCCACGGTGTGCAGATGGGCACCGAGCGCCGGTTTCTTTTCTCCGCTCCGCTGTTCATCGACGCGACCGGGGACGGGGCGGTCGGCTATCGCGCCGGCGCGGACTTTCGTTGGGGCATGGAAGCGCGCGCCGAATTCGACGAGTCTGAGGCGCCCGAGCGCGCCTCCGATCAACCCCAGATGGGCAGCACCCTGTTCTTTCGCGCCCGCGACGCCGGCGTGCCCGTGCCTTACGAGCCGCCGAGTTGGGCCGCCACGTTCCCCACCGAAGCCGACCTGCGCGGCCGCAACCATCGCTTTATCGAAGGCGGCTATTGGTGGATCGAAGTCGGGCTGCCCATGCACCAAATCCGCGAGAACGAAGAGATCAAGCACGAAGCCTTGCGCCAGTTGCTGGGCGTCTGGGACCACATCAAGAACCGCTGCGAGCGCAAAGAGCAGGCGCGTAACTACGGTCTGGACTTCGTGAGCTTCTGGCCTTACAAACGCGAAGCGCGCCGCCTCATGGGTGACTACATTCTCACCGAGCGCGACTTGCACGATCCCGCCTTGCAGCCCGATCCAATCGCCTTCGGCTGTTGGTTTCTGGACGTGCACAAGCCCGGCGGCATCCTGGCGCGCGGTGCTCCCAACGTCTCGCCGTCCTGGGAAGTGAAAAGCACTATTCCGTTCGGCATTCCGTTGCGCTCCTGCTATTCGCGCAACGTACGCAATTTGATGATGGCCGGGCGACCCATCAGCGCGAGCTACGTGGCTTTTTCATCGACACGCGTGTTGCGCACCGGCGCCATTGTGGGCCAAGGCGTCGGCACCGCGGCGGCGCTGTGCCGCAAGCACGGCTGCGATCCGCGCGAGCTGGCCGCGAAACACGCCGCCGAATTGCGCCAGACCCTGCTGCGCCAGGACGCCTTTCTGCCCGGTTACGAAAACGAAGATCCGCGCGATCTGGCGCGCCAGGCCTTGGTGACCGGGTCGAGCGACGCGCCCCTCGTGTTCGCCGAGAGCGCGGAGTTGTTTCCGCTCAAGGTGCCCACCGCGCAACTGTTCCCGGTCTCCACCGATCGTCTCGACGCGGTCGAACTGCTGCTGGCCTCCACGCTCGACGCGCCGGTGCGCGTGACGCTGGGTCTGCGCCCAGCCCCTTTCGTTTACGATTTTCGACCGGCGCCGGACATCGCCACCGCCACCGCCATGGTGGCGCCGCGCTCGCGCGGCTACGTGCGTTTCGACTTCGGCGCGCGCATCGATGCGGGGCGTCTCTACATCGCGCACCTACCCGCCGTCGATGGCCTCTCCTGGGCCATCCATAACGATCAGGCCGACACACCCGCCGTCTCGCCCGCCGGCTGCACCGCGGCGGAGTTGCCCGGTCCCACGCGTTGGCATCGTTTCACGCGCGGGTGTCATTTTTGTTTGCGCTTGACGCCCCAGCAGCGCCCCTACACGGCGGCGAACGTGGTACGCGGCACTAATCGGCCGGACCGCTGGACGAATCTATATGTCTCTGATCCCGATCACGCGCTCCCGGCGTGGCTCGAACTGAAGCTGAACGGGAAACGCCGCTTTTCGAGCGTGCAAATCACCTTCGATACCGACATCAACCGCCACACGCGGCGCCCGCTGTTCCGCTACCCCGATTGCGTCAAGCGCTACGACGTGCTGGTGTGGCAAAGCGGAGGCTGGCGGCGCGTGGGCGGCGAATCGGACAACTACATGCGGCGCCGCGTGGTGGCCTTCGAACCGGTCGTAAGCGATCGCGTGCGCATCGAAATGAGCCAGACCAATGGGGCGCGTTCGGCACGCGTCTACCAGGTGCGCATCTACGACGGCGAGGCCGTACTCACTTGAGTTCCACCGTGCCGATTCTTACTCGCGGCCGCTGGTTTGCTTCGAGCGTCGCGCGCCGGAAGAAGTAGATCATGCCGGATTCGCCGCCGGTAATCAGATCCAGACTGCCGTCGCCATCCCAATCCACGGCCTTCAGGTTCGTCTCGTGGTGGCTGAGCTGTATCGGCTGGCCGTAGAACTTAAGCAATTCACGACGGAAGCGTGGCTGCGCGTTACTGCCCACGTTGCGATACAGGACATTGATGCATTTCTGATTCGCCAGAATATCCAGCTTGCCGTCCCCGTCCCAATCGGCCACCTCGAAGCCGTGGTGATAAGGAATCGGCGTGCGCAGTTCCGCGCCGTCTTCGAGGTGCAGGATCTCGGGCTTGCCCAGCTTTAACTTGCCTTGCGCGTCGCGATAGCGCATGTAACGGCATACGGGGATGTCGGCCGAGTCGTTGCGATTGCGCGGGCCCACGTAACCTGCCACCAGGTCAATTAGTCCGTCGCCGTTCCAATCCGCCGGCGCCGGCCGCAGGCGAAAAGAAAAATGCTCGCCGCCGTCATGCAGCAACTTTCGCATCGGCGCGTAACGTGGCCGCTGCCGTGTGCCGGCATTTTCGAAATACGCGATCCGGTTGCTGTTGTTGCCTACCAGGATGTCCAGATCTCCATCGCCATCCCAATCCACCACGGCGGGCTTGGATTGCCCGAGAGCTTTTTCCGGATCCGCGTCGTCGATGAAATGCCAGCGCGCCACGTACATCCCCGATCCATCGGTGAGCCGAATCAGGCGCGGCGTTTGGAACATGGTGCGGCCGCCGCGGCTGATGTTCTCGATCAAGTGAACATAGCCGATCTCATTGCCCACGATGAAATCCAGGTCGCCGTCGCCTTCCCAGTCCGCCACTTCGACGCTCAGGTAGCCGCCGGAGGAACACGCCATGCCACGTGCCTGGAGCACGCCGCGGTCGATGAAACCGCCGGCGCGCGCTTCGTAATACTTGAGCCACCCACCCATGTAGGAGCCGAAAAGTCCGTGCAACGCCGGCGTCTGGGCCACCACGGGCGCCACCAGAGGCTCGGGCGTGGTGTCGATCACCACCACCGGAGGCGCGGCGAAAGCCGGCGCCTCGCGCGTGCCCGTGTTCAACCAGGCCATGATCGATGTGCGCAGCGGCTTGGTGTCGAGGCCGCTGGTCGAACCGACCACGTCGGGAAGCCCATCGCGGTTTACATCGAAAATGTCCGTGGGCAACGCGTCGCGATACTCGGTGGTGCCGCCGAGCGAGAGCGGCTGTGGCTCTCCGAAGCGCGGCTCGGCGCCGCGCGCGGCGAGATTCGGGTGTCGATACCAGGTGGCGTCGAATTCCTGCGTCGGAAAATACTGAACGCGCATGCGCAGAGTGAACAGGTCCAGCACGCCGCGCCCGGTCCAATCCAGCAGGCGCATGTCGTAATCGAGCGTGCCCTGCCGGCGCCCATCGACGCGCGGCCCGCTGGTGAGAATTGGCTTTCCAAACCCGTCCCGCCGGCCTGTGTTCAGATACACTTTCAGGTTGCCGCGCTCGCGTCCGCCGCCGATGCCGCACACCAGGTCCGTGTGAGCGTCCGAGTTCCAGTCGACTAATTGATAAGTGGCGTAATAGTCCTGAATGACTCGCCCATCGGCTTGGAGGCGCACGGCGCGGTCGAAGCGCGGCTCGCTGTTGGTGCCCACGTTGCGCCAGAACACCACGCCCCACCACGGATCGTCGAGGTAAGTGGAGTAAAGAATGCGGCCCAACAGATCCACCTTGCCGTCGCCGTCCCAATCGATGGCCATGGCTCCGTCGTCCCGCATTCCAGCGCACATCGGATCAAAGCCGCCCGGGCGATTGTAGGCGAAGTTGTCGCCGATGCCCACCGGCTCGCGATAGTCGCGAAACGGTTTGGCGCCGTGTGCCAGCACGTCGAAGTAAACGCGGCAAGCGGTGTGCGCCGCGCCACGCACGACCCAGGAAACGGTCCCCACCGCCTCGCCGCGTTCGAGGGATTCCGAAAGCCGTATGGGCACCGCGCGGCCGCCGCAGACCACCGCGATGGAAGCTGGGTCGAGTTGGCCCTTCAGCCCGGCGCGTTCACCGAGCGCATCGAAATCGAGGGGCACCGTGACCGGCGTGTTCGGCACGCGCAGCACGGCGCGATCTACCTCCACCGCCACACGCGCTGTCGCGGCGGCGAACATACACGACCACAGAGCCAGGAGCGCCGCGATTTTCATCATGATCCGAGCTGGTCCGAACATATAGTATCAATTGAGTTGAGACAGCCTCTACGATGAATCCCGTGAGTCTGGCCGCCCTGATATCATTCTTGGGGGTGAATCACCAAATGAATCGTCGGCATTTTCTTATTCTCGCTGCCGCGGTCCAAACGATGCGGGGCGCGGAGCCGCTGCTGGAAGACTCGATCGTTGTTCCCATGGTTCCCAATCGCACACATCGCGGCTCTACCGGCAGCATGGTCGAACTCAGGGACGGCTCGGTGCTGTTCGCGCACGCCAATCCCGAGCATTGGACCGACAACACGCGCTCGGGAGTCGTCGCCCGGATCTCGCGCGACCGCGGGCGCACTTGGGGTGATCCCTTCGTCTTGCAGAAGAACGTCGCCCGTTATGCCACGCTGCAGCCCAGCCTGCTGCGGCTCAAGAGCGGTGAGATTCTGTTCGGCTACGACGTCATGAACCGTTACGAGGGAACGGACCTGCGCCTGTACGACGGCAAGTACTACGTGCGCCGTTCCGCCGATGAGGGCAAAACCTGGGGCGATCCGGTTTGCGCCACACCCTATCCGAGCTATCACACGGTGAACCCCGACCGCGTGATCCAGTTGTCGTCGGGCCGTATCATTGTGCCGGCGGAATGCACTCTAGCGTTGGGCGGAGGCGAGGCCGGACATATGGTGTCGCTCTGCTACTGGTCCGATGACGGCTACACCTGGGTCCGCAGCAAGGGCCACGTGGACGTGGGTACGACAACCGAAGAGCCCAGCATCGTTGAACTGAAGGACTCCCGGCTGCTCATGGTCTTCCGCAACCGGAACGGGTACGTGGGGCGCGCCTACTCGAGCGATCTGGGCGACACTTGGACCGATGTCGGATACCTGGACCTGCCGTCTCCCCTGGCGCCGCAAACCATCAAACGGATACCCCAGACCGGCGATTTGCTGCTGCTCTGGCTCAACAACGCGGACGCTCCCGGGCTGGCCCGGAAAGAGACACAACCCATTCTGCAGATCGGTGAGATCAAACGCGCGGCGGGTGCGGTCCGGGCGCCGCTGGCCGCCGCCATCTCTCGCGACGAAGGAAAGACCTGGACGCACATCCGCAACATCACATCGGACCCGAAAGGCGATTATGGCTACACGGGAGCCTTTTTCATCGACGATGTGGCCCTGATCAACTATCATTCCCTACAGGGCATCAACGTGGCGCGAGTGAAAATCGACTGGCTCTACGGAAAGTAACCTCCGTGGCGGTCGGTAGCCTTCCTTGTGGGACGGCCTTATCTCCGCCCTGGGAACCAGAACCGGTGCACCGGAAGGGGCATCTCGGAATCCGCTCCCCGCACGCTTTTCCAGACCACTTCGCTGAGCGCGAACATGGGCGCCCGGTCGACGTCCGTGAAATCCATGTCCATGGATTCCCGCGCGCCCCAGGCGGTCTGTTGGTTTTTTTCGTTGACGTCGATGCGCGGAGGGGTTTGCTGATAGGGCTTCAGGTCGGCCTGGTCGCTGAAGCTCGCATACATGGGCGTGGCCGCGGCGTCGTACTGGCTCATGGGCGGCAATCCCAGCAGCAATTCGATGGTCCGCAGCATGGAACTGGTGGTGTAGAGCGTGCTGTCCACCACGCCCCGCTTGGTGTAGGGGCTGATCACCAGGCCCACGGTCCTGCGCGCATCCACGTGGTCGGGTCCGTTCTGCGCGTCGTCCTCAATGATGAAAATGGCGGTCTCCGGCCAGTAGCGGCTGTGCGTCACGCGCTCCACCAGAAGGCCCACGGCGTGATCGTTGTTCGCCACCATGGCTCTGGGCGTCAACTCACCGGGGCGCGTGCCGCGCGTGTGGTTTTCCGGCAGGCTCATCACAATGTAGTGGGGCAGGCGTTTGTCTGGATCCGGGCTCTCGTAGTTTTTCTCGTATTCGTCGAACTCGCGGATGAACTCGCGAACGTTGTCGGTATCGCGCATGCCCGGCATCTTAAAGCCCGGCGCAATGTGCCCCAGCAACCCGCCCACGCCCGGCAACGCATCCATGCGCGTGCCGTCGCTGGCCCGCAGCGCGTATTCGCCGTAGCTGCGGTAGGTCAGGCCTTTCTGAGAGGCCAGGTCCCACAGGTTCAGTTTGGGACGATAGGCGTTGGAAAGCGAATTCTGGCTGTGTCCCCCGTAACGCGCCGGCCACATCTTCTCGTTGAAGTCCGTGGCGTAGGCCGAATTCGACCACGAATGCCCATCCACGCTCACCTCGCCATCGCAGTAGAGATTGTCCAACAGCACCCACTCCGCGGCGATGGCGTGGTGGTTCGGTGTCACCTCCTGGCCGAAGATGGCCAGACGCGCGTCGCCATTGCCCTTGGGCATATCGCCCAGAACCTGATCGTAGGTCCGGTTCTCCTTGATGATGTAAATGACGTGTTTGATCTTCGAACCTACCCCTACCTGGTCCGGCACCACGGTGGGTTCTTTAGGCGGGCGGGCGCGCTGCAGCAGTTCGGCGCGGTAAGGCGTGTTGTCGTATACCTGTCGGGTCCAGACTTTTAGTTGCGCGCGCAGACCGCTTAACGGCACGATGTTGACGCTGCCTTGCTGCAAAGCGCCCACGTGCTCCCGCCTGTCCATGTAACCCTTCGCCAGCGGGCTGGTTGGTCCACGCACATTCGAATACGAGCCCAATCCCTTGCTGTTGCCTACGTAGAGCTTCGGCGCGTTGCCGCCCACCCACGCCAGCGAGGACGGGTACCAGCCGGCCGGCATGAATCCCAGCACATCGCTCTCCCCGCGTTTGGTTACGTTCGCCACCGCGATGGCGTTGTTGTCGGCGTTGGCGACGAACAGCAGTTGCCCGGCCGCGTCCAGCGCCAGGGCGTTCGGCGTCGAGCCCGCGGGCGCTCCCGGGCTCAACGAAACCGAGATTCGTTCCAGCGGTTTGCCCGTCTCCGTGTCCACCACCACCACGCTGTTATCGTTCGCGCAGGAGACAAACAATCGCCCGTCCTTGTGCAGTTCCAGGTCGTTGGGATTGCTGTCGACGGCGTAGCGCGCCACCACTCGTTCCAGCTCCGTGTCGATCACGCTCACCGACCCGCTTCCCCAGTTTGAAACGTAAAGTTTACGGCCATCGGGCGAAAGCACCAGGTCGTAGGGCGTGTTCTCCACTTGAATGCGCTTGAGTAATTTGCCCGAATCGGTGTCGAACAGCACCACGTGGCCGGCCAGGTTCGAGCCGCCGCGGTTGGCGGCATAGAGAATCGGCTTGCTGGGGTGATGCGCCAGCCCGGACCAGTAAATCTGCGACATGTCCAAGGTTTCAACGAGCTGGCCCGCGGGTTGCGGTGAAAGCCGCCCGTCCGCGTAATCGAATATATAAATCGGAGCGGCGCTCGGCACACGTCCATTGGCGTTACCTCCGCTCACGAAGAGCTTCTTGCCGCCGGGTTGCCACGCCAGGCCCAGCCACGCACTCTTGAGCGGAATCCGCTGGACGGCGGTTTCGCTGCTCGTGTCGATCACCACCAGGCCGTGAGGATTGTACCCGCCGTGCGTCGCGATGACGGCTTTGCCATCCGGAGCTGTGACAAGGTTCAGAAGCAGATCCTGGGTGGGAATCGCCTTGCCCAGAGGCGTGATGCGCCAACCGTTCGGCAGTTCAAAGCCTCCGGCAATCGCATGCGGCAGCTCGCCCGCCGCCAAGGGCAGGCCGGCCAGCATCAAACACGCAGCTATGATTCTTCGCGGCATCCCCATAGCATACGCTCTTCCGAATGCCGCGGCAGGTCGCCGGCTTACCAGGCCCATTACAGACGCCAACCACCGCGCCTATTTATTGTTTTGCATGGTGAGCGGGAACGTACCTTATACGTGGTCTGGCGCTGAATTGGTGGGTCGAATATCTCGCCTGTACGAAGATAGTTCGCCTTCCCATGCGCGCAAAGCGAAGGCCGGCCGCCTTCGGCAAATCCTTCCTCGAGGTATTGCCCGAGGACCATTCGCAAGCATGTGGACAACCTCTGGATGCTGGGCGGAAAGATTATCCGCGACCTGCGCGAAGAACCTTCTCTGAGAAAAGCCGCCGTCGAGCGGCTTCTCCGCCATGGGATGCATGCCAATGGCGGCCCACTTATCCACAACGGATCCGAAGAAAAAGCCGGCCACCCTCCATCCACTGATCCTGCCGCACGCGCCACCGCTTCCTTACTCACCCCCCGCGCTGGGCCCGCCAGGTACCCGCAGATCTTCCGGACTAGCCCAAAAGCAAGTACTGGGCCAGCCCGACTGGGTAAGTTTGTCCTTGAACCGTGGGGGGAGTCGTGATAATCTTAAGCCGTTTCGGATGTGTTGTTCCGGAAACTCTTAGCTGTGAGGGTGAGATGAAATTAAGACTGAGAATCATAGGCGCCTTCCTTCTGAGCGGTCTGCTCATGACCATTAGCCCGGCAGGGATTTTCGCTCAGGAACAGGCGGCAGCGCCGCCACCGGAAGGAGAGGCCCAACAGTTGTCGGAGGCCGATATCGATACCTTGGTGGCGCCGATCGCCCTGTATCCGGACCCGCTGATTTCGCAGATCCTGCCCGCGGCCACCTACCCCGACGATATCCAGGCCGCGGCGAGTTTGCTGGCGCAAAACCCCAACAATCCCGGCCTGATCGACGCGCAAGGGTGGGACGTGAGCGTCAAGGCGGTGGCACATTATCCCCAGCTGCTCGAAAAGATGTCCAGCGACATGGATTGGTCCTTGGCGCTGGGCCAGGCTTACAGCCAGCAGCCGGACGAGGTGTTCCAATCGGTACAAAGACTCCGGGAGATGGCCCAGAGCGCGGGGACTTTGCGCAGCACGCCGCAACAGAAGGTGTTCACCGAATCCGGCTATATTCGGATCGTGCCGGCGCAGCCGCGGACGATCTACGTGCCGCAATATGATCCGGAGGTGGTGTACGTGGCAGGTCCCGCTTACCGGCATGGGCTGCTCTCCTTTTCCTCGGGATTCATGATCGGCTCGTGGCTGAACAGTGACCTCAACTGGCGCACCCGTCGGGTGTACTACCACGGGTGGGTGGGCCCCGGCTGGATCTCGTATAGCCGGCCCCACGTCAGAATGAACCATTTTTATGTGAACGACAGTTACCGCCAGCGGCGGTGGTTCAACTCGCACCCGCGGTACCGCGGGAGGCCCGTTGTTCGGAACCGGATCTACGTCAATCGGCATGTCAACCGTTACGAATTCAACAGAAACCGTGGCATACGCGGCCCCGGCGGCAGAGTCGTTGGCGGCAGAGTCGTTGGCGGTAGAGTCGGCCCCGGCGGTCGAGTCGTTGGCGGCGGCGGTAGAGTTATCGGCGGCAGAGTCGGCGGCGGCGGTAGAGTCGGCGGCGGCGATCGAGTTATCGGCGGCAGAGTCGGTGGTGGCGGTAGAGTCGGCGGCGGCGATCGAGTTACCGGCGGCAGAGTCGGCGGTGGCGGTAGAGTCGGCGGCGGCGATCGAGTTACCGGCGGCAGAGTCGGCGGTGGCGGTAGAGTCGGCGGCGGCGATCGAGTTATCGGCGGCAGAGTCGGCGGCGGCGAGTCGGCGAGTTACCGGCGGTAGAGTCGGCGGCGGCAGAACTGGCGGCGGCGGTGGCGCTGGTGTCACCGGCGGCAGAACCGGTGGTGGCAGAACTGGCGGCGGTGGTGACGCTGGTGTTACCGGTGGCAGAACCGGCGGCGGTGGTAGAACCGGCGGCGGCGGTAGAACCGGCGGTGGTGGTCGGACCGGCGGCGGCGACGAAAGGAAGAACAGGCAGTAATCAACAGCCAGTGAAAAGCGGCGATCCTCCCTACAAACACCGTTGCTTTTGCGAGGATCAGGTTATGGCGTTCAGGGGGACGCCATAACTTGTCTGAGTTTCGAGTCGCGCGCGGCCTCGTGCACGAAGGCGTCCCCACACGGGCTCTTGAGGTCTCTGGCGATCCGCGGAACGATTCGCCATGACCATAGGTCGTTCGTTTCACCGATGTCCGAAACCAGGTCGAGAAGCTTCGAGGTTTCGCAGATGCGGGCGCAGCGCCGGGCGAGTGGCGCACCCCTCGCCACACGTAGGATTCTCCATCGCCCTTGGCGGATGGCGAGCGGCTTTTCGCCGCGGGGCAGTTAGAATTGAACCAGAGCCCGGAGTCGTGCTAACCTTGCGCTGCAACGGAGACGCAGCCTGGGAGACTTCTGGCAGCGGGAATGAGAGGAAATCGCATATGAGAACTCTATGCACCGTCTTACTGAGCATTACGCTCATCGCAGTGAATCCAATCCTGACTTACGCGCAGGAACAGCCGGCGGCTCCGCCGCCGCAGGACCAGGAGGACAGCCAGCAGTTGTCGGAGGCCGATATCGATACCCTTCTGGCCCCCATCGCGCTCTATCCTGATCCGCTGATCTCGCAGATCCTGCCGGCCGCCACGTACCCCGACGATATCGAGGCCGCGGCCAGTTGGCTGGCGCAAAACCCCAACAATCCAAACGGCATTGATGAACAAGGTTGGGATCTGAGCGTGAAGGCGGTGGCCCACTACCCACAGGTGATCGAGAAGATGGCCGGCGACATGGACTGGACGCTGGCACTGGGCCAAGCCTACACCTTGCAGCAGGAAGAAGTGCTGCAATCGATTCAGAGACTCCGTGAACTCGCCCAAAACGCGGGCACGTTGCAGAACACTCCACAACAGAACGTGGTCATCGAACAGGATGCCATCCGGATCGTGCCGGCGCAACCGCAGGTCATCTATGTCCCGCAATATGATCCTGAGGTGGTGTACGTGGCGGGTCCCGCTTACCGGCCGGGACTGCTCGCCTTTTCCTCAGGATTCATGATCGGCGCGTGGCTGAACAGCGACCTTGACTGGAACACCCATCGGGTTTACTACCACGGGTGGGTGGGGCCCGGCTGGATTTCGTATAGCCGGCCGTATGTCAGAGTCACCAACAGGATTTACGTGAACGACAGCTACCGATCCCGGGCGTGGGTGAACCCCGCATACCGCTCCCGGCCCGTGGTGGTGAACCGAAGGTACGTCACCCGGCATGAGAATCGTTACGAATTCAACAGGAACCGAAGCGTTAGTGGCGGGCGTGGCGGGCAGCGGCGCTCGCCCACGGCCTTGGACCGGATCAACGCCGTGCGCGAGCGCGGGAGGAGTACGAGGACCTCACCGGCGACCACCGGCACGCGCGACCGCTATATGGGCGGTCGAAACACTTCCATACCCCCGACCGGCGGGCGTGAAGGCCGGATGGACCGCCGGACCGAGCCTATAGCGGTGCCCCCGACCGGCGGGCGTGAAGGCCGGATGGAACGCCGGACCGAGCCTATAGCGGTGCCCCCCACCGGCGGGCGTGAAGGCCGGGTGGACCGCCGGACCGAGCCTACAGCGGCGCCCCCCACCGGCGCGCGCGGGGCGGGGGCGGGCAGTCGCCGAGAGGCCACGACGGACACGACGACCGACCAGAAGCGGAGGCAGAGAAAGACACGTGAATAAACGGGATGCGACGGGATGGGCGCGCTGTTCAGTGCCCGCCCATCCCGCGACTGCAGTTACAGTGTAGTGGCTCTTACGCCGGGGTAGTGAAGTCCCCGCCAGTCTCACCAGGACAGCTTGGGCAGCTCGAACACCTCCGCGAGCATGTTCAATTCTCTGCGCACGCCCCTCCACTGCTCCTGGACGTGCGGGCTCATCCGCCGTCGCTGCATGGTCCGGTTGATATCCTGAGCGGCTTCGATCGCCCTCGACACTTGGGCGCGCGTCCTGTGAGAATCGTGATGGCCGTTCCAATCCTCGGCTACCCTCTCCATCGTCCTGTCCAAGCGGGCGGCCTGAGTATTCAGTTCATCCTCGCGAGCCGTGCCGTCCAACCCGCTGCGGTTCAGCGCCCGGCGCAACGAGACTTTGAACTCGCCGGTGCGGGCCGCGCAGTCGGCGACGACGCGCCCGATACGAGGCGATCCAGAATCCCGCCCCCGATCCCGCCGATCCCGATCCCGATCCCGCTGTGCCAACGAAATTCCCGGCAGCAGAATCGCCACTGCAATCACCATGCCTAAGTAGTTCCTTCTCTTCATATCACCCTCATTTCAGAATTTGAAGTCATAACTTATACCAACGATCCGTCTTGGCCGGCCCTGCCGGCGTATTTGCGAATTGCCCCGCACATTTCTTCGCCGGCCGGGCGAACATCCAGACAAAAAGACACTATTTGTCTCAAGGTGACTGTATCCTAATTCGAGAGGCAGTTCAACTCTCCCCCGGTCGCTCGTGCCGCCAGTGTAGTGCGTCACGCGGAATCGTGCATCACCATGTCACGGCCCATCCGACAGCGCAATGGATTCCCCGGCAATTTCGTGGGGCGCTGCCGGGGGACCGCGCCGGTCCGCTTGCGACCGCCGTCCTGGGATCGGACAACTCCACCGCCGCCCAGCGGTTTCCTCACAAGGCTTCACCTGGGCCAACTGCGGATGCTGCACCCGCCAATCCTGATCGGTTCCGAAACTCTTCTGCACGTGACCCATAGTCTGAGGCGAGTGCGCCGCGATCCAGTGGATTTCAAACTCCCGTGGCACGTTCGATCCGCTTCAGCCGGTCAGACTGCCGCCGCCACCCTGCGCTTTTGCCAGGCTGCCGAGCGACCGCAATCCTCGAGTGCCCATCCGTATACACCTCGGCCGGAAGTCCTTAGCGCTCCACGAACTCCCCAAGCAACCCAGGTTCTCCCGCGTTCCGTCATGCCGCACGGACCACTCACCCACTCCGGCTCATCGCCCGGCTGTCAAGCGGAGTTTTCTGCTTGGCTCGAACAGGAACTTCTCACTTGGCCGCGACAACCACACCCCGCGCGGACTTGCCATGGAGGTGCACAGTGATATACTTTTGCAGTTGGTGGGAGAAGCAATGGACAGTTCCTTACAGTCGTGGCAGATGAGCGCCATTCGCAGTAGCATGCAGCGCTACCGGAATGCTCAGGAGGATTACTACGGAAAGGGTAAGGCGCTGGTGGAGGTCGAGGGGGGCTACAAGGCGTTTTCCTTAATCACGCCGCCATTGGGCTCGCCCGCCACCCGGAGGCGCATCCGCCGGATTGTGGACAACATGGTTCAGAGCAGCCATGACGGGCTCACGACGGCCGCTCGTACACCTCACGTCATTACGGTTGCCATCACGTATAACTGCCAGTGCGACTGCGCGCATTGCTCCGCATTGGACTACCGGCAGCAGACCGCTGAGAACGGCGACGCGCTTACCTACGACCAACTCAGCGCCGCCATCGGACAGGCTGTGGATTTGGGGACAACCTGCGTGATCCTCACGGGGGGAGAGCCGTTGGTACACCCCCGGGTTTACGATCTGATCAAAGGTGTGGATCGCTCGCGGAGCGTCTGTACGATGTTCTCCAACGGCGAACTTCTGGTGGAGAAGACCGTGGCCAGGCTCAAGGCCGCCGGCCTCTACGGGGTCTTCGTGAGCATCGACCACCCCGATGCGGCGCGGCACGATTTGAACCGCGACCGGCCCGGCCTGTTTGCCAAGGCGATCCGCGGCCTGGAACTCTGTCGCGAGGCCGGGTTGCTCACGGGGATCTCGACCTATGCCACGCGGGAGAAGATACTGAGCGGCGAACTGGATGCAATGATGGATCTTGCGCGCGATCTGAACGTGCTGGAGGTCTTCCTGTTCGACGTCATCCCCACCGGCCGCTTGAGCCAGCAGCGCGAGTGCCTGCTCACCGACGAGGAGGCCGTTCAAATCGGTGAGTTCCGGAAACGTTACGGGGAGAAACCGGACTACCCGCGCATCGTGCACCAGACCATGTTCGCCAGCATTGCGTATCCCTGCGTGGCCGAGGGCTGCCCCGCGGCCATGGTGCAAGTGCATCTGCGGGCAAACGGCGACGTCTCGCCGTGCGATTTCACGCCGCACTCGTTCGGTAACGTCCGGAATCAATCCCTGCGCGAAATCTGGGAGAACATGGCCGGCAATCCTCTGTACGCCGAGCCTTCGGCCCGGTGCCGGCTTTCGCGCCCGGATTTCTGGACTAAACTGGACCAACTCTCCCCGCGGTAGGCGCGATGTCCCCCAGGGCGCAGGCGAGCGCATTGTCATCACCGGCGCCACTGGATTCCTCGGCGAGCAGATCCTTCGTGTGCTCCTGGCGCGGCGTCCGGAGGCCTCGCTGGTCCTCTTGGTACGCAACACCGCGGAGCAGAGCGCGTCCCAACGGCTCGACACTTTGTTGAAGCGGTGTCTGGGCGAAGAGCAGAGCCTTCTGGCGCGCCGGCGGATCGAGGTTCTTCCGGGCGATGTGATGGCGCAGCGGGCCGGGCTTTCCCAGCGTGATTGGTCGGCGGCGGCGGAAGGCGCCACTCGAATTATCCACGGCGCCGCGTCGGTGCGCTTCGACATGTCTTTGGAAGAGGCGCGCCGCATCAACGTGGAAGGCGCACGCAATATGCTGCGGCTGGCTGAGGAGGCGCACCGGGGCGGCGCCTTGCGCAGCTTTACTTACGTGAGTACTTCTTTCGTTGCGGGCCGGCGGGAAGGTCTGGTCCGGGAGGATGAGCTGGAAACCGGCCAGCGCTTCCGCAATACCTACGAGCGCAGCAAGTGCGAAGCCGAGGCCCTGGTTAGCGGGCGCGCCGCGGAATTGCCGGTCGCGATTCTGCGGCCGAGCATCATCGTGGGCGACTCGCGCACGGGCGCTACCAGCAGCTTCCATACCATCTACTGGCCCCTGCGGGTTTATGCGCAGAAGGGCTGGCGTATCCTCCCTGGCCGCAGCGATACGCAAGTTGACATGGTTCCGGTCCAATTCGTGGCCGAGGCGACCGTACGTCTGGCGTTTGAGTCTCTGGCTGCCGGACGTACGTTCCACCTGTGCGCCGGTCCGGACCGCAGCGCGACCATCGGAGAAATAGTCGAGTCCGCCGCCCGGTTCTTTCGTCTGCCGCCACCGCGGTTCGTGTCCCCGGCGCTGTTTCTTGCCGTGCTGCGCCCGCTGCTGGCAGCCACGCTGTGGGGGCCGCGGCGCCGCATCCTCCGGCAGGGCCGTTTCTACCGGCCTTACCTGGACATGCGACTGGAGTTCGACACCACCCAGGCGGATGCGCTGCTCGGGCCCGCTGGGATTGCCCCACCCCGCGTCATGGACTATTTGGAGCGGCTGTTCGCCTTCTGCGTGGAGACCGATTGGGGCCGGCGACTCCCGGGCCAGGCCGCGGCGCCATGATCCGTGCCGCCAGGTTGCTCCGCAGCAGGGAACTCACGCTGGCAAACTTCCTGGACGAGTTGCTGCCCTTGAGGGCTAGCCGGGTAGTGAGCTGGGCGTCGGATCTCGCCGAACTGGACGGGACGCTCGTTCCCGAGCAGCGTTTCTCGGATCTTTACCGCGAGGTCGGCGCTATGTGCCGCTTTCTGGTCGAGGAGGCGGGCCTCGGTCGCGGAGATCGCGTGGCCATCTTTAAGACCAACGATGTCCGCTATTTTCGCTGGTTCCTCGCGGTGATCCGTGCCGGTGGCATCGCGGTCCCCATCAACCCGCTGCTGACGCTATCGGAACTGCGCTCGATCGTTTCGCGATGCGGGGTGTCCACGCTTGTGACGGACGACGTCACGTTCGAGCGTACCATCGGATCCCGCGACGCCCTGGCTGTCCGGCACTGGATCCAGTCGGGCACCGAAGCGCCTCTGGACGGATTCCATCGCCTCACCCCCGACTGGCTTCAAGCCCCGCCACCACCGCCGGCGCTGGTTTCGCCCACCGACACCGTGGCCGTCTTCCACACCTCCGGCACGGCCGGTTTCCCGAAAGGGGCGATGCTCTCCAGTCAGGCTTTGCTGGCGGGCCGGGCGATAGGCCTGCTCTCCGCGCCGCTGGTGGCGCTCCGGCAAGCACGTGCCCTGTTTTGCCTGCCGTGGGCGCACATCATGGCCGTCAGCACGGCTCTCTACGGTCTGATGGCGGGCGTGCCGGCGCATTTCATGTCGCGCTTTGAAGCGCAGGCCGCCATTGAGGCCATCGAGCGCTACAAACTTTCGATCGTGGTGGGCGTGCCGACCATGTTCATTCGCCTCCTAAACGCTTCCCCGTCCCGCCAGGCGCTGGCGAGTGTGCGTCTGTGGGTTTCGGCCAGTGACCATCTTCCGGCCGCTTACCGCCGCCGCCTCGTTCAGTTCGGGGGCGTATTCATCAACGCCTATGGGATGGTGGAACTTGGCGGGGTCGCCATGTTCGGTGTGGACGCTCGATTCTTGCCGGCCGGCGGTGAACTGTGCCTTCCGGTACCGCCCTTTCACGTCCGTGTGGCGGACGAGAGGGGACAGCCTGTGCGGCCAGGCCGGGTGGGGGAATGCCAGGTCCGTGGCCCGGGCGTGACGGGCAGTTACTGGGGAGATTCCCAGCAAGGATCGTCCCTGGCGCCGGGCGGTTGGTTTCGGACGGGTGACCTGGCTGTCCGGAACCTGGTCGGTCTGGTGCGCCTGGTCGGCCGGGCCAAAGACGTGATCAAGTACGGCGGATATTCGATTTTCCCCGGCGAGGTCGAAGAGGTGCTCAATTCGCACCCCGCCGTTCTCAGGGCGGCTGTGGTTGGCATTCCACACGCGGACAAAGGAGAGGAGCCGCTGGCTATTGTTGAGTACCGTTCCGAGCTACCGCCGGCTGAGGAGGAACTCCACTCGTGGTGCCGCCAGCGGCTCGCGTCCTACAAGATCCCCCGGCGAATCCACGTGGTCGAAGCGGGTACGCTGCCTCAGGGTGTGACGGAAAAGGTGCTCAAACGGGTGCTCCGTGAGCAGTACGGTGGCATTGCGGAACCCGGCACGTCGTGAGGGCGAGCGCGCGGTTGCGCTGGGACCGCCGAATGGGGGATGCTAGATTCCAGACAAGCACACGTGAACCTCCTCGAATTCAGTCTGGTGCTCAGCGTCGGGTCATTCGCGGCGGGTTTCCTGGGGTCGTTGACGGGGCTGGGGGGCGGCGTCGTCATCGTACCGCTGCTTACGTTGGCCCTGGGCGTGGATATCCGCTACGCCATCGGCGCGTCTTTGGTATCGGTAATCGCAACCTCCTCCGGGGCAGCCTCAGCCTACGTGAAGGAGGGCTATTCGAATATTCGGATTGGGATGTTTCTAGAGATCGCCACCAGCATTGGAGCGCTGGTGGGAGCCTTCCTCGCCTCCGTCATCTCCACACAGATTATCGGTGTGGTGTTCGGCATTGTGTTGCTCCATTCGGCGTATCAGAGTTGGCGGCCGCGCGCGGAACAACCGTGCGATGAGACCACCCCGCGGGACCGCATTGCGACGCTGCTGAAAATGCATGGCGCTTACCCGGCGCCGGAGGGCGAGCGGCGCTACTGCGTGCGCGCGGTGCCGCTGGGATTCGGCCTCATGTTCGGAGCTGGCACGCTCTCCGGTCTGCTCGGCATCGGCTCGGGAGCTCTCAAGGTGATTGCCATGGATCAAGCCATGCGTCTTCCCTTTAAGGTTTCGAGCACAACCAGCAACTTCATGATCGGGGTGACCGCCGCGGCCAGCGCCGGAGTCTATCTCAACCGCGGGTACATCGATCCCGGTCTCGCGATGCCTGTGGTTCTGGGGGTACTGGGCGGCGCCTTCCTTGGCGCAAAATTCCTGGCCTCGGCCCGGACCAGGCTGCTGCGCAACATCTTTGCGGGTGTCGTGGTGATCCTGGCCCTTGAGATGATCTACAACAGCCTGAAGGGGAGGCTCTGAGATGCCCACCCTTCGCGCGCGCTGGAGCGATGACCAGGTCGAGACTATGATGGGTAACCTCCTGCGTGCCGGCGTTGTGCTGGCGGCCTCGGTGGTACTGGTGGGGGGGCTCGTTTACTTATTCCGCCACGGTGCGGCCCAGCCCGGCTATCACGTTTTTCGGGGCGAACCAGCCGATCTGCGCAGCATCCGGGGCATCCTGGCAGAAGCCTTCACTTGGCACGGACGCGGCATCATCCAGCTGGGACTCTTGCTGCTAATCGCCACTCCCGTTGCGCGGGTCGCCTTCTCTGTGTATGCGTTTGCCCGCCAAGGCGATCGCACCTACGTAGTGGTGACGCTGATCGTGCTCACTGTTTTGCTCTACGGTCTCGCTGGCGGTTGACTGGAATTTTCTGAGAAACGCCACCCCGAGGTCCCGCCCAGACTCACCCCGTACCGATTGGCCAGGGGTGAAGTGGGTGAAATGGATACCGGCCCCGGTTGGGGGGCAACCGGGGCCGGCATCCTTCTGGGGAGTGCGGGAGGCACTCGGGGAATTAACTGGTCAAGCCGCCACGAACAGCGTATTACCGTGACGGTTCACCAGGAGGAGAGGATCCTTCCCGGCGTTGCGCATGGCTTGCTGGTAATCGGACATGTTCTTGACCGATTTGTGATTTACTTCCTGAATCACATCGCCTTCCAGCAAACCGGAGTCGGCGACCGGGCTAGCGGGGCTGATGTCGGTCACCACCACGCCTGGAGTGCTCGCCGGCAACCCGAGGTTGCGGGCAGTTTCAGGTGTCAGGTTCTCCACTGCGACTCCATCCAGCCCGCTGCCATTACTGGGCTTCTCGGCACTGGCGCGTTCGCCTTTGGGCGGCTCAAGTTCCCCCAGCTTCGCCGTCATTTGGCGGGTGCCGCCATCGCGCAAGACCTTGAGGTCCACGCTCGAATCAGGCGGCATCATCGAAATCCTCATCCGCAATTCGTTGCTGCTGGAGACTGGCTTGTTGTTCATTTCAAGGATAATGTCGCCCTTCTCCAGGCCTGCTCTCTGGGCCGGACTGTTCGGGCTCACATCCCCCACAAGCGCGCCATTATTATCTTTGGTGCCGAACGCCTTGGCCATGGCAGGGGTAACATCCTGCGGAATGATCCCCAGGTAAGCACGAGTGACTTTCCCGTTCGTTAGGATCTGGCCCATGACCTGCCGTGCCAGGTTTACGGGCACTGCGAAGCCGATCCCCTGGTTCCCGCCGGAGCCATGGGAAAGAATCGCGGTGTTGACGCCGATTAGCTCACCGCGGTCGTTGACCAGTGCGCCACCCGAATTACCGGGGTTGATGGGCGCGTCGGTCTGAATGAAGTCTTCGTAATCCTCGATGCCCAGACCACCGCGGCCGGTCGCGCTGACGATCCCCATCGTTACGGTCTGCCCCACTCCAAATGGGTTGCCGATGGCCAGAGCGAAATCGCCCACCTGGACCTTCGAAGAATCGCCAATGGTGATGTGAGGTAGATTCTGGCCGTCAATCTTGAGTACCGCAATGTCGGTCTTGGGATCCGTGCCCACTACGTGCGCCTTGAATTGGCGCTTGTCGGAAAGGGTCACCTGCACATCCGTGGCGCCGTCAACCACGTGGTTGTTGGTCAGAATGTAGCCTTCCGGACTCACAATGACACCCGAGCCCACACCCTTTTCACGCTGCTCGCGTGGGGCCTTGAAGCGGCTGCCAAAGTCGTCACCGAAGAACTGCCGCAAAGACGGGTCCATCTGGCCCTGTCCGAAGAACTCGGTCGGCGTTTTCCGAACCCTCGAGGAAGAAACCTCGACTACCGCCGGCAAGGACTTCTTTACCACCGGGGCAAAACTGTTCCTGCTGGGACCCTCATTCGGATCCGCGAGCTTGAAGGTGGCAGGCGGTGTCACGGTAGCGGCGTGAATGGCCGCACGGACAACCCCAAATCCTCCGACTGCTAATACCAGGCCTGCCGCCAGGGCCAAGCCCTTCGAACGGGTCCAACCCATCCAACTTTTCATATTGCCTCCTCTTTCCAAGTGCTTCGTTTACGGGACCTTGAGGGCCTTGCCTCGCGGGTCTTCACTTTGTTGGACGCGGTGGATAGCCGGTGGACCCCTCCCGACCATTAGGGATTGTGACGCCCGGCGTTTAGGTAGGTGGGGGGAGAGGGCTCGTACGGGCCGTTAGGAGATAATCCCTTTGCGGACAGCGTAAAGGATGAGTTCCGGCACTCCCCGGAGATTCAGCTTCTTCATGATGTTCGCCCGGTGGGTATCCACCGTGTACGGACTCAGGTTCAGAAGATTGGCCACATCCTTAGTAGATTTTCCCTCCGCCACGAGCTGCAGAATCTCGCGCTCTCGTGAGGAGAGCAAGTCGTAGGAATCTTCCATCCCGGTCCGTTGGAGCTTGCGCATGTAGTCTTCCAGCAGGACCTTGCCCACCGCCGGGCTGAAGTAGGACTTTCCTTCAAATACCGCCTGGACCGCCCGCACGAGCTCGCCCTCGGCCGAGTCCTTCAACAGGTAGCCTCGGGCGCCGGCTCGCAGGGCGCGCAGCACATACCCTTCGTCGGAGTGCATGCTGAGCATCACAATCGCCAGGTCCGGCTGAAGGTCTTTGATCTTCCTGGCCGCCTCGATGCCGTTCAGGTTCGGCATCCCTATGTCCATGACTACTACGTCGGGCTTCAGAGACTGGACCTGGGCCACCGCCTGCAGTCCGTCGTCCGCTTCACCGACTACCTGAAATGACGGCTGTTGCTGCAGCAGCAGGCGCAGGCCGGAGCGCATGAGCTTGTGATCGTCCGCCAGCAATACGCGTATCGGGGTCATGGTCCCTTATCAACTGCCGGAATTCACTGGCAACTCGGCCCTCAACACGGTTCCTTGTCCGGGCTGGGACTCAATGTTGAGCGCCCCTCCCAGCCGGGTGACCCGCTCGTGCATTCCCAGGATACCCATGCCGCGAGTTTTCTGGGGATCGAAGCCCCGGCCATCGTCTTTAACGACGATGACGATCTTCTCCGCCGTTTGGCGGGCAGTCACGTGAGCGACGCGGGCGGAGGCGTGACGGGCGGCATTGTTAAGAGCTTCCTGAACCAGCCGGTAGATGCACGTCCTGTAGTCGTCGGGCAGATCTTCCGAGATGTCCTCGGATTGTACATCCACTTCCATCTGACTGCGGCGCGAGACCTCTCGCGCTAACCACTCCAGGGCCGCCACCAGACCCAGGTCGTCCAACATGGAGGGCCGCAGCAGCAGAGCGATGTTGCGTACTGACTGGACTGTGTTCTCCACAACTCCCTTCATTCGGTCGAGTTGTTCTTTCACGGGGGCGTCGCCGGGTGCCATCTTAGCCGACACGCGCCCTAGGTCCACTAACACCGCTCCCAAGGACTGTCCCACCTCATCATGCAGCTCCCGGGAAATGGAGCGCCGTTCCGCTTCCTGGGCGTCCACTAACCGCTCGGATAGCTGCTGCAGTTGCAAACGGTTTTGGGCCAGTTCCTGATAGCGGCGTTGCGCCTCCCGCTCCAGGCCCAGAATGTAGATGGCGCTGCCCAGGGAAAGCAGGAGCGCGGCCCCTAAGCTGGCCAGCAGCAATCTGGTCATTTGCGAGTTCAGGCTCTCATATCTTGCCTGCAAGTCCTGGTTGGCTGCCCCCAGCCGTTGCCCGACATAAACGGAAATCTCTTCAGTAGTTTGGCAGAGGCGAAATTGCCGGGGACGAACCTCCTCATTGAGGAAGCGCGCAGCCCGGGCATGGCGTTGCGCGCGGTCCCAGGATAACACCTGTGCCGTGATGCTTTGATGATCCGCGAGGGATGCCGTCAATGCGCGCAGAAGAGCCTGCTCTTCGGCCGGGCACCGGCGCGGGTAACTTCCGACGGCCGACTCTATTTGTGCCATTAGGCTGGACAGATCCTTGGAGGCCTGGCCAGGAGTCACCGTCTCATCGTCCAGCAGATACCGTTCGAAACGGTCGGAGTAGGTTACAACTGACGAACGAATGATCGTCAAAGACCTCTGGCGCGCTAGAAACGCCTGCCGGATGTTCTGTTCCTCGGTATGCAGCTCGCGCAGCACGCGAAGAGCACCCACGCCGGCAAAAATCATCAGCGCAAGCAGGCCGCTGAAGGCCACCGCCAATGCCAGCCGCGGCCTTCCGCTCCGGGTTTTGACTCCTCCCGGAGCTTCCTTCCGCAGGTTGTGGGATTCGGGATGCGCCGCCATCCGTCTCAGCTCTCGTTGCCGCTCCAATGCCAGTGTAGCGGAATTAGTTCTTTTGCGGACAAGCTCCGGCTTCGTGCAGGATCAAGCCTCGATCTGGCCCCGGCGAGCCTGCTGCTGATAGCACGGGGCACCGGTGGCCAGCAGGCCCCCACGGAAGATCGGGAGTCGTGAACGACGCCAGCGGCGCTGTTCCAACACGCCGTTCCCGCACAAGAGCACTCACCACTTCGACCTGGTCAACCGGTGCCGGGACGCCCAATCGGTCGCGGTCTTCGTCTGGGAGGATCTCGGGGAATATGGGGTAGAATGAGGGACTTCATGAAACGACTGATTCTGATTCTAGCCACAGGCATTTGTGCTTTCGGGGCGCCGGCGCCGCTCACGCTGGCCAAGAACGGCCAAACCACGTACACCATCGTGACGGCGAAGGAAGCTTCGCCCTCGGAAGTACGTGCCGCGGCCGAACTGCGCTACTTCCTTTACGAGATCACCGGCGCCAGCTTCCCCGTGGTTACGGACAGCAGCGAACCCAAGGGCAACTTGATTCTGCTGGGCCGTAGCAGTATCACGGACCGGCTCAATCTCAACCTCCCGTTCGACCAGCTGGGCAAGGAGGGTTTTGCGCTGAAGACCGCCGGCGAGCACCTGGTCATTGCGGGAGGCCGGCAGCGCGGAACCATGTACGGGGTCTACACATTTCTTGAAAAGCTGGGGTGCCGATGGGTATCCCGGGACGCCAGCCGCATACCCCGGATTCCGGTGCTCACTCTAGCGCAGCTCGACGAGACGCAGACGCCCGCTTTCGAGTATCGCGAAGTCTACATGGGCGAGGCCTTCGACAAGGACTGGGCCGCCCGCAACAAGACCAACGGCCAATCCGCCGCCCTCGACGAGTCCACCGGCGGCAAGATTCAGTACTACCCGTTCGTGCATTCTTTTTACGCGATTGTCCCGCCGGAGAAGTACTTCAAGGACCATCCCGAGTATTTTTCCGAGATCGACGGCAAGCGGCGCGGCGAGAAGGCGCAGCTTTGCCTCACCAACCCGGACGTGCTGCGCATCACCATTGATACCGTGCTCCGCTGGATGAAGGAGCACCCGCAGGCGACCATCTGTTCGGTGTCGCAGAACGATTTCGGCGGCCCATGCGAGTGCCAGAACTGCCGCCGGGTGGAGCGGGAGGAGGGAGGCTCCGCGGCGGGTCCACTGCTGCGTTACGTGAACGCGGTAGCCGCAGGGGTGGAGAAGGTATACCCGGACAAGCTCATTGACACGCTGGCGTACTTCTATTCGGAGACTCCTCCCTCGAAGACGCGGCCGCGACACAACGTGCGCATCCGGATGTGTCCCATCGGGGCCTGTAACGCGCACCCGTACGAGAAGTGCCCCCATGACGCCTACATCGTGAACAATCTGAAGGCCTGGACCAGCATCACCAACAACATGTACGTGTGGCACTACAACGCGAATTTCTCCCACTTCCTGCTTCCGGTTCCGGATTTCGATGAACTCGCGGCCGACGTTCCCATGTACAAGCGCAATGGCGTGGCGGGTCTGTTCATGCAGGGGAGCTACGCCCCCGGGAGTTCGGACGGCGCGCTGCGCGCCTATGTGATCGCGAAACTGCTCTGGGACACCAAGACGGATGTGTGGAAGACCATCGACGAATTCCACGAGATTTATTACGAGAAGGCCGCGGCACCCATGCGATCCTACCTCGACCTGGTGCACAAACTGGTGCGCCCTGCCCCCGCGGGCGAGGGCCAGCACTGGTGGTGCTGCCGCGCACCGCTCTTTTCCGGCGCGCAGTTAGCCCAGGCCAAGAACCTGTTCGCCCAGGCGCTGGCCGCCGCGGGGAGTGGTGCCGCCCGCCAGCATGTTCTCACGGCGCAGATGTCTGTTCGGTATCTGGAACTGCGCCGCGAGCAGCAATTCGTCTTGCGTGGCGGCCGCTATGAGCCGCGCGGGCTGGGATTCCTCCCGGATCGGTTTCGCGTGTTCCTGGAAGATGCCAAAACCAACGGCATCGGGAACCTCGGTGAAGATGGGCCCATCGACATGTACGCCCGGCAATTCCGCGACAGCTTAAAGTCCTATCGCGTCGTGACGTTGGAGAATTCCGCGCTCAAGGTTCTGGTGGTGCCGGATCTGAACGGGCGGGTCATCAGTATGACCGGCACGCGCCGCGGAAAGGAGTTGCTGAACCAGCCCGTTTCCGTCGAGACGAACTACCCCGACCGGAGCGGACTCAGCGTCTCGGCACATGCGGACTTCGTGAACGCGGCGGCCTATCCGGTCCGCTGGGAAGTGGTCTCGGAGTCCGGCGGCCGCGAATTGACGTTGGTGGGTACCAGCGCGAACGGGCTGCGGCTGCGCCGCCTCCTGCGGCTTGTCGCGGAGGAGGCACGCCTCCAGACGGAGACGGTGGTGGAGAACAGTGGCGCCAATCCGGTGGATGTTACGCTGCAATCGCAGTTTGACGGTGACCCGGGTCTGCTCGAGGACGCGGTGGTCGAGTTCCAGGCTGCGGACGGCGTGGGCGTCCGGAAGAAATTGATCGAGCCGGGAGGGCAACCCGCGGGCGGGGAAACCTACGCGGGCATCCATCGCCCCGCGGGCGAGTGGCGCGCGGTGCAATTGAAGACCGGTCTGACATTGGTGAACACTTTCCCGCCGGAGCAGGCGGACCGCGCGGAGATGGCGTTTTCGGCGAAGAACGCCAACCGCGTCACCATGAGCCTGTGGTCCCCCAAGCGCACTTTGCAGACAGGCGAGAAGCTCCGTCTGGAGACGGAGTACGCGGCGCGCTGACCTAGCTTTTCAAGAGACCACCAGTGAACGCCGCGTCCTGCACCATCCGCGGGGCGCAACTGCTTCGGGATATAGCGAACTTGAGAACCTGACGCTGCGTGAAGCTCGGATGGTGCTTCCGCGGACTACCGCGGAGGGGATTCCCAGAATGACACCAGTTTCCGGCGCAATTGATCCAGGCCGGTGTGCTTGCAAACAAAGACCCGATGCCTGGCGTAGCCCTCTTCACCCGGAGCGAGAGCTCCGAAAGTGGGGCAGCAGTGGATGCACGAGAATTCGAGATTCGCGAACAGGAACATGGGTTTGTCGGCCGTCACGGCGATCAGGTTCTTCCCGTCGTAGGAGCGCGCGGCGAGAACGGCTTCCGGGAGAAAGGCAGGAGTCGCCTGGAAGTTGTCCACAAACGGCAGGTTTTGCGGTCCGCCCCGGACGTACCACAATTGAATCGTCGGCCGTGGGGAGTCCTTCCGCTCCAACTGCGTAATCGGAGTCCAGCGTCCATCCAGCGACAAGTACGTGCGGGCACCGTCGAAGTCTGCGAAACTGGGCGCCTCCCGAAATCGGAAACAGGAAAACGCCATGGACTGCGGCCAAGCCGTCGTGGTCAGGTTCTTCAACCGGATGCTGACGTCCACGTAGTCCCGCTCCGATTTCGCACGAACCGTGAAGGCCAGGAGTCCGGGCTTCGCCCAATCGTAGGAACACTCAGTTTCATCGGTCACGGTCCAGGTGGGTTCCATCAGCGTGTGCCGGGCCATGCCCCACACCGCGCGAGCAGTCGAGCCGATGGCTTCCGGTATCGTGTAAAGAAACGTGTCGCCGGGGAACTCGGCGGATCGGATCGCCAGTTGCTGAGACCGCTGGCTGGGCGAAAGCGTGATGTGGCTTGCCATGTTTCATCCCTTCGCGTCGCGCGCGCACCGGAACCCTACGTAGTCCTGCCGGTTCCCTCCCAACTGTGACATCAGCCGGCAAGCGGCCCGGAAGCGGTATGGCTCGTGCTGTCTCCAGAAACCGCCCTTGACAACCCGAGTCGCCGGGGAGCCATAGGAAGTCGAAGTCCACTCGCACACGTTTCCGGCCATATCCTGCACGCCGAATGGACTTGCGCCTCGCGGGTAGGCATCCACCGGGGTGATGCCCCTCCCATGGGGAACGTTCTTCGCGTTGTTATTGCAAAGCCCCGGCGCCCAACGGTCGCCCCAAGGGTAGATCGATCCGCGCGTCCCTCTAGCCGCGAATTCCCATTCGGTTTCCGTTGGCAGCCGTTTGCCGGCCCACTTAGCGTATGCCTCTGCGTCCGCCGCGCTGACCATCGTCGCAGGCAATCTTGAAGGTGCCACGGAATCCAACAGCGGCCAATCGTAACCCGTCGCACGGCAGAACCGGATGTAATCAGCATTGGTCACTGGAAACTTGTCGATGAGAAAGGGGCCTACGGCGATTTTACGCCGCGGCCGCTCGGGGGCGAGCCAACTGGCATGCACGTGCCAGGACGCGGAGATCCGCTCCAACTCCCCGTCGCTCGTGCCGGCGATGGCGATGCCCCGGGGCACCAGGATCATTTTCTCTTCCGCCGGTGGCGCGCCGGGAAGCGCCCACGCCGTTCCGATCGAAACCGCCTCACGCCGCGTCATCTTCAAATGCATATTTTGTTTTACCGCGCCTGCAAGATGCGCTGCTATTGCCCGCGCGGGTCAGAACTGTTTCTGGAGAAGCGGGGCGGCGCACAGATCGACCTGTGTGTAGACTGAAACGGCTCTAAAGCAAGTTGGATGTACAATTGAGGGCGGCCGGGAGTCCGGGACGGGATCCTGGGGAAGCATCCCAGACAGCCCCTCAACCAACGGTGGCGGCCGCGCATACGGCCCCCACCGAGTTACCGGATGTAAGAAAGCGGGCAAACCCAATGCATCGTCGCGATTTCATCAGGAGCACGACCGCCTCCGCCGTGGCGCTGCGCGCACAATCGGAGGAGAAGCTCACGCTCAGCAACGACTCCATGGATTGGGAGTTTTCTCTTGCCGGCGGCGGGTTCCGCACGGTCGGGGTCCGCAATAAGTTGAGCGGGAAGTACCACCCCGTCCTGCAATCCCGGGAGTTGCGGCTGGTCTTCTCCGCCGCCAAGACCAGAATCGACATCCCCTGGTGGCGCTGCATCTTCGGCCCCGACAACGATGCCACGCCCGCGCCGGAAGAGACCGGGCTGCGCGAGGGCCGCCACCGTCTCGAGTTCGGCGACAAGTCCTGGACCACATCGGCGAACCTGTGTCTTCTACAGTGCGGCGGGGGCGGCCTGCCTCGCTTGCAGGGGAGGCCGGCACTGGTCTTTCGAGGATACGGCTGGTTTCGCGCGAAGTTCGAGTTGCCGGATGCGGTGCGGAGCGAAGAGATCTGGCTGACTCTGGGAGGGTACGATCAGACCGACTGGAAGGAATACTGGGTCTATGTGAACGGCGTGGAAGTGGGCCGCCGCCGCAGCGGTGCGGGCCATTGGCGGACGCCGGGACAGTTCCGTCTCTTACCCGGTTCGGCGGCGTACGCGGCACTCCGCTTTGGCGCCGCCGGCGACAACGTCGTGGCGGTGCGCACGCACGGTTACGACCGTCACTTCGGCGACTGGAGCGAAGCGGTGCTGGAACGGCACATCGTGGAGCCTGTGCTGTGCGACCAGTTCATAACCGCCGGCGCGCCGTACCTGGAAGTGTCGGACTTTAAGATCCTGAAAGTCGGAAGGGTGCTGGGGCGGGGCAAGCCCATGATTTCGGCGGAACTGGTAAGCCCACAGACGAACATCCACGTGGATCTGCACTACGAACTGGATGGCCCGGTACGCCGCAAGTGGGCCCAGGTGCGCAACGACGGCCGCGACAAGAAACTCCTGCTCGACGTCCAACTCGATGAGCTGAAAGTCGAAGCCCGCTGCGCCGACGGTGGTTATGGGTACCCATTGACCGTGGACAACGATCTGTTCTGCGCCGTGGAACACCCCTCCGGCTGGAACCGCGGCGAGGGCGGCGTCATCTCGCTGACACACTTCCCCGGAAAGACCATCTCGCAGGGTGAGACCCTGCGTACCCACAGCGCGATCGCCGGCGTGGCTCGGGCGACGGGAGCGCACCGGGGATTCCTGGACTACCTGGAAGCCAACATGGTCCGCGAGAAGAAAATTCTGGCGCTCTACGATCCTTTCGGCATCACGGCGTTCACCGAGGGCATGAGCTGGTCCCTCAACGAGGACCAGAACCTGGGCGTGTTGAACAAGTTGAAGGAATTTCAGAACAAGGGCATCAAGTTCGACTACTACCTCCCGGACATGAGCCTGGACACCACTTCGGACCTGAAGCACTTCCGGTTGTTCTCTTTCCCGGAGGGCGTGGGCAAGATGGTCGCAAGGATCAAGGAACTGGGGATGAAGTGGGGCCAGTGGTTTTCGGTCATCGGTGGAAATTGGTCCAACGATCGATATGCCAAGGTCGCGCCCAGCCGCATCCCCAGTCCCGCGTCGAGCCCCCACCACCTCTTCCGCCACGGATATCTGGCGGGGGGTAGCCATGGCTTGTGCGTGGCGTCCGAGCCCTATTTCAGCATTCTCAAAGACGCCATTGTGCACCACGTCACCAAGAATGAGGTCTCGCTCATCAAGCTGGACAACAGCTCATACTATTGCAACTCGACGCGGCACCAGCACATGCCGGGCAAGTATTCCACCGAAGAGCAATTCAACCGGCTGCTGCGCATCGCGCACGCCGCGCGAAACGCCAATCCCGACCTGTTCCTGATCTGGTACTGGGGTGCGTACTCGCCCTTCTTCGCCCTGCACGGCGACGTGATCTTCGATATCCGGTTGTCCATGGAGGCCTGCAGCACGGGCGATTATCCGGCCATGTTTTTCCGCGACGCCGTCACCCAGGCGCTGGACCAGGGCGCGCGCTACGCCCGGTGGATTCCCCCCATGTGCCACGACAGCCTGGGTGTCTGGCTGGCCAACAACTGGTGGGGCAACTACATGGAGACCGAGCGCTGGCAGGAAGCGCTCCTCATGGACCTGGCTCGCGGCAACCTGCTGTTCCCGCAGATCTGGTCCGATCTGTACAACCTCGAGGAACACGACATTGACTGGCTCTCGCGCATCCAGAGCTTAGTCAAGCGGAACGAACGGGTGTTCTTGAAGCGCTGCCGCGCCATCGGCGATCCCTGGCAGGACGCAGTGTACGGATACAGTTACTTTGACGGCGGGCACGGCTTTGTGTTCCTGAACAACATGTCGTTCGAGGCGCGGCGTTACACGCTCGCGCTGGAACTGCAGGGACCGGTACGTCTGCGCCTGCACCACCCGGCTCAGGCGTGGCTCTCTCGCGCGGGCAATCCAGTGTTCCAGGGCGGCGGGCAGGTGGAAATCCAGTTGATGCCCTTCGAGGTGATGATGCTGGAAGTGCAGCCCGGGGAAGCGGGCGAACCTTTACTCGCGAACCGCGAGGTCACGCTTGCGCCGGTGTTCTCCTATCATGTGCCGGTGCGGGCATTACCGCGCCGCGAGGACCTGGAAGTGCACTTCGCGGACGCCGTGAAGCTGGCGCAGTCGGGAATGAAGAACCGTGTAGAGACATTCCAGGCCGAGTTACCCGAGTATCCGGAGGAGCGTTACTGGATAGCCATTGTAAACAAGCTGGCCAAGGATGGCCGTCCCTGGCGGCAGAACCAGATGAGCCAATATGTACAGGCCATCGCCACCGTGGACGGCGAGGTGGTGGAGTTCACGCGGACGCCGGATTTCCGGCAGGTGAGCAACAACCAGTGGAACGGGTGGATCGTGTTCAGTGCGCCGCTGCCGAAACGTTTCGCGGGGCGCCCGATTCAGTTCGGGGTGAGTTCGTATGTGCCGGAAGGGACCACCATGACCACGGACCTGTGGGTGATCAAGGAATGGTGGCGCCCCCGGATGCGGCCTTTGCCAAATTACTGGATGTAGCCTGTGCGTCAATCCGCAGATTGGGCCGACCCAACAATTCGCAGGTAAGCCGCATAGCGGTTCTCCCACGAGGCTGTGTCGCCGGGCTGGTACTCCACGATGGGAGTGGAACGGCGGACAACCTGGCGGATGGATTCATGGGATTCGAGGCGTCCGCAGGCCCACGCCTGTACGAGCAGGTTGCCGGCCACGGTGGCTTCCATCGGGCCTGCCAGGACGGGGATTCCGGTGGCGTTAGCCGTGTACTGGCACAGCAGCGTGTTTAACGAGCCTCCTCCCACAATGTGCAAAACCCGGAACTGGCGCTCCAATGCGGTCTCCAGCTTGCGCAGCCAGTGGCGGTAGCACAGCGCCAGGCTCTCCAGGATGGAGCGAGACACCTGGGCCGGATCTTGCGGCGGCCGTTGCCCGGTTCGCCTGGCGTAGTCACAAATGGTTTGATTCATATCCGATGGCGCGAGGAAGCAGGCGTCGTCGGGATTGATCAGGACGCCGTCGCGAGGAGCCTGCCGGGCAAGTTCGACGAGTTCCTGATAGGAATAGCTTTGCCCCGCCATCTCCCAGCTGGCGCGGGCCTGCTGCAGGAGCCATAGCCCCATGATGTTCTTGCACAGGAACGGCCGATGCAGCGTCAGTTCGTTGCAGAAGCCCGCTTGAAAAGCGGCATCCGAGCTCACCAGGCCGTCGCTGAGCGCGCCCAACACCGACCACGTTCCCGAGCTCAGAAACGCCCAATCCTCACCGGTGCCGGGCACGGCGGCAACCGCGGAGGCGGTGTCGTGCGAGCAGGGCGCGACCACCCGGCACGGCTTCAGCCCGGTATCGTGTGCTACCGTGCTCAGCACCTCACCCAGCACCGTCCCGGGGTCCACTAATTCCGGCAGGACGGCCCGCGGCATTTCGATGGCCTGAAGAATCGTCTCCGACCAGCACCGCTGTTTCGGTTCGTAAATCTGCGTGCTGCAGGCGTTGGTCCTTTCGCAGCGCTTCTCGCCCGTCAGAAAGTACGCCAGCAGATCCGGCATCATGAGGAAACCGGCAGCCTGTTCCAAAATCACACTGTTTTGCAGCCGCAGGGCCAGGAGTTGGCAAATGGTGTGGACCGGCGAGAAAGGCAGGCCCGTGAGCTGGTACAACTCCCTCAGCGGCACACGGCGCTGAATTTCCGGAAGCATGCCCTCGGTGCGCCGGTCGCGATAGGAGACGGGATTCTGGAGCAGGGAACCGTCGCGCGCCAGCAGGCCGAAGTCCACACCCCAGGTGTCGATGCCGATGGACGCCACCTGGGGCCCGAACCTGCCGGCGTAGATTCGCATCCCCTCGATCAAGTTCGCGTAAAGCGCCAGCACGTCCCAGTGCAGCGTACCCAACACGCGCACGGGCCGGTTCGGAAAGCGATGGATCTCCTCGGTGGTGAGCGCACCGTCGTGCAGCGTGCCGGCCACGGCGCGGCCACTCTCCGCGCCGAGGTCGAACGCCAGGAATCTCTCTGGACTCATAGCACCATTTTCTTCGGATGGAACTTGGGCGCCATGCGCAGCCAGGGCGTCTTGGGCCGCTCGATGTAGCCCCACTTCTCGATGGCGCGCCGCAGCTCCACGTTCTCCGGCCTGCCGGGCGTAATCGAGGAAGTCCTCGCTCGACATGGTCGCGGCGATGGCCTGCTGCCAGGCCTTGGCGCCCGGCCGTGTAGCCGTCCGGGTGGCCCAGCATGCCGCCGCCCGCCGGGATGACGATGTCCGGGCCGTACTCGCCGACGAGGATCGGCGTCAGCCCCGGGTACACGCCCGCGCACGGCATCGGGAACATCGGCTTGATGTGGCCCAGCGGCGCCAGCTTCACGTGCGACGTGCGGAGGCCTTCCTCCAGGCTCACCATCGGGATGCTCGACCAGAACGTGGGCGTCAGCATCAGGTCGGCGCCGCAGAGGCGGCACAGCTTGGCGAACACCGGCCAGGCGATCCGGGGCTGCGCCGCGATCATGTGCGAGCCGTGCAGCATGATGGGCACGTTGATGGCCGGGTCCTCCGCCAGTTGCCGCAGCACCGCCGAGGCCCGCCGAGTAGCAGACCAGCAGGCCGTTGGCGCCCAGCTCCACCGCGCGGGCGGCCTTGTCGAACATGCGCTCGCGGCTCGTCGGTGATGCTGACACAGGTAGATCGGCCGCTTGCCGGTCTTGGCCGACGCTTTCTCGATGGCCTCCATCACCGCCTTCACGCCGGTCCTCGTAGCTGCTGTTGTAGACGTCGCTGGTCATCTCGTCGTCTTTCATCATGTCCACGCCGCCCAGGGCCGTCTGGTAGCACTGGTTGGCCACCTGCTGCGGGCGTCATGCCCATCTTCGGCTTGATGATGTGCAGCGACAGCGGCCGTTTCGGCACGCCCAACAGCTTGCGGATGCCCGGCACGCCGAACTTCGGGCCCTTGAACTTCGCCAGCAGGTTTTCCGGGATGAACACGTCCAGCAGCCGCAGCTTCGGACTGTAGGCGAAGCAGTTGCCGGCGATGCTCAGCAGCATCATGGGCACGTTGTCGACCCAGGCGTCGATGGGGAAGGCCAGCTGCACCACGGCCGCGCGACGGCTCGGCTCCGCGGTGGGGATCTCGAAGTAGCCCACCATCTTGCCGCTCAGCTTGCGCGCGGACCTCCTCGGTGTCCTCCTCCACCTTCTCCCAGGTGCCCGTCGAGCCTTCGAGCGCCATCGACTGGATCAGCGCGAAATGGTCGATGAACTTCTCGCCGGGCAGCGCGTCGTCCATGAAGTAGGTGGCCACGATGTGGTTGGCCCGGTCGATGCCGTCGAACGTCTGCAGGAAAATCTCTGGCGCGTAATAGGGTGTGTACATTTAAGCAATTCCTTTCAGTTTGGTAATTCTTTGTGGTGAGCGGATCCGCAGTATCTTCCGGGTCCGCTGCTCGGCTTCCTCGGCCAGCACTTGGGCGGGTTTGCCGCGCCAGGAGCCGAGGATAAAGTACAGCGAATCGATGAGGCACATCTGCGCGATCCGCGACGATGAAACCGCGGCATTCACGCGGTGTTCCCGATAGGTGGTGATGAGCGCGAAATCGCTGGCCACCGCCAGGCGCGACCGGGGGTAGTTGGTAAGGGCCACGGTAACGGCGCCGCGCCGGCGGGCCTGTTCGATCCCTTCGATGACCGAAGCCGTTTGGCCCGTGTGGCTGATGCCGATGACCACATCACCGCCCGCCACGTTCTCGGTGGCGAAAATCTGTAGGTAGGGATCCTCCAGCGTGAGGGCCGTCAGGCCCAGGCTCAGGAAGCGCTGCGCCGCCTCGCGGGCCACCTGTGCAGACCCGCCGATGCCCAGCAGAAAAATCCGCCGCGAGCGCCGGATGCGGCGCGCCACCTCGATCAGCGCTTCTTTGTCCACCAGGCGTTCGGTCTCGGCCAGGCTCTCTCGATTGGTCTCGAATACCTGGTGGAAGATAGACTCCGGGTTGGCGCGCCGCCCAAATTCCGCCAGGTCGGGTTCCCCGCCGCGCGCCACCGCCGCCGCCAGATCCAATTGGAATTCCTTGAATCCGCCGTAGCCGAGACTTCTCGCGAAGCGGCTCAGCGTGGCGGTGCTCGCGCCGCAGGTCGTGGCCATCTTGTTGATGGACATGTCGCGCACCGCCGCCGGCGACTTCAGAATAAAGTGCGCGATGCGCGCCGCGATCTTCGAGCGGCTGCGCAGATGAGTCCGGACCTTTGCCAGGCAAGCGCCGTCGATCTTCGCAACCGGGCCGGCTCGGGCCATGCGCATCACTCCAGCCCCATGGTCCTTCTGGCCGCGGCGGCGATGCGTCGCGCATCCGGACGATAAAAGTCTTCCATGGGTGGCGCGAAGGGAACCGGGATGTCGGGCGAGGTCACGCGCTCGATAGGCGCGGTGAGATAATCCATGAGCCGTTCGGCCGCGCCGGCGGCAATCTCGGAGGCCACGCTGCCCGTGCGCGGGCCTTCCGTCACCACCACCAGGCGAGTGGTCTTCTGCACCGATGCCTCGAGCAGCGGCCAATCGAACGGCACCAGGCTGCGCGGATCGATCACCTCCGCGCTGACGCCTTCGGCGGCCAGCATTTCGGCGGCGGCCATGGCGCGGTGCATCATCAACAGCGTTCCGACGATGGTGACGTCGCGTGCCCTCGCGCCGCACCACACCTTGGCCGATGGGCACGGTGAAATCCCCTGCGGGGATTTCACTGGATGCGTCCACCGTTCCCGATTCCGCGCGCGCGCCCTTGGCCCCGTAAAGCAACTTGTGCTCGAACATGAGCACGGGATTGTCGTCGCGGATGGCGGCCCTGAGCAAGCCCTTGGCATCGTAGGCCGTGGCGGGACATACGATCTTTATGCCGGGCACGTTGAGGAAGGCGGCCTCGGGATTCTGCCCATGTTGCGCGCCCCGGCCGGTGGCGCCCACCGGTGCGCGCAGCACCAGCGGCGTCCTGACCTTGCCGCCCGACATGTAATGCATCTTGGCGATCTGGTTGACGATCTGGTCCATCGCGCAATACAGGAAATCGCTGTACTGCACATCGGCGACGGGCCGCAGGCCCATGATGGCCGCACCCAGTGCCACGCCGATGAAGCCGTTCTCCGAGATGGGCGTGTTCACCAGGCGGTCCGCGAAGTCCTTCTCCAGCCCCAGCGTCACCGTGAACGCACCGCCCCAACCGCCCGGAATTCCGATGTCCTCTCCGATGCAGAACACCCGTTGGTCGCGCGTCATCTCCTCGCGCAGCGTCTCTCGCAATGCTTCGGCAATAGTCAGTCGTGGCATATGGGGGCCTCCCTACACATACAGGTCCTCCAGCGCCGCTTCCGGCGGAGGATCCGGCGCGCTCATGGCCGAGGCCACCGCCCGCTCGATTTCGGCGTCCACTTCCTCGCGAATCCCGTCCAGCACTGTTTGGCTGGCGGTGCCGGCGGCCAGCAACACGGCGGCGAATCGCCGGATAGGCTCTTTCTCGATGGCCGTCTTGCGCTCAGGTTCCGGCTGGTAATTGCAGGCGTCGCGGCGCGAGTGACCCGTGATGCGGTAGGTGAGGGCCTCCATCAGGGTCGGGCCGCCGCCGCTCCGCGCGCGCTCCGCCGCTTCACGAGCCGCTTCGTAAACCGCCAGGACGTCGTTGCCGTCCACCGTCACGCCCGGAATGCCGTAGCCCGCGGCACGGTCCGCGAGATGTTTCAAACGCACCGTGTCCGCGATGGGCGTGGAGGCGGAATAGAGATTGTTCTCGATCACGTACAGCACCGGCAGCGACCAGATGGCGCCCATGTTCACGCCCTCGTGAAACGCGCCCTCATTCACCGCCCCGTCGCCCATGAAACAGACCGCCACGCGCGGCTCCTTCTTCATGCGGAACGCCAGGGCCATGCCCGTGCCGATGGGCACGTTGCCTCCCACGATGGCGATGGCCGGAAGCATGCCTTTGTCAAGATCTCCCACGTGCATCGAGCCGCCCTTGCCGCCGCAGCACCCCGTGGCCTTCCCGAACAACTCGTGCATCAGCGATTCGATACCCACCCCCTTGGCGATGGCGTGCCCGTGCGGCCGGTGCGTGCTGGTGATCACGTCGTCGGGCCCGAGCGCCGAGCACACCCCCACCGCGATGGCCTCCTGTCCCTGGTACTGGTGTATCGTGCCGGGCATCACGCCCTCCAGAAACAGATACTTCACGCGCTCTTCGAACTGCCGGATCAGAACCATCTTCCGGTAGAGCGAGAGCAGAAACTCGGAATCGTAATTCATGCGTTGATCCATCAGGCAAACTTTCCCGCCTCGATAATTTCCTTCAGCTTCGTCATGTACATGGCCGCCGCGCGGCCGTTGACCGAGCGGTGATCGGCGGCCAGCACGGCCGTCACCGTCGGCCGCACTTCCACCAGGCCCTCCCGAACCACGGCCCGCGGGGCCACCGCGCCCAGCGCCAGAATCGCGCTGTGTCCCGGAAAGACGATGGCCTCAAACCAATCCACCGGGTACATGCCGAGATTGCTGAGCGCCATCTGCGCGCCGGTCATCTCCTCGAGCCGCAGAGCGCCCTCGCGCGCCCGCGCAGATAGCGCTTCGATCTCGCTCTGCAAAGCCCCAAGCTGTTTGCGCTCCACGTCCCGAATCACCGGCAGCAGCAAATCGTCGCCGGAAGACACGGCCATGGCGATGTGCGTCGCCCGCGGCGCGCCGGGGAACGGAACGGCTTTCGCCGCGCCCGCCATGGCCTTGAGGAAGATCGCGTCGTAGCTGATCTTGCCGCCGGCGCGCAGCCGTTCCGCTTCGGACATGTCGATGGTGACGGCGACGCGCAGGTGCGGAATCTCCGCGTTGCTTTTGGTCACCGCCGCGGCCACCGCGGCTTGCTTATCACGCTGGGGCCTCGCGGCTGGCGCGCATCACATCCTCGCGCGTAATCATGCCGCCCGCGCCCGTGCCCTTCACGCGGCGAGGTCCACGCCCTGCTTCGCCGCGAGGTTCGCCGACCATCGGCGAGACGCGGGGCGCCTCCGGCGGCTTCTCTTCCGGCGGCTTTTCCTCCGGCACGGCCTCCCCCGCCTGGCCCACGTAAGCGATCACTTGCCCCGCTTCCGCCGCGGCGCCTGCCGGCACGCACACTTTCAGGAGCACGCCCTCGGCGACGCACTCCAGATCGCTGGCGGCTTTGTCGGTCTCGATCTCGGCCAGCAAGGCGCCGCGAGTGACCGCCTGTCCCTCCTCCACCAGCCACTTCAAGATTCGGACTTCGGTCACCGCGGTGCCGAAGTCGGGCATCCTGATTGCTACAGCCATCGTCTCAGAGTCCCTTCAGTACCTTCCGTACTTGTGAATCGCATTGATCATCGCCACGAAGTTCTCGTGCGGGATGTAATTCACCACGCTGTGGCTGGAGCCCGCGATCCAGCGCCCGCCCGGCTTCAGCACCTCCATGTGCTCCCGCACGTCGCGTTCAACATCCTCCGGCGTCCCCTTCACCAGCGGCCAGGTGATGTCGATGTTGCCGTGCAGCGTGACACGGTGGCCGTACCGCTTCTTGTAGTCGCGATAGTCGATGCCGGACGGATCCATGGGCGTGATGCAATTGACGCCCATCTCGAGGAGCATCTCCACCGCGGCGTCCAGCTTGCCGTCGGAGTGAAACAAGATGGGCTTGCCGGCCTCGCGCATGGGCGCCAGGATGCGGTCGAAGTGCGGACGCCAGATCTGCTCGAAGGTTTTCGGATGCACCAGCAGCCCGGTCTTGAAGGCGAAATCGTCCGCCGGGTAGAAGAAGTCCACGCCCGCCGCGATGCTGCGCTTAATCAGCTCGACGTAGTAATCGGCCGAGCGCGCCATGAGTTCTTCGAAGAACTCGCGGTCGTCGGCGATCAGCAACATGCAATCGTGCAGGCCGATCACGAACTCGTACAGCGTCTGGAAAATGCAGAAGCCCGCCAGGGCCACGCCGATGCCGGTGCCGCGCGCGGCCTCCACGTACTCGCGCACGTACTGCAGGCGCTCCTCGATGTCCGCCTCGCCCGGCCAGATGATGCGTTCCAGATCGGCGCGGCTCTTGATGCTGCGGTCGGTGATGGGGCCGATGCGGCCGTCGGCGCGCCGGTGCTTGAGCGGCGTCCAGAGCGCCTCCATCAGAATGGCGTCCTGTCCGATGATGCGGCACAACTCGATGTAATCGGCCGCATGCATGGGCCGTACACCCTCGCCCGCTTCGCTGCCTTTGGCCGGGTCGCCGCCCACGCCCAGCGTGTTGCCCGCCGCGCGGCCCAGCACCGCTTCGACGTGCTGGTCCTCGATCAGGATCTCGAAGTGCGGCACGCGGTCGGTCGGCTCGCCGCGCAGCACGGCCAGCAATCGCCGGACGTCCGGCGCGCCTTCGTAGGGTTCGATCCGGGCGGCCATCTCCGGCATCCTAACCGCGCAAGGCCCGCCGCACCAGGTCCACCGCGTCGCAGGCATCCGCGCTGCGAATCACCTCGGCGCAGGCGTCCATCCCCACGTGATCGATCCCGTCGAAGAACGCCTCCATCCATTTCTTGCACTGGATGGCCGCGCGCACGCCGTCCTCGCGATACGGGAAAATGTCCAGCGTGAGCCAGCCCTGGTACTTCATGCGCTTGAGCCAGTAGGCCAGCTCCAGGTACTCGACCAGATGTACGGCGCCGACCATCATGTCGTCGTCCCAGGCGCGGTAATTGTCGTTCAGGTGCAGGTAGTCGAGCTTGCCGAAGCTCGAGAGCAGCGCGGCCGCCTCGGCGACGTTCTCCGCGGCGGCGATGGAGTGCCCCACGTCCAACAGCACGCCCACCTGCTCCAACCCCTGCAGCAGCAGAAGCGTCTTGGCGGCGCTGTTCACAAAGCAGTGCGTGCGCGGCTCCTTCAGCTTGTACTCCACCAGCACTTTCACCTTGGGGTTGTGCCGCCGCAGGCCGCCAGGCCGTCGCGCAGCCACTTCCAGGCTTCCTGGTAGTCGGCCTGGAACGAGTAGTCGTAGCCGTCCTGCCCGGGCCAGACGTCCACGTAGGGACAATCCAGTTCGGCGGCCCAATCCATCACCTTGCGGATTTCCTCGACCGCCGCCGCGCGCGTCGGCGCGTCCGGAGCCGCGAGACTCCCTTTGCCCCACTTGGCCTGCGTCCACAGGTCCGGCACCAGCATGGGGATCTTCAGTCCACGGTCCCGGAACATGCGCCCCACGTCGCGGATGTTGCGCGTCGTTGACATGCCAGTTGCCCACCAGTTCCAATCCGTCCAGCCCCTCGACCTGCAAGGACAGATCCAGCATCTCTTCCATCGTCTTCCCGCCGCCGCCATAACCGCCCAGACAGTAACGGTCCGCGCAATTGCCGAACGTCGGCAAGCAAGCTCCGAACATGTGACCCGCGATCATACGCCCAGCCTTTCTCCGGTCCTCTCCCCCGCGCCGGGGTATCGACCGGCAGAAAACAAATGTAACATGTTTTCACGAAAAAATGGCCGGCGTGCAAGTTTATTCCGTCCCGGATTCCCGGTGTCCCAGCCGGCGTGCGCCGGCGGCGCTACCTCGCTTTCCCTTCGAAGACCATGCGGGCCTTCGCGAAGCGGCCCAAGACTTGCTCGCGGAGTGCCGGGGGGAGTGCGGAGCCTTTCGCGGCGGCCTGGGTACAGGCGGTTTCAAAGCCGCTGCGCACGGCATCCATCCAGCGGATGAAATACGCGGCGGCGTCCTTGTCGGGACGCAGGGGATGGCCGGGCACCTCGATGTAGATGGGGCTGGTGATGGCAAGCTGGCCGCCCGCGCCGGCGGCTCCTTCGCTCTGTTGCACCAACTCCCGGGCGGCCGGACCTTTGGCCGTCGCCAGGATCCAGCCGGAACGGGGAGACCTTCGAACTTGTGTCCGCCTCGAATGGTCGCACCGGCCGGCGTGGACCAGCTCTCCACGGCCTCACCGTTGTACCAGAGGGTCACACCAATCCATGCCCCACTCGACTGAACGCCTCGACAGCGACAGTTGACGAAATCTCCCGGATCCAGCCTGATTACGTCACCGGGCTGGGCGTTGTTGACAGAGAGCAGCAGCAGAGGACCGTTCGTGGCGAACGTGCGGCCGTCACGATAGGCCTCGAGCCACGCGGAGGGCCACGCTAAGCGGTCCGTGCGCACGTAAGTCCGCATGGTGCCGGGGGGCCGGCGGCCTTGGTCCACGTGGTGGTCGGTGGATCCCGATGCGCCGAGGCGAGATCCCAGGTTCCAGCAACCGGAGGTAGTCCGCTCAGCTTGACGCGGAAGTCCGCCCCGGACTCCTTCCTCCGTGATCACTGTCGATGGTGAAACGGCGGCCCAGTGCCGCAGCCATCGGCAATTCGCGGGCTGCATGGCCGGTTTGGGGATCGGAGAGCACCTTCGTCAAGGACTTTTCATCGTTATTGTCCCGGCTGTAGGGATGGGCAAAAGCGATGGCGCCGCCGGCGCTTCCTCCGCCGCGTCCATCCAGTCGACACTCATGGGCCAGAGATCACCGTGCATGGCCATCCGTGGCCATTCGAAGAGACCGATGGGGCATAGATGCCCCCAGAGATCCCGTGTCAGTTCAGGCATCACCCAGCCCGCAGAAAGCCGGGAGCCTCCTGGAGCCGGGCCGCCGGCGCCACCTGATCTGCACCCATGAAACCCACGTAAGCCAGCCCTTCCCCTGGGCGATGTTGTAGACGTCGTCCAGGTTTATGAACGGATAGATGCTGCCCGCGTGACGAAACAGATGCACGTGATGATCGCCTGGATACCAGCCTCTTTTCGACAGATCCATGGAACGCCGCAGGACCAACGGGAGGGTGGCGCGGTGGCCTGCCGTGAGTGTCACGCTCTGACGCGCCGGTCCGTACTCGAAGCCCTTCATGGCGGTCACTTCGTAGGTACCGGGCGGCAGGGAACGCGGTTGGAGACGCGCCGCGGAGAGGTGGAACCCGAACCGTCCTTCGCTAAACCCAAAGTGTCAGGGTCGCGCACCACCGGCCTGCCCCTGCCTGCAACGAATACTCAGGCGGGCGGCGGAGGCCGCCCGGTCTCCAAAGACGGCACCAGCCTTAACGCGGCCATGCCCGCGGGAATCTGTGAAGTGGGATGCACGGGAGTGAGCTCGAAATCACCCACCCAGAACCGTCCCGGCAGCGGGTCTTCGGAAACGATGGAAAACGCCACTTGAACGCGCGCGGTGCCGGCGGGATGTCCGCCGTGATCCAGGCGTCCTGTTCCGCCACGGTCTGATAGCAATGCGTGTGCCTGGACTGGACCGATATCGGAATTCCTGCACGGTCCATGTACGATATGGAAATGCCGGCGAACCGGGCGCAGGAATCGCCAGGCCCGGGTTCCCTCCACGCGCACCTTTCCAGGAAAGGACGAGGAGTTCCCCGCCCAAAATCCTCAAGCTCCTGTGACATACACCTGCTTGGGTGGCGAAGAGGGCGGCGCGGGATCGATGAAGAAACCGTTCGTGGACTGCGGCAGTGCGGCAGCCCGGCGCGATGGTTGTGTAAGCAACCCGCGACATGCAGAGAAGGGAAGATCGCATTTGTTTCCCGCCTCGGCACAGTATCGCAGATTCAGTCGGACGGCCACGCAGGAGTTTCCCGGTCCGCGGTCATCCTCCAGGGACACCAAACTTTGATCTTCCGGATCTCACTTCAGGGCGATGGTGCGGACTTTCCAGGGGTCCATCTCTACCTGAAGGCGGCTACCGGCGTGCGCCACTTCGGAAATCTTGTTTCCCAGAAGATCCGTTGCCGCCGCGCCCGAAACCGGGAAGCCGAGTTCGATATTGGCGCCGGCCTTTTGCCCTTCCACTTCCAAAACCCGCGGCTCGCGATCCTCCTCCGGCCTTCCGCGGAACGCAGGAGATGAACATTCTCGGGCGACACCGAGAGAAAACTCTTGCGCGCCGGCAGCGCTCCCGGGCCGGCGGCGCCCAGGTAGGCCATCAGCGTTTGGCTGAACTCGGTGGACGCGCGCATGCGTGCCGCGTTGTCGAAGCGGGCGGAGTGCGGCATCAGCACGTGGCGGTACTCGCAGTACCGCGGCCAGCCGTACTCGCCGGTAAAGTAGGACTCCCACTCGCGCATCACCAGGTTGGACAGCCGGCCGTCCGCGGTCCGCTTGAAGTACTGCGTTCCGGGATGCAGCAGCAGCAGACCCTGATCAGCGCCCGCCAAATCCACAAACGTCAGCGCATGAAACGCGGACTGCCGCGTCGGGTTATTCTCCAGCGGGAAGTCGCGCACGACGGAGGCGCAGCCGCGAAGCCGCGGGCATGAACGACAGCCAGTAGCCGTTCGTGATATCGACCGGAAATCTTCCGTATTGCGCGGGTATGTCGGGCATCGGCGAACTTCGCTCAGCACGCGGCTGACGACCTCGACGTACGGTAAACCCGCGCAGAGATTCACGCGGGTCTCGAATTTCAGCATCGGCCAGTTGTGCTGGGCCCGCGCGCTGGCGCGCAGAGGGCCGCGTTCCACCCAATCGATGACGGCTTTGGAACCGGAGCTGTCGTACCGTTCCGGCACCGGGCGTTTCTTTCCGTAGACGCTCCGTGGCGTGTAGGTCGGATTGGGCCTGCCCTCGAACACCGGAAATGGCGCGGCCAGCGACTCGCGCCCGGTTCGCTTGTCGACCAGGCTCGCCACCGCCCCCGTCACCGGATCCAGCCGCACCGCACGTATTCGTTCTCCAGCGTGAGGCTGGCTTCGTCGATGCGCAGGTGGTTGCGGCGGGAGCCACGGGCTGGGAGCCCGGTTCCAGGGTGTAGCTGTCGTAACCCACGCCGGGCACGCGCTGGGCCAGGAACGCCACCTGCGTGGCCCCGCCAATGCCCGGGTGGAGGGTTTGCGAAGGGACCACGGCGCCGTGGCCGTCGCGCACCACCACGTCTCTGGTTGCCCGGCCGGCACCGGGGAGATGCGGCCGGTCTCGACCACGCCGGTCGCTCCCAGGGGCAGGGATTGAAAACCGTCGCGCTGAGTTTCGCACCAGCTTTCGCCGCCTGGCGATGAATGCCAGCGCCCGCTTCAGCACCGGCTCGCCCCGCCTTTGCGCGGCATCCAGATGGTTGTAGCCAATGGCGCCCCACGTGAAATTGTGGAAGTCCTCGCTGCGGTCAGCGGCGCCATGCAGTCACCCTGCCATCGCGAAGATTCGCACAACCCGACATCGTGGCTTTGCGACGCCAGCAGGTCGCGCCAGGCGAGTTCGGATGCTTCCACCTGGGAAGTGGCGCCGAGCCTGGCGGCAATCGCGTCGAAGCGTTCCGCGGCCAGCAGCAAGGCTTCGACTTGCGGTCCAACACGCGTAGTTGATCCCCGCCAGACCCCACGTCAGCAATTTGTGCCACGCGTCCATGTCGAAGTACACGGTCTCCTTCGTCACGGGCCCCATACTTTTCCATGTACTCGCCCAGGCGACGAACTCCACCGGAAAACGCTCGGCGACTTTCTGTACCTCCGGCGCCGTCAGATAGGCGGGTTTCTCCGGCGACTCCCAGCCGAACTCCTCCATGTGAAGACCAATCGCTTCCATGGCCCGCAGCTACCTCGTAGCCCGGCGATGCCGCCAGCTTCTCAGGAGTCACCGAGAAGGCGAAGTAGAGCAGCTCTTCGGCGTGCTGGGAATGGTTGTGCCGTCCTTCCCTTTCCACTGAAACGCGTTTACCTCCAGATGCGGGACACCCGCAGGCCCCCCGGTGTCGACTGCGCCAGGCTCGCGTACTTGTATCCCGCGCCGGCGGCGATTTGCGGGATCTGCGGGTGCGTGAACTCCTCTTCCTCCAGGAACGTCACCATGTCGTAGCCCAGCGCCTTGCGGATCACCTCGCGCCCCACTACCAGTTGCCGGATGTTCGATTCCCCACTGAACATGGTCCCCATCGGCTGGCCGATACGTGCCGCCGATCATTTCCACCTTGCCCTGGGCGAGATAGGTCTTGAGGCGCGCCGTCACTTCCGGGAAGCGTTCCGCCATTAGTTCGTAGGCGCGGGCATCCAGGTTGATGCAGGTCTTCACTCCGGGCGGCCGATCGGCCATCTCCATGGCATCCACCACCGAAAGGACGTTGGACTCCAGGCCGAGCTGCCAACCGATGCCGATGTAGCTCCAGTGATTACGAGAGCGATGCACACGCCTTCGCCAAGTCGCGCGGGCGGCGCCGCCAGGCGGCGGCCGCGCTGGTGAGAAGGCTGCTTCCGAGAAAGGGTCTCCGCGTCATGCGGTACGTATACTGAAATGCCGCGGCGCCGGATTCTTCCCTACTGGCTCACCGTCAGTCGCCGCGGCGCTGGCTACCCCTCCGACGCTGGCCACCCGTTGGCTGCGGCCCAGTGCCGGGCCGTGGCGGGGACCATAAAGTTGACCTGCAATACTCCACCGACCAGCTTGGAATGCCGATATACGGTGGCCGAGGCCTTCACGCCTCCTACCTCACCAGAGTCGCTCAGCGCCGGTACGGCGTGGTGCCGCCGCGGAGCCGTGACTCGCCACGGCGGCTCCACCGCGCCGGCACCGGTGAGGTACAGCGCTATGTTCTGGCCGCGTGTGCGGTGGCGGTGGACAGTGCACCCCACTATCGAATACCCGGCGCGGCCTCCGACATTTGGATCGTGGTAGAGGCGGTTTGCCCGTTATTGCCGACCGACAGGGTGACTTTCCCGCTGGCGGGCACATCTCGTAGGGAATTTGCCACATTCAATTGTGTGGGCGAGAAGTGTGATAAGAGCGGAGCCGCCAACTCCATTCACTGTCCGACGGACACGTTATCCAGCACGGTGGGGCACCGCAGGCAGGGTGCTTCCTATGTTGGTGGTCAACGCCAACTGCGTTCCGAAGACGCTCACCACCATGCCAGGGGCGTAAAGACTGCTGGTACGAAGCGGCATTCGTGGCACCGCCGATGGACGGGGTCACGGACGAGGGACCCACCACCGTCAGGCTGGCGGACGCCGTGGCCGGGTTGTTTGAACCGTCGCCGCTGTACACTGCCGTGATCGTGTTGTCGCCGGAACTGAGCCCGCTGGCGGCTCCGCTCACCGTCAGACTCGCTGTGGCGGTTCCCGACGCGCCGGAGAGGCTTCCCGTGCCCAGATTCGTACTACCCACCGAGAAAGTCACCGTTCCGGTGGGCGTGCCGCCGTCGCCGCTCGTCACCATGGCGGTTAGCGTGGCGCTTCCGGAAATAGAGATGCTCGTGGGACCGGCGGTCAGCGTCACCGTGGGGGTCGATTTTGCGAACAGCGAGCCGGTGTGCCAGGCGGTGACGAAATTGTAGGCGTGAATGGAGCCGAGACCGGTCACCTGGTCGTAACCGGTCGTGCTGCCGTATCCGACCGAAGCCGTGCTTGCGGAGGAGCATCGGGATCCCACGCAGGCAGGCGCACTTACGATATTGTCGCCGGCAGTAATATCGTGGAACGCGTTCGGCGCCGACGCAGCCAGCCGGTATAGCTGCGTGTTCACGTTCCCCAGTCCGCTGCCCGGTTCGTACCCGTTCGCAACCAGGTAGTGATTCAGGAGCGCCAGTATTCCGGAAAAGGTTGGAGCACCGCAAGACGTTCCGCCAAAGATATACCACCCGGTCTGCCGGCCGGAGGTCGTGTACACCATGTACCCGTCGTGATCCGCTGATGCCGGGAGCGCCACGTCGGGAACGTCTCTTGCCCCGTCGCTGGGAACCCCCGTGCCCGTCTGCCAGGAGGGTTTTGAGAAGAACGTGCTGGCGCCGCCCCCGCTGGCTGAAGGCACTCCATCGATCACACTGTCGTTCCAGGTGGTCTCCGGAATGTAGGACAGGACGGATGCTTTGGTGGTGGGGTCGTTGCTGCTGTTCCAGTAAGTCCCGGTCCCCTCGTTCAATGTGGTGCCGCCCACACCGGTAACTTCCGGGATGCTCGCTGGAAGGTCCGTAGCGAGACTTAAATTGCTGCTGCTGGGGCCGAAACGGCCGCCGCCACTTTGGTAACAATCCGCCCCGCCGGAGTCGCCCGAGGCGGCCACCCAGGTGATCCCTTGTGCATTCCCCTGCTTCGCCCAAGTCTGCCAGATCAGCGCATCCGACCTCGTTCCTGAATTCTCGCATTCTCCATAACTCATGCTCACTACGCGCGCCAGGTTCTGGTCTATGGCATATTGGACCGCGTCGGAAACATCGTAGGAGTAAACGAAAACCAGGCTGGCCCCGCGGGCCACGGCGGAGGCCCATTGCAAGTCGAGATCAGATTCCTGCGCGTCTCCCGAAATGGTCCCCGGGTCGCGAGTATTCGGAACTAGCGTGGTGGTCAGGTCCACGGCCGGCAGACCAAAGTAACCGCGAAAAGTCGCAAGGTGCGAAGTATCGATCCGGCTCTGTCCCACGATCACGATCTTCTGTCCGGAACCGTCGATCCCGGCATTGTAAAGCGACTGAATGTCAAAGATGGCGGCGAAATCATCCGGAGCCAAATAGTGCTTCCCGGTGCTGGAGGAAGTGTTGGCCGGGCTCATTCCGTCAGCCGGGATTCCCAGCATGGTTGATTTCCGGCTCCTCGCCTTGAGCCGGAAATCATGCAGCCCATGGATCCCCCGCACGACGCCCTGCATGGCCGCGGGCAGGGATGGTTCGGTGGCGTTGGCGTAGTGCATCTCGCCATCCACCTGGTAATTGTGGATCTGGGTCTTGAAGGCGCTGTCTATTTGTGCGGCAGTCCCGCTGAAAGCCACTGCATTGCGCGCGCGCGCCACGCTGGTGAAGGTTAACGATTGGCCTTGCAGCCACTCGACAATCTTATTGATATCGCCCTGGCTGGCCCCAAAACGGTCTGCGTATTCCTCCGGCGCAAGCCATTTGTGATAGTTCTTCGACGTCGGGTCCTGTTGTTCGGCCAGCAGTTGGTCCAGATCGGCCTGCTGGCTCTCAGATGGCCTTAACACGAGCGTCACATGGCTCAGTTCCAGGGAAGCATCTGCCTCACCCTGGTCATACTCGCTGATCGCATTCGGGTGCACCTCACCGGTTAGCGTGTACCGTTGGCTACCGTTGATTTTCCCTGCGATCCTGTTCTGCTGGGCGAGTACGCTACCGGGGGCATAGACCAGCACGGCCAGGACGAGAACTCGTTGAATCAGGATGGATCTTGCGAAACTCAGGTGATGCATAGGCGCACGGCCTTCAATCTGTTGACGCGCCTGCTGGCGACTGGGTTTCAGGAGGACCCGCGTGTGTGGTGGAACCAGTTCGCCGGTCCCCAACGCAATGCAGCGCGGCAGGATGTTGCAGAAACAGCATCCGCGCACCCGCACTTGCGGCATGCAAGCCAATGTTGTGGTGGACTCTATTCCCCTCTCGAACGGTGCGCTGGATGCGCTATTCCGGCCGGATCCGCGTCACATCCGATTCCCAATCCAGGGCCCGGTAGGGTCCAGAAACTAGAGCTGCTTGAATTCCCGCTGGTTCGTCACCGCCCGCCTCGAGGCTGGCAATAATGAACTGAAGAGAGGGTGGATGAACCAAAGCCGATCGATCGTGCTTTGGATTCAGCGGAACGAAGACGAGCCGCCGCTGCCTTTCTCGCTGTCCGAAGGCGATAATTCAACCCTTACTTCGCCAGCAACTGGCGGATAGATTTCAATTCCAGCCGGCGTTTCGCGGTGGTCTTGGGATATGCCATCTTAAGGTCGTTGAAAACATCCAGGACGATCTGGGAAACAATCAGCCGGGCATTCTCCTTATCATCGGCGGGGACCACGTACCAGGGCGCGTACTCGGTGCTTGTCGCGCTCAAGCAAGCCTCATAAGCCTTCATATAAGACCGCCAGTATTTCCTCTCGTGAATGTCAGAAAGACTGAATTTCCAATTCTTGTCCGGCTCATCGATGCGCTCGAGGAATCTCTTTCGCTGTTCTTCCTGCGAAAGGTGGAGGAATATTTTGACAGTGCGCGTTCCGTTGCGATATAGGTGGCGCTCCAGATCCACGATGGAGCGATACCGCTCCTCCCAGATGGTTTTCTCGTCGAGCAACTCATTCGGAAGCCCTTGGGCGCGGAGAATCTCCGGATGCACGCGAACGATGAGCACCTCCTCGTAGTAGGAACGATTGAAAATGCCGATCCTCCCGCGTTCGGGTAGACGGCGCGTCGTGCGCCAGAGAAAATCATGTTCCAGCTCGTCGGCGCTCGGCTGCTTGAAACTGAAAACCTGGCAGCCCTGCGGATTGACCCCGGACATGACGTGCCGGATGGCGCCATCCTTGCCGGCCGCGTCCATCCCCTGAAAAATCAGCAGCACTGCATAACGGCTGGACGCGTAGTGAAGGCGTTGCAGCGAGCTCAACTCCTCAACGTGTTCTCCCAGGACCTTTTGATACTCCTTCTTCGACTTGCAAAAGGGCTTCACAATCGTCGACAACTTATTGAGTTTGACCTTTTTCCCGGGCCGTACACGGAAATTCTTTGATTTGATCTTCATCGTCATCTCCTCGGTGTTGACATTGGACACATTTGTGAGTAGACCGCTATTGGAATTGTAGTTAGCGACGCAGCACACTCCCTCCTCTCCGGTGAGTTGCCGCAACGATGCCAAGGCGCATCATTTCTCCTCTATGTTCAGCGCTTCGAAGCCGGAAATACTCGGCCATCGTCAGCGCCACGTGGCCCACGCGGAACTGGCTGCCCGGCGGCCCGCTCATCTGCCCGAACGCCATCACCATGTCGGAGCACGCCCGCCCCGCCGAACGGTCCCGCTTTGCCGCCACGCTCGAGCCGCACCAGCACATCGATGACCTCGATCCCGGTCTCGAAGATCTCGGATTTCGTGGAACGCCGTGCTAACGCCGGCGGAGCTTGATGGACGGTGCGCCACTGGACATCTGCCGGCGCCGCCTGGCAGTCGATGGCGTCCCCGAAAATGTTGAACATTCGCGAGAGAATTCCCTTGCCACCCGGCGCCTCAGCGGCCCGCCCGTGTCTTCCACCGCCAGCGGTTACCACGCTGAGGAGGAAATCATCGACCTGGACAAGGTTGTGCATGGGCTTCTCCAGGAGTCCCTCCGCGACCTGGTTGCGGAGTCTCCGATGAGGGCGGTTTTCCCGGGAATCCTTTACTCCATTTTCTTGATCTGTTCCTCTACTTCTTCTGCCCCCTCGGCGTAGAACTTCTCTTCATCGGGGGCCAGCTCGCGGAGCAATCTCAGAAACTCTCCGGCGTGTACACGTTCCTCGTCCGCTATGTCCTTGAGCACTTCCACGGCGAGTTTGTTGTCGGTTGACTCGGCAAGCTGCATGTACATCTGAGTCGCTTCGTACTCCGCGGCCACCATGAAACGAATGGCTCTGACGAGCTCCTCATCCGTGAGTTTCCTGCCGTTTGCTAACCCTGAAAAGGGCGATCCGAATGCTGGCATTTATATTTTCCTTTCTCACTTCTTTTCGAGCTTCCACCTAACGACAAAGCTCACCCGACGCGGGCCGCGCAATGGCACGCGGTGGGCGGAGCGCCTCGTTAAGGATGTTTTAGGATAAAGCATGCGACCGCTCAGGCTGCCATCAGCCAAGGTGCTCTGCCGCGAAATCCCAATTAATCAGCTTATCCAGCACCGCGTTGATATAGTCCGCGCGCCGGTTCTGGTAATCCAAGTAGTAGGCGTGTTCCCACACGTCGATGGTCAATAGTGGTTTCATGCCAGTGGTCATCGGCACATCTGCATTGCCGGTCTTGACCACCTTGAGCTTGTCGCCATCCAGCACCAGCCACGCCCAGCCGCTGCCGAACTGGGCCATTCCCGCGGTGGACAACTCCTTCTTGCATGCATCCAAGGTGCCGAAGGACGCCTCGATCGTTTGCCTCAACACTGCGGGTGGTTCACCACCGCCCTTGGGCCTCAGACTGCGCCAGTAGAACGTGTGGTTCCATGTTTGCGCCGCATTATTGAAAATCGCGGTCTTGTCAGTTCTGCCGGCTGTCTGGATGATGATATCTTCCAACGGCAGGTCTGCAAATTCAGTTCCTGCTACCAGCTTGTTCAAGTTATCGACATATCCCTTGTGATGCTTGCCGTAGTGGAAGCCAATTGTATTTGGGGAAATAACGGGGCTCAGCGCGTTATCCGCGTAGGGCAGGGACGGTAGGACATGCGGTGATGCACTCCCAGTCTTTTCATTACTCTTCATTGTTCCTCCTATGTGGTACGGTTTTAAATTCTTGAAATCGGGCACGTCAGCTTTTTCATAAGTGGCGCCGCCATACTCCACCTGCTCCGCGCCCTCGATGCATATCAGCACGCGCGGCACACCCGCCTCGCCGCCGGTAAACGGCGATTGTCCGCGCAGGCGCCACAACCGGAAATATTCACTATGAAAGAGTGTCTCGGTCCATTGGCAACGTGGCTCTCATGGTCATCGCGGTGGCTGAGTACCCACGCTTCGCCGATAGGGCCGTCGCCCGGCAGTGGTGCAGTGAGCAGCCCGGCCAAACGTCGGCCGCCCCAGAGCCGATACTGATAAATTGGTTCGAATCGCAGCGGATACAGAGTGATATGACTCGTGGTATGTCTCCTTACTCTCATCCATCGCCAGCAGAGCCTCACCGGCCGTTGGCGCCTGCACCGTAGTCTTAAGCTCGCGTCTTCATGTGTAAGAACTTCTCGGCTGCAAAAATCTATGGGGGCTCCGCTATCTTCCGACTGCGCCCGACGGTGGCTGCTGCGGGTGGCCGCGAGGTATCAACGACAGGTTATCGCTCATGACATAGATAACGAGGGCGGCCAGCATAAAGAACACGCCGGCCCAGAAACGCCAATCATGATGCGCACGTTTCCAGTAAGGACGATGGCCATGATCCACACGGGCGGGCTCCGGCCCTTCGTTCCCTGGGTGACCGTAGTTACCCTCATTCATTGCTTTTCTGCTTTCTCGATTTCATCTTCGACTTCCCGGCTCCCGTCACCCCCTTCGAGCATCCACGGGATGGAACGCCGGAAATATGTGAGGAAGTTCAGAACGGATGTTTGCCACGCTCATGTCCTTTCCATGGCCGCATTGTATTCGCCACGGCGCGCGGCCCGGTTGCAGCGGGCTCGATGAGACAGAGCTTGCTGTGCCGCCGGCACCTGGGCCTCCTGGCCTCGCCAAATCTCCAGAGCCGGTTGCTGGATGGCGCGGGCAAACGAAAACGCCAACGCCCAAGGCGCTCGCGATTTGAATCTGACATTCATGGCATTCAAACGGGCCGAAGCCAGTTCCGCGGATTGGCCGCCCGACAAGAACGCAATCCCCGGAACGGCGGCGGGGACGGCTCGCAAGAGACACCTCACCGTGGCGTCGGCCACCTCGTCCACCGCTTCTTGCTGGGGGCAGGTCAATCCCGGAACCACCATGTTGGGCTTCAGGAGCATACCCTCCAGCGCCACCCGTTGCGTGTAAAGCTCGTGGAAAACCGTTCGCAGGACTTCCTCCGTTACTTCGGCGCACCGCTCCAGGGTATGCTCGCCGTCCATGAGCACTTCCGGCTCGACGACGGGGACCAGTCCGGCCTCCTGGCACAACGCGGCGTAGCGGGCCAACGCCTGCGCGTTAGCTTCGATGCAGCCGCGGCTGGGGATGCCATCGCCCACGGCTATCACCGCGCGCCACTTGGCAAAACGCGCGCCCATTTGAGAGTATTCCGCCAGGCGGTCGCGCAATCCGTCCAGACCTTCGGTTATCTTCTCTCCGGGATGGCCGGCCAGATCCTTTGCGCCGGCGTCCACTTTGATGCCGGGAATGATTCCCGCATCGGTGACGGCTTTCGCAAAGGGAGTGCCATCCTTCTTCTGCTGGCGGATGGTTTCATCGTAGAGGATCGCGCCACTGATGCTCTCACCAAGACCGGGCGTGGTCACAATCCACTCCCGATAGGCGCGCCGGGCCTCCGGGGTTTGGGGAATCCCCAACCTGGCAAATCGTTTGTTGCAGGTGGGATTACTTTCATCCATTGCCAGCAGGCCCTTGTCGCCGGCGACCAGCGTCCTGGCGGTGTCTATAAGTGTTTGCGTATTCATTGGGGGTTGCTCCATTTCCAGTTCCGGATCTCCGGCATGTCCTGGCCGTGCTTGTCGATGTAATGCTTGTGCTCGATGAGCTTGTCCTGCATGGTCTGCTTCACCATGGTTCCGCGGGCGCCCAACTGGGGCAGCCGATGGATCACATCCTGTACCAGGTGGAACCGGTCCAGATCGTTCAGGACCGTCATGTCGAAGGTCGTTGTGATGGTGCCCTCTTCCTTGTAGCCCCGAACATGCATGTTGTCGTGGTTAGTACGGCGGTACGTCAACCGGTGCACCAGCCAGGGGTAGCCGTGGAACGCGAAGACGATGGGCTTGTCTTTCGTGAATAACGCATCGAACTCCGGATCGCTCAGCCCGTGCGGATGTTCCGAATTCGGCTCCAGCTTCATCAGATCGACAACATTGACCACCCGGATTTTCAGATCGGGCAGATGCTGGCGAAGGATTGAAACAGCGGCCAGGGTTTCGAGCGTGGGCACGTCGCCGCAGCAGGCCATCACTACGTCCGGTTCCGCGCCACCGTCGCTGCCGGCCCATTGCCAGACGCCAATTCCTTGCCTGCAATGCTCGACCGCGGCATCCATGGTCAACCATTGGGGCGCCTGGTACTTGCCCGCAATCACGACATTGACGTAATGCCGGCTCCGCAGACAATGGTCCCAGACCGACAGCAGGCAGTTGGCGTCCGGCGGCAGGTACACACGCACGACTGCGGCTTTCTTGTTTACCACATGATCGATGAAGCCGGGGTCTTGATGGGTAAATCCATTATGCGCTTGCTGCCACACGTGGGAGGCGAGCAGGTAGTTTAGCGACGCAATCTTTCGCCGCCACGGCAATTCCGAGGTAACTTTCAGCCACTTGGCGTGCTGGTTAAACATCGAATCGACGATGTGTATAAAAGCCTCGTAGCTATTGAACAGCCCGTGCCGGCCCGTGAGCAGGTATCCCTCCAGCCAACCTTCACACTGATGTTCGCTCAGCATCTCCATGACCCGGCCGTCGGATGCGAGAAACTCATCGTTCTCCTCCATCTGGGCTTCCCACTGCCGGTTGGTGACCTCAAACACGGCGTTCAGCCGGTTGGAAAGCGTCTCGTCGGGACCGAAGATCCGGAAATTCCGATGCTCCCGATTGAGTTGGGTTACATCGCGCAGGAACTCTCCCAGCACGTGCGTGTCGGCGGCCTGAACGGATCCCGGTGACGGCACATTCACTGCATATTTCCGAAAGTCAGGCATGAGTAAGTCGCGCAGAAGCAGCCCGCCATTGGCGTGCGGATTGGCACCCATCCGCCGGTCGCCTTTGGGCGCGAGTTCGGCCAGTTGAGGCATGAGACGGCCCCGCTCATCGAAGAGTTCCTCCGGCCGGTAACTTCTCATCCAGCTTTCCAGTTGCCGGAGATGATCGGGATGCTCGGAATCCACCAGGAGCGGCACCTGGTGCGATCGGAAGGTCCCCTCAACCTGCAGTCCATCGACTATTTTCGGCCCGGTCCAGCCCTTGGGTGACTTGAGGACGATCATGGGCCAGCGTGGTCGAGTAGCGTCCTTCTTGTCTCGCGCACGGCTTTGGATTTGCCGGATTTCCTCAATGGCCTTTTCCAAAGCAGCGGCCATGAGTTGATGCATCTTTTCCGGCTCATGACCTTCCACATAGTAAGGCGTCCAGCCATAGCCGCGGAGTAACTGGTCCAATTCCTCATGCGTGATGCGGGCCAGCACGGTGGGGTTAGCTATCTTGTAGCCATTGAGATGCAGGATCGGCAGCACGGCTCCGTCGGTGATCGGATTGAGAAACTTGTTGGAGTGCCAGGCCGTGGCCAGCGGTCCGGTTTCCGCTTCCCCGTCACCGATCACGCATGCGACCACCAGTTCCGGATTGTCGAACACGGCCCCGAACGCATGGCTGAGTGAATACCCCAGCTCTCCACCCTCGTGAATCGATCCCGGACACTCCGGCGAGACATGGCTGGGAATCCCTCCGGGAAAAGAGAACTGGGTGAACAGTTTCTTCAGTCCGGCCTCATCCTGCGTAATGTTCGGATAGACTTCGCTGTAAGTGCCTTCCAGGTAAACGTTGCCCACAATCGCCGGACCGCCGTGGCCGGGACCGGCAATGTAGATCATATCCAGGTCATACTTCTTGATGACCCGGTTCAAATGTACGTAGATGAAGTTCTGTCCCGGCGTGGTGCCCCAATGCCCCAGCAGCGTTGGCTTCACGTGCGACAGCTTCAGGGGCTCTCGTCAGCAGAGGGTTGTCGTAGAGATAGATCTGGCCGACCGACAGATAGTTGGCGGCGCGCCAGTAGGCATCCATCTTGTGGAGCAATTCCGGGGAAAGAGTTTGGGTCTTCATGGTTGAGTTCTCCTTTTCTTCAGCCCAGGCCGAGAACGCGGCAAACCGTCTTGGCTATCATGCGTTCCTCGTCCGTGCGAATGACGCGGCCGTGGGCGCATTCTCTCCGATACCGCCAGCGAACACCTGCGTGTCCAGTCCGCCCAACGCCGCCGCCAATGCGCCAATCCATTTCTTGACCTGGCAGCAAAACAGCGCGACCGCTTCAGCCGCCCGTACGTCCTGCATTTCACGGTCGGGCCAGTCACGCATGCCGGAACTAGCCTCCGGCACGCCCAACCGCCCGGACTGGGAATTGACCATCTCATTGAATTGCTTCGCGTCCATTTCCGTGCGCGCCAGATACCCAGCCAGTCCGGGATCGAGATGGGCAGAGCGGGTGCTCACGGGTACTCCGGCTGCCGGGGTGAAACTTATCTGGTTTCATGTAGGATTCCTTCGTCACTCTGCAGTCCGAACGAAGCCAGTTTCGCGCGGGTGGACTTGTAATCCGTGTGAAGAATGCTTCGAATCCCCAAACCTTCCGCGATCTGGACGAACATTGGCGTGTTTTCGATGTACAGTACCTGCCGGGCCGGCGCCTGGGCGATGTCCAGCGCCAGTCGAAAGATTTCCGCGTCGGGCTTGCGGAGGTGGACGAAGCAGGAGGAAATGAAGCCATCCACAAACGCGTCCAGCCTGAACTTGCGAATCCGATACGCATTCAATTCGCGCGCTTCGTTGCTGACCACGGCGATCTTCAGCCCGTACCGGACCTTCAGATGAGCGACCAACTCGATCATCTCGGGGTAAGGTTTCGATTGCGCGAACAGGAAGCTCTTGAACTGAGCCCGGGTGAACGGCCGCTTTTGATGGAAGACCACCCGATCCAAATATTCATCCAGCGTGAGCCTTCCCGCCTCGTAGGTTTCGAAGGTCAGGTGATGCCGCTCCTCCATCTCGGCCCACACCAACTTGAAGTGCTTCGCCGCCCGTTTACGGGCCAGATGATCCCACCCGTTGGTGAGCAGTACACCGCCGATGTCCAAAAACAGTGCGGTGATGGGCAATCTCAGGTCCCCAGTTCCTGCAGAGTTCCCAGGAAAGTAATGACACCTTCCCGGCTCAGCATGCCGAATACGTGGTTATCGCGTGTGACGGGCAACTGGTTGACTCCATCGCTATCCATCTGCTGGAGAGCGGTCCAAAGAGGAGTGTCAGGGTCGATGCGTTTCAACTGCGCCAGGGGAAGCATGACCTGCGCCACGCTGGTCGTGGCCCAGTCACGGCGCGGCACTTCCTTGATCCGGTGCAGAGTGATCATGCCCACGGTGTCTGCTTCGCTGGTGACCAGGAAGCAGCGCTGCCCGCCACCCAGGATGTGTTCGTCCACCAACTGTTGCAGCGTCAGGCCGGCAGGGACGTTGGCGCAGTGACTGCTCATGGCCTGTGAAACTGTGTGGCCTGCCAACAAGCCCTGGAACATCACTTGATGCACCTGCGCTGAGGCGGCGTTGTCGAGAAACCAGCCAATGAAGGCAATCCAAAGCCCGTCGCCGAAGTTGCCGTTGAATATTTTCCAGACGCCGAAGAAGATAAACAGGAAACCAAAGAAACGGCCCGTGTTGGCCGCGATTAGCGTGGCGCGGCGCATGTTCTTCGTGACGGCCCAAACGAAGGCACGGAATACACGGCCACCATCCAGCGGGAAGCCGGGAATCAAATTGAAAAGCACCAAAGCAAAGTTGATGTAGGCCAAATATTTCACCAGCCCCCACAGAGGCTCGATGGCGGCCATGGCGGGCTGCACCACGGAGAAGAATACCGCCAGCGCCAGGCTCACGATTGGTCCGGCGATCGCGATGAGGAATTCCGCCTTGGCGCTCGGCGATTCCGCGCCGATTTGAGCCACGCCACCAAAGATGAACAACGTGATGCTGCGCACCGGCACCTTAAACCGTAAAGCCACCACCGAATGTCCCAGTTCGTGGAGCAGCACACTCACAAAGAGCATAATTGCGGTGGCGGCGCCCATGAACCAATACAGCAGCGGCGGCCAGGTCTTAAACTCGGCCGGGTAGTAACTGCTTGCCAGCATCCACGTGAGCAACCCAAAGATCAGGAACCAGGAATAATCCAGCCCAATGGGGATTCCCAGGATCCTGCCTAACGGAATATTGTGCCGGGTCATGCGTCTCCTTAAGTTTGGCGTTCGGCTAATTCCACAGGGGCCGGCCAACTGTGCCCCTGTTGAACCAGCAGACCTTGCGTGGCGTCCGGCCCCCAAGTGCCGCCGGCGTAGTTGGGGAAATCGCTGGGGGGACTGGCCTTCCAGGCCTCGAGCACCGGCATCAACAGCCGCCAGGCTGCCTCCACCTGGTCGGCGCGCATGAACAACGTGGCATCGTTGTTCATCACGTCCCAGAGCAGCGTCTCGTAAGCGTCCGGCGACGGCACGTCGAAGCTTTCGCGATAATTGAACCGCATGTCCACCGACCGCAACTGCATCTTCGGCCCCGGATGTTTGGCCTGAAAGCGCAGCACGATACCTTCGGAGGGGTGGATGGACATGACCAGCCGGGACGGCTGCCAGTCCAGGGTCGCCTCCGGTGGAAACGACTGATGCGGCACCGCACGGAACTGGATGGCGATTTCCGAGACCTGCCGGGCGAGACGTTTGCCGGTACGAAGATAGAATGGCACGTCCTGCCAGCGCCAGTTGTCCACAAACAACCGCAGTGCCGCAAAGGTCTCCGTTTGAGAATCGGGCGGAACGCCGTCTTCCTCGCGATAACCGCGCACTTCTTCGCCACCGATCCAGCCCTTGCCGTACTGCCCGCGCACCACGCACTTATGGACGGCGTGATGAGAAATGGGCCGAACCGCGTGCAAAACATCCACTTTCTTGTTGCGAATCTCGTCGGCATCGAAGGAGACCATGGGTTCCATGGCCACCAGACAGAGCAGTTGCAATAGATGATTCTGCACCATGTCGCGCAGTGCGCCGGCCCCGTCATAGTAGCCGCCGCGATGTTCCACGCCCACCTCTTCGGCCACCGTGATGGTCACGTAGTCCACATAACGCCGGTTCCAGATTGGCTCGAATAGCGGATTGGCAAAACGGAACACCAGGATATTCTGCACCGTCTCTTTGCCCAGGTAATGATCGATGCGGAAGATTTGCGATTCTTGAAAGCCGCTGGCGAGCGTGCGGTTCAGCGCCAGTGCCGACTCCAGGTCATACCCGATAGGTTTCTCGATGACGATGCGCGCCCGTTCCCGGTCGGCCGCCAGGCCGGCATGCTCGAGCATGCCAGGGATTTCGCCAAACAGCGAAGGCGGCGTGGCCATGTAGTAAATGCGTTGGGCTGGGGAGCCCCACGCCTTTTCCAGGCTTTGCGCACTGGTCGCTGAGTTCCGTATAGGTCGCGTGGCCCTTGAAATCGCCCTGCAGGTAGCGGATGTGCCGGGAAAACTCATTCCACTCCTTGGCCGCGGTCTTCCCGCAGCGGGCGAACTTCTTGACTCCCTCATGCAGACGCTTGCGCAGGGCGTTCTCGCTGATTTCGACGCGGTCCACCGCGATAATCGAAAAATGAACCGGCATACTATGGCTCTGGGAAAGGTCAAAAAGGGCCGGCATCAACTTCCGCCAGGTCAGGTCGCCCACTCCGCCAAAAATGACGAATATGTTTGGTTCGAGTTGATGGTTCGTTTTCATCGCTCTCAACCCTTGGTCCAGTCCGTGTGAAAGGTGCCTTTGACGTCGATGCGCTCGTAGCTGTGCGCGCCGAAGTAGTCGCGCTGGGCCTGGATCAGGTTGGCCGGAAGCCAGGCACTACGGTAGCCGTCAAAGTAACCCAGCGCCGTCATGAAACAGGGCGTGGGCAAACCCAGCTCGATGGCCGCGCGGACGACGCGGCGCAAATCTTCCTGGTGGGCCATTATCTTTTTCGAAAGCTCCGGGGCCAGGAGCAGATTCGCCAGGCCGGGCTGGTTGCGATAGGCCATCCGGATATCCTCCAGCAAAGCCGCGCGGATGATGCAGCCGCCCCGCCAGATTCGCGCCACGGTTTCCAGATCCAGGGTGTAGGCATACTTCGCCGACGCTGCCGCCAGTACTGCCATGCCCTGCGCGTAGGCCATGATCATCCCGGCATAGAGCGCGTGGCCGATCTTGTCGAGGAACATTTCGCGGTCGCCGTTAAACGGCCGCGGGGGCCGCTGGAAGATCTCGCCGGCCGTCTCGCGCTGCTTTTCATACACGGACAAATCCCGCATGGCGACCGCCAGGTCGATGGTGGGGATGGGCACTTGCAGCTCCATGGCGCTTTGCGAGGTCCACATGCCCGTGCCTTTCTGCCTGGCTACATCCAGGATTTCATCGATCAACCGCTTACCGGTCTTTTCGTCGACCTGGCTGAAGATGCGGCTGGTGATCTCCATCAGGTAGCCGTTGAGTTCCCCTTGATTCCACGTTTCGTACACCTCGTGCAGTTCGTCGTCGCTCAAGCTCAGGCCGCGTTTCATCAGGTCGTAGGTCTCGGCCAGGAGCTGCATCACCGCGTACTCAATGCCGTTGTGGACCATCTTGACGAAATGCCCGGCCGATCCGGGGCCCAGGTAAGCTACACACGGATCTCCGTTGACTTTGGCAGCCACGGCCTCGAGCAGCGGGCGGACCCGCTGGTACGCCTCTTCAGGTCCCCCGGGCATGATGCTGGGGCCGTGGCGCGCGCCCTCCTCGCCGCCAGACACGCCCACGCCGAGGAATTGAATGCCCTTTGCGGTCAGGTTGCGCTGGCGCAGGTTGGTGTCTTTGAAGTAGGAATTGCCGGCGTCGATGATGAGGTCGCCCGCTTCGAGGTGCGGTAGCAGATCTTCGATCACGGAGTCCACGATGGGGCCGGCGGGCACCAGCATCATGACCGCACGCGGCTTGCGGAGCAGTCCGACGAAATCCTTGAGGTTGGCCTCGCCGTGTATGTGGTTTCCCGCGGCTTCCTTCTGGAGCGCTTCGACCTGGTGGGGGTCCTTGTCATAGCCCGCCACCGGGAAGCCGTGGTCAGCCATGTTCAGCAACATATTGCGCCCCATCACGCCCAAGCCGATCATGCCGATTTCATGGCCGTGCGTTTCCATACCAGCCCTCCAAGCGAAGTCAAATCAACGCTGCCACAAGATGCGGGCGGCTTCCAGCGGAACGGCCACGCCGTCATAGTGCGGTATCAAGCGCGCCGTGTAGTCGGTAGCCGGGCGTGTCGTGCTCACCCGCGCGCGATAAGTGTAACCGCCGGCCTCGCCCGCCGATGGGCCCACACGCTCCATCTCCTGCCGCACGGGAGAATCGCCGTTGGCGCCGTCGGCATACAACTCTACCCGCGCCGCATGGGGGTCCAGGCCATTGAGATAGGCCTGCAACTCAAACACGTGCTGCTCTCCGTTGGTCTCGACCTTCATTTCACCGAAGCGCAGCGCCGGCCACTCCATCTCCGTGGCATGCTGCCAATCGGCCAGTTGCCGGCCCATTACGCCTTTATTGGCAGCACGCTCACGGTAGGCGGCCGCAGCGGGGAGGTAGTGTTGCTCGGTGTATTCGCGCACGGCACGGTCCGCGGAAAAGCGCGGCGTCAACCGCTCCATGCTTTTCCGCATCCGCGCTACCCAGGCCGTGGGGATACCCTGCCCGTCGCGGGCATAAAACTCGGGAATCACTTCCCGTTCAAGCAAGTCGTAGAGCGCTTCGGCTTCGACCGCGTCCCAGGCCGGATCGTCGTGATGTTCCTGACCGTCTCCCAAAGCCCAGCCGACTTCCGGCGTGTAAGCTTCCGCCCACCAGCCATCCAACTCGGACAGGTTGATGCCTCCATTGACCAGCACCTTCATGCCGCTGGTTCCGCAAGCCTCCCAGGGGCGCCGTGGGGTGTTGACCCAGACGTCCACCCCCTCCACCAGGTGCTCCGTTAACAGCATGTCGTAGTCGCTCAGGAAGACGATGTGGGGCCGGGCCTCCGGCCGGCGGATGAAACTGATCCATTCATGGATCAAGGCCTGCCCCGCCCGGTCCTCCGGATGGGCCTTGCCGGCTAGGATGAGTTGTACCGGGCGCTGAGGATTAGTCAACAGGCGCAGCAAACGCTCGGGATTGTGCAGCAGCAGGTTGGGTCGCTTGTAAGTGGCAAAGCGGCGTGCAAATCCCAGCGTGAGGATATTGGGGCTAAAGAGATGCTTCGCGGCTTCCACCTCCTCGCTCGGCGCGCCTGCCGCCGCCAGGTCCCGGGACAATCGTTCGCGAGCGTACTCCACAAGGGACTTGCTGGCGGCGGTCCGAAAATGCCATAGCTTGGCGTCGGAGACCCCGTGAATGTCCTGTTGCAGGGTCTCTGAGGTCCCCAGCCAGCGGTCCTTGCGACAGGTTTCGGTCCAAAGATCGTCGGCGGCGGCCGAATCCCAGGTGGGCATGTGGACTCCGTTGGTCACGTGTCCGATGGGGACTTCGTCCTCCGGCCAGCGCGGAAACAGAGGCAGAAAGAGGTGCCGGCTGACTTTTCCATGCAAGCGGCTCACGCCATTCACCGCTCCGCTCCCGCGGATTGCCAGATACGCCATGTTGAAAGGCTCCGACGAGTCGTCCGGGTTCTGGCGGCCCAAAGCCAGCAAGTCTTGAAGCGAAATGCCGAGCTTTTGCCGGGCGTATCCACCCAGGTATTGCTCGATGAGGGCGGGAGCAAAACGGTCAAAACCGGCGGCCACCGCCGTGTGGGTGGTGAAGAGGTTACCCGCTCGTGTGACCGCCAGTGCCGCTTCGAAGCTCTGCCCGGTCTCTTCCATGAAGCTGCGGGCACGTTCCAGGACGGCGAAGGCCGCGTGCCCTTCATTCAGGTGACAGACCTCCGGCTGAATCCCCAGCGCGCGGAGCAGGCGCCATCCGCCGATCCCCAGCAGCATTTCCTGCTTCAGGCGCAACTCTGGCCCGCCCCCATAGAGCTCGCTGGTAATCCCCCGATGCGCGGGGAAGTTCGCCGCGTCATTGCTATCCAGCAGGTAAAGCTTCACCCTGCCCACCTGTGCCTGCCAGGCGCGTAGCCAGACCGAGTACCCGGGCAACGCGATCTCCAACCGCAACCACTCGCCGCTTGACTGGCGCAATGGCGTGATGGGTAACTGTCCGGGATCGTTATACGGGTAGAGGGCCTCTTGCTCTCCGTTCTTGTCTATCACCTGGCGAAAATAGCCCTGCTGATAGAGCAGTCCCACACCCACCACCGGCACACCCAGATCGCTGGCGGCTTTGAGTTGATCCCCGGCCACATTCCCCAGCCCGCCCGAGTAGATGGGCAGAGCCTCGCTCAACATAAATTCCATGCTGAAATACGCGACTGCGGTCAGGGGAGCTCCCGAATGATTCCGCTGAAACCACGCGGGCGCTTCCGCCGCCTGCCGGCTGGCCTCGACCAAACCGTCTACGTTTTTTCGGAAAGCGGGATCGGCCAACACGCGCTTGATCCGGTCGTGCGAGACCGTCTGCAGGACCACCCAGGGGTTATGCGTGATCTCCCACAGTTCCGGATCAAGCTGCCGCCACACATCGTCGGTAGCGTGATTCCACGACCAATGCATATCCAAGGCGAGTTCGGCCAGGGAATCGAATCCCTCAATTTCCGTAGGGAGAATCTGGTATATGGGGTGGCTGACACGGGTGTGTTTGCTCATGATTTGACGTCCTTGTCCTTCTCAGACGGCACTTCTAGAGTATCGTTGACGATTACCTGTGCTTCTTTTAGGATACTGCGCAGATGATCCGTTCCCCGGAAGCTCTCCGCGTAGATCTTGTAGATATCCTCGGTTCCTGACGGGCGCGCCGCGAACCATCCGCTCTCCGTCACCACCTTCAACCCGCCGATGGGTGCCCCGTTGCCGGGCGCCCGGGTGAGGATGGCCTGGATTTTCTCGCCGGCCAGATCCTTAGACCGGACCTGCTGCGGCGAGAGTCTGGCCAAGATTTCCTTTTGCCCGGTGGTGGCGGGAGCCTCCACCCGGTCGTATGCAGGCTCGCCGAACTCGCGCGTGAGGTCGCGGTAGATCTCGCCGGGATCGCGGTCCATCCGTGCCGTGATCTCCGCCGCAAGCAAAGCCGGGACGATCCCGTCTTTGTCCGTGGTCCACACGCTGCCATCCAGACGGACAAAGGATGCGCCGGCGCTCTCCTCTCCGCCAAAACCCAGCGAGCCGTCAAGCAGGCCATCCACGAACCACTTGAAACCAACCGGCACCTCGTAGAGCTTGCGGCCAAGCTTCGCCGTTACGCGATCGATCATCCGGCTGCTCACCACGGTCTTGCCCACGGCCGCTGCCTCACGCCATTTCGGCCGGTGCTGGAAGAGGTAGAAGATGGCCACTGCGAGGTAGTGATTGGGTGGAAGCAACCCGCTGCTTTTGGTGACTATCCCGTGCCGGTCATGGTCCGTATCGCAGGCGAAGGCGATCTCGAAGCGATCCTTCAGGCCGATTAACCGCTGCATCGCATAGGGCGAGGAGGGGTCCATGCGGATCTGGCCGTCCCAATCCACCGTCATAAAACGGAAGGTCGGATCGACGGCATCGTTCACCACCGTGAGGTTCAACCCATACCGCTCGGCAATCGGGCCCCAGTAGTGCACTCCGGCGCCGCCCAGTGGATCCACGCCGAGGCTGATTTTCGCGTCCCGAATGACGTCCATGTCCAGCACATTGCCGAGATCGGCTACGTAGGTATTGAGATAGTCGTACCGGTGCGTGGTGGAGGCGTGCAGAGCTTTCTCGAAGGGAATCCTTTTCAAATCCCGCAGGCCGTTCTCGAGAAACTCGTTGGCTTTCGCCCCGATCCAGGCGGTGACCTCGGATTCCGCCGGGCCGCCGTTGGGGGGATTGTATTTGAACCCGCCGTCATGTGGCGGATTGTGCGACGGCGTAATGACGATGCCGTCGGCGAGTCCGGTCTTGCGAGCGCGGTTGTACGTGAGAATGGCGTGAGAAACGGCCGGGGTGGGGGTGTATTCATCGCCCTCCGCCAGCATGACTTCCACTCCGTTGGCCGCCAGCACCTCCAGCGCGCTGGCAAGCGCCGGCTCAGAGAGCGCATGCGTGTCCATGCCGAGAAACAGCGGGCCATCTATCTGGTTCTGTTCCCGGTACAGGCAAATGGCCTGACTGATAGCCAGGATATGATTTTCATTGAAGGCCTTTTCGAATGCGGAACCGCGATGTCCCGAGGTGCCGAAGGCCACCCGTTGTTCCGGCACGGAAGGATCAGGCGCCTCCGTATAGTAGGCCGTGATGAGTCTGGGTACGTTCACCAGCATCGATGGTTCGGCCGGCTTTCCCGCGAGAGGGCTAAGTTTCATGCCTCACCGTCAAATGCTGACAACTCTTTCGCCAAGGTCTTCATCAGCTTGTCGACTGGCTCGATGAATTTCGGGACTCCTTCGTCCTCAAATTGCCGCGTGACAGGGTCGCAGCCTCACCCACCCGGCCACGACCACCAGGTACCTTTACTTGCCTCTTTTGTCGCACGTATATGCTGCGACTTTTTTCGATGCACGTTTGGTACCATGTCCGGCCGCTCGACGCGAGGCCATGTGGCAATCCTTTCGGGCATGGTGCTGTGGAGGCCGGCAGAAGAGCGAGGCGCACGCAGTAATGCACGTTTTCTCCCGGCAAGTGCAGGTTTTGCCTCGCGGCATCCCGCCAGATTTCGTACCATCCACGCTCAGAAGTACTGCGCCGTAAGGTGCGATAGGCCGGACGACCCAAGTTTCCGTCGTAAGAAGAGGTTGGTACTGCGCGTGCTCAGGAACAGGGATAGCGATTGCCAGATTAACAGAGCCCGCGCAAGCAGCAAATAGAAGGGGAGATTTCTGAACTAAACGTGCCGGAAGCGGTTTATGGCACGCATATCGAAAGCAGAAACCCCCGATAAGGAGCTTGAGCGCGCGTGACCGGATGATGTGCTGAGGTCAAAACCGGCGCCTTCTGGGATAGTGTCGTTCAGTGCGCCATGGCGTTCAAGACGGACAAGTTCTTGCCTGAGAATGCATTCGGCCACAACACTAAGCGCGGCCGTAAAATAGCGTCCCGGATGCGTTGATCCTTGAAAGCGAAGACGCAGTCAACAACGACCCAGGAGGGCCAAGAAAATGTTAAGGAATACCACGCATTTGAAAGGTCTTGCGATCCGAGCAACGGACGGCGAGCTGGGAACTGTAGATCAGTTCTACTTCGACGATGAGACATGGGCCATCCGCTACCTCACGGTAGACACCGGCGACTGGCTGGGAGGCCGGCGAGTGCTGATTTCGCCAATTTCCGTCGTCCGTACGGACTGGCGAGCCAAGTGGTTGGCTGTGGCCCTGACGAAAGAACAGGTTGAGAATAGCCCCGACATCAGCACGCACCAACCCGTCTCCCGGCAGCATGAGGCCGCCTACCTGGGGGCCTTCGGGTATCCCTATTATTGGGGTGGTCCCTATCTTTGGGGTCCAGAGTTCTACCCGGCCGGACTGGCTGTTCCATCCGTGGCTTCTACGGAAGCGGTGGCGGACCGGATCGGCAGAGAGTCGACGGATTCGCATCTGCGCAGTGCCGAAACCGTCACGGGCTATCACATGGAGGCGGCGGATGGTGAAATCGGCCATCTGGACGGGTTTGTCATGGATGATGAAGCCTATGCGATCCGCTACATCGAGGTGGCCACGCGGAATTGGTGGCCGGGCAAGAAGGTGCTGGTTTCGCCCGAGTGGATTGAACGGGTGAGCTGGTCGGATTCTAAAGTCTACGTGGACCTTTCGCGGGAGGCCATCCAGAGCGCTCCGAAGTACATTGAGTCCATGCCGATCACGCGGGAGTTTGAAAACCTGCTCTACCTTCACTACGGCCGGCCGCCTTATTGGCTGGACGAAGCCGAACACAAGTCTCCACTTCCTCCGAGCGGCGCTTAGGTTAAAACGTGGGCATCCGGAAAAGTGGATGCGCATGCTTTTCGCCGGCGCTGCTGCCGGTTTGACGCAACTTCCGTTCTTTGAACTGGAGACGAATATGAACGCCACCGAGCAACTGCATCACATGGGCCAGAGCCTTTGGCTCGACAATATTACGCGCGGACTACTCACCAGCGGCACGCTCGAACGTTACATTCGCGAACTGTCCATCACCGGACTCACTTCAAATCCAAGCATCTTCGACCACGCCATCCGCGACACCGGGTTTTATGATGAGGCGATTCGCGCCAAGATGCAGACCGCGCAGGCCGGTGAGAAGCTATTCTTCGAGCTCGCGCTGGAAGATCTGACTAAGGCGGCCGATCTGTTCCGGCCCATTCACGATGCCACGAGTGGCGTGGACGGATGGGTGTCTTTGGAAGTGTCGCCGCTTTTGGCGGACGAGCCCGCGGAGACGCTTGCGGCTGCCAAGCGGTTATTCGCCTCGGCGAACCGGCCTAATCTCTTCATCAAGATTCCCGGAACCTCCCAAGGACTCTCCGCGATTGAAGACGCCATCTTCGCTGGTATCCCTGTTAATGTAACTTTGCTCTTCTCCCGCGATCAATATTTGAAAGCTGCCCGTGCCTACATGCGGGGGGTTGAGCGGCGGATCAAAGCCGGTCTCAATCCGGCGGTCCGCTCCGTCGCGTCCATCTTCATCAGCCGCTGGGATAAGGCGGTTGCGGGTAAAGAGCCCGATGGATTAGGAGATCGTCTGGGCATCGCCATAGCCCAGCAAGCTTACAAGGCCTATCGCGATCTGCTGATTTCGCCGCCGTGGCTGCAACTGGCGGCCCAAGGCGCTTGCGCCCAACGCCTGCTTTGGGCCAGTACCGGCACGAAAAATCCGAAGGCTTCGGACACTCTCTACATCAGTGGTCTAGCGGCTCCGGACACGGTGAACACGATGCCGGAGGCTACCCTGCTGGCGTTTGCCGATCACGGGCAGGTTCCCCAGGCTTTACCCGTCGATGGCGGGGACTGCGAGACGGTGCTGGACCGTTTCGCCCGTGTTGGCATGGACGCCGGCAAGCTGGCCGTGCAACTCCAGCGAGAGGGTGCCGAGGCGTTCGTCAAGTCCTGGAACGATCTAATACTGTGCATCGAATCGAAGGCGCATGCCGTGCGGCCGGGGTCCGGAAGCGGTCGCTAGCACGGTCGGCCGGACGCCGGCAATGAAAACAGACAGACAAAGGAAGCCATAGAACATGAAAAACCAAACGAATACGAACCTCGTCATCGGGTCAAGCCTTGTATTAGCCTTGGCCCTGGCCATCTGCTCTCCAGTCAACGCGCAATCCCCCGAGCCTGCGCAGGGGAACAGCATGATGAAGTCCACCATGATGGAACGCTGCCAGGAAATGAAGCAACAGAAACAGAAAATGATGGAAGACATTAGGGCTCAGGACGATCAACTCGCCGGGGAGCTCGCTGAAATGAACCGGGCGCCGGAGGACAAGAAGATGGGCTTGATGGCCGGCGTCCTCACTCACCTGGTGGAGCAGCGGACCACCATGAATGCGCGAAAGGCAAAGATGGACGAGGAGATGATGCAGCACATGATGCAGCACATGCAGATGGGCAAGGGAGCGAAATCGCAGTGTCCCATGATGCAAGGGATGAAGGGCATGGCCGAAACCCCGGCGGGCGCCCAGAAATAGCATCAAGAAGCACCGAAGTGCTAGCGCACTTCGGTCTCCCCTCACAGTCTGGATTGACCAGGGGTGGGTTGATCGCAGCGCAACGAAAGAGGTTTTATGATGAATCATGACGGTTGGATGGGCGGAATGAACGGGTGGCTGGGCGGAGGGATGTGGATTTGGACGGTGATCGGCGTATTGGTGGTGGTCCTGCTGGTCGTCTTGATTGGTAAGCTGTCCAAGAAATAATCGCGCGCTCACTAGCTCGCCAAGCTGAAGAGAACTGTTACGCATGAAAGGAAACCTGTGCTGGTCAAAATATCCACAGACAAAACCGTGAGTGAAGCCGCAGCCGCCCTGCAGGTGGCCGTCCCGGCGAACCGCTTTGGCGTCATGCAGGTTCACAACCTCAAAGAGACCATGCTGAAGAAGGGCGTGGAGTTCGACCGTGAATGTCTGATCTTCGAGGTCTGTCAGCCGCAGCAAGCGAAGAAGGTCCTCGAGCAGAACATGAGCGTATCCACCGCACTGCCTTGCCGGATCTCCATTTACCAGGAGGGCGGTAAGACCATCCTGGCTACTTTGAAGCCGACCACTCTTCTGGCGATGTTCAACTCGCCGCAACTCGCAGGGGTAGCGCAGGAGGTGGAGGACACCATTTTGAAGATCATGAAAGAGGCGGCATCGGGTTGATGGGCTGGCACTGAACGCCCCCAGCGTTCGGTCCCGTGTCATCGCGCACGGCTGTCTGGATTGCAGTTGTGGCACCGTTGAACCAACCGAGTAGAACCAATATGGCCATTGACCCCATCTGCGGCATGACGGTGGATGAAGCCTCCGCGCTCTCCGCCGAGCGTGACGGACAGACAAGCTACTTTTGCTGCGACCACTGTCGCAAAAAGTTCCTGTCAGTGTCGGCGAATGCGACAAACGAGGCCGAGGCTGGCGGCTGCTGTCAGTCTCCTGCTCCCGCGCATGAGCATGGCACCCGCTCGACGGCCCAGGTCGAATCCACCGCCGCCAAGCCCATTTACACCTGCCCGATGCACCCGGAAATCCAGCAGGACCATCCCGGCAGTTGTCCCAAGTGCGGCATGGCGCTGGAACCGATGACGGTGACAGCGGGCATGGATGAGGAGGAGAACACCGAGCTGCGCGACATGACGAAGCGCTTCTGGATAGGCGCCGCCCTGACGTTGCCGGTGTTTGTCCTGGCGATGGCTCACTTGATCCCGGCACTGGGCAGGCAGTCCTGGGTGGGCGGCCACGCCTCACGCTGGATCCAATTTGCGCTCACCGCAACCGTGGTCGGGTGGGCCGGCTGGCCGTTATTGCACCGTGGCTGGCGCTCCGTCGTGACGCGTCATTTGAACATGTTCACGCTCATCTCCATGGGCGTGGGGGCGGCATTCGTCTTTAGCGCCGTGGCCATGGTCATGCCCGAAATATTCCCACACAGCATGCAGCACGGGGGCAAGGTCGCCATCTACTTTGAGGCGGCCGCGGTGATTGTTGTGCTGGTGCTGCTTGGCCAGGTGCTCGAGCTGCGTGCCCGCAGCCGCACCGGCAGCGCCATCAAAGCGTTGCTGAACCTCGCGCCGCCCACGGCGCGGCAAGTTGCACCGGGGGGCGATCATGTAGTCCCGCTCGATCAGGTGAAAGTGGGCGACTGGCTGCGGGTGGTTCCAGGTGACAAGGTGCCCGTGGATGGCGCGGTGGTCGAGGGTCACTCCAGCGTGGAAGAATCCATGATCACCGGCGAACCGCTCCCGGTGGAAAAGAGCGTGGGCGACAAAGTGACGGGCGGCACCGTCAATGGCCCCGGCAGTTTCGTCATGCGCGCCGAGCGGGTTGGCAGCGACACGTTGCTGGGGCAGATCGTGAACATGGTTGCCGAAGCCCAGCGCAGCCGCGCGCCCATTCAAGGTCTTGCCGACAAGGTCGCGGGCATCTTCGTGCCGGTGGTGCTGGCGGTTTCGGTGCTCACCTTGATCCTCTGGATGTGGCTTGGGCCGGAGCCCAAACTCGCCTACGCCATCGTCAACGCCGTTGCGGTCCTCATCATCGCCTGTCCCTGCGCCCTCGGTTTGGCCACTCCTATGTCCATCATGGTCGGCGTGGGACGCGGCGCCCAGGCAGGCGTGCTCGTGAAAAACGCCGAGGCGCTCGAACGGTTGGAGAAAGTCACCACGCTCGTGGTGGACAAGACAGGCACCCTCACGGAGGGCAAACCCAAGCTCGTGGATGTGCTGCCCACCGGCGGTTTCGATGCGAAGGAGTTCCTGCGTCTGGCCGCCTCACTGGAGCAGAACAGCGAACACCCGCTGGCCGCCGCGATTGTGCGGGGCGCGAAGGAGCAAGACATCGTTCTGGAAGCCGTGCAAGACTTTCGTTCCGTGACGGCGGGCGGTGTTCTCGGCACGGTGGCTGGTCGCGCGGTGATGGCCGGTAAACCGGATTTCCTGCGGAACGAAAAGATCACCGGCCTGGAGCCGCTGGAAGCCTCGGCCGTGAAACTGCAAGAAGAGGGGAAGACCACCATCTTTGTCGCCATAGACGGCCAGCCCACCGGAATTCTGGCCGTCGCCGACCCCATTAAGTCCACCACGCCCGAAGCCATCCGCGAACTCCACGAACTGGGATTGCAGCTTGTCATGCTTACCGGCGACAACCGCCGTAGCGCCGCCGCAGTGGCCCGGCAACTCGGCATTGATGCGGTGGAAGCGGAGATCGAGCCCGCCGGAAAAGTCGCCCATATCAAGAAGCTGCGCGCGGAAGGGAAACATGTCGTGATGGCCGGCGACGGCATCAACGACGCACCCGCCCTCAGCGAGGCTGAAATCGGTATTGCCATGGGCACCGGCACCGACGTGGCCATGCAAAGCGCGGGCATCACCCTCATGAAAGGCGACCTCCGCGGCATTGCCAAGGCCATCCGGCTCAGCCGTGCCACCATGCGCAACATCCGGCAGAACCTGTTCTTCGCCTTCCTCTACAACGCCATAGGCATTCCGGTGGCGGCGGGGGTGCTTTATCCGTTCATAGGCTTGCTGCTCAGCCCGATGATTGCCGGCGCCGCGATGAGCCTGAGTTCCGTCTCGGTCATCAGCAACGCCTTGCGGCTGCGGCACGCAAAGCTGTGACCGCGTAGCCCAACGTATGTTCCGGCAGGCGCGGCGGAAACTGCGGCATGTTCATTGCGCCAGGGTCAGAATCTGACACTGGCCGGGGACGGAGGGAACCATCAGCGTCTGGCCCGCTACCGTCACTGCCACGGGCTCCTTGCCCGGGCCGAAGTCCGTGCGGCGAACGAGCACGCGCCGGCCTAACCGCAGTCCGGAGACCACGGACCCGGGTCGCGCGGGGACGTCGAAGGTAATGGGAACTCCCTTATCGAGGAACTCGCCATACGCCTGAGCGGCGGCCCACACGGGATAGAGTAGTTGCACTTCTTTCTGATTTTCTTTTTCCGTGCACCACAGGAAGAATGTGTCGGTGCCGCGCAGCAGCATGTGCCAGAGGAGTTCCTGGTAGGTGCCTTCCGGCATCTGCCGCGCGGGCTGCGCGCCGGGTAGCGCCCCGCCTTCACGTTCGCTGAGGCCGACGTCCACGGTGTGCCAGTGAACGAAGGCGATGATGGGCATGTTCGCGGGGGTGTGCTGTCCCGCGTTGGACGCCACCAGCAGGCCGTTGTAGAACCACCGATAGTCGGCGGGTTCGAAGTCGTACCAGTTCCAGGTCCAGGACCACGGATAGACCACGGGCATCGCAAAAGTGAACTTGGTGGCTTCGAAGTCGTTGGCCCAATGGCGGTAGAGCGCTTTCTGGTCCTGGAGTGCGGGCTGACCGGGGATGTACTTCTCGAAATAGTCGTACCAGTAGCGCCAGCCATTGTGCGGATACACGGCATAGTTACCCACGAGGGCGGCCGGGTGGCTTTCCAGCACCGGCTCGGCGTAAGCCTCGCGTTGCAGGCGGCTGCGCAGGCGCCGCATCTCCTGCTGAAAGGCCAGGAAGTCCTGCAACTGCGGCAGGTGCTTGCGGCACACCACGCAACGCATGGAGGCGTCGAGAGCGCGATTCCATTCGAGCGGGCCGTCGATCTCCCAATCGGTAAAGATGAAACCCACCGGCAGATTCGCTTGGGCGTAGGCGCGGGTGAATTTTCGCACGCGGTCGCGGATAACCGGGATGCGATGTTCCAGGCGGAAGGGACAGCCCATCTTCACATTGCCGAAGGTGCTGTCGAAGAACGGCTTGCCCTGCGCATCGATGTGAGCCGTCGAGTCCGTGCCGTCGAAGAAACTCGAGAGCAGGGAAGTGGCGTGAACATTGATGGGAATGCCGGCCTTCTTCTGCGCCCGCGCCAGCGGGAGAGATTCCGCCATGCTGGCGTCGAAGGCGCCGTGGTTCCAGTTCGCGATGAGGCCGATGCCGCGCTGTTCCATCAGGCGCACCAGTTTCTGGGCCTGCGCATCCGTGAGCTTGCCCGGACCAATGGCCGGCCAGAGATACAGCGGCAGACGGAGGCCCCGGGTGTGCTTCAAGGGGGCGGTATTGTCCAGCACCAACTGAATGTTCTTCGGCCACTCGGTCTTCGGCGGCTGTGCGGAAGCCGCAGTCAGTGTGGCCAGCAGAAGGAAACCACCTAAGCGCGGCGTTCTCATTGGCCGGTTCTCCCTCCAGGCATTTCGAAATAGGGCTCGAGCTGAACGTAGTTGAACATCATTTCCTGCCCCGCGGGTCCGCCGGCGGTCTGATCGCTTTCCCAATCCGAGATGATCAGCGTGGCCGTGGGATGCACCGCCCGGAACATCAAGCGGTGATGGTTCATCCATGGCGCGCCTTCCTTGAAGGGGACTTGCGGGGGTAGGAAACTGGTCTTAATGGGGATGGAGCGGTAGCTCAATTCCGGAATGCTTCGAGCGCCTTCGATAGTAAGCGAAACGGCGTGACGTTTTTCCACGGATCGGAAATTCTTCATGTCCTGGTAGTCCGCCGTGATCATTTCAACGGAATACAGGCGGCCCGGGACCAGGTTCTTCACCTGCTGTGTGACCTTGTTGGGGCGGGCGGCCTGGCGGCGGGTCCACAGGAAGGCGTTTCCGCTGGGCTCGTCTGGTTCCACTCCGCGCTGCCAGTAGCGGTTCTGCATCCGCGCGTAGCGCTCCAGGTATCCGGCCTTCAAGCTGTCCGGCGCCGCGGGATGGGCCTGCCAGCCTTTCAGCTCGTCGAGGAAATCCGGATTCGAGATGTGCGGCAGAGCGTAGGTCCAGCCATATCGGCGGCTCAGCAGGTCCGTCTGGCCTTCGATGCAGTAATGGCGGTAGAGCGCGCTCTCCCAGCGCAGGATTTCCTCGGTGGCCGCGCCCGAGTACCACCAGTGGACACCGTACAACCCGTCGAACTGCGGATGCGTGGCCAGATATTGCATCTGCATGTCCATCCAGACTTTGTAGTTCACCTCCGGCTGGAGGTCCAGTTCCGGGCCGCTCATGAAAATGCCCAACACCATCACCAGGTGATCGAGGAGTTCGGGGAAGGCGGCGCGCCACTTTACGATTTCGTCACCCAGGAGGCTGTCCATGAATGCGCGGCCCTCGGCTTCGGTGGGCATCTCGTGGTGGTAGCGCTCCCACGCCATGTAGAAGCCGGAGTCGATCACAGCGCGGACCAGTTCGCGGCTTTCCGGACGGCTGTGCATGCCGGGGCCGCCGGTATAAGCGTAAAACGCCTTGCCGCTGCCCTTCATCTTCCGGCCGAGCAATTGCATCCCTTCGATCCAGGCCGGATAGAGCGCGTTCTGGCGGCCGGAGAACTCATCGGCAATCAATCCTGAAAGGCGCGGATCCCGGAAACCCGGATTCTTGAGCCAGTAGTCGAGAGCCTTCGCGCCCGTCAGGTCTTTATCGTGCGGCAGCCCGGCGTAAGCAATGAATTTGCGCCCGCTCTGGGTCCACTCGTCGATTTCGCGATCGATGCCTTGGGTCGCGCCCGCGATGGTGTTGACGCTGGAGAGCACGTTCTGCCGCAACCACTCCCAGGTGAAATTACCGTGTTGGGGAATGCGCGGCTGTTGCGGATAGCGCACGAAGTGCGTTTCGGGCATGGCGCGCACGATGAGCGGCCCGGCGGTTTCGACGCCGGCTCCGCGCAGCACCAGTGTGTGGGTTCCCTTCGGCAGGAGACGCATGGTTTCGCGGATAGGGCCGGCTTGCGCGGTGATCTCCAGCCAGACGGCGCCGTTCTGGAGCAGTTCGACTTTTTCATGGCCCCTCACGTCGGCGCGCAAACGCACATAGATCCAGCCGTCACGCGGGTTGTCGAAGGTGAACGCGGGACTGCGGGCGGGCTGGACGACTTCAGCGCGGAGCAACTCCGTCACGAGGTTGTTGAGCCTCACTCCGGCGAGCGCAGGCACGCTCACGACGATCAGGATGAGTCAACGGCAGAATGTGCATAGATCGAAATTCCCCCAGCCTATCAGGTAGCCTTGTCATTTAGCAGCTTCGGGCGCGAGGTCCTTGCGCGCGGCTTCGCAAGTGGATTCCATGGCGCCCTCGGTCGAATCGGGGCGCTGATTGTTCTGTGACCGGTAGAGCGAAGCCGTGCCCGGCAGCCGCGGAATCTCCGCGCGGTAGCTCGCCCACGCCTTGCGCCAAAGTTCGAGCTGCTCGCGCGCGGCGCGCCTGGACGACTCCGCTCCCGTATCCTTCCACTGATAATAACGGAACATTCCCTGCACGTAGTGGGACATGAGAGTGGCGAGCGAATGCAGGTAGACCAGCGAATTGCGGGCCTCGGTGAAGGTCTGCTCTCCGCGCTCGGCGACGATGTCCTTCCGCGCGGCGTCGAACGTCGATAAGATCCGCGCCGCCAGTTCCACGGCCTTGCGCTTCTCGGCGCAGGCCTCGTCGAGCGCGTCCTTCGAGTCTGCATAGAGCAGTCGCAGCCCACCTTCGCCACCCAGTTGCTTCTCGCCGCGGATGATGTCGTCGCGCAGGATATTGCGGTTGGGAAGCCAGCCCTCGTGCCGGCGGGCATAGGGCGCGATGTAGTTGAAAGCCAGCACGCAATCGTCCGACAGCAGGAGCATGTCCGCCACGCGGCGCGCCGCTTTCGCACCGAACTCCTGGGCCGCCCACTCTTCAGCCAGCCGGCGCGGCGAGAGATCGGGGTCCTGCGCGAGGCGCGAAGTGGCGTAAATGTTCAATCGCACCCAGCGGTCATTCTGGAGATGCGGACCGCCCCAGCCGCCCCCGAAGTGCCAGATGGCCACACCCACGGCGCCGCGCTGCCGGATGTAGCGCATGGCGGCCGCGTGCTCTTCCCCCACGTAATCCGGGAATGCGCCCTTGCCCTCATATTCGCGCGCGCACTGGAACTCAACTATCTGATCCAGGCCGCGTGAGTCGATGTTCGGATTGAAATCGTTGTAGCGCCAGAAATCCGTGTGCGTGTATTTAATGGAAACGATCAGGCCCTCACGGCGCCGGATGCCGCTGAACACGCGATCATAGACCGTCGGACTGGCGTGAAACCCATAGTTGCCCAAGTCCCAAGTGCGCCAGATCAGCTTCCGGTGAAACTCATCCACGACAATCCGCCGCGTCTCGTCGATAAGCCTCTGCATGTTGCGGATGTAAGTCTCGCTTCGTGTGGGGGAGAAATCCCGCTCCGCGATGAGCAGACCGGTATAGCCGTTGAGCAGGTGCGAGTAGTTCTCGCCCGTGCGCACCTGGACATAGGCGATCTCCGGAAACTCCCGGAGCACTTCGCGATACTTGGCCCGGTAGATCTTCCAGAACTCCTCCTTCTCGAGATCGACGCGGCGCGGGTCGTCTGTTCGGGTGATGGAGGAACGTAGGGCGTCGAAGACCGGCGTGGGAATCTGGATTTCATCGGTGCTGATGCAGATGGCCAGCCCCAGTCGCGAGGCCTGCCGGATCTGCTCACGGAACTCGCTGCGGCGCCGCTCGATCTCAGCGCGCAGGGGGTGGCCCGGCGGCATGGCGTGCGGGGCTACCTCCGCATACGTCGCCAGTTGGGTCAACCCGCCCCCGCCCGGGCTCAGGGCCGCCACGTTCGCGCCGTTTTCACGGTACCGGGCGAGGTCTCGCTCGCCGCTCGCCATGCGCAAAGGGAATGGCGGCGCGGCGGCGGCGCAGGCGGCCAGGAGAGCCGCGCAGAAGAGCCGTCTCATAATGGAAGCCGATGAAGCGGCGCGTCCACGATACTCGACACCACCAACTACCGCCGCGAATCGGTCTTCATACCACGGGTCCGCGATAGCGTGTGTGCGCATCAGCGCTCGTCGTCATCTTCCGTGGGTCCCGCCGGAAGGAACGCCCCTCTTCTAGCCACCGGGTACGGCGTTTCCCATCCCCGCACACTCGCCCAGATCATCCGGTTGACCTTCTCGGTGGGCGCCGCGTCCGGGATCAGGAAATTCATCCGCGCCGACTCCTCAGCGGCTTTTCGGGCCGGCCCCCGCAGGGCGCTCACTTTCGGGTTTACATCGTAGATCGATTGTTTGGGAACCTCGGCGGTATAGGGACGGTAGTCCGGTGTTAGCTGAAAGCTGTTGCGCAGGTCGTTGGCGATCAGATCGAACAATGACATGGTGGGCCGTCCCAGAATCAATTCGATGGTCTTGACCAGGGATGTCTGTGAATAGAACGTCGAATCGATGGCGCCTCGCCGGATATAGGGGCTGATCGCCAGCGCCACCGTGCGGTGCCCATCCACGTGATCCACACCTGCCTGCGCGTCGTCTTCCACCACCAGAATCAGCATGCGCTTCCAGAACTTCGACTTCGTTAGCGCCTCCACTATCTGTCCGGTGGCCCAATCGTTGTCCGCCAGGCACGCCTTGGGAGTGGAAAAGTCAGGCGTGGCTCCCGCTGTGTGGTCCGATGGCAATTGCACCATGACCAGGTTCGGCATCCTCCCCTTTTCCTCCCATTCCTTCACGTGCCGCAGAAAAATGCGCGCGCGAACGACGTCGGGCACCTGCAATCCATAGGCCGGGTAGTCCTTGACGACATGGCGATTCAACGGCGCGATGGGCGCCACGGTCTCAAAACGGCCCCGGAAATCCGCGCCGGCCCGGTATTCCTTCAGAAACTTGACGCGATCCGGCATCGCCACGCCCGGCACCGAACCTACGTACTCACCGAAGTCCTCGAAGGTCCGATTCCCGTGCAGAGCGTTGTCCCACAGGAAGCCGCTGTTGGCCATGGCCAGCGGATCGTCGCCATTCTTCGGGTAGCTGCGGCCACCGTAGCCAGGCCAGTAGGTGTAGTCCGTTTCGCTGGCCTGCGTCACCCACTGGTGGCCGTCGCCGCTGTTACCACCAGTGGCGTAGAAGTTGTCCAGCAAAACGAATTCGCGCGCCAATTTGCGCTGATTGGGAACAATGTCATCTCCGAACAGAGCCAGCGCGGGGTCGCCGTTGCCTTTTCCCAGGTCGCCGAACATCTGGTCATAAGAACGATTCTCTTTGATGACGTAAACCACGTGATCGATCAGGGAGGGGTCACCCGCGCGGACCGGAACCGGTAGCGCCTGAGTGGCCCGTACTTGCGCCGGCCGCTGGGTTACGGGCACGCTGCGCAGCCGAAGGCGGTTGTTTTCCGCCACCGCCGTGGTGTAGCCGGCAAGCTGCGCCGGATCGGGAATCGGAATCACTTGGAGCGTGCCGCGATTCGCATGCACGTAGCGCACGTTGGGCTTCTCCCTATCGCGCGCTCCCGAACCCACGCCCAGCAGCGTGGAAACCGCTAAGTAGTTGCCGTCCGGGCTGAGCGCGACGTGGTTGGGATACCAGCCGGTGGGAATCAGCCCCTCGATTCGATCGCCGCCGCTCGCGCCCAGCGACACCACTGCTACGGCATTCAATCCGGCACAGGCCGCATACAGATGCCGGTGGTCCTGGCTGAGTACCAGGGCTTCGGGCGCGGCGCCGGCCACTCGCCGCTCGAAGGGTTGGATCGATATATGCTCGACCAGCGCATTCCTTCGGGTGTCGATTACCGAAATCGTGTCCGAGTTACTGTTAGCGACATACAGGCGGCTCCGGCTCTCATCCCAGGCCAAGGATGTTGGATGCAATCCCACATCGATGCTGTGTGTCACCGCGCCGGAGCGGAGGTCCACGCGCGCGACGGTTCCGCTGGCTGCGATTCCCCGCGCGTCCACCACCACGTGATCGGCCTTGGGATTCGGTCCCGTGGGGGCCGTCCGATCTCCGGGTTTCGGAAATCTCCCGCCCCAATTGCTGACGTAGGCTACCGTGCCGGACGCGTTTACCGTGACGCCAAAGGGCGCGATACCGGTCTTGACCTTCCTTGCGGCGCCCGTCGTCAGGTCGACGATGGCCAGCTCGTTGTTGAACGTGAGAGCGACCAGAGCAACGCGAGCACCACCTCCCATGGACGCCACCGCCACTCCGCCTACCGCGCTCTGCCCCAGGTCGCGCGCCAGAACCACAGTGCTGCCGCCCGCGATCCCAACCAACTCCACCACATCCCGGGTTCCGGCTCCCGTCTTCATGCGTTCAATGCCGGCGATGATGGTTCTCTGTCCCACAGCATCGAAGGCCATAGACTGCATCCCCGGGGTGATGGCAGCCCTGGCGCGTTCGACCACCCTGTTGCTGCGCCAGTCGAGTCGATACACTTGGGACGCCCTCTGCAAATTCGTTAGCGCAAAGACCGTATCGTTGGAGGCGCCGAAGGCCACCGCCTGGACGCGTCCACTAAACACCGTCTGGAGCCCGGCGGGCGTCAGGGCTTGACGCGTGGTGATCACGCCCGGATCGAGTACGGAGCGGACCGGGTCCTCATCGGCGGGGTTGGCGGATGGCGCCCCCGTTACCAGGATCAGCGCAAGCGCGGCCATCTTCAGAAAGGGTTTGCGCATGCGTGGCTCCTTAGCGGCATTCAGAAAAGTTCTTCGACTGACAGTGCTCTTAGAATCGCTCATCATTATGTCTCACTGAGATTTTCCCACTTCACGCCGGTCCGTTTCAGCGCATAGCCGACTTCCCGCAGGTAGTCGCCATAGCAGGTCACCGTGTGGAATCCCTCCATGTCCCGCAGCAGCTTCTTCCAGTTGCCGTCGATGGCCATGTCGATCTGCGAGCGGCACGCGGGATAATTCGGGGTATCGACGATGGTGCCCCGGAACCCGTGCCACTTCGTACAGGTCAGGTTGGGGATGAGATTGGTGATCACGGTTCCTTTGGTGAACTCCACGCGCGTGGCGGCGCCGTAGTCGGATTCGAAGTGCGTAACGATCTTGGTGGGCTCCGCATCGCGGCCGTTCATGCGGCGCGGCGTGGCGCAGTGGGCCAGCGTCAACGTGCCGTGGTGCGGGTAGTGGGAGTTGGAGATGAACGACGGCTTGCCGGAGATCCAGCGCAACAGAACACCCGGCGGCGTGTGTGTGTAGTCGGTGTGGCAGAAAGCCGTGTAGCCCTCGTCATTGAGCAGCGAGAAGACCAGGCAGGGCGGCGTGTCCAGGACCCGGATGATCGTCCCCATGCAGTTGGCCACACCCAGGTTGGTGCAATCGTGCTCCCGCATGAGGTCTTTGAAGACTTTTAGAGCCAAATAGGTGTTTACGACAAACCTGCGTTCCGTACCCAGGGTGACGTTCGGCTGCGCCAGCAGTTCCTCCGCCTGCTTTTCCGCTTGCCGCATTACGCCGGTATCGGCGCGCGCCGCGCTGACGCGCCGGCCGACCTCGTCGTCACTGACGGTGACCAAGGCGTAGCCCCAGGTGTCCCTCACGTGCGCGGGCCCCAGTTTCTGGCCCGGCACGCTGTAAGACTTCAGCCCGCCGATGGCCAGCGACCGCGTGCCGCGCGCGTTCTTCAAACCGTAAAGCGCGCGCAGCCGCCAGAGCACGTCGCCGTAGTCGTCCACCACGATGTCGTCGGCGTCCATGTTCGGTTCGCGCGGCCCGGCCTCAATCTTGCGCAGAAAATGAAAGTGGGCGATTTCGTAATACAAATAAAACGGACCGGATTTCTGCCGGAGGAACATGACGTTCGGCTTACCGGACGCCGCCAGAATTTCCAGCCACCTGATGGGTCCGCCCGAGGCATAGACCAGAAACGCATCGGTGTCGCTATCGGCCGCCGCGGCAGCCTCAGCGGTGCTGTTCACCGTCGCCAGGGGCAGCATCTCGATGGAGAACTCCGCCGCGGCTGCCAGTTTCTTGGCCTCTCCCTCGATGCGCCGCGCTTCCTGCTCCACTTCGGCGCGAGTGGTGAGACCGCCGTAGCCCCGCCAACTTGTGAGCTCCCGCTTCACATTGAGCGCCCAGGCCAGGACCGGCTTCACGCGCAGCGGTGAACCGGGTAGAAGTGCGCTCCGCGCCGGGGCGGCGGCAAGACCCGCATGGGCCAGCGCGGCTGTGCCGCCGACCGCGTCCAGGAACCCGCGCCGGCTGATCGGATGCTTTGATTCGCCCATGTCACTCTCCTTGGTGTAGTCTCAGACAGTGTACACCTTGACTCGCAGGCAACTGTTTCCGGCATTGGCACTGCCCCTAGGGGCCGCCCCGCTACGCGAGAGCCGCGAGCGTCCGGACCTCGCTGGACGAGCGATCGCCGCGCGGCCTTCGCGTGGTCCAGATCACTACTAATCCCAACTTGGCGAGCTGGAACGTCTACACCGAAGCGCCCATCTTCACGCCCGACTCCCGGCGTTTCATTTTCGTTCGCGAACACAACTACTGGCTGTGCGACATCGGCGACAACTTCGCGCTGCGTCAACTCACCGGCGAACGCGCTGCCAAGGGCGCTTCGGTCAGCCCGGACGGCAAGTGGATGTACTATCTCGTCGATGACGCCGAACGCACCGGCGCGGCACTGGTCCTCAAGCGGCTGTCCCTGGTGGATTATCACAGCAAGGTGATCCTCACCGTCAAGGACAAGCTGCCGGGAACCAGCTTCCGGCCGTCGCGCCTGTATACTCTGACTACTCTCTCGTCCGACGGCCGGCGCCTGGCCACCAGTTGCTTCCTGGGTGACGGCAAGACGGAGAAGGCGCCCTTCGGCCTGCTGGTTTTTCAGCTTGAAAAGCCTTCGGTGCGGGTGTTTCCGCTGGGCGCCGACTTCAACAACATGCACGCGCAGTATTGCCGTTCGCGCGACCCGGAGCACTCGCACGATATTCTGATCCAGCACAACCACGGCTCGGTGGTGGACGTCTCCGGCAAAACCATCAAGCTGGTGGGCGGCGATGGAGCGGACCTGCACGTGATGCGCGACGACGGCACCAACTGGCGCGACATTCCCATCGGACGCGACGGTCACGAGTACGTGCAGGGCCACCAGCAGTGGCGCGGGCGCATGACCAGCGTGCTGAGCGCCATGAGCATCCCGCGCGGCAAGAAGCGCATTCTCGAAGGCTTCCCGATTCCAACCAATAACGCGACTTCCCACACCGGGAGCCGCATCGCCGGCGGCCGCTCCTGGGACGTCACACGCGACATCGAGCATCCCGACTTCTGGCACTTCAGCGCGGATGATTCCGGCATGCGAGTTGTCTCCGACACCAATACCGTGGATCCCGTGACGAAGAAAAAGAAGATCGCCCTGGTGATCGGAAGCCTGAGCGCGGTGGACCAGCCGCTTCTGAAGCTGCGCTACCTGCTGGACACGCGCACTTCGGGGACAGACCAGCCCATGCATCCGCATCCTTTTTTCTCGCCCGATACCCGGATGGTGTTCTTCAATTCCGACGTGGACGGCAAACCGCAAGTGTGGATGGTGACGGGATACCAATTCCCAGACTGAGAGGCCTCATGAACAAACCAGGAAACACTGACCGCCGCGGATTCCTGAAAACCGCGGCGCTGGGCGGAGGCATGGGACCGCTGGCGGCGCCGCAGCCGGGGCGGCGCCTGCTCCATGAGACGCGCTACGCGGACCGCACGGATTCGCTCGAGGAGAAGACCCGCCTGCTGCTGGAAGCCACGCGCCGGCGCGACTACCGGCTGGCCCGCGCGCTGGCGGCGTCCGTCAACGACACGCTGCGGTTCACTGAGCAGGAAGATGCACCTCCCGGAGTGCCTGTCATTGGCGCGGATGCTTTTGGTCTGGTGGAGGAGTTGCCGGAGGCCTGGCGAAGATGGGCGCGCGGGTGGAAGTACTACAAGGTCCTGACGCTCGAAGAAACCACGGGCCTCGCTCGTAGCGCGGAGCCGGTGGAAGTGTGCCTGGCTTTCCGTGACGGCCAGTGCGACTCGCTGGAACGCGAGATCCGTGTGGCACGCCTGGAGGAGCCCGGCGGCGCGCTCAAGGAAGTCCCGTGCCAGGTGTCGGAGGAGGTACGCCGGGGCGCACTGCGTTACTGCCGCCTCCTGTTCCTGGCCGATGCGGCGCCGCGCGCCGGGAGCCACTGGCTGGTTTTCTATGGCAACCCGGACGCGGAACTCACCGCCTACCCTTCAGACCTCGCTGCCACGGGCGAAGGCTACGGACTGGATATTGAGAACGATTACTTTGTCGCTTCGCTGTCGCGCCAGATGGGACAACTGGAGCGGTTGAAGCTCAAGCGCGAACACGGTATGGAATTCTTCTCCGGCGGGGAAGGGCACGGCGAACCGCCCGGCATCGACTGGGCCCACGACTACGTCGGCTCCAACAACTTCCAGAAGTTCCGCATCACGAACTGGGCGGCGTGCCCGGACTACGAGGTCATCCGCGGTCCCTTATGCGTGACCGTGCGCCGCTGGGGGTTTCCGCACTCGCCGGTCCATCCGGTGTTCACTCCCAGCCGCATCCACATGTTCGTCGAGTACCGTTTCTACGCCGGCGCGCCCTACTTCATCAAGGAAGCTTCCATGCAGGTCATCCAAGACCTGGAGATCACTTACCTGCGCGATGACGAGTGGGTCTTCTCGGGTTACTCCTTCACGGATACCGTCTGGATGGGCGCGGACGGAAAGCTGCGCACCGGGCCGGTGGAGAAGGGTGCTGAGAATGACCTGTGGGCGGTGGGCTTCTTCAACCGGCTGAGCCGCGACGCGTTCATCGGCCTGTTCCTGAAACACGAAGCCGACGGTATGCCGGGCCTCACGCACACCGGCGCGCCCACGCTGCATTATCGATGGCATGGGGCGGTGTGGAGCCGGGCGCTGTTCCAGAACGCGCGCCTGGCCGCCGGCGCCGCGCTGCGGCAGAAGAACGCCTATCTGGTGGCGCCGTTTCCGGAACTTGGCGGGGCGGCCATGGTGGAAGGCTGGCGCAATCGCCTGCTGCATCCCCTGGTGCCCGCGGACGGGCCGCTTGCCCGCCGGCGGCGCGGCCACCGCCAGCGGCACGCTGGCGCGTCTGGGCGAAGCGGGCGACAGTCCCATCGATAAGCGTGCGTTGTGGCAAGCGCTGGCCGACTGCAAGGACGAACAACTCTACACCGCGAACGTGAGCATGGTGGATCTGGGGCTCATACGCGACATCCGGGTGCGCGGGGACGTGGTCCACGTCGTCATGACCATGCCGAACCGCGGCCGCTCGCGCCCCGGCTACTTCGCCTGGGGCTCCGGCGGTAACAGCACCCCGGTGCGCGACCGCCTGCTCAAGGTGCCCGGCGTGCGCAAGGTGGTGGTGGAGAACGTCTGGGCGCCGGCATGGACCTCGAACCGGCTGACCGCGGCCGGCCGCCGCGCCCTGGGGTTGGAGACGGCGTAAGCTCTGCAACATCCGGCGTTGCGTTCGGCCGCAGACCAGACGTTCAATCCAGGCCGCGTCGCGGATGGCTGGTTTCCCGTTCCAGGTCCGTGATGCGGAACTTGTCGAGACTGCGCGGGTAAGTGGAGATGTCGCCCAGGCGGCATTCCTGCTGGCCCACCATCTCGTTCCGCACGATGCATTCGTGGAAATTCATCGCGTTGCCGTCTCGGTCGTGGAGCCTAACCGTTGAAGACGCTTGCCCTCGACAGTCGAAGTTCTGCATTGAGATGCCCCGGCCACAAACGGGCCGCTGGAGTTGATCAGCGTCTTGCCGCCGTATTTGTCGACGTCACTCTTGTGGCCGAGACGTTCCCCGTGACCTTGATTTCGAAGTCGACGTTGAGCCGGGAGCTTACCAGGATCGGACGACCAAAGCAGGTCAGGCTTACCGGCGAAGACAACCGCGGCGCCGCTGGGGCTCGATGAGACCAGTGACTCCAAACCGCAGTTGCCGCAAGGGGTTCGTGGTTTGCGTACAAAGACCAGCGCCTGTTGCCGGGCCGCGACCGTGAATACCGATCTGGCACGGTCGCGGCGCGCTGTCCGACGCGCTGTTGACAACAACCGTTTCGTGTTGAGCCGGGGCCGGCTGTCCCGCGACTGTACAGTGGTCCGCAAGTTCGAACCACTACGTGACCTCCCTCTCCAGACTGTATGCATGATGCGAGCGCAGGCGCCACCGTCTTGGCAACACGCTGGCCTGGCGGCAAGGGATGTCGATGGCCGCTTTCCGGGAAAGTAGCCTGACTTGGCTCTGGAGAGCCCGGCCTCAAGGGCGAGTGCGGCCGTCCGCGAATGTAATCGGTTACGAGTTCACGAAGTACGCGCTTCAGATGACACTCATTCAACGGCATCAGATGGTCTCGGCAATCCCGGCGGATACCGCCCCCCCGCGGCGGTTTGCCCGGCAGCACTTCCACAACGCGCTCGCAGTCCAGATGATATACTCAGTTCCCGTGGCTCGGTGTTTCAGTATTGTCATTCGGAGGTGGCCTGGACATGGCGGAGAAGCCCTCGTCTGCGCGACCTTGTGAAAACAGGGCGCGAAGTGAGTTCCAATCACGGCAGCAGCCCTTCACTTCAATCTTTAAATGGAGAAAACCATGAGATCCATATTCCTGTCCGCGGTTGTACTGATGGTTCTGTGCTATATGCCGGCTGGCTGTGCTCCTGCGCCCTCCGGGAAAAGTGTCAGGAGTGAGCGATCGCAGCCTCAGCCTGCACCTTCGCAAAAGCAGGCAAGTGTTCAAACCACTGCGGCAGCCAGCGAAATAATGGCTGAGTCCCACCCGGTAGTTTCCCGGGAGCCTGGTCCGCTAGTCGCGAGGCTGGCCTCCGCCGTGAATGCTACGGCCGCCGCGGCGGAGAACGCCGTGCCCAAAGACGTTTTTATCCTCAAAGGCTCACCGATGGGCGCCGTGAAATTTGAACACAAACTTCACTCCCAAACGCGCAAGATCAAGTGCGAAACTTGCCACCACGCGTCCAAGCCGGAAAAGCCTAGCAAGACAGCACAAGAGGCTTGCACGGACTGCCACACCAAGGTGGCGGCGCCGCCCATGAAGACCAAGCTCCAGGCCGCGTTTCACAATCCCAGTGCGACTGCCGGCACTTGCATCACCTGCCACAAGGCTGAGGTTGCGAAGGGCAAAGCGGCTCCAGTGAAATGTATGAACTGCCACAAGAAGAGCAACGGTTGAATTTCCGGCTAACGGGCGCTCGCTAAGCTGAGTCATTTGCTACACGCGAAGGTTGGCGGCTGGGTCATCGAGCCAGCGGCCGGTAAGCAGGCGCATCACGATGGAATAGATGCTCCGGCCGCGGCCGCGAGTCGAAGACTCTCGATGATCTGGTGATCCTGGTGGATTCGCACCTGCGTCAGCCATGGCTACGATAGGCGGTGGAAAAGCGGCTGCGAGAGGAGTTTGCCAAATTGCCAGCGTCCAGGTTTCGGTTGGAAGTGGCGGAAATGGTGAGCATCGGCGCCAGTCCTCGACCCCACCAGGGGTGCGACGACACTTTCGAGGAGCAACTGTTGGACTGATACCGCGTTCCCTCGTCATGGCCGAACCGCCCAGATCTGAATGCGTTCGACCAGTGGTTCGAGTGGAGTTTTCACTCGATGGTGGTGCATCTGTGCGACGCCCCGCTCCTCCAGGAAGAGATCTGGCCCGCGCGGATGCCCTCGTTGGCCGCTCCGGGAAAATCGCGACGCGTTAACGCAGGCTCGCCAGGATGTGGTTGAACAAGATGTCGGGCGCGATGCCGTGCGCCTCCACCACCACCGGCCGGCCGGCCACATTGAGCGGGACCTCACCGAGCGGTTGCCCGAACTCGTCACGCCACTCAATGCCGGCCGCGGCGGCGCCTTTGGCATGTACTGGACCAGGGACGTCGGTGTAGATGACGGCCATCGAGTCCGTGCCGGAGTCCATGGTCGCGCCATCCACGCCGGCGGGCAGTTGCTGATAGAGGAAATGGGTGTTGACGATGCTGCGTCGCGCCAGGCCGCGCAGTTTGCGCGCCAGGCCTTCCGTGTCGCCGACGATCGGTTCACCTTTCAGACCGGAGCGGCCGATGAAGCGTTCCAGCCGTATCCGGTAATGGCGCGCGAGCACGGAGGCGCTGGCGGCGGCCAGGCACGCGCCGGACTCCTGCCGGTCGCGGCAAGTGCGGAAGGCCCTTTCGCCGCGCACCAGGTGCCAGTAAAGGCGCGCCTGAAGGAACGTGTAATCGAGCGACTCCTTCTCGCGCTCCAGCCGCCGGCGGAAGACGGGACTCGATGCCCGGCGCAACGCGGCGGTGAGGTGCGCGGTGGCGCGTGGCAGCGGACCCCGGATGGCCTGCTCCATGTTCTCGGCGTGGAAGGAGAGCGCCTCGTCGCTTTCGTTGACTGCGTCCGGGTGATACCAGGAGTAAGTCATGCGTTCAAACCGGCACATCTTCACCAGGCCGCCGAGGGCGAACTTGATTTCCCGGAAGTAGTCCTGCATGCCGGCGTCGCCGAAGTACGTCACGGCGTACTCGTTTAACGGGACGTTCAGATCCTGGTCCGGATTCCAGTAGGCGCGCGGGAACAGGAACATGTTCACCGCGGGAGTCGGATATTCGGATGAGTTTACCGTCAGCGTGCCCAGGCGCGGCACGCCCAGGCGGCGATAATAGCGCGTGTCGGCGGCCATGATCTCCGGCAGGGGCGGGCTCACCACGTTTTGGAAAAGGATCTGGTCGACGTAGTATTCGAACACCTGCGCGTTCTTCGCTCCGAACAAGGGGAGCGCGGCTTCCAGTGCCTGGGCGTACTTGCGATTGTTGGCGCAATCCGGGTCGTCGATGGCGTGGGCGTAGCAGCGCTCGCGCGGCGCATTGAAGTAGATGATGCCCGGCGCGGGCTTCACCACGCGCGGCACCGGCTCGGTGTCGTGGTAGGCGAGATACACCAGGTTCGCGGACGGCAGTTTCTCCCGCAGCTTGGTCACGATGCGGTTGGCCACCAGCAGGGACTGGTCCGAGGGCGTGTACTGCTCCTTGCCCGGCTCCTCGCTCCAGCCGCCTTCGGAGAGATCGTCCGGCCACAAGTGATACAGGCTGGCTTCCGGTACCCCGGACAGGTACTTGACGGCGCCCGCCGTGACGTACGCGAGGGCATCGGGGTGGAACGGATTGAAATTGAAATCCGGCGTGCGCACGCCGTCGCGGTTGCGGCGGAACCAGTCGGGATGATCCTTGAACAAAGGGCGGGGCAGGAAGGTGGGCAACAGGTGGCCGCCGATTTCAATCATGAAGCCGCGCTTGCGCAACTCCGGCGCCAGGTGTTCGCGCTGCGCCGCGTACCAGTCGCGAGCGGGCCAGTTCGAGGCGAAGCAGATGCGGTTGAGACGCGCCTTGGCGGCGAAATCGATCCATTCTTCCACCGGTGCGTACGTGTAGGTGGAGTAGTCCAGGATGCGGAAGGGTATGGCAGGTGATTCGACGACGTCCAGCGCGGCGCTCCAGTCGATGGAGCGCCGGGGGACCACCTCATATTCCTTTCCGGGGAAATACCAGCGCACCCCCAGACGTTCCAAATAGGCGTAGCAACCGTAGAGCACGCCGCGCGAGCCGCGTCCCTGAATCAAAATGTCCGGGCCCTTCCGCCGTATGAGAAAGCCGTCCTGCTTCAGGGCCGCACCGGCCGGCGCCTCGCTCAGCAGGAAGCGGTGCGCGGATTTCGCGTCACCCACCGTGACCGTCTGACCGGTGACGCGGGTCAGATAGCGTGACAAATCCTGAGCCGCGAACCGTTGTACTTCGTCCGCGTGGGGGGGTGCCATGACGGAAACCGCCGCCAGAGCCAGAGTCGCAATCATCGTTTCACCTCTTGCATCAGCGGAAGTCCACGGTGAGGCGCGCGCCGGCGCTGGTCGCGGAGTCGGAGGCAGCCGGGGGCAGGCATGCGGGCTTCCACAATCGACAGCCGTTGGCTGTGACTCACCGGCGGCTGAACTTGCGCCACTCGCGCTCGATGGCAACCTTGTCGGCGCGTCCCGGATGGATCAGGATGCGATAGTGCACCGTGAGGCTCTTACCTGCCGGCAGGGTGTAGGGTTCGCTCCAGAGAGGCGCGGGACTGAAGTAGCCGAATGGTTTCTTCTCGTCGATGATGTTGTGCCACTGGGCCGGGTGGCGGAAACTCCCCGGGTGTTCCAGGATGGCGATCCCCGCCGGCTTTCCGGTGGCCTTGTCCACGAGGGAGAAATCCGTCCAGCGGGCCCGCTTGCCGTGCGTGTTTCTGGCCATCGCGCCGCCGGCGGTGTCCTCCAGACCCTCGCTGTTGACCAGGCGCCAGTCGCGGCTGTTCTGCGCGATCCGCACCGACATGCCGGCGTAGCCGCCTCCGGATGTGCCGCCCTGCATGAGCACGTTCTCCGGTCCGGCGGTGAAGACCCCCAGCCAGTCGATCCGGTACGATCCGTCCTTGGCGGGCGGCGTGACCGTGATCGTACGGGTTTCGCTCAGTATGGGCGGACCGCCGTCGGGATGGTATTTCAATGTCAACTCAAACCGCGCGGAATGGTCGCGCTTCGGTTCGGCGCGAGCCGTCACCACTTCCGTGGCGCCCGCCAGTTTGGTCTTGTCGCTGCGGTCCCAGTAGTTGGCGTGGTTCAGTTCCTTCCACGAGAACCACAGCGCATAGTGCCAGCGGTGATCGCTGGGGCCGAGCGCGGTCAACTCGGTGCCATCCGGGAGGCAGACCGGAAAGAAGTAGGGCTTGGGCAAATCCTTGCCGTAGTTGAACTGCCAGACGACGCGTTCGCCGTTGAGCAGCGCCAGCGAAGATTCGCCTTGCCGCCAGGCGAACGAATCGCCGCCGGCGGCCAAAGTGCAAAGAAGAGTAGCTAGAGCGCAGATGCGGGTGGTCATGTTCAGGCTTTCTCGTAACTCCAGGGCTTTCGCAGGGTCCGGCGCATCAACCGGCTGGCTTCGGGATCCGCGACGAAATCTTCTTTAGCCGGATCCCATTTCAGCTTACGTTCCAGCTTGAAAGCGATCCAGGCCAACTGGCAGATGGTGTCGGAGCGCACCGCGACGTCGATGGGGCACACCGTGGGGCCGCGGCTGCGGATCGAGTCCAGGAAGTTCTGCTGGTGATGGTTGCTCAGCGCGAGGTGCACATCGTTCGGACCGATGGTCGATTGCAGCAGTGATTTCGGGGAGGCCTCGATGGCGCCGCGCTTGACAAACACCCATCCCTCGCTGCCTTGGAACGTGATGCCGTGCCGCACGCCGTCAAAGCCCGGACCCGATCCGGTGAAATGCACCGTCACTCCGTCGGCGTACGAGTAATGCACGTCCCAACTGATCGGGTTGTCGCACAGTGCGTCGTCCTTCGGCCAAACGGCCGTCCCCTCGACCTCCACCGGGCCGGTCGCGTCGTTGCCGTTGCCCCACTGCGCGATGTCGATATGGTGGATACCCCAGCCGGCCACGTAGCCGAGCGAATAGTCGCTGATGTGGAACCAGTGCGGGTAGGTCAGGCGCGCGGTGGTGTAGGGCGCCGCCGGCGCCGGTCCCAGCCACATCTCGTAGTCCAGCCACTCGGGCACCGGCTCGGGCTCGAGCGTCTTCAGGCCCGAACGCTCCTTCGCGCCGGCGTGCACACCGACGTTGATGTTGTGCAGCTTCCCGATGCGTCCGTTGCGCACCAGTTCGCAAGCGAAGCGGAACTCTTTCGTGGAGCGCTGCTGGGTGCCGAACTGGAAAACGCGCCCGCGCCGCGTCACCTCCTCGCGCAACAGCTTGATCTCGTCGATGCTCATGCCGAGCGGCTTCTCCACCAGAACGTCCTTGCCCGCCCGCACGGCGGCCAGCGCGTGCAGGACGTGCCAGGAATCCAGCGTGGCGATGGAGACCGCGTCGATGTCCGTGCGCGCCAGCAACTCGCGGAAATCCTGGTACGCCCGGCACGTCCGCTTCTGGTACGCGGCGTCCGCCATGTGCTGCGCCTGCTCCCGGCGCCAGCGGATGGAATCGCACACGGCGACGACCTGCGCGTCGGGCGAGGGCAGGAAGTTCTTCATGTCGCCCTGGCCCATGTTGCCGGTTCCGATGAAGCCCAGCGTGATGCGGTTGCCGGGGGCCACGGCGCCGCTCCGGCCCAGCGCGGAGGCGGGCACTATGGCGGCCGCCGCCGCGGACTTGAGAAATTCACGACGATCAGGCATACGCGTCCCAGAAGGGTAAAGTATACACCTTCCCGCTTACTACTCCGCGGGTCAGTTGCCGGCGCAGTGGTTGTATGGAAACCGCTCGTATGCTATCCCTGCTACAGATGCACGTCCGGGTGTACCTCCTCTTTCTCGCAGCCGCAATCTGCCCGGCTCAGGAGGCCAAACTCCCGGACAAGCCGGTCTACACCTTCGGCATCACGGCAGTCGGTTCCTCCGGACTCAAGGGCGACATTTACCTGCTCAAAGAAGATACGGAGTGGCTCCCCAATTTCAAAAAGCTGAAGCCGATCGGCTCCGTCTACACCCCGGCCCTGAACATCCCTACCCGCAGTTTTCGCGAGGGTTTCCCTGGCGTCACCAACCGTTTCGAGTGGTTCGCCATCGACTATAACGGTCGCTTCTGGGTCTCGAAGCCCGGCAAGTACGGCTTCGCCCTCACCTCCGACGATGGCTCGAAACTCTACATCGACGGCAAAACGATTATCGACAACGACGGCACGCACCCGCCCACCCGCATCACCGGTACAGCCAAGCTCACCGAAGGTGTCCACCGCATCCGCATCTCCTATTTTCAGGGCCCGCGCGACCGAGTCGCTCTGATCCTGGCGGTCTCCAGACCCGGCAAGGACGGCTGGTTCATCTTCAATACCAACTACTACCGCCCGCCCGCCGACAAGTTTAAGGATGGCAGCCTCGACGAAGCAGCCGATGGGAAGCCCGGCAAGAAGTCCAGGAAAAAGCCAAAGGAATAACCATCCATCGAGCGCCATGGCACCCTGGCGACCTCGCGAGGCGCGTCCATGGAGATTACACTCTCTGTCCCACGTGCGCCTGTGCGCCAGCGGCTTGACGACAGCGCGGATCTGGCAGATGCTGGGGCATGGCAAAACGATCATCTGGGAGCACTCCACACAGATCGACTCTCGCGGGAAAAGAGGAATCCGCGCGGGGATCTCTACCGTTGAGACGCGCGCAACGCGTCCTGCGCGGTCAAAAACTCATGGCTTTCATCGCCACGCGCGACCCTGTTCGCGCCAAGACGTTCTACCGGGACATCCTGGGTCAGCGGCTGGTAAGTGAGGACCAATTTGCGCTGGTGTTCGACGCCGCAGGGACAATGCTGCGGGTTACCACCGTTCAAGAAGTGGCAGTTGCGAAATACACCGTTCTGGGCTGGCAGGTCCCGGACATTGTTCGGATCGCGAAGCACCTCCAACGCTCGGGCATCCGTCTCGAACGCTTTGCGGGGATGCAGCAGGACGAGTTTGCCATCTGGACCTCGCCCGGCGGCGCCAGGGTGGCGTGGTTCAAAGACCCGGATGGAAACCTTTTGAGTATCACGCAGTTTTGAGCGGACAGGGCGCGGCGGTGCGCCGAGCCGGTTACTATTGCCGATTCTCCAGCCAGCACATCGTGGGCGCCGCGATGCGCTAATTGCTCAGGAAGGCTCCGGTGTACTGCATGTCACTGGACTTCGTCCCCTCGCAAGGATGCATCGCCGTTCTCGTCAGATACTTTGGCGTCCGATTTCCGTTCGGGTTCGGCCTCGCCGAGAAGGCGGTAGACAGTCGCCCGGTGAACGCCAAGAATTTTCGCGGCCTGAGCTTTCTTGCCGCCTACGCTCTCCAGCACGCGCAGAAGGTACCGGCGCTCCATCTCCGCCAACGTGAGCCACCCATCCTCTTCCGCCGCGGTCCTCTGCGCGATCCGGGTGCGAAAGTTCTCCGGGAGATCGCCCACGTCGATCGCTTCCCCTTGCGCCATCATGCATGCGCTCCCGAGAACGCTCCTGAGCTCGCGTACGTTGCCGGGCCAGGAATAGTGCGCCAGCAGGATCTGGGCGCGTGGGCTGATTCTCCGGATGTCCTTGTTGTACTGCGCGGCAAACTGCTCGATGAAGTACCTTTCCAGCAGAGGCAGATCCTCTTTTCGCTCGACCAGCCGGGGAAGCTTAACTTCAACCATGGAGAGGCGGTAGTACAGGTCCTCCCGAAACTGTCTTCGCGCCATCAGGTCCGGAAGGTCGCGATTTGTCGCTGCGACGATGCGCACATCGACGCGCCGGACGGCTGGCGAACCCACCCGCTGGATCTCCCCGTTCTCCAGAACTCGCAGCAGTTTGCTCTGAGTCTCCAGAGGCATATCGCCGATCTCGTCCAGGAAAACCGTACCGCCATTGGCGTGTTCGAACAACCCCGCCTTGTCTTGCACGGCGCCGGTAAACGCTCCTTTGGCGTGGCCAAACAGTTCGCTCTCAAAGAGCGTCTCAACCACGGCCGAACAATTGCACACGGCCAGACGGCCTTTGGCAGCCGGGCTCAGCCGGTGCAGGGCCATGGCGACCAGTTCTTTTCCCGTCCCGGTAGCCCCGGTGACCAAGGCATTCCGGAAATGAGGCGCCACCCGACGGATGCGGTCGAACACCTGCAACATCAACGGGCTCCTGCCGACAATGCCTTCGAATTGATGTGTCCGAAGCAGCTCGCCGTCGAGTTGCACCGCCTGCTGGCGTCGCCGGGCCTCCTCGAGCAGCCTGCCCACCCTCTCACGCAGCACGGGAATCGAGAGCGGCTTGGGAAGATAGTCGCAGGCGCCCTTGCGGATGGCCTCCACAGCCGAGTCCGTGGAATAGAAAGCGGTGATGAGGATCACGTTGATCTCCGGAGCAGCTTCCAGAATCCGTTCCAGTACCTCCATTCCACTCATCTTGGGCATCATCAGATCCAGCAGAACAATCTCCGGCCGGCGGCGCTGAACCAGTTCCAGGCCCGCGCAGGGGTCCGCCGCAGTGAAAATCTCAAGACCTTCCTGTTTCAGCGCCCCCTTGATGAGGGCGAGACTGTCCGTGTCGTCGTCAATTGCCACCAGGCTCAGAGCCATATTGCCTTCTGCACTCATCCTCTCACCTTCTCGAGAAGCCGCCGCTGGGATGCGGGAGCACGCCCACCAGCGGAGCGGTTGCCCCATCTGCTCGCGGAGCTTGGTCGCGTGAATCGGCTTGGTGATGTAAGCATCCAAGCCGCGGTAACACCTTCTCCCGATCCGCATGCATCGGGTTGGCGGTGATCGCCGCCACTGGGGGCGCCGCAAAGCCGGAATTCTGTCGGAGTTGCGAGCCAACGGCGAAGCCGTGCATGAACGGCAGTTCGATATCCAGGAGAACCGGACCGGGCACGGCCTGGTCGATGATGTCGAGCGCCTCCCGCCCATGCCAGGCCTCCCGCATCTGCGCGCACGAGCGCTTCAGAACTGCGCGAAGCAGGTACCGGCTCTCCGGGTTGACGTCGACAACGGGTATCTTGCACAACACATCCTGATCGCCTAAGTAGCCGTGCCAGCAGCATCCGGCGGCTGCACGGCGGCCGGTGGACCTTCCGGCCCCACGCAGCTCGCCGGCAACGTGAACGAAAACCGGCTTCCTTTCCCTGGTTCACTCTCCACCGAGATCTTTCCACCATGCAGTTCCACCAGCCGCCTGGTGATCGCCAAACCGAGTCCGGTCCCTTCTTTGGCGCCTTTCGTCGCACCCACCCGGTGAAACTCCTTGAAGATGGCCTCATGCTCCTCCGGAGGGATGCCCACGCCGGTGTCCGCAACAGTGAGCAAAAGGCCGTCCTCAGAGCTCGATGACTCCACATCCACACGTCCCCCCTCGGGAGTATATTTAACCGCATTGCTGAGCAGATTGTAGAGAATTTGCTTGAAACGAGTCCTGTCGGCATACGCGAGCAACTCCGGCGAAATCTTACTCTCGACGCGGAGCCGCTTCGCTTCGGCTAGCGGCCGGATCACCGACAAGGCCTCGTCTAAGGCTTCGGCGGCCAGGAACTCCTCGGGATGCAACTCGACCCGGCCCGCCTCGATTTTGGAAAGGTCGAGTAGGTCATTGATGAGGTCAAGAAGGTGGCGGCCTCCTCGCTGGATGCGCTCGACGTAATCCTTGTAGACCGCATGGAGCGGGCCTTCCGCTTCTTCGGCCAGCAGATCGGAGAAGCCCACGACTGCGTTCATGGGCGTCCGCAGATCGTGGCTCATCCGGGCCAGGAATTCGCTTTTCAGCCGGTTGGCGCGCTCCGCCTCCGCCGTGCGTTCACTGATGCGCCGCTCCAGCTCCGCGTTCAGGTCGCGGAGATCTTGTTCGGCCTGCTTGCGCTTGCCCTCCTGTTCCATGCTTTCCAGCGCGAAGGAGAGGTCCGCGGCCACCTCGTCGAGCAAGGACACGGTTTCTTCATCGAAGAAGCCTGGATCAGAAGCGTACACCGTGAATGTTCCGATCAAGCGGCCTTCCGCTTCTATGGGGAAGGCCGCCGCGGAACTGTAGCTGCGCGCGAGCGCTTCTTCGCGCCAAGGGAGCATGCGCGAATCGGCGGCGATGTCGTTCGAAACGAAATGCTTGCCGTGGCGCAGTGCGGTGCCGGCCGGCCCCCGCGCGCCGGGCTCATCCTGAACCGAGATCTTCAATATCTCGAGATAGCCGTTCTCCAGCCCCGCGTGCGCCACGGGCTTCACCAGCCGGGTCTCGTTATCGACCAGGCCCACCCAGGCCATCCTCAGCAGGCCGAGTTCCACGCTGATGCGGCACACCTCCCGGAACAACTCGTCACGATCGCGCGTGCGGACGATGGCCTCATTCACACCACTCAGGACCGCGTACAGACGGTTGGAGTGAATCAGGCTGCGCTCGGACCGCCTCCGTCGTGAGACCTCGCGGTTGAGTTGATAGTAGACCAGAAAGAGGATCGAGAAAGCCAGAAACATTCCGCCCAGCAACGAGCGCATGGATTTCTGGCTGCGGGACCGCGCATCGTTGGTTCTCTGCGTCAGAATCTGTTTCTCTTCACCCTCCATCAGGTCGATCGCGGCCCGGAACCGGTCCATCAACTCATGCCCGCGACCCTTTAAGAACTTGTCCACTGTGGCTCCGAAACCCTTGTCCCTGCGCAGGTTGATTACTTCCCCGTGATAGGCCAGCTTGGCCTTGACCAGCTCATCGATGACGGCGACATGGCGCTGCTGCCGGGCATCGTCAGCCGTCAGTTTCTTCAGCTCTCTGATGGTCTGATCGACCTCGCGAACAGCGTCGTAATAGGGATCAAGGTAGAAGTCCTTTCCGGCCAGAACATAACCACGTGACGCGCTTTCGACGCCGGTGACCTCAGTGGCCAGATCTTCCAGCTTCTCGATCAATATGTGGGTGTTGGTGACGAGCTTCGACGTCTCGACAAAGCGGGCCTGGCTCCAATAGGCAAAGATGCCGATCGCGCCTAGAATCAGTAACGCGAGGCCGAATCCGATGCGGATGATCTTTTCCGCCGAGATTCTCATGGTGGGGCCTCCCACAGCGGGACCATAGGAGTTTAGCACACGGAGGTCCGGCAAGGCGTAGCACCAAAATCCAGGCGGGTTCCCTTCGATGTGTGCGGCCTCCCAAAACTGAACTAAGACGACTAGAGCTGAACGCCAGCAGAGGCCAGCATCAGCCCGACGACGGGCCGCGCGGCCTGATGAGAAGTTTGTTTCTCACCTCCCTGCACTACCGTCCGATTAGCGCGAGTCTCCAGCTATCCAGGATTTTTCTCTATAACAGCGCCGGCGTTGTCAACCAGAATTTCCTTTTCTCATTCTGGGCAGCATCCACCAGGGTTTCCGCCCTGGTTTCCTGGCCACTGCCGATTATAAGTCCGACCACCTCCGCTGGAGCCGTGTCTTTCATCCTCTCCATCCCGAGCAACTCCAGCGGCCCAGGAGGAAGCTAGCCTCACGTCCTCCGGGTAGTGGAAAACCAGGAAGCTTTTCAGCTCAAGCGATTTCCGCTGCACCTCTCCGACCCCCCTCCTTCCATCGACCTGTTCGATTGCCCACCGCAGATCCCTATTCCGAAGACACCTCAGGCGCACATCGGCCGACACTGGGGAGGATGCTTTCAATCCTCAACTGGCGAAAGATAGGCTCACCACACGTTTACGTTCGGGTTCACGCGGGCCTCAGCTCTGCGTAGCCAGGGCCTGGAGACGGCAGAAGAGTTCGGCTTGCGGCCTCTACACCGAAGCCTGGCGACGCGGCTGGAGCCCGGCCCAGAAGAAGGTGGTTATCGGCGACGGCGCCGTCTGGATCTGGAATCTCGCCGATCAGCACTTCCCGGGCGCTCTCCAGATCGTCGATCTCTATCCCGCGCGCCAGCATCTTTATGAACTGGCGGCTCAGCTGTTCCCCAACGGCGGGCAGGCCCGCAAGCAGTGGATGGCCATCTGCCTCGATCCACTCGACCAAGGCAAGATCGAAGCGCTGGTGCAGACCTTGCGCGGTCTGCACCCAGCCAGCGAGGAACTCGCTAAGACCGTCGCCAACCAAGCCGAATACTTCCAGCGCAACAGCGAGCGAATGCGCTATCCGAACTTCCGCGCGCAGAACCTGTTTGCCGGATCCGGAGTCATCGAGGGCGGCTGCAAGACCGTCATCGGCACCCGCTTGAAACGCTCCGGAATGTTCTGGACCGTTCGCGGCGCCAACCCCATCCTCGCCCTGCGCTGCTGCCGTCTTAACGATCGGTTCGAAGATTACTGGGCATCTCGCGATCGAGTCGCCTGATCACCCACATCTATGTCGCGCACCCCGGGATCCGCTTCACAGCGTCTTCCAGAAGCTGCGCAGGCTGTCCCATTCCGGGATGGGCAGTCGCTTGTCGACCGGGAGCAGGGCGGGGAAGGGCGCGTGCGGTTCGCGCTGGTACCAGTAGGCGGTGGAGGCGACGTCGTTGGCGTGCACGTTGGCGTGGCCCGACTTCGATGGTCACCTTGATCGACTTCTCGAACTGCACGGGATCTTCGACGTGGAACCGGAACATGGTCCACTTGCCCGAGTAGATCGCCTTGCCCTGCAGCTCGCCGACCACGGTGACGCCGTGATACGGAGTGGAGCTCAAGCCCGCCCGGGTAGCCCCAGGCGTAACAGAAATAGTCTTCGGTACCGGTGCCGGTGATGGACGGCAGCTCTTCGCCGTCGATGAAGATCATGTCGTCGCCTTCGCCGAACCAGCTGAAGCCGTGGTGCGGGTTCAGATTATCCACCGATCAGATTGCAGCCGACGTAGTGCCCTTCGCCGTGCGCGTCCAGAATCACGTAATTCTGCTTGCCGTCCTTGTTCAGGATCGGGGCCCGTGGGTGGATGCGCGATGTCGTAGGCGGCATGGAACGGATTCTCGCGCTTCCAGAAGGCGTGGAAGCGCAGAGCGTGGTCGGGGAGCGAATCGTACTGTTCGTAGTCGATGTACCAATAGAGCCCGCGCAACGGCTTGCCGCCCTGATTCTCCACCGCCAGTCGCGCGCCCTTCGCGAACGGCATGGGGAAGAAGCAGTTCATACCCATGCGGTGGCGCTCGATGGAATCGCCGCCCGTGTTCGTGTTCATGGGCAGCGACCAGGAGTTGGCGATGGCCGCGTGGCCCACCGCAGAAGAAATCCGCCGACCGGAACTTCGATGCTGGGCCGATCCTCGCCGTCCCACCAGGCCCGCAGCACGCATCTGCGCAGGTAGTGCTCTTCCAGGCTGTGCAGCGTGATCCAGATGTGGCGGATGCAGCCGGCGCCCTCGATGCGGGCCATGTCCACACTGGCTCCCGCTTCGAGCGGAAAGCCGTCGCGATTGCCGCCTGTGGGGTCGGCGCTGGAGGCGCGCCGCCGGCGGGCCTGGCGTTTCAAGAAGAGATGACTCAACCCTCCGGGGATATCCACGGGGTGTGTGCCGGGCGTGGCGGCGGCCGAAGCCGAAGTCAGCGCGAGCGGGGCAGCCAGCGCGCCTCGCAGGATGTTGCGGCGGAACGGTTCGGAAGACTTCATACGCGCGAGGCTACCACAGCCGGCCGCTTGGGTGGACAATGGAGGGACCCGCTTCTATGCCGACGCATCCCAACACCGTTCCCGTCGCCATGGCACAGATGCTGGTGGAGTGCGGCGAGCGGGAGGCCAACCTGGAACGCGCCTCGCGCATGATCGCGCGCGCGGCCGAACTGCGCTGCCGCATCGTGGTCCTGCCGGAGTGCCTGGATCTGGGTTGGACCTGGCCCGGCGCGCGGACCGAAGCCCAACCCATTCCCGGTCCGGCCTCCGATTTTCTGTCCGAAGCCGCGCAGCGCGCCTCCATCTACGTAGTGGCGGGCCTCACCGAACGCGCCGGCGAGTGCGTCTACAACGCCGCGGTGCTTATCTCGCCCGCGGGCGAGATCCTGCTGCGCCATCGCAAGATCAACGAACTCGAGATCGCGCGCGATCTCTATGCACGCGGCGGCAGTCTGGCGGTGGCCCAGACTGAGGTGGGCGCGGTGGGCCTGGCGATTTGCGCCGACAATTTTCCCGAGTCGCTGTGCCTGGGCCATGCCCTGGGCCGCATGGGCGCGCGACTGTTGCTATCGCCGTGCGCCTGGGCTGTAGATGCGGACCACGATAACGCGCAAGAGCCCTACGGCGAACTTTGGCTGGGCGCTTACTCGACGCTCACGCGCGCGCACCCCCTGACGGTAGTGGGCGTGAGCAACGTCGGATGGCTCACCGCCGGGCCGTGGCGGGGCCGCAAGTGCATCGGCTGCTCCATCGCCATGGGCCCAGGCGGCGAGTTGCTTAAGATGGCGCCGTACGGAGAGAGCGCCGAAGCCACTGGTCGTGGTCGAGGCGCCGCTGGGCGGACCGGCGTAGCCCGTCTCTTTCAGACATCGCCTACCCGCCGAACTCCAACGCCGCCTCGTACATGGCCACCACGTTTTCGGGTGGGACTTCCTGCTGGAGGTTGTGGACGCCGCAGAGCACGTAGCCGCCGCCGGGCGCAAGATCCCCGATGCGGCGCTGCACTTCTTCCCGCACGTCGGCGGGTGTGCCGCGCGACAGGACTCGCTGCGTGTCGATGCCGCCCCAAAACGTAAGATCGCGGCCAAACTCGCTCTTGAGGCGGGCGGTGTCCATGCGCGCGGCGGATACCTGCACCGGATTGAGGGCGTCGATGCCGATATCGATCAAGTCCGGTATTAACGTATATACGGACCCGCAACTATGATATAGGACGGGTTTGCCGTGGCGCTTGATAGCTTCCACCATGCGCTTGTGATGGGGCTTCACGAAGCGCCGGTATAGCTGGAGACTAAACACTGGTCCGGTCTGCGTGGCGATGTCGTCGCCGAACAGAACCACATCCACGCCGCCCGAACATTCGGTGAGGACGCGGTCCATGGCTTCGACCCACATCCCCACGTATCGATCCAGCAGCGCGTCGACAAAGGCTGGGCGCGCGATCAGATCTTCGAGCCACTCGACGTAGCCGCGCATGAATTGCGAAAGGTGCACGGGGCCGAGCCAGGAAGTGAGCGCCACGCCGTAGTCCGCGTCGCCATGCAGCACGCGGGCGCGCTCGCCGAGGCCCGTGTAGCGCGCTGGATGCGTGGGGTCGGGCCAGGCGAATCCATCGACGTCGGCCGGCGTGGGATCGTCGAGTTTCTGGAACGGTCCGTCCGCGTTGATGTAGTGCGTTCCCGAGTGGCGCTGCCAGGTGATGCCGAACTCGTCGATAAAGGCGGATTCGGAGATGTCGCGTTCGGCCTCCTCCGGCGCGCCGGGAAACAGCGGCAGGACGTCGCATTGGAAGCGGTCGACAAACGCGCGGTCGACCACCACCGAAGAGGCGCGGCGCGACAAGCAACGGCGCGGGCGGATCGGCGGCGACGCCCAGGTGCGCGCGCAGGCGCGCGTGCGCTCCCACGGTCATGGTGCTGCAGCCGGTGCCGCCGAGGTCCAGCGGAACGCGGTCCGGCTCACGGTGCGCGAGCGCGGCGAGAACGCGCTGTCGATGAGTCATGGCAACCCTCCGAGTGTTGTAAGTTTAGAAGTTGGCGTCCGCTGTACGCGCCGCGGACACCAACAACATTCATACACCATGACGACACCGGACCGATACCCTACGTCGCGAGCCATGCTGGAACGCGCCCGCCAGAGTCTTACGGGCGGAGTGAGCAGTCCCTTCCGCGCCAAACTCCCCGTGCCGCTTTATTTCAAGGACGCCCGCGGGCCGCGCGCGACTGATGTCGACGGCAACGAGTTTATCGACTACGCGCTGGCCTGGGGGCCGCTCATTCTCGGACACGCACATCCGAAACTGGTGGAGACCGTATCGCGGCAGGCCGCCAAACCGCACTGCTACGGTGCGCAGCACGAACTGGAATTCGCCTTGTCGGAGAAGATGTGCGCCATGGTGCCCTGCGCCGAGCGCGTGGCGTTCACCTCCAGCGGCAGCGAGGCCGTGCAGGCGGTGTTGCGCCTGGCGCGCGCCTACACGGGGCGCAACCTGATTCTGAAATTCGAGGGCCACTATCACGGCTGGATGGATTCGATTCTGTTGAGCTATCGCGGCGGCGTGGAAGAGTTAGGACCCCTCGACGACCTGCGCGTGCATCTGAATTCCAAAGGGCAGGTGCCCAACTCGGCGGAGAACGTGGTGGTGGCGCCGTGGAACGATCTGGAACGGCTGCAGCGCATCCTGGCCGCACACGGCCATCAGATCGCCGCCGTCATCACCGAACCGGTGCTGTGCAACAGCGGATCGCTGATGCCGCGCCCGGGATTTCTGGAAGGCCTGCGCGCGCTCACGCGCGAGTACGGCGCGCTGCTGATCTTCGACGAAGTCATTACCGGGTTCCGCATGGCGCCGGGTGGCGCGCAAGCGGTGTTCGGCGTGACGCCGGACCTGGCCACGTTCGGCAAAGCGCTGGGCGGCGGGCTGCCCATCAGCGCGTTCGCCGGGCGCGCCGATGTAATGGAGTTGATGGTCTCGGGCGGCGTGGCCTATGGCGGCACGTTCAACGGCAATCCGCTATCGCTGGGGGGCGCTCTGGCCACGCTCGAAGAACTCGCGGCCGGGGATGGCGCGGCGCTCGCGCACGCCAACCGGATGGGCCGGGAGATCGCTAAAGGCATCGCCGCGGCGGCGGCCGAAAACGGTGTTCCGGTGCTTGTGAGCGGCTTCGGCGCGGCGATTTCGGTGCACTTCACCAAGCTTGCCGAAGTGCGTTCGTATCGCGATTTCCTGCAGAGCGATCAGCAAATGCTGGCACGCTACCTGCGACGCATTCTGGACGAAGGCATCTACCTGCTGCCCGATGGGCGCATGTACGTGAGCGCCGTGCACACCGAACGCGAGGTGGAGCAAACGGTGGCCGCCGCGCGCAAAGTGTTCGCCGGGATGGCCGCCTGATTCAGAATTTCAAATCCGCTTCGAGCTTGGTGTTGAGCTCCAGCATCTCGTCCCAGGTGGCGGTGCCGCCGCGATAGGCGGCCATGCGGCCCAGCACGCATGTAAGCGTCGAGTCGACGCTGTCGGCGGCGTTGTTGAGCAGCTTGCCCGTGCGGATGCTATCGATGAAGGCCTTGACGTTGTCGATGGCGCCGCCGGTGAAGGTGTCGTCGCGGTCGGAGCCCTTCCAGGGCTTGTCGCCGGTGATGGCGACGAAGCCGTCGTTGCGCGGGTCCACATGATAGCGCGGTCCCAGGCCGTAGTGTTCCTCCACCGTGCCGGCCGAGCCGTAGACGCGCGCGCAGATGTCGTAATAACCCTTGACGTACTGCGCGGAACTGAAGTCCACGACGACGTTGTTGGGATACCAGAAGGTGATGACGAAGTAGTCCCAGCAGTCGCCGTACTTCATGCGGATCTTGCGTCCGCCCATGCCGCGGGCTTTGATGGGATGACCGCCGAGCAGCCAGTTGCCCATGTCCAGCACGTGCACGTTCTGCTCGACGATGATGTCGCCGGAGAGTACGCGGTCGCGCGGCCAATAGCGCAGGCGGGCCTCGTCGCGCCCCCACTCGGGCTTGGGGACGGGATCGCCGCCGGAGCCGTGATAGTAGACGTGGGCCAGCGCGGGGGTGCCGATGTCGCCGCGATGCACGCGCAGGGCGGCCTCGCGGAACGGCTCTCGCGCGCGTGTTTGAAAGTCCACCAGGAAACTCAGTTTGCCCTGGGCCTTTTCGCCGCTCTCGCGGATGGAGCGGCAGCCGGGCACGTCCACGGCCACGGGTTTGGCCACGAAGACGTGCTTGCCGGCGTCCACCGCCGCGGCAACGTGCTCGGGGTGGAAGTAGGGCGGCGTCTCGATCACCACGGCGTCGACGCGCGAGGCGATCAGTTCACGATAGGCGCCGAAGCCGCGGTAGCGGCGCTCGGGCGCCACCTTGAACTTCTGCCCGGCCTTTTCCAGGCGATCCGGGAACACATCGGCCAGGGCCACGATGCGCGCGCCGGCGTGTTCCACGAAGAAATCGCCGATCCACTGCCCACGTCCCCCCGGGCCGATGATGCCGACTTCGACCGTGGAGTTGGCTTGTGTGCCGAAGACCGTCTCGGGTTTGAGCAACAGAAGTCCGGCGGTGGAGGACGAGGATTCGAGGAAGCCTCGCCGGCTGGTGGTGGTGTCGCGGGTTTCAGACATGCTCCCTGATTCTCAATCCCGCGGCGCGGCGCTGTCAAGCCCCGCGCGCGAAAGGCGGAAGACGCGCAGGCTGGGTAACTCTGTTCGGACACCGCTGATCACTGACGGCGGAGTGCCGAACACTTCCTGCCTCTACATGACCGGACTTCTAAGACGGTGCTTAGTGGGCCATCAGGTCGACGCTGGCTTCGGTGTGATCCCAGGCGATTTTGAGAACGCCCATGTGGCCCGCACCCGGTTCGACCGAGATGGTCAATTGTTCTACCGGAGAAGCCGTTTTGACAACCTTCATGGGGGTCCGGCCCAGGTCCTGGGCTTCGTTGTATTGCGTCCCCCAACCCTTTGCGGTTTTGCTGAGCACGAGCGTCCAACCCGTCTTGCCGGGAATGGTGTATACGCCGTAGCTCCCTTTGGGTACGTGTATTTTGCCCACCATGAAGTCACCATCCACAGTGAGAACCGTAATTTCGTTGGCGCCCGTGCGCCAGATCTTGTCGAACGGAACCAGGGCCCCGAAGATTTCGCGGCCTTTCTTTGAAGGACGGCTGTATTCCACCGTCACGTTCGTGCCGCCGACGGTAGCCGTCACGATGTCGTCCGGACTCGGACGGCTCTTGTTCAGTTGCTTGACGCGCTGCGCAGAAAGCGTTCCAGCGAGCGCCAGCGCCAGCAGAATGGCACCCGTGGTGAAAATGGATCTTCTCATAGCCGGTGCGTTCCTCCTTGTTTTCGAGACCTCCCAGGACAGCAGGACTGGACACCTCCAGAATAGCCACCCCGCGCGCCAAAGAAAAGCCCGCGGTGCACGAGGCACCGCGGGCGTAAGAAAGGGAACACGGAACGGATGTGGTTATCCGACGAACTTCCAGCCTTTACGGAACTTCGGCTTCAAGTATTCATTGGCGGCCTTGTTATTCGAGAAGCGGCCCTTGTCGGCATCCCATTCGAGCTTGCCTTCGAAATTCATGGCGATGACGCCGAGCAGCATCCACTGCACGAACGGACCAGCGATGCTGAAGTTCGAGCACGCCGGAGCGCCGCCCTTGCAGGCGCGGAGCCAATCGCGGTAGTGGCCGGGCGAACGGGTGAGGAGCCGCGGAGGCAGTTTGTAGTTCGTCATCTTATCGTCGGGCACCAGGCGCGTGTTCTCGCCGTAGCAACCGGTGGTGACCATGCCCTTGTCGCCGATGAACAGGCTGCCGTTGATGTCCTTGTCGCCGATCAACGTGCCTTCGGGCAGACCATCGACCTTGGGTGGCGCGCTCATGCAGTCGTGCCAGAAGATCTGCAGTGGGGGCATGCCCGGGCGAGCCGGGAAGTCAAACCGGATGACGGTGCGCAGTGGGAAGGTGTACTTGCTCTTGCCTTCCAGCTTGATGCATTCGACGCTGCTGGCCGCCCCCAGGAGCATCGCCATGTTGGGCGTACCCAGGATGTGGCAGGCCATATCGCCGATGGCGCCGCAGCCGAATTCCGGATAGGCGCGCCATTTGATGGGGATGTAATCCGGGCTGAAAGGACGCGGTTCGGAGTCGCCCAGCCAAACGTCCCAATCCATCGTCGCGGGAATCGGACCTTCCTTGGGCACCACGTCGGGACCCTGCGGCCAGTACTTGCCCGGGCGGTCGGTCCAGGCGAGCACCTTGGTGACGTTGCCGACGTCGCCGTTCCAGATAATCTCGCAGCATTCGCGGGCGCCCTCGGTCGAGTAACCCTGGTTGCCCATCTGCGTGGCAACCTTGTATTTTGCGGCCGCTTCGGTGAGCTGCTGGGCTTCCCACACGGTGCGCACCAGGGGTTTCTGACAATAGACGTGCTTGCCGCGGACCATGGCCCACATGGCGGCCGTGCCGTGCACGTGATCCGGGCACGACACGGTGACGGCGTCGATGTTGTTGGTCTCCTTGTCGAACAGACGGCGGAAATCCTTGTAACGCGTCGCCTTGGGGAACTTGTCGAAGGTGCGCGCGGCGCGCTGGTCGTCCGGGTCCGCCAGCGCCACGATGTTCTCCGTCGCGCAACTAGTCAGATCGGTGTAGCCCTTGCCGCCGGCGCCGATGCCGGCGATGTTCAACTTCTGGTTAGGTGATTTGTAGCCGAGCCGCTTCAGCGAAGCGACGCTGCCGAAGCCCGCCTGCGGCACTGCGCCGGCCAGCAGACTTCCATAGAAGAAATGCCGTCTGGAAATATCGCTAAAAGACATAATGTAATTTTCCTTCTCCCGCGGTCTAGCGCTGAATGCGCGCCGAGCCGCCCTTTGCGAACGAGCGCACTTGCTCCACTGTAGCCATGGTGGTGTCTCCCGGGAACGTGGTGAGCAGCGCGCCATGCGCCCAGCCCAGGTTCACGGCTTGTTGCGGTTCCTCGCCGGCCAAAAGCCCGTAGAAGAAACCGGATGCGAATCCGTCGCCGCCGCCGACGCGATCCAAAACCGTGAGTTCGGCGGTTGGTGCGATGTAGGTCTGGCCGTCGATCCACGCCACCGCGCTCCAGCTATGGTGGTTGGTGGAGTGGACTTCGCGCAGCGTGGTGGCCACGATCTTCACTTGGGGGAACTTGGCGACGACCTTGTCGATCATGCCGAAGAAGGTGCTGGGGTCGAGCTTGGACTTGGAGGCGACTTCGGGGCCCGGAATACCGAGGCCCATCTGCAGATCCTCTTCGTTGCCCACCAGCACGTCCACGTTCTCCGCGATGCGGCCGATGACGCCGAGCGCGCGCTCGTGGCCGCCCCAAATGTTCCACAACTTGGCGCGATAGTTCAGGTCGAAGCTGACCACGGCGCCGGCGGCCTTGGCCGCCTTCATGCCCTCGATGATTACTTCGCCGGTGGTCTCCGACAAGGCCGCGAAAATACCGCCGCTGTGGAACCAGCGCACCCCGCCGGAGAAGATTTTCTTCCAATCGAAGTCGCCTGGCTTCAACTGCGCGGCGGCTTCGTTGCATCGATTGTAGAAGACCACGGGAGCGCGCACGCCATGGCCGTGATCGCTGTAAACGGCGGCCATATTGGGGCCGTTCACGCCGTTGTGCTGGAACTGCTTGTAGAAGGGCTTCACGCCCATGGCGCGCACGCGCTCGCCGATCAGGTCGCCGATGGGGTAATCCACCATGGCCGTCGCGACGCCCGTCGACAAGTCGGAAGCAGTCCGCCATGTTGGCGGCCACGTTGAACTCGCCGCCGCTCACGTGGATGACGCACTGGGTGGCCTTGCGGAAGGGGATAATGCCTGGGTCCAGCCGGTGCACCAGAGCGCCGACGCTGACCAGGTCCAGCGCCGCGTCCTGACGAATATCCAATCCGTACTTCATTCCATTCTCCCTATTGATGCAGCGTTGCTCTTCTAATTCCACTGTATCAAAACAGCCGCCCGCGACACGCAAAAGGGGACAGACGCATTTTCCGCCATCATGCATTTACGCATTTGAATCGGCGCCACCGCGGCGGTAAATGCGTCTGTCCCCTTTTGCGCTCACTGGTACTTCGGATAGGCGGGTTTGTGGTGCACCGGCGGCGGGTTCTTCTTGAGTTCGGCGAGCAGCACCTCGACGGCTTTTTCAAGTTGCGGGTCGTGCCCCTGGCGGGCGAGCCGCGGATCGTAGTCCACCTCGATGTCGGGCGCCACGCCGAAGTTCTCGACTTCCCATTTGCCTTCCGGAGTATAGAAGCCGCGATTCGGCGCGCTGACCGCGCCGCCGTCGATCAGTCTCGGCACGGGCGCGTAGAAGCCCACCAGTCCGCCCCAGGTGCGTTTGCCGATGAGCGGACCCAACTTCGCGCGGCGGAAATAATACGGCATCGAGTCGCCGCCCGAGCCGGCGTATTCGTTAATGAGCATGGCCTTGGGGCCGAAGATGCCGGCGATGGGCGTGGTCATGTCGCGGCCTTCGCGCGTGGTGCGGTAGTTGAGCAGGGCGTGGCCCAGGTAATCGATGACGTAGTCGGCCGACAGGCCGCCGCTGTTGAAGCGCTCATCCACGATGACGCCCTGCTTGCCCGCCTGCGCGAAGAACCAGCGCGTAAAGTTCGCGTAGGCGCCGCGGGAAGTGTCGGGCAGGTGCATGTAAGCCAGGCGTCCGTTGCTGAGCTGGTCCACCAGGCGGCGATTGTCCTCCACCCAAGCGGTGTAGCGGAGTTGCTTTTCGTCTCCGATTGGCACCACCGTGACTTCGCGCGAACCTTGGTTCGATGGATTCGGTCCCACGCGCAGCACCACGGATTTATTCGCGGTGCCTTCGAGCGCCTGGTAAGGATTGTCCGAAGCCGTGATGTCGCGGCCGTTCACCGCCAGGAGGTATTCGCCTTCGACCACGTTCACGCCCGGGGACGCCAGCGGCGCGCTCAGTTGCGGCGACCAACTGTCTCCGTCGAAGACGCGCGCGAATCTGTAACGGCCGTTCTCGACGCGGTAGTCGGCGCCCAACAATCCCCCGGGCACGGCTTTGGCCGCCGGCATGTCGCCGCCCACGATGTAGAGATGCCCCACGGTGAGGCGCCCGTACATTTCCGAGAACAGGTAATTCAGCTCGGCGCGTGTGGTGATGGTGTCGAGATACGGCGCGAATTCACGCTCCAGGGCCTTCAGGTCCAGGCCGTGCAGGTGGGGGTCGTAGAAGAAATCGCGTTCGATGCGCAGCGACTCGCGGAACATCTGCTTCCATTCCTGGCGCGGGTCCAGCCACATCTCCATGCTGTCCAGCCGCAGTTCGCCGTCGCCGGGTTTGAGCGCCGCGGCCGACGGCGCGATGAAGGTCTTCGCGCCCTGCCGCACCAGCATCTTCTCGCCATTGGCCGACAGCGCGAATGCGCCGACGCCTTCGGCCAGCTTGGTGGTCTTGCGCGTCGCGAGGTCGAAGCGATGCAGCGTGTTGACACCGGAGAATCCCACCGGCATTACCAGATTCGGGCCTTCGAGCAGGAACAGAATGCCGGCCTTGCCGGACACCAGCTCGCGATAGTTGCGCGCCGGGAGCGGCAGCGCCAGAATGCGCCGGCCGATGCGATCGAAATCGATCGAAACCCTGGGCGGCTCCTTGTCCTTGGCGGATTTGGAGGGCGCCGCTTTGTCCGGGCCCTTTTCCTCGTCGCTTTCCGGCTCGAGCGGCGAAGGCAGGTCCTTGCGCAGCACCAGCACATATACGGTGCTGCTCACCGGACGATTGAAACTCCACATGGTGCCTTCCACCACTGGACCGATGTTGGTGCTGGCGGTGAAGAACAGATACTTGCCGCTCGCGTCGAACACCGGGTCGCCCGCGAAGCTCATGCCGTCGGTGGCTTGGCGCGCCTGGCCGGATTCAAGCGAGTAGAAATAAATCGCCCGCATGTGGCTCGGCAGGTATTTGGTGTAGGCCAGCCAGCGGCTGTCGGGCGACCATTTCGGAGCCGGCATGCCATCCGGCGGCTGGAACAGATCCTGGTCCACCCGCACCGGTGTTTTCTTTTCGAGATCGAGATACCAGACCTGCAGCGATTTGTCGGTGTAGGCGATCTTTTTCGAATCCGGCGACCATTCCAGCCCGTCGTAGAACGACGCCGCGCCGAGGTTGAACTTGCGGACTTCTCCGGCGCCGCTCTGCGCGCGCACATGCAATTCGTACTCCCCCGAGGCGTCCGAGAAATAGGCGATCCACTTGCCGTCCGGCGACCAGGCCGGGAACCGCTCGGCCACGCCGGCCGTGTTGGTCAGGTTCCGCGCCTGGCCTTTTTCGGCCGGAACCGTGAAGATCTCGCCGCGAGCTTCCAACAACGCGCGCGCGCCCGTGGGCGACAAGCCTACGCGGCGGATGCTGGCGGCGGTCTTCACCAGGCGGGGACGGACCTCCGGCAGATCGGCCGCGATTTGAATGTCCACTTTGCGCGCCTTGCCGGACTTGATGTCGTAGAGCCAGATTTCGCCGAAGCGTTCGTAGGCGATGCAGCCGGGACCGGGCGAGGCCGAGCGTATGTCGAACGAGTCGTTCACCAGCGCTTGGGCGACCTTCTTCGTGCGCGTATCGTAGACGAACAACGTCACCGCTCCCCGGCGGTCCGAAAGAAAGAAGATGCGCTGGCCGACCCACATCGGGTTAAAGTCGTTGGTGTTGTCGCGCGGGATCTTTTCGATGCTGGAGTCGGCCAGCGTGGCAATCCAAATCACCGACATGCGCCCGCCGCGATAGCGTTTCCACGAATCGAAGGCCCGCGCCAGAGGCATGTAGGCGATCTTGGATCCGTCGGGAGAGAAGGAACCTTCCTCCGCCATGGGCAGCGGCAGTGGGTCGGGGAAGACCCCCTCCGGGGCCACGGTGAACAGGTTGTTGGAGCGCGTGTGGCTGGCCCGGGCCGAGCGGAACAGGATGCGCGTGCCATCACTCGACCAGCCTTGGACGATGTCGATGGCGGGATGGAACGTCACGCGGCGGGGCACGCCGCCTGAGGACGGCATCACATAAACGTCCGTGTTGCCGTCGTAGTCGCCGGTGAACGCGATCCGGGAGCCGTCGGGCGAGAAGTACGGATCCGTCTCGACGCCCGTGCCGGAGGTGAGGCGCACCGCCGTGCCGCCGCTGCGCGGCACACTCCACAAGTCGCCCGCGTAGGAGAAGACGATATGGGTGCGATTCACCGCCGGACGGCGCAACAGCGGCCGCGGTTCCGGTGCGGCCAAGGCCGCCAGTGCAAACCAGGTGAGGAAGGTGGAGAGGAGGAAGCGACGCATAGATACCAACATCTATATGGTATCCAGGGGCGGCAGTGGGCCGCCAGTCCCCCCATGGAAAGGGAGCGCGACATGAATCTGTAGCGAAAGCAGGACAGACAGCCTTTTCCGCCGTCGAGCGCCCGCGGAGATGGCTAGAGGCTGTCTTGGCGGAAAAGGTGTCTGTCCCTGGCTTTCCAGGCGAGGCGGTGGGCCGCGCCAGTCGCCCCCATAGGAAGGGAGCGCGCGCGCTACGGCTTCCTGGACGGGACTTGGATCACCGGGATGAGTGAGTTGCGAGATTCGGCGATCGGACGTTTCAGGTGCGCCAGTTCCTGGTTCAAGATGGTGACGAACTCTTCGATCTGCTTCTGCATCTCGGCCATCTTCTCGCGCATGTTCAGGACGATTTCGACGCCGGCCAGGTTCACGCCCAACTCGCGGGTGAGTTGCAGAATGACCTCGAGGCGTTCGAGGTCCTGGTCCGTATAGAGGCGCGTGTTGCCTTCGCTGCGCGAGGGTTGCAGCAATCCTTCGCGCTCGTAAAGCCGCAGCGTCTGCGGGTGGATGCCGTACTGCTCGGCCACGGCGGAGATCATGTGAGCGGCTTTGGCGCGTCTCTTAACCATGGTCAGACCTTACTCCAGATTTCCGCGCGCGGGTCTTCGGGATTCAGGAGCGCATACTCGCGCAGAATCTCCTTGCTGCGCTCGTCGCGGACCTTGGGCGCATCCACCGAGATCTCCACAATCTGATCCCCGCGAATTCCTTTTCGAGCGTTCAAGACCCCTTTTTCACGCAACCGGAATTTCTGGCCGTTCTGCGTGCCCATGGGGACTTTCAAGAGCGCGCGGCCGTCGATGGTGGGCACTTCGATCTTGGCGCCCAGTCCGGCTTCGGCAATCGAAACCGGTATGCGGATGTGAATGTCGTCTCCATCGCGTTTGAAGAACGGATGCTCCTCCACCCGAACCGTAATGTAGAGATCGCCCGCCGGCATGCCCTGCGAGCCGGCATTCCCTTTGGCGGCCACGCGCAGCCGCGAGCCGGTCTGCACGCCCTGCGGAATGCGGACCTCGACGGTTTCGGTGGTGGTGGTTCGACCGTCGCCCTGGCAGGACGAACACACGTTGCGCAGCTTGCCTTTGCCGTGGCAGCGCGGGCACGTAAGGTTGAAGCGCATGGCGCCGGCCATCTGCGTGACCTTGCCCGAGCCCTGGCACTCCGGGCAAATGGCGCTGCTGCCGCCCGTCGTGCCACTCCCGGCGCAGGCGCCGCAGACCTCCTGGCGATTGATGTTGAGACGAATCTGCGTGCCGCGGATGGCTTGCCAGAAATCCACGCTCAATGCGTATTCAAGGTCGGTCCCGCGCTCGGGAGCCGAGGCGCGCTCTTCCCGGCCGCGCCCGAAATACTGCCCGAACAAGTCGTGAAAACTGCCGCCGAAACCGCTCTCGGCGCCGGGGGCGCCGCGCTGGCCGGCGCCCCCGGCCAAATCCGAAAAATCGAACCCGCCGAATCCCATGTCGGGGTTCTGCTGATAAGCCGCCCCGCCGCCCGCGCCCGGATGACCGGTCTCCGAATAAAAGCCGACCTGATCGTACATCTGGCGCTTCTTCGGCGTCGCTCAGGACGTCGTAGGCCTCTTGCATCTGCTTGAAGCGCTCTTCGGCGGACTTGTCGCCGGGGTTCAGGTCGGGATGAAACTTGCGGGCATGCCGGCGCCAGGCCTTGCGGATGTTGTCGGCGCTGGCTTTGCGCGAAACACCCAACAACTCGTAATAGTCCTTTTTCGCGGCCATAGGATACGGCGGCGGACGCGCCCTGCGGGCCGTCCGCCGCCCACCATGCTTACTTCTTCTTCTCGTCCACGTCGACGAACTCGGCGTCGACCACGTTGTCCTTCGGTTTGCTCTCGGCGTCCGGCGCGGAGCCCTGCGCGGTCTGCTCGGCGCCCGGCGCGCCGGGCGCGCCGGCGGTCTTGTACATAGCCTCGGCCAGTTTATGACTGGCGGTGGTGAGCTTGTCCAGGGCCGCGTTGATGCGTTCCGCGCCGCCGTCGCGGATAGCCGTCTTGGTTTCTTCGATGGCCGATTCGACGTTCTTGGCGTCTTCGTCCGAAATCTTGGCGCGATGCTCCTTGAGCATCTTCTCGACGTTGTAAACCATCGAGTCGGCGCGGTTGCGCGAATCGATGTCTTCGCGGCGCTTGCGATCCTCGGCCGCGTGCGCGTCGGCGTCCTTGCCCATCTTCTCGACCTCGTCCTTGCTAAGGCCGCTCGAACTGGTGATGGTGATCTTCTGCTCGTTGTTGGTGGCCCGATCCTTGGCCGTCACGTTCAGGATGCCGTTGGCGTCGATGTCGAAGGTGACTTCCACCTGCGGTATGCCGCGCGGAGCCGGCGGAATGCCGACCAGTTGGAACACGCCCAGCAGCCGGTTGTCGGACGCCATGGCGCGCTCACCCTGGTAAACCTTGATCTCCACCGAGGTCTGGCTGTCGGAGGCCGTCGAGAAAATCTCGCTCTTGCGCGTCGGGATGGTGGTATTGCGGTCGATCAGCTTGGTGAACACGCCGCCCAGCGTCTCGATGCCGAGCGAAAGCGGGGTCACGTCCAGCAGCAGCACGTCCTTCACTTCGCCGCCCAGCACGCCGCCCTGCACGGCCGCGCCCACCGCCACCACTTCGTCCGGGTTGACGCTCTTGTTGGGTTCCTTGCCAAACAGTTCGCGCACGATCTGCTGCACGCGCGGAATGCGCGTCGAACCGCCTACCAGCACCACTTCGTCGAGTCTCGGTGGGCGTGAGGCCGGCGTCGGCGAGGGCCTTCTTGCAGGGCTCCACGCAGCGCTGGAGAATGTCTTCCACCATCTGCTCGTAGCGCGCCCGCGTGAGCTTCATCACCAGGTGCTTCGGACCGCTGGCATCGGCGGTGATGAACGGCAGGTTGATCTCGGTTTCGAGCAGCGTCGAAAGCTCGATCTTGGCCTTTTCGGAGGCTTCCTTCAACCGCTGCAGCGCCATCTGATCGCGCGACAGATCGATGCCGTTTTCCTTCTTGAATTCCGTGATGATCCAATCGATGATGCGCTGGTCGATGTTGTCGCCGCCCAGGTGCGCGTCGCCGTTGGTGGACTTCACTTCCACCACGCCGTCGCCCACCTCGAGAATCGAAATATCGAAGGTGCCGCCGCCGAAATCGAATACGGCGATGGTTTCGTCTTTCTTCTTGTCGAGGCCGTAGGCCAGCGCGGCCGCCGTGGGCTCGTTGATGATGCGCTTCACTTCCAGCCCGGCAATCTGGCCGGCGTCCTTGGTGGCCTGCCGCTGCGCGTCGTTGAAGTACGCCGGCACCGTGATTACGGCTTCGGTGACTTTCTCGCCCAGGTAGGCTTCGGCGGCTTCCTTCAGCTTGCCCAGGATCATAGCCGAAATCTCGGGCGGGGAAACGTGCTTGCCATTAATGTCCACCCGGGCGTCATTCGACGAGCCGCGACTGACGTGGTAGGGAACCAGCTTCATCTCCTGGCTGACTTCGTCATAGCGTCGTCCCATGAAGCGCTTGATAGAATAGATCGTGTTCTCCGGATTGGTGACGGCTTGACGCTTCGCCACTTGACCGACCAAACGCTCTCCGCTTTTCGCGAATCCGACAACCGACGGGGTGGTGCGTCCACCTTCCTGGTTGGGGATGACCACGGGCTGCCCGCCTTCCATGACGGCCACCACGGAGTTGGTGGTGCCGAGGTCAATGCCGATGATCTTGCTCATTCGAGTAAAAGCCTCCTGGATAGGTGGGGTTTCTGGGCCTCCACCATTAGTCAATTCTTATTATCAAACTTTAGTCGAGCACTGTCAAGTTATATCCCCCGCGCTTTCTACTTACTCCTTCTACTGACCTCCTTGGCTACTGCGCAAACAGCCCCGAATCTTATAGTTGCCGCTGCGGCGGACCTGGCTCGCCTGGAAGCTCCCTTACGCGCGCAGATGCGTGAATCGTTCGGTATCCAGCTTCGTTTTACCGTAGGTTCCAGCGGGATGTTGGCGCGGCAGATTGAGAATGGCGCACCCTACGACGTCTATCTATCGGCGAATGAAGAGTTTGTGAAGGATCTGGCCGCGCGCGGCTTGGTCCTGCCCGGAAGCGTTTGCGTCTATATGCTGGGCCGGCTGGGGCTGTGGTCGAAAGACGGTAAGATACGAGATTTGAAGCAGTTGACCGACCCTCGGGTACGCCATCTGGCGATCCCCAACCCCGCTCACGCCCCGTACGGTATGGCGGCCAAGGAAGCGCTCATACGCATGGGACTGTGGCCGGCGCTGGAGGGCCGCGTGGTATATGCGGAGAACGTCCGGCAGGCCTTCGAATACGCTTCCAGCGGCAATGCCGAAGCCGTGATTACCGCCTGGACCATGGTGTTCGACCGCGGCGGCATCCTGATCGATTCGACCTGGCACAAGCCCCTGCGCCAGGCCGGCGCCGTGGTCTCGACCAGCAAGCAACCGCGCGCCGCCCAGCGCCTGCTCGATTTCCTCATGAGCGCGCGCGGGCAGGCGCTGCTGGCGCGGCCATAAGCGGCTCGCGGCCGCCGTCGCAACCATCGGTGCATCGATGAGGACGAATCCAGACTTCCAAAGGGAAAAGGGGTCCGGTTTCCCGGACCCCTTTTGCCGCGTCGTTCAAATTTGACCCTGGATTTGGGTTTTCTTGGTCCCCTTCTCATCGGGGCTATTCGATCTTAGCACAACCGCCGTGACCCGCTGCTCAAGGATTTCACGCCAGGGCGGCGGCGCGGCGCTCCGCGGCGACATCGGCAATCACGCCGCGAAGGTCGCGGGTGGGATGATAGCCGATCAGCCGCGCGGCGCGCTCCAGGCTCGGGACCCGCCGGAGCAGGTCCTCGAAACCTTCGCCATACACGGCGGAATAGGGGACGTGCCGGATCACGCTCCGGCTTCCAGTCACCTCCACCACCAGCCGGGCCAGACCGTTAATCGAAATTTCG